>NZ_JOAG01000003.1 GCF_000725485.1 Nonomuraea candida | reverse complement strand
CCGACCCCGAACCCACTCCCGCAGACACTTACCGCTTAACCTGCAGAAACAGGATCACTCGAAGACCGATTCATACACCACGTCCGTGGACGTGACCCGGGGCCCCCTCCTCCAGGGGCCGGGTTGCCCGCCCTTGGGCCGGGCGTTTCTGTGCGGCCTTCCTCCACCGGATCGGAACGTTCCCGCGGGGATTGGGTGTCTCACGGTGCGTCTCCTCCGAGGGGCGGGGACGACCTCTCTGGGGCCAGCCGCGCTTCGGTGTGGCGTCTCCCGCCTCACTGGAGCGACTCCTCATCCGGACCCCAGGGTCTCCAGGCGGCAGGGGCGTCCGGAAAAGGACGGCCTCCTCGGGTTGGTCCGGTGTCGGCTCGCCGGGTGAATTCGGTCACGCTCCTGGTGCCGTGCCCGGTGGCGCAGGGGGCGTCATGGAAGGGGCGAGGAGGGGTGGCTGTGTCCTCGGGTACCTTTGTGAGGTTTGTTCACGAGCGAGCTCGTACACAACCGATGTGACGCTTCTACCTGCGAGAAGATCAGCGATTCGCGGCGACACGCCGGGGACCGGTGGGAAGGGGCAGGCTGATCAGCGACTTCGGCAGGAGAGCACGTCTCAACTTGCGTTCATGGTCGCTCGCTTCTACGGTTGGACCACAACATCTAGTAGTTACACCGATGTAGTTCACCACACCTTGTGTTTCCGTGACCGCTCCATGGATTGCCATGGAGTGTGCGCGAGCGTCCCGTCAGGGCGGTATGGGCGCGTGTGGTGGCCACAGGTTCTTGGAGGCGAAAGCGTGCACTGTCCGTTCTGTCGCCACCCTGACACCAGGGTCATCGACAGTCGCTCCACGGACGACGGTGCGGCCATCCGGCGCCGTCGCACCTGTCCCGAGTGCGGGCGCAGGTTCACCACGCAGGAGACCGTACTGCTCATGGTGAGCAAGCGCAGCGGGGTGACCGAACCGTTCTCACGGGACAAGGTCGTCGCGGGCGTGCGGCGCGCGTGCCAGGGCCGGCCGGTCAGCGAGGATTCGCTGGCGCAGCTCGGGCAGCGGGTGGAGGAGGCCATCAGGGCGAAGGGCGCGGCCGAGATCCCCTCCAACGAGGTCGGGCTGGCCATCCTGGGCCCGCTGCGGGAGCTGGACGAGGTCGCCTACCTGCGGTTCGCATCGGTATATCGCGGTTTCGAGAGCCTGGCGGACTTCGAGGCCGAGATCAAACAGTTGAAGGCGGAGAAGGGGGAGTCATGACGGAGACGGCCAGCGGTTCAGTGGCACGTGGGGGCAAGCGTCCGCGTAAGGGACTGAAGATGAAGCGGATCTTCACTAAGCCCGGTGTGCATCCGTATGACGAGATCCAGTGGGAGCGCCGCGACGTCGTCATGACGAACTGGCGCGACGGGTCGGTCAACTTTGAGCAGCGGGGCGTCGAGTTCCCCGAGTTCTGGTCGGTCAACGCGGCCAACATCGTGACCACCAAATACTTCCGCGGCGCCGTGGGCACCCCGCAGCGTGAGTGGAGCCTGAAGCAGTTGATCGACCGGGTGGTCGGCGTCTACACCAAGACGGGGATCGAGCACGGCTATTTCGCCAGCGACGAGGACGCCGAGATCTTCGACCACGAGCTGAAGCACGCGCTGGCGCACCAGGTGTTCGCGTTCAACTCGCCGGTGTGGTTCAACGTGGGCACCAAGTCGCCGCAGCAGGTGAGCGCGTGCTTCATCCTCTCCGTGGACGACCAGATGGAGTCGATCCTGGAGTGGTACAAGGAAGAGGGCGTGATCTTCAAGGGCGGTTCCGGGTCGGGGGTCAACCTGTCCAGGATCCGTTCGTCGAAGGAGCTGCTGTCCAGCGGCGGCACGGCCAGCGGGCCGGTCTCCTTCATGCGCGGCGCCGACGCGAGCGCGGGGACGATCAAGTCGGGCGGGGCGACCCGGCGGGCGGCCAAGATGGTCGTGCTCGACGTCGACCACCCCGACATCGAGGAGTTCATCGAGACCAAGGCGCGCGAAGAGGACAAGATCCGCGCGCTGCGTGACGCCGGGTTCGACATGGACCTGGGCGGCAAGGACATCGTCTCCGTCCAGTACCAGAACGCCAACAACTCCGTCCGCGTCTCCGACGAGTTCATGCGCGCGGTGGAGAAGGGCGGCGAGTTCGGGCTGCGCGCCCGCCTGACGGGCGAGGTCATCGAGAAGGTCGACGCCAAGGACCTGTTCCGCAAGATGGCCAAGGCCGCGTGGGAGTGCGCCGACCCCGGCGTGCAGTACGACGACACGATCAACGACTGGCACACCACCCCGGAGACGGGGCGGATCACGGCCAGCAACCCGTGCAGCGAGTACGTCCACCTCGACAACTCCTCCTGCAACCTGGCCAGCATCAACCTGCTGAAGTTCCTGAAGGACGACAACACCTTCAACGTCGCCGACTTCGTCAAGCTGACCGAGCTGATCATCACCGCGATGGACATCTCGATCACCTTCGCCGACTTCCCGACGGAGAAGATCGGCGAGACGACCCGCGCCTACCGGCAGCTCGGCATCGGCTACGCCAACCTGGGCGCGCTGCTCATGGCCACGGGCCACGCCTACGACTCCGACGGCGGCCGGGCGGTCGCGGGGGCGATCACGTCCCTGATGACCGGTGTGTCCTACCGGCGCAGCGCCGAGCTGGCCGGGGTCGTGGGCCCGTACGACGGCTATGCCCGCAACGCCGAGCCGCACAAGCGGGTCATGCGCAAGCACGCCGCGGCCAACGACGACCTGCGCACGATCGGCTCCATGGACGCCAAGATCCACGCCGAGGCGTCGCGCCAGTGGGCGGAGTGCCTGAAGCTGGGCGAGAAGAACGGCTACCGCAACGCCCAGGCCAGCCTCCTGGCCCCCACGGGCACGATCGGCCTCATGATGGACTGCGACACGACCGGCATCGAGCCGGACCTGGCGCTGGTCAAGTTCAAGAAGCTCGTCGGCGGCGGCTCCATGCAGATCGTCAACCAGACGATCCCGCGCGCGCTCAAGCAGCTCGGCTACCAGCAGGAGCAGATCGAGGCCATCGTCGAGTACATCGCCGAGCACGGCCACGTCGTCGACGCCCCCGGCCTGCGCCAGGAGCACTACGAGGTGTTCGACTGCGCGATGGGCGAGCGCGCGATCGCGCCGATGGGCCACGTGCGCATGATGGCGGCCACGCAGCCGTTCCTGTCCGGGGCCATCTCCAAGACGGTCAACCTGCCCGAGTCGGCCACGATCGACGACATCGAGCAGGTCTACATGGAGGGCTGGAAGCTCGGCCTCAAGGCGCTGGCCGTCTACCGCGACAACTGCAAGGTGGGCCAGCCGCTGTCGGCCGGCGACGGCTCCAAGAAGCAGGAGGCCAAGGAGAGCGAGGCCACGGAGCCCGAGGTCAAGGTCATCGAGGTCAACCGGCCGACCCGGCGGCGCATGCCCAACCAGCGGCCGAGCACCACCACCCGCTTCACCGTGGGCGGCGCCAAGGGCTACATGACCGCCTCGTCCTACCCCGACGACGGGCTCGGCGAGGTCTTCCTCAAGATGTCCAAGCAGGGCTCGACGCTGGCGGGCGTCATGGACGCGTTCTCGGTGGCGATCTCCATCGGGCTCCAGTACGGCGTGCCGCTGGAGACGTACATGAGCAAGTTCGTCAACATGCGCTTCGAGCCGGCCGGCATGACCGACGACCCCGACATCCGGATGGCCACGTCGGTGATGGACTACATCTTCCGCCGCCTGGCCCTGGACCACCTGCCCTACGAGGAGCGGGCGGCGCTGGGGATCTTCTCGGCGGCCGAGCGGGCGGCGCAGCAGCGCGGCGAGGACCCGGCGGCCCTGCAGGAGACGGTCGACCGGGAGGCGCTGGCCCAGTCGGCGCCCATCGAGGCGGCCCAGCCGAAGGAGGCGGAGCAGCCGGCGGTCAAGGAGCTGACGCTGGAGAGCCACCAGCGCTTCACGGCCGACGCGCCGCTCTGCATGACCTGCGGCACGAAGATGCGCCCGGCCGGCAGCTGCTACGTCTGCGAGGGCTGCGGCTCGACCAGCGGCTGCAGCTAGCCGTTCCGGGCCAGCTCGCGGCGGCGGCACTCTGCGCCGGCTGCTGACGGATAGCGGTGATCAAGGGGGTGGTGAGGCGAGTCGCCTCACCACCCTCCTGCATCACCCCGAACCGGTCCGGGCTTCATGGCGGCCCCGGGCGGCCATCGGCTCGGCGCGCTGCCACGCCTCAGGTGCCTCATGTCCCGCACTGCCCATCACCTCGGCCGTCCGCTTCTCGGCAGGGGAAGCCCTTGGCGATCGGTGACGGTGGTCGATCTCCGTTACAGCGCCGCATCCCTGCGGCAGGCACGGCGGGCCGGTCACCGGCCACGTCCGCAGCTCCTCCGCCACAAGGTCGAGGTCTACTCCTGGGCCAGGTCCGATCCGCGCGACCGGTCGGTGTCCGAGTGGGCGGACATCGAAGAGCGCCGGGCACGCCAACGTCTGCGGCTCAGGCTCGGAGCCGTCCGCCGGACGGTCAACGCCCCAACCGATGGCCCTCGCGCCGCCGAGGCGATCGATGATCTCGACGTCCTCCCCGCACGGCACCGCCGCAACGCCATCTGGCTGTACTGACCCGGCCGCGCGGCGGCGCGGGATGGCCGGCTTCATGAGCGTGTCCACTAGCGGACAGCACGATGGATCACCTCGCCCCGATCGGTCATGCTCGCGGGCATGAGGCGAATCGCGGTGCGGGCCCTGGTGTTCGGTGCGCTGCTGTACGGGGTCCACCGGCTGGCCATGGTGGCCGTCGCGTGGCTGATCGGCAACGACGAGATGATCGTCGGGCTGGACTGTTGCATCGACTACAACAGGCACACCCAGGACCCCTGGGGGAACGTCCTGGTCGCCGTCTCCGGCGTGGCCGCCACGCAGGTGGTGGCGTGGACGGCCATCGGGCTGCTGGCGGCGCGGCGCGGCGACGCCCGGCTGCTCGCGACGCTCGCCGCGACCGCGTACGTGGTGAGCCCGGTGCTGCAGCTCATCGTGTACGTGGTGTGGCACTGGGCCGAACGTGACTACGTCGCCGTGATCGACTACCTGTGGGTCGCGACCGCGCTGCCGGAACAGGCCCTGGTCGCGGGGATGGTGTTCCTGTTCGCCGGGTACGCGGTGGTGTTCTGGTGGGCCTGGTGGCAGGCATGGGACCGCGCCCGGCCGCGGACGGCGCCGGTGGGACCCACCGCCTGACGATGGTCTCCGAGAGCTGTGGGTTCCGTGCTTCGACGGCGGCCGGGTTCAGGAAGGCGCCGGGTCCTGTTGCCGGAGGCTGAGGGTGGCGCTTCCGGCGCATGAGGGCAGTCACTTCCGTCTGCCGGCCCGGCTCCGCCGACGACGACAGTGCCCGCGGCATCCCTCTCGACGACTTCAGCGGCCACCTGGTGGAGCCGTACCGGCCAGTTGGGGGAGCCACAGCGGTCGGCGGGCTGCCTAGCATCGGGTATGTGATCACCTGCTGGACGGAACGTGCCTTCGACGACCAGGCTGCCGCCGCGCGCCTCGTGGGTCTGTCGGTCCTGGCCCTGGGCGACCTGCTTCTGCTGCACCGGCCGGACGGCGCCGTGGACTGGGCGCTGGTGCTGGCCGGGCTGGGCGTCTGCCTGGCCGGCGCCCGCCTGCCGCTGGCCGCGACCGCCACCCTGTCGGCGCTGATCGTGGTGGGTGACGTCGCGCGTACCACCATGGGGGTGCCGCTCAAGGCGATGGTGGCGGTGGCGCTGTTCGAGCTGGCGCTGCGAGGGCGGGGGCGGCGGGTGGCGTACGGGGCGGGCGTGTCGGCGTTCTTCCTGACTTTGCATGCCATGTCGGCGCCTGCCGCCGAGGTCCTGCCGACCCTCTACCGGCTGTCCATCCTGCTGGGGGTGCCGCTGCTGCTGGGCGCGTACGTACGGCTGATCAGCGAGAACGCCCGCCAGGCGCGCGAGCGGGCCGACGCCGAGGAACGCCGGCGCCGCGCCGACACCCTCGCCGCGCGGGCCGCCGAGCGCACGGCGATCGCCCGCGAACTGCACGACCTCGTGGCGCATCACGTGTCGTCCATGGTGTTGCGGGTGGGGGTCGCCCGGCACGTACTGCCCGACTCCGCCACCGACCCCCGGGTGACCCAGGTGCTCGACGACCTGCACGCCTCGGGCAGCGCGGCCCTGGTGGACCTGCGGCGGCTGGTGGCGGTGCTCCGCGATCCGGCGCAGGTGGGCGGGGGGCCGTTCTTCTCGCTGGTCGATCGGGCGGCGCTGCCGACGGCGCTGGAGGAGGCCATGGCCCGCGTCCGCGCCACCGGGCTCACCGTGGAGGCGTCGATCGACCCGGCGGTGACCGACCTGGACGCGGTGCGCGGGCTGACCGTGCTGCGGCTGGTGCAGGAAGGGCTGGCGAACGCGGCCAAGCATGCGGGGGAGAGGGCTGAGGTACGGGTGTCGGTGCAGGTCGCGGCGGATGACGTGGTGCGGCTGGAGATCGTGGACGATGGCGGAACCACCGCCGCCGACGACCATCGGCCGGCTGCGGGCGGCGCGGCCGGCGCGTCCGCGGCGCTCGGGCATGGCCTGATCGGGATGGCCGAGCGGGTCGAGCTGTTCGGCGGCCGTTTCGAAGCGGGCCCGCCGCCGTCCGGGCAGGGCTGGCGGTTGTACGCCGAACTCCCTCCGGGAGGCGCCACCCCAGAACGGGCCCTCGCGTCCGACACCGCGGAACCGGTCAGAACAAACACCGCCCTGACCCCGCTGGCCGGACACGACGGCGCTGTGGCCGGCTCGGGCAGGCGGGACGGCGTTGCGGCTGGGCCGAGCGGCTGTGATGGTGCTGCGGGGGTGATGGGTGACATGGGAGGTACAGGGATGCCGCGTGGCGAAGGCGCTGCGGCTGGGCCGAGCGGCTGTGATGGTGCTGCGGAGGTGACGGGTGACGTGGGAGGTGCAGGGATGCCGGGTGGCGAAGGTGTTTCGGGGATGCCGGGCGACGAGGGTGTTTCGGTTTCGGGGATACCCGGTGTCCGGGGCGCTGCAGGAATGTCAGGTGATCACCAGGGAGCTGCGGTGGCTCAGGAGGTGTCCTCGTGATCCGGGTGTTGCTGGCTGACGATCAGAAGCTCGTCCGCGTGGGGCTGCGCATGCTCTGCGAGTCCGACCCCGGGATCGAGGTGGTCGGTGAGGCCGGGGACGGGCGGGAGGCGGTGCGGATGGCCGCCGAGTCGCTGCCCGATGTGATCCTCATGGACCTGAGGATGCCGGGCGTCGACGGCATCACCGCGACCGAGCGCATCATGGCGGCCCGCCCGTCCAGCAAGGTCGTGGTGCTGACCACGTTCGACGACGACGATCATCTGTATCCGGCGCTGGCCGCGGGCGCGTTCGGGTTCCTGGTGAAGGACTCCCCGCCGGCCGACCTGCTCGCCGCACTGCACCGGGCCGCGGGGGGCGAGCCTCCCTTCGGGCAGGCGGTGCTGAGGCGGTTGGTCGAGCAGGCCGTACGCGCGCGCGAGCCCCGTACCGACCCGGCGCCGGGACTGTCCGAGTTGAGCCCGCGCGAGCGTGAGGTGCTGGCCATGGTCGGCGCGGGGCTGTCGAACCGGGAGATCGCCGAGCGAATGTACCTGGGAGTTTCGACGGTCAAGACCTATGTGGCGAGCCTGATGCGCAAGACCGGCGCACCCAACCGGATCCGGCTGGCCGTGCTCGCCGCGCGGGTCTCAGGTGCTGAGCAGGTCGCTTAGCAGGTCGAGTTTCAGGAACTGAGCACCTCGCTTGGCCCGCCGGGTTTCAGGAGCTGAGCACGTCGTTTAGTACGTCGGGTTTGTTGGTGATGATGCCGTCCACCCGGTACGTGAGCAGGCGGCGCATGATGTCCGAGTCGTTCACGGTCCAGGTGAGGACCTTCATGCCGAGGGAGTGCACGCGGCGGACGTACGAGGCCGTGAGCGTGCCGTACGGCGGGTTGATCTGGTCGGCGAACTTCGACAACTGCGGCAGCTCCCCGGTCGAAGGCGTGCCGAGCAGCCCGATCGGCACCTGCGGCAGCACGCGGTCGAACTTCCGCGCCCACCCCCAGTCGAACGACTGCACCACCAGCCGGCCCGGCGCGAGCCAGGAGGAATGGCGGCGCAACTCGGCGGCGATCCGGGTCTCGATCCCGGGGTACAGGTGCGGCGCCTTGACCTCCAGCAGCAGGCCCAGCCCGGACCCGCTCATCGCGCGCAGCGCCTCGCCCAGCGTGGGCACGCCCTCGCCGTCGTACTCGCCGGACCACCACGAACCGGCGTCGAGCTCGCGAACCTGCGCGAGCGTGAGGTCGCCGACGTTCCACGGGGCCAGGCCGGGGAAGACCTGCTCGACGTCAGTGGTACGCGCCAGCGTCGTGTCGTGCATCAGGATCAGCTCGTGGTCCTTGGTCTCCTGGACGTCGAGCTCGAACATGTCGGCGCCCTGGGAGGCGGCCAGCTCGAAGGCGGCGATCGTGTTCTCGGGAGCGTAGGCGGAGGCGCCCCGGTGGGCGACGTTGATGACGGTGGCGGCTTCGGCGGGAGTGGTGAGGAGGGCGAGGATGGCGGAGGCGGTCGCGATGAGGGCGGCGAGTCGTCTGGACATGGATCTCCTCTGGTGGGGAGAGGCAACGACTCGACGGTGACAAGACCTTGTGACTTGAAGTTGAGGGCAGAGTAACTCGACGGTGCCGCACGGGTGAGCATTCGACACGCAGACCCCCACCGGCTGGCTGGAGCTGTCTCGGCTCCTGGGGTCTGCGGCAGGGCAGGGCTGTCTCGGTTCCCGGAGGTCGCCGGCAGGCTGGGCTGCTCGGTTCCCGGAGGTCGCCGGCCGGCTGGGCTGCTCGGCTCCTGAGGATCGCCGGCAGGTTGGGCTGTCTCCGCTCCTGGGGGGCTGCGGCAGGGCAGGGCTGTCTCGGTTTCCGGGGGTTGTCGGCAGGCTGAGGCCGTCACAGCTCCCGGGGGTCAGCGGGGGCTGGGACGGCCTCGGTGTTGGGTTCACCGGGGCTCGGGCCTGGGGCACGGCCTCGGTGGTCGGGATTCCGTTGGGGTTGTGGCGGCCCTCGGTGGTCGGGGTCAGCGGAGGCCGGCGTCGAGGGCGTTGGTCAAGGTGCCGGTGTCGCCGGACATCTCCCAGATCATCGCCCCGAGTAAGCCCTTGCTGCGCAGCCAGGCCGTCTTCTTGCCGATCGACCAGGCGTCGTCGAACGTCCACCACTGCCCGCCGTTACCGGTGTAGCAGTAGGTGGCCACCGCCTGCTCGTCGTGCCTGACCGTGCAGCCGGGGACCATGGCCAGCAGGTTGCTGTAGCCGCGGGTGCCGGCCTCCTCCTGGAACTGGCCCGGTGCGGCTCCGTTCGCTGCTTGCCATTCGCCGTACGCGCCGCCGTCGGTGACCTGCTGCCAGCCGCGGCCGTAGTACGCCAGGCCGATGGTGATCTTGCGAGGGTGCACGCCGGCCTGGAGGTAGACGTCCACGGCCCGCTCGACGCTGAAGTCCGGGTTGTACGGGCTGTCCTTGTCGAGATAGAGGTTGCCCTGGTGGCCGGTACGGTTCGGCTCCCAGGAGTTGTCGCTGCCCGCGCCGTGGAAGTCGTAGCCCTGAACGTTGAAGATGTCGAGATATCTGTTGACTTGGGGAAGGTCCCAGCCGGCCTCGATCTTGGCCGGGTCGGCGGGGGTGAACGCCGTGAGCTGGTAGCGCTTGCCGGTGGTCTCCGTCAGCGCGTCGAGCTGGCGGCGGAACTCGGCGATCAGCAGCGTGTTGTTCGCCTTGTCGGCCGGGCTGACGTGGTTGCCCGGGTGTCCCTCGGCGCCCGGCCACTCCCAGTCCAGGTCGATGCCGTCGAAGATGCCCGCCGCCGTGCCCGGGCCGCCCGCGCCGTTGTAGGCGGGCAGGTTGCCCTTGATGTAGATGTCGATGCACGACGCCACGAACTTCTTGCGCGCCGCGTCCGTGGCCGCCACGTCGGAGAAGTACTTGGAGTAGGTCCAGCCGCCCAGCGAGATCAGCACCTTCAGGTGCGGATGCTTGGCCTTGAGCTTCTTGAGCTGGTTGAAGTTGCCGCGCAGCTTCTCCCATCCCGTGTCGGCCACGCCGTCCACCGACTGCGCGGCGCTGAACGGCCGGCCGTAGTCGGCCTCGGCGTCGCCGGCCCCGTCGCCCTGGTTGGGGTCCTGCGGGTCGGGGCTGGTGCCCTTCGTGACGCCTTGCAGGCAGGTGAGGTTCTGCGGGTCGATGTTGGCGAAGGCGTAGTTGATGTGGGTGAGCTTGGCCGCCGCGCCGGTGGTGTCGAGGTTGCGGACGAAGTACTGGCGGCCGTAGATGCCCCATTGCACGAAATATCCGATGCGGGCGTAGCCGGTCTCGACGATGTCCGCCGTGGTCACCTTCACGGCCGCGCCGGCCGGTGAGACGTTGTCGTACAGGTCGCGTGCTTTCACGGTGAACGAATATTCGGTCGAAGGCGACAGGCCGGACACGACCGCCGTGGTGCCGGTGACGGTGGTGGCGACTGAAGAGCCGTTATAGAGGTCGTAGCTGGCTATGCCGGAGTTGTCGGAGGATGCCGTCCACGCCAGCGTGACGCTGGACGACGTCTTCGCGGTGCTGCGCAGGTCGCCGGGCGCGGTCGGCGGCTGCGTGTCGTCGGCCGGGTCGCGGGTGGTGACCGTCAGGGGCGAGGACGCGGGTGACAACGTGCCCTTGCGGTCTTTGGCCTTGACGGTGAACGTGTACGCGGTCGACGGCGTCAACCCCGACACCGTGGCCGTGGTGCCGGTCACCGAGGCGGCCGGTGAGGAGCCGTTGTAGACCTCGTACCCGACGATCGGCAGGCTGCCCGGCGTGGCCGCATTCCAGGCCAGCGTGACGGTCTTCGTGGTTCTGGCGGGGGAGCGCAGGTCGCCCGGCGCGCCCGGAGGCGCGTCAGGGCTGCCGTCGCAGTTGACGTCGTTGATCCGGCAGCTCGTCGGCTCGGCGTTGGCGGTGCTGAGCGTGAAGGAGGGGCTGTAGGGCTCGGTGGTTGCCCCCGCGTTCACGGTCGTGTTGTAGTGCGCCGGCGTCAACGTCACCGCACGGCCGCTCTGGCTGAGCGAGCCGTGCTGCGCGTTGCCCGCCGTGACGCCGGCCGGCAGGTCGAAGACGATCGTCCAGCCGTTGAGCGGAGCCGTGCCGTTGTTGGCCACCACGAACTTGGCCGAGGTCCCGGTGACGTCGTATGTGGCGCTGACCGGCGGCTTGGCGGGCGGGTCGCCGCCGCTGCCGTCGCAGTTAGCCCCGTCGATCAGGCAGCTCACCGGCTGGACCGGGGAACTGAGCGTGACCCGGGGACTGTACGGTTCGGTGCTCCTGCCTGCCTGGACGGTATTGATGTAGAAGGCGGGGGTGAGGGTCACCTTGGTGCCGTTCTGCCTGATGGTGGCATGGTGGGGGGTGGAGGCGGTGACCCCGGCGGGCAGTTCGAAGACGAGCGACCACCCGGTGACGGCGGTCGTGCCCGGGTTGCTCACCACGAAGGTGCCCGTGGTGCCGGACAGGGAGAACGTGGCGATGAGGCGGCTTGCCGCCTGCGCGGGCAGCGAGCACAGGACGGTGCTCACGAGGACGGCGATGACGAGGGGGGCTAATCGGCGCACGTCGAGGACCTTTCAATAAAGAAAGTTTCCTAACAATTAGCCGGATCGTAAGCCGGTCCCCACGAAGTTGCAAGGGCCGGATGCTGGCCGGGCCGGCGGTTCCGTGATCGGTGGGCGAATGATCGGCCGCGCGCCGTGCCGCACCGGCCATGCGCCCAGGGGAGAGTGGGCGGGCCGCGCGTCGTGACGCGCCTGCCGTGCGCTCAGGAGAGAGCGGGCGGGCCGCCTCGCCAGGTGGGGAACGGCCGCAGGCCGGTCGCCACGTCAAAGGCGGCGGTGGACAGGAGGCGGGTGGAGTCGAGAGTGGGCAGGGGTGAGTCCTCGGGCCTGATCAGCAGGGGGATCTCCGTGCAGACGAGGGCCACGGCGTCGCAGCCCCGGGCGGCCAGGCGTTCGATGACCTCGACGTACGCGGCACGTGAGCCGGCGCTGAACACCCCGTTGACCAGCTCGGTGAAGATGATCTCGTTGACCACCCGGCGGTCTTCCTGGTCCGGCGCCACCGCGGCGATCCCGCGGGAGCCGAGCGCGCGCGGGTAGACCGGGCCCTCCATGGTGTAGGAGGTGCCGAGCACCCCGACGCGTGTGCGGCCGTCCCGCACGGCCTGGTCGGCGACCACCTCCGCGATGTGCAGGCCGGGCAGGGCGAGGTCGGGGCCCGGCCGGCCGAGGGCGAGGTGGGCGGTGTTGTCGGGGCAGATGAAGAACTCCGCGCCCGCGCGGGCCAGCCGCTCCACGCTCACGGCGAGGGTCTTGCGGACGGCGTCGTGGTCGCCGGCGTCCCAGGCGGGCATGCTGCGGCCGAAGGGGATGTAGTCGAGGGTCACGTCCGGGTGGTCGTGCTCGCCGAGGCGGCGGAAGCCCTCCTGGCAGAAGGACAGGAAGCTGAGGGCCGCCCCTTCGGTGCTGTGCGCGAGGATGCCGAGATGTCTCATGTCCTGCCGGGTGGCCGGTTGGCGGACGGTGGGGGTGTGTGCGGAAGCCCGCGTGCGCGCCGCCTCGGCCGCCTCCGCTCCCTCGGCGCTCGTCGTCGGGTTCGGCATTGCCGCCTCCTTGCCTCTGGTCCTGGTGGGTGTCGCCACTGCCGTGGCCGCTCTGTCCGTGCTCGTCGGCGCGGTGAACGCTGTCGTCTCTGTTCGCCGTGGGGTGATGGGGAAGGGCGCGTCCGTTCGTCGTGGGGTGATTCGGGAGCGCGCGTCCGTTCGCCGTGGGGTGATGGGGGAGGGCGCGCGTGGCTCCGTTCGCCGACGGGTGGAGCGCAAAGGTGTGTGCGTCTCCCTTGGCCGTCCGGCGGCAGTGACCGGCGCGCCTGTCAGGGAGACGCGGCGGGCGCCTCTGCTCTGCATGCGCCGTGACGGGTCCGGTGCGGTGGCGCGCGGGCTCTGACGGGCCACTCGCCGGTTCGGGTCGTGCATGAGGCTGCCCCTGTTCGCTGAATCGGAACGTTTGGCCGTTATAATGAACCGCGAACGGGTGTTCGTCAAATCGAACGGAACAACTTGTGGAGCGAACGGTGACCGACGGCAAACCTCCCTTCGAGCGGATAGCGGCGGCGATCAGGCGCGAGCGTGACCGTGCCGGCCTTTCGCTGACGGAGCTCGCGAAACGCTCGGGCCTGGCCAAGTCCACGCTGTCCCAGCTCGAATCCGGCACCGGCAACCCGAGTCTGGAGACGCTATGGGCGCTCGGCGTCGCGCTCGGCGTGCCGTTCAGCCGGCTGGTCGATCCGCCTCGCCCGGCCGTACGCCTGATCCGGGCGGGGGAAGGGCCGGCCGCGCACTCCGGCCAGGCCAGCTACACCGCGACGCTGCTGGCGTCAAGCCCGCCAGGGGCGCGCCGCGATCTCTACAGGATCGAGGCGCAACCGGGCGAGTCCCGGCGGTCGGAGCCTCACATGCCAGGCACCGTCGAGCACCTGGTGATCGGCGCGGGGCGGGCGCTGGCGGGGCCGGTGGACGAGCCGGTCGAGCTGGCGCCCGGCGACTACCTGGCCTATCCGGGCGACGCGCCGCACCTCTTCACCGCCCTCGTGCCGGACACCACGGGGGTGATCGTGATGGAACACGTGTGAGGGGCGGTCGCCGTCACGCCCCTGGGCGGCGGGGGAATCACGACGACTTCGCGGAGGGCTCTGAGCGCTGTGCCGGTCGGGGCTCGGGCGCCGGGGCTTCTTGGCGCCTGATCGGCTTTCTCGGCGCCGTGCCGGTCGGCATCGTCGTCGCCGTGCGGCGCTGGTAGGCGGTGGGTGGGATGCCGGCCCGTTCGGTGAAGCGCGTGCTGAAGGCGTTCAGTGACGTGCAGCCGACCGTTGCGCAGACCTCGGGCACGCTGAGGTCGCCACGGCGCAGCAGGAGCATCGCGCGGTCGACGCGCCGCGTCATCACGTAGTCGTACGGAGACTGCCCGAAGGCGAGGTGGAACTTGTGGCTGAGCTGCTCGGGCGAGAGGTTCAGGTCGCGGGCGAGGGGTTCGAGGTCCAGGGGCCGCGCGTACTCCCGGTCGATGCGGTCACGGACGCGCCGCAGTTGCGTGAAATCGTTCAGGCGCCGCGCGGCGGTGAGTGCGCGCCCCCATGCGGGGTGACACATGAGAACTCCTTCATCGAGGTCGGCGAGCGCCTGAGCACCTGGCGAGGCGGGCCGGGCGGCGGGTGTGTGCGCCGGTGGGGTCGGAGAGCGCCCGCGGAGGCGATCCGGCGTCGGCCTCAAGGCGATGATCTCATCAGCGTACGCCTGAGGGCACCTGGCGACGATGGCGTATGTGCCGGATGCGGGCGGGTGGCGGCGGTGGGCGGTGGATGGTCATGGCGCCGGCCGCCGCCGGGTTCCGGGTCGGGGGCGGGGGTTCAGGGGACCTCCTGGATGCGGATCAGGTTCCCGGCGGGGTCGCGGAAGGCGCAGTCACGCACACCGTACGGCTGCTCGGTCGGCTCCTGGACGACCTCGGCGTCGCGGGCGCGCAACTGCTCGAAGGCGTCGTCGAGGTCACGGGTGGCCAGCAGGATCCAGCCGTAGGTGCCCTTGGCCATCATCTCGGTGATGGTACGGCGTTCATCCTCGGTGATCCCGGGGTCGGCGGCGGGTGGCGCCAGGAGGATGGACGTTTCCGGCTGGCCGGGAGGGCCGACCACGATCCAGCGCATCTTGCCCTGCCCGACGTCGCTGCGCACCTCGAAGCCGAGCTTGTCGCGGTAGAAGGCCAGGGCGGCGTCCGGGTCGTCGTGCGGGAGGGACGTCGTGTGAATGGTGATGTCCATGGCCGCCACGTTATCCGCGTGACCCCGCGCTGTTCGATGACCGACGGCGAAGCCGGGCGAGTCAGGCGAGGGGCAGGGTGGTTCCGTACAGGCGTGACACCCTCAGCCTGATCACCAGGCGCCGGTCCGTCACCATCTGCCGCAGGAAGGCCTGTTCGGCGGCCGGGTCGATGGACGCCGGCAGCATGGACAGCAGTTCCCTGCCCACCTCGTCCCCCGGCTCGGTGCTCACCGGCGACAGCTCCGCCTCGCCTTCGGCCACGGCGAAGGAGCGGAAGTCGTCGCCGGCCACGTACAGCGAGCAGCGCGGGTCCTTCTGGAGCTGGCGCACCTTGAGCCGGTCGGCCACGGTCGAGACGCGCACCACGCGCTGCCGGGGGTCCCAGGTGTAGGTGACGGTGGACAGGTGCGGGTGGCCGTTGCCCTTGAGGGTGGCCAGGGCGCCGAAGCGCTGCCCGGCCAGCAGGGCCGACAGGTCCTCATCGCTCAGCGACTGGGGACCGGGGTCAGCGTCAGGCCCGTAATTCTCCGACATGCACCACCCTCGTACGAAATTTCGGCGTAAATCACCCTATACCGAGGGCCTTGCCGAACGTCTGGACGTCCGAGATCACCCAGTACTCGGCGAACCTCCCGTCCCGGGCCCGCAGGATGTCGTGTCCGCTGAACGCGACCCGCGTGCCCTCCGCCGCCGTCGCGCCCGGAATCCCGCCCCGGTACGCCCCGCCGAACGTCCACCTCGCCGACACCAGGTCACCGTCCACGATCGGCCCCACGTCCAGCGTCACCTTGACGTCCCCGAACGGCTCGTGCCCCTGCCGGAGCGCCTCGATCAGCCCGTCGGGCCCCGAGACGTCCATGCCCGGCCAGTGGCCGGTGAAGTCGGGGGTGACCAGTTCGTACGCCAGCTCGAAGTCGCCGTTCCAGAGTTCGAGCAGCCATCGTCTGTACAGTTCTGCGAGCATCCGGGCCCCCTACCCACTTCGATAGGTTACGAGTCATGAATATTGCGATTACCAGCGGATATGTCGTGCCGGTCGATGGCGACCCCATCGACGGCGGAACCGTCCTCATCCAGGACGGGAAGATCGTCGCGGTCGGCCGGGACGTGGCCGTGCCCGAGGGGACCACCGTCGTGGACGCCGCCGGCGGGTGGGTGCTGCCCGGGTTCGTGGAGGCCCACGGCCACCTCGGCGTGTACGAGGAGGCCGAGGGCTGGGCCGGCCAGGACACCAACGAGATGACCGACCCCAACGGCGCGCGGCTGCGCGCGCTCGATGCCATCAACCCGGCCGACCTGGCCTTCGGCGACGCGCTGTCCGGCGGGGTCACGACCGCGGTGATCAAGCCGGGCTCCGGCAACCCGATCGGCGGCCAGACGGTCGCGATCAAGTGCTGGGGCAGGTCCGTGGACGAGATGCTGCTCAAGGAGCCGGTGAGCGTCAAGAGCGCGCTCGGCGAGAACCCCAAGCGCGTCTATGGCGACCAGAAGAAGCTGCCCTCCACCCGGCAGGGCGTGGCCGCGGTGATCCGTGACGCGTTCATGAAGGCTCAGGACTACAAGGCGCGCAGGGCCGCCGCCGAGGAGGAGGGCAAGCCGTTCGACCGTGACGGCACGCTGGAGATCCTCGTCCGCGTCCTGGACGGAGAGCTGCCCTGGTGCCAGCACACCCACCGGGCCGACGACATCGCCACCGCGCTCCGGCTGGCCGGCGAGTTCGGCTACCGCCTGGTGATCAACCACGGCACCGAGGGGCACCTGCTGGCCGACACCCTCGCCGAACGGAACGTGCCGGTCATCATCGGCCCGCTGTTCACCAGCAGGTCGAAGGTCGAGCTGCGGCAGCGCTCGCTGCGCAACCCCGGCATCCTGGCCAGGGCGGGCGTCGAGCTGGCGATCACCACGGACCACCCCGTCGTGCCCATCCACTTCCTGGTGCACCAGGCCACGCTGGCGGTCAAGGAAGGGCTGGACCGGGACGCGGCGCTGCGCTCCATCACCGTGAACCCGGCCCGCATCATGGGCCTCGACGACCGGGTCGGCGCGCTGCGGCCGGGGCTCGACGGCGACGTCGTGATCTGGTCCGGAGACCCGCTGGACGTCATGAGCCGGGCGCTGAGGGTGTTCATTTCCGGCCGGGAGGTGTATTCGTACACGGACGGTGAGTCCGTCGTGGCGGATCCGTATTACCGCGAGGCAAGTGGCCGTTAAGCGCTTGTAGTCGCCCGGGCGCATAGTGGGCGAAGCCAACGGGAAGAGAGGCACCACCATGACTGCTCCGTTGCTCGCCCAGCGTCCCAGCAAGGCCCTGCTGATCGGACTGGTCGTCTCCGGCATCGTCGCCCTGATCGTGCTGGCCGTCATGCTGAGGGCGGGCGGCCCCGTCGGGTTCGGCCTGTCGGCGCTGCTGGCCGTGGCGCCTCTGCCGGTGCTGCTCGCGGCCGTCCTGTCGCTCGACAGGATCGAGCCCGAGCCGAAGCTCAACCTCGCCTTCGCCTTCGCGTGGGGCGCGGGCCTGGCCGTCGTGGCCGGCATCGCGCTGACGGTCGCCGGCCAGCAGCTGTTCGCCAGGGCGGGATACGGCACCGCCGCCGTCCAGAACATCGGTGTCGTCGTCCTGGCGCCGGTGGTCGAGGAGGCGCTCAAGGGCTCGGCCCTGCTGCTGCTCCTGCGCCGCCGGACCGAGATCGACGGCCTCACCGACGGCGTGGTGTACGCCTCCATGGCCGGCCTCGGCTTCGCCGCTGTGGAGAACGTCGGCTACTACCTGCTCGCGTTCGGCGAGGACGGCGCCGGGGCGGTGGTCCAGCTCTTCGTGATCCGCGGGCTGATCGACCCGCTCGGCCATCCGATCTACACCTCCATGATCGGCCTCGGCGTCGCGTACGCGCTCACCCGCCGCACCGCCGCCAGGTACGCCGCGATCCCGCTCGGCTACCTGGCCGCGGTCTTCCTGCACGGCCTCTGGAACGGCGCCGCGACCACGGGCTCGCTGGCGTGGCTGGGGAGCGCGTATCTGGTGATCATGGCGGCGCTGGTGATGATCATCGCCGTGACCGTCGCCGAGCGCCGCCACCTGGTGGCGAAGATGGGCTACTACCTGTCCGCCTACGCCCCCACCGGGCTGGTCTCCGACGCCGACCTGCGCATGCTCACCACGCTGCCCGCGCGCAAGGCCGCCCGCAAGTGGGCCAGGGGGGCGGGGCTGGGGCAGGCCATGAGCGACTATCAGCAGGCGGCGACCGAGCTGACCCTGCTGCACCTGCGGGCCGAGCGGCAGGGGATGGACCCGCACCGGTTCGCCCTGGAACGCGACGCCTACCTCGGCGCCATGGCTGAGGCGCGCCGCTGGTGATGCGGCGTCACACCTCACCCTGGTGATGCGGGGTCGCACCTCACGCGCGCGTCCGGTGGCGAGGGCGGAACCCGCGCGCCGCGCGGGGGTGGCCTGTGTGGCCCCCGGTGACCAGGGCGGTCTCGTCCTTCGGACGCCGCATCGGACGCTCGGCTCGATTCCCTGACAAAATCACCAGGTAACCCCTGAAGGGAGAAGCACCATGAGCTGGGCCGAGATCGAGTCGGAGACCGAGCTGCGCGAGCTGCTCGGCGAGGTCATGCCGAGGGCCGCGAGCAAGGATCGCGTGCGGCTGCACGAGCGTGACCGTCAGTGGCTGGCGGCCTCGCCGTTCTGCCTCATCGCCACTTCGGACGACGCCGGCAACTGTGACGTGTCACCGAAGGGCGACCCGGCCGGCTTCGTCCACGTCATCGACGACACCACGATCGCGATTCCGGACCGCCCGGGGAACCGGCGGGCGGACGGGTTCCTCAACATCCTGAAGAACCCGCACGTTGGGCTGATCTTTCTGATCCCCACCCGGAACGAGACCCTGCGCATCAACGGGCGGGCCCGGCTGGTGCGCGAGGCGCCGTTCTTCGACGAGATGATCGTCAAGGGGCACCGCCCGCGTCTGGCGCTCGTCGTGGAGATCGAGCAGATCTTCTTCCACTGCGCCAAGGCGTTCCTGCGCTCGTCGCTGTGGAAGCCCGACAACTGGGGCCCGGACGGCCTGCCGTCGCACGCGCAGCTGGTCAAGGACGTGCAGAAGGTGGAAGAGAGCCTCGAAGAGCTCGAAAGCTACTACGGCGAGACGTACGCCAAGCGCCTGTATGGGTGAGGGCTGCGCTTTCTCCTTCTCTTACGGCACAGCCGGGGCCTTCCACCCGCCGTACTCCGGCTGACGGCCCTCCAGGAAACGGCCTCTGACCCGTCACCGCGGACCCGCCGTTACGCGAGCCCACCTTGCCCGGTCACCGGGGCCACCCCTGCCCGGTCACCGGAACTCCGGTTCGGGGGCGGCCCGGATCTCAGGCCGCCGGGGTGGGCCCGCCGGGAAAGCGGATCACGTTCCTGCCCGTGTAGGCCCGCAGGTCGATCACCTTGGGGTCGGCGGGGGGCTTGTGGCGGCGATCGGCCGAACGGATGTCGCGGATCTTGTGCCTGGCAACATGTGGCGGCACCACCACAAGCCTCTTCATCGTGAGCCCCCCGTGATAATCCTGTTACCTATGTTATCTACAGATGCCCCCGTAAGCTCGGTGTAAGGAGCAGGTCAATAGGGAAGTCTGCGACCGGAGGGCGACCGCAGATCCAGCTCGACCTGCTGGATGCGCCGCTTGACCGGCTTGGTGACTCTGACGCGTTTCATGACGACCCCCTTCCGAGCGCGTCTGCTTCTCCTTCGCTCGACAACTCGCGACGTCTCACGAGTTTCGGCGAATTCGTGCGCCGCGCTCGTTCGGCGTCCGCATGGCGGGCGTTCACCGCCTGCCATGCGCGCCAACCTAATCGGGCCGGGCCCGATCCCTCAATGTATTTCTCCACAGGGTAAAAGTCGCTCTTCACGACCGGTGCCGCTGCGCCACGGCCGGCCAGGCTCACGTCCCCCGCGGCCGCTCCCGGCGCCGGGCTGGAACCACGCCCGGCCGGCGGTGCTCCCGCGACCGCCCAGGGCGCGCCCGGTGTCAGTCGGGCGACGGGCCGAAGACTCACCTCCCCGGCGTCGCCCTCCACGACCCCCGGAAACTCACCTCCCCGGCGTGAGCCTCGTGGTGACACCGATCCGGTTCCAGGCGTTGATCATCGCGATCGCCGCGACGAGCAGCGCGAGCTGCTTGTCCGTGTAGTGCTCGGCCGCCTCCTGCCACACCGCGTCCGGCACGGCCTCCCGGTCGGCCAGCCTGGTGGCCTCCTCCGTCAGGGCCAGCGCGGCCCGCTCGGCCGGCGTGTAGACCGTCGCCTCACGCCAGGCCACCACCGACCACAGCCGCTCGTCGCTCTCACCGGCCTTCTTCATGTCACGGCTGTGCATGTCCACGCAGAAACCGCAGCCGTTGATCTGGCTGGCACGCAGCTTGACCAGCTCGATGGTCGCGGTGGGCAGCTCGCTGTCGTGCAGCAGCTGCTCCACGGCCAGGAAATGGCGGTAGACGTCGGGGACGTGCTGGGCGATGTTGATCCGCTGGGTCATGAGAACCTCCGTGGTTTCGTCTTACGCACCCAGAGGACGGGACAGCCCGCTTCGATGTGACAGCTCCGGCGAGAAGTTTCACCCGAGCCGATCCGGCCGTACCGGGACCCCTACCCCCGATCAGGCGTCTACCCCTCGATCAGCCGGCGCAGTTGCCCCAGGTCTTGCGGCCGCCCCACGCCGTGACGCGGTTGTCGGGGTCGCGGGTCCAGCCTTCGTACCTGACGCACTTCCACGCGCCCCGGATGTGCCCGGTCTCAGCGTAGTAGCGGTATTTCTGCACGTCCTCGCTCCGGCCGCCGCCACGCACCTGGAGGTAGGCGCCGGTGGTCGTGCGGGCGCCCGCGTAGGCTGTCTTGATCGCGGCCACGCAGTTCTTGCCGCTGCGCTTGCTGTACATCAGGTAGACGTGCCCGAACACCGCCCCGTCGCGCGTGGTCATCGCACGGTGACCGTCCTTGACCCGGTGGAAGCCCTTCCCGCAGACGCGCTCGGGGGTGTACGCGGCCGAGGCGGCGTACGCGGCGGACGGGGTGGCGGCGATTCCGGCGGCGACCAAGGCGGCCGCGATGACCGTACGGGTGAGCACGAGCTTCCTTCCGAGGGGGATCAAGAGCAAAGCTGATCTTTACTGGAATCTGACCGAAAACTCAAGGAGTGCTGGTAAATGCCGCTGATCGCGGTCTGCGCCGCCTGGGCTGTCTTCTGGGGCTCGTGGTCGGCCCTGCTGCCCGCCGTCAAGGCGGAGCTGGCCCTCTCGGCCGGGGCGCTGGGGCTGGCGCTGAGCGCCGTCCCGGTGGGCGCGCTGCCCGCGATGGCGCTGGCCGGGCGGCTGGCCAGGGGACGGGAGCGGCCCGCGCTGATGGCGGCCATGGCCCTGTTCGCGCTCAGCGTGGCCGCGATCGGGGCGGCCGGCACCGCCTGGCAGCTCGCGCTGGCGCTGCTGCTGGTCGGCGCCGGCAGCGGCGCGCTGGAGATCACGCTGAACCTGGCCACCGGGCGCGCCGAGCGCGAGACCGGCCGCCGCCTCTTCCAGCCGGTGCACGCCGCCTTTCCCGTCGCGGTCATCGTCGCGGCCCCGCTGACCGGCCTGGCCCGCTCGTACGGTCTCGGCGTCGCTCCGGTGCTCCTCGTCATCGCCGCCGTCACGGCGGCCACGTCGCTGACCCTGCTGGCCCTGCCCCTGGGCCGGGGACGGCCCGGCGAGGAGCCGGGGGGCGAGCGGCGACGGCCGTGGGGCGGCGTGATCCTGCTGGGCCTGCTGGCCGGCTGCGCCCTGGTCATCGAGAACTCGGTCGAGCAGTGGTCGGTCCTGCTGCTGGAGGAGCACCGGGGCGCCACCCCGCTGGTCGCCGGCGCCGCGCCCGCGGTCTACATGGCGGCGCTGACGGCCGGGCGGCTGGTCGTGCAGGCGCTGCCCAGGACCTCACTCAGGACGTTGTACCTGGTGGCCGGGGCGGGCGGCGGGGCCGGCAGCGCGCTGGCGGGGCTGGGCGCGGAGGTGCTGGCCCCGCCCGCCGCGCAGGTGCCGGTCTCGCTGGCCGGGTTCGCCCTGGCCGGGCTGGCGCTCGGCCCGCTGGTGCCGGCCCTGCTCAGCCGCGCGGCGGCCGACGACTCCAGCGGGACGACGGTGTGGGGCGTGTCCACCATCTCCTACACGGGGTTCGTGGTGAGCCCGCTGCTCGTGGCCGGGCTGAGCGACCTGTTCGGGCTGCCCGTCGCGCTGGCCGCGCTCGGGCTCCTCGGCCTGCCGCTGCTGGCCCGGTTCGCCGTGGCACGAGGGTGACGGGAGGGTGCGGCCGGAATATGGCGGTCGTTTGGGGAAAGGGGACCACGGAACCGGGTATCCCCCCGGCGGATCGACTGCAAAGGGGATCACCATGGCTGTCTGCGAGACCTGCGGCAACGACTACGACATGGCGTTCGAGGTGCACGCGCAGGGAGCGGTGCACACCTTCGACTGCTTCCAGTGCGCGATCGAGGCGATGGCGCCGATCTGCGAGCACTGCGGGACCAAGGTCATCGGACACGGCGTGCAGTCGGGCGAGCACTGGTACTGCTGCGCCCACTGCGCCCGCGAGGAGGGCACCAAGGGCATCGTCGACCGCGTGATGGCCGGCACCTCGGCCTGACCCGCTCTCGGGCCCGGCCCGGGCGCCCGCTCTGAGGGCGGCGGAGGATCCGCCCCCGGCCGGTCAAGCGTGCCCGCAGGTCATCCGCTGAAGGCGGCGAGCAACTCGCGCATGCGGCCGACCGCCGCGTCGAGCGGCCCCCGGGGCACCGGCTCGGCGAGGTCGAGCGTGACCTTGCCGCCCTTGGCCTCCCACACCCCCGCCACCCGCCCCTCATGGACGACCACGGGGGAGATCCACCCGGCCTGCCGGCTCACCTTGGCCTTCAGCTCGGCCGGGAGCAGCGGGGTCAGGCCGCGCGGCGCGCCCAGAATGTACTGGTCGAAGCCGGGCAGCAGGTGAACCCCGGTCGAGGGCGGGCCGGCCGCGAGATCGTCGAGGTGCTCGGTCAGCGCCAGGAGCACGCTGCCGTCGTCGGTCTCGACCTCCGTCAGCTCCGGCGCGAGCGCGGCGAACCATTCCTTCAGCACGGCCTTCCTGGCCACGCCGCCGAACAGCCAGGTGTCGAGCATCTGCGGCGTGGCGGGCCCGTGGGCGCCCAGGAAGGCCCGGACCACCCGCACCCCGGCCTCCTCCTGCGGCGGGAGCGAGCCGGGCCAGCCGGGCAGCCAGGCGCGCGGCGTGGTGAAGGTGACCCTGCCCTCGCGCGGCGGCCCGTAGCACAGCTCGCCCAGACGGCTCAGCGGCTTGAGCAGCGCGCCCCAGCCGGACGTGAGCGCCTCGCGCAGGTGGGCGTCGCCCGTCTCCGCCACCACGGCGTCGACCAGCTCCTCCCTGGTCAGGACGCGGTCGCCGAGCGCGGCGGGCACGGCCTCGACGATCGCCGCGATCTCGGCGGCGGTGACCCCGTGGCCGCGCTGCCAGGAGCCCTTCTCCCAGAAGCGCAGCGTGCCGAGCGCGGCGCAGTGGTCGGCGAGCTGGTCGGCGGGGAGCAGGTGGAGGGTGCCGCGCATGATCCAGGTTTTGACCAGCGTGCGCTCGGCCCACAGGGCCCGGTCGATCTCCCCGGGGTCGGGCCTGGCGCTCCTGACCGCCACCGCGAGCCGCGCCGAGGAGGCGACCTGGGCCTGCACCCCGCACAACCGCCGCGCCACGGCCACCGCGCCGCCGCCGTCGGCCGCGCTGACGAACTGCCGGCGCAACCGCCAGGAGAGGATCTGGGACCAGGAGAGCTTCGTCGTCACCCCCCCTTTGTACACGGCGGCCCCGACAGGTCCAGCGTGGCGGGGGGCGGGGCGGTCGTTCAGCCGGTGAAGCCGATGTCCTGGTAGCGCAGGTCGAAGAAGCCGCGCGCGCCCACGTTCGCCAGCGTCCGGCGCACCGCCACCATCTGCGGCCGCTGGTAGAGCGGGAGCACGTTCACCTCCTGCCAGATGAGCCGGTCGGCCGCGTTGGTGGCGGCGCGCGCCCGCACGGGGTCGAGGCTCTGCGCGGCCCGGCTCATGGCCTGGTCGATGGCCGGCGACCCGGTGCGGCCGAAGTTGGCGTTCCAGCTCTGCCCGCCGGTCGCGTTGGCGTAGATCCCGTAACTGCTGGACACCGGGAACGGCGTGCCGATGTAGGCGAACGGGGTGAGGTCGAAGTTGCCGGGGATGACGTATTTGGTGAAGAAGTCGTCGCTGGGCACCGCCTTGATGGTGACCTTGACGCCGATCTGGGCGAGCATGCTCTGCACCAGCTCGCCCTCCGCCTTGCTGACCTGCACCCCGGACGGCACCACGAACCTCAGGTCGAGGACCTTGCCGTTCTTCTGCCTGACCGAGCCGCTCGTCCGCCACCCGGCGGCGTCCAGCATCCGCCTGGCCTTGTCGGGGTTGTAGGCGCCGAGGGCCCCGGCGTTGTCCTGGTAGCCCTCCTGCGTGTTCATGAAGAAGTGGTTGTTGAGCAGCGTGATCGGCCAGTCCAGCCCTTGCAGGTCGGACTGGGCGATGGCCTGGCGGTTGATGCCGAGCTGGATGGCCTGGCGCACGTTGCGGTCCTTGAGCAGCTCGCTGGAGCCGTTGAAGGTGATGTGCCGGAAGTCGGGGCCGGCGGCCTGGCGCACCTCGGCGTCCGTCGTGGTCCGGGCGCGCGCGTAGGCGGGCGCGGAGGACCCGACGTCGATCACGTCGAGCTCGCCGTTGCTGAACGCGCCGATCAGCGAGTCCTGCTCGGACGCCCGATAAATGATCTTGTCCAGCTTGGCCCGGTCGCCCCACCACGTGTCGTCGCGCACCAGCGTGATCGTCTTGGCCGTCTGGTCGAACCCCCCGAACCTGAACGGCCCCGCCGTCACCGGGATCTTGTTGACCCACGCGGTGTTGAACGCCTGCGCGTCGCGGTTGGTCGCGGCCGGCAGCAGCGGCCCGAACAACGCCTGCCAGTCGCCGAACGGCCTGCGGAAGGTCACCACCACCTCGTGGTCGTCCTTGCCCCGCGCCACCTTCTCGATGTCCTGGTAACCGGTGGAGGAGACGATGTGGAAGTCGGGCTCGCGCCCGCTGAGCGCCTGCCACTGCGCCTGGTAGTCGACCCACGTGATCGGCTTGCCGTCGGACCACCTGGCCTTCGGGTTCAGCGTGTACGTCACCACCTGCCGGGGCCGCTGCTCGGTCACCCGCGCGTCGAGCACGTAGTCGCGGTTCACCGAGATCTCGGCCTTCTCGTCGGAGGTGAACGGCGAGGGCAGCAGCGCGTTGCTGATCACGGCGGCCATCGCCAGGTTGCCGTCGACGTGGTTCCGGTTCCACTGGGTGGGGAACTCGTTGATGCCCCAGCGCAGCGTCCCGCCGTCCTTGACGTTCGCGCGCGGCTGCGGGTTGATGTCGTAGGCCTTGATCGTACGCTCGTCACCGCCGCTGTCCTGGCCCCCCGGCCCGCTGCCCCGGTCCGCGCCACAGCCCGCCAGCAGCAGCGAGCCCGACACGGTGACGGCCATGACCAGACGTGATGCTTTCATCGAGCGGAATTCCTCCTGGATCGAGCGAGGTCTACACGACTTCGCGCTTGTCTGCGTAATGGCAGGCCGCACCCTGGTCGGCGCCCAGCGGTCGCACCTCGGGCTCGATCCGGACGCAGAGCCCGCGCTCCCCGTCGGTGAGTTCGTGGCGGAACTTGGGACATCTGGTGCGGAATCGGCAGCCCGTCGGAGGGTTGGCCGGGCTGGGCAGGTCGCCTTCGAGCAGGATGCGCTCGCGTGAACGCTCGCGGACCGGGTCGGGCAGCGGGATCGCCGACAGCAGAGCCTGGGTGTACGGATGCGCCGGACGGTCGTAGACCGCCTCCACGTGCCCGATCTCGGCGATCCTGCCGAGGTACATCACCGCCACCCGGTCGGCGATGTACCGCACCACGCCCAGGTCGTGCGCCACGAACAGGTAGGACAGGCCGAGCCTGGCCTTGAGCGAGTCGAGCAGGTTGATCACCCCGGCCTGGATCGACACGTCCAGCGCGGAGACCGGCTCGTCCAGCACCAGCAGCCGGGGCTCCAGCGCCAGCGCCCTGGCGATGCCGATGCGCTGGCGCTGCCCGCCGGAGAAGTCCTGCGGGTAGCGGGCGGCGTGGGAGGGGTCGAGGCCGACCAGGGCGAGCAGCTCGGCGACGCGCCGCCCGGGGTCGCGCCGGCCGTGCGTGCGCAGCGGCTCGGCCAGGATGTCGTGCACGGTCATGCGCGGGTCGAGCGAGGCGAGCGGGTCCTGGAAGACGACCTGCATGTCGCGCCTGATCTCGGCGCGCTCGGCCCGGCTCAGCCTGGCGATGTCGTGCCCGAGCACGACGATGTCGCCCTCCTGCGGCGGGGTCAGCTCGAGGATCTGCGTCAGCGTGGTGGTCTTGCCGCTGCCGGACTCGCCGACCAGCCCCAGCGTCTCGCCCTGCCGCAGGTCGAAGCTGACCCCGGCGACCGCCTGCACCGTGCCGACCCTGCGCTTGAACACCGCGCCCTTGACCAGGGGATAGTCCTTGACCAGGTGGCGCACCGCCAGCACGGTGCGCGCGCCGCGCACCCGCAGCGGCCCGGGCCCGCCGCCGGGTGGCGCGGGCGGGCCGGGACGCACCTCCTGCCACCGGACGCAGGCGGCCCGGTGCCCGTCGCCCACCTCGAACAGTGGCGGCTCCCGCTCGTCGCACGCCTCGATCCGCATCGGGCAGCGCGGCGCGAACGGGCATCCGGGCGGCAGCGCGGCCGGCGAGGGCGGATTGCCCTCGATGGGCGTCAGCGGCTGCCGCCCGCCCCGGTCGACGCGCGGCACCGAGCCGAGCAGGCCCACGGTGTACGGCATGCGCGCCCGGTAGTAGATGTCGTCCACGCCGCCCACCTCGACGGGCCGGCCGGCGTACATGACGAGCACGCGGTCGGCGAACCCGGCCACCACGCCGAGATCGTGCGTGATCATGATGATCGCCGCGCCCGTCTTGGCCTGCGCCCGCTTGAGCACCTCCAGCACCTGAGCCTGGATGGTGACGTCGAGCGCCGTGGTCGGCTCGTCGCAGATGATCACGTCGGGGTCGTTGGCGATGGCCATCGCGATCACCACGCGCTGCCGCATGCCGCCGGAGAACTCGTGGGGGAAGGCCAGCGCCCGCTCGGCCGGGCGCGGGATGCCCACGAGTTCGAGCAGTTCGAGCGCCTTGACCAGGGCCGTCTCCTTGCTGACGCGCTGGTGCACGCGCACGGCCTCGGCGATCTGGTCGCCCACCCGGTAGACCGGCGTCAGCGCCGACAGCGGGTCCTGGAAGACCATCGACACGGACTTGCCGCGGAAGGAGTTGAGCACCCGCTCGGGGGCGCCGATCAGCTCCTTGCCGTGCAGGCGCACCGAGCCGGTGACGCGCGCCCCCGGCGGCAGCAGCCCCATCACGGCGGCGGTGGTGACCGACTTGCCCGAGCCGGACTCGCCCACGATGCCGAGGACCTCGCCGGGGCGTACGGAGTAGCTCACCCCCCGCACGGCGCGTACGCCGCCGAAGGAGACGTGAAGGTCGCTGACCTCCAGGACCGGGCCGGGCGCGGCCCCTTCCGGCAGGCCCGGGTTCATCGCGGCCCCTTCCGCGAGGAGGACGGGTCGAAGGCGTCGCGCAGCGCGTCGCCGACGAGGTTGACCGCCAGCACCGTCACCACCAGCAGCCCGGCCACGAACCAGAACGTCCACGGCGCGTAGATGGCGGTCTTGGAGCCGTCGGCGATGAGCGTCCCGAACGACACGTCGGGCGGCTGGATGCCGAACCCGAAGTATGACAGCGAGGTCTCGGTGAGGATCGCGGAGCTGACGTTGAGGGTGGCGTCGACGATCAGCAGCGACGACAGGTTGGGCAGCACGTGGCGGAAGATGATGCGCACCGGCGGCACGCCCATGTAGCGGGCGGCCTGGATGAACTCGCGCTCCTTCAGCGAGACCGTCATGCCGCGCACGATCTTCGAGGTGACCATCCACAGGAACAGCGCCAGCATGACCACGAACAGCGGCCACTGCCCCGGCCCGAACAGCGGCGACAGGATCGCCAGGATGAGGAAGGCCGGCAGCACGAGCAGCAGGTCGGTCACCCAGCTCAGCGCCCGGTCGGTCCATCCCAGGAAGTAGCCCGCGAACGCCCCCACGACCGCCGCCAGCGCCGTGGACACCAGCGCCGCCAGCAACCCCACGACCAGCGACTTCTGCATGCCGCGCAGCGTCACCGCGAACACGTCGGAGCCCGTTTGGAGCGTTCCGAACCAGTGGCGCGCGGACGGCGGCTGCATGAACGCGGTGAAGTCCTTGTCGGTGTAGGTCCACGGGCTGAACAGCGGCCCCGCGAACGCCAGCAGGAACATCAGCGCGAGCACCGTGAAGCCGACGCGCCCCTGCGCGGAGCGGAAGAAGCGCCCGGCGACCACCCGCGCCCTGGACGGCACGGCGGGCGGCGGGCCCTCGGTGAGCTCCTCGGCCAGCTCCTCCTCCGACAGCGTCATCAGGACCGCACCCTCGGGTCGAGCGCGGCGTGCAGCAGGTCGGCGGCCAGCGCCGCGCACAGCACCGCGACGGCGGCCAGCAGGGAGATGGCCGCGACGGTGTTGACGTCGTTGCCGAAGATCGAGTTGATGAGCTGCTCGCCCAGCCCGTGCCAGCCGAAGATCTTCTCGGTGAACGTGGCCCCGGTCAGCAGCGCGCCGAACGTGAACGCGAAGTAGGTCACCACCGGGATCATCGCGGTGCGCAGCGCGTGGCGGGTCAGCGCCCGGCGCTTGCTGAGCCCCTTGGCCCTGGCCGTGCGGACGAAGTCGGCGCCCAGCACGTCGAGCATCATGTTGCGCTGGTAGCGGCTGAAGACCGCGATCAGCCCGACCGACAGCGAGACCGTCGGCAGGATCAGGTGTTGCAGCCGGTCGACCACCTGGGCCCACAGGCCGGCGTCGAGGCCCGCGCTGTATTCGCCGCTGACCAGCAGCACCTGCCGGCCGAACAGGTGCTCGTTGGCCCAGCCCGCCAGCAGGATCAGCATGTTGGCCAGCACGACCACGGGCACCGCGAGCACCAGGAACGACAGCCCGGTGGACAGCCGGTCGAACCAGCCGTACTGCCGCACCGCCGCCAGCGCCCCCGTCAGCACCCCGAGCAGGCTGCCGAAGAGCAGCCCCAGGATGACCAGCCGGAACGTGACGCCCATGCGCCGCTTGATGTCCTCGCCGACCGGCGAGCCCGCCACGGTCATGCCGAGGTCGCCGCGCAGCACGCCGCCCGCCCAGACGGCGTAGCGCTGCAGCAGCGGCGTCTTGTCGTTGAGGTTGAGCGCGGTGAGCTGGGCGTCGACCACGGCGGGCGGAGGCTTGGGGGTGCGGTCGGCGTAGTTGGAGCGGGGGTCGAGCGCCATGGCCGCCAGCATGTAGGCGAGGCTGGCGGCCACGATCACGAGCACGACGTAGTTGAGCAGCCTGCGGGCCAGGAACCCCGCCATCGCTCCCCCTCCTACGCGCCAGGTGCACGCCCGACGAGCCACTGGACGTGGCTTATCGTAGCCATATAGCTACACCATGTGCGCGTCTCGGCGCAGCGAACCTGCCGATCAGGTCAAGGTCCGGGAAGTTCGTCCACGGCGGTGCGCACGTCTTCGCTGGTGATCGTGGTCAGGTCGGCCGAGCTGGCCGAGCCGCCGCGCGCCGCGTGGGCGGCCAGCCGCACGTCGCGGCGCATGGCGGCCCGCTCGAACAGCGACCTGGCGAAGCGGCCGTTGCCCAGCCCGTCGATCAGCCGGTCCTCGCAGACCCAGGTGAAGACCTCGTCGAGCCGTCGCAGCGCCTCGTCGTCGAACCGGTCGCCCGACTTCTGCGCCAGCAGCACCGCGATCTGCGCCAGCTCGCGGGGCGAGTAGCTGGGGAAGGCCACCCGCTGGTTGAAGCGGCTGGACAGGCCGGGGTTGGTGGCCAGGAAGGCGTCCATCTCGCGCTCGTAGCCGGCCAGCACGATGACGAGCCGGTCGCGGTCGTCCTCGGCCCGCTTGAGCAGGGTCTGCACGGCCTCCGCGCCGAACGCGTCGCCGCCCTGGTAGCCCGGGTTGACCAGGCTGTAGGCCTCGTCGATGAAGAGCACGCCGCCCAGCGCCCGGTCCACCAGCTCGTTGGTCTTGATCGCGGTCGCGCCGAGGTGCTGGCCGACCAGGTCGGCCCGGTGCGCCTCGACCACGTCGGGCCTGGCCAGCAGGCCGAGCGCGGCGAAGATGCGGCCCAGCACCCTGGCCACGGTGGTCTTGCCGGTGCCCGGCGGGCCGACGAAGACGAAGTGGCGCATCTGCTGCGGCGTGGGCAGCCCGCGCTCCTGGCGCATCCTGGCCACCTGGAGCTGGGCCGCGATCGCGTGCACCTGCTTCTTGACCGGGGCCAGCCCGGCCATCCGATCGAGGTCGGCCAGCGCCTCCTCCAGCGTGGGCGTGGCGACGTAGCCGCGGAAGCGGGCGGTCAGCTCGTCGAACGCCTTGGTCACGTCGGGCGTGGTCGTGGTGACGAGGTCCTGCGTCGTCGGGGTGCCGCCGTGGCCCACCACGCGCACGTCGCGGGCCTGGGCGGCGGCCTCGACCAGGCTGCGCGCGAACCGGGCGTTGCCCAGCTCGTCGAGCAGCCCGCGCCGGTGCACGTCGTCGTAGAGGCCGAGCAGCACCCGCTTGGTCTCCTCGCCCATCGTGTCGCCCCGGCGCCGCTGCAGCAGCTCGGTGACCTCCACCAGCTCGGCGGGGGAGTAGCCGGGGAAGCGCACCCTGGTGGCGAACCTGCTGGCCAGGCCGGGGTTGCTGGACAGGAACGAGCCCATCTCCTGCTCGTAGCCGGCCAGGATGATGATCAGCCGGTCGCGGTCGTCCTCGGCCCGTTTGAGCAGGGTCTGCACGGCCTCCGCGCCGAACCGGTCGGGCTGCCCGTCGGAGGAGTTGACCAGCCCGTACGCCTCGTCGATGAAGAGCACGCCGCCCAGCGCCCGGTCCACCAGCTCGTTGGTCTTGATCGCGGTCGCGCCCAGGAACTCGCCCACCAGGTCGGCCCGCTGCGCCTCGACCACGTAAGGGGTCTCCAGCAGGCCGAACGCGTAGAAGATCTTGGCCAGCGCGCGGGCCACGCTGGTCTTGCCGGTGCCGGGCGGGCCGACGAAGACGAAGTGCCTGGTGGGCCGCTCGGGGGTGTAGCCCGCCTCGGCCCGCAGCCGGGAGGCCTCGATGGAGGCGGCGATCGAGCGCACCTGCTCCTTGACGGGGCTCAGGCCGATCATGCTCTCCAGCTCGGCGAGCGCGTCCTCGACGGAGATCTGCGGCGGCGCGCCCTGCTTGTCGTGGGGGGCCTCGGGCCTGCCCTCGCGGACCCTGACGCGCACCTGCTGCTCCTCGGCGGCGGCGCTCTCGGCGCGGGCCTTGCGCGCGAGCACGAAACGGTGCACCAGGACGGCCGCGGCGGCGGCGTAGGCGGCCCAGACGGCCGTGCCGTCGGAGACGGGGGAGAGCGCGGCGGCGAGCAGCCCGGCGGGAACCAGCGCCAGCAGCGTGCTCACCCACGGCGTCACCCAGCGGATGAGATGGGCGGCGGCGGCGACGGGCAGCGCCAGCGCGATCATCAGGTGCAGGGTGCCCGCGCCCGGCGGGAACAGCGTGCCGAACACCGGCAGCGCCAGCGCCGCCCAGCCCGCCACGACCAGCGCGGTGGCGGCGGCGCGCGGGAAGCGCATGGTCAGCGCCACGAAGGCGAGCAGCAGGAGCACGAGGGGAAAGGTCTTGAGCAGGTCCCACCCGAGCGCCGCGCCGACGCCCATGGTGGCCACCAGCACGACCGCGTAGAGCACCCGGCGCACGGCCGGGGGGATCTGGAAATAACGCAGCCGAACCTTCTCGAACAGATCCCGCGCCGCGGCCCGCCCCGCGGTCTGGGCCCTGTCGGACTCACGCATCACGCCTCCCCGGTCCGCCCCCGGTTATACCGCACCGGACCGACGGTTGGGCGGTCCTGACACGCTGGGTGGAGGTCACGAAAAGGGCGATCCGCCGCCCGGATCGGGGGGCCGGGGAGCGCCTGCGGGGAGCGCCGGGCGACGGTGATCGCGGGATGCCGCAGGCCAGCGGCACCTTGCGGCGGTTCGCGCCAGATGGGCGGTATGCCGTCGGTGATCCGGCCCCCGCGGGGAAGCGACTACGGGCACGGCCGGCCGGACGTGGCGGGAATGTGCCAGGCAGCGCGATCGCCGGGCGCGGCGCGGGCGTCCCGAGTGCGCGACATAGCCTGCGGCCCGGCACGCGGCCCCGCCCCGCGCACCGCGTCGGCGGCCGGCGCGTCGCGGGCCGCCGGCGCCTCCTCCGGCGGCCCGCTCTCGCGACCGCCGCATCCCCTGCCGCCGGGGCCCGGGATCGGGGCGGCAGGCCGCCGCGCTCCCGGGCCGAGGCCCCGGTGCCGGGCAGGGGAATGTCACCCGCGGGCAACCCCGCCGCGCGTGCCGGTGGCGGCGGGGACGGATGGGGAACTCGCCGGCGAGCACCTGTCCGGGGGTGACGCGCAGGACGTCCGAGCCGGCCCGGGGTGACGCCTCGTACGTCCGGTCCCGCGGGTCTCGTGATCGGCTGGCCGGCGCTTGATGGATAGATCCCGACATATGGCTGTATCTCGCTAGAGAGGTACGCGGTGACCGTGGATCAACCGATACCGCTATGACAAGTCCCTGGCATGGCCTAAGCTGCCACGCAAGCCGGAGCGCCGGAGCCGGGCGGCCCAGCTCGGGAGGCATTCGAGCGCCGCGCCGCGCCTCCGCCGCCTGTCTCTAGCAAGCACGCGGGCCCTGTGGAACGGATCGGCCTGCAAGGAGGCCCATGACCGTCACGCAGGCCGCGCCCCTCGTACGCACCGCCGACCGGGACCCCCGGCACCACCGCTGGCACATTCTCGTGCTGCTCTGCCTGAGCCTGCTGCTGATCACGGTCGACGCCACCGTCCTGCACATCGCGGTGCCCGCGCTCACGGCCGCGCTCGAACCCTCCGCGGTGCAACTGCTGTGGATCATCGACATCTACTCGCTGGTGGTCGCGCCGCTGCTGATCATGTTCGGCGCCCTCGGCGACAGGTACGGCCGCAAACGGCTGGTCCTGTGGGGCTTCGTGCTGTTCGGCCTGGCCTCGGCCGGGGCGGCGTTCGCCCCGACCCCGCTGACCCTGATCCTGGCCAGGGCGCTGCTCGGCGTGGGCGGCGCGATGATCATGCCGGCCACGCTCTCGCTCATCCGCCAGGTCTTCACCGACAGGCGCGAGCGGGCCGTCGCGCTGGGCGTCTGGAGCGCGGTCGCGGCGGCCGGCGCGGCCGTCGGGCCGCTCGTCGGCGGCGTGCTCGTCGGCTGGTGGTGGGGCGCGGTGTTCCTCGTCAACGTGCCGATCCTGCTGGTGCTGCTGCCCGCCGCCCGGCGGCTGCTGCCGGAGTCGCGCGGGCGCCGCGACCGCCCGTGGGACGCCGCCAGCGCGGTGTTGTCGGTGGCCGGCATCCTGGCGGTGGCGTTCGGGCTGAAGGAGGCGGGCTCGGGCAGCCTGATGCCGCTGTGGGCGTCGATCGCGACGTTCCTGGGCGGGGTGGCGCTGCTGGTGCTGTTCGTCCGGCGGCAGCCCCGGCTGCGCACGCCGTTCCTCCAGATCGGGCTCTTCCGCCGGCGCGAGTTCACCACCGGGGTCGTCGGCGTGCTGCTCGGCGTGTTCGCGCTGGTGGGGCTGCAGCTCATGCTCGCCCAGTACCTGCAGCTCGTGCTCGGCGACAGCCCCGTGCGCGCGGCGCTGCGCATGCTGCCCCTGGTCGTCTCCGCCATCGTCGGCGGGCTGGCGGCCGCCCACATCCTGCCCAGGATCGGCATGCGGGCCACGATGAGCGGCGGCCTCGGGCTCGTCGCGCTCGCCCTGACCCCCACGCTGACCTGGGGCGTCGAGGGACACCCGGTGATGCTGGCGGTGTGCTTCGTGGGCATCGGGTTCGGGGTGCAGGTCGCGCTGCTGGCCGCCTCCGACACGATCATGTCGGCCGCCCCCGAGTCCCAGGCGGGCGGGGCCGCGGCCATCGAGGAGACCGCGTACGAGCTGGGCGCCGGGCTGGGCGTGGCCGTGCTCGGCACGATCACCACGATCGTCTACGCGCCCGGCCTGCCCGCCGTGCCCGGCGTGCCGGCGGGCGGCATGGACCAGGCCAGGCAGTCGCTGGCCGCCGCCGCGCACGTGGCCGACGAGGTGGGCGGCGGCGCGGGCGGCGCGCTGCTCGACGCCGCCCGATGGGCCTTCGTCAACGCCCTGCACACGACCGTCGTCGTGAGCGTCGTCCTGCTCGGCCTGACCGCGGTCGCCGTGGCCGTGCTGCTCAGCCGTGATTGAGGTGTGCCATGTCCCGATCAGGGCAGACATTTACCGTGAAACAGGTCCTGCGTGATCTTGCCGCTTTAGTCGCCCGCCTCGGGGTGGGCGGTATCTTCTTCGCCAACGGCTGGGCCAAGCTGGAAGACGGACTGATCACCACGGGGGCGAAGTTCCTGGCGCAGGGCGCGCCCGCGCCCGGCGCCTGGGCCACGGTCACCATGCTCGCCGAGCTCATCGGCGGCGCGCTGCTCATCGCCGGGCTCGCGGTCTCCGTGACCGGCCTCGTGCTGTTCGCCGAGGCGCTGGCGGTCTTCCTGGTGGCGCCGCCGCTCAACCCCATCACCGTCAACGAGCTCGTCCTGCTCGCCGCCGCCTCCCTGCTGCTGGGGACCCGGAGGCGCCGGCCCGCCCCGCACCGGCCCGCCCCGCCGACCCGCCGCACCCCGCCGACCCGCCGCACCCCGCCGACTCGGGCCCGGCCGCAAGCCCCGGCGCGCCCGCCACCCCCGTCACTCCTGTCACCCCCGTCGCCCCCGCGGACTCCGGCGACGGCGGGAAGGCAGAGAGCGGGGAGAGCGCGGAGAGCATCGAGGACACCGCCCCGCATCCGCGGGTCCGCGAGCAGGCGGGGGAGCCGGGCCGCGGCGGGAAGCCGGCACCCTCGCCGGGGGACACCCTGGTGGCGGGGCGCAAGAAGCCGGCGGCCAGGACCCGCCGCACGAGCGCCGACTGACTCCGGCCGATTGACGCTGAGCGCTTGATTCGCGGGATCAGCGGAAGTTGTCCCGATACGCGGCTACACTCCACGACCCATGACGCTGACGAAGGCTCTGACTCTCGTGATCCTCGCCGCGTTGGCCGCGGGGTGCCAGCTCCCCGGGCCGGCCCCGTCTCCCCGGGAGGCCCCGTCCCAGTCGCAACCGGTCGCCAAGTCGGCGACCGCACCGGCGACCAGCGCCCCGCCGAGCGCCGCGCCGTCGTCCACCCTCCCGCCGGACAAGGTGCTGGCCGGCAGGAAGGGCACCCTCGACGGCCACGGGTTCCGGATCGACGTCACCCAGCTCGTCCGCAGGGAACGCTTCGTCAACCTCACCTTCACCGCCACGGTGACCAAGGAGGGCGGCGGTCTCGGCTGGCAGGTGCACAACGCCTTCGCCGCGGTGCCCTCGCAGAACCCCACCGTCGACGGCGTCTTCCTGGTGGACGTCAAGAACGCCAAGAAGCACCTCGTGGCCCTGGACAGCGAGGGCAAGTGCGTGTGCAGCCGCATCGAGTCGCTGTTCCTGAAGCAGGACGACACCGCGGTGTTCTCGGCCACGTTCGCCGCCCCGCCGGCCGACGTCACCTCCGTGGACGTGCACATCCCGAACGTGGGGACGCTGGCCGATGTACCGATCTCTTAGCGCGGCGGCGCTGGCCGGGCTGCTCGCGGCGACGCCGACCCAGCCACCGCTGGAGGGACAGACGCCGGTCACCGCGCCGGTCGTCGACATCACCGGCAAGGTGCTGGACATCGGCGAGCGCATCGCCAGCCTCGACGAGTCGGTCACCAACGAGACGAGCGGCAGGCAGCGCACGATCACCTTCGCCGCCGACGTGCTGTTCGCCTTCGACAAGGCCACGCTGACCGGCAAGGCCGAGAGCCGGCTCCGTCAGGCGGCCGAGGCGCTGAAGGCGGAGGCGGCGGGCAAGGAGGTCAGGATCGACGGCTACACCGACGACAAGGGCTCCGACTCCTACAACCTGGAGCTGTCGCAGCGGCGGGCGCGGGCCGTGCACACCGCGCTGGGCAAGCTCGTCACCGGCGTCACGTTCACCGTCGCCGGCCACGGCGAGGCCGACCCGGTCGCGCCCAACGCGCTGCCCGACGGGGGCGACAATCCCCAGGGCCGGGCCAAGAACCGCAGGGTGGAGATCAGCTTCGCCCGCTGAACATCCTGGCGGCACGGCCGAGCGCGGAGTCCGCATGGCGGCGCCGACCAGAAGTGGACCCTGTCGTGACGGGCGGGGCCCGGCTCACATCTCCGCGGTGAGCCGGGCCACCGTCCGCATCTTGTTCGTCGCGTCCAGCGCCGCCACCTTGTACGACTCCGCCAGCGTCGGATAGTTGAACACCGCGTTGACCAGGTAGTCGACCGTCCCCCCGCACCCCATGACCGTCTGCCCGATGTGCACCAGCTCGGTGGCCTGGGTGCCGAACACGTGCACGCCCAGCAGCCGCCGGTCCTCGGAGGAGACCAGCAGCTTGAGCATCCCGTACGAGTCGCCGATGATCTGCCCCCTGGCCAGCTCCCGGTAGCGCGAGACGCCCACCTCGAACGGCACCTTCTCCCGGGTCAGCTCGTCCTCCGACTTCCCGACGAAGCTGATCTCGGGGATGGTGTAGATGCCGATGGGCGGCAGCTCGTTCAGGTCGCCGGCCGGCTCGCCGCACGCGTGCTGGGCGGCCAGCCGCCCCTGCTCCATCGACGTGGCCGCGAGCGCGGGGAAGCCGATCACGTCGCCCACGGCGTAGATGTGCGGCACCTCGGTGGCGTAGTTCTCGTCCACCTTGATCCGCCCCCGGTCGTCGGCGGCCAGGCCGGCGGCCTCCAGGCACAGCTCGGCGGTCTTGCCGTGGCGGCCCGCGGAGTACATGACGCAGTCGGCGGGGATCTTCTTGCCGCTCTCCAGCAGGGTCAGCGCGCCGCGCGGGCGGCGCTCGACGGCCGCCACGCTCTCGCCGAACCGGAAGGTCACCGCCAGGTCGCGCAGGTGGTACTTGAGCGCCTCGACGATCTCCAGGTCGCAGAACTCCAGCATGCGCTCGCGCCGCTCGACCACCGTCACCTTGGTGCCGAGCGCGGCGAACATGGAGGCGTACTCGATGCCGATCACCCCCGCGCCCACCACGACCATCGTCTCGGGGATCCGGTCGAGGTGCAGGATGGCGTCGGAGTCGATCACCGTCCGGTCGTCGAACTCGACGCTGCCGGGCCGGGCCGGGGAGGTGCCCGTGGCGATCACGATCTTCTCGGCGGTGACCTTCCTCTCCTCCTCGCCGGTGATCCCGATCGTGTGCTCGTCCAGGAACCGGCCGGTGCCCAGCAGCACCGTCACGCGGTTGCGGGCGAGCTGGCTGCGGATCACCTGGATCTCGCGGCCGATCACGTGCTGGGTGCGCATCCCGAGGTCGGCGACCGTGATCTCGTCCTTGACGCGGTAGCTGGCGCCGTACAGCTCGCGCTGGTTGAGGCCCGTGAGGTAGAGGACGGCCTCGCGCAGGGTCTTGGAGGGGATCGTGCCCGTGTTGATGCAGACGCCGCCGATCATGTTCCGTTTCTCGACCAGGGCGACGCGCCTGCCGAGTTTCGCCGCCGCGATCGCGGCCTTCTGCCCACCGGGTCCGGAGCCCAGGACCACCACGTCAAAGTCCGCCACACCGTCCAGTCTGGGGGCGGCGTCCGCACCGGGAAAGACCCGTCTGGGAGACTCGCAGCTATGTTGCGCAGATTCACCCAGGTCGACGTGTTCGCCGCGGCCCCCTACCGGGGCAACCCGCTCGCCGTGGTGGTGGACGGCGACGGGCTGGACACGGCGGAGATGCAGCGCTTCGCCAGGTGGACGAACCTGTCCGAGACCACCTTCCTGCTGCCGCCCACCACGCCCGAGGCCGACTACCGCGTACGGATCTTCACCCCCGACGCCGAGCTGCCCTTCGCCGGGCACCCCACGCTGGGCTCCTGCCACGCCTGGCTGGAGTCCGGGGGCGAGCCGCGCACGCCGGGCCTCATCGTCCAGGAATGCGGGGCCGGCCTGGTACGCGTCGCCGCCACGGACGACGGCCTGGCCTTCGAGGCGCCGCCCCTGATCCGCTCCGGCCCGGTGGAGGAGGAGCTCCTGGACCGGATCGTCGCCTCGCTCGGGATCACGCGGGAGGACGTCGTGGACGCCGAGTGGGCCGACAACGGCCCCGGCTGGGTCGGGCTGCTGCTGGCCGACGCCGAGGCGGTGCTCGCACTGCGCCCCGGGACGGTGCCGCACGACGTGGGCGTGGCGGGGCCGTACCCGGAGGGGGCGCCGTGCGCGTTCGAGGTGCGGGCGTTCTTCCCCTCCCAGAGCGCCACCGTGGAGGACCCCGTCACGGGCAGCCTCAACGCCGCGCTGGCCCAGTGGCTGCTGCGCACGGGCCGCGCCCGGGCCCCGTACGTGGCCGCGCAGGGCACCGTGCTCGGCCGGGAGGGCCGCGTGCACGTCTCCCTCGGCTCCGGGGAGGACGTCTGGGCCGGCGGAAACGTGATCACCTGCGTCACCGGCCGGGTCGAGCTGTGAGGCGAGGTCAGATCGCGGGCCGGGCGGTGAACCGTACCTCGTCGCCCGGCCTGAGCTGCGCGACGACCGGCAGATCCGCCTCCCGCACCACGGCGATCACCGGGTAGCCGCCGGTCGGGGGATGGTCGGCGAGGAAGACGATGGGCTGCCCGCTCGGCGGCACCTGCACCGCCCCGGCGACCATGCCCTCGCTGGGCAGCTCGCCCTCCTTGGCCCGGGCCAGCCCGGGCCCCCGCAGGCGCACGCCGACGCGGTTGCTGTCGGGCGTCACGGTGTACGGCCGCCCGCACAGCTCCGCCGGCGCCTCCGGCACGAACCAGTCGTCACGCGGCCCCGGCAGCACGCGCAGCACGGCCGCGCGCGGCGGGGGCGGCGGCGCCAGGTCGACGGAGATCTCGCCCTCCGGCGGGCCGACCGGCAGCAGCGCGCCCGCCCGCAGCGGCTCGGGCCCCAGGCCCGACAGCGAGTCGGTGGACCTGCTGCCGAGCACCGGCTCGACCGCGATCCCGCCGCGCACGGCCAGGTAGGTGCGCAGCCCCCACACGGGCGCGCCCAGCCGCAGCTCACCGCCCGCCGGCACCCGGAACGGCGCCCCCATGTCCGCGCCCGCCAGCGGCGCCCCCGCCAGCGCCACCCACGCCGCGTCGAGGAAGCGCAGCCGCGCCCGCCCGAGCGTCAGCTCGATGCCCGCCAGCGTCTCGGCGTTGCCGACCAGCCGGTTGGCCAGCCGCAGGCTCGGCGCGTCGGCCGCTCCGGACCGGGGCACCCCCAGGTGGGCGTAGCCGGGCCTGCCCAGGTCCTGGACCGACGCGTACGGCCCCGGCGCGAGCACCTCGATCATGCCGCCTCGAACCGCACGCGCATCCCCGGCCGGAACAGCGCGGGCGGGTCGCCCGCCACGTCCCACACCCGCATCGCCGTGCGCCCGATCAGCCGCCATCCGCCGGGCGAGGCCGCCGGGTAGACCGCGGAGTAGGGCCCCGCCACCGCCACCGACCCCGCCGGCACCGACGTGCGCGGCGTGTCCAGCCGGGGCAGCTCCAGCACCGGATCCAGCCCGGTGAGATAGGCGAACCCGGGGGCGAACCCCAGCCACCCCACCACCAGCTCCCGCCCGCAGTGCCGCGCGACCACCTCCGCCACGGAGATCCCCGCCAGCTCCGCCACGGAATCGAGATCGGCTCCGTCATAGACCACGGGAATCGTCACCACGGGACGGTCGTCGTCCGCCCCCGCCGCGGCCCGGTCGCGCTCCCGCAGCACCGCCTCCTCCAGCCGGGCCCGCAACCGGCCCCGATCCGCCCCCGGAGCCACCACCAGCACCGTCTCCGGCCCCGGCACGATCTCCACGACCCCCTCGGGCCGGCGCGCCCGCAGCGCCGCGTCCAGCCGGTGCGACAGCTCCAGCGAGCCGGTCTCCACGAGCAGCCCGTGCTCTCCCGCCGTCCTGATCACGCGAACGCCTGGAGGACCACTCCGGCCGCCAGCAGCGTGTCGCGCACCCCGCGCGCCAGACCGACCGCGTCAGGGGTGTCGCCGTGCACGCAGATGGAACGGGCGGAAATCGGCACGGAACTGCCGTCAGCGGCCGTCACAGAGCCGTCCACGGCCATCTGGCGCGCCCGCGCGGACACCACGGCGGGGTCGTGGATGACCGCGCCCGGCTCGCGGCGCGGCACCAGCGTGCCCGCCGGCGTGTAGGCCCGGTCGGCGAACGCCTCGCTCACCGTCGGCACCCCCTCCGCCGCCGCCACCTTGTGCACCACCGAGCCCGGCAGCGTGAGCACCGGCAGCGCGGGGTCGTAGTCGGCCACCGCGTCGATCACGGCCGCCGCCTGCGCCTCGTCGCGGCAGATCCGGTTGTAGAGCGCGCCGTGCGGCTTGACGTAGGACACCCGCCCGCCCATCGCCCTGGCGATGCCGTCGACGGCCGCGAGCTGGTAGAGCACCTCGGCGCACAGCTCCTCCGGCTCGACGTCCATCTCCCTGCGCCCGAAGTGGGCCAGGTCGCGGTAGGACACCTGGGCCCCGATCGTCACGCCGCGGTCGACGGCCGCCGCGCACGTGCGCCTGATCGTCACCGGGTCGCCCGCGTGGAACCCGCAGGCCACGTTGGCGCTGGTGACGATGTCGAGCAGGGCGAGGTCGTCGCCGAGCCGCCAGATGCCGAAACCCTCGCCGAGGTCCGCGTTGAGGTCGATCGCCATGGCACCATCATGGCGGTTGCGGCCGCCCCGGCGCGACGAATAACGGCTGCGTGGCCCTGCCGGCCGGGGCTCCAGGGCGGCCCGTGGCTAGAACTCGTCGGGAATGTCGGCGATGTCGTCGAGCGCCGCCGCCAGCTCCTCGGGATCGCCGCCGATCCGCTCGGCGATCTCGATCAGCACGTGCAGCACGTCGTGACGGTCGTGCCCCAGGTCGAGCAGGCGCTGCGCGGCCTCCCAGAGCTGCGGCGGATCGCCGTCCCACAGCCTCGTCGCGATCTCCTCGTGCCAGGCCAGGTGCTCCTGGTCGATCGCGCCGCCGTGGTCGATCTCGAGCAACGTGCGCCGGTCGGCGGGGTCGGCCGGGTTGAGCCGGTCGAGCTCGATCCCGTTGTGCGTGCCCTGCAGATAGGGGAAGGCGAAGGCCCGCCTGGCCAGCGCCGACAGGTCGCCGTCGGGCAGCAGCCGCTCCAGCAGCGGCCGGTCGAGCCCGAACGAGGTCGGGTCGCGGTAGGCCTCGGGGAACTTCCCGATCGCCTCCCACACCGCGTCGAGCGTGGCCTTGAGCCCCTGCTCGGGCAGCCCGGTGCGGCGGGCCGCGAAGCGCACCCACGCCGACAGCACGTGCGGCATCGCCTCCTGCTCGGCCACGCTCAGCATCACCTTGCGCGGCAGCCAGTCGAGCAGGAACGTCTCGCACTTGGTCGGGCTGATGCGCAGCGGCCGGTTGAAGTCCTGCTCGCACCCGTAGTCGATGATGTGGTCGGCGCAGCGGGAGGCCGCCGACGGGTCGGACAGGTGCTCGGCCGCGTCGGAGGCCAGGAACTCCGCCGCCAGCATGGCCCGCCGCTCCCTGCTGTACGGGGCCTCGATGTGCAGCGGCGCCGGCCGCTTGCGCCCCGGGGGCAGCGCCTTGAGCCGGGCCCGCGCGAAGGCGTGGTAGGCGCTGTAGCTGTCGCTCACCGGCGGCGGCGTCTTCGGCTCGCCCGTGGCCTTCATCGCCGACTCCAGCAGCGCCCTGGCCTGCTCGGGCTGGATCTCCTCGAACAGCAGCAGCGGGTTGCCCGCCGCCTCGGCCCTGGCCTGCTCCAGCAGCTTGTCGACCTGCGAGGAGACCCAGGCGTCGCGCGCCATGCCGCTCATGTTGTAGTCGACCACCATGACCAGCGCGTGCCGGTCGACGGGGTGCCTGCTGTCGTTCCAGCGGTAGTCGAAGGTGCAGATCACCGTGTCCTGGTCGCCGTAGGCGTCGCGGGAGACGTAGCAGCCGGCCGGCTTGACCGCGCCCACCCGGTCGGCCCAGCCCGGCCTGGCCACGCCCGACTCCATCATCGCCAGCGCCGCGCCCTCGGCCTTGGCGCCCTGGCGGGCGGTGCCCAGGTAGGCCAGGCAGATGAGCAGCGTCAGGGAGGCCGGCGTGCCGGCCTTGGCCGCGTAGTCGACCAGACCCTCACCGAGCACCTGCTCGACGTCGCCGCCCCTGACCCGTCTGCCCCACCAGGCGCCGATCATGTCGGAGACCATCAGCTCCGCGTCGAGCGGGGTGCGTACGGCCAGCAGCTCGCGAGCCGCCTGCACCATCTCCTTGAACACGTCGTCTGGCGGGGTGCTCTCCCGGGGATCTCGTCGGTGTCGGCGCACACCCTCACTCTCTCGTATTCCAGGCGTAAACGGTGCGTAGAACTCGGCCTGGTGACCCCGATGTTATCGGGGACGGCGCTTTCGCCGGGCACGATGACGTGGTCCGTGCTCGGCCGGCCCTCGGGCCGCGAATGCGCTAGCGGATGCTCCGGGGAGGCGGCGCGGAGTTCACGATCGCGAGCAGGTGCTCGCGAGCGATGCGCTCCACGATCTCAGGAGTGGCTGAGATGCCCAGGTGGTGCGCGCACGCGCACACGTCGGCTACGCAGCGATCGATCGTGTCCACGGGAACGGTCAGGAACTCTTCGGCCAGCCTGAGACTGACCGGCTCCCGCAGGAACCGTGTGGCCAGAGCGAGCATAGGAGTGAGATTCCTCTGGAGACCCAGGGGCAAACCCCCAGGAATGGCTGCAGGGCGACTTGCGCTCTCATTTCACCTTTTCTCGGGCTCGTGTCAAGGCCCCACGACGCCTGTGTTCACTTCACCGGACGAGCTTTCATGCGAAGCTGTCTCCATGCGCATCCAGCTCGCCCAGCGGAGCGAGGCAGACGAGCTCCTCGGCCGCAGCCCGCTCGCCCTGCTCGTCGGCATGCTGCTCGACCAGCAGATCCCCATGGAGTGGGCGTTCACGGGGCCCTACACGATCTCCCAGCGGCTGGGGCACGACCTCACCGCCGAGGAGATCGCCTCCTATGATCCCGAGGCGTTCACCGCGCTGCTGGCGGAGAAGCCGGCCGTGCACCGCTATCCCAAGTCTATGGCCGCCCGCGTCCAGCAGCTCGCGGCCTATCTCGTCGAACACTATGACGGCAGGCCCGAGAAGATCTGGGCCGACGCCGCCGACGGCAAAGACTTGTTGAAACGACTCATGGCCCTGCCGGGATACGGCAAGCAGAAGGCCCAGATCTTTTTGGCATTGCTGGGCAAGCAACTGGGGGTCCAGCCGTCAGGCTGGCGTGAGGCAGCCGGACCCTACGGCGAGGAGGGGTCGCGACGGTCGGTCGCCGACGTGGTCGACGCCGACAGCCTGGCCCGCGTGCGCGCCGCCAAGCAGGAGGCCAAGCGCGCGGCGAAGGCCCCATAGGGGCCCGGAGACCCGGCGGCATCCGCCCCGGAGATCTGGCGCTGTAACCTGATCTTGCTGCGCAATGTGGAGCGACTTTGACAGGATGCGTAGACCCTAGAGGCGACAGGGCCGCGGCGGGGGCTTCCGTCCGTACATGCCCATCGTCGATGATGTACTGCAGAATCCGGTCGCCCGGAGCTGCGCTACGCCGATACACAGTTATGGAGATGTGCCGCGTGGGAGACCCTGGCACGCGACGGAGGTGCGGACCATGAGCGCCGAGACCTCCGTTCCCCGTCCCCGGGAGTCGGATGTGGACATCTCAGACTCCGCCCTCTTCAAGGGCATGTTGTCGGAGGCGGAGTTCGCCTTCGCGTTCTTCGACGCCGACAGCCGCATCCAGCGGGTCAACGACGTGTTCAGCGACGTCGTCAACGTGCCCGCGGAGCGCATGGTCGGCAGGGCGCCCGTCGAGGTGCTCGCCGCCGACCTCAGCCAGATCATCACCCATGCCGTGCAGGCCGTCATCGAGACCGACGCGCCCGTCACCGAGGGCCGCGTGCGGGTGCGGTCGGCGGAGGGCGACACCAGGCACTGGTCGCTGTCGTTCTCGCCGGTCCACGACGACCAGGGCGAGCTGCGCGCGATCGCGCTGGTCGGGCTCGACGTGACCGAGAGCCGCCAGACCGAGGAGGCGCTGCGCCGCAGCGAGGAGCGCTACCGCTCGCTGGTCGAGGCGCAGTCCCAGCTCGTCTGGATCACCTCGCCCACCGGCGCGGTGATCGAGGACGCCCCGCAGTGGCGCGCCATCACCGGCCAGGGCCTGGAGGAATACCTCGCCAACGGCTGGCTGGAGGTCGTGCACCCCGAGGAGCGCCAGCAGACCGAGGAGGCCTGGCGCGAGGCCCTGCGCGGCCGCACCATGTTCGAGTGGAACTACCGCGTGCGCACCCGCGCCAGCGGTTACCGCCACTTCGAGGTGCGCGCCGTGCCGATCATCCGCCACGGCAGGGTGGTCGAGTGGGTCGGCGCCAACACCGACGTCACGCCGCAGCGCGAGGCCGAGGAGATGCGCGGCAGGCTGACCGACTAGCTCGGCGCCGCCGCCCTGCGCACGGCCCGGCTGCAGGGCGCCACGGCCATGCTCGCCGAGGCGCTGACGGTCGAGCAGGTGGTGCAGGTCATCATCGACGTGGGCCGTACCGCCCTGGCCGCCGACCGCTCGGCGGTCGCGCTGCTCGACACCGACCGCGCCGCGCTCAAGCTGATCAACGGCGAGGGCATCCTGGAGGCGTCCGGCGCCACCGGCGACGAGATCCCGCTGTCCCACTCCAACGTGATGACCATGGCGGTCAACAGCCGCCGGCCGGTCTTCGCCGAGTCGCCCGAGTCGCTGAAGGCCCAGCTCCTGGAGGCCGGCGGCGACGAGGAGGTGCTGGCCGGGTTCCTGGCCCACGGCGACGAGCGGGCCTGGGTGGGTCTGCCGCTGCTGGCCGCCGGCCGCGCCCTGGGCGCGCTGCGGTTCTCCTTCACCCGCCCGCAGAAGATCTCCCAGGAGGACGGCGTCTTCCTGGAGGCGCTGGCCGGCCAGTGCGCGCTGGCGGTGGAGCGGGCCACGCTGTTCGAGCGCGAGCACCGCACCGCAGAGACGCTGCAGCGCAGCCTGCTGCCCGACCGCCTGCCGGTGGTCAAGGGCCTGGTGCTGGCCCAGCGCTTCCGCTCGGGCAGCCGCCACGTGCAGGTCGGCGGCGACTGGTACGACGCGTTCGTGCTGCAGGACGGCCGCGTCGCGGCGGTCGTCGGCGACGTCATGGGCAAGGGCGTCAAGGCCGCGGCCGGCATGGGGCGCATCCGCAACGCCATGCGGGCGCTGGCGCTGACCAACCCGCCGCCCGCGGCCGTGCTCACCGGGCTCGACCGGGTCTTCGAGGCCACGGAAGAGGAGGAGCAGGTCACGACGCTGGCGTACATGGTGGTCGAGCCGGTCACCGGCGAGGGCACGCTGGCCCTGGCCGGGCACCCGCCGCCCGTCCTGGTCTCTCCGCAGGGCACGGCGATCCTGTGCGACGCCGAGCCGGGCACTCCGCTAGGCTGGCCGACCAGTCGCAGGCAGTTCCGGTTCGTGGTGCCGCCCGGCCATACCGCCGTGCTCTACTCCGACGGGCTCGTGGAGAACAGGAAGCGGGGGCTCGACGCCGGGCTGGCAGAGCTTTGCAGTGTTGTGACCGAAGCGCCGCCAGAGGTGGTGAGCAGTCCGCATATGCTGCTGGACTTCCTGGTTGACCGGATGTTGTCTGGATATGAACAGGATGATGACGTTACCGCGCTCGCAATTCACGTCCCACCAGCCACGAAGAGTGACTGAATGAAACAGTCATAACGGTTGCTTTCGGGTATCAGTGCCCCGCTTACGTACGCACTACTGTCTGGGTCGGCCTAGGGTGGAGGTCAACCGCCGGGAGGTGGCCGTATGGAGTGCGGGGTCGTGCCACAATGCTGTGCAGGTCCGTCGCGGTCCGCACGGCCTCACCGATCTCCGAGAGAGGCAACAGCCCCCCAGCGGGCATCTGGGTCCATTGTCGCCACGCGTTCGTTCGAGAGGTGTTCGTGTCGCCTGCAAGTTCGACTCGCTCGAAGCCACAAGAGCTGAACGAGCCCGTCATTCAGCGACTGCTCGAGCGTGGGCGCTCGCAGGGTTTCCTCGAGTCTGAGGATGTCCGTCAGGCCTTCGAGGAGGCGGACATCCCCATGTCGCACGCCGCCGCGTTCTTGCGGAACCTCAGCAAAGAGGGCGTGACCGTGGTGGTGACCGCCGCGGATTCGGCTGCGCCGAAGAAGTCTCGTGGTCCAGCAAAGCGCCGCACCGCCGCCCCCGTCAAGACCAAGACGGCGGCGGCCGCCAAAGAGCAGCAGCCCGAGACCGTGACCGCGGTCGTGGGCACCGCTGAAGCCGAGCCGGCCGCCAAGAAGGCGGCCCCTGCCAAGAAGGCCGCCCCGGCGGCGAAGAAGGCCGCGGCTCCCGCCGCCGCCAAGAAGGCCGAGCAGAAGAACGCTGGGCCTGCCGAGACCAAGCCGAAGGCGCCCGAGGCCCCGCGGGGCGAGACGGACGACGACGAGGACCTCGAGCTCGACGGCGACGTGGTGCTGGAGGACCTCGAGGACATCGACGTCGACGACGACATCGTCGCCGAGGACGATGCCGACGCCGAGGGCGACTCCGACGACGACGCCGACTCCGACGACGAGCCCAAGGCCGCCGACGTCGCGGCGGTGGAGAAGAGCGAGGACGAGGTCCTCATCCTCTCCGACGACGACGACGACGCGCCCGTGGCGCAGGTCGCCGCCGCCGGCGCCACCGCCGACCCGGTGAAGGACTACCTCAAGCAGATCGGCAAGGTCCCCCTGCTCAACGCCGAGCAGGAGGTCGAGCTGGCCAAGCGCATCGAGGCCGGCCTGTTCGCCGAGGAGCAGCTCGGCGGCGGCGAGGCCGACGGCCTGCCGGTCGACGTCAAGGCCGAGCTGGAGTGGATCGCCGAGGACGGCCGCCGCGCCAAGAACCACCTGCTGGAGGCCAACCTCCGGCTCGTGGTCTCGCTGGCCAAGCGCTACACCGGGCGCGGCATGCTCTTCCTCGACCTGATCCAGGAAGGCAACCTGGGCCTGATCAGGGCCGTCGAGAAGTTCGACTACACCAAGGGCTACAAGTTCTCCACCTACGCCACGTGGTGGATCCGGCAGGCGATCACGCGTGCCATGGCCGACCAGGCGCGGACCATCCGCATCCCGGTCCACATGGTCGAAGTGATCAACAAGCTGGCCCGCGTCCAGCGGCAGATGCTGCAGGACCTGGGTCGCGAGCCCACGCCGGAAGAGCTGGCCCGCGAGCTGGACATGACGCCCGAGAAGGTCGTCGAGGTCCAGAAATACGGCCGCGAGCCCATTTCCCTCCACACCCCGCTGGGTGAGGAGGGCGACAGCGAGTTCGGCGACCTCATCGAGGACTCCGAGGCCATCGTCCCGGCCGACGCCGTCAGCTTCACGCTGCTGCAGGAGCAGTTGCACTCCGTTCTCGACACGTTGTCGGAGCGGGAGGCGGGCGTCGTGTCGATGCGCTTCGGGCTCACCGACGGTCAGCCGAAGACCCTCGACGAGATCGGCAAGGTTTACGGGGTCACCCGTGAGCGCATCCGCCAGATCGAGTCGAAGACCATGTCCAAGCTGCGCCACCCGTCCCGGTCCCAGGTCCTGCGCGACTACCTGGACTGACCCGGGCCGAGGCCCTGGGCCCTCCCGCGAGGGCCCTGGCCGCACCACGCACGTCTCCACGCCCCGCCGGTTACTCACCGGCGGGGCGTGAGACGTTTCCGGGGTCCCTGCGTCCGGAGGCCCGACGTCCAGGGGCGCGGCTGCCGGGCGCCTGGTTTTCGTGGGCATCGGGCACAGGGTGGCGATGTGGATCGCGGCACGGGGCGCCTGGCACGGGCGGGTGCCGGATCGGGGTCAGGTGGGGTCGGTGACGTGGACGTCCAGGGTCCAGGGGCGGGTGGGGCGGGGTGGTTCGGTCAGGGTGACGGTGTAGCCGAGGGTGTCGAGGATCTTGGCCAGTTCGTCGGGGGCGGAAGGTGCCGTGTCCTGCCTGAGCAGGGCGCGGGCGATCTCGCCCCGGGTCGCCTTGGCCATGTGGCTGACGACCTTGCCGTCCCTGAAGACGCGTACTGTCACCGAGCGCTCGCCCGGCTGCCAGGCCCCCGCGTACGTCGCCGAACGCAGATCCACCACCAGCCCCGGCACCCGGTCCAGCTCTTTGCTGATCTGCGGGCGCCAGAACGCGGCCAGCCCGCCGAGCGGCTGGAGATTGACGCCCATCGAGAGCCGGTACGGCGGGATCCAGTCTGTGATCTTCACCACACCCCACAGGCCCGAGAAGATCAGCAACGACTCCTCCGCCCGCTTCCTCGACTCCTCGTCCAAGGTGTCCAGGCCCAGGTTGTCGTAGAGCACGCCGGTGTAGAGCTCGGCGGCGGGAAGTGTGGGGGCGGTCTTCAGTGCCACGTTCTTGGCCAGCTCACCCGCCAGCCCCGGCGTCAGGCCCAGCACGTCGAGCGCGTCGCGGCGCTTGGACGCCCGGACGAGCGCGTTCAGCACCCGCTTGCGGGACTTGTCGAGGACGGGGAAGGACAGCTCGCCCACAGGGGGACCGCTGCCCTGCGACGCCTTGCCTTCGGACGGCGGCAACAGGATCAACACAGCCCCTTACCCTATTCGCCCTGGCCAGCGCCCTGGTCCACGCCCTGTCCGGACCCGCCGGCGAGTCCGGCGACTTCGGCGACTTCGATGACTTCAGTCGGCGGCAATGGCCCCAGTGGCGCAGGTTGCCGGCCCGTCGCGCCCGTCGCCGCGAACGCGGTCGCGTCGGTGGGGTGACGGATCGGGAGGGGGAGTTGTCCTGGTCTGGGGCTGATGAGGGGGGAATCGCCCAAGTGGGAGCTCGCAGAATCGGATTCCCGCTCATCCGGGGCGGGTTGAACGGAGGAAAGCCGCGGGATCTCGGGCTCGGATCCACCCCTGGGCGGAGGGATGAAGACGGGCACAGGACGGCGGCCCGGAGGGGTGGGGGTGAACGCAGGACGGCGGCCCGGAGGGCGAGGGTGAACGCAGGACGGCGGCCCGGAGGGCGAGGGTGAACGCAGGACGGCGGCCCGGAGGGGTGGGGGTGAACGCAGAACGGCGACCCCGGGGAGTCCGGGGTCGCCGTTCTGATCGTGCAATATGTGGTTATCTCATCACGACCAGCGCCGGTCAGCGCTCGTCGTTGGGGGCAATGGAAGGGGTTTCGCTGAGGCGAGCCGACTCGTCCAGGATGTCGGCGCCCTTTTCGCGCAACGCTGCGATGTGCTGACGCCCATGGTGGGCGCAGAACAGCAACTCCCCACCCACGGGCAGGGTCGCGCGAATGTAGGCCTGGGCACCGCAGCGGTCGCAGCGGTCGAGGGCCGTCAGCGGCTTAACGGGGGCGAGAGCTCCAGTCACGTATCGCCTTTCGGGTCACCCCCGCCGAAGCGAGGATCTGGCGTCAGTCACTTGGAACAACATCTAACCGGACCTGGAGCTTCCCAACCGCCGGCTCTCTACGCCCAGAGCGGAATGTGTCCCCAAGTAATGACGATCAGCCGGTTGGTAACGGCAAACGTGCCGCCATGGCAAGCTTGTACGCGCGCCTCCGGGAAGAACGGTAGGCTACGCACACGTGTTCGATGCCTAGACCAGGGGAGCTGGAGTGACGCTAGTGGAGGCGGGTTACACGGCTCGTCACCTGTCGGTGCTTGAGGGCCTCGAGGCAGTTCGCAAACGCCCGGGCATGTACATCGGGTCCACCGACAGTCGCGGCCTCATGCACTGCCTCTGGGAGATCGTCGACAACGGCGTGGACGAGGCGCTGGCGGGGCACTGCGACCGGATCGAGGTCGAGCTCTACCCCGACGGGTCCATCGAGGTGCGCGACAACGGCCGGGGCATCCCGGTCGACATCGAGCCCAAGTCGGGGCTGGCGGGCGTCGAGCTCGTCTACACCAAGCTCCACGCGGGCGGCAAGTTCGGCGGCGGCTCCTACGGCGCCTCCGGCGGCCTGCACGGCGTGGGCGCCTCCGTGGTCAACGCCCTGTCGGCGCGCGTCGACGTGGAGGTCGACCGCGACGGCCTCGTACACGAGATCAGCTTCCGCCGCGGCGTCCCCGGCGTCTTCGACGGCGAGGGGCCGACGGCCAAGTTCAAGAAGAAGTCCGGCCTGCGCGTCGGCGCCAAGCAGCCCAGAAACCCGACCGGCACCCGCGTGCGCTTCTGGGCCGACAAGCAGATCTTCCTGCCCGACGCCGAGGTCTCGCTCGACGAGATCCACGTGCGCCTGCGGCAGACCGCGTTCCTGGTGCCCGGCCTGACCCTGGCCGTCTACGACAGCCGGCACGAGGAGCGCGTGGAGGAGGAGTTCCGCTTCGAGGGCGGCATCTCCGAGTTCACCGAGTTCCTCGCCCGCGACGAGCCCGTCTGCGACGTGCTGCGACTCCAGGGCGTCGGCCACTTCCACGAGACCGTGCCGGTCCTCGACGACCAGGGCCACATGACGCCCACCGAGGTGCAGCGCGAGCTCAGCGTCGACGTGGCGATCCGGTGGGGCAAGGGCTACGAGTCCACCGTGCGCTCGTTCGTCAACGTGATCGCCACGCCCAAGGGCGGCACGCACGTGAGCGGGTTCGAGCGCGGCCTCGTCCGCACGATCAACGAGCTGCTGCGCGAGACCCGCCTGCTGAAGAACGGCGACGACCCCGTCACCAAGGACGACATCTCCGAGGGCCTCACCGGCGTCGTGACGGTCAGGGTGCCCGAGCCGCAGTTCGAGGGGCAGACCAAGGAGGTGCTCGGCACCTCCGCGGCCACCCGCATCGTCTCCCACGTGGTCTCGCGCGAGCTCAAGGAGCTGTTCGCCAACCCGCCGCGCGGCTACAAGCAGCCGCTGCGGGCGGTGCTGGAGAAGATCGTCGCCGCCGCGAAGGCCCGCATCGCGGCCCGCGAGCACCGCGACAACCAGCGCCGCAAGAGCGCGCTGGAGAGCTCCGCGCTGCCGGCCAAGCTGGTCGACTGCCGCAGTGACGCCGTCGACCGCAGCGAGCTGTTCATCGTCGAGGGAGACTCCGCGCTGGGCACCGCCAAGCTGGCGCGCGACTCGGAGTTCCAGGCCCTGCTGCCGATCCGCGGCAAGATCCTCAACGTGCAGAAGGCGTCCGTGAGCGACATGCTCAAGAACGCCGAGTGCGCCGCGATCATCCAGGTCGTCGGCGCCGGCTCCGGCCGCTCGTTCGACATCGAGGCCGCCCGCTACGGCAAGGTCATCCTCATGGCCGACGCCGACGTGGACGGCGCCCACATCCGCTGCCTGCTGCTGACCCTCTTCCACCGCTACATGCGGCCCATGGTGGAGGCCGGGCGCGTCTTCGCCGCCGTGCCGCCGCTGCACCGCATCGAGCTCAGCAACCCCGGCCGGGGCAAGGACAAGTACATCTACTGCTACTCCGACGCGGAGCTGCAGAAGGTGCTGCGCGACCTGGAGCGGCGGGGCAAGCGCTGGAAGGACCCGGTGCAGCGCTACAAGGGTCTGGGCGAGATGGACGCCGACCAGCTCGCCGAGACGACGATGGACCCGCGCCACCGCATCCTGCGCCGGGTGCGCATCGAGGACGCCGAGGCGGCCGACGGGATCTTCAACCTGCTGATGGGCAGCGAGGTCGCGCCGCGACGGGAGTTCATCGTCAACAGCGCGGCCGAGGTGGACCGCGACCACATCGACGCCTGACCGCCTCCGCCCGGGGCCGGCTCGTCGTCCGGCCGGTCCCGCGCGGGATCGGCTCGGCGGCTCGCCGGCTCCGGCGAGGGGCGGTTCCTCGCCTGATGGGCTCGGGTGTCTCCGTGCCTGACCGGTCCGTGCGGGATCGTTCCCGTGCCTGACCGGCTGGGGCCGGGGCTGGTTTCGCGCGGGTTCGTGCCGCGGTGATCGGCTCCACCTGGGGCCGGTTTACGCGCGGGACCGGGCCGCGCAGGGCGCTACCGGGGTCGGTGCTGCTCTGAAACGGCACCGGCCACCCTCGCCGATAGGGCCTTCCATGCGCCTGCGGCCCGGTGGTGATCGCCCGGGGCCGGGGTTCCGCCGCGCCTGGCGGTCACAGGGGCCTTCTGGGGCCCCTGGGAGGCTGCGGCTGTCCCCTGGGGTCCCACGACACCCCTCGCGACCCTTTCCCGCCTCTGAGGGCGTCTCAGGGCGCGCGGCTCGGTGCCCATGGGAACGGCCAGGCCGGGAAAGCCGGTCGGAGGTGGCCGCGGGCAAGGGCCTGGCCGGGGGCTGGCCGGGGGCTGGCCGGGGGCTGGCCGGGGGCTGGTCGGGGGCTGGTGAGGCGACCCGGCCGGAGGCGGGCGGCCCGGGTCGCCTGCGGGTCCTCGGGTCAGTACGCGGTGGGGGCCAGGCGGCCCGTGTGGACGTCGTAGATCGCGCCGGCCACCGGCATCCCCTGCGGCAGGAAGGGGAACGTCCTGATGCGGGTCAGGTCGTGCTTGAGCGCCTCCTCCTGGTCCGGCACCGTGTGGAACTCCAGGCTGCGCGTGTCCACGCCACGTTCGGCGGCAAGCACGTGCACGTCCGCGTCCGACACCTTCGCCATCCCGCAGTCCGTGTGCGGCATGACCAGCACCCGCTCCACCCCCAGCAGGACGACGGCCAGCACCAGCGTACGGAGCACGTCGTCGGTCACCCGCGCGCCGGCGTTGCGCAGGATCTTGGCGTCGCCGGGCTTCAGCCCGAGCAGCCCCAGCGGGTCGATCCGGGAATCCATGCAGGTCACGACGGCGAGCCCGCGGGCTGCGCGGCCGGTGAGGCCGGAGTTGCCGAAGGTCTCGGCGAACTTCGCGTTGGCGGCGTACAGGTCGTCGAACTCACTCATGGCACAAATGATTCCTCATGCCCCAGATCTCAAGAGTGCGGGGTGGCGACAGGCTGGAGTTGGCAAACCTCCCACGAAAACCGTTCACCTTGGGTGATGATGTCGTAGCCCTGTGTACGTGATCCAAGAAGGTTGTCGTGAGTAGGTCCGAATCGCTCGCCGTGTATCTCCGCGCCCAGGCCCGGCGCCGTCTTGATCGCGTGGAGTCCAGGGACGACGGCCGCAACGCCAAGTGCGCCCTGGCCCTCCTCGACACCGCCGCGTACGCGGCCGGCCTCCCCGAGGACGATCCGCTCATCCTCATGCTCGACCAGGCCGGCTGCTTCGGCCCGCTCGGATGCGAGCAGTTCGACCCGGGGGAGGCGGGCACCAAGCTGATCCGGCACTGGGAAGGGGGCGAGCCGCACGAGCTGCTGCTCGCCCTGCCGGCCGCCATCGCCGCCGCCACCCCTGCCACCGACTCCACCGCCGCCACCTGAGCCCACCGCCACCTGAGCCCACCGCCACCCGAGCCCACCGCCACCCGAGCCCACCGCCGCCCCCGGGCCCGGCGGCGCCAGCCTTGGTCCACGCCGCCGGAAGCCGCCGGAAGCCGCCGGAAGCCGCCGGAAACGGCCGGAAGCCGCCGGGATTCGGGGTGCCCGGACGGCTGATCGGGTGGGGCGGTGGTCAGGAGGCGGGTTCCTTGCCCGGCGGTAGGGGATGGGTTCGTCGCCCGTGCGATCGGAGGGTGGGTTCCCTGCCCGGCGGTCAGGGGGCGGGTTCGTTGCCCGGCTTCCACTTGATGCCGCAGCCGAGCGCCGGATGCTGCTCCCGCGGCACCGGCTCCCCCTCCAGCAGCGCGTCGATGGCTGCGCGTACGGACGCGCCGGTCACCGGCACGTTGTTGCCCGGCCTGGCGCCGTCGAACTCGCCCCGGTAGACGAGCCGGAGCTGGGCGTCGTACAGGAAGAGGTCCGGCGTGCAGGCCGCCCGGTACGCCTTGGCCACCTCCTGCGTGTCGTCCAGCAGGTACGGGAACGTGAACCCCGCCCTGCGCGCCTGTTCGGCGAGGTGTGTGGGGTCGTCGTCGGGGTAGTTCACGCTGTCGTTGCTGCAGATGGCGACGATCGACACCCGCGCGCCGTAGTCCTTGGCCAGGGTGCCGAGCCCGGCTTCGATGTGGCGTACGTAGGGGCAGTGGTTCGACAGGAACACCACGAGCGTGGCGGGAGAGTCCTTGAGGTCGTCGAGCGAGACGCTGCCGCCGTTGATGGCGGTCAGGTCGAACGGGGGCGCGGGAGTGCCGAGCGGAACCATGAACGAATTGGCAGCCATGGCATCCATTGTCGCGTGAGAGAGGCGGAAAACTGATGGCCGGAATCGCCGAGTTCGAGACCATCGTGCTTGATTGCCCAGATCCTCAAGCCCTGGCGGAGTTCTACTCCCAGCTCCTCGGCTGGCCGATCACCTCGGTCGAGGACGGCTGGGTGGTGGTCAGCGACGGCGGCTCACCCAAGCGGCTGGCCTTCCAGCTCGCCCCCGACTTCCGGCCGCCGCGGTGGCCCGACCCGGAACATCCCCAGCAGCTCCACCTCGACCTGGCCGTGGCCGACCTGGACGAGGGCGAGCGGGAGGTGATCAAGATCGGCGCGGTCAAGCACGAGCACCAGCCGAGCGAGGACGACGACTTCCGGGTGTTCCTCGACCCGGCGGGCCACCCGTTCTGCCTGGTGCGCCCGTAAGACGCCCCGGCCGGACGATGGGGACTGCCGCCGGCCGGGATGAAGGGGGCTGACCCCGGCGTGACCCGGGTCAGCCCCCGCAGCCGTCCCGGCCGGGACACAGCCTCCAGCGGTCGCCTGCCGGGGTGACCGCCGTTATTCGTCCGCGGCCTCGTCGCCGGCCGGCGCCCTGTCATTCGCGGTGGGCTGCGGCCCGGAGCCCAGGGCGCCGCCGACGGCGCCGATCGTGTGCGTCAGGCGCACGCCCGACCCGTCCCTGCGCCCGATCTCCTCGGGCAGCGGCACCGGCTTGCCCACCGCCGAGACCGCCTTGGCCGGCGCCGGACCGGCCCAGGCCAGCAGCAGCTCGTCCTCGCCCTTCAGGAACCGCTGGGCCCGGACGCCGCCCGTCGCGCGCCCCTTGGCGGGGAACTCGGCGTAGTCGGAGACCTTGCCGCCGCCCACCTGCGTGCCCGGCAGCGCCGTGGAGGAGCCGGCCACGGTGACCACCTGCGCGGGCCGCTCGGGGTCCACCGCGCCGAACCAGATCACCCTGGCCCCGTCGTCGAGCCGGATGCCGGTCATGCCGCCCGCGGGACGGCCCTGGGGGCGTACGAGTGCGGCGGAGTAGCGCAGGAGCTGGGCGTCGGAGGAGATGAACACCAGGTCGTGCGACTCCGACTCCAGCTCGACCGCGCCCACCACCGTGTCGCCGTCCTTCAGGGTGATCACCTCGAAGTCGTCACGGTTGGCCGGATAGTCGGGCACCACCCGTTTGACCACGCCCTGCGCGGTGCCCAGCGCCAGGCCGGGGCCGTCGGGGTCGAGGGAGCCGAGGCCGACCACCTTCTCGTCGGGCTGCAGCGACACGTATTCGGACACGGGGTGGCCGCCCGACAAGGACGGCGGGTTGGCCGAGGGCGGCAGCGTCGGCAGGTCGACGACCTGGACGCGGAGCAGCCGGCCCAGCGAGGTGATGACGCCGACCTCGCCGCGTACGGAGGTGCGGGCCACGCTGAGCAGCACGTCGTGCGCCGCCCGCTCGCCCTCGCCCGGCAGCGGCGTGGCGTCGGAGGTGCGCGCCAGCAGCCCGGTCGAGGACAGCAGCGCCAGGCAGGGATCGTCGGCCACCTGGAGGTCCACCACCGGGGTGCGCGGCTGGCCGCTGGACTCCAGCAGCACCGTGCGGCGCGGCGTGCCGTATTTCTTGGCCACGTCGGCCAGCTCGCCCGAGACCACCTGACGCAGCTTCGCCTCGGAGGACAGGATCTCGGTCAGCTTGGCGATCTCCTCGCTCAGCGTCTCCTTCTCCTGGTCGAGCTCCAGCTTGTCGTAGCGGGTCAGGCGGCGCAGCGGCGTGTCGAGGATGTAGGCGGCCTGGATGTCGGTCAGGTCGAAGACCTCCATCAGCCGCGTGCGCGCGTGGGACGAGTCGTCGCTGGCGCGGATGACCTGGATGACCTCGTCGATGTTGAGTAGCGCGATGATCAGGCCGTCGACCAGGTGCAGGCGCTCCTCGCGCCGCCGGCGGCGGTATTCGGACCTGCGGCGCACGACCTCGATCCGGTGGTCGACGTAGACCTGCAGCAGCTCCCGCAGCCCGAGGGTGCGCGGCTCGCCGTCGACGAGGGCGACGTTGTTGATGCCGAAGGACTCCTCCATCGGCGTCAGCCGGTAGAGCTCCTCCAGCACGGCCTCGGGGATGAAGCCGTTCTTGATCTCGATGACCAGCCGCAGGCCCTTGTGGCGGTCGGTGAGGTCCTTGAGGTCGGCGATGCCCTGCAGCTTCTTGCTGGTCACCAGCTCTTTGATCTTGGTGACCACGCGCTCGGGCCCCACGTTGTACGGCAGCTCGGTGACGACGATGCCCTTGCGCCGCGGCGTGATCTGCTCGATCTCGCACTTGGCCCGCATCCGGAACGTGCCGCGCCCGCTCTCGTAGGCGTCGCGCACGCCCTGCAGCCCGATGATCGTGCCGCCCGTCGGCAGGTCGGGGCCGGGCACGAACCTCATCAGGTCGTCGAGCGTCGCGTCGGGCTTCTTGATCAGGTGGCGGGCGGCGGCCACGACCTCGCCGAGGTTGTGCGGCGCCATGTTGGTGGCCATGCCGACCGCGATGCCGCTGGTGCCGTTGACCAGCAGGTTGGGGAAGGCCGACGGCATGACCGTGGGCTCGGTCTCCTGGCCGTCGTAGTTGGGCTTGAAGTCGACGGTGTCCTCGTCGAGCGACTCGACCATGAGCATGGCCGCCGGGGCCAGCCTGGCCTCGGTGTATCGCATGGCGGCCGGCAGGTCGTCGGGCGAGCCGAAGTTGCCGTGGCCGTCGACCAGCGGCAGCCGCATGGAGAACGGCTGCGCCAGGCGGACCAGCGCGTCGTAGATGGCGCTGTCGCCGTGGGGGTGGAGCTTGCCCATGACGTCGCCGACGACGCGCGAGGACTTGACGTGCCCGCGGTCGGGGCGCAGGCCCATCTCGCTCATCGAGTAGAGGATGCGCCGCTGCACAGGCTTGAGGCCGTCGCGCGCGTCGGGCAGGGCACGCTGGTAGATCACCGAGTACGCGTATTCGAGATAGCTCGCTCGCATCTCGGCGGACACGTCGATGTCGACGATCCGCTCCTCGAAGTCCTCGGGCGGGGGTGCACTCGTGCGTCGGGCCATCTTGTGCTGCGCGGCTGCCTCGGCCGTCGCGCCGAGGGGAAGCGCTTCCTCCTTCTGTTCTCGTGCTGTAACCGTAGCCGTCAGCCCGCTGGGGAAGCGTCAGATCGGCGTGCGGGGCGTCGACGTAACCTGCCCTCGCCGCGACTCGGTGACGGCCAGAAGCGCGTTCGGCAACGCGAGTGGTGTGGCTTCCTACGTGTTCGCCCCTGGAGATGATGGCACGAGCCGGGTCTCCCGTGGCGTATCCATGATGCCGCCCACGCCCGGGCGGGCGAAGACGGCGACGCCGTCGAAGGCACCTCCTCGTCGATGCCGAAGTCCAGATCTTACTCGATATCGCAGGTGTGTTCGATGAGCCGCGCCGGGGCCTTGACCAAGCAATTGCTTGGTCGTACGTTCTGGTTCGAGGGGTACCCGCCTGATCTCCCGGAGGAGTCATGATCGAGTTCCATCCCGTGACCAAGCACATCGGCGCCGAGGTCACCGGGGTCGACCTGCGCAAGCCGCTGTCGCAGGAAGAGGTCGCGACCCTGCGGGCGGGGTGGCTGGAACACCTGGTGCTGTTCTTCCGCGACCAGCCCATCGACGACGAGCAGCACCTGCAGTTCGCCCTGAACTTCGGCACGCTCAACCACCCCGCCTTCAAGAAGGACGCCTCCAGCCCCATTCACGTGCTCGACCAGACCTCCCCCAAAGGGGAGGGCGGGGACGAATGGCACAGCGACAACACCTTCGAGCCGACGCCGCCCATGGGCTCGCTGCTGCGCTGCGTGCAACTGCCCAGCGTGGGCGGGGACACGTGCTGGGCCAACACGTACCTGGCGTACGAGACGCTCTCGCCGCCCATCCAGCGGCTGTGCGACGAGCTGACCGCCGTGCACGACATCACGATGTCGATGAAGAAGGCGATCGCCAAGGGCCACCCGTTCGACCTGGCCGAGATCCAGGCCAAGTGGCCGCCGATCGAGCGGCCGGTGGTGCGCGTGCACGCCGAGACGGGCCGCAAGGCGCTCTTCGTCAACCGCGCCTCCACCACCCGCCTCGTCGGGCTGAACGACCGGGAGAACGAGGCGCTGCTGCCGTACCTGATCGACCACATCCGCTCGCCGGAGTTCCAGGTCCGGCTGCGCTGGCGGCCCGGCACGCTGGCGTTCTGGGACAACCGCCCGACCCAGCACTACGCGGTCGCCGACTACACCGAACGCCGCCGCATGCACCGCGTCACGATCAACGCCTTCCCCGAACACGCCGACAAATGACCCTCACAGCTTGAAGTACGCCCAGGCCATCCAGGTGAAGAACAGGACCGCGAGGGCCTCCACGCCGTAGGCGATGTTGCGGCCCGTGGGGCCGAAGATCACGAAGGCGACCGCCGCCAGCGTGCAGCCGACGGTGAGCAGCAGATCGACCAGGCCCAGGACGATCGCCACCGCCAGGCGGACCAGGAACCACAGGAAGCCCAGGCCGAACCAGCTCGTCATGGTGGAGTCGTCGTAGGCCCACCGCGACAGCGCCATGGGCGAGTAGAAGGAGCCGTCCCAGTACGCCTGCCAGCGGTCGCCGATCGTCGAGGCGCGCTCCTGGACGACGGGTTGCGCGCCCTTGAACTCGATGCTCTGGACGCTGCCGTCCGTCACGTCGATGAGCACCTGCCGGTCGACGACCTGGATCATGGCCGTGCCGTTGACCACGGCCGTGAACTGCCCCGTGCCGCTCTTGACCTTGTAGATGTGGTCGAACCCGGCGATCTGCGGGTTGCCGGCGCTTCCGCGGGCGTCGCGGATGATGACGTAGAGGGCGTCGGCCTCCTTGTCGGGCAGGGCGTACTCGGCCCCGATGGAGAAGATCCCGATCGGGGTGACGAGAGAGGCCTCTCCCGCGAGCTGGACCTTGCCGTCGGCCCATTCGATCTTCACCGGCAGGAAGGCCGGATGGTATGACGCCTTGACATCGGTGCCCGCGCAGCCGGCCGTGGCCAGGACCACGGTGACCAGGAGCACTCTGAACACGGTACGTAATGAGACGACTGCGTTGTCCTCCCGGCGGCGCACGTACGCCGTCGGGGCTACCGGCGCGCTGGCCAGCCCCGTCATCAGCCCTCCTGCGGGCGGCGATCGGTGGTATGTCTGGTCCAACGTGCCATCGAATCCCTCAGTTCCGGAGAATGGGCCCGCGATATGGGCCGCACCGGGCGCGGTCCGTCGGCCGGAGCTGGTAACAAGGGAACATGATTGATGCCCCCGATGCCGAGATGCTGCGCGAAGAGGCCGAGGAGCGCCTGCGGGCGCTGGCGGGCGAGCACGCCGTGCTGCGCGACGACCAGTGGGCCGCCATCGAGGCGCTGGTCCTCGACCGCCGCAGGGTGCTCGTCGTGCAGCGCACCGGATGGGGCAAGTCGGCCGTCTACTTCGTGGCCACCGCGCTCCTGCGCGAGCTCGGCGAAGGCCCCACGGTCATCGTCTCGCCGCTGCTGGCGCTCATGCGCAACCAGATCGCCGCCGCCGAGCGGGCCGGCATCAGGGCCGTCACGATCAACTCCGCCAACCCCGAGGCGTGGGAGGAGATCTACGGCCAGGTCGCCGAGGGCATGGTCGACGTGCTGCTGGTCAGCCCCGAGCGGCTCAACAACCCCGACTTCCGCGACAACGTCCTGCCCGAGCTGGCCGAGAGCGCCGGGCTCGTGGTCGTGGACGAGGCCCACTGCATCTCCGACTGGGGCCACGACTTCAGGCCCGACTATCGCAGGCTGTCCACGCTCTTCGCGGACCTGCCGCCGGGCATCCCCGTGCTGGCCACCACCGCCACCGCCAACGCCCGCGTCACCCGCGATGTGGCCGAGCAGCTGCGCCTGCCCGCCGAGCTGCGGGCCGAGGGCGACGACACGCTGGTCCTGCGCGGGCCGCTGGAGCGCGAGAGCCTGCACCTGAGCGTCGTGCGCCTGCCCTCGGCCGAGCAGCGGCTGGCCTGGCTGGCGCAGACGCTGCGCGAGCTGCCCGGCTCCGGCATCGTCTACACCCTCACCGTGGCCGCCGCCCACGAGATCGCCGGCTACCTGCGCGAGCAGGGGCTGGAGGTGGCCGCCTACTCCGGGCAGACCGAGCCGGCCGAGCGGCTGGCGGCGGAGGAGGCGCTGCTCACCAACAAGATCAAGGCGCTGGTGGCCACGAGCGCGCTCGGCATGGGCTTCGACAAGCCCGACCTGGGGTTCGTGGTGCACGTGGGCGCGCCGCAGTCGCCGGTCGCCTACTACCAGCAGGTCGGCAGGGCCGGGCGCGGCGTCGAGCGGGCCGAGGTGATCCTGCTGCCCGGCACGGAAGACCGCGACATCTGGGCCTACTTCGCCTCGCTCGCCTTCCCGCCCGAGAGCGTCGTGCGGGCCACGCTCCAGACGCTGGAGGAGCGCGGCGTCATGTCCACGCCCGCCCTGGAGACGGCCGTCGACCTGAGCCGCAGCCGGCTGGAGATGATGCTCAAGGTCCTCGACGTCGACGGCGCGGTCCGCCGGGTCAAGGGCGGGTGGGAGGCCACGGGGGAGCCGTGGGCGTACGACACCGAGCGCTACGCCCGCATCGCCGCCGAGCGCCGGGCCGAGCAGGAGGCCATGCTCGCCTACCAGACCACGACCGAGTGCCGCGAGCAGTTCCTGCGCCGGCATCTCGACGACGAGACCGCCACGCCGTGCGGGCGCTGCGACAACTGCACGGGCCGGCACCGCTCCCCGGAGATCGGCGCGCAGGCCGTCGAGAGCGCCCGCGAGCGGCTGGCCAGGCCGGGCGTCGAGATCGAGGCCCGCAAGCAGTGGCCGACCGGCATGCCCGACCTGTCCGGGCGGATCAAGCCCGAGCTGGGCGCCGAGCCGGGCCGGGCGCTCGGGCGGCTGACCGACATCGGGTGGGGCAACCGCCTGCGCGAGCTGTTCGCCGGCGACGACGGGCCGCTCCCCGACGATGTGTTCGGGGCCGTGGTCAAGGTCCTGGCCGCCTGGGAGTGGCGCGAGCGGCCGGTCGCGGTGGTCGGCGTGCCGTCGGCGTCGCGGCCCAAGCTGGTGCACGGGTTCGCCGAGCGGCTGGCCCAGGTCGGGCGGCTGACCTACCTGGGCGAGCTGGGCTACCGGGCCGGATCGCCCGGCAAGCAGTTCAACAGCGCCAAGCGGGTGCAGGCGATCAGGGCCACCCTGGCCATGCCGAAGGACCTGGGAGCGGCGATCGCCCAGTGCGGCGGGCCCGTGCTGCTGGTGGACGACCGGGTGGACACCGGCTGGACGATGACGCTCGCCGCCGCCCAGATCCGCCACGCGGGCGCCCCCGCCGTCCTGCCGCTGGCCCTGGCCGTCACGAGCTGAGACGTCTGGGGAACGCGGGGCGTGCGGCGGCGCTCAGCGGCGGGCCGCACGCCGGGTGGCCCCTGCCTGCCACCGCCAAGAAGATCTTCCGCCCTGGCGCCGGCGACACGGGTGAACCGGCCTGGAACGGCGGGCGCCGAGAACGGGTGAATCGGCCTAGAACGGCGGGCGCGCGCCCAGGTGCATGATGGCCTTGGCGGCCAGCCGGCAGCCCGCGGACAGTGCCTCGGCCGGGGGCTTGCCCTCCAGCCAGCCCGGCAGGAAGCCGGCGCAGAACGCGTCGCCCGCGCCCGTGCCATCGACGATCTTGTCGACGGGCTCGGCGGCCACCCGCACGGGGTCGGGGCGGCCGTTGCTGTACCACAACGCGCCCTCGGCGTTCATCTTGATCACGACCTGCGGGAACCACGCGGTGAGCACCTTGGCCGCGGCCTCGGCCTCGTCGCGGCCGGTCAGCACCTTGGCCTGGTCGATGTTGGCGAACAGCAGCTTGGCGCCGTTGGTCCACTCGAGGAACGGCTCGGCGCCGGTGCGCTCCAGCGGCGCCGAGGACGCGCAGTCGACCGAGATCGACATGCCGGCGCGCCTGGCCATGTCGAGCGCCGCGAGACCGGCGTCGCGCGAACCCTCGTTGATCAGCGTGTAGCCCGACAGATGCAGGTGCGCGCCCGAGACGAACAGGTCGCGCGGCAGGTCCTCGGGGGACAGCGCGGCGTTGGCGCCGGGGTCGGAGAGCATGGTGCGCTCGCCCTTGTGGGTGACCAGCACCACGCAGGTGCCGGTCGGCCGCTCGGGGTCCATGACGAGGCGGGCGTCGACGCCGTAGCCCATCAGCTCCATGTCGCGGTTTCGCCCGGTGATGTCGGCGCCCCTGCGGCCGATGAAGGCCACCTCGGCGCCCTCGACGGCCAGCCAGGACGAGATGTTCGCCCCCGAGCCGCCGCCGTGCATGGTCACGATCGCCGGGGTGTCGCTCGCCCGGGCGAGCGCATAACGGGCGCGAGCGACCGCGTCGGTCATGAGATCGCCCACCACGACGACCCGCGTCATGATGTCACCACCTTGCTGCCTTCAGATCGAGCCTGGCCACGGCTGAAACGCCACCGCAAAACTAACAGCTTCCGGGCTGCCCGTGGGGCGTACCCCCGACAAGGGGTTGCAGTCGATGCACAAGCGTTGTCCAACAGGGCCCCTGGTCTTGGCATATGGGATGCGGGTTTACGCTCGATGCTGTGGAGGCACAATATCCGGCCCATTGGGAAGCCGACGTGGTCCTGGCCGACGGCGGCACCGCTCACGTCCGGCCTATCAGGCCGGCCGACGCGGACCGCCTCCGTTCCTTCTACTCCAGGCTGTCCGACGAGTCGATCTACTTCCGCTTCTTCGGCCCCCGGCCCCGGCTGTCCGACAAGGAAGTCGAGCGGTTCACCAACGTCGACTACGTCAGCCGCGTCGCGCTGATCGCCACCATCGGCGCCGAGATGGTGGCCGTGATCCGCTACGACCGCACCGGCCCCGGCGAGGCCGAGGTGGCCTTCCTCGTCGAGGACGCCCACCAGGGCAGGGGAGTGGCCTCGGTGCTGCTGGAGCACCTGGCGGCCACCGCCCGCGAGCGCGGCATCGAGCGCTTCGTCGCCGACGTGCTGCCCGCCAACATGCGCATGACCAAGCTGCTGCGGGAGGCCGGCTACACGGCCCAGAGCCAGTTCGAGGACGGCGTCGTACGCATGACGCTCGACCTCACCCCCACCGACACCTCCGCCGAGGTCACGGCCGCGCGCGAGCACCGGGCCGAGTCCCGCTCCATCGCCAGGCTGCTGACCCCGGGCTCCGTCGCCGTCATCGGCGCCTCGCGCGAGCCGGGCGGCGTGGGCCAGACCGTCCTGCGCAACCTGCTGGCCGCCGACTTCACCGGGCCCGTCTACCCCGTGCACCGCGAGGTGCGGGCGGTGGCGGGCGTGCGGGCCTACCCGAGCGTGGGGGCCATCGACGGCGAGGTCGACCTCGCCGTCGTCGCCGTGCCGGCCGAGGGCGTGCTCGACGTCGTCAAGGAGTGCGCGGAGAAGGGCGTGCACGGCCTGATCGTGGTCTCCTCCGGGTTCGGCGAGACCGGCGCGCAGGGCCGCGCCAGGCAGGACGAGCTGGCCCGCATCTCCCGCTCCTACGGCCTGCGCGTCGTCGGCCCCAACTGCCTGGGCATCGCCAACACCGACCCGGCCGTCAAGCTCAACGCCACCCTCGCCGCCACCGTGCCCGGCAGGGGCAAGGTGGGCTTCTTCAGCCAGTCCGGCGCGCTGGGCACCGCGCTGCTGCAGCGGGTGGCGCAGCGCGGCATGGGCATCTCGTCGTTCGTCTCGGCGGGCAACAGGGCCGACGTGTCGGGCAACGACCTGCTGCAGTACTGGGAGGAGGACGACTCCACCGAGGTGATCCTCCTCTACCTGGAGTCGCTCGGAAACCCGCGCAAGTTCACCCGCCTGGCCAGGCGCATCGCCCGCAGCAAGCCCGTCGTCGTGGTCAAGAGCGGCGGCACCCCGACCGGGCACTCGGCGGAGGAGCTGCGCCTGCCCGACTCGGCGATCAGCTCGCTGTTCGAACAGGCCGGCCTCATCCGCGTCGACGACCTCATCCAGCTCTTCGACGTCGGGCAGCTCCTGGCCTACCAGCCGCTGCCCGCGGGCCCGCGGGTCGCGCTCGTGACCAACTCCGACGCGCTCGGCCTGCTGGCCGCCGACGCCTGCGTCGCCGCCGGCCTGGAGCCGCGCGCCCCGGTCAACCTGGGCCCGGCCGCCGGCGCCGCCGAATACGGCCCGGCCCTGGCGGGAGAGCTGGCCTCGCCCGACGTCGACGCGGCCGTGGTGATCTACATGCCGCCGATCCCCGGCAGGACCGACGAGGTGGCCGCCGAGCTGCTGCGGGTGTCGAAAGACGCCGGCAAGCCGGTGCTGGCGACGTTCCGGGGGCATCTGGGCATGCATCCGTCCCTGCGCGTGGAGACCCCCGGCGCGGGGCCGGCGCGGGGCTCCATCCCGTCCTACGCCGCGCCCGAGGAGGCCGTGCGCGCCCTGGCCCACGTGGTGCGCTACGCCACCTGGCGGGCGCAGCCGGCGACGCCGCCGCACGAGCTGGAGGACGTCGACACCGCCCGCGCGAGGGAGCTGGCACGCGCTGCGCTCTCGGTCGGCCCGGGCGAGGAGGCGCGGGCGACGGTCTCCGGTGGCGGGAGCGAGCAGGCGCGGGCGGCGGTCCCCGGCGGTGGGAGTGAGCGGGCGCGGGCGGCGGTGCCCGGTGGCGGGAGTGAGCAGGCGCGGGCGGCGGTCCCCGGCGGTGGGAGTGAGCGGGCGCGGGCGGCCGTTCCCGGCTCGGGAGCCCCGGCGCCCGGGTTCGCGCAGGCCGGTCCGCCCGTCGAGATCGACGCCGCCGAGCTGCTGTCCTGCTACGGCCTGACCGTCTGGCCCGCCGAGGTGGTGCGCTCGGCCGACGAGGCGGTGGCCGCCGCCGGGCGTCTCGGCTGGCCGGCCGTGGTCAAGGTGGCCGACCCCGGGGCCTCGCGCCGGGCGGGGACGGTGCGGCTCGGGCTGACGGGGCCGGAGACGGTGCGCCACGCGTACACCGAGTTCGCCGAGCAGTTCGGCGACCAGGTCGAGCTGGCCGTGCAGCGCATGGCGCCGCAGCCGGCCGTGCCGACCGTGGTGGGCGTGGTCGAGGACCCGGCGTTCGGGCCCGTCGTGTCGTTCGGGCTGGGCGAGGTGACCGCGCGCCTCCTGCTCGACCAGGGCTTCCGGCTGGCTCCGCTGACCGGCGACGACGCCGCCGCCCTGGTCCGGTCCGTACGCGCCGCGCCCCTGCTGTTCGGCCAGTACGGCTACCCGCCCGTGGCCGTGGACGCCCTGGAGGATCTCCTCGTACGCGTCGGGCGGCTGGCCCACGACCTGCCCGAGCTGGCCCGCCTCGACCTGGACCAGGTGCTCGTGGGCGAGTCCGACGTCATGATCCTCGGCGCCCGCGCCATCCTGCGCACCCCTGCGGGCCCTCGCCTCGACGTCGGCCCCCGCCGCCTCTCCTGACCCTGCTGCCACTGGGCGGCGCCCCGTGCCGGCCGTTCCGTCGCGGGCCGCCCAGCGGTGGTGGGCGGCCTCGGTCCCCCTGCTGCCATCGAGGCGGCGTCGGCCCGGTCTCCCTGCCGACATCGAAGCGGCGTCGGTCCCGGTCCCCCTGCTGTCACCGGGACAACCCCGGTTCCGGTCCCCGGCGGCGCCAGGGGTCGGGACCCGTGGTGTGCTCTGATGCCCGCCGCTGATTCGCCCTCAGCGAATGGAGTGGGTGAAGTGCCCACTGATGCGCAGGTATAAGACGTTATAGAGCGTTATATCGGGCGGGTGAGTGTACTGCCCGGTCCTGGCAGGATGGAGCCATGAGGGAAACCCGAGTCTCAGCCGCGGGCCTGCGTGAAGCGATCGAGCGCAGCGGCTACTACCCCGACCTCGTCACCGATGCGGTCGAATCCGCGCTGGGCAAGGAGGCCGTGACCGCGTTCGTGGTCCATCACGAGGCGACCTTCGATCCCGCGATGGAGGTCCGCCGCCACGTCACCGTCCTGGTGCTGTCGGCGACGCGGCTGCTGGTCTGTCACACCGACGAGCATCCGGCGGTGGAAGGCGTCTCGGCGTCCCACGCCTCCACCACCACCGAGGCCGTGCGGCTCAGCCGCGTGCAGTCCGTCGCCGTCACCCGCGTGGTGCCCGACCCCGCCTCCTACGTCCCAGGCGTCCCTCCCACGGAGGTGACGCTCACGATCGGCTGGGGTGCCATCTCCCACGTCGACCTGGAGCCGGCGACGTGCGGCGACGAGAACTGCGAGGCCGACCACGGTTACACGGGTGCCATCACGGCCGACGACCTCTCGCTGCGGGTCAGCGAGGCGGCCGACGGTCCCGAGGCGGTCACCCACGTCCTCGCCTTCGCCAAGGCCCTCTCGGAGGCCACCGCCCGCGCCACCGCCTGACCACCACCTCCCTCACCCGGTCGCATCCCCCGACGCGACCGCCCCCTGCCACGCCCGCAAACCCCATCGCCCCACCGCCAAAACGGTCACCGCCTCCCGATCCGCCCCACCAGCCCTTCCGCCGAACCCCGTTCCGCCCGGCCGGCCCACGCCTCCCGCCGAGCCCGTCCGGCCCTACCCGCCGCTCGGCCCACGCCGCCCCACCGAGCCCCGCCCCGGCCTACCCCGCTCAGCCACGGGTCGCCCGTCACCGCCTCGGCCGCCCGTCACCGCCTCGGCCGCCCGTCACCGCCTCGGCCGCCCGTCACCGCGTCGGCCGGTTCCGTTCCTGTCGGGCCCCGTTTCGATCCGGTGCGGGGTTCCGTACCGATTCAGCGCCGGGGCCGGTGGTGGAGATCGTCGGCGGGCTACACTGGCAGGCATGCTGGTGCCGGGATACGGCGGTGGGTCGCTGGCGGATCTGCCCGGGTCGCTGCTGGCCGCCCTGGGCCTGCGCGAGCCCAACACGCTGGCCCTGGAGCCGGCCGACCGCGTCTGCCTGTTCCTCGTGGACGGCCTGGGCGCCGAGCTGCTGCGCGCCCACCCCGAGGCCGCCCCCTTCCTGTCCGGTCTGGCCGGCAGGACTCTCACGGCCGGCTTCCCCGCCACCACCGTCACGAGCCTGTGCACGCTGGGCACCGGCCTGACGCCGGGCGAGCACGGCATGGTGGGCCTGATGCTGGCCGTGCCCGGCACGGGCCACCTGTTCAACTGCCTGCGCTGGCGCCTGCCCGACGGCCTGGTCATGGACCCCGACGAGTGGCAGCCCGCCGAGACCGTCTACCAGCGCGCCGTCGCGGCCGGGGTCGAGCCCGTCTACGTGGCGCCCGCCGAGTTCGAGGGCACGGGGCTGACCAGGGCCGTCTACCGGGGCGTGCGCTACCTGGCCGCCGACACCGTGGACGACCGGATCGTCCGCGTGCACCAGGCCCTGCGCGAGCGGCCGCGCACGCACGTCACCGTCTACTACGGCGACCTCGACGCCGCCGGCCACATGGTGGGCTGGGGGAGCGAGGAGTGGCTGCGGCAGCTCGCCGTCGTCGACGACATGGCCCGGCGCATCGCCGAGGGCCTGCCGCCGGGCTCCGCCCTCTACGTCACCGCCGACCACGGCATGATCAACGCCACCGAGAAGATCGACGCGGAGAGCGTCCCCGAACTGGTGGAGGGGGTGGCGCTGCTCGGCGGGGAGGCCAGGGCCCGGCACGTCTACACCGAGCCGGGCGCGGCGGGGCAGGTGCTGGAGGCGTGGCGCGAGACCCTGCGCGGCAAGGCGTGGGTGGTGTCCCGGCAGGAGGCGGTGGAGTCGGGCTGGTTCGGCCCCCGCGTACGCGACGAGTGGCTCGGACGCGTCGGCGACGTCGTGGCCGTGCCGTACACCGATCTGGCCATCACCGCGCCCACCAAGCACAAGATCGAGGCGCTCTTCACCGGCTACCACGGCTCGCTGACGGCGGCCGAGCAGCACGTCCCGCTCCTGGAGGTACGTTCGTGACCAGCCCGCTGATCACCCCTGCCGGACTCGCCGCGCTCGGCGGCGCGACGGTGCTCGACGTGCGTTGGCGGCTCGGCGGCCCGCCCGGGATCGAGTCCTACCGCGAGGGCCACATCGAGGGCGCCGTCTTCTGTGACCTCGACGCCGACCTCGCGGCCCCTCCCGGCCGGGGCGGGCGGCATCCGCTGCCCGACGCGGCCGCGTTCCAGCGCGCGATGCGCCGCCTGGGCGTCTTCGAGGGCCGCCCGGTGGTCGTCTACGACGACGCCGGCGCCACCGCGGCCGCCCGGGCGTGGTGGACGCTGCGGTACTTCGGCCACCAGGACGTACGCGTCCTCGACGGCGGCCTGCCCGCCTGGATCGCGGCCGGGATGCCCACCACGAAGGAGACCCCGCAGCCCGTGGAGGGCGACTTCACCGCCCGCCCCGGCGGGATGCCGGCGCTGACGGCCGAGGAGGCGGCGGCGCTGGCGCAACGCGGCGGCGTGCTGCTCGACGCCCGGGCCGGGGAGCGCTACCGCGGCGAGGTGGAGCCGATCGACCCGGTGGCCGGGCACATCCCGGGCGCGGTCAGCGCGCCCACGACGGAGAACCTCGGCCCCGACGGCAGGTTCCTCGACCCCGAGGCGCTCCGGGCCCGCTTCTCGGGACTGGGCGTGCGGGAAGAGGCCGGGGCGGGCGCATACTGCGGCTCGGGGGTGACGGCCGCGCACGAGGTGCTGGCCATGGAGGTGGCGGGCCTGCCCGCGGCCCTGTACGTCGGCTCCTGGTCCGACTGGGTCTCCGACCCCGCCCGCCCCGTCGCCACCGGCTGACCGGCCACGCCGGACCAAGGGCCGATCACCCTCCACGATCCCTGACCTCCGCCGCGGCGGGCAAGAGCGCGAGCCCGGCGCGGTGGCAAGAGCGCGAGCCCGGCCCGGAGGTTCCTCGTCCGAGGGGCTCAGTACAGAGGCTCCTCGCCCGCGCCGAAGCAGGTGAACCCGAGCTCGCCGGTCTTGGCCGCCGCGCACGCCAGCGCCGCGTCCGGCGGCCGGCCGGCCACGACGAGCTCGTGGAAGGCGCTCATCACCGCCTTGGCCGCGTCGTCCTCCACCGGCACCATCCCGGCGATCACGCAGGCCGACCCCTTGGCCAGGAACGTCCCCGGCAACCCCAGCGGCGCGCCCTCCATCGGGGTGCGCGACATCCCCGAGTTGCACGCCGACAACACCACCAGCCCGGCCGACCGGGGCACCTCCAGCAGGTCGTAGGCCATCAGGGAGCCGTCCTCCAGCGTGATCCCCGACACCAGCGGGCTGCGCGCGTGGAACGTCCCGTGCGCGGCCACGTGGACGACGTCCGACTGGCCGAGCGCCTCCAGCACGGCCGCGACGCGCCCCGGCACCTGCCGCCCGCCGGGATGGCAGGCCACCACGTGCGCCACCTCCGCGTGCGCGTGCGACAGCCCGGGCCCGGCCACCGCCACCACCGAGGGCCGGCCGCCGCCGGAGCGCGGGCGGCGCGCCTTGCGGGCCCGCAGCCACCCGGCCGCGCTGGCCGCCACGCTGACCGGCCGCTCGCGCAGGCGCGGCAGCGCTCCCCACGGCAGCGTGTGCAGCGCGCCCACGGGCACGGCGACCAGGGGCCGGTCGCCCAGGTCGGCGGCCAGGGGCAGCAGGACCAGCCGGTCGAGCTCCGCGGCGGCCTCGTCGATCTCGCTCTGGCGGCCGCGGCGGCGCAGCGCGTACCGCAGGCGGACGATCGCCTCCTTGACCTGCCGCAGGCCGCCCAGCCGCCGCAGCACCAGCCGCTCCTCGCTGAGCAGCACGGCCAGCAGGCAGTCCCGGTCGGCGACGTATTCGATCAGGGCCCGGCCGCCCAGCTCGGCGCGTACCCGGTCGGCCTCCACCAGGGAGCAGGCGTGCGCGGGGGCCGCCACGGCGCGCCACCGCTCCGCCCACTCGAACACTTCTCCCGGGCGCCCGTCGCGGACGGCCAGCTCCAGCCCGAACGCCGCCAGCCGCTCACCTGACCTGGCCGCGTGGGCGCGCAGCGCCGGGTCCTCGAACACGTCGACCCGGCCGCTCACCTCCGCCAGCCCGTCGCGCACCGCGCGGAACGCCCCCGCGACGTCCTCCTGCAGCGCCGCCCGCAGGGCCAGCGCGTGCTGGCGCACCGGCGGCGGGATCTGCGACGCCTGCGCGAACTGCCTGGCCTGCGGCTCGGAGGACAGCGAGGTCAGCCGGGTGCCCGCGGGCATCCATCGCTCGCGCCGCTCGGCGTGCCGGGTGAGCCGGGCCAGCTGCGCCGAGGCGGTCAGGTGGTCGTCGACGGCGAGCGCCGCCTCGGCCGCCGTCAGCCGCAGCGCCGCCGCCCCCGCCGCCTCGGTGAACCCGTCCTCCAGCTCGTCGGCGCACTCGACCAGCTCGGCGACCAGCTCGGGCGTGACGGGGCCGATCGCCAGCCGCGAGCGCAGCACGACCTCCCTGGCCAGCGGCAGCCACGAGCGCCGCTCCTGCGCCCCCAGCTCGTACGAGGCCCGCTCCGCCACCCGCATGGCCTCGTACGGGTCGCCGGTCAGCAGCTCCACCTGGGCCAGCTTCAGCCGGGCCTCGGCCAGCGCGCCGTTCGCCTCGGACGTCTCCAGCTCCGGCACGGCCAGGCTCAGCATGGCCCTGGCCTCGCCCGGCAGGTGCGCGTCCAGCAGCGCCCCGGCGAAGTCGGCCCGCATGGTCGCCAGCCGCTCGGGATAGCCGAACAGGGTGTCCTCGGCCTCGTGGTAGTGGCGGAACGCGCCGGCGATGTCGCCCCGGCGTACCGCGAGGAAGGGCAGGTTGGCGGCGGACAGGCAGGCCAGGTGCCAGAGCCCGGAGCACCGGGAGATCTCCAGGCAGGCGGTGAGGTCGCGCATGGCGGCGTCCCAGTCGCCCCGGTAGGAGTGAACGAGGCCGCGGTTGAGCAGCCCGCCGGCCAGGAACCTGCGGTTGTCGAGCGTGCCGGGAGCGGTCACGAGGGTGCGCAGCGCCCGGTCGGAGGAGGCGACGGCCTCCTGGTGGCGGCCGAGGCGGGCCAGCGCGACCGCGCGCTGGGTGTCGAGCTTGGCGCGGTCGAGCGGGGAGAGGTAGGCCCAGGCCAGGGCGGCCACCCGCAGCGCCTGCAGGGGGTGGCCGCGCTCGGTGCGCACGGTGACGAGGGACAGACGCGCCTGGGCGATGCGCTCGGCGGGCGCCTGGCGTACGGCGATGGCCGCGCGGAGGTGCTCCTCGGCGCTGTCGAGGTCGCCCAGCTCCCGGGCGGCCAGCCCCAGCGCCCTGAGCGCCATCGCCTCCGCCTCGAAGCAGCCGGCGCGGCGGGCCGCGTCGAGGATGGCGCGGCCGACCCGGATCGCGTCGTCGGGGGCGACCAGGGCACGCGCCAGCGCGGCCTCGGCCGCCCGGACGAGCTGCCGCGGGTCGCCGGTCGGACGCCGCCCGCCCGATGCCGCACTCATGGCCGCCCCACTCGAAAGAATGTCGCGCTCATCGCCGCCCCGCTCGGAGGTCGGCCGGGAGAAGGGCGCGCGCTCCCGGCCGGGTCATGGGCCGCTCAAGGGCGGATGCGCACCCAGGTGGTCTGGATGGGTGCGTGGCCGGGACGGTGGCACACCACGCTCAGCCAGCCCGGAGGCAGGCCGGTGGCGACGAAATGACCGGTGTGGGCGATGCGCCGGGTAAGGGTCATGTGCGGGGATCTCACATCGACGAGGGCGCCCTCTCCCGGATAGGGGGAGATGTGGCCGGCGACGTCGATGAGGCCGTCGCCCTCCGTCACCTCCAGGTCGAAGGTGAGGCCGGCCGCGACGAAGCGCACCAGGTGCGAGCTGTCGTCTTCGCGCACGCTCCGGATCGCGGCCGACTCCGTGCGGGCGGCGGTCACCGCCTGCGGGATGCGGAGCCGGTAGGCGTCACGCGCGGAGGCGGACACCTGTATCGGGATCGGGTCGTTCCCGGAGGCCAGCCGGAGGGCCGCCAGGAAGTATTCGTCGTTGATCATTGCGCCGTCTCCTGTAGTGAGATCAGAGTGCGCAGTTTTTCCAGGCAGCGCGCCTTGGTCGGGCCGATGCTGCCCGAGGGCATGCCGAGCCGCGCGGCCATCTGCTGGTTGCCGAGATCGCTGGCGATCAGCCGGATGAGCGTGCGGCAGGGCTCGTGCAGGCCGGAGACCGTCTCCCAGAGCCGGCGCCGGCCGTCGGCCTCCAGGACGGCGGCCGCCGGGTCGGGCTCTTCCGGGACCTGCGCCAGGGAGAGGCCCGCCGACTCCTTGCGGTGGATCAGCAGGGCCTCGCGGCGCACGGTGGTCACGAGCCAGCCTCCCACCGCGGACGGGTCTCTGATGCTGCCGAAGTGCTGCAGCAGGCGCAGCCAGGCGCCCTGGACGGCGTCGGCGGCGTCCGCGGTGCTCAGGCCGCACGCGCGGGCCACGGCCCACATGCGCGGCCCGAACCTCGACTCGAGCTCGTCCCAGGCCGACCGGTCGCCGTCGGCGGCGGCGGTGAGCAGCTCCGCTGGGTCACGCATGGACGGCCTCCTTCCGTGCGGCACGAGGAGCGATCATGTCTCCTCGTGATTGTCCGGGGACTGAGCGTAAACTCTACAGACTCGCCGGGAAGAGAACCCCCAGATCGGGAATTTGCGGGGTCTCCTCGGAGTCAAGGAGCCGCTTGATCCACTCTGTGGCGGGCTCGTGCCTGGCCGCGTCGGCGATGGCCCCGGCCACCAGCGCGGTGGCGAACGACGTGCCGCTCCACACGGCGTATCCGCCGAACTCGCCGGTGTCGAGATAGCTGCTGGCCAGCCAGTCGCCTCTGGCGCACGCGTCGACCCAGGTGCCGTGGCCGGAGTAGGCCGCCCTGCGCTGCTGGCTCGCGTCCACCGCCGCGACGCCGACCACGCAGGGCAGCGCGGCGGGCCAGAACGGCCGGTCGGAGGCGGTGTTGCCGGCCGCCGCCACCGTGACCGTCTCGCTCAGCGCCGCGATGGCGTCGGACAGCAGGGGCGGCGGCCGGTCGTCGAAGGTGTGGCAGCCGAAGGAGAGGTTGAGCACCTGCGGGGGGTTGTCGCGCAGGCGGTAGAGGGCGCGTACGACGGCCGCCTCGTCGCCGATGCCGTCGCCGTCGAGCACCCGGCGCACGCGCAGCGACACGCCCGGGGCGCGCCGCGCCAGCAGACCCGCGATGAACGTCCCGTGGCCCGCCTGCGAGCCCTCGGCGGCGTCGGCCTCCCCGGGGCCGAGCCGGGAGTACCAGTCGCTGCCCGACCACCACGGATGCTTGGCCACGCCGGTGTCGAGCAGGCCCACGACCACGCCGGAGCGGGACCGGGCGGGCTTGTGGGCGATCCGCGGGACGGGGAAGGGCCTGGACGCGGGGCCGCCGAAGAACAGCGGCTGGCCGCGCAGCAGGTGGTTCGGCGAGGCCCGCAGGCCCTGGTCGCGCAGTCGCGCGGTGACCTCGCAGGGGTCGGCGCCGGGGGACAGGTGGATGACGCAGACGCCGTCGGCCTCGGAGACCGCTTGCGTCCAGCGCGACGCGGCGGCCAGCGCGGTGCGGTCGGTCAGCACCTGACCTGGGCGGATGAACGCCTCACCGACTGATTGGATGTCCATGCGCGGGTATGTTTCCGCGTTGCAGGAACTGTCACCCGCCACTCCCGCACCAACTTGGTATGGCCCCCCTCTGGTGTCGGATTGCGACCGACGGTAGTCTCTCCCTAGTCACTTGTGATCATCCCGTGGCGAGGCCGTTGGGGAAGGCGCACCTCGTACCGAAACGGGAGGTCCGGTGTCTGCTCGTGGCGTCCTTTACGTCCACTCGGCTCAGCCCGCGCTGTGCCCACACATTGAATGGGCAGTCGCGGGTGTCCTTGGCGTGCCCGTAGACCTGACGTGGACTCCGCAACCCGCGGCGCCCAACGTCGTGCGCGCGCAGGCGGAGTGGGAGGGCCGCGCGGGCATCGCGGCGGCCATCGCCTCTTCGCTGATGGGCTGGCAGCGCCTGAGATTCGAGATCACCGAGGACGCCTCACCGGGCGTGGACGGTTCCCGGCATGCCTACACGCCGACGCTCGGCGCCTTCACGGCGGTCATCGGCGCCAACGGCGACATCATGATCCCCGAAGACCGGCTGCGCGCGGTGATGATGATGGCCGCCCAGGGGCGGTGCGTGCTGGAGGACGAGCTGGACAAGCTGCTCGGCCGGCCGTGGGACGAGGAGCTGGAGCCGTTCAGGTACGCCGGCGACGGCGCGCCGGTGAGGTGGCTGCACGCGGCCGTCTGACGCCGCCCCGCCGGACGAACCGCACGGAGCCCGGTGGCGCGGCGGCGCCGCGCCCGCACGGCCGCCCGCCCCCAGCCCGCCGCCCGCCTCCCGCCGCACGCCTCCCGGCAGCCCGCCGCACGCCTCCCGGCGGTGCGCCCCGCGGCCTGCCGGCGGTGTGGCCGGCCGCCGTCCGCCACCCGCGGCTCGCCGCCCTCCCGTTCGTACGCGAAAGGCCCCGTACCGGAAGAAACCGGTACGGGGCCTCGCGCGTCGAGCGGTGGTTACAGCGGGATGTTGCCGTGGGCGCCCCGGGCGGGGGTGGCCTGCGACAGGACCTTGGCGATCGCGCCACGGGTCTCGCCGGGCTTGATCACTTCGTCGATGACCCCCAGCTCCTGCGCCCTGGTCAGCCCGCCGACGAGCTTCTCGTGCTCGTCGGCCAGCCGCCGCTCCAGGTCGGCCCGCTCCTCCTCGGGGGCCGCGGCCAGGTCGCGCCGCTTGAGGATGCGCACCGCGGCCACCGAGCCCATGACCGCCACCTCGGCGGTCGGCCAGGCGAACACCTTGGTGGCGCCGAGCGCGCGGGAGTTCATCGCGATGTACGCGCCGCCGATCGCCTTGCGGGTGACCAGCGTGATGCGCGGCACCGACGCCTCGGCGAAGGCGTGCAGCAGCTTGGCGCCGCGCCGGACCACGCCGTCGTGCTCCTGCCCGACGCCCGGCAGGTAGCCGGGCACGTCCACGAGGACGACCAGCGGCACGCCGAAGGCATCGCACATGCGGACGAACCGGGCGGCCTTCTCGGCGGACGTGGCATCGAGGCAGCCGCCGAGCCGCATCGGATTGTTGGCGATCACGCCGACCGTCCGGCCGCCCACGCGGCCGAGCGAGGTGACGATGTTGGGCGCCCACTTGGGGTGCAGTTCGAGACCCGGCTCGTCGAGCACGCCGTTGACCAGCGGCTTGACGTCGTAGGCGCGGCGCGGGGAGTCGGGCAGCAGCGTGGAGAAGTCGACCTCTTCGAGGTCGCCCGTGCGCACCCGGCCCTGGTGGCCGAGGAGCGTGGCGAGCTGGCGCGCCTTGACGAACGCGTCGGTCTCGGTCTTCGTCACGATGTGCGCGACGCCGCTGCGCTTGCTGTGCGCCTCGGTGCCGCCCAGGGTCGCGCTGTCGACGTCTTCGCCGGTGACGCTGCGGACGACGTCGGGACCGGTGACGAAGATGCGGCCGGAGTCGGCCAGGATGACGAGGTCGGTGAGCGCGGGACCGTAGGCGGCGCCGCCCGCGGCGGGGCCGACGACCACGGAGATCTGCGGCACGACGCCCGACGCCTTGGTCATGGCGGCGAAGACGCGGCCCACGCCGTGCAGGGACTCCACGCCCTCGGGGATGCGCGCGCCGCCGGAGTGCCAGATGCCGATGATCGGCACCCGCTCACGGACGGCCACGTCGTAGGCGTGCACGATGTGCTCGCAGCCCTCGCTGCCCATCGCGCCGCCCTGGGAGCGGCCGTCGCTGCAGAAGGTGACGACGGGCACGCCCTCGACGCGCCCCATCGCGGCCAGGACGCCGCTGTTGTCCTGAGAGGTGATCAGCCGCAGCGAGCCCTCGTCGAGCAGCGCGGTCATGCGGACGACTGGGTCGCGGGGATCGGCGGGCTCCTGATCGGAGCCGGCACTCACCACCCGATTGTCGATCACCGTCATTTAAGCCCCCTTAAACACGACGGTCACGTTGTGGCCACCGAATCCGAACGAGTTGTTGACCGCGGCGATGTCGCCTTCCGGCAGGGCGCGGTTCTCGCCGTAGACGAGGTCCACCTCGATGCCGTCGTCGATGTTGTCGAGGTTGATGGTCCGGGGGACGATCCGCTCCTGCAGCGCCTTGATCGTGAAGACGGACTCGATGCCGCCCGCGCCGCCGAGCAGGTGCCCGGTCATGGACTTGGTCGAGGTCACCAGCGGGTGGGTGCCGATGGCCTTGGCCACCGCCTGCACCTCGCCCACGTCGCCGGAAGGGGTGGACGTGGCGTGCGCGTTGACGTGCTTGACGTCGAGCCCGGTGATGTCGGCGTCGGTGAGCGCCTGCGTCATCGCCATGATCTGGCCCCGGCCCTCGGGCTCGGGCTGCGTGATGTGGTGCGCGTCGGCGGAGTAGCCGATGCCCGCGCAGTAGGCGTAGACGCGCGCGCCCCGCGCCCTGGCGTGCTCCTCGGACTCCAGCACGACGATGCCGGCGCCCTCGCCGAGCACGAACCCGTCACGGTCGCGGTCCCACGGGCGGGAGGCGGCCTGAGGGTCGTCGTTGCGCTGCGACATCGCCCGCGCCGCGGCGAAGGCGGCGATGTTGAGTCCGTGGATGGCGGCCTCGGTGCCGCCGGCGACGACCACGTCGGCGCGGCCGGCCCTGATCATGTCCATCGCGTAGCCGATGGCCTCGGCGCCGGACGCGCAGGCCGACACCGTGGCGTGCACGCCCGCCTGGGCGCCCAGGTCGAGCCCGATCCAGGCGGCCGGGCCGTTGGGCATGAGCATCGGCACGGTGAAGGGCGACAGCCGGTTCCAGCCGCGCTCCTTCCACGTGTCGTAGGCGCTGAGGGTGGTCGAGATGCCGCCGATGCCGCTGGAGACCACGACGCCGAGCCGCTCGGGCGCCACCTCGGGGGTGCCGGCGTCCTTCCAGGCCTCCCTGGCGGCCACCAGGGCGAACTGCTCACTGCGGTCGAGGCGGCGGGCCTCGGGCCGCGGCAGCACCTCGGCGGGATCGACCGCGGCCGTCCCCGCGAACTTCACGGGGACGGAGTCGATCCAGTCCGTGGTCAGCGTATTGACGCCCGACTGACCGGCGAGGAGCGCCGTCCAGGTCGAGGTGACGTCTCCACCGACGGGCGTCGTCGCGCCAAGCCCGGTGACGACGACACGTACCCGGTTCGCACTCACGTTTCGCGCTCCTTACTGGTCAAGAGGGGTGTTGCGGATCAGTTCTGGATGAAGGTGAGGACGTCCTTGACCGTCTTCAGGTTCTTGAGCTGGTCGTCGGGGATCTCGACGCCGAACTCGTCCTGGGCGGCCACGGCGATCTCGACCATGGACAGGGAGTCGATGTCGAGGTCGTCCACGAAGCTCTTCTCGGGGGTCACCTCGGAGGCCGGAATGCCGGTGATCTCGTTGATGATCTTGCCGAGGCCCTCGAGGATGTCCTGCTCGGTGGCAGCCATGTCGCTAGTTCTCCTTTGGTTTTCTGGGTTCTGCGCGGACGGTGCCGCACAAGCTTGGACGAGCGACCGCGATCCTGCGGCCGGTCCCCGCAGGGGGAGCCGCGTCGCGACGGTGCGCTCAGGGGATCTCGATCACTTGGCCCGCGTAGGTCAGGCCCGCGCCGAAGCCGAGCACCAGCGCGAGCCCGCCGGAACGGACCTCGCCGCGCTCCAGCATGCGCGAGAGCGCCAGCGGGATCGAGGCGGCCGAGGTGTTGCCCGCGTTGACGATGTCACGGGCGATCACGGCCTTGTCGGCACCCAGCTTACGGGCGATCGCCTCGATGATGCGCAGGTTGGCCTGGTGGGGCACGAACGCCGCCAGCTCGGACGGGTCGACGCCGGCGCGGGAGCAGGCTTCGAGCGCCACCGGGTGCAGCGCGGTGGTGGCCCAGCGGAAGACCGTCTGGCCCTCCTGGTAGAGGTGGTCGGTGCGGTCCTTGATGGAGATCGCCTCGGCCTTGTCGCCGGCGCTGCCCCACACCACGGGGCCGATGCCGGGCGTCTCGGACGGGCCGACGACCGCGGCGCCGGCGCCGTCGGCGAAGATCACGGCGGTGGACCTGTCGGTCCAGTCCACCCACTGCGACAGCTTCTCCGCGCCGATGACCAGCACGTTCCTGGCCGACCCGCCGCGTACGGCGGCGCTGGCGGTGCCGAGCGCGTAGCAGAACCCGGCGCAGGCGGCGTTGACGTCGAACGCGCCGGGCGACGTGATGCCCAGCCGGTGCGCCACCACGGCGGAGGCGTTGGGGATCTGGGTCTCCAGCGTGCAGGTGGCCACGATGACCAGGTCGACGTCGTCGGGGGACAGGCCGCTGGCGGCCAGCGCCTTGCCGCCGGCGATGGCGGCCATGTCCTCGACCGACTCCTCGGCCGAGGCCACCCGGCGCTCCTTGATGCCGACCCTGGACTGGATCCACTCGTCGTTGGTGTCCATGGTCTTGGCCAGGTCGTCGTTGGTGACGATGTTGGCCGGCTGGTAGTGGCCGAGGGCCAGCACCCTGGCACCGGGGGCGATGTCGGGGATCCTCACTTGATCAGCTCCCTGGCCGCGTCGAGGTCGTCGGGTGTCTTGAGCGCCACGGTCCGCACGCCCCGCAGGCCCCGCCTGGCCAGGCCGGTCAGCGTGCCGCCGGGCAGCAGCTCGATCATCTTGGTGACGCCGAGGCCGGCCATGGTCTCCATGCAGGCGTCCCACCTGACGGGGTTGCTGACCTGGTCGACCAGCCGGCGGAGGAACTCGGCGCCGGTGGTGACCGCCTGGCCGTCGGAGTTGGACAGCAGCGTGATCGCCGGGTCGCCGGGCGTGATGGCCTGGGCGGCCTCGCGCAGGCTCTCGACGGCGGGGGCCATGTGGTGCGTGTGGAAGGCCCCGGCCACGGAGAGCGGGATGAGGCGGGCGCGGGCCGGCGCGTCGTCCTTGAACGCGGCCAGCTGCTCCGTCGTGCCGCCCGCCACGATCTGCCCGGCGCCGTTGATGTTGGCGGGGGTCAGCCCGTGCTTCTGGATGGCGGCCAGGACGTCCTCCTCGACGCCGCCGAGCACGGCGGTCATGCCGGTCTCGGTGACGGCGGCGGCCTTGGCCATCGCCTGGGCGCGGTGGCGCACCAGGTGCAGGGCCTGCTCGTGGGTGAGCACCCCGGCCAGCGCGGCGGCGGCGAACTCGCCGACGCTGTGGCCCGCCAGCACGTCGGGGGTGACGCCGAGCGCCTCGGCGGCGGCCAGCGAGGCCGCCACGAGCAGCGGCTGCGCGACGGCGGTGTCGCGGATCTCGTCGGCGCCGGCCGTGGTGCCGTAGGCGACCAGGTCGATCCCGGCGATCTCCGACCACGCGCCCAGCCTGTCGGCCAGCCCGGGCAGTTCGAGCCAGGGAGTCAGGAAGCCTGGAGTTTGGGCACCTTGGCCCGGAGCGACGAGTACAAGCACAAAACCCACCTTGCCCTGTAGAACTTCGACACGCGGATGGAGATCCGTACGAACTTTGTCCGGGGTGATTTGTAGGAACCCTACAGTGGGGATTTCGCCGGCATTACGTTAGGGCCCGCCATGTTTCGGCGCTCTCCGAGAGCCTGCCGAGGATCAGCCCCACCTGGAGGGTGAAGGCGGACCTGCCCTCGGTCGGCTGGTAGCCGGTCAGTTCGGTGATCTTCTTGAGCCGGTAGCGCACGGTGTTGGGATGCACGAACAGCAGCCGCGCCGTCGCCTCCAGGGAGGTGCCCTGCTCCAGGTATGTCGCCAGCGTGTCGAGCAGCGGCGTGCCCGCGAGCGGGAGGTAGACGTTCTCGATGAGCTGTTCCCTGGCGTCGGCGTCGCCGTCGAGCGCCCGCTCGGCCAGCAGGTCCTCGGCGTGCACCGGCCTGGGCGCGTCGGGCCAGCCGCAGGAGGCCTTCAGCCCGGCCAGCGCGGCCCTGGCCGACCTGGCGGCGGCGTGCAGGTCGGGCACCTCGGGGCCGATGACGATCGGGCCCACGCCGAAGCGCGCCACGACCTGCCTGGCGGCGTCGTTGACGCTGCCCGCGCCGCCCACGATCACGATCAGCCGGTCGGCCTGCACGCCGGCCAGCAGGTCCATGCCGATGCGGCGGCCCTTCTCCCGCAGCCCGTCGATGACCGCGCGCGGGTCGTCGTCGGGGGCGTGGCCGGCGATGACGACCACGGGCGAGGAGGTCCAGCCGAGCGCCGCGGCCCAGGAGTGCAGGCCGTCGTCGACCTCGCCGCGCACGAGCGCGTCGACGATCAGGGCCTCCAGCCTGGCGTCCCACGAGCCCCTGGCCTCGGCCTCGCGGGCGTAGACGTGGGCGGCGGCGAAGGCCACGTCGCGCGTGTAACGCAGCATGGCCTGCTGGAGCTGGTCCTCGCCGCCGGGCGCGGCCAGCTCGTGGGCCTGGGCCTCGACCACCTCGACCACGACCCTGACGATGTCGACCGTCTGCTGCAGCGAGATCGAGCGCTTGAGCTCGCGCGGCGCCGTGCCGAAGAACTCGATGCTGGGGGTGTCTCTGCCCGCCTGCTGGAACCACTCCACGAACGCGGCGATCCCGGCCTGGGCCACGAGCCCCACCCACGAGCGGTCCTCGGCGCTGAGCGCGCGGAACCACGGCAGCTGCTCGTCCATGCGCGCCATGGCCGCCGTGCCGAGCGCGCCCATGGCCCGCTCCAGCCTGCGGGTGGTGTCCTCCCGGGTCCGGTCTGTCACGCCTCCTAGAGTGCCAGGTCCCTTCGGATGACCGGAACGGCGGTTCGCGCCTGTGCCGTTCGCCCGCGCGCCGAATGTCGCGCCTGTACCGTACGCCGGCGCGCTAGATGACGGCGACCGCCGTGATCAGGCCGATCGCCAGGTGGGTGACGGCCAGCAGCCGCGCGCCCGGCTGCAGCTCCCGCTCCTTGACCAGATCGCGGACGGAGATGCCGACGATCTTGTCGAACAGCAGCATCGCCACCGTCTGCACCACGATGCCCACCAGGCCGAACACCGCCGTGCCCGCCAGGCCCTCCGCCAGCCGGCCGCCGGAGGCCCAGATGGAGGCGGCCACGATCAGGCCGACGGCGGCCAGGGCGGAGGTGGCCAGCAGGGTGGCGTTCGGGTTCCGCTCGCTGCGGATGACCTCGCTCAGCTTGCCGGGAGTGGCCCAGTCGATCACGTAGAAGCCGACGATCATCAGGATCAGGCCGACGGCGGCGTAGGCGGCGATGGCACCCGCGCCACGGGCGAGGGTCTCGAGAAGGGTCACTTCGGGTCCGTTCTGCGAAAGGTCGTGGTAGTTGCCGATCCCGGTGAAGGACTCACCGGGATCGGGGGTGGTGGTCATCGAGATCAGGGCTGGTGGTCATCGGGTCAGCTCCCGATGCGGTGGGGGACGAAGGAGGAGGTGTCGTCGGTGATGTAGCCGGTCGTCTCCCTGATGCCCAGCCCGGCCGCCTCGTCGGCGACCACCCACGCGCCGAGCACCGGCCGCTGCCCCTCGAACACGGGCAGGGCCTCGAAGCCCTGGAAGACGTAGCCCTCCCGGCCGTACCCGCCGGACGTCTCCTGCGTGCCCTCGGGGGTGACGATGCGCATCGAGGCGCCCTCCCTGCCGAGCAGCGGCTTGGCGATGTAGGAAGTCAGGTCGCGGGGGCCGTCGAGGTAGGCGGGCAGCAGGTTGGGATGGCCCGGGTTGAGCTCCCACAACACGGCCAGCAGCGCCTTGTTCGACAGCAGAGTCTTCCACAGCGGCTCGATCCACGTGGCGTGCCGTACGGCGTGGCGGCCGAACTCGTCGGACAGCATCCACTCCCACGGGTACAGCTTGAACACCGAGCGCATCACGTGCCCCTCGACGTCCACGAACCGCCGGTTGAGCGCGTCCCAGCCGATGTCCTCCATGGCGATGGCCACGGTCTGCAGGCCCGCCTGCTCGGCGGTCTCCTGGAGGTAGGCCACCGTCATGGCCTCCTCGCCCGTCTCGTCGGCGTTGGTGAAGGAGAAGTGGGTGGGGCCGGGCGGCAGGCGCAGCTCGCGCCAGCGGTCGATGAGCCGCTCGTGCACGGAGTTCCACTGGTCGTCGCCGGGGAAGACGTCCTGCAGCCAGAACCACTGCACCACCGAGGTCTCCAGCAGCGACGTGGGCGTGTCGGCGTTGTACTCCAGCAGCTTGGCCGGCCCCGTGCCGTCGTAGCGCAGGTCGAAGCGGGCGTACAGGTGGCCGTCGCGGCGCTCCCACGAGCGCGCCACCTCCTCCCACGCCCACTCGGGGATGGCGAAGTCGGCGAAGCGCCCGGCGGAGACCACGTGCTCGACGGCCCCCAGGCACATCTCGTGCAGCTCCTCGACCTGCCGCTCCAGCTCCTCGACCTCGTCGAGGCTGAAGACGTAGTGGACGGACTCGTCCCAGTACGGGCGTTCCAGCCCGGCCGGGTGGGCGGCACGGTGGTAGGCCAGGCCCTGGCTCTCGATCGTCTTCTCCCAGCCGTCCCTGGGCGTGGCGTGCTCGCGGCGCATCCGTCAGCTCCCGCCGCTCCAGCTCCGGCCGAAGCCGCCCCGCTGGATCTCCTTGCCGCCCCTGCTGGAGATGCGCACGTCGGAGGGTTTCAGCGTGGTGCCGCCCCGGACCCGGTCGCCGACCCGATGCCCGCCGTAGTACCAGACGTACGCCCCCCGCGAACCGCCGTAGTAGTAGTGGTTCGACGAGCCGCTGCCGTCGCCGTCGTCGCAGTAGTCGTCGTCCACCACCTGGTAGGAGTCCGCCGGAGGGGCCGAGGTGGTGGTGCCGGGCGTGGGGGAGGCGCCGGGCGTCGGCGTGAAGTCGCCGTAGCCGGGCTGGGCCTCGTCCTCCAGCAGCACACAGTCGGCGGTGACCTCTTCGTCGTCGCTCACGGCGGCGCAGTAACCCACGACCATCACGGACAGGACCCCGATGACCACCAACGGGATGACCTTGGACGATTTGCGCGGCGGATCTGTGGGCGCCTGCGACGGATTTGCCATCAAACTCCTGCTTTCCTGGGCCGATCAGCCTATCGGCGGCCCTTGTCCCCGTTCAATGTGTAGTGCCCGATGCTTGTGGGTCGCTTGGGTATGACTGGACACATGGATCCGGTCGAGGCCCTGCGCGAGATCGCCTTTCTGCTGGAGCGCGCGGGCGAGCCCACGTACCGCGTGCGTGCCTTCCGTCGCGCCGCCGCGGTGGTGGACGAGCTGACCCCCGGCGAGCTCGCTCACCTGGCCGACAGCGGCGCACTCGGTGGCCTTCCCGGAATCGGGAAGGTCACCGCACTCGTGATAAACGAAAGCCTTGCTGGGCAGGTTCCGACGTATTTGCGGAGAATGCGGGCAACCGCCGGAGTCGAGCTCGACGCCGAGACGGCCGAGCTGCGCGCCGCGCTCAAGGGCGACCTGCACAGCCACTCCGACTGGTCCGACGGCGGCTCGCCCATCGAGGAGATGGCTCAGGCGGCGATCGCGCTCGGGCATGAGTACTGGGCGCTGACCGACCACTCGCCGCGCCTGACGGTGGCCAAGGGGCTGTCGGCCGAGCGGCTGGAACGGCAGCTCGGCGTGGTGGCCGAGCTGAACGAGCGGCTGGCGCCGTTCCGGATCCTGACCGGCATCGAGGTGGACGTCAACCTCGACGGCTCGCTCGACCAGGAGCCCGAGCTGCTGGAGCGGCTGGACGTGGTGGTGGCCAGCGTGCACTCCAAGCTGCGCATGGGCAGCGAGGACATGACCCGCCGCATGGTCACCGCCATCGCCAACCCCCTGGTGGACGTGCTGGGCCACTGCACGGGGCGGGTGGTGCAGGCGGGCGGCAAGCGCGGGGTCAAACGGCCCGAGTCGGAGTTCGAGGCGGAGCTGGTCTTCGAGGCGTGCCGGCGGTTCGGGGTCGCGGTCGAGATCAACTCCCGGCCCGACCGGCTCGACCCGCCCAAGCGGCTGATGCGGCTGGCGTACGAGATGGGGTGCGTGTTCTCGATCGACTCCGACGCGCACGCGCCGGGACAGCTCGACTGGCAGCGGTACGGGTGCGAGCGCGCGGCCCGGTGCGGGATCGAGGCCGATCGCGTGGTCAACACCTGGCCGCTGGAGCGCCTGCTGGACTGGACCCGCTCGCCCGGCTGACGGCCCGTGCCGACCGGCCGGGAGGGCCCGGGCGCGGGGAGGCGCGGTGAAAGGGCCGGGCGCGGCGAGGCGCGGTGAAAGGGCCGGGCGCGGCGAGGCGCGGTGAAAGGGCCGGATGAAAAGGGGCCGGGTGAAAAGGGGCCGGGTGAAAAAGGGGCCGTCGTTCGCGTGGTGGGAAACGCGGGGCCGGCGTACGCTCCCCGGAAGGGGCGGGGAGAGTGGCCTGGGGCACTGGCCCTGGCGTGAGACCCCTGTGGCCGCGCGGTTATGTGAGTGTCGCGAGGCTGCCGCGCGGCCCGCGATTGTCGGTGGCGCGGCGTAGCGTTCCGGCTGTGAACCGTACCGACCGGCTCTACGCGCTCGTCGAAGACCTGCGCGCCATCGCGCCCCGCTGCCGTTCCGCCCGCGAGCTCGCCGAGCGGTTCGAGGTGAGCGTGCGCACGATCGAGCGTGACATCACGGCGCTGCAGGAGTCGGGTGTGCCGATCTACGCCGAGCCGGGCCGCAAGGGCGGTTACGCCATCGACAAGAAGATGTCGCTGCCCCCGCTCAACTTCACCCCGGCCGAGGCCGTGGCCATCGCGCTGGCGCTCAGCCGGGCCGGCGACCAGCCGTTCGGGCGGCAGGCGCGCAGCGCCTTACGCAAGGTGGTGGCCGCGATGCCGGGGCCCGAGGGCGAGCTGGCCAGAGAGCTGGCCCGGCGCGTGCAGCTCGTCCCCCCGCCGGAGCCCACGGCCGGCGAGATCCAGCCGCTGGGCGGCGCGGGCATCTCGCGGGCCATCGAGGAGGCGCTGCTGCGCCGCAAGGTGCTCAGGCTCGACTACGCCGACGCCAAGGGCGCGCTGACCTCGCGCGACGTGGAGCCGGGGGTGTTCCTGGGCGGGCGGGGCGGCTTCTGGTATCTCGTGGCCTGGTGCCGGCTCCGCGACGACGTGCGCGTCTTCCGCCTCGACCGCATCGCCTCGGCCACGGTCACCGCCGAGCGCTGCCCTGACCGGCCGCTCGAAGGCTTCGCCGCCGACGTGCCCGAGATGGTCGTGCACGGCACGCTGCTCGATTGAGTGCTCGAAAAGTCAATCGAAAACACCGACATAGGGTTGTCGCCAAAGGGTTAGATCGTTGCCTTGTTCGAGAACGAGGAGATGACGATCTCAGGTGATGATCCGTCCGCGAGCCGGGGGCTGCGCCTTCCCCGCCAACACCCCGGCAGGCGGGCGGGCCGCGTCCGAGGGCTGGTCCCGGGAGCGGCTCACCCATGGGGCCCCGGACACGCCGCCGATCGCCGAGCGGCGGCGCGTCCGGGGCCGCTCCGCGCGGTGTCAGAAGGCGGCGGCGGGCAGCCAGCGGTCGAGGAGCGCGCGGTCGCCGTGCACGGTGAGCGCGTCGGGGGAGCGGCGGCCGTAGAGCAGGAGCAGCAGGTCGCGCACCGGCCCCCGCACCGCGGCGTCCCCCTTGGCGTGACCGCGCGCCCACTCGATCTTCCCGGCGGGACCCTGCGTGATGGTCCACTCGCCGTCGGCGTCGCTCGCGTGGAGGTGGATCGTGGCCCCCTCCGCGCCGAGAGCGGCCAGGCGGCGGGTGACCCAGGCGGCGTACGGCAGGTTGTCGAGAAACTCCTCGACCCCGTCGATCGCGGTCCCCGCCGGGACCTCCGGGTCGATGCCGAGCGCGAGCTCGGCGTCGGCCCGGTGGATCACCAGCTCGAAGAGCATCCGGCGCGGCCACCAGGCGGCCCGCCCGCCGGGGCCCCACGTCCACACCGGCAGGTCCGGGTCGGTGACGCGCAGGGTCTCCAGCAGCTCGGCGGCCCCGGCCGTCAGCCAGGCCGCGTCGCCACTGGCGCCCTCGGCCAGCCCGCTGGGCACCTGCCGCGACCAGATGGGCTCCTGCACCCGGTTGCGCAGCACGTGCACCGCCCACCGGTGGGTCTGCCCGACGTGGGTGATCAGCTCGGCGAGCGTCCATCCCGGGCAGGTGGGCACCGGGACGGACAGGTCGCCGGACAGGCCGGCCAGCCGCCGGGTCTCGTCGTGGATCTGGGAGTCGTAGTGTCTCACCCCGCCCAGCCTAGGCCGCCGGGCAGCTCGTGCCCTTCTGCGGCACCTTGCCGTCGATGAGGTAGGAGTCCACCAGCCCCTGGATGCACTTGCTGCCCGACAGGTAGGCGCCGTGCCCCTCGCCCTCGTACGTCACCAGCGTCGCGGTCTTGAGCTGGGCCGTCAGCTTGGGCGCCCACTCGTACGGCGTGGCGGGGTCGCCCTTGCCGCCCACCACCAGGATCGGCGCGGAGCCGGAGGCGTTCACCCGCCGGGCCTCGTCGCTGCCCTTGACCGGCCAGACCCGGCACAGCCCGCCCGAGCCCTCGCTGCCGAACAGCGGCGAGATCTTCATCGCGGCCGCCTCGGTGCGCCGCAGCGCGGCCTCGTCGGGCCGCTCGGCGGTGTCCACGCAGGTGATGGCCGGGAAGCTGGTCATCTGGGTCGAGTAGGTGCCGTCGGGGCTGCGCCCGGTGTAGGAGTCGGCCAGGTAGAGCAGCGCCTCGCCCTTGCCCTTGATCGCCTCGCTCAGCGCCTGCTCCAGGAACGGCCAGGTCAGCTCGGAGTAGAGCGCCGCGGCCATGCCCGTGGAGGCCAGGCCCTGGGTCAGCTCGCGGCCGCCGACGTTGAGCGGCTGCGCGGCGAGCTGGTTCAGCAGCGTCTCGACGGCCTGGTTGGCGCTGCCCTGGTCCTTGCCCAGCTCGCAGCCCTCCTTGACGCAGGCGCGCAGGAAGCTCTCGTACGCCTTCTGGAAGCCGCGCGTCTGCGCCAGCGTGCGCTGCTCGAACGTGACCGTGGGGTCCAGCGGCGCGTCGAGCACCATGCGGCCCACCTTCTTGGGGAACTGGGTGGCATAGACGCCGCCGAGCTGGGTGCCGTAGGACATGCCGACGTAGTTGAGCTTGGCGTCGCCGACGGCCTCGCGGATGCGGTCCATGTCGCGGGCGGCGTTGGCGGTGCCGACGTGGGGCAGGATCTTGCCGGAGTTCTCCTGGCAGAGGGCGGCGAAGCGCTTGTTGGCCGCCGTCACCTCCCGGTCGGTCTCGTCGCCGGGCGGCAGCGTGTCGAGGGAGGTGAACCGGTCCATCTCGGCGCCGTCGCCGCAGCGCACCCCCGAGCTGCGCTCGACGCCGCGCGGGTCGAAGCTGATCAGGTCGTAGCGCTCGCGCAGCTTGGTGAGCGCCTTGGCGGCCTGGTCGAGCGTGTCGACGCCGGAGGCGCCCGGCCCGCCGAAGTTGAACACCACCGAGCCCAGCCGCTTGCCCTTGCCGCCGGTGGCGGGCAGCTTGATCAGCGCCAGGTCGATCTGCTCCCCGCCGGGCTTGGTGTAGTCGAGGGGCACCGCGAGCTTGCCGCAGCGCACCGAGGCGTCCGAGCGGGCCGGTGGCGCGCCGTCGGGGCGCTTGAGGTCGGTGCAGGGCCCCCAGTCGATCTTGCCGGGGTCGGCGGTGGACTGCGCGGCGGGCTCGGCGGGCGCTGCCGAGCATCCGGCGGCCGCCAGGAGCAGGGTGGCGGCTATAAGGCGACGCATGACGAAACTTCCCCTCACTTCTCTTCAGGGGGAAGTAGTGCCCACAATACGTGACCCCGCACCACGTGGGGGTGAGGCGGCACGCACCCCTCCCTGACGTGCCGCCTCACATGGCCAACGGTGCGGACGGCCGGATATGACGGCGCTCCCGCGAAAGAGCTTTCGCGGGAGCGCCGACCGCTGGATGACTCAGACTCCCATGGATTGGGTGTCGTTGCTCTCCGCTCCGCCAGCCTCGGTGACGCCGTTCTTGAGGTGGTAGCGGGCGATGGCCTCGCGCAGCACCTCGGCGTCGAGCTCACCCCGCTTGACCAGGCTGGTCAGCACGGCCAGCGTGATCGAGGCGGCGTCGACGTGGAAGTGGCGGCGCAGCGCCGAGCGGGTGTCGGACAGGCCGAACCCGTCGGTGCCCAGCGAGGACCAGTCACCCGGCACCCACTGCGCGATCTGGTCCTGGACGGCCTTCATGTAGTCGCTGACGCCCACGAACGGGCCCTGTGCCTGGGAGAGCACCTGGGTCACGTAGGGGACGCGGCGCTCGGCGTCGGGGTTGAGCAGGTTGTGCTCGTCGCACGCCAGCGCGTCGCGCCGCAGCTCCGACCACGACGTCGCCGACCACACGGCCGCCGACACGCCCCAGTCCTCGGCCAGCAGCCGCTGCGCCTCGACCGCCCACGGGCCCGCCACGCCGGAGGCCAGGATGTTGGCCTTCGGGCCCTGCGTCTGCGGCCCGTCGGAGAACTTGTACAGGCCCTTGAGCAGGCCCTGCACGTCGATGTCCGCGGGCTGGGCCGGCTGCAGGTAGGGCTCGTTGTAGACGGTCAGGTAGTAGAAGACGTCTTCCGGCTGGTCGCCGTACATCCGCCTGAGGCCGTCCTTGACGATGTGGGCCACCTCGAACGCCCAGGACGGGTCGTAGGAGACGGCGGCCGGGTTGGTCGAGGCGATCAGCGGCGTGTGGCCGTCTTCGTGCTGCAGGCCCTCGCCGTTGAGCGTGGTGCGGCCCGCGGTGGCGCCCAGCAGGAAGCCGCGGCCCATCTGGTCGCCGAGCTGCCACATCTGGTCGCCGGTGCGCTGCCACCCGAACATCGAGTAGAAGATGTAGATCGGGATCATGTGCTCGCCGTGCGTGGCGTAGGAGGTGCCGGCGGCGATGGTCGAGGCCATCGAGCCCGCCTCGCTGATGCCCTCGTGCAGGATCTGCCCCTGCACGGCCTCCTTGTACGACAGCAGCAGCTCGCGGTCCACGGCCTCGTAGGTCTGCCCGTGCGGCGAGTAGATCTTGGCCGTCGGGAACATGGCGTCCAGGCCGAAGGTCCGGGCCTCGTCGGGGATGATCGGCACGAACCGGTGGCCGATCTCCTTGTCGCGCATGAGGTCCTTCAGCAGCCGGACGAAGGCCATGGTGGTGGCCACCTGCTGCTTGCCCGAGCCCTTCTGGAAGGTGCTGTAGACCTCGTCGCCGGGCAGCTTGACCGGCTTGGCGCGCACGACGCGCTTGGGCAGCACGCCGCCGAGCGCCGCGCGGCGCTCCTTCATGTACTGGATCTCGGGGTCGTTCTCGCCCGGGTGGAAGTACGGGGGCAGGTCGCCCTCCAGCGCCGAGTCCGGGATCGGCAGGTAGAGCCGGTCGCGGAACTCCTTCAGCTCGGCCTTGGTGAGCTTCTTCATCTGGTGGGTGGCGTTGCGCGCCTCGAAGTCCTTGCCCAGGGTCCAGCCCTTGATGGTCTGGGCGAGGATCACCGTCGGCTGGCCGACGTGCTCGCGGGCCGCCTTGAACGCCGCGTAGACCTTGCGGTAGTCGTGGCCGCCGCGCGACAGCTTGCGGATGTCGTCGTCGGTCAGGTGCTCGACCATCTTGCGCAGGCGCGGGTCTGAGCCGAAGAAGTTGTCGCGGATGTAGGCGCCGGACTCGACCGAGTAGGTCTGGAACTGGCCGTCGGGCGTGGTGTTCATCTGGTTGACGAGCACGCCGTCGACGTCGGCCGCCAGCAGCGGGTCCCAGTCGCGGCCCCAGACGACCTTGATCACGTTCCAGCCGGCGCCGCGGAAGTAGGACTCCAGCTCCTGGATGATCTTGCCGTTGCCGCGCACCGGGCCGTCGAGCCGCTGCAGGTTGCAGTTGATCACGAACGTGAGGTTGTCGAGCTCCTCGCGGGCGGCCACGCCGATCGCGCCGAGCGACTCGGGCTCGTCCATCTCGCCGTCGCCGAGGAAGGCCCACACGTGGCTGCGGCTGGTGTCCTTGATCTGGCGGTTGAGCAGGTAGCGGTTGAAGCGCGCCTGGTAGATCGCGCCGATCGGGCCCAGGCCCATGGAGACCGTCGGGAACTCCCAGAAGTCGGGCATGAGCCGCGGGTGGGGGTAGGAGGGCAGGCCGTGGAAGCCGTGCGACAGCTCCTGGCGGAAGGCGTCGAGCTGGGCCTCGTTGAGCCGGCCTTCGAGGAAGGCGCGGGCGTAGATGCCCGGGGCCGCGTGGCCCTGGAAGAAGACCTGGTCGCCCGACTCGCCGTGGTCCTTGCCCCGGAAGAAGTGGTTGAAGCCCACCTCGTAGAGCGAGGCGGCCGAGGCGTAGGTGGCGATGTGGCCGCCCACGTTGGTGCGGGCGTTGGCCCGGGACACCATGATGGCCGCGTTCCAGCGGATGTAGGCGCGGATGCGGCGCTCGACGTGCTCGTCACCGGGGAACCAGGGCTCGCGCTCCGGCGGGATCGTGTTGATGTAGTCGGTGCTGCGCAGGCCCGGCACGCCGACCTGGTGCTCGCGTGCGCGTTCCAGCATGCGCAGCATGAGGTAGCGGGCTCTGGTGCGGCCTTCGGTCTTGACGACGTTGTCGAGAGACTCGAGCCACTCGTTGGTCTCGCTGGGGTCGACATCAGGCAGCTGGCTGGGTAGGCCGTCGCTGATGATCGAGAATCGCTGGCGTCCGGAAGCCACTGGGTCTCGCCTTCCGAGATGGACTGATGTCTGGTCTGGGTCGCCTTCCATCCTGGTCGCTAGCCGTAGAAAACGCATCTCTACTAGCCAGTAACCAGAGTGTCCCTGCTGGCAGGGCCATCTGCGCTGGCCTAGACCACCGATGGTAGGACGAATCGCCACCAAAGGTTACATCGCGGGAGCAATTTAACAAGACAGGAAAACTAACGAAATTTCGCTCGAATGCCTGCGCCTCCCGCGGTGCCTCCTCCGTAGCTCGTACCTCCCCCGTCGGGGAGGCTTCTCACTTGCGGCGGGCGAGTCTAGCCGCCACGCCCGCCGCCCCATGCAGGCGGGCCCGCGCGCGCCCGCGCCCGCGTGCCCGGATGCCCCGCCCCGGCCGCGGTGCGGCTCGTCGTGCCCGTACGCTCAGAGAGCCTCGTCGAGCGGGACCAGGCCCTGCTGGAGGGCGTAGATGGCCGCCTGGGTGCGGTCGGCCACGCCCAGCTTGGCCAGGACGCTGGAGACGTGCGACTTGACCGTCTCCCTGCCCATCCGCAGGCCCCTGGCGATCTCGGCGTTCGACCTCCCGCGCGCCAGCGCGCCCAGCACCTCGCGCTCGCGCGGCGTGAGCGTGTCGAGCGGGCGCGGCCTGCCGCCCCTGCGCACCTGGCCCAGCAGCAGCGCGGCGACCCCCGGCTCCAGCACGCCGCCGCCGCGCGCCGCCGCCCGCACCGCCCCGACGACCCGATCCACGCCCGAGGTCTTGGACAGGTACGACAACGCGCCCAGCCGCATCGCCGCCACCACCCGGTCGTCCTCCTGGAACGAGCTCAGCACGATCACCGCCGGCCGCCCCGCGCCCCGCGGCAGCCGCTCCAGCACGCCCAGGCCGTCCAGGCCGGGCATCACCAGGTCCAGCAGCATCACGTCGGGGGCCAGCCGCCGCACGGCGCGCAGCGCGCCCTCGCCGTCGCCGCTCTCGCCCACGACCTCCACGCCCTCCTCCTGGTCCAGGACGAAGCGCAGGCCCTGCCTGACGACCTCGTGGTCGTCCACGATGAGCACCCGTACCGTCATGACCCGGCCGCCCCGATGTCCGCGCCCGGCGCCGCCGCCGTCATCGCCGCCCCGCCCGTCGTTGTCGCGGCCGCCGTCACTGTCGCCGTCACTGTCGCCGTCACCGTGGTCCCGTTCGCATCGCTGTGCACCTCCAGGCTTCCGCCAAGCTCCGTGACCCGCTCGCGCATCAGCCTCAGCCCCATGCCGTGCCGGCCCACCGGCCGCGCCGGATCGAAACCCTTGCCGTCGTCCGTCACCGAGACGGTGACCGTGCCGTCGCGCCCGCTCAGGCGTACCTCGACGCGGCCGGGATCGGCGTGCTTGACCGCGTTCCCGAGGGCCTCCTGCACCAGGCGCAGCACCGCGTGCTCGGCGGGCGGCGGCAGCGCCGCCGTCTCGTCCAGGTCGGCGCGCACCTCGATGCCGAGCCGCTCCTCGTAGGCATGGCAGAGCTCGCGCAGCGCGGGCAGCAGGCCCGCGTCCTCCAGCGCGACCGGGCGCAGCTCCAGCAGCAGCGCCTGCATCTCGCGCATCGCGCGGGCGGCGGTGCGCTCCATGGCCTCCGCCTGCTCGCGCAGGCTCCCGGGCGCGGCCCTGCGCATGCCCGCGGCCAGCAGGCTCAGCGAGAACAGGTCCTGTGAGATGGAGTCGTGCAGCTCCCTGGCGATCCTGCCGCGCTCGGCCTGCCTGGCCTCGGCATGCGCGCTCGCCCGGGCCGCCGCCACCGCCGCGCCGAGCCGGTCGGCCATGAGGTTGACCGAGCGCTCCAGCGTGCTCACCTCGTCGGAGCCGCGCACGGCGACCCGGGGCCGGAAGTCACCGGCCGCGACCGCCGTCGTCACGCCCGCCAGGCGGCGTACGCGGCCGGTCAGCCCCCGCGTGCTCAGCATCCCGAACACCAGCCCGACCGGCACCACCAGTCCCAGCGCCAGCCCGCCCGCCACGACGAAGGGCAGCAGCTCGGCGGCCGCGAGCGCCGGGGGAGCGGCGCCGGAGGGGGCCTGCACGTAGACGTGGCCGAGGGTGGCGAAGCCCGTCGCGCCGCCCGGCGCCTTGATCAGCACCGGGCTGAAGGCCCAGGTCGCCGGGCCCGTCCTGGTCCGGCCCGACCCGAACGTCCGGCCCGGCTCCAGCGGGTCCGGCTCCGGCGGGTCCGGCTCCTGCGCGTCCGGCTCTTGGGCGTCCGGCTCTTGGGCGTCCGGCGGGCGGGGCGCCGGTTCGGGGACGGGCGCCCGTCGTGCCGCCGGCAGCGGGACGTCGAGCGTGCCGCCCACCGGATAGATCGAGGGGGCCGAACTGGCCACGATCGTGCCCCCTGCGTCCACCAGGACCGCCAGCATGGCGAAGCCCGGCTCCTGGCGCGGCCTGGCGCCGCCCGCGACCGTCCGCGCCCCGGCCTCGCGCGCCACGGCCGCCAGCAGCTCGCCGGGCGGGAGCGCGGGCCGGTCGGCCGAGATCCTGGCCACCTCCAGGCTCAGGATCTTGGTGTCGTCGCCCGCCTGCTCGCGCAGCACGGCCGCCAGGTCGGCCGCGCCGGCCCTGGGGACCAGGTAGAACGCCGCGATCACGGCCTCGACCAGGAGCACCGCCGTGGCGGTGACGAGCACGTACGAGGCCGCCATCCTGCCCCGGAGACCGAAACGCCACATCCCACGGAGCGTAACGATTCGGTCATCAATCTTCCTCCCCCTCTAGGGGGAGCAAAAATTGCGAATCACTCTTTTCGTTCGGCTTTCCGCGTACCAATGTGAGAGGTATGAATGCGACGGTTGGCGACCGGCTCCTGGTGCACGGGAATACCGTTGGCGAAAGGGACCGGAGCGGAGTAATCACGGAGGTCCAGGGCGCGGACGGCGGGCCTCCGTACGTGGTGCGGTTCGACGACGGGCACACTGGGCTGGTCTTTCCCGGCCCCGACGCCGTCGTGGTGCATCAGTAGGATTTACCCGTGAGATCTGAAATCATCTCTGTGACCACCGGTTCACGAGAGACGGTGCATGACATCACGGCCGAATGCGCCGAATTCGTCCGTGCTCAGGGTGAAGACGGGCTGCTGCACATCTTCGTGCCGCATGCGACGGCCGGCGTCGCGCTGCTGGAGCTGGGCTCGGGCAGCGACGACGACCTGCTGGCCGCCCTGCGCGACCTGCTGCCGGCCGACGACCGCTGGCGTCATGCCCACGGTTCGCGGGGGCACGGCAGGTCGCACGTGATGCCCGCGCTGATCCCGCCGTACGCCACGATCCCCGTGCTGGGCGGGCGAATGGCGCTGGGCACGTGGCAGTCGGTGGCACTCGTGGACCTGAACGTCGACAACCGGCAACGCCAGGTTCGCCTGTCGTTTTTGTCTGATTGATTCTGGCCGACTACGGCCGTACCCGTGGCGACCGTTGACGACTGAGGGTCACAGCGTGTGGACTGTGCCGAAGCGATAAACCGCATAAGCGGGGCCACTCAAGCAGGAGGGATAAACGTGAGCGCGACCGCGGGTCAGGCGCAGGGCGAGCGCGGCCTGGCCGAACGACTCGGCCTCAAGCCGGGTCAGGTGGTGCAGGAGATCGGTTGGGACGAGGACGTCGACGACGAGCTTCGCGAGTCCATCGAGGACCTGACCGGCAACGAACTGCTGGACGAGGACAGTTACGACGTCGTCGACGTCGTGCTGCTGTGGTGGCGCGACGGCGACGGGGATCTCTTCGACGCTCTGACCAGCGCCATGCGATCACTCGCCGCCGGCGGCCAGATCTGGCTGCTGACACCCAAGGCAGGGCGCGACGGCCACGTGGAGCCGAGTGACATCGGGGAGGATGCCACCACGGCCGGTCTCTCGCAGACCAGCAGCATCTCCGCCGCACCCGACTGGTCCGGCACCCGGCTCGTTCCGCCGAAGGGCCGCCGGTAAGAGCCGGCGGCGCCTGCCGTGCGGCAGGATGATGACTGTGAACGCGCATCCTGCCGAGGTCGGCGCCCTGGCTCCGGATTTCGAGCTGCAGGACCAGCACGGCGCCCCGGTGAGACTGTCTCGGTTCCGGGGCGAGAAGGTCGTGCTGGTCTTCTACCCGCTGGCGTTCAGCGGGATCTGTCAAGGAGAGCTGTCCGCCCTGCGCGATCGGCCGATCGAGGGGGCGCAGCTGCTCGCCGTCTCCGTAGATTCCGTGTTCACGCAGCGTGCGTGGGCGGATCGTGAGGGTTACACGTTTCGCCTGCTCTCCGATTTCTGGCCACACGGACAGGTCGCGCAGGCGTACGGTGTGTTCGATGAGACGAAGGGGCTGGCGCGGCGGGGGACCTTCATCATCGACGGTGAGGGCGTGATCCGGTGGTCGGTGGTCAATCCGATCTCCTCCGCTCGCGACGTCGCCGACTACGTCAAGGCTCTCGCCGATATTTCGTGACTTCGCGGACTTCGTGACTTACGGAGGAAAGGATGCCCTGCTACCGGTGCGGGGCCAGGCAGACGGACCCGGTGCGCGGCGCCAGCCCGTGGCGGCGCGGCGTGCGCAACGAGTCCCAGGTGCTGATCTGCCCGGACTGTCAACGGCTGCACGACCTCGACCTCGACTCCTGCTCGACCTGTGGCTCCACGGCGCTCATCTGCCGGCTGGGGGAAGTGGAGTGCCGCTCCTGCGGAGCCGTGTGGATGGCGGCGCGCTCCCCCGAGACCCTCGGCCCGGCCCCTGTCGCCCCGCCGCCCGGCCTGTCGGCCGAGGTGGAGGCGGCGCTCAACCGGGTGCTGGGACGCGCCTGAGACGCCTCTGGGAGGCGATCGGGGGCGGGGGTGACGTCCGTGGCGCCCTGCGGCCTCACGGGGGCTTCGGGGGGCTGTGAGGGGCCGTGCGGGCGTTCGCGGGCTCATGCCGCCTACGGGCCTTATGCCGCGTACGGGCCTTCGCCGAGAGGGAGACTCTCGCAAAAGGAACAGGAGCGAAGGGACCGGGACGGGACGGCCCTTTCCGGGCGATCGCTGAGCTGCGCTATCGTCTCCTTCCGTGTCCGCTATGAGTTCGTTCGTTGTCGCGCTCGACGTCGGTGGCACGTCCATGAAGGGCGGCCTCGTCAGCGAGTCCGGCGCGGTGCTGCTGAGCGAGCGGCGCCCGACCCCCCGGGCGGAGGGCCCGGAGGCGGTCGTGACGGCCATCTCCGACTTCATCAGCCACCTGGCCGCCGTCGGCGACGGCACCCCGGCCGGCGTCGGCCTGGCCGTGCCGGGCCTGGTGACCGAGACCTCGGCCGTGTACGCGGCGAACCTGGGCTGGCGCGACGTCCCCGCCACGAGCTTCACCACCCTGGACATCCCGGTGCTCCTCGGGCACGACGTACGCACGGGCGGCCTGGCGGAGAGCGTCCTCGGGGCGGGCCGTGGCGTTTCGGACTTCCTCTTCCTCCCCATCGGGACGGGCATCGCCGGCGCCTCGATCATCCGCGGCGAACCGTACGGCGGCTCCTCGGGCTGGGCCGGCGAGATCGGCCACACCCCGGTCTTCCCCGACGGCGAGCAGTGCGCCTGCGGCCAGTTCGGCTGCCTGGAGACGTACGCGTCGGCGGCCTCCGTCGGGCGCCGCTACAGCCAGCGCGCCGGCGTGGAGGGCGTCAAGGCGGAGCAGGTCGTCTCCTCGGACGACCCGATCGCCATCGAGGTCTGGGACGAGGCCGTGGAGGCGCTGTCGCTGGCGCTGGCGACGTACACGCTGCTGCTGGACCCGTCCGTCATCGTCCTGGGCGGCGGCCTGGCCGAAGCCGGCCCCGCGCTCTTCGACCCGGTCCGCACGCGCCTGATCAAGCGCCTCGCCTTCCGCGACGCACCCCCGCTGGTCCCGGCCGCGCTCGGGGTGGACGCCGGCATGTTCGGCGCGGCCCTCCTGGGCTGGCGCGCGGCGGGCCGACCTGAGCTGGGGCCCGGCTGGGCCATGGATGTGCGATCGGGGCCGTTGGTGTCGTAAGGTGTAGTGCCGATCAGGGGCGGTTAGCTCAGCGGTAGAGCACTCGCCTTACAAGCGAGGGGTCACTGGTTCGAACCCAGTACCGCCCACCTGGGAAAACACCTGATTTTCGATCTTGGAAACGGCGTCTGAGTGACTAAGTGAGGGACTAACTCCCGAAGATCTTGTCCATCGCCGCAGCTCCTTGCATGATCACGGGCCGGATCTGGTGCCGGTAGACCGTCTCGGTGACCACCGTGTTGGAGTGCCCGACCAGGCGCGAGATGTCCTCGATGGGGACGCCGGAGTCTGACAGCACGGACACAAAGCTGTGCCGTAGTTCGCGAGGTGACCACTCCCGTCCGGTGAGCCCGGCCGCCTCGACGACCTTGCGGAAGTCGCGTCGTACGTTGTGGGCCGTGACGGGCGTTCCTGTCCGTGTGCAGAACACGAGGTCTGTGTCCTGCCATCGGTCTCCCGCCTTCTCCTGTGCGACATCCTGGGCTTCCTTGAGGAGGCGCAGCGCGTCCACGCAACGCCGGGGGAGCTTGAGCGAACGGCGGGACTTGACCGTCTTGGTGTCGCCCTTCTGACGGACGGATCGCCAGACGTAGATCGCGAACTCGTCGTGCTCCCAGCCCACCTGGCTTACCGGTAGCCATGCGGCCCGAGCCTCGTCGTAGGCAACGACGTGAGACCAGAGCAGCGCCCTCAGTTCCTCCGTACGAGCGCCGATCAGCAGCGAGAGGACGATGTAGGCCCTCATGCGCTCGCCGCTCTTCTCCGCCTGCGTGAGTACGGCGAGAGCCTGAGGCAGCATCAGAGCTTTGGAGGGACGACCGGCGCGCCCCTCCGGGATGTCGCAGAGATCCACGACGTTCCGCTTGACCTTGTCACGACGCATCGCGCTCTTGACAGACCGGTTGAGGATGCCGTGGATCAGCTTGAGCGACCGCGTGCCCAGCTCGCCGGTCTTGCCCGCGAGCCACTTGTCGACGTCCTCCACTGAGAGATCTCGCAGCTTGCGAGCCCCGAGGGCAGGAATGACGTGCTTGTCGGCGTAGGTGTTGTACATCTTCACCGTGGCGGCTGACCTCGCGCCGAGGCCGTGCTCCAGCCAGTAACGCACGGCGTCGGCCACCGTGTAGTTGGTCGGTGCGATGGCCAGGCCGTCCTCGTGGTCGCGGATGATGTCCTTGAGCTTGGCCTTGGCTTCGGTCTTGGTCTTGCCGCTGGCCTTCTTCACGATGCGCTTGCCGGCCGGGGTGTAGCCGACCGTGACCGAGGCGATCCAGCGTTGCCGCTGCTCGTCCCAGTGCAGGCCGCCGTCGCCCCGGCTGCGCCGTTCGGTCATGAAGCCTCCTTTTCGAGTAGAGCGATGTAGTCCTCAATGGCTGAGGCGGGGATGAGGCGCGTACGCCCCTGAGTGACGGAGCGGAGCCGACCCGAGCGAATAAGTTCGTAGATCACGCTCCGGCTGAGGCTGAGCAGATGCATGGCCTCGCAGACGCGGTAGAGCCGCCGGTCGTGGGCGCGGAGGGGTGGGGTCATTCAGCCGCCCGTTCTCCCGCGATCTTGCGGGCGGTCTGGACGCGCTGGCGGATGTGTTCGGCCATGATCGCTTCGCCTGGGGTGTAGCCGATTCCGGCGAAGCGCCAGTGGCCCAGGACGAGCGTGGTGGCGTCGTCGAGGGCGGGCAGGCCGTGGCGTTCGCGGGCTTCGGCCGCGCGGTGGGCGGCGCGGGCGTTGCGCAGGTCGGTGAGGTTGAGCGAGTAGGCGCGGCTCTTGCTGGAGAAGTGGCCGCGGAAGCCGAGCATGTGCGCCCACGGGCGAAGCCGCAGCGCCCGGAACTCAGGGCGTGCGCCGGGGTCCCAGCACGTGCGGATCATGCGCCGGGCGTGGTCGGTGACGGGCAAGGCATCCAGGCTCAGGCCCGGTTTGAGGCCCGTGCCGTGGCAGTGCCCGCAGGAGGCCATCAGGCTCAGCCGTCCCCGTCCGGCGCAGGCTCGGCAGGACAGGCGGTGATCGATGGTGCCAGAGGCTTCGGCGCCCTTGGTGGCGTACTTGGCGATGTAGGAGGCGACGGCTCGCTCGCTGAGCCCGTCGGCGCTGGCATCGACCAGAATCGGGCGGATGTCGAGCTGCGCGCCCCAGGTCAGCGTCCACCGGCCGAGATCGCTCGGTGGTGTGGTGACGGTGGCCTGCTGCACGGCGGGTGGGATGGCCTGGGTGAGCAGGTGGTGATCGGCCCAGTCGGGTGGTGGCTGTTGCGGTCCGGCGGGGCCGTCGAGGCGGATGATGGCGTGGAAGTGGATCAGGCCGCGTCGCTGGTACTCGGCGACCTTGGCGAAGGACACCTTGACGTGCCGGGCGAAGGCGCGGCGGCTCATGCCGGTCTGGGCGGCCAGCTCTTGGCGGATGGCCAGGGTGAACCGGTGCCACAGCGCGCCCGCGTGAGCCTGCCACAGCACCGCGCCGACATAGTCGTAGCAGTCGGGGCAGACGGGTTGGCCGAGCCGTTCGTCGTGGGGTTGGTGCCGGACGTGGCAGCCGGCCGGTAGCCCGTGCTCGCATCGGGTGTCGCGCTTGCGGGGGCGGCAGGCGCGGCCGTCGCGGTGGGAGTGGACAGGGCCGAAGGAAGGGGCGGTCAGGGTGAGGAACGCCCGAGGGTGCGCGCTGACGGTCTCGGGTACGCCTTTGCCGCCGGACAGGCCTGCCCGGATCAGGTGGAAGGTGTCGGCCTGGTAGGTCTGCGAGCAGGCCGGGCACACCGAGGCCCGGCGGTTGCCGCAGGCGACCAGGAGATGTCCCGAGGGCTCTGGGTCAGTGCTGTAGGCGTGCAGGACCTCGCCCGTGCTCGCGTCCACGATCATGGACTGTCCGGCCAGGTGCACCGGATGGGCGCATCCGCCCGTCGCTGCGACCATGGAACGCCACCGCTCATAGCCGGGTGTGTTGACCAGGCGGACGAGATCGGACATCCATGCAGCGCCGGATTGCTGGTCGTCGTGCTGTTCCTCCTTGCTCATAGGGCACCACCTCCTTTGCTCGACTACTTGTACTACAGGTTGACAGACATGGTGGACGATGGTCAACCTGTAGTACAAGTAATCCTGAAAGCTTTACCGAGGAAGGCACACCATGGAGACCACCACCGACGACAAGGACGCCCGCTGGCGCGTCATCGCCACCGACCTACGAGCCGCCATCCTGGACGGCCGCTATCCCCCCGGCGGCGCGCTGCCCAGCGAACCCGAACTCGTCCGCAAGTACGACGTCTCCCGCCCCACCGTCCGCAAGGCCATCGACACCCTCGTCTCCGAAGGGCTGGCCTACGTCATGCGCGGACGCGGCTCCTTCGTCCGCCCCATGCCCGAACGCCGCACCATCCTCATCACCGACCGAGACCGCCCCGACTTCGCCGCCCCCAGCAACCACCCCGACGTGCAAGCCTTCGGCTGGAACCTGGCACAACGCGACCAAGAGGCCCCGCTTTTCACCGGTGAGAAGATCACCGCCAGCCGCGACATCGCGATCACGCTCAGCGTCCGGCCCGGCCACCCGATCATCCACCGCCGCAGCATGTGGCATCGAGGCCACACCGCCGCCATCCACGGCGCATCGGCCCGCCTGGAGATCAACTCCTACACCAACGCCGACACGCTCCCCGACTGGGACGACGCCAAGCGCCACGCCCAGTACCGCAAGCGCCCCGGCCTCTTCTACCAGTCCCTCATCCGCGAGCACGGTCCGGTCCGCTGGATGACCCTCACCACAGCCCGCATCGCCTACGAAGACGAACGCACCGCACTCGGCATGGACTACGCCGAAGCCGTCCTCATCATCCGCCGCACCATGGCCCACCCCAACGGCCACCCCATCGAGGTCACCGAGGTCAAAGCCCCCGCCAACCGCTACGAGGTCGGCTACCACCACGAACTCGCCGACGACCCCGAAGCGGACCTGACACCGCAGGAACTGAGCGACAACGGCATCGACCTCGTGATCTAGGCGGCCGGAGAGCGTGTCTGGAACTGGCTCAGAGTTTCTTTACTGCATCAAGGCGATCCGCCTTCGGCGGTTCGCAGCGTGTTGGCGGTCTGCTGGCCCGGCTGCGGCCTGGGGGCCGGTCCGGGCCAGCACCGCCGGCGCTATTTAGATCCGAAAAGTCGGGAGCCGGGCTTCTTGGACACAGGATCGCTGACGACGAGACCTCCGCACCACTTCCCGGTCTCGTTGCGATAGCGATACTGCAGACTCCGGAGTCGGGCACCGAAGTCTGCTTGTACGTCGGCGTAGAGCCCGGATGAATGAGGATTCCCAGGACGCCGAGGGCAATATGCCCATGCTGCCATAGGGAATACCAGGGTAGTTGCCAGTAGATCGGCGATCTGGAGTCCGGCGTGATTGTCGCTTGCCGAAAACAGCGGCACTTCGCTGAGAGGCGTGTAGGGGTCACCACCCGTTCGCCACTTCTGGGTGAAGATCGAATGTGCAACGCCACGGTTGGTGTCATGATCCCTACCGTCGGCGATCAACACACCCAAGGTGCCCCGAGATGTGAGGTACTGACTGAAGTGGCGAGCTATGTCTTGAACGGCATAGCTGTAGCTGGCCGATGGATTGAGTCCCTTGCCAGCTTCCTTGATCCATACTCGACCTACAACCCGGCAATCGTGTGCTTCTACAAGATCCAATAGGTCTTGGCGGAACCGATGCGCCTTGCGCCGCTGGTTGCGCGAAGACTTCCGGGTCATCTGTAGGATCTCACTACCCTTGATCTCTTCAAGGATGTGATCAAGGGCATGTCCGCAGGCGAACCTTGCGGGGAAATGATTGCGCTTGAGGGCAAGGAAGTCTCTGGTCAGCGAGGGAACCGAGGCACTGTTGACGATCAACCCCAGGAGTACCATGACTGGGGTGGCCGTCAGGCTCATGTCGGGGGACTCGCAGCCACCAGACTCGTCGAGGTAGCAGAGCTGCACTAGGTCAAGATAGCGCTAAGGCCGCCCATAGGCGGCCTTAGGATGTGGTGTTCGGGTTACCCCTAGGCACCGGTAGAAAAGTTTCTACGCTCATGTAAGCACAACTACATACCCGAAAGCAAATGTGGTCATCAGCCCGCGCTGGTGGGTTCGCTGTTGTTGCGGTGTCCACTAGGATCGCTACCCGGAGGGCACAGTCGCGTAGCGATAGCGATCCTAGTGGACACCGCGTCGGCGACATGCTGTCAGCTCGGTCGCTGCCGGGTCGCGACACGGCATACGCCGCCAGTGCCAGGCGAATCCTCGGCTGCGGTTAGGTTTCTACCCCTTACCACCCCGCTGAACATCACGCTCAAAACACCGCATGCCATCGGCGCTGTAGCACCGCCAGCGCGCTTCTAGATCCAACGTCGTTCAGTTAAGGCTGGGACGGCGGTGTCAAGGGCTGGCCGGGATCATGGTGATGCTGATCGTGGCTTTGTAGGTGGTCCGGTCGATGGTGGGTCCGCGGGCGTTGTATTTGGAGATCGCGCGTTTGACGATGCGGTCTTTGGTGCGGATTCGCCTGGCGGGCAGGAGGTGGGCCAGGACGTGGTGGCCGATGCTGCCGATCAGGTCGATGTCGGTGCCGGTGATGACGCCTGCGGCCAGGATGAGCTGGTCGCGGGCGGCGGCCAGGGCGGTGGTGAAGCCGGCCCGGTCGGGGTCGGTGCCCGGGATGCTGTCGGTGGCGTCGGTCATCGCGGTGCGCAGCACCTGGTAGACGGTCAGCAGGGCCCAGACCTCCTGCTCGATACCGGCAGGAGTGTGCGCCCGCAGGACGTGCCCGCTCAAGATGGTGGACTTCAGCTCGGCGTAGGTGGTCTCGATCTCCCAGCGCTCGTGGTAGAGCCGGATGAGGTCGGCCGCCGGGCAGGCCGAGGCGTCGGTGAGCGTGGTCAGCAGCCGGTAGTGGCCGGTTCTGCGGCCTGCCGCGGTGCGGATGGTGATCTCGGCGTCGATGACGCGGACGGTCAGCGCGCCGAGCCGGGCCAGGAACGAGCCGTCCCGGCAGCGGCCCACGGCGGGCAGGTTGCGGCCGGACTTACAGCGCACCAGCACATCGGCGCCGGTGCCGGCCATCTGGTTGAGCAGATCGGCGGCGGCGAAGTTCCGGTCGCCCAGCAGCAGCATCCCGGTCCGCAGGTGCGCCGCCAGGCGGCGGGCGTGGTCGAGCTCGCCGATGGCGGCCGGCCCGAACACGGCGGCGATCACCGACCGGGTCCCGCAGGCCACCAGCGCGGTCAGCCGCAGTTGCGGGTATCCCGAGATCCCGTTGGCGAGCCGCTGCCGGGCGAAGACCGCAAGATTGGCCGGACAGTCCGGGACCGGCAGCAGGGTGCCGTCGACGGCGACCACGCGCAGGCCTCGCCACCATCCGGCGGCGGCAGTTGTCACTGCAGGGCCGCTGATCAGGTCGAACAGCGCTTTCATCGGGGCCGGCCCCAGTCGCTGGCGGGCCTGGCGAAGAGCACTGCCGCTGGGCCGTACCGGTGCCAGGCCCGCCAGTCCGGCGCACAACCGGTCGAACACCTGCCGGTAGCCCAGATCGGTGAACAACGCCGCGGCCAGGAGCAGGTAGACCGTGACCCGCGCCGGCACCAGCCGGACCCTGCGCTCCAGCGCACGCGTCTGCGCCAGTACCTCATCGACCATCTCGAACGGGATGATCCGGGTCAGTTCGCCCAGGTGGCCCGGCGCGAACACCCCAGCGGCTACCCCGGCCCTTCGTTCTATGGCAACCTGTTCCAACAGCGGAGCTCCTGTGGTGAGGATGTCTTGGAGTGACAGACCTCTTCTACAGCAGCTCCGCTGCTTTGTTCATCGGTCTTGACGAACAGCCCTCTCCCTTAACTGAACGGCGTTGCTTCTAGATCTCGCTTGCTGCAGTCCCCGCCCGACCGCTTGGCGTCTGCATGAGCGCTGGCCGCTCCAGTTACGAGAGATGAGACGATTCTTCAAGCTTCACGCCTCCGGCGGGAGCACTCCGGCACCGAGGTGGGGATCACCTCGCACACCATCGACTCAGGCAAGCCCAGCAGGCCGGCTCCTCCGCATCAAGCCCGGCTCTGACCGCAGGACAACGCATGATCGAGGAACGGCGACCGGCGAACGTACACGCGAAGCCGGACTTGACACTCCGGACCCGGCCCGCTGCCGCTACGCGGTGAGTCGACGGCGTACGAAGTGGTACATCGCCTGTCAGGAACTGGCCCGTTCCAGTACGAGCCGGGCACAGACTGGGCAAGCCTGTTTGGCCGTGGGTGCGAAGGAGATGAACCAGCCGCAGATGGGCAGTGGGTACACCGGCTCTCCGCACAAGCTGTTCTTGGTGTCCGCTGGAACGGCATGCTGTATCGCCTCGCGGCCTGGGCCGGACAGGCCGACGCGATAGTCGGCGTTCGGTTCGCTCTCTCTCAAGGAGATGAGCAGGTCGTCCCAGTGGACGGGCCACCGTCGTACTCCGTACGGGAGGTCAGCCCAATCACCATCGAGCTCTACCAGTGCCAGCGTGCCGCTCCGCAGGACATTCGCCACCGTTCCGGTCTGTCCTATCAGCAACCCGCCGACAGCCCGGGTACGGGCGGGACTGTGCAGCATGTCTACGATCTTGACCCGGTATCCCAGCTTCTCGTGAGGCTCCTCCATCAGGTGCCCGCTTCTTCTGCCGCTCCCGGAGAAGGAAGGTCGCGGATCGTCCCTGAGACGGGATGCTTACTTCGGAGATCTGCGTAGCGGAAGGCGATCCGTCGTGCGGCCCGTGATGGCTCGCCGGCCGGGTGGCGAGCGTACAGCACACGCTTGCCCCGGTCGTCCCAGCCCGCTCGCCACCAGTACCACTCGCCATCGCACCAGACCACCAGCCCCACCCAGACGGATACCAGGGCGAGGTCGTAGCCGATGTGAGTGTCCGCCTGGATGCCTTGCTCGTCTTGGAGGATCTCCCGCAGGAGTTCTGCGGAGGATCCGGCTTGCGATTCCTTGCCGTTCTTGGGCACGGCGATAACCTGGTCGTGCATCGTTGACGCCCCAAAGCTCTCGATGCTTCAGTCCCCCGTCTGCGGGTGGTGTTGCAGCACCATTCGTCCCGTAGGCGGGGGTCTACTGTAGGACCCCGCTTTAGGGGGGCTAAAGTCGAGCGTAGAGCCCGGGTCGGACCCCTGCAATAGGGGGCCTAAAGTGCCCCGAATGTCGGTCGCTGAGGAGGCGGCACACGGATGGACTTGAAGACGCTGAGAGAAGTCGCGCAGGTCAGTGATCCCGTGGAACGAGCCCGCATCCTCAGCCGACTCATGACCGAGGAACAGGGGCTGGTGACCGAGGCGGCCAAGATGCGGCGGCAGGCCATCGCCGAGGCGCGGGAGTCCGGAATGAGCTTGGAGGAGATCGCCGGGCGGCTGGGCGTCTCACCGGGGCGCATCTCGCAGATGCGCAAGGGACCTGCGGCCCGCGCACCGGAAGGGCCCGCCTCGTCAGCCCCGCGGGTGCTGGTGCAGCGCGCATTGCCCACTGAGCCCGCCGTCCGGGGCTCGAAGTCCCTGTTCCTGGCAGAAGCGGAACGGCAGGGGCTCAAGGCGGATCGCCGGATGCTGTACGTGGGGCTGGAGCCTGCCAGCGAGCATGTGGCGGCGTGCCTGCGTGTCGAGTCCGGTACCGAGATCGTGGCCCGGCGCAAGATGATGACCGCGAACGACGTACCGGTACGCATCGCGACGAGCTTCTTCCGCGCGGACCTGTTCGGCGACACCAGAATTGCCGAGCCGGAGTTCGTGAAGCCGTCGCTCCAGTCCGCGTTGACCGCCCTGGGCTACGCGTTCGGTCACGCCGAGGAGAACCTGACCGCCCGGCCGCCGACAGCCTTCGAGCGTGAAACGTTGGAGCTGGAGTCCGGAGAATGGATCGTGCAGGTGTTGCGCGCCAGCTACTCCACAGAGGACACGCCTGTGCACGTTCTTGAGACGATCTGCGCCGCGAACCGGCACATCTTCCCCATCGGCCAGGTCTCCGGATACGACGAATTCTGAGTGACCAACTGAGTGACAATCGCGCCGGACAGCCCTGGACTGTCAGGGATCAGCGAGGACTATAACGCCAGGCAGGGGCGGGAATCGGGCCTGATCCCGCCCCTTTGGGAAGCGCCTTACAAGCGAGGGGTCACTGGTTCGAACCCAGTGCCGCCCACCAGCAGAAAGAGCCCCGTCTCCCACCTGCGGAAAACGGGGCTCTTGCCATCAACGTGCATTGGCCGATGTGGGCGATCTTGATTAGAACTTGTGGGACTCGCGCCGGAGCTGGCAGCGATCGTGTCGCAGGTGCGTCGGAGATCGTGGAAGTGCAGGCCGGGAAAGCCGATCTTCTCGCTGCTTACATCCCCTTCGGCCGCGTGTCGGAAATTGCTGCGGCGAAGGATGCTGCCGCGTACGCCGGTGAAGATCAGCTCGTCGGGTGCTGGCTTGGCGAACTGGTCGAGGTGTTCGCGGAGAGCCGGGATGGTCACTTCCGGGATGGCGACCTGACGGACGTTGCCCCTTCGGTAATGCGCCGGCGGCCCTGGTGGGGGCCGGCCTGCTGTGCCTGTTCGGCGCGCCGTGGGTGGTCCGCGGGATGGCCGCGTGGGACGCCGCGATCGCCCGGCGCCTGCTGGCCCCCTCGCACGTCGACCGCCTGGCACGCCGGGTCGAGATGCTCTCCGAGAACCAGCTCCGCCTCATCGACGCCGCGGACGCCGAGCGCCACCGGATCGAGCGCGATCTGCACGACGAGACCCAGCAACGGCTGACAGTGATGATGGAGATGAGCGCCTCCCCCCGGGGTTTGACCCAACCGCTGACAGTGGTGATGGTGACCCACGACCCGGTCGCCGCCTCCTACGCCGACTCGGTGGTGTTCCTGACCGACGGGCAGGTGGTGGACACCCTGCACCGCCCCACCGCCGGGCGGATCGCCGCGCACATGACCGCCCTGGAACGCCGATGAGCGCTCCCGCCGGCTCAGCGGGGGCGGCGGCCCTTCCGCCTGGCCGGCGCGGCCCGGCGGGTCGAGGTGTTACGGGCGGGTTTGCGGGCCTGCGGGGCCGGTTTCTGCGGAGGGGCGGGGGTACGGCCGCGTGAGCTGTTCACCGTCCGGCCCCGGACGATGCCGATGAAGTCCTCCACCAGGTCGGTGGTCGCGTCCGTGGGCCAGGCCAGCGCGACCTGGGACTGCGGGGCGTCCGTCACCGGCCGGTAGGTGAGATCCCTGCGGTGGTGGAGGCGGGCCAGCGACTGCGGGGTCAGCAGCAGCCCGGCGCCGGAGGCCACCAGCTCGATCGCGCTCGCCGTCGTGTCGGGGCGGGTGAAGGCCGGCTGCCCGGGCCTGGCCGCCGGCCATTCGATGACGTCGTCCAGGGGATGGAGGACGTCATCGTCGGCGAGGTCGGCGACGGTCACTTCCTCGACGGCGGTCGCGGCGTGGTCCTTGGGCACCACGACCACCGTGGTCTCCACGTAGAGGGGGATCACGCTGAGCCCGTCGCGGTCGACCGGGAGGCGGACGAAGGCGGCGTCGGCGCCGCCGTCGCGCAGCAGGGCCACCGCCTCGGCGGCGGGGACCGTGACCAGGGCGATGGGCACGTCGGGCATCCTCTCGGTCCAGACGTTGACCCACTTGGCGGGGGTCACCCCGGGCACGTATGCCAGCCGGAACACTTTGCCGGGCTCTCCCTCAGTCACGTGCCCAGGGTACCGATGTCCGGGGAACCCGTTCCGACTGACTACGCTTGGTGCCATGACCTCGTCCAAACCGAAGAGCACCCAGACGATGAAGCCCGAGACCGCGGCCAAGAAGCTGGGTGTCCTCCTCTCGGCCACGCCCGCCGAGTTCCAGGCGGGTGTCGTCTCCAGGGACGAGCTCAACGCGTTGCAGGCCAAGCCGCCCGCCTGGCTCTCCGACCTGCGCCGCAACGGCCCGCACCCCAAGCAGGTCGTCGCCGCGAAGCTCGGGGTCTCCATCTCCGGCCTGGCCAGAGCCGGCATCACCGAGCCGCTCACCACCGCCGAGATCGACGCGTTGAAGGCGGAGAATCCGGAGTGGCTGGAGCGCGAGCGGTCGATCCAGGCCGACAACCGCAAGGAAGCGCTCCGGCTGAAGCAGCAACAGCAGCAGTAGCCGGCCCCGATCCCTGGGCGGGCGCCGGCCGGCAGGATGGTCCCCGCCGGCCGGCCGGATGGTTTCCGCCGCACGGGCCGCCCTCGTCACGAGGGCGGGGTCGTGCGGAGCCGGGCCGGTGCTAGGGCTTGAGCGTGCCGCGGTAGCCGACCGGGCCCTCGCCCTTGAACTGCGCCGAGCCGCTGAACAGGTTGCCGTCCTCGAAGAACGTGATCGAGCCGTTGCCCTGCGGGCTCGACCAGGTCACCTGGGTCCCGGTGCCGGGCATGCCGGTGTTCGGTACGACGCCGGCGCGGTTGTTGATGACGATCGTCAGGTCCGTGTCGTCGTGCCACTCGGCATTGGGCCCGCCCCACTGGATCTGCGTCTTGTACGTTGCCATGCGCGATTCCCTCCCTCGCCCTTGAAGGTGTTGGACCTCTGCCGAATATGGGACACCGCCGGTAGCGGGTCAATCGCGTGGCGTGGCATGGGGCCGTTTGGCGCCGGACCCTAACGGGGCGGCCCGGCCGCCGCGCGGGCGCTGAGCCGGACGTTCGCGGGCGCGCCTGGCCGATTGTGGCCACCTGGGGGCAAGTCCCAAAAGGACGGTCTGAAGGCGCCCTCCCGTGCAGGCCGCTCCCCGAGCGTGACGCCCGGCGGGGGCGGGGAGATTGCCGCGACGCGGGGCGGCCGCGGAAGGGATGCGTGGGCTACTGTCCCCAGCATGGACCTTGCGGCGATCCCCAGCCCCGCTGAAGGTGTCTGGCATCTTGGCTTCATCCCCATCCGCGCCTACGCGTTGTGCCAGATCCTCGCGATCGTCGTCGGCGCCTGGCTGAGCGAGCGGCGCTGGCGTGCCCGGGGCGGCGAGAAGGGCGTCATCTACGACATCGCGGTCCCGGCGGTGATCTTCGGGCTGATCGGCGGCCGCCTCTACCACGTCATCGTGGACTGGCAGACGTACTTCGGCCCGCGCGCGGTCAAGGAGCCCTACCAGGCGCTGTTCATCTGGGAGGGCGGGCTCGGCATCTGGGGCGCGGTCGCCCTGGGCGGCGTCGGCGTGTGGCTGGCCTGCCGCCGCCGGGGGCTGTCCCTCGGCGGTGCTTATCTGAGCTGTTCGGCGGTGGCGCGTACGCCGTCGCGCAGGGCGCGGACCTCCGGGGGCGCCGCGTCCGCCCCGGCGATGAAGCCGGTGAGCCCGCGCTCCAGCTCCCGCAGGCACGCCGGGTCGGGGAAGTCGCTGAGCGGCAGGGTGTCGAGGTCGAGCGGGTACATCTGCTTGACCGCCGGGTCCGACAGGGCCGTCACGGTGCCCATGCTCCGGTAGTCGGCTCCGTCGTGCAGGAACACCTCGAGCTCGTACACGCCTCTCGTCGCGACGCGCGAGCCCAGGGTGATCGCCATGCCCTCCGCCTGCCGGGGCTCCAGCTTGTAGAGGATGGGGGTCTGCGTGCTCTTGCCGTGCGCGGGCAGGTCGACGTCGTAGCCCTCGGTGATCTCGACCGGGCCGCCCACGCCGTGGACGCAGGGGGTGAGCTCGACGAAGCGTTTGGTGCGCACCTTGATCTCGCGGAAGACCTTGAGGTCGTCGGTGTTGTTGGCCAGGTAGAGGGACAGGACCGTGGCCTCCTCCTTGGAGGGGGAGCTCTTCCCCGCGTTCTTGTCCCGCTTGACGGTCTCGATCGTCCGGCTCTGCCCGGCCGACAGCTTGAGCACGCTGAACTCGCCCTGGCCGGCGTACCCCTGGTAGAGGGTCCAGGCCGCCACGGCCAGGCCCGCCACGGCCACCCAGCCGAGCACCCGCCTGCTCGGGCCGTCCTCGCGCAGCCGCTGCCGCCAGGACCGGGTGCGGGCCCACCGGGCGCGGAGGGGGTGTCGGGCGTTCAATCGTGGCCTCCCGCGGAGCGTCGCTTCATGATCTCTACGCAGGCGGGGGCGTAGGGCAGTTCGGGGATGGACCTGCGCCACTCCTGCCGGCTGAGGATGAGCGGGGTGCCGGAGCACAGCTGGTGCAGCTCGTTGTCGATCGCCTCCTTGCCGCCGGTCAGCCGGGGGCCCTTCAGCAGGTCCCACAGCGTGACCGAGCCGTCCGTGAGCGCGACGGCGACCGGCACGCGCACGGGCGGCGCGTTCTCGCCGGCGATGCCGTAGTGCGGGGGGTTGGTCGCCAGGGCGGTCAGCCGGGCGCGCCCGCCGGCGTCGAGGCGGTGGGTGAGGAGGCGGGAGAGCTTCGAGGTGCGCTCGGGATAGGCCGATCTGATCCGCCAGACCGTCACCTCGCGTTTCGCCGGGTCGGCGGCGACGAGCAGGCCCGCCATGCCGCCCATGACGGACGGGAAGGCCATGGGACGGCGCAGGGGCTGGAAGGCCGGCCCGGGCTCGTCGTGGAAGACGAGCCTGCCGAGCCAGGCCAGCCACGAGGCGCCGCCCGAGGAGACGACGGCGTCCTCGTCGCCGTACGAGTGGCCGCCCAGGGCGGGGGAGCCGCCCCGGGGCCCGGGAACCCGTGTCATGCCGAGCCGGCGGCCCTTCTCCAGGTCCCAGGCCTCCAGGGCGCCGCGGGCGGACAGCGAGGCCAGCACCGTGCTGACGTCTCTCCCGTAGAACCAGGTCAGGGAGGCGGCGCCGCCGTCGGGACGGAACGTGTGCCGGCGCTGCCACGGCTGCGTGTCCCACACCTGCACGGTGCCCGCGCCGGCGGCGAAGGCCAGCAGCTCCTTCGGGCCGGGCACGAAGACGAGCCCGGACGCGTGGCCGGGGACGCCGGTGAACGCGCCCGCGGGCCGCCCGGTGCCCAGGTCCCACGCCCGCACCTCGCCGCCGGCGCCCCTGGCCGCGGCGAAGCCGGCGCCGTGGCTGACGGCGGCCTCGGTCACCGCGCCCCGCACCTGCGCCGTCAGCCGGGCGCGGCCGGTGTAGGTGTCCCAGACGGTGACCTTCCCGGTGTCGTCGCCGGTGACGAGGAAGCGCCCGTCGCCGCCGAAGCCCAGGGCGCGCACGGGCGCGGGGCCGGTCGCGAAGCGGGTGACCGGGTGCGGGCCGCGCAGCCGGTCGAGGGCGGCGGTCACCTTCGGCGTGGGCGACAGCGCGGCGGCCTCCAGCGCCAGCGCGGCGGCCTCCAGAGCCAGCGCCACGGACAGGCGCGGGTCGGCGCCGGCCAGTCTCAGGGACTCGCCCGCGAGCCGATCGGCCACGTCGCGGCGGACGGCGTCGGTCACCGGGGCACGATCGTCCGCCGATTTCCCGTCCTGACCGTCGTGCGGTGCGCAGGCCACGCCGGCCAGGGCGAGGGTGAGGAGACCCGCGGGCACCAGCCACCGCCCGGGCGTAATGCGGCGGGACGGAGTTTCCACCCGGAAATGGTAACCGCGCAGCATAGAGGCCCGCAGAGTTTGTGCGTCATTCGGGAAAGCGGGGTCGCCCGGTCATGCAAAATGCGGGCGAAGAATCATTATTCAGATGGATTATTGCCGTGATTTGGTGAAATGTCGCAAAGGTGTGGCGAGACGCGGCATACGCCCCCAGAGGGGTGCAGGTCCGAAAAATCAGGTGTGCGGATACCCCGATGGGCCTATGGTCGGGTTCGTGACCAAGCTCAACCAGATCCTCGCAGTCGAGAAGGGTGTGAAGTCGGACGTCCAGCGCAAGGTGACGGACGCCTACCACCAGATCCAGAAGGCGCCCCTGCTGTCGGGCCTGTCCCGCACCTACCAGCCGATCGACGACGAGGGCGAGCAGTTGCCGCCCGAGTCGACGCGCGTCCAGGTGCAGGTGGACGAGGTGCTCAAGGGGGTCGGGGCCGCGCTGACGCGGCTGTTCGACGTGACCGCCACCAAAGACTGGGCCAACTGCGAGGCCAGGGCGAGCGTGAAGATCGACGGCGTGGCGCTCATCGAGGACGTGCCGGTAACCTACCTGCTCTTCCTGGAGAAGCAGCTCGCCGACGTCCACACCCTCGTGTCCAAGCTGCCCACGCTCGACCCGGCCGAGACCTGGTCGCGCGACGAGGCCACCGACACCTGGCGGACCGATCCGGTGAAGACCACGCGCACCAAGAAGGTGCCGCGCAACCACGTGCTGGCGGCGGCCACCGACAAGCACCCGGCGCAGGTGCAGGTCTACAACGAGGACGTCGTCGTCGGTTACTGGACGAAGGTGTCCTTCTCCGGCGCGCTGCCGCAGCGGCGGGTCAACGAGCTGCTGGCGCGCGTGGAGAAGCTGCGGGACGCGGTGAAGTACGCGCGGGAGGAGGCGAACGGCACCCAGATCGTCGAGCGCAAGGTCGGCGAGAAGGTGTTCGCCTACCTGTTCGGGCAGAGCGGACGCGAATGAACCCAAGGACCCCCTCGCCTTGAGGCGAGGGTGCGCTGAGAGCGCAAGCTGAGGCTGAGGCCTGAGGCTGACATGACGGTGTGCAGGTGGAGGTTCGAATCCTCTCCGGGGCATTCGCGCCCCGGTGGCCCAATCGGCAGAGGCGGCCGTCTGAGATTCAGATTCTCGCTCCAGATTCAGCATTGATCGTCGAGTGCCGGACCGATCGGAAAGGGGCTGTGAGACGTTGGGGTGCCGGTTCGAATCCGGCCCGCCGCTCTTCTCATGCGGCGGTGGCTCAACGGCAGAGCACACGTCATCAAGGTGACCCGTTTCCTTAAACGCCGCCGGCGCTCAGATATGGCGGTCGTCGTTCAGGCCCCCCGGCTTGGGTAGACCGGGGGGCCGCCGCGTTTCCGCGCCCGGGCAAATCCGCCGCGGTCACCAGCGGTGGTGCACCTGCGGGCGGATGAGGTCGTCGTAGACGTCGCGCACCGCCGCCAGCGTGGCGGCGTCGAGCGGCGGCACGCCGGCGGCCGCCGCGTTGCCCGTGGCCTGGGCCGGGTTGCGGGCGCCGGGGATCACCACCGAGACGCCCTCCTGGTCGAGCACCCAGCGCAGCGCGAACTGGGCCATCGTGACGCCCTCGGGCACCAGCGGCGCCAGGCGGCGCACGGCCTCCAGGCCGGTGCCGAAGTCGACGCCCGAGAAGGTCTCCCCGACGTCGAACGCCTCCCCATGCCGGTTGTAGGCGCGGTGGTCGTCGGGGGAGAACGTCGTGTGCTCGTCGTACTTGCCCGACAGCAGGCCGCTGGCCAGCGGGACCCGGGCGATGATGCCGACCCCGGCCGCGCGGGCGGCGGGCAGGACCCGCTCCAGCGGCTTGAGCCGGAACGCGTTGAGGATGATCTGCACGGTCGCCACCCCCGGCCGGGCGATGGCGGTCAGCGCCTCCTCGCACGTCTCGACGCTGACGCCGTACGCCGCGATCTTCTTCTCCGACACCAGCGTGTCGAGCGCGTCGTAGACGGCGTCGGTCGAGTAGACGGGCGTCGGCGGGCAGTGCAGCTGGACCAGGTCGATGGTGTCCACGCCGAGGTTCCTGCGCGAACGCTCGTTCCAGGTGCGGAAGTTGGCCATCACGTAGTTGGCCGGGACCTGCTCCATCCGGCGGCCCATCTTGGTGGCCACGGTGAGCCCGGGGCGGTCCTTGGCGAAGCGGCCGACGATCTGCTCGCTGCGCCCGTCGCCGTACACGTCGGCGGTGTCGATGAAGGTGACGCCCGAGTCGACGGCCGCCCGCAGCGTGGCGACGGCGTCGTCCTCCGTCACCTGGCCCCAGTCGGCGCCGAGCTGCCAGGCGCCGAGCCCGATCACCCCGACCTGGCGTCCGGTACGCCCCAACGCGCGCTGTTCCATGGGTGTCACCTTTCTCCACGAGTGCCTCAGCGGCACCAGTCTCCCGGATGCCGGAAGGCGCCCGGCGCAACAGGTTCCCCAGCGTCCCCCTCAGCGCCGGCGGCCGCCCGTATGAGCGAGGGCGCGCCACCCGTACCCTGGATCCCATGATTCGTCCTGCAACGCCCGCTGACGTGCCCGAGATCGTCAGCATGATCCGAGAGCTCGCCACCTACGAGAAGGCCGCCCACGAGGTGCGCGTGACCGAGGAGCAGCTGCGCGAGACCCTGTTCGGCGACAACCCGGCCGCCTTCGTGCACATGGCCGAGCAGGACGGCGAGGTGGTGGGCTTCACGCTGTGGTTCCTGACCTACTCCACCTGGCGCGGCGTGCACGGCATCTACATGGAGGACCTGTACGTCCGCCCGCAGCACCGGGGCGGCGGCCACGGCGTCGCGTTGATGCGCAAGCTGGCCGAGATCTGCGCCGAGCGCGGCTACCAGCGGCTGGAGTGGGCGGTCCTCACCTGGAACCAGCCGTCCATCGACTTCTACGAGAAGCTCGGCGCGGTCAACCAGGACGACTGGTATCGCTACCGGCTGACCGACGAGCCCCTGCGCCGCCTCGCCGAGCGGCGCGACTGAGACCCCCGACGGAATCCTCCACGCATGCCACGCAGGTCACGCTCCGTGACGTGACCTGCGTGACATCTGCGGTCAGACGCCCGCGTGCGACCGGGAGCGCGTGCTCTCCGACTGGTCGAACATGCTCGTGCCCGGCTCTTCGATCTCGCGGTGGGTCTCCTCCATGCGAAGCGCGATGCCCATCGCGAAGAACGTGGGCGCCCACTCCCCGACGAAGATGCCCCACCGGTCGGCCCGGTCCAGCCCGGCCGACTCGGCCTTCTTCGACAGCATCCAGCTCGCGAAGGCCAGGCCGATCGAGGCGAGGCCGGCGGTGTACATGTGGCCCGACTTCACGCCCATCTGGTGCAGCTTTTTGATCATGATTCCCCCCTTGTCTGGAGCTGTTACCCCAGGAAGAACCTGATAACCGATCATTACCGGCATGTTTCCGGCGTGACGCTTGTGCGGGTCTTGTTACCGAGGTGAATCACCCGTAACGAACGCACCGCCACGGACGGTCATCGTGCGTAACGAGCCCTTCCTACCTTGGAGATCCCCGGACGCCGAGCGTAGGAGAGGTCGATGGCGCGCTGGATCGCCGAGTGGCACCCCGATGACCCCACCTTCTGGGAGAGGTCAGGCAAGCGGGTGGCACGGCGCAACCTGATCTTCTCGATCGTCGCCGAGCACCTCGGCTTCACGGTGTGGACCTTGTGGAGCATCGTCGCCACCCGCATGGGCTCGTACGAGTTCTCCACCGACCAGCTCTTCTGGCTGGTCGCCCTGCCGAACCTGATCGGCTCCGTGTTGCGGGTGCCCTACACGTTCGGCCCTGCCAGGTTCGGCGGCCGCAACTTCACCGTGGTCAGCGCGTTCCTGCTGCTCATCCCCGCCGTGTTGCTGGGCGTGGCGGTGAACGACCCGGACACCCCCTACTGGCTCTTCCTGGTGATCGCGGCGCTGGCCGGCTTCGGCGGCGGGAACTTCGCCTCCAGCATGGCCAACATCACCTACTTCTACCCGCGCGCCAAGCAGGGCGTCGCCCTGGGGCTCAACGCCGCCGGCGGCAACATCGGCGTCAGCTCCGTGCAGCTCGTCATGCCGCTGGTCATCGGCTCGCTCGGGCTGGCCGCCGCCGGCTGGTTCTGGATCCCGTTCATCGTCGTGGCCGCCGGCTGCGCCTGGTTCTTCATGGACAACCTGACCAGCGCCAAGGCGAACCCGCGCGCGCAGCTCGCGGTGGCGGGCAAGGCCCAGACCTGGATCATGTCCTTCCTCTACATCGGCACCTTCGGCTCGTTCATCGGCTACTCCACCGCCTTCCCCCTGCTGAGCCAGAGCCTCTTCCCCGACGCCCCCTACGCCGCCGTCGCCTTCGCCGGGCCGCTCGTCGGCTCCCTGATCAGGCCCGTCGGCGGCTGGCTGGCCGACCGGCTCGGCGGCGCGCCCGTCACGCTGTGGAACTTCGCCGGCATGGGCGGCGGCGTGCTGCTGGTCTGGCTGGCCGGCGCCTCCGGCGACTTCTGGCTGTTCTTCCTCGCCTTCCAGCTGCTCTTCCTCACCGCCGGCATCGGCAACGGCTCCACCTACCGGATGATCCCGGCCATCTTCCAGGCCAAGGCCATCGCCGAGCGCGGCGACGAGAGCGAGGAGACCCTGCTGTACGGCAAGCGCCAGGCCTCCGCCGCCATCGGCATCATCTCGGCGGTCGGCGCGCTCGGCGGGTTCCTCATCAACCGGGCGTTCGGCATGGCCTTCGCCGCCGCCGGCACCCCCGCCCCGGCCTTCCTCGCCTTCGGGGTGTTCTACGTGTCCTGCTTCGCCCTGACCTGGTGGTGCTACACCAGGACGGTGGGCGTCAAGGTCGTCGGGAGCCTCGCCTATGCCCGGATCTGACGTGACGACGAAGACGCACTGCCCGTACTGCGCCCTGCAGTGCGGCATGGAGATCGGGCCCGAGCTGGCCATCAGCCCCAGGACCGACATCCCGGCCAACGCCTCGGGCGCGCTGTGCCAGAAGGGGTGGACCGCCGGTGAGCTGCTCACCAACGGCGAGCGGCTGACCGCCCCCCTCCTGCACGGCGAGCCCGTGGAGTGGGACGTCGCACTGGACTACGTGGCGTACCGGTTGTCCGCCATCCGCGCCGAGCACGGCCCCGACGCCGTGGCCGTGTTCGGCGGGGGTGGGCTGACCAACGAGAAGGCGTACACGCTGGGCAAGTTCGCCCGGGTCGCCCTCGGCACCAGCCAGATCGACTACAACGGCCGCTTCTGCATGTCCTCGGCCGCCGCCGCCTCCATCAGGGCGTTCGGCCTGGACCGGGGCATGCCCTTCCCCATCACCGACCTCGACGACGCCGGCGTCGTCATGATCGCCGGCGGCAACGTCGCCGAGACGATGCCGCCGTTCGTGCGCCATCTGGACGGGCCGCGCCTGATCGTCATCGACCCGCGCCGCACCCAGACCGCCAAGCTGGCCTGGCTGCACCTGCAGCCCACGCCCGGCACCGACCTGGCCCTCGCGCTCGGGCTGCTGCACCTGGCCATCGCCGACGGCCTGGTCGACGAGGAGTACGTCGCCGCCCGCACCACCGGCTTCGACGAGGTCCGCACCTCGTTGTCGGCCTGGTGGCCCGAGCGGGTCGAGCGCGTCACGGGGGTGCCCGTCCACCACATGCGGCAGGCCGTCAGGGCCATGGCCGCCGTGGAGCGGGCCTACATCCTGACCGGGCGCGGCGCCGAGCAGCACGCCAAGGGCACCGACACGGTCACCGCGTTCATCAACCTCGCCCTGGCGCTCGGGCTGCCCGGCAGGGAGGGCTCCGGGTACGGCTGCGTGACCGGGCAGGGCAACGGGCAGGGCGGCCGGGAGCACGGCCAGAAGGCCGACCAGCTCCCCGGCTACCGCAAGATCGACGACCCGGCCGCCCGCGAGCACGTGGCGCGCGTCTGGGGCATCCCCGCCGAGGACCTCCCGGGGCCGGGGCGGTCGGCGTACGAGCTGCTGGACGCCCTCGGCACCCCCGAAGGGCCGAAGGCGCTGCTGCTGTTCGGCTCCAACCCGGTCATCTCCGCCCCCGCCGCCGAGCACGTCGCCGGCCGGATCGGCGGCCTCGACCTGCTCGTGGTCTGCGACTTCGTGATGTCCGAGACCGCCGCCCTGGCCGACGTGGTCTTCCCCGTCACCCAGTGGGCCGAGGAGAGCGGCACCATGACGAACCTCGAAGGCCGCGTCCTGCTCCGCCGCCGCGCCGTCACGCCGCCCGAAGGCGTCAGGAGCGACCTCGACGTCCTGGCCGCCCTGGCCCGGCGCCTGGGTCACACCTTCGAGACCGAGCCCGCCAGGGTCTTCGACGAGCTGCGCCGCGCCAGCGCCGGCGGCCCCGCCGACTACTCCGGCATCACCTACGAGCGCATCGCGAACGAGACCGGCGTCTTCTGGCCCTGCCCTTCCCCCGAGCACCCGGGCACGCCCCGGCCGTTCCTCGACCGGTTCGCCCACCCCGACGGCCGCGCCAGGTTCGTCCCCGTCCAGCACCGGCCGGCCGCCGAGGAGGTGGACGAGGACTACCCCGTCTACCTGAGCACCGGCCGGGTGCTCGCCCACTACCAGAGCGGCGCCCAGACCCGCAGGATCGCGCCGCTCGTCCAGGCCGCCCCCGAGCCGTACGTCGAGCTGCACCCGGATCTGGCCGAGCAGCTCGACATCACCGCCGGGGACGTCGTGCGCGTCAGCAGCAGGAGAGGCGAGGCCAAGGCCGTCGCCAGGATCAGCGACGCCATCAGGCGCGACACCGTGTTCATGCCCTTCCACTGGGAGGGCGCCAACCGGCTCACCAACCCGGCACTCGACCCGACGTCGAGGATGCCGGAGTTCAAGGTCTGCGCTGTCAGGGTGGAGAGGGACTCATGAGGCTCGTCGTCGTGGGCAACGGGATGGCCGGGTCGCGGCTCGTGAGCGAGGTGCGCACCCGCGACCCGCACATGAAGATCACCGTTTTCGGCGCGGAGACGCGCCACCCCTACAACCGGGTGCTGCTGTCGAACGTGCTCGCCGGCAGCTCCCGCCCCGAACAGGTCCGGCTGCTCGACCCCACCTGGTACGACTCCCACCACGTGGAGGCCGCCTTCGGCGACGCGGTCGCGCACATCGACAGGGACACCCGGCACGTCGTCACCGAGAGCGGCCGGCGCGAGCCGTACGACCTGCTCGTGCTGGCCACCGGCAGCCACGCCATCGTGCCGCCGATCCCCGGCGTCGAGCGGGCCATCCCGTTCCGCACCCTCGACGACTGCGAGCGCATCCTCGCCCGCGCCGAGAGCGCCGGGCGGGCCGTGGTCGTCGGCGGCGGCCTGCTCGGCATCGAGGCCGCCCGCGGCCTGGCCGGGCGCGGCCTCCCGGTCACCCTGCTGCACCTGGCGGGCCACCTCATGGAGCGCCAGCTCGACGTCGAGGCCGGTCTCGTCCTGGGAGAGACGCTGGCCGGGCTCGGCGTCGACATCCGCACCGGCGTCTCCGCCTCCGGCGTCGAGGAGCACGGCGTCCGCCTCGACGACGGCGAGCTCGTCGAGGGCGACCTCGTCGTCCTGGCCTGCGGCGTGCGCCCCGTCACCGGCCTGGCCGCCGAGGCGGGCCTGGAGGTGCGGCGCGGCGTCGTCGTGGACGACGAGCTGCGCACCGACGACCCGTCCGTCTTCGCCATCGGCGAGTGCGCCGAGCACGACGGCACCGTCTACGGCCTGGTCGCGCCCGCCTGGGAGCAGGCCGCCGTGGCCGCCGACGTCATCACCGGCGGCAAGGCCCTCTACCGCGGCTCCCGCCTGGTCACCCGGCTCAAGGCCAAGAGCGTCGAGCTGGCCGCCATGGGCGAGACCCAGCTCGGCGAGGAGCACGCCGAGGTGGTCCGCTTCAGCCACCGGGCCCGCGGCACCTACCGCAAGCTCGTCATCCGGGACGGCCGCCTGGTGGGCGCGATCCTGCTGGGCGAGAGCGACGCCGTCGGCACGCTCACCCAGCTCTTCGACCGCGGCGGGCCGGTGCCCGGCGACCGCGCCGGGCTGCTCTTCCCCGGGCTCGCCTCGGCGCCCGTGGCCGACAGCCCGACGCTGATGCCCGACGCGGCCAAGGTCTGCCAGTGCAACAACGTGACCAAGGGCCAGATCAGGGCGTGCTGGGAGGCCGGGGCCAGGGACGTGGCCGCGGTGGCGAGCGCCACCAGGGCCACGACGGGATGCGGCACCTGCCGCGACGCCGTGGAAGGCATCGTCGGCTGGCTTTGTGAGCAGGAAGGGGTTTCGGTATGAACAGGATCGTCGTCGTGGGGTACGGCCCGACGGCTCACCGGCTCGTGGAGACCCTCACGGACAAGGGCTTCGGCGGCACCGTGACCGTGATCGGGGAGGAGCCGCGCCCGGCCTACGACCGGGTGCACCTGACCTCCTACCTGTCCGGCACCAGCGCCGAGGACCTCACCTACGAGGTGCCCGCCGGGATCGTCACCAGGCTGAACACCCGCGTCACCGGCATCGACCGGGAGACCAGGCAGGTCACGCTGGCCGACGGTGGCGCCGAGCCCTACGACGTGCTCGTGCTGGCCACCGGCTCCGCGCCGTTCGTGCCCCCGGTCCCGGGCGCCGAGCACGCCTTCGTCTACCGCACCATCGAGGACCTCGACGCGATCAGGACGGCCGCCAAGGACGCCGCCGAGGGAGTCGTGGTCGGCGGCGGCCTGCTCGGCCTGGAGGCCGCCGACGCGCTGCGCGCGCTGGGCCTCAAGACGCACATCGTCGAGATGAGCCCCTGGCTGATGCCGCGCCAGGTGGACGAGGGCGGCGGCTCGGTGCTGAAGTCGCACATCGAGGGGCTCGGGCTGGCCGTGCACGCCGGCGCCGGCGTGCAGGAGATCGTGCACGACGGCGAGCAGGTGACCGGGCTGCGCAAGCCGGACGGCGCCGTGCTGGACGCGCAGGTCGTCGTCTTCTCGGCCGGCATCAGGCCCCGCGACGAGCTGGCCAGGGCCGCCGGGCTGGAGGTGGGCCCCCGGGGCGGCATCGTGGTGGACGCCGGCATGCGCACCTCCGACCCCGCGATCTACGCCGTGGGCGAGTGCGCCCTGGCCGGCGGCATGGTCTACGGGCTCGTCGCGCCCTGCAACACGATGGCCGAGGTCGCCGCCGACCGGATCATGGGCGGCTCGGCGACGTTCGACGGAGCCGACCTGTCCACCAAGCTCAAGCTGCTGGGCGTGGAGGTGGCGCAGTTCGGGGCGATGGAGGGGGCGCTGGACGTCACCTACATGGACCCGGTGGGCGGCGTCTACAAGAAGCTGTTCATCAGCGACGACGCGCGGACGCTGCTCGGGGGCATCTGCGTGGGCGACGCCTCGCCGTACACGCAGCTGCGGCCGTTCGTGGGCAAGGAGCTGCCGGCCTCGCCGTCGGACCTGCTGTTCAGCGGGGCCGGCGCGAACCTCGACCTGCCCGACGAGGCGCAGGTCTGCTCCTGCAACAACGTGTGCGCGGGCGACGTCCGCACCGCCATCGCCGACAAGGGCGTCACCGACGTGCCGGGGCTCAAGTCGTGCACGCGGGCCGGCACGACCTGCGGGAGCTGCGTGCCGCTGCTCAAGCAGCTGCTGGAGAAGTCGGGCGTCGAGGTCAGCAAGGCGTTGTGCGAGCACTTCACGTACTCGCGGGCCGAGCTGTTCGACATCGTACGGGTGCGCGGCATCACGACGTTCTCCGAGCTCATCACCCGGCACGGGACGGGCCGGGGCTGCGACATCTGCAAGCCGGCCGTGGCCTCGATCCTGGCCTCGCTGCACAACGGGCACGTGCTGGAGGGCGAGCGGGCCACCCTCCAGGACACCAACGACAAGTTCCTGGCCAACATGCAGAAGAACGGCACGTACTCGGTCGTCCCGCGCATCCCCGGCGGCGAGATCACGCCGGACAAGCTGATCGTGATCGGCGAGGTGGCCCGCGACTTCGGCCTCTACACGAAGATCACCGGTGGGCAGCGCATCGACCTGTTCGGGGCCACCGTCGACCAGCTTCCGGAGATCTGGCGGCGGCTGGTGGACGCCGGGTTCGAGTCGGGTCACGCGTACGGCAAGGCCCTGCGCACGGTCAAGTCCTGCGTCGGCTCCACCTGGTGCCGCTACGGCGTGCAGGACTCCGTCGGCATGGCCATCGCGCTGGAGCTGCGCTACCGCGGCCTGCGCTCGCCGCACAAGCTCAAGTCGGCCGTCTCCGGCTGCGCCCGCGAGTGCGCGGAGGCCCGGTCGAAGGACTTCGGCATCATCGCCACCGAGCAGGGCTGGAACCTGTACGTCGGCGGCAACGGCGGCTTCAAGCCCCGTCACGCCGACCTGCTGGCCACCGACCTGAGCTCGGAGGAGCTGATCAGGACCATCGACAGGTTCCTGATGTTCTACATCCGCACGGCCGACCGGCTCCAGCGCACCGCCGCCTGGCTCGAGTCGCTGGACGGCGGGCTCGACTACCTCCGCGAGGTGATCATGGAAGATTCCCTGGGCATCTGCGCCGACCTGGACGCGCAGATGGAGCACCACATCGCCACGTACGCCGACGAATGGGCCGCCACCCTGGACGACCCGGAGAAGCTGAGCAGGTTCGTCAGCTTCGTCAACGCCCCCGGCACGCCCGACCCGTCGATCGTGTTCGCCAGCGAGCGCGGCCAGATCAAGCCGGTGATGGCCCGATGAGCTGGACCCCGATCTGCCCCGTCGGCGCGCTGCGCCCCGAGAGCGGCGTCTGCGCCCTGGTGGACGGCGTCCAGGTGGCCGTCTTCCTGACCTACGACGGCGACCTGTACGCGCTGTCCAACCTCGACCCCTACACCGGGGCGTACGTGCTCTCGCGCGGCATCGTCGGCACCCGGCAGGGCGAGCCGACCGTGGCCTCGCCGCTGCACAAGCAGGTGTACTCGCTGGTGACCGGGCGCTGCTTCGACGACGAGGAGCTGTCGGTGCCCGTCTACCCGGTACGGGTGGGCGACGGCGGATACGTGGAGGTCAGCCTCGAACGGGGGATCGCGGACGGCGGCCACCTGAAGACCGGCCTGGCTCACGCCTCGGGGGCCGCCGCGCTCACCGCTTCGGCGGGCGGGTAGACGTGCGCGCCCCGGTGGGCCGCCGGAAGCACACAGCGCCGCCCGGACCGGACGCTGTCGCAGCGTTCGGCGTCCTCGCGCTGCGGAAGGGGTTCGGGGTTCGCCTGGGTTCGCGGCACTGAAGGGACGCTATCGGCGCGCCCGGGCGCGCTGGTCTCAGGGCGGCAACGATCGCGGCTCTGACCGGTCTCTCCAATGCGCGTGAAGCGAGATCGTGAGCTGTGCACGGAGCAGGTAAAGGGGTCGTGCGGAGTGCCTAAACCCCGCATTCGCCGCCGACCGGCGCGGGCATCAAAGCGGCCATGAGCAAGATTTCTCAGTGCAGGGCACTCCTGCTGGCCGCGATCGTGCCCGCCCTCCTGGTCGCGGGCTGTTCCTCGGGGAACAACACGCAGGCGATGAAGGGGGCGGCGAGCCCCGGCACGCCCACGGACATGGACTCGATGTCGCCGGGGGACACCGACTCCTCTCCCACCGACACGGGCTCGCCGACCGACACCGCGGGCGGCGGGGAGGCGCAGGCCGCCGTCCAGGGCTTCTTCGACGCGCTCAAGTCCGGGAACGTGGACCAGGTCGTCAACTCCTTCTCCGACGACGCGGTGGCCGCGGTGAACGGGCAGCCCACGGCGGAGGGCGCCCAGGCCATCCGCGCCCTGTTCCAGAAGCAGCTCCAGGGCGCCAACGGCATGAAGCAGGCCGAGCACACCGTCGAGGAGACCCGCAACGCCGGCAGCGACGACGCCATCGTCCGCGCCACGAGCAAGCAGGGCGACAACAACCTGCGGGAGCTGTTCGTGCTCACGCGCGAGGGCGAGGACTGGAAGATCTCGCAGTTCATGAACAACAGGGCTTCCTGAGCCGATCTGAGGTCTTCCGAGGGGCGGGGCGGCGGCGGCCGGGGGACCGGCCGCCGCCCGGAGCCGGGATATGGCGGGCAGGACGCGAAAAGCGGGGCCAGAAGAATGGCCGCCGCATATCCCGGGCATTCACCGTGGCTAATTCTGGGCGGTGTCGCCGGGGATGCGGGGGCGGATGCGGCGCTGGTCCACGAGCGCGAGATAGACGGCGAACGCGCCGCGCGCCCACATCTCGGCCTGCTGCGCGGTCAGCCTGATCTCCTCGCCCTCATGGGAGACGACCAGATAGCCGCCCAGCGGCGCCCGGCGCCACGCGATCAGGACGTTCTCGTAAACGAGCACGTCGAGCATCGCGGTGAGATATTCACGTCCGGCGGCGGACACGGCGCAAGCCTCCTCGCTCCTCGCCGGATTCTCGCCCTTGCCTCTTCTATTGTGCTCGCCCTTTCAGGAAATGTCGCATTTCTGACTGCGGGTGGGAGAACCCCGGCCGGGTCTCCGGTGTATCTACACCGGAGGTGGTCACATGAGGAAGATCATGGTCCTGCTGGTGGCCGGTGCGCTGGCGCTCGTGGCCGCGCCGGCCGCGTCCGCCGGGTCCGCCGTGACGGGCGGGGCTGGCGGGTCCGTTGCCGGGGCCGGGAACTGGGCGGTCACGTACCTGGACCCGGTGCCGTCCCGGTTCGCCGCCGGGGAGTCGTACGCGCTGGGGTTCTGGGTGCTGCAGCACGGCAGCCATCCCTTCAGCGGGAAGATGGAGCCGGTCGGGCTGCGGTTCACGCGGGGTGACGGCCGGAGCGTGACGTTCGACGGCACGGCGCTGCCCGAGGCCGCGCACTACGCGACGTCCGTGGTCCTGTCCGAGGGCGTGTGGCGGGTGCAGGGCGTCCAGGGGCCCTTCGAGCCGTACGAGGTGGGGCTGCTCACCGTGCCCGGCGCGCTGCGGATCAATCCCGTGCCGCCGGACCTGGTGATGTCGCTCGCCCCCGGCGCCGAGGACCACTGGGGCGAGGTGCGGCCGCCCGGGTTCGGGCCGGGAGAGAAGCCGGGGCAGCAGGCCGGGGATCAGGTCGGCAGGCAGCCCGGGGATCAGGCCGGCCGGCAGTCAGGGGAGCGGGCGGTGGCGGGGGCCGGGGCGACGCCGGGGGCCTCGCAGGGGCCGGCCGTGGCTCCGGCGGCGGCCGGACGGGCGCGGGACGGTGGCGGCGTGCCCGCGTACGCGCTGGTCATCGCCGCCGCCGGCGGTGCGCTGCTGGCGGCGGTGGCGCTGCGGCTGACGGCACGGGGACGGCGGCGGGAGGAGGAGTCCGACCCGTCGGCGGACACCATCGTCATTTCCGGGTAGCGCGGGTAGCGGACCGCCGGGGTGTGCCCGCGACGCCGTCCTTCCCGAGCGGCACGCGTCGGGGCGCACCCCGGCCCCTCTCCGGGGCCTCCGCTCCGGCGCTCCCTGACTGCTTCTGGTGAGCGGTCGGCTTCTCCTGGTTTCTCCAGGTGAGCGGTGAGCGAGTGGACGGGGGGCTGGTGATGGGTGCGGTGCTGGGGCTCGTGGGGCTGTTCGCGGCCGGGGTCGCGGGGGTGTACGCGGTCTCGTTCCTCCTCGCGCCCCGTGGCGTGGCCGGGGCGGGGCCGTTCCTGTCGGGGGCATGGCCCCGCGAGCACGCGCTGTCGCGGTTCCACGTGCGGTGGTACGCGGTCACGCTCGTCTTCCTCGCCTTCGACATGGAGATGATCTTCATGTACCCGTGGGCGGTCGTGGCCGCCGAGGTGGGCGCCATGGCCGTGGTGGAGATGTTCGCGTTCCTGGGGCTGCTGCTGGTGGGCGTCCTGTACGCGTGGCGCGAAGGGGCCTTCCGGTGGGCGTGAGGGGATGGCTGCTGCGCCTGGCCGCCCGCCGGCCCCGGGTGCTCGTCGTCGCCTGCCCGTACGGGACGCGGGCCCGGCTGCTCGTGGAGGCCGAGCTCGATCGGCGGGGCTGGCCGGTCGCGCTGTCGCCGGCCGAGGCCACGGTGATGGTGGTGTGCGGGGTCCCGGCACCGGGGGAGCCGGCCCAGGCCGTCGAACGGGTCTGGCAGTCGCTGCCCGGCCCCCGGGCCCAGGTCCGGCTGACCGCGCGCACCGGCGTGAGCGAGGTCACCGCCGCCCTGGACCGGGCGGTCACCGCGCTCGGGGACGAGACGACACACCTCGCGGACCCCCACGACGACCCCGGCCGACCCGGCGGTGGGGGTCACGGAGGGGATGGGCACGGTGGTGATGGGCACGGTGGGCATGGGCACGGTGGGCATGGGCACGGTGGGCATCATGAGCACGGCATGGGGGCGCCCGGGGGCGTGGCGATGGCCGGGCGGGGGGACGATCGGGACGGGCTGAAGCTGGATCGGCTGCATGTGCCGCTGGGGCCGGTGCTGGCCGACTGGCCTGCCGGGCTCGTCGTCGAGACGGTGTTGCAGGGCGACCTGATCCAGGAGGCGACGGTAAGAGCCCTTCCGCCGGGCGAGTCCGGGGTCGCGTTCTGGGACGACCCAGGGTGGGGTCCAGCGGGGGTGGGTGGGGGTGAGGTGGCGCGGCGCAGGGCGGCGGGCCGGCTGGACAGCCTGCAGCGGCTGCTCGGGGTGGCCGGCTGGCCGGCGGCGGCCAGGGAGGCCAGGAGGTTGCGGGACCGGCTGCTGGCGGGGGCGGAGCCGGCCGGGGTGAGCCGCGACTACGACCGGTTCGCCCGCCGGGTGCGCCGGTCGGCGGTGTTGCGGTGGATGCTGCGCGGGCTGGGCGTGGTCGAGGGCGGCCCGGGGGTGCCGGAGTGGATGCGGGGAGACGTGCTCGATCGGGCGTACGGATGGCTGGACCGCGCCCGGGAGGCCCTCGGCGAGATCGGCGATCATCGACCCCTGCCCCGGCCCTCCCCGCGCGCCGGGCGGGGGCGGAGGGGCGGATGGGAGGAGACCGGGGCGACGGTGGCGCTGCTGCCCGGGCTGCTGGCCGGGGCCGAGCTGGCGGTGGCGCGGTTGATCGTGGCGAGCCTCGACCCGGACCTCGAACGACTTCCCACCGGGCCGGCGGCGGGCGGTGGCTGACGCGGTGGGGCTGCTGGTCGCGCTGGTGGTGTTCGGATGGGCCGCCGCGGCCCTGGACGCCGGGCTGGGACGGGTGAGCGGCAGGGCGGGCGGGGTCGGGAGCGCGGTCGGGGCGCCGTTGCGGGAGGTGGCGCGGCTGGTGACGCAGCGGGGGCGGCGCACGCTCGTACCCGACCTGCTGCTCGTCCGGGCGGGCGTCGTCGCGCTGCCGCTCGCCGCGCTCCTCGCCGCCGTCGTGCTGCCCCTGGGAGGCGCGCCCGTGCTCGACACGAGCGTGGGGATCGTCTGGTTCAACGCCATGGAGGTGTGCGTCTGGGGCGCGCTGTGGCTCGTCGGGTGGGGGGTCAACTCCGTGTACCCGCTGGTCGGCGGGTACCGCTTCCTGGCGCAGGGGCTGGGTTACGAGCTGCCGCACATGTTCGCGCTGATCACGGTGGCGCTGGGCGCGGGGTCGTTGCGGTTCGGGGACGTGGTGGCGGCGCAGCGGGGGGTGTGGTTCGCGGTGTGGATGCCGGTCGCGTTCGCGGTATACCTGATCTCCGCGCTGGCGATGGCGTTCTGGGGGCCGATGGGGCAGCCGGTCGGCAGGGACGTGGCGGGCGGGGTGCCGGCGGAGCTGTCGGGGGCCGACCGGCTGCTGTTCGCGGCCGGCCGGTACGCGCTGCTGGTCGTCGTGTCCGCCGCCGCGGTGCCGCTGTTCCTGGGCGGCGGCGCCGGGCCGCTGCTGCCCGGCTGGGCGTGGGCGGCGCTCAAGACGGCGGCGGTCCTGGGCGTGTTGGTGCTGGTCAAGCAGCGGGTTCCGGCCGTACGGATGGATCGGTTCACGGTGTTCGCGTGGGTGGTGCTGATCCCGCTCACGCTCGTACAGACGCTGGTCGTCGGAATCGTGGTGCTGCGGTGAGCGTGGGGGCGTTCTGGGCGCTGGCCGTCCTGGCGGTGGCGGGCGGCGTGGCGGTGTTCGTGGTGGACTCGATGGCGCGGGCCACGTTCGCGCTGCTGGCCTCGCTGCTGGCCGTGGGCGGGACGCTGCTGCTCGTCGACCTGCACTACGTGGGGGTGCTGGTCATCCTGATGATGGTCATGGAGATGCTGGTGATGGCCGTCTTCATGATCATGTACATGATGAACCCCGGCGGCCTGATGCCCATGAAGATGGTGCACGGCGACCGGGCCGCCAAGATCATCGCGGCAGCCGTCTTCGTGCTGCTGGCGGCCGGGGCGTTCCTGACGCCGTGGCCGGCGCGCCGGGGGCCGCCACCCGCCGACCCCACGCGCGCGCTGGGCCTGGCGATCATGGGGCCGCGGATGCTCGTGATGATGGTCGTCGGCGTGGCCATCCTGGCCACGATGGTCGCCACCGTCGTGCTCGCCACGCACCGCGGACGGTATGACCGATGACGCTCCAGACCTTCCTCCTGCTGGCCGCCGCCCTGTTCTCGATCGGCCTGTACGGCGTGCTGTCCCAGCAGTCGATCGTCATGCTCATGATGGGCCTGGAACTCATGATCAACGGCGTCATCGCGGCCGGCGGCGCCTTCTGGCACTACGTCGCTCCCCGGACCGCCGACGGCCAGGTCCTCGTCCTGGTGGCCGTCACCGTCATGGCGCTGGAGATGGCCATGGGCTTCGCGGTCGTCACCGCGATCTTCCGCGCCCGCGACGTGGACCTGACCGACGAGGCGGGGGATCTGAAAGGGTGAACCCGTCCCCGTGGCTGCTGCCCGCCCTGCCCGTCCTGCCCGCGGTGACGGGCGGCCTGCTGCTGCTCCTGGGACGGGCGGCGCGGCGCGCGCCCGCCGGGGTGGCCGCCGGGGTGCCCGCCGGGGTGGCTGTCACGGCGGCCGTGCTGACGCTGGCGCTGGCCGTGCACGCTGCCGTGACCCGGCCCGCCACACCCGTCCGGCTGCTGCCCGGCACAGGATCATCCGGCACAGGATCATCCGGCACGGGGTCGTCCGGCACAGGGCTGACCGGGGACGGCCTGCTCGCGAACGGGCTGGTCGTGGACGGGCTGTCGGCCGTCATGGTGGTCATGGTGGCGGCGGTGGGGTTGTGCGTGCTGGTGTTCGCGGCGGGGGAGCTGCGCACGGCCCGGTTCCACGGGCTCATGCTGCTCTTCGTCGGCGCCATGCTGCTGACCGTGACGGCCGGCGACCTCGTCCTGCTGCTGATGGGGTGGGAGGTCATGGGCGCGGTGTCGTACGCGCTCATCGGCTACTGGTGGCACGATCCCGCGCGGGTGCGCTCCGGCGCCGTGGCCTTCCTCACCACCCGCGCCGCCGACCTCGGCCTGTACTTCGCGGCCGGAGCGGCCCTGGCGGGCGCGGGGTCGTGGGCGGGCGGGGCGCCGGCGCCGGACGGGCCGGCGGGGCTTCCCGCGCCGTGGCGGGACCTGGTGGCGGGCGGGCTCGTGGTGGCGGCGCTGGGCAAGTCGGCGCAACTGCCGTTCTCGTTCTGGTTGTCGCGGGCGATGGCCGGGCCCAGCCCCGTGTCGGCGCTGCTGCACTCGGCGGCCATGGTGGCGGCGGGGGCGTACCTGCTGCTCCGGGTGCAGCCGCTGCTCGCCGCCACCGGCTGGGCGGCCGACCTGGTGGCGTGGGCGGGCGCGCTGACGGCGCTGCTGCTGGGCGCCGTCGCGCTCGCGCAGCGGGAGCTGAAGCAGTTGCTGGCCGCCTCCACGTGCGCGCAGCTCGGGTTCATGGTCGCGGCGGCCGGGGTGGCGGCGGTGGCGGGCGGCGCGGCGCAGCTCGTCGCGCACGCGGCCGTGAAGAGCCTGCTGTTCCTGGCGGCCGGGGCCTGGCTGTCGGCGCTCGGCACCGAGACGTTGCGGCGGCTGGGCGGGGCGGGACGGCGGTATCCGGTGGTCGGGCTCGCGTTCGGGGTCGGGGCGGTGGCGCTGGCCGGGGTGCCGCCGCTGTCGTTGTGGGTGACCAAGGACACGATCCTGGGCGCGGTGCGGGAGCCGGGACTGTACGCGGTGCTGTTCGCGGCCGGGCTGCTCGCCGCCGCGTACTCGGCCAAGGCGCTGGCCGCGGTCTGGCGGCCCGGCCCCGGCCGCGCGGACGCCCGCGAGCTGACGCCCTGGGAGCGGGCGCCGCTGCCGGTGCTGGCCCTGGCCGCCGCCGGGTTCGGCGCGGTCGGCCTGCCCGGGGCGTTCGAGGCGTGGGGGCGGCTGGTGGGCGATCCGCACGCCGCCGCGCCCTCGTGGGGCGGCCTGCTCCTGTCGGGCGCGGCGGCGCTCACCGTGTCCGCGCTCACCGTGTCCGCGCTCACCATGTCCGCGGCCACGATCCTGGTCCGCACCCCCGCTCCCGTGACCCCCCTTCCGGTGGGTGCGGCCGGGGCCTTTCTCCGGGAGTGGATGGGGCTGGAGCGGATGGCCGTGGTGCTCGTCGCGCGCCCGGTCCTGGCGCTGGCCGGGGCGCTGGCGCGGTTCGACGACCGGGTCCTGGACGCCGCTGTGACCGCCGCCGCCCGCGCCGTCAGAACCCTGGCCAGGACCGCGGCCGGGCTCGACGACCGGGGGATCGACGCCGGCGTGGAGGCCGTGCCGCGGGCGGGCCTGGCCGCCGCCCGGATCGTCAGGGCGCCGTTCGAGACCGGGCTCGACGGCCTCGTACGAGCCGTCGCCGCCGCGGCCGGCCGCCTCGGCACGCTGGCCAGACGCCCGCAGACCGGACAGGTGCACCTCTACTTCGCCCAGGCCGCCGTGGCGCTGACCCTGCTGGCCGTCGCCTTCGCCCTCCTGAGGTGAACCGTGCTCGCCATAGTGATCTTCCTGCCTCTGGCGGCCGCGGCGCTGCTGGCCCTGCCCCGCCTCGGCGCGCGGGCGGCCGGCTGGATCTGGATCGCCGCCACGGCCGCCGACCTGGCCCTCGTCGTGGCCATGTGGGCCGGGTACGGCCCGGGCCGGGCCGGCGGCTTCGCGTACGAGACCAGGCTGCGCTGGATCCCCTCCGTGCGGGCCGGCTACCACGTCGGCGTGGACGGCCTGTCGCTGCCGCTCATCGCCATGACCTCGCTGCTGTTCCTGCTCTGCGCCGTCTACTCGCTGCGCCGGACGCGCCGGCCCAGGGCGTACGCGGCGTTGTTCCTGTTCCTGCAGACCGTCTGCCTCGGCCTGTTCGCCGCCCTCGACCTGCTGCTCTTCTTCGTCTTCTTCGACCTGGCGATCGTCGGCATGTACTTCGTGATCGTCGGCTGGGGCCACGGCGATCGGGCGCGCTCGGCGCTGAAGTTCTTCCTCTACACCTTCCTCGGCTCGCTGGCGCTGCTGCTCGGCTTCATCGGCCTGTACCTGGCGGCCGAGCCGCACACGTTCGACATGGTCGACCTGACCGCCGACCTGACCGCCGACCTGACCGCCGACCTGACCGTCGGCCCGCCGCGCGCGGGCGCCGCGGTGCTGCTCGCCGTGGGCGTCGGGCTCGCGGTCAAGACGCCGGTCGTGCCCGTGCACACCTGGCTGCCGGCGGCCCACACCGACGCGCCCGCCGCCGGCTCGGCGATCCTGGCCGGGGTGCTGCTCAAGATGGGCACGTACGGCTTCGCCCGCATCGCCGTGCCCATGCTGCCGGAGCAGTGGCGCGCGTACGCCTGGGCCGTCATCGTGATCGGCGTCGTCAGCGTCCTGTACGGCGCTCTGGTCGCGCTGGCCCAGGAGAACTTCAAACGCCTGATCGCCTACACCTCCGTCAACCACATGGGCTACATCGTCCTGGCCCTGGGCGCGGCGGGCCTGAGCGGCGGCCGGGCGGCCAGGGAGCTGGCGGTCAGCGGGGCCGTCACCCAGATGGTCAGCCACGGCCTCATCACCGGCGCGCTGTTCCTGATCACCGGCGTGCTGTGGGACCGGGCCGGCAGCCACGACCTCGGCCGGTTCGGCGGACTGGCGGGCCAGGCCCCGGTCCTGACCGGCGTGACGGCGGTGGCGGCGTTCGCCTCGCTGGGGCTGCCCGGCCTGTCCGGGTTCATCGCCGAGTTCCAGATCTTCACCGGCGTGATCGGGGCCGGCGCGGTGGTCGCGGGCGCGCTGTCGCTGCTCGGCATCCTCATCACCGCGGCCCTGCTGCTGCGCGCCCTGCACCGGGCCTTCCTCGGCGGGCCGGGCGAGCTGACCGGCCGCGTCACCGACCTGCGCGCGCACGAGCTGGCCGCGATCGCCCCGCTGCTCGCCCTGTCGCTGGCCATCGGCGTCGCCCCGCGGTGGCTGCTCGACCTGATCGCACCCGCCGCCTCCGCCATCGTGAACCTGGCAGGCCGATGAACCCGCTCGCCCTCCTCCCCGAGCTGCTGATCCTGGCGGGCGCGGTGGCCGGGCTGCTGGCCGGGCTGTACGCCGCGCGGGAGCGCCAGCGCGTGACCGCCTGGATCAACGCCGCCGCGCTCGCCGGGGCCGCCGCCACCGCCGCCGCCACCGCCGCCACCGCCCTGAGCCCCGGGACCTTCGAGGGCTACGTCGTCGACGCCGCCACGAACGTCACCCGCCTCACCGTCACCCTGTCCACCCTCCTCGCCCTCTGCCTGATGGCCGGCCGGGCCAGGGGACACGCGCGGGAGAGCGAGCTCTACACGCTGACCTCGCTGGCCGCCCTCGGGACGATCGTCATGGCGGGGGCGGGCGACCTGCTCGTGCTCGTGGCGGCGTACCTGCTGGCGAGCATCCCCGCGTACGCGCTGGCCGGGTTCGCCAAGGACGCGCCCGGCACCGAGGCGGCGCTCAAGTACTACCTGATGGGCGCGTTCCTGGGCGTGCTCATGCTGGCGGGCGTCACGCTCGCGTACGGCCACTCGGGCGCCACCGCCTACTCCGGCGCCCGCGCGCCCGCCGTGGCCGCGGTCCTGCTGCTGGCGGGGCCGCTGTTCAAGGCCGGGGCGGCGCCGGCGCACTTCTGGGTGCCCGACGTGGCGGAGGGCGCGTCGCGGCCGGTGGCGGCGTTCGTGACCACGGTGCCCAAGATCGGGGCGTTCGTGGCGGCGTACCGGCTGGCCTCGGAGGTCTTCGACGAGCCCGCGCTGCTCGCCGTCCTCGCGGCGGCCACCATGACCCTGGGCAACCTGGCCGCCTTCCACCAGCCGAACGTGCGGCGGCTGCTGGCGTACTCGACGATCAGCCAGGCCGGCTACCTGCTGGTGCCGGTGGCGGTGGCGGGCCGCACGGACCTGGCGGCGCCGGCGCTGCTGTTCTACCTGGCCGCGTACGCCGTCACGAACCTGGGCGCCTTCGCCGTCGTCGTCGCCACCGGCACGGACACCCTGGCCGACTACGCCGGCCTGGCCCGGCGCTCGCCCTGGACGGCGTTCGCCCTGGTCGTGTGCCTGCTCGGCCTCGTCGGCACACCGCCGACGGCCGTCTTCGCCGGCAAGCTGCTGATGTTCGCGGCGGCCTGGGACGCCGGGTACGCCTGGCTCGCGGTCCTGGCCGCCGCCAACACCGTCGCCAGCCTCTTCTACTACCTGCGCTGGATCCGCCCGGTGTTCGTCCAGGAGGGCTCCGGCCGGCGCGCACCCGCCACGATCCCCCTCCTCGCCGCCACCGCCTCCCTGGCCCTGGGAATCGTCGCCCTCCTCACCCTCCTCCCCTGACCGGCACTACGGCGTGAACCGGGGATGTCGTGGCCAGTGCCTGCAGCTCTTGCCGGCCACGGGACAGAGGTCCACGGAGTATTCGCGCTCGGTGAGGATCTGCCGCAGGGAGTCCTCCGCGAGCGACAGCCGCAGGTCGGTACGGATACGGCGGGCGATGACCAGGATCGTCACGTCCGAGGCTCCCGCGAGCAGCAGCGCGGCCGCCGCCGGCTGCGCATGACGCCCCTGCACCCACGTGTCCTCCAGCAGGAGGATGTGCTGACCCGCCACGATGTCCCGATCGGGCACGACGAAGTGCTGGGGCCGCAGATCACGGCGCTGCGCCTCGGGGATGCCGGCGGTGGCCTCAAGCTTCACCTGGGCCCAGTGCCCCGGAAGGACGGCCGCCAGGGTGACGAGCGGATGCGCGCCCGTGCGCCCCCGGAGCGAGGGGACCGTCGCCATGCCGGTGACGGGCCTGCGTGCCACGAGGTCGAGGCAGGAGGCGTGGAATTGGGCGAACCCGAGAAGGAGCAGGAGTAACCGCTGGTAAGAGGAATTGCGGAGCCTCTGGGCAGCCGGCATGAAGTCTTTGTACCGGTACATGTCCCGCTCCACCTGGGTGCCCGCCACGGCATAGGTCAGGGGGACGACCCGCCGGGCGACAGGTACGTCTTCCCTGCGCGCGTCTTCGTGACACCGGTAACACCGCGTGTACCGCGAGGCGACAGGACCCGTGCAGACCTCACAGGTGACGTTGGGGATCCTGAGGGGATTGGTCATGATCGCGCCAAGCCGCTCGCGAATCATCTCCCTGAGCACCGGTAGCGTCTCGGCCAATGGGGTCAGCCCATCCTCGAAAGGAACCTTTCAAGCTGCTTGTGTCGGTCCAGCAGATCATCGACGATGGCGATCGCTCCACAGACGTCCTCGGCCACGTGGACGTCGGGTCTGTCCGCCGTGATCCGGCCCCATTCGGTGCGCTCGATCACGGACCGCATCAGGATCACAGGCCGTCCGTGCTCCACGGCCTTGCGCGCCTGAATGCGAGTCCCGCTCCGCTCGCCGGCCTCGACGATGATCGTCGCCAGACTGTAGCCCGACATCGTGCCGTTGCGCAGGGGAAACGTTGTCTTGTCCGGCGCACGATCAGGCCAGAACTGTGAGAACACCGCTCCTCGCTCGGCCACCTCACGATGGAGGTCGCGATTCTCGGGAGGGAAATGCCGGCGGATTCCGGTGCCGATGACGGCCACCGTCCGGCCGCCCGCGCGGAGCGCGGCTTGATGGGCCGCGGTGTCGACACCGGCGGCCAGGCCCGAGACGACGGTCAGGCCACGCTCGACGAGCCGGGTGGCCAGCTCGGTGGCGAGCGACCGGCCCTGCGGCGAGACCGTGCGGGAGCCGACCACGGCGACGCCGTCGTCCTCCGCGAGCACCGTCCCGCGGGCGAACAGCAACGGGGGCCGGTCGAACACGTCGCACAGCCTGTGCGGGTAACGATCGTCTCCCATGGTGAGGACGTGGATGCCGTCCTGCTCCCAGGAGGCGATCTCCTCCGCCGCGCCGGCCATCGCGTCCTCGACCGGATCGGAGAACAGGTCGGCGGAGCCCAGGCGCTCGCGCAGCACCGCCACCGGAGACGCCTCATCGAGCCGCTGGACGAGGTCGCGTTCGCCCTGCTCCGTAGAGGTGCGGCGGAGCAGCGCCACCATCGCGGCGCGTTCCCTGTCGTCCCACCGGCTCACAGCCACAGCCTAGTCTCCCGGCGGGTGCCGCGTCACCCGGGAGATCGAACACCTGTGCTCATTTGGCATGGTCGTGGGGTAAGAGATGTCAGAGGTCGCGTTCCTGTTGGTCGAGGATGGAGACCGAGACCGCGACGGCCTTGGCCGGGTCTTTCTCCTCGATGGCGCGCAGCAGCTCCTCGTGGGAGGAGTCCGGGGTGAGGGCGGCCTCCTCCTGATCTCTGACGCTGTCGCGGAGGGCGTCGCTCATGCTGCGGTAGAGGTCGGCCAGCAGGGCGTTGTGCGCGGCGTCGGCCACTTGCAGGTGGAAGTCCACGTCGGCGTCGGCGAAGCCGTCGAGGTCGCCGGCCCGGCCGGCCGCGTTCCTGCGGGCCAGGGTCTCGCGCATCGCCGACAGGTCCTCCTCGGTGCGCCGCCCGGCCGCCAGCCGGGCCGCGACGAGGTCGAGGCCGCGGCGTACGTCGATGATGTCCATGGCGGCCGCGGTGTCGAGGCGGCGGCGCAGCGCGACCTTCGACTCGTCGGTCGCGGTCACGTAGGTGCCGTCGCCCTGCCGGGTGTGCAGCAGCCCCGCGTGGGCCAGCACGCGCACCGCCTCGCGCACCGAGAGCCTGCTCATGCCCAGGCTCTCCGCGAGCCGGCTCTCCGAAGGGATCTTGGTGCCGACCGGCCACACCCCTGCGGCGATCTCCCGGCGGAGCTCGGCGATGGCGGCGTCCACCAGCGAGGTCCGAGCGACGTTACGCATGCACCTTCTCCTCATCGAGCTGACGGACATCCACCCTAGACGCTGGGGTGGGCCGTGGCGCGGTCAGGCGAGCGCGGCGGCCAGGCGTTCGATCGTCTCCCTGCCCTCCAGCGGGTCCAGCCAGGCGGCGGGCAGGACGGCGGCGCCGTGCAGGGCGCCCAGGAGGTTGCCGCACACCGAGCCGGTCGAGTCGCTGTCGCCCGAGTGGTTGACCGACAGCAGCAGCGCCCTGTCCACCGCAGGCTCGGCCAGGGCGCAGTAGACGCCGATGGCCAGCGCCTCCTCGGCGATCCACGCGCCGCCCAGCGACTCGACCGCCTCGGGGGAGGGGGCGCCCCTTGCGGCCAGGGACACGGCGGCGTCCAGGGCGGCGCTGGTCTCCTCGTGGCCGGGGTAGCGGGCCAGCAGGTCCATCGCCCGCTGGACGGCGGGCTCCAGCGCCTCGCCGGCCATGAGGTGGGCGATGATCGCGGCGAAGGCGCCGGCGGCCAGGTAGCCGGTCGGATGGCCGTGGGTGATCTGGCCGCAGACCGCCGCCAGCTCGAACGCCTCCCGCGCGCCGAACCCGCCCCACGGGCCCGGCCCGCCCCGCCCGCCGAGGTCGCCGCCCTGCATGCCGAGGTCGCCGCTCTGTCTGTCCAGGTCACCGGCCGGGCCGCCGGGGGCACCAAGGGCGCCGGGGGTGCCGGGGTGCTGCGGCGGGCGGGCGATCAGGCCGAACGGGGCCGAGCGCATCACCGTGCCGCACCCCTTCGAGCCGGGGTTCACCGGGCCGGGACGGCCCCACGCGGACGGCCCGGGGAAGGGGTGACGCAGGCCCGACAGGCAGGCGTTGCCCGGGGCGCGCCGTGAGTACAGCCACTGCTCCCGCGACAGCCGGCCCGCCCGCCCGGGCGGGTCCGCGGGCGGGGGAGCGGGGAACTGCTGCGTGTCGAGCCAGCGCAGGTACGCCCGGCGCACCGCCTCGACCGCCGCCTCCCGGAAGCCGTCACCCGGCGTGCCGGCGCTCTTCCCCGCGCCCGGTCCACTGGCGCGGCCCGCGACGTCACGGGCGTCCAGGAGACCCTCGACGGTGAAGAGGGTCATCTGGGTGTCGTCCGTGATCTGGCCGGTCCTGCCATGCCAGGTCGTGACGTAACCGGTGACGCCGTCCTTACCGTGATCCCTGCGGATATCGCGCAACGACCGGAACTCGATCGGCGCCCCGAGGGCGTCGCCGATCGCGCCGCCCAGGAGGCAGCCCCGAACTCTGTCCAGAACATCCACACCTGGGATCTTGCCACCTCCCGGGCGGTCTGAGAGATTCCGCTTATCGGTCACCAGTCCCGGAGGTCACGCGTGTCACAATTACGCCCAGCCCTCTTCGCCGTCGCCCTCACCCTCGCGATCGCGACTCCCGCCCAAGCCGCTGCCGCCGCCGCTCCCCGGATCACGGTCGAGAACGGCCGTACACAGCCGGTCTTCTCGTACGCGGACGCGATCCGCGAGCACGTGTACGTCGAGTCGACCGTCGACAGCGACCTCGACGGCAACCTCGACAAGGTCAGGGTGGACATCATCAGGCCCAAGGAGTCCGGCCCGGGGCTCAGGGTGCCGGTGATCATCGATGAGAGCCCGTACTACGACAACTCGGGCCGCGGAAACGAGTCAGAGCGCAAAATCTACGACGCCGCCGGAAATGTCACGAAGTTTCCGCTCTTCTATGACAACTACTTCGTGCCCCGCGGCTACGCCGTCCTCAACGTCGACATGCTCGGCACCACCAGGTCGGACGGCTGCCCCGACGTCGGCGGCAAGGCCGACGTGCTGGGCGGCAAGGCCGTCATCGACTGGCTGAACGGCCGCGCCAAGGCGTTCCGGGCCGACGGCGCCCCGGCCGTGGCCGACTGGACGACCGGCAAGTCCGCGATGATCGGCAAGTCGTACGACGGCACCCTGGCCAACGCCGTGGCCGCCACCGGCGTCGAAGGGCTCAAGACCATCGTGCCCATCTCGGCGATCAGCTCCTGGTACAAGTACCAGCGCTCCAACGGCGTCGTGTACAACTACGACTACGCCTCCTGGCTGGCCAACTACGTCGACACCGACCCCGAGGCCAAGTGCCAGGCGGTGCGCGACAGGATGGACGCCGAGGACGGCGACGACACGGGCGACCACAACCCGTTCTGGGCCGAACGCGACTACATCGGCGGCCTGCTCGGCGACGTCTCCAAGGTGAAGGCCAGCGTCTTCGTCATCCACACGGTCAACGACCTCAACGTCAAGCCCGACAACTTCTCCGCCTGGTGGAAGGCCCTGGCCGACCGGCACGTGCCGCGCAAGATCTGGGTCGGCCAGACCCAGCACGTCGACCCGTTCGACTTCGAGGGCCGCCGGGGCCTGTGGGTGGACACGCTGCACCGCTGGTTCGACCACTGGCTGCACGGCGTACGCAACGGGATCATGCACGAGCCCCGCGCCGACGTCGAGATCGGCCCGGCGCAGTGGATCACCCAGCGCGACTGGCCGGCCCCGTTCGCGATCGAGGCGAAGCTGCGCCCGGCGCCCGACGGCTCGCTCGGCCTGCGGCCGGCCGCCAGGAACAGCACCGCCTCCTTCACCGACGTCGCCATGAGCGAGACCGACATGGTGGCCGACGTGGGCACGGCGAACCCGGGCCGGGTGGCGTTCACGACCGGCGCGCTCCCGCTCGACCTGCGCCTGTCCGGCACGCCCACCGCCGACCTGCGGGTCAAGCTGGACAAGCCCACCTCCAACCTGACCGCGCTCCTGGTCGACTTCGGCGCGGCGACCCGCGTCGACTGGCGGCGCGGCCAGGGCATCACCACGCTCACCGAGGAGGACTGCCACGGGGAGAGCACCGCGGCCGACGACGCCTGCTACCGCAAGGTCGTCACGAACGTGGCCACCCGCCCGCTGGAGATCGTCGCCCGCGGCTGGATCGACGTGCAGAACCGCCACTCGCTCAGCCAGGCCACCCCGCTGCCCGCCGGCGTCTACGGCACGGTGAAGTGGCTGACACTGCCGCAGGACTACACGTTCCGCAAGGGCCACCGGATCGGCCTGGTCATCGCCGGGACCGACTCGACCTACACGGACGAGACCGGCACCGGCGCCAACGTCACCATCGACCTGGCCAGGAGCAGCGTGAGCGTGCCGTTTGTGCTGGGCACGCCGCTGGCCGACGTGCCGAAGGACACCGCCACGTTCCGCGGCCCCGACCGGCTCGACCTGCCCGAGCCCGAGCCCGGCTTCCACTTCTTCTAAACCGTACGGGGGCAGGAGCCGGGTCCCCGGCTCCTGCCCGCAGCCCCTCGTGACGCCGGCTCCGCCCGGTGGCCGGGGCTAGTCGCAGTCCCGCAGGAAGACGCCGTCGCGGGCGTCGCGCGTCAGCGCGTCGTCGCGCGGGGCGACCGTCCAGGCCACCCGCATGGTGAGCGTGCCCCCGGCGGCGGTGGTGCCGCCGGTGCGGCGGCCGTCCCCGGTGGTCTGGCCCGTCCAGCGGACGGTGATCTGCCCGCGCCGCACGCGCGGCTCGCAGCTCTCCCGCGCGAGCGCCCGGTCCGCCGCCGTCTCCTTGACCCGGAAGCGGTTCCCGGACACGGTGACGCCGCTCGTGCCGGAGGCCGAGACGATCTCGCACCGGCCCGTGCACGACAGCCCGAACGTCCCCGTGCGCTTCGCGCCCAGCCACGCCGACGACGGCGACAGCCGCGCCACCGGCGGCGCCGGGCGGGGCAGCTCGGCCTTCCTGGACAGCGCCTTCATCCCCGACTCCGGCGACTCCGCGGTGCTCGCCGCTCCTCCCTCGCCCGCCGTGGCCGCCTCGGCGACCCGGCGCGCGGGCTCCTCCAGCAGCACGCTGGTCTGCGCGGCGGCCTTGGTGAGCGTGGCCGGGTGCTCGCGGGCGTTCATGACAGCCCAGATCAGGCCCGCCGCCAGCAGGCCGACGCCCATGATCAGCCCGAGCCTGGCCACCGCCCTGATCGGGGTGCCCGGCTCGGGATCGTCCTCGTCGTCGGACGGGTCGCGCCAGAACTCCTGCCACTGGGCGGCGTCCCCGTTCGGGGCCTGCTGGAGGGCGGACAGGGTGATGCCGCCGTAGCGGACGATCGTGCCGTGGTCGCCGTGGCCGTTGCTCTCGCCCCTGGTCACGGTGGTGTAGACGAGCTTGTCGCCGTACGTGCCGCCGCGGAAGGGCCGGGTGCGGCTCGGCGGCGTGAAGGGGTGGCGCCCGCGTACGGCCGGCGCCGCCGGCGGATCCTGCCGGCCGGGCCCGGGCGGCGGCTCGTCGCCGGGCTCGGGAAGAGGCACGGGAGCGGCCAGGGGCATCGCCCGCTCGACGGGGGCGGGCAGCGGGATCGTCCCCTCCAGCGGGACGGCCGGCAGCGTGTCCTCGGTGGGCTCCGGCAGGCGCGGGGGCCCGTCGGGCGGTTCGGGCACGGGGGCCGCCAGGGGCATCGGCCTCAGGGCGGGCTCCTGGTCGGCGGCGGCCGCGCCCGCCGCCGACCAGGGCTTTCCCGGCGTCGCCGTCGTGGGGCCGGCGACCGGGACGGACGGCGTGGCGCCGGCGACCGGAGGAGCCGGCGTCGAAGAGCCGGTCTCCACCAGTGTGCGGGCCTGCACAGGAAAGCCGTCGGCCCGCCAGATCGGCCCCTCGCCGGGCAACGGCTGCGCCAACGCCAGCCGGTTGGGAAGTGTGCCGGGCGACGACGCGATCGGCAGGCGGCGTAGCAGCGCGCCCGCCGTCATGGTCCTGGGCGCGGCCCGGCAGGTCGCACAGGACTGGATGTGGCGGCCGATGCGGGACCTGGCCCGCCGGCCGGGGGAGGCGACCCACTCCGACATGCGGGCCGTCAGGTCGGGGCAGCCGTCGCGGGAGCGGGCCGCCATGATCGCGGCGAACCACTCTTCGAGGCCGGCCGCGGCCTGCGCCACGATGGCGTGCACCTCGGCCTCCGGCAGCTCGAAGATCGCGCTGAGCTCCGCGTCGGCCAGGCCGTGGCGTACGGCCAGGTCGAGCAGCTCCCGCTGCGGGCGGTCCAGGGACAGCAGCGCCTCGGGCAGCAGCTCGGACATGCGGCCGGGGCGGGACCACGAGCCGATGCTCGCGGGCTTGGCCACGACCGCCCGGTGGGCCCGGGTCACCGCGTACAGCCAGGGCCGGCGCAGGGCCGGGTCCACCACGCGGTCCGCGTACAGGTGCGCCGTCATCACGGCGCCGGCGACCGCCTGCTCGGCGTCGCCCGCGGCGAGCTCGGTGCGGCAGTAGTCGTAGAGGCGGGCTCCGTGCTTATCGCACAGGTCACGAATGGCCTGGCGCGCGTCGTCTGACAGGGTTCGCCACATCCGGTGTCACCTCCTCCTATCGGTACGCGGACGCGTGTCCGTTCTCCTCAGGCCCGCCCCACGGAATCGGAGACAGCGGGATCGGGCACAGCGGGATCGGGCACGGCGGGATCGGGCACAGCGGGATCGCTCATGGGCCGCTTCGGCACGCGCGGGCCGGGCGCGTCGAGCAGGGACGCCTGCGCCAGGTAGGCGCGCGTGGCGTCGGGATCGCGGGCGATGGCCCGCAGCCCGGCCATGGCGGCGGCCAGCCGGGCGGTGTCCCGCTCGCGCACCCCCACCGGCCGCCTCTCGCCCCGCGGGATCACCCGCTTCATCAGCACCGAGCGCCGCCGCCAGGCCCACGCCTCCAGCGCGGCGGGCCGGGCCCGCCCGCGGATGACGGCCGCGAGCACCTGTCCGGCCTCGGCGGCGTCGTGGATGCCCGCGTTCATGTTGAGCCCGCCGGCGGTCGAGGTCAGGTGCGCGGCGTCGCCCACGAACAGCACCCGCCCGCACCGGTACGAGGTCAGCACCCCCCTCGACAGCCCGAACCGGTCCGCGCCCGTCAGCCTGATCGGCTCGCCCGCGCCCGGCAGGGTCCTGCGCACCAGGAGGGACAGGTTCGACGGCGACAGCGGCTCGTGCGTGTCGCAGGGGATCTTGAAGATGATCCGCCAGTGGTCGCGCAGCCCGAGCAGCGTGCACGACTGCTGCACGTCCCGTACGTGGGTCAGCGGCGCCAGGCCCGGCAGCAGCCGGTCGAGCGGCGAGTCGGTGAAGACTCGCAGCGCCTGCGCCGGATAGGCGGACCGGGGGAACGGCAGCCCCAGGCAGCCGCGCACGGTGCTGTCGGGGCCGTCGGCGGCGATCAGGTACCGGGCCCGCGTCCAGGTGTGGCCGACGCGGACCCGGATCCCGGTGCCGCCTTCCGCCACGCCGTCCACCCGCGCGCCGAACCGCACGTCCACGTCGGGGCAGGCGTTGAGGGCGGCGAGCAGCAGCGGCGTCAGCGCGGACTGGTCGGCGTGGATCCGGAACGGATGCTTGGTCAGGCCGTGCAGCCGGTTCATGCCCATCTCGGCCAGCACGATCCCGGACCGGTCCCGCCACTGCACCCGGTCCACCACCCGCCCGGCGGCCACGAGTCCCGCGGCGACGCCGAGGTCGTCCAGCAGGTCGAGGGTGGCGGGGTGGAACGTGCAGGCGCGCGGCCGGCGGGGCGGCTCGTGCTCGCGCTCCAGCACGGTGACCGGGACGCCCGCCCTGGCCAGCGAGAGCGCGGCGGTGAGCCCGGCGGGGCCCGCCCCGACCACGATGACGCCGTTCATGCCGAGCGCCCCCCTTGGGCCGTCACGCGGCGGCGGTGCGGCACCCGGCTGAGCGTCACGTGCCTGCCGACGGCCCGGGACAGGGCCCACCAGGCCACGCAGAGGTTCGAGGTGAGCACCAGGCGGTCGCTGCCGCTGGTCAGCCGGCGCAGCACGGGCAGCGTGGGCAGCCCGGTGCCGGTGAACAGCAGCACCGCGTCCTCGGGCAGCTCGGCCGGATCGACCTGGCTGAGCAGGTCGGCCGGGGTGACCGCGTACGAGGAGTAGCCGTCGCACGCGCGCACCTGCACCACCTGGGTGACGGTCAGGCCGGACGACTTCCAGAACCGCTCGGCCAGGTCCGTGATCCACGGCTGGTACGGCGAGACCAGCACGATGTCGGTGGCCATCACGTGCTCCATCGCCTCGCGCATGGCCAGCGTGGCCGTGGCGAACGGCACTCCGGTCGCCGCGGTCAGCTCCGCGCACTGCTCGCGGTCCTCGTCGGGCCCGAGCAGGTAGCGCGGCTCGCTGCAGGCCATGACCATCGCGTTGAGCCGCAGACCGCCGAACACGTCCACCATGGCGGGCAGCGCCGCGTTGTAGCTGTCGAGCCGGTCGGCCAGGGACGGCCCCGGGCGTACGGGGAGCCGGGCGACGTGCATGTCGGCCCGGGAGCCGAGCAGCCTGGTCAGCTCCGGCTCCGCCGACGGGTTCGCGGGCGCCACGATCACGCCGATCCTGCCGCGGCTCACGGTGTGCCCCGGACGGTGCGCATGGTCTTCCTCCTGTGCGGGATGCGTGGGGTCAGGAGGCGCGGTGCCGCAGCGCCTGGTCGATCTCGGTGATGGCCTCGACGGACACCTGGCGGATGCGGCGCAGCCGGTGCACGGTGCGCGCGGAGCCCGCCTGCCGGTCCCGGTCCTCGTCGCGGGGCGGCGGCGGATCGGCGGGACGTGCGCCCCGCGGGTGGACTTCGTGCGGTTGTGACCTGCGCAGCTCGTCGGCGAGCATGATCGCTCCTATGTGTAGCGGGCTGAGTTTCCTGTCAGGCCGCGCGGCCCGGCGGGGAGCCGGCGTGGCCACGCCGGCCCCCCTTCCGCCGCGCGTTGAGATCGAGGTCCGGTCTCATGTCCCGACGCCACGGCGACCCGCACCAGCGCCGTGGCGGCGAGCGGAACGGCGGACGGCGGGTCGGCCACCGGCACGCGGTCGTGCCGGTCGCCCGCGCCCGGGGCGTGGCCCCCGCCGTGCGCGACCCCGCCGGACGCGGGCGGGGGGACGGCCGTGCCGGACGGGCACGTCGCGTCCACCGCCCCCGGGCGGGGAGAAAGCCGACCCCAGGCGCAACCCCTCGAGATGGCCAGCACGCCAGCCGCTACCGCGCAGGCCAACAGCACCGCGCCGAACAAGTCGGGCACGTGCCGCACGGTGCCGGGGGGGTGGGGAAGCGCCGGGGCCAGCGCCAACGGCGCTGTCACCGGTTCCGCACAGGCGGTGGGCGGGACGGGCCGGCCATACGTGGCCGGGGACCGCCCGCCGTTCGATGTCAGCGCCCGCTCTCTCACGGCCGGGGCGATCCCGGCCGGTTCCTCGCCGGCCGGCCCCATCCCGACCGGCCTGCCTGAGGTGCGGAGGCCGCGAGACGGCCTCCGGGAAGTGCCGCGCCCGCGGGACGGCCTCCTGCCGGAGGCGCCGAGGCCCGGGGCCGGCCTCTCGATGGTGACGGGACCCTGGACGGGCCTCTGGATGGTGACGGGGCCCTGGACGGGCCTTTCCGTGGTGACGGGGCCCTGGACCGGCCGCCCGTACGGCGGCGCCTGCCCGGACGCGGCCGTGATGACCGCCGTCGCGCCCAGGCAGTACGGGGCAGGGCCGCGCGTCATCGTGCCGTCACCGCGCTCTCGGCCCCGCTCCCGGCGCCGTTCCCGCCGGCGCGCTCGGGCACGTTGGGCACGCTGACGCAGACCATGCGCTCGGTCAGCCCGGCCGGGGGCCGCGAGGCGCGCCTCCTGGCCGGTCCCGCACCGCCGGCCACCGTGCGCGCGACCTTCGAGGCCAGGGCGAGATGCTCGCCGCAGCGGCGGGCCACCGTGGCCTCCAGCCCGGCCACCTGGGCCAGCCTGAGCCGCAGCGGCTCCAGTGACGAGCGGCGTTCGAGCCCGTCGAGGTCGGCCAGCCTGGCGGGCCAGCGCAGCTCGTCCGCGCAGCGGGACTCGACCTCGGAGGGCAGCTCCCGCGCGGGGAAGCCCTCGTGACGCAGCCGGGTGGCGACCATGACGGCCGTGAACGCGGTCCTGTCGAAGTCGGCCAGCCGGCCGGCCAGCGCCGCGCCCAGCATCCTGACGCGGTGGCTCAGGCAGACCGCGCTCCAGCCGAGCAGCAGCAGGCGGTCGGGCCCGGTCTCGGTGTGCCAGCCGGCCAGCCGCAGCTCGCGCGCCATCCGGTGATGGAACTGCCAGCGGTGGCGGGGGTCGTCGAGCCAGACCTGCACTCCGCCCAGCGGCAGGCTCGCCACGTGCACGTCGGCCGCGGTGACCGAACCGGCCACGCGGGTGCAGATGCGCTGGACGACCCGCTCCTGCCCGGAGGAAACCGGATCTTCCAGGAACCAGGAGCTACCCGGGGAATCCATGGTCACGTCCGGCCACCTCCTCGACGGGGATCTCTTCAGAACCCTTGGGCTGTTAAGTCACAGTTACCACGTGCTCCGATACTCCGCTTCGATGCAGGGCTATGTCAACTCACAGTTTGCGCATAAGTTGTTAGCAGCCCGCCGGGCAGAGCTTGCCCGCATGGCAGGGGACAGTGCGGCCCGCGGTCCCTTAGGCTGGAAAAAGTTCACGGGCGGTAGGAGGTGGGTGCCGTGGCGAACTTCGCCGAACGGCTCGATCTCGCGCTGACCAAGCGCGGCTTCACCGGCGCGCAGGTCGCCTCCGCCCTGACGGAGGCCGGCATCCCGATCACCCGTGCCTACGTCAGCCAGCTGCGCACGGGCAAGCAGACCAACCCCACGCTGCAGGTGCTGCGGGCGCTGGCCTCCTGCCTCCAGGTGAGCGTCGGCTGGCTGGTCGGCGACGACTACCTCGAGTCCGGCTCCGTGGAGGACCTGCAGCTGCGCGCGGCCACCATCGGCCTGTCCGCCTCCGGCCTGTCCGAGACCTCGCTGACCGTGCTGCGCGGCGTGATCGAGCTGGCCCGCAAGGCCGAGGGGCTGCCCGAGGAGCCCGAGCCGTCCGCCGACATCCCCGAGGCGGGCGCGCCGCTGAGCGACCCGCAGCGCCGGGCGCTGGGCAAGCGGCTGCACGGCCTGCGCCTGGCCGCGCAGCTCTCCGTCGAGCAGGTGGAGACCGCGATCGGCAGGGGCGCGGCGGCGATCCCCGCCATCGAGGAGGGCCGGCTCGCCCCCGCGCCGATCACCGTCGAGCGCCTGCTGACCGTCTACGGCGTCTCGGTCCCGCCGATCCGCGAATACGTGTTGTCGCTGGCCAGGGGCGAGCGCGAGGCCGCCTGGTACGACGCGATGTCCATCCCCGTCTGGCTGGCCACCGGCTACGCGCTCGAACAACGCGCCACGGTGATCCGCACCTACCACAACCAGTTCGTCCCGCCGCTGCTGCAGACCGAGGAATACGCCAGGGCCGCGATCACCGTGGCGGGCCCGGCCACGCTCGGGCAGCAGACGGTGGAAGAGGCGCTGGCCCTCGTGCTGGCCCGCCAGGAGGCCGTGGCCCGCGACAGCGGGGTCGTGCTCTGGGCCGTGATCGACGAGAGCGTGCTGACGCGCTCGATCGTCGGGCGGCACGTCCAGCTCCGCCAGCTCGAGGTGCTGATCGAGCACGCCAAGCGGCCCAACGTCTCGCTGCACGTGGTGCCGCTGGAGGATCCGGCCTACGTGCCGCGCACGGGCCCGTTCACGCTGTGGCGCTTCGCGGAGGCGTTCGAGCCCGACATCGCCTGCGCCCACGGGATCGAGTCCGACACGCTGATCACCGACACGGCCGCGGTGGAGTCCTACCACCAGGCGTTCACGAAGCTGTCGGTGACGACGACCACGCGCGACGAGACCTTCGAGACGCTGAATTCCCATCGCGAAAAGCTTTCGCGTTCGCTGGTCATTTGAGCTGTTCCGTTGGTTTGTACCAACGAATGGTTACGTAGGTATAGCCATCATCAATGGCTTTCCCGGTTGTCTTTCCCCGTGCGGCGAGGATCATATGGTCTGGGTCATCGAGTGGGGTCCGAAAGGATCAGCTTTTTCCCGCGATAGTGGGCGAGGGGAAAGGGGTAACACTCAATGCGTCAGCGTGCCATCCGAAACCTGGCGAAACTGGAGATGACCCACGCACGGCTCACCCGGATCCTCGACGCCGCCGCGGGTGGGAAGAACAACTTCGTGGCCGACCGGGACGCGATGCGCCGTTACGACCAGGCGGCCCCGATCACGACGACGGCCGCCAGGGCCGTGCTCCAATATCTGTGCCGTGTGGTCCGTCATCTGGCGGGTGAAGGCGTCGACCAGTTCGTGATCATCGGCAGCGGGGTGCCGAGCGGCCTGCCGCCGGGCAGGCAGTTGCACGACGTCGCCCGCCATGCCCTGCGCTCCTCGACGCCGCGCGTGGTCTACGTGGAGAACGACCCTATGGTGCTGGCCGGGGCGCGGGCGACCATCGAACCCGTCACCGACCTCGTACGCGTCGTAGAGGGCGACGTGCGCGAGATCGACGACATCCTCGATGACCGGGTGGTGCAGACGTTCCTCGACTGGGACCGGCCCATGGCCGTATTGCTGCTGTCCGCCCACAGCCTGAACGACGACGAATACTTCCATTACGTGATCAAACGCATCAGGCAGGCGGTGCCCGAGCGGAGCTACCTGTCGCTGTTGCAGACCACGTTCGACGCGATCCCGCAGGAGTTGTTGCCGGCCATTCACGACCTGCTGGCGATGACGCTCCCCGGCCACGCGATTCGCACCCGGGAGGAGGTCGAGGCATTGCTGGACGGCCTGGTGCTGGTCGATCCGGGGCTGGTGTGGGTTCCGGAATGGCGGCCCCATGGCCACGACATCGTCTGCGCCGAACAACCCGGCGCGTCGGGCAACTACGGCGCCGTGGCCCTGATCCCCTGACGCGCCACGCGGCGGAGGGTTCCGCGACTCGGACTCGCGGCGGAGGGTTCCGCCGACTCGCGCTACGCGGCGGAGGGCTCCGCCGGCTCGCCGGCCGGGCCCTTGGCCGGCTCGACGCCGAACACCAGCACCGCGATCACGGCGAGCACGAGGGGCACCGCCCCGAGCAGCGCGGTCGTGCCGATGGACGGCGCCGCCGCGCCCGCGACCAGCACGCCGGTCACGGCCACGCCGCCGAACTTGCCGACGCCCGCCGACAGCCCGGAGCCGCGCGAGCGCACCCGGGTCGGGTAGATCTCGGAGCTGTAGGCGGCCAGCACCGCGGCGATCGCCGCCGTCCCCACGATCGGCCCCGCCAGCAGCAGGTAGAGCCAGGTGCGGTCCTGCGCCAGCGTCTCGCCGGAGAACGACAGCACCAGCAGCGCCACGCCCACCAGCGCCGAGAGCACCACGATCGTCTTCTTGGCGCTCCACAGGCCGTACATCGCGGCCGAGACGAAGATCAGCGGCAGCCCGAGCAGCGTCGAGTCCGCCAGCGCCCGGTCCGCGGTCGGCTGGTCGAGCCCGAGCCGCTGCAGGTTCGACGGGATCCAGAGCTGGAAGCCGTACGTGACCAGCCCGATGCTCAGCCCCAGGATCACCACGGCCACCGTGAGCCCGGTGAACGGCCGGCGGAACAGCCGCGAGTAGCCGCCCCCGTGCTCGTCCTCGACCCGCTCCACCTCGGCGTCCGAGGCGATCTCGGCGCCGTACCTGGCCATCACCGCGCGGGCCTCGGCGTCGCGGCCGTGGGCCAGCAGGAAGCGCGGCGACTCGGGGATGAACCGGTTGAGCAGGATCAGGAACACCCCCGTGGGCAGGCCCACCAGCCACAACACCCGCCAGGAGTACTCCGGTGCCAGCGTGGCCGACAACCAGCTCGCCAGCAGGTACGCCACCGCCAGGTTGCCGCCGATCAGCACCATGACCCAGCCCTTGTGCCGGGGCGGGATCGTCTCGGCCAGCAGCGAGAACGCGATCGGCAACATGCCGCCCGCGCCCAGTCCCATCGCCACGCACATGAGCAGGTTGCCCGCGAAGCTGGGCATGACGCCGCAGATGGCGGTGCCGATGAACAGCACGCCCGCGTACAGGATGGAGGGCTTGCGGCCGATCTTGTCGCCCAGCCAGCCCCACAGCAGCGAGCCCAGCACGGTCCCGGTCAGGCCGAACAGCGGCAGCAGGGCCACCGGCAGGTCACCGCCGGGGTTGAGCGGCGACTTCAGGCCGTACTCCGCGACCATGCCCGGCGCGACGAAGCCGAGCGTGATCGGCTTCATCGCGTCGATCACCACGGCCACCGACATGACCACGATGAGCCCGATGTGCGCCGGGCGCATCCGCTGGTCGTCCAGCGCCCGCACCCGCACCTCGCCCGCCGGCCTGGCGGCGAACGCCCCCGGCGGCACCAGCCCCCACGCGGCCACGACCAGCCCCACGACGATCAGCACCATGCCGATCGTCATCGGCAGGTCCATCGGCATCCCGGCCAGCCGGTAGTGCATCTCCGCGCCGTGCAGGTACATCGGCAGGTGCAGCACCACCCCCGCGACCGTGGCCAGCGTGCCCAGCCAGAAGGACAGCGGCCGGGCCGGTTCGACCCCACCCATGATCTTCCCCCGTCATATCAGGCGGCCGCCCCGCAGCCGCCACTGGACGAACAGCACCCGCATGGGCCCGTTCACGAACAGCCACTGGCCGATCCACACGACCCCGAACATGACGGCGAACGCCCAGAACGGCACCGGCCCGTCCACCCCCGGCACCAGGCCCTGATCCAGCAGCCACCACATGAGCAGCCCCTCGGGGACGGCCGTGAGCAGGCCGAACAGCGTCGGCCAGTCCTTGTCCCAGCGGAACTGCATCAGCAGGTGGTAGAGCAGCTCCCAGCCCACGCCCACCACCGCCACGGCCGCCAGCACCAGGAAGGCGTCGCCGAAGGACATCGGCAGCAGCGGCGTGAGCAGCGCCGTCAGCACCACCCCCACCGTGGCCGTCACGAACAGCCGGGTCTGCACCCGCCCGGCCAGCGTCGGGATCACGCCGGCCCCCTGTTCGCCGCCCACCTGAGCCACTGCGCCACCGACCTGACCGGCCCCAGCCCCTTGCAGAAGCCGCGCCTGGCCAGGTCGTCGGCGATGTCCAGGGCCGCGGTCTGCATGCCGAGGAAGCTGTCGACGGCCAGGAAGTGGTTGCCGGCGGTGGCGGCGCCCGAGGCGTACAGGACGCCGTCGCCGTTCTCCGTGCCCAGCACCTCGAAGCTACGGCCCACCTGCAGCCGGCCCGCCTTGTTGGGGCGCGCGCCGCCGTGCCGCAGCAGGTCGTCCAGCACGCGGTGCTCGGGCATGTCGGCCTCCAGGCCGGTGCAGTCGATGATGAAGTCGGAGACGTACTGCATGGACGCCGAGCCCGCGCTGCGCGTGTGGGTGACCAGCCGGCCGTCCGGCGTCTGGTCGATGCGCTCCACCTCGGCCTGCACCGGGTGATACCAGCTGCCCTGCCTGGCCCGGCGCAGCTGCTCCTGCCAGCGCGCCAGCTTCGGCGTGGTGGTGCCGGCCACCAGCGCGGCCAGCTCGGCCCGCCGCTCCGGGGACGCCTTGCGGAACTGGGCCTTGAGCTGGCCGCCGAAGGCCGACTTCGGCATCGTGAACGCCTGGTAGGCCCAGCCGTCGCCGCCCTTGCGGCGCATGAACGGGTGCGGGCCGTGCGGGCCGGTGACGTAGGTGCGGAACAGGTGCACGATCTGGGTGCGCAGGCCGTGCCGCTCCCTGTCGTCCATGAGGCGCTGCAGCACGCGCGAGGCCACGATGCCCGCCCCGCGCACCACCACCACGCCGGGACGCCTGCTGAGCTGGTCGTAGACGTGCTCATGCGGCTCGTACGCGTTGACCACGCGATAGCGCTCGCCCCGCCGCTGCCGGAACTCCTGCAGATCGTCCAGGAACTTCAGCCCCGGATATCCCACGGCCAGGTGCACGAACCGGGAGCGCAGCGCCACCCGCTTGGTCGGCCCGCTGCCCGCCGGCGGGGTCAGCACGGTGAAGTAGCCGCCGCCCAGCCGCTTCCTGACCATCCGCACCTGGCCCTTGGCCAGCATCTCCCAGTAGCCGATGCGGTCGGCCTCGCGCTGCACGCCGCTCATGACCTGCGCGGCCCGCGGGCTGTAGAAGTCGGTCAGGACCGGCTCGGTGAGCACCTGGAGCAGCGGCTTGAGCGAGCGGTCCTGCCAGGCCTCCTGCACCGCGTACGACGGGAAGCCCCAGATGTTGTCGGGCCGCGCGCCGGAGTCGGAGCGGATGCGCTCGCGGGCCGGGAGCTGCGAGACCCGCGTCAGGTACTCCCACGTCTGCCAGGGCGTGTCGCTGGTGGAGAGCACCCGCATCGCGGAGGTGGGCACGCCGCGGATGCGCAGCACGTCGAGCAGGGTGAACGAGCCGAGACCGCCGCCCACCGACACCAGCGGCATGTCGTAGACGGGGATGCCCGCCGCACCCACCAGGGCATCGCCCCAGACGGAGGAGTGCAGCAGCTCCGGCGTGAGATCTCCCCAGGACACGGAAGTTAAAGCTAGCGTAAAACGGCCCCTTTCCGCCCCGCCGGAAGACTCCGTCTCACCGGAGCGACATGGTCCTGTCCAAGCGGCTCAGTCCCACCAGAACGACCAGGCGTGCCCGCCGATGATTTGCTCGGCGTACCCCTGCAGATCGCCCGCGCCCTGCACCACGTTGTCGGGACAGAACGTCCAGTGCTCGGCCGCCACGTGTAACGCGTGCTCGGGGTCCACCGGCGGCGCCGCCACGCTCAGGTCGAGCGTGTTGAACCCGACGCTCACCACCCGCGCCCCGAACCGGTCCTCCCAGCTGCGCACCACCGCCGCCATCGGCACCATCCACTCGTTGTGGTGCAGCGCCCCCTGCCACCCCATGACCGCCAGCGTGTCCGCGCCCCGGCCCGCGGCCACCAGGCCCAGCGGCATGCCCTTGCCGGCCAGCTCGCCCGCCAGCCAGTCGGCCACCGCCTCGGGATCGGCCTTCAGCACCCCGGGCGCGGCCAGACCGGGACAGATCGCGCCGTACGGCTCCAGCTCGGCCATCGCGTCGTGCGGCATCTGGGCCACCCACTCCTGCCACACCTCGGTCATGAACCCCTCGGCGGTGAAGTGGTCGATCTGGCGGGGATCGTCCGGCACCACCTGCCCGACCGCCCACGGCTGCGCCGACTCGTCGAGCAGGAGCGGCCACAGGCCGCTGTGCGGGTGCCATTCGCGCAGCAGCGCCCAGTCCGCGCCGCTCGCCGGCCCGTCGCTCATCCAGAACGCCGGCCGCGGCGCCTCCCCCTGCCCGGTGTAGCCGGGATCCGGCCAGACCACGTCACCGGGGGGCAACGCCACGGGCAGCCTGCGCCCCCTGCCGCCGTCGGCGAACAGGCGGCCCAGCTCGCGTGGCAGCCGATGATCGCTCATGCCCTACCGTTCCGATACCCAACCCTGTCTCGGAGATGGTAGTGCCGCCGGTCGCCCCGGCACCTGACCGCGGCCCGCGAACGCCCCGACCGGCCGGCCGGCGGGTCGCGGCGGACCTGCCCTCCGGCCGCGCCGCTGGGGCAGAATGCTGTTCGTGCTCCCCTTTGACGCGGTTCTCAGCGACTTCGACGGCGTGCTGCGCCACTTCGACCACGCCGCCCAGGCCGACATCGAGGCCCGTTACGGCCTGCCCCTCATGAAGACGGCCTTCGACCCCGAGGTGATCCTGCCTCCCACGCTCGGCCAGGTCACCGAGGCGGAGTGGGCCGAGTCGATCGCCGTGGCCCTGGGCGGGGACGAGCGCGCCCGCCGGGCCGTGGCCGAGTTCATGGCGATCGAGTTCTGGGTGGACGAAAAGGTCAAGGCGCTGCTGGCCAGGGCGCAGGAGCGGGTGCCGGTGATCATCGTGACCAACGCGATGGACACGCTGGAGGAGCACATCGACCGGCTGGGGCTGACGTACTTCGCCGACGACGTGGTCAGCAGCGCGCGGGTCGGCGTGGCCAAGCCCGACCGGCGCATCTACGAGATCGCCGCCGAACGCGCCGGTGTGCCGCCGGAGCGCTGCCTGTTCGTGGACGACCGGCAGGCGAACGTCGAGGCCGCCAGGGCGCTCGGCATGACGGGCGTGCACTACCGCGCCTACGCCGATCTGGCGGCCGTGCTGGCCTGACCGTCCTCGGCTTCCCGTGCGTACGGAGCCGCCGTCCCCCGCCGTCGTGGGCGAGCTGCGCTTCTCGCCGGGGCGGAGGGACGGCGGCGGCCGGACGCCTGTCAGTACCCGCCGTAGCCGTTCTGGGAGGGCGGCTGGGTAGTGGCGCCCGTCCGGTGGCCCGACGGGTGCGACGGGCTGCCCGACGGCGCGGCGGGCGCCGAGCTGACCTTCGTGCCCTGCGGCGCGATGACCCCGATCAGGCCGTGCTTGGTGCCGTCGATGCCGGCGGAGAACCACAGCGAGCTCTCGCCGCCGGTCGCGGCGGTGCCGGGCTCCAGGTCCCACAGCCCGGGCAGCACGACCGGCCTGCCGTCGGACGTGCGCAGCGAGCCGAGGTGGCGGCCGTTCCGGTAGGCGTGCACGGTCCCGTCGCCGAAGTTGCCGACCAGCAGCGCGCCCCGGTACTGGCTCCAGCCCTTCGGGGCCGCCGTGATGCCCCAGGGCGCGTTCAGCCCGACGCGCGAGATCCGGCCGGTCAGGCGTCCCTCGGCGGTGAAGCGGCTGACGAAGCCCTTGCCCCTGCCGAAGACCGGCTTGCCGGTGGCGGCGTCGCGCAGCGCGTACGCGACCCAGATGTTGCCGTTGGCCACCGCCACGTTGTAGGCGCGGTAGCCCCTGGGCACCGCCCGGTCCCTGAACTGCCAGCGCGCCAGGCTGATGCGCCGGAAGTCCTCGTCGAAGGCGTGGATGCGCCCGCCGGCGAAGTCCGCCGCCAGCAGGAACGCCTCGTCCTCGGTCTGGACGAGCTCCAAGCCCTTGTAGTCGGCGCCGCGGGTGAAGGCCGCGATGATCGCGTTGGCCGGGTCGACCTCCGCGTTCCAGCCGGTGATGGCGCCGCTGGGGCTGGAGAAGATGAAGGTGGCCGGCTTGCCCTTCACGGTGAAGCCGTCACCGGGGTTGAACACCTGGCCGGTGGGAGCCCCGCCGGGGATGGCGACCTCCGTCCGCTCCTTCTTGCCCGTCCCGGAGTAGACGGTGGCGCTGCCTGTGCCGGTGTTCGAAACCCACAGGGTCTTTCCCATGGCCAGGCCCCACGGGTTGACGACCTTGGGGTCGGTGACAGGGGCTTTGCCCTTGACGTCCGACACAAGGTTGATGACGTCGAATCGCGTCCTGGTGGTGGCGTGTGCGGGAGAGGTGAGAGTCGCTCCCAAGACGACCGCGACAGCGCAGAGTGTGATGATGCGTGGCCGCATCCGTTGCCTCCTAATGAGCGCTTGTGACGCGAGATACGCGGAGGGCGGGAGACGGGTTCAGCCGTCCGGAAATAGAGTTTCCGGCGTCTGGTGGGGGAGATGAGATTCATGAACGTGTTGGGCATCGACATCGGCGGCACCGGGATCAAGGGCGCGCCGGTCGACACGCGGACCGGTGAGCTGCTGGAAGAGCGGCTGCGCGTGCCGACGCCACAGCCGTCGTCACCCGAGACCGTGGCGGAGGTGGTGGCCTCGATCGCCGGGCATTTCGGCTGGAACGGCCCGGTCGGCGTCACGTTCCCCGGCGTCGTGGTGGACGGCGTGGTGAAGACCGCCGCCAACGTGGACCACGCGTGGGTCGGCGTGGACGCGGCCCGGCTGTTCGGCGGCGCGACGGTGCTGAACGACGCCGACGCGGCCGGCCTGGCCGAGGTGCGCTTCGGGCGGGGGCGCGGGCAGCGCGGCACCGTGCTGGTGCTGACGTTCGGCACGGGGATCGGCAGCGCGCTGTTCACCGACGGGGTGCTGCTGCCCAACACCGAGCTGGGGCACCTGCGGCTGCACGGCAGGGACGCCGAGCACCGGGCCTCGGCGCGGGCCAGGGAGGAGCACGAGCTGAGCTGGGAGGAGTGGGCCGAGCGGGTGGAGGAGTACCTGCGTTACGTGGAGATGCTGTTCACCCCTTCGCTGATCGTGGTGGGCGGGGGCGCGAGCAAGAAGGCGCACAAGTTCCTGCCGCACATCCGGCTCGACACGCCCGTGGCGCCGGCGGCGCTGCAGAACCAGGCGGGCATCATCGGCGCCGCCCACGCCGCGGCGGGTCCGCCGGCCGGCTGATCCGCCCGGCCGCCTGCCGGGCGGGCGTCACTGTGACAGGGACTCGGCCATGTCCTCCAGCTGCGCCAGGAGGATCCGGGTCTGCTCCGGGTCCAGCCGGGCGGTCAGCCGGGCCTCGATCGCCAGCACGTCCGCCCTGGCCGCCTCCAGGACCCGTTCGCCCTCGGCCGTCAGCCGCGTCGGCAGCGCCCGCCCCGACGGGGCGGTCGAGGGCCGTTCCACCAGCCCCGCCTCCTCCAGGTTGCGCAGCACCACGTTCATCGACTGCCGGCTCACGAACGCCCCGCGCGCCAGCTCCGCGTTCGACAGCCGGGGCTGCTGCCCGAGCAGCTCCAGGCACGCGTACTGCGGCGTCGTGAGCCCGTGAACGCGCAGCGCGCCGTCCATGGCGGCGCGCAGGGCGGCCTGCACCCGCTTGAGCTGGTAGCCGACGGTCCGGCGGGCGTCCTGTTGCGTCATGTCAGAATTCTGACATATGGTCTCCTATGTCAAAACTCTGACATGTAGAGGGAGCAGACCATGACCGTCACCGGTGTCGACTTCGTCGCCCTTCAGGTTCGCGATCTGGCCGGGGCCGCCGCGTTCTACGAGACCCGCCTCGGGCTGGAGCGCGCCCCCGTGTCGCCTCCGCACGCGATCGTGTTCGCGACCGAGCCCATCGCCTTCGCCGTGCGCGAGCCGCTCCCCGGCGTGGAGCTGCCCCAGCGGCCCGGCGCCGGCGTGGCGCTCTGGCTCAAGGCCGGGGACGCGCAGCGGCTGCACGACGAGCTGCTCGCGGCGGGCGTGCCCATCGTGACCCCGCCCGTGGACGGCCCCTTCGGGCGCACGTTCAGCTTCGCCGACCCCGAGGGCTACGTGATCACGATCCACGATCGGTAGACACGCCGATATTGGGATGCGCGGGTGCGCCGCGTCGGGCAGCATGGGCGGTTGGCTCCGGGGATGCCGGGCTCAAATATCCTGAAAGCAGTATGGGAACGCCTTCGTTGTCCTCTCCACTCGCCGAGCTCCAGTCCCGCCTGCCCGAGCTCATGCCGCGCGACCAGCGGCGGCTGCGGCGCAGGCTCGACGGCATGCGCCGGGTCCGCTCCCGCGACACGCGCGACAAGATCGCCGCGGAGATCCTCGCCGACGTGGAACGCGCCGAGCAGCGTCTGGTACGACGCCGCGAAGCCGTGCCAGAGGTGAAATATCCGGAAAACCTGCCTGTCTCCCAGCGGAAAGACGACATCCTCGCGGCCATCCGCGACCACCAGGTCGTGATCATCGCCGGCGAGACGGGCTCCGGCAAGACCACCCAGATCCCCAAGATCTGCCTGGAGCTGGGCCGGGGCGTGCGCGGGCTGATCGGCCACACCCAGCCCCGCCGCATCGCCGCCCGCACCGTCGCCGAGCGCATCGCCGAAGAGCTGGGCACCGGCCTCGGCGAGGTGGTCGGCTACAAGGTGCGCTTCACCGACCAGGCGAGCGAGCGCACCCTGGTCAAGCTGATGACCGACGGCATCCTGCTGGCCGAGCTGCAGAACGACCGCCTGCTCGACCAGTACGACACGCTGATCATCGACGAGGCCCACGAGCGCAGCCTCAACATCGACTTCATCCTCGGCTACCTGAAACAGCTCCTGCCCCAGCGCCCCGACCTCAAGGTCATCATCACCAGCGCCACGATCGACCCCGAGCGCTTCTCGCGCCACTTCGACGACGCGCCGATCATCGAGGTCTCCGGCCGCACCTACCCCGTCGAGGTGCGCTACCGGCCGCTGGAGGAGGACGACGACCAGACGCAGGGCATCGTCGACGCCTGCCGCGAGCTGATCGGCGAGGGCCCCGGCGACATCCTGGTCTTCCTGTCCGGCGAGCGGGAGATCCGCGACGCCGCCGACGCGCTGGGCAAGGCGGAGTTCCGCAACACCGAGATCCTGCCGCTCTACGCCCGGCTGAGCGCCGCCGAGCAGCACCGCGTCTTCCAGCGCCACACCGGCCGCCGCATCGTGCTGGCCACCAACGTCGCCGAGACCTCGCTGACCGTCCCCGGCATCAAATACGTCGTCGACCCCGGCTACGCCCGCATCTCCCGCTACAGCCACCGCACCAAGGTGCAGCGCCTGCCGATCGAGCCCATCTCGCAGGCCAGCGCCAACCAGCGCAAGGGCCGCTCGGGGCGCACGTCCGACGGCATCTGCATCCGGCTCTACGAGGAGGACGACTTCCTCAGCCGGCCCGAGTTCACCGACCCCGAGATCCTGCGCACCAACCTGGCCTCCGTCATCCTCCAGATGACCTCGATCGGGCTGGGCGACATCGAGGCGTTCCCGTTCGTCGAGCCGCCCGACCGCCGCCAGGTCAAGGACGGCGTCAACCTGCTGCACGAGCTGGGCGCGTTCGACGCCCACAACAACCTCACCGGCATCGGCCGCAAGCTCGCCCAGCTCCCGGTCGACCCGCGCCTGGGCCGCATGGTCCTCGAAGCGGAGAAGAACGGCTGCCTGCGCGAGGTCATGGTGATCGCCGCCGCCCTGTCCATCCAGGACCCGCGCGAGCGTCCCTCCGACAAGCAGCAGCAGGCCGACGAGAAGCACCGCCGCTTCGCCGACCCCGAGTCCGACTTCATGGCCTACCTCAACCTGTGGAACTACCTGCGCGACAAGCAGAAAGAGCTGTCCTCCAGCGCGTTCCGGCGGTTGTGCAAGGCCGAGTTCCTCAACTACCTGCGCGTACGCGAGTGGCAGGACATCTACAGCCAGCTCCGCCAGGCGCTCGGCGCCCGGCCCGACAGCGGCGTCGCCGACCCCCAGCGGGTGCACACCTCGCTGCTGGTCGGGCTGCTGTCGCACATCGGCGTCAAGGACGTCATGGACAAGCGCGCCGGCGGCGACGGCCGCCGGCCGATCCAGGAATACCTGGGCGCCCGCAACGCCCGCTTCGCCATCTTCCCCGGCTCCGCGCTGGCCAGGAAGCAGCCGCAGTGGGTCATGTCGGCCGAGCTGGTCGAGACCTCGCGCCTGTGGGCCAGGGTCAACGCCAAGATCGAGCCCGACTGGGTCGAGCCGCTCGCCCAGCACCTCGTCAAGCGCACCTACTCCGAGCCGCACTGGGAGAAGAACCAGGGCGCCGTGATCGCCCTGGAGAAGGTCACCCTGTACGGCGTGCCGCTCGTGGTCGGCCGCAAGGTCAACTACGGCCGCATCGACCCCGACCTGTCGCGCGAGCTGTTCATCAGGCACGCGCTGGTGGAGGGCGACTGGGACACCCACCACCAGTTCCTCAAGGACAACCGGCGGCTGCTCGAAGAGGTCGAGGAGCTGGAGAACCGCGCCCGCCGCCGCGACATCCTGGTCGACGACGAGGCGCTCTACGACTTCTACGACCAGCGCGTGCCGGCCGACGTGGTCTCGGCCCGCCACTTCGACTCCTGGTGGAAGAAGGTCAGGCAGGACCAGCCCGACCTGCTCACGTTCTCGCCGGAGATGCTGGTCAACGAGGGCGCCGACATCAGCGCCCGCGACTACCCCGACACCTGGAAGCAGCTCGGTCAGCGCATGAAGCTGACCTACCAGTTCGAGCCCGGCACCGACGCCGACGGCGTCACCGTGCACGTGCCGCTCCAGGTGCTCAACCAGATCAGCTCCGACGGCTTCGACTGGCAGATCCCCGGCCTGCGCGAAGAGCTGATCACCGCGCTGATCCGCTCGCTGCCCAAGCACCTGCGCCGCAACTTCGTGCCCGCCCCCAACTACGCCAAGCAGGTGCTGGCGGGCGTCAAGCAGGGCGGCGAGCCGCTGCTGGCGGCCGTCGAGCGCGAGCTGCTGCGGCTGACCGGCGTGCGGGTGCCCCGCGACGCCTGGCAGCTCGACCAGGTGCCCGACCACCTGCGCATCACCTACCGGGTGATCGATGAGCGCAAGCGCACCGTGGCCGAGGACAAAGACCTCGACGCGCTCAAGCGCCGCCTGGCGCCCCGCCTGCGCCAGACGCTCTCCCAGGCCGGCGACGACCTGGAGCGCACCGGCCTGCGCACCTGGAGCTTCGGCACCCTGCCCAGGGTCTTCGAGCAGGGCCGCATGAAGGGCTACCCGGCCCTGGTGGACGCCGGCGACTCCGTCTCCGTCAAGATCTTCGAGACGCAGGCCGAGCAGCGCCGCTCCCACTGGCCCGGCGTGCGCCGCCTGCTCCTGCTCAACGTCACCAACCCCGCCAAGTCCCTGCTCGGCGGCCTGCCCAACCAGGCCAAGCTGGCCCTGTCACGCAGCCCGCACGGCGGCGCCGTGGCGCTGTTCGACGACGTGGTCAACGCGGCCGTCGACAAGCTCATGCTCGACCTCGGCGGCCCCGCCTGGGACCCGGCCGGCTTCGACCGCCTCTACCAGCACGTGCGGGCCCACCTCTACGACACGGCCGCCGACGTGCTGGCGAAGGTGGAGCAGATCCTGAGCGTGTGGCACGAGTCCAACGTGCGCCTCGACGCGCTGCGCCCGAGCGCCGCCACCGACGACGTGCGCGACCAGCTCGGCCGCCTCGTCTACAAGGGCTTCGTGACGGCCACGGGGCAGCGGCGGCTGCCGGACATCCTGCGTTACCTGCGGGCCGTCGACCGCCGCCTCGCCAAGCTGCCCGAGGAGCCGTGGCGCGACCAGGAGTGGATGGAGCGCGTGCACAAGGTCGAGGACGACTACCACGACCTGCTGGAGCGGCTGCACCCGGCCCGGCGCGGCGACCCGGACGTGGTGGAGATCCGCTGGATGATCGAGGAGTTGCGGGTGAGCTTCTTCGCGCAGACGCTCGGCACCCCGACGCCCGTGTCGGAGAAGCGGATCGCCAAGGCGATGGAGAAACTCGCCCCCTGACGCGCGGCCGGCGGACGCGCGATTCCCGGGCGCGGTCCCTGGACGCGCGGTTCCCGGGCGCGGTCCCTGGACGCGCGGTTCCCGGCGCGCGGCCCCGGGACCCGCGGGTCCCTGACATGCGGCCCGCCGCGCCCTCAGGTGGCGGGGCCGGTCTCGTGGATCGGCCCCCTGGCGCGCCGGCGGGTGCCGGGCGCGTGAAAGGATTTCCCCTTGCGGATGGTTTGCCCGGTGCTCGCGAGGGAGCCGGGCCCGCGTGGCGAGACGGGAAGCTTGGGGGATCGATGATCGCAGCAGTGGTGTTCGACGTCGGGGAGACGCTGATCAGCGAGACGCGCATCTGGTCGCGCTGGGCCGCGCGGCTGGGCGTGAGCCCGTTCGTGCTGATGGGCGCGCTCGGCGGGATGGCCGCGCTCGACCGCCCCCACACCGACGCCTTCCGCCTGCTGCGCCCCGGCCTCGACCTCGACGCCGAGGAGGCGGCCTGGGAACGCGACGACCCCGACGGCCTGCGCAACCACTTCGACGCCGACGACCTCTACCCCGACGTGCGCGCGGCCCTGTCCGCCATCCGCGCCGCCGGCCACCAGGTGATCATCGCGGGCAACCAGCCGCGCCGGGCCTATGACGCCCTGGTCGCCATGGACCTGCCCGCCGACTCCGTGCACACCTCCGACGGCTGGGGCGTCGCCAAGCCGGAGGCGGGCTTCTTCGCCAAGGTCGCCGCGGTCGCGGGCCGCGAGCCCGGCGAGATCCTCTACGTGGGGGACCGGCTGGACAACGACGTGCTGCCGGCCGCCGCGGCGGGCATGCGGACCGCGCTGCTGCGCCGCGGCCCGTGGGGTTACCTGCACGCCGAGCGGCCGCAGGCACAGGCCGCCGACGTGATCGTCGACGACCTGCACGCCCTGCTGCCCGCCCTGCGGCGGCTCACGTGAGGTTGTCCTCGGGATCGATGCGGACCGCCCGCTCCTCGGCGGACATGTCGTCGTTGTCGTCGAGGTAGTCCGCGCCGATCTCCTCGCCGTCCCGGTCCGGCCCGAGCCCCTCGTCCGGCTGCGTCAGCCGGTGCTTGGGACGGGGCTCGTGCAGCCGCTCGGGAGCCTCCCGCCGCAGCCGCTCGTCGAGCGTGTCCCTGTGCCGGGGGTCGTCGCCGACGACCTCGTGGCGGAGGCCGAGGTCATCGGTCCATTCCGTGACTTCGATCTCCTGCTCGTCCGCCATGCCGTGCCGGTTCGGAGGTGTTTCGGTCATATTCCACCCCTACCCATGGTGCGGGCCGGAATCCTAGGACTTGGCCTGCCGCAGCGCCTGGGCCAGCTCCTCCTTGTCCATCTGCGAACGGCCGGGGATGTCGGCCCGCTGCGCCTGCTCGTACAGCTCGGCCTTGGTGGCCTCGCCGCCGGCGGTGCCGGAGGGCCCGCCGGACAGCGCCCGCAGCTCCTCGGCGCGGCGCTGCTGGAACAGCGTGCCGAGCCGCTCCAGCTCCTTGGCGTCGGCCGACTTCTTCAGCGCGGGGAGGAGCTTGGTCTCCTCCTCCTCGACGTGGTGGTTGATCGACTCGATGAGCGCGTCGAGGGCCTTGGCGAACTCCGCCGTGCCCGGTTCGGCGCGTACGAGGGAGTCGAGCAGGACCTCCGCCTCCTTGTGCTCCTCGACGCTGTGGTGGGCGTCGATGCCGGGGTAGACGCGGTCCTCCTCGGCGCGCGCGTGGGCGATGAGGAGGGCGTGCAGCTCGGCGACCGTGGCCCGCTGGTCGCCCTCCTTCTTCTTGAGCCTCTCGAAGAGGCCTTCCACGACCCTGTGATCCTTCGTGATGAGAGTGATGACGTCCGTAGCCATGGGGACGCTCGCTACCCCGATGGTCAGCGTCCAATCGCGGCGCCGACGAGCGAACGCGGATCGGCCGCCCCGGCCAGCATGCCGTCCTCGCGCACGTCGATCAGGTGGGCGTGGCCGAACGAGCCGCCGTACGGCAGGGCCGCCACCCGGTGGCCCAGCGCCGCCAGGCCGTCGCCCCAGCTCCCGCCCTCCTCCAGGTCGATGACGGCGTCGTCGGGCGCGTCCCAGGTGTCGAACCCCGTGCCGCCGGTGCCCAGCCGCCAGCGCGGCGCGGAGATCGCCGGGCCCGGCTCCTCGCCGTGCCGCAGCAGGCGGGTGATGACCTGCAGCAGGATCTGGGGCTGCGCGTCGCCGCCCATCGTGCCCGCCACGGACCTGAGCGTGCCGTCGCGGCGGGTGATCAGCGCGGGGGCGAGGGTGTGCGGCGGACGCCTGCCGGGGCCGTACTCGGCGGGGTGGCCGGGCTTGAGGGAGAAGCCGATGCCACGGTTGTGGAGGTTGATCCCGGTACGCGGCTCGAACACCATGCTGCCGAAGCCGGCCGCGTTCGACTGGATGAGCGAGACGCCCCTGCCGTCGGCGTCGATGACGCACAGGTAGGTCGTGTCGCCCGCCGCGGCCGGGGCGCGCAGCCGCAGCCGGGAGCGGGGGTCGATGAGCGCCCGCCGCCGGGTGATCTCGGCCGGGTCGAGCAGGTCCTTGGCGCCCTCGTGCAGCACGTCGAGCCGGTCGTGCCCGGCGACCCTGGCGGCCTCGGCCAGCAGGTGGGCCCAGGCGGGGTGGTGCGGCGAGCGGGGCAGGTCGAGCCCCTCGGCGATGGCCAGGGACCGCAGCAGCAGGTAGCCCTGGGAGTTGGGCGGCATCGACCAGACGTCGTGGCCGAAGGCGCGCGTCTTGAGCGGCTCGACCCAGTCGGCGCCGGGGGCGGCCAGGTCGGCCTCGGTGAACTCGCCGGCGCCCAGCCCGATCAGGCCCTCCCCGAACTCGCCGAGGTAGAAGCCGTCCCGGCCGCGCTCGGCCACGGCCGTGAGCGCGCGGGCCACGCCGGGCCTGGTCACGCGGTCGCCCGCGGCGCGTACGGAGGCGAAGTCGGCGCCGCCGGGCCGCCGGGCCGCGTTGGCCGCGCCCGCCACCATCAGCGGCGAGGCGGGGAACCCGGCCTCCGCCAGCCGGATCGCGGGGGCGAGCAGCTCGGCCATGGGCAGGCGGCCGTGCCCGGCGTGCAGGGCGGCCCAGCCGTCCACGCAGCCGGGCACGGGCACGGACCTGATGTCGTGCAGGTGCGGCATGCGCGTGTGGCCCTCGGCGCGCAGCCGGGCGGGGTCGGCGCCGGACCCCGCCCGTCCGGAGGCGTTGAGCGCGCTCACCCGGCTCCCGTCGTGGACCAGGGCGAACAGGTCGCCGCCCAGACCGCACATGTGCGGGGCGACGACGGCGAGCACGGCGTTCGCGGCGATGGCGGCGTCGGCGGCCGACCCTCCGCGCTCCAGCATCGCCAGCCCGGCCGACGAGGCCAGGTGGTCGACGCTGCACACCATGCCGGAGGGCGCGTATCTGGTGTTGTGCACGCCACGAGAGTACGCGCCCCCGCGCCCCCCGCCGTCCCGCGACGCCCGGGGTGGTTCGCTCACTCCGAGTCGCGCAGCCGGGCGTGGGCCTCCTTGAGCTGGCGGCGCAGCGTGGCGACTTCGCGCTCCAGTTCCAGGATGCGGCGGATGGCGATGAGCGTCATGCCCTCCTCGGCCATCCGCGTCACATGCTGGACGACGATGATGTCACGCCGCGAGTAGCGCCGCTGGCCGCCGCTCGACCGGCTCGGCCTGATGACGTCGTGCTGGTCGAGCCGCCTCAGGAAGGCCTGCTGGACCTGCAGCATCTCCGCGACCTGCCCGAGGGAGTAGAGAGGTGCGTGCTCGTCGTCGAAGGGCAGGTCGGGCATGTGGTGCTCTCCTTGTGGCTCGGGGGCGGGGACGCCCGCCCCCGGACCGCGCATCAGGCCTTGATGGCCTTGGTCTCACCGCGCTGAATGGCCACCTTGCGCGGCTTGGCCCGCTCGAGGACCGGGATGCGGACGGTGAGCACGCCATCGGCGTAACCCGCGTCGATCTTGTCGCTGTCGAGGTGCTCGGACAGGTAGACACGCCGGGTGAACGTGCCCATCGTGCGCTCCCGGACGAACAGCCGCTCGTTCTCGGCGATCTCCTCCTCGCGGCGGGCGCTGACGCTGAGGACGCCGCGGTCGACCGTGACCTCGATGGAGTCGGGGTCGATGCCGGGAAGGTCGAACCGAAGGAGAACGTCGTCGGCGCGGCGTAGCCCGTCCATCGGCATCACGGCGGCGCCGCCGTTGTCGAAGGTCTGGCGGGCCAGGCGGTTGAACTGCCGCTCGAACTCCTGGACGAACGGATCGATCGAGGTCAACAACATTCCACCCTCCTCGCTGGTTGCTAGGTAACCTCCAACTTCAGTTACAGGTTACCTCTTCACTGGATTGCAACCAAGGGGGGTGACGAAGAATTTCCTCACGGGTCAGGCGCACCCGCGGTCAGGCGTTCTCGAGGGCGGGCTGCGGGACCTTGACGGTCTCTCTTTCGAGGGCCGGAGCCTTGACGGTCTCTCTTTCGAGGGCCGGAGCCCTGACGGCCTCTCCGGCCGCGCGGCGGGACACCCTGGCCAGGCCCGCCGCGGCGAGCAGGGCCGCCGCCACGCAGGCCACGCCGCCGATCTCCAGCGCGACGCGCGGCCCGAGCGTGTCGCTGAGCCGGCCGAGCAGCGGCCCGCCCACCGCGCCCGCCGCCGCGCTGACGATGGACAGGGCCGCGATCACCCGGCCGCGCATCGCCTCCGGGCTGTCGAGCTGCGCCCTGGCGGAGACGGTGGTGTCGAGGGCCACCGCGCCGGCCGCGATCGGCAGCATGACGGCCGCGAACGTCCACAGCGACGGCATCAGCCCGCTCAGCGCCTGCGCCACCCCGGTCGTGAACGCCGTGACCAGCAGCAGCCTGAGCGTCAGATGGGGCCGGGTGGCGGCCAGGAAGCCGCCCAGCACCGTGCCGACCGCGAAAACCGTGGACAGCAGGCCGTACCCGCCGGCGCCCGCCGCCAGGGGGCCGGCGCTCATGGCGGCCATGGTGACCTGGAAGTTGCGCCCGAGGCTGCCCGAGACGAACCAGAGCGCCAGGACCACGAGCAGCCAGGGGGTGCGCAGCACGTACCGCAGGCCCTCGGCCACCGCGCCGGGCTGCCGCTCGGAGACGGCCAGGACGTGGAACTCCTCGCGCCGCATGACCAGCACGGCGGCGATGACCACGAAGAAGCTGGCCGCGTTGAGCACGAACAGCCCGCCGTTGCCGGTGACAGGCAACAGCGCGCCCGCCAGGCTCATGCCCAGGATGCGGCCTGCGGAGTTGAGGACCGAGCCGAGCGCCATCGCGTTCGGCAGGTCGTCGGGCGGCACCACCTCGGCGCCGAAGCGGCCGAGCGCGGGCCCGCCCAGCGCGCCGACGATGCCGCCGGCCAGCGCCACGGCGTAGATGGGCAGCACGGAGCGCACGTCCGTCAGCGCGATCACCGCCAGCGCGGCGGCGAGCGCGGCGTGCCCGAGCTGCGCGGCGATCACGACGGGCCGGGTGGGCAGCCGGTCGGCGAGCGCGCCGCCCCACATGCCCAGCAGCAGGGTCGGCAGCGCCTGCATGACTAGGCTCAGCCCGACGCTGGTCGCCGACCCGGTCATGGTGAGGATGAGCCAGTTGACACCCAGCACCTGCATCCAGGTGCCGGTCACGGAGACGATGTCCGCTCCCGCCCAGAGCCGGTAATTGTGATGACGCAGGGCTCTGAACGTGGAGGATGTCAGAGACACGAAAAGTCCTTGCCTTGAAGAAGCACCGCGGGAACAAACACGCTTCTTCTGCGACGGGATTCCGGTCTGGCCGGAATGTGAGGCAAGACACGTTTAAAAGTGGTTTAGACGAGTTCGACCGGTTGGTCGCGGCTCACCAGGGCGGCGTACCGGCCGCCACGGGCCATCAGCTCCTCGTGGGTGCCCCGCTCGACGACGCGCCCGCGGTCGAGCACGACGATCTGGTCCGCGTCGCGGATGGTCGACAGGCGGTGCGCGATCGTGATCGTCGTACGGCCCCTGGCCAGCCCGTCGAGCGCCTCCTGCACGGCCTTCTCGGTCTGCGTGTCCAGGGCGCTGGTGGCCTCGTCGAGGATCAGCACGGGAGGGTCGCGCAGCAGCGTGCGGGCGATGGCCAGGCGCTGCTTCTCCCCGCCGGAGAAGCGGTAGCCGCGCTCGCCCACCATCGTGTCGTAGCCGTCGGGCAGCGCGGCGATGTGGTCGTGGATGCGCGCGGCCCGCGCCGCCGCCTCCAGCTCCTCGTCGGTGGCCGAGGGCCGGGCGAAGCGCAGGTTGTCGGCGATCGAGGCGTGGAACAGGTACGTCTCCTGCGACACCACGCCGACGGCCGCGCTTAGCGTCTCGAACGTCAGCTCCCGCACGTCCACCCCGTCGATCGTGACCCGCCCGCCGGTGACGTCGTAGAGCCGGGGCGGCAGGTAGCTCAGCGTGGTCTTGCCCGAGCCCGTCTCGCCCACCACCGCCAGGCTGGTGCCCGCGGGCACGGTGAGGTCCACGCCGGTCAGGGTGGGGGAGTCGCCGTAGGAGAAGTCGACGTTCTCGAAGCGCACCTCGCCGCGTACGTCGTCCAGCCGGCGCGTGCCCGGGTGGATGTCCACCGGCAGGTCCAGATACTCGAAGATGCGCCCGAACAGCGCCAGTGAGGTCTGCGCCTCGACCCCGAGGCGCAGCAGCGACACCGTGGGCCGGAACAGGCCGGTCTGCAGCGTGGTGAAGGCCACCAGCGTGCCCACGGAGATCGCCCCGGTGTGGCCGACGGCCCAGTAGATCACGGCGGGCATCGCGGCCATGACGAGCTGGATGGAGGCCTGCCGCCAGCGCCCGGCCATGCTGGTGCGCACGCCGAGGTCGGCCAGCTCGTCGGAGGCGCGGCCGAAGCGCTCGGTCAGCTCGGCGGAGCGGCCCATCGTGCGGCCCAGCAGGATGCCGCTGATCGACAGCGACTCCTGCACCATGGAGGCGATGGCCGCCAGCTTGCGCTGCCGCTCGGTGGTGATGCGCTTGCGCTCGGCGCCGACCTTGCGGCTGATCCACACGAAGACCGGCAGCAGCACGAGCGAGATCGCGGTCAGCCGCCAGTCGAGCGCGATCATCGCCACGATGGTGGCGATGACGGTGGTGAGGTTGGAGACCAGGGAGGAGGCGGTGGAGGTGACGACCTGCTGCATGCCGCCGATGTCGTTGGCGATGCGCGACTGCACCTCGCCGGTCCTGGTCCTGGTGAAGAAGGCCAGCGACATGCGCTGCAGGTGGCCGTAGACGGCGATGCGCAGGTCGTGCATCACCCGCTGGCCCACGCTCGTGGAGACGAACGTCTGCAGCACGTCGAAGACGTTCGTGGTGATCGCCACGAGGATCATGCCCAGCGCCAGCAGTGTCAGCAGCCCGGCGTCCCTGGACGGGATCGCCACGTCCAGCACCTCACGCAGCAGGAAGGGCGAGGCCAGCGACACCAGCGAGGACAGCACGATGAGCGAGGCGACCACGGCCAGGCGGCCGCGGTAGGCGCCGAACAGCTTGACGATGCGCCCGAGCGGCGCGCGAGGTTCCTCCGCCAAGGGGCCTCCTCTCAGATGTCCACCTAAACAGAGGTTAACTCATATTTGTTCCGGCTAAACTTACCGCCATGGCAGAGAAGGAGCTCGCCGAGCTCTTGTTCCTGGTCGGCCGGCGGTTGCGGCACGGCTATCTCGAACGGCTGGTGCCCCTCGGGCTCAACCCCGGCCGGGCGCGGGCGCTGCGCGCGCTGGCGGAGGCCGAGCGGCCGATGCGCATGGTCCGGCTGGCCGACGAGCTGCGGATCGTGCCGCGCTCGCTCACCCCGGTGGTGGACGCGCTGGAGGAGGCCGGGCTGGTGCGCAGGGAGATCGATCCGGCCGACCGCCGCTCCACGCTGCTGCTGATCACCCCTGAGGGGCACGCCCTGGCGGAGCGGGCCCGCGACGCGCGCAGGCAGGCGGGGGAGGAGCTGTTCGCGGTGCTGACGCCGGAGCAGCGCGACCGGCTCGGCGAGCTGCTGGCCCTGGTGGACGACCAGCCCCAGGCCAGGTGACGCCCCAGGCCAGGTGACGGCCCGGGCTCGGTGACGGCCCAGGGCCAGGTGATGGCCGGAGTCAGGTGATGGCCCAGGCCGGGAGTGCGCTGGTCAGACGGGGCGGGAGGCAGGGCGTAGCAGGCGTCGACCAGGCCGGTGACCATCATGCCGCGCCACCGGACCTCCTCGGCGGCCGGTTGGGAGGCGAGCACCTCCGCCCGCGGCCCCACGGCGAGCACCCGCTGCAATCAGGACGAACCATGTGAATCCCTGGGCGAGTAGCGCCCGGACAGCCGCGCGAGCTTGAGGCTGAGATGCAGGGCGAGCCGCTCGCCGCCGTCCTTCAGGTCGGTGCGCGCCAGTTCCTCCACCCGCTGCAGCCGGTAGTACAGCGACGTGCGGTGCAACCGCAGCGCCCGCGAGGTGGCCACCGCACTGCCCGCCAGGTCGAGGTACGTCTCCAGCGTCTCCAGCAGCGGCAGGTACTGCGCGTCGGCCAGCAGCCCTTCCAGCCCCGGATGCAGCTCCTGGTCGGGCAGCTGGGTGAGCATCCGGTAGACGCCCAGCCGCGCCCACTCCGCCGTCCGGCCGAGCCCCGGCACCCGCGCGGTCACCTCGGCCGCGTGCCTGGCCTCCCGGTACGCCCCCGCCGCCTCCGCCAGCACCGGCCGGCCGCGCCCGATCCCGACCACCACCGGCACCGGCATGGCGGCGTGCAGCTCGTCGGCCGGGACCGGCGGCCCGGCGACGAGCAGCACGGCGTGGTCGTAGCGCACCAGGTGCAGCGGATGGTGCCCGCTCAGCCGCCGCCGCACCGCCAGCAGCCCCTGCTCCAGCGCCAGCCGCAGCGCGTCGTCGGGCTCGGCCGTGCGCGGCCTGGCCACCTGCACGCTGACCGGCTGCGCCTGCGGGAACGCGCCCGCCTCGATGAGCTGCCTGGCGGCGTCCACGGCGGCCTCCCGCGTGCCGGTCAGCAGCCCGGTCACCGCCTCCAGCTCGCGGTGCGAGGCCAGCCCGCTGGCCAGGCTCTCGTGGAACAGGGCCAGCGCCAGGCCGGGCACGGCGGACGCGGCCTCGGCGACCTGCGCCTGCGTCATGGGCGGCGCGGCGTCGATGAACCACAGGAAGCCGAGCAGGCGGTCGGCGTGCCGTACGGGAACGCAGACGCGCGGCAGCAGCCCCAGGTGCGGCGCGCCGGGCGTGCGCAGGGGCGCGGTCGCCTCCTGGATGCCCGCCGCGCGCAACCACTGCCGCACCTCGGGCACCGTGTGCCGGCGCAGGATCGAGTCGCGGCGGACGTCGTCCATGGCGCCGCTCTGCTCGCTGTAGGCCACGACGCGCTGCACGCGGTCCTCCAGCAGCAGCGGCCGGTCGAGCCGGGCGGCGAGCTCGTCAACGGTCCGCTGGAGATCCGCCACAAGCACCCTCTTACCTGGATATTTCGTCAATTGACGGAATTGCCGGTACAGGTCTTCCCTACAACTGCTCGGTGATCTCCGTCAATAACGTCTATACCGTCAATCCGTGAACGCCCCGAAGAAGCTGCTGAAGGGTTTGCTGGCGGCCATCGTGCTGATCCCGGTGAGCCTGATGGCGACCCCCGCTTCCGCAGCACCCCCCGAAGATCCTGAGCACCCGTGGCGGCAGAACCACTGGCCGCAGACGCAGCCCTGGCAACTCGACACCCCCCTCGACGCCCCCGCGGCCGGCGAACGGGCCCTGCGCGGCCGACCGGCCGGCGGCATCAAGCCCATCGACCCGCAGAACTGGGAGAATCCCGACAACATGACCTGGGCGGACTACAAGAAGCCGCCCGGCACCAACTGGAACGACCCCTCGGTCAAGGGCTCGCAGCGCACCTTCAAGGGCGCGCTCGTGCTGCTCGACTACCCCAACCAGCCGTTCGTGGTGACCCAGCCCAAGGGCTCGACGGTCTTCGGCAACCCCAGCGCCGAGGCCCACGGCGTGCCGCGCGACCAGGTCGCGAAGTTCTACCAGGACTTCCTCAACACGCCGAACGAGCTGAACAAGGGCCACACCATCCACGAGTACTGGATGGAGGACTCCGGCGGCCGGATCGGCGTGGAGCTGACCGGGTTCGGCCCGTACGAGATGCCCGGCAAGGACCACGAGTACGCCATGGAGTACCAGCGCTCCTCGTGCCCCGCCGGCGACACCTGCACCAGGAACCTGCGGACCGACGGCAACGCCGCCTGGCTCGCCGCGGTCGGCCCGGACGTGGCCGCGCAGTTCGACTTCGTCTTCTACCTGAGCGCCGGCCAGGACGAGTCGTCCACCTGGCAGGAGTTCGGCATGATGAAGTTCCCCACCAAGGAGGACGTCACCGACGAGTGGGGCCCGCCCGACCCGGCCCTGCCCAACTGGTCACCGACCCGCTACGTCGAGTGGACCTCCTGGCAGGCCGGCTCCACGTTCTGGCCCAACGCCCGCTTCGGCGTCGACTCGGTGCAGGCCGAGAGCTCGGGCATGGCCGTCTACGCCCATGAGCTGAGCCACATCATGGGCATCGCCGACAACTACAACAACCCCTACGCCAGCCCGCCGGGCCGGGCCTACACCGGCATCTGGGAGATGCTCAGCCGCGGCAGCTTCAACGGCCCCGGCGGCCCGCACTCGCGCTGGCTGATCCCGCCCACCGGCGGCGCGTCCATGGGCGCCCACCACATGCTGCGCAACAAGATCAAGCTCGGCATGGTGGACGAGAAGAACGTGCTGCGGCTCTCGCGCGAGGCGCTCGACGAGTCGGGGCTGGTCACGGCCCGGGTCACGGCCCGGTCGGTGCAGCCGGGCGACAAGGGGCTGTCGGGCGTCAACATCTCCTTCGACACCGGCGACAAGAGCCCCGCCTGCGACGTCAAGACCGACCCGCTCTGCGACGGCGGCGGCTGGGAGAACTACACCGTCGAGGTCGTGGACCGGATGGGCAGCGACTCCTTCACGCCCGACTCGGGCGTGCTGCTGGCCAAGACCAAGAACGAGGACCGCGGGCCGGGCTGGCAGATCCCGGCGTTCGAATGGGTGATCGACGCCAACCCGCAGGACATCGGCATGACCGACTACGTGCTGCCCGACGGCACCAAGGTGCCCATCACGATCGGCGACTACCGGCAGCTCTCCGACGCTCTCTTCCACGCCGGCACCGACTCCGGCAGCGAGTACGAGTACGTCGACGAGGCCAACCGCCTGCACTTCTACATCACCGACGTGCACCGCAACCGCGCCGGCGAGCTCTCCTACACCGTCGCCATCCGCTCCCTCGACGGCGCCGGACCGCAGAAGCGGGGCCTCCGGCTGCTGCCCGCCGCCGGCGTCCCCTCCGGCAGGAACCTGTCCACCTGCACGTTCCCGCTGTTCAACACCGGCAGGGCGGCCCCGGCGCAGGGGCAGCACCCGGAGGACGTCAGCGCGTACCTGACGTCCGACCTCTACCGCCTCAAGGCCGAGGTGCAGGGCAAGGGCTGGACCGCCCAGCTCCCGAACGCCCTGGCCTCCGTCGCGTTCGGCAAGCAGGCGCTCGTGAGCGTCAACGCCGTGCGTGAGGCGGGCGGGGACCGGCTGGCCCGGGTCAAGCTCACCGCCACCTCCGAGAGCGACCCGAGCAAGACGATGACGGCCACCTGTCACGTGATCGGCATTTGAGTGAACGGTGGGGTACGGCTGGCGCAAGCCGTACCCCATCGGCTTGAATCACCCCCAAAAGGGGGTGTTCTTTGACAGGGGACCTACCGGATAAGCCGCGAAAGCGGCGGAAAATGCCGCTGGCCGCACCGGTCTCCGCCGGTCTGGCGGCCGCCGCGGCGAGCGTGCTGGCGGCCTCCCTCGAATGGGAGATCCCGCCCGCCGCCAAGATCGGCGTCACCATGGCCGCGGCCGTCCTCGTCGGCCTGACCACGTGGGCCACCACCGAGTCGCGCGGCCCCAAGCGCAGGCTGCGATTAGATCCGGGCCCGCTGGCCCCCGACCAGTGGCCGCCCGTGCCCGAGCACTTCACCGGCCGCGCCGAGGCGCTCGGCGAGCTGCGCGACGTCTTCGCCGCCCGCAGGAAGTCCTCCGACCTCTCACCGCCCCTGGTCGTCTCCGTGTACGGCCGCGGCGGTGTCGGCAAGTCGGCGCTGATGACCCGGTTCGGGCAGGAGGTCGCCGGCTGGTTCCCCGACGGCCGCCTCTACGCCGACCTGCGCGGCGGCGTGGACGCCCCGGTCCGCCCCGAGGAGGTGCTGATCGGCTTCCTGCGCGCGCTCGACGTCCGCCTGACCACCGACCCCGGCGGCCTGGAGGAGCTGCGCAAGCTCTGGCTGACCTGGACCAAGGGCCGCAGGATCCTCATCGGCCTGGACAACGCCCACGACGCCGAGCAGGTCAAACCGCTGATCCCGGCCGAGCCCGGCTGCGCCGTGCTGGTCACCTCGCGCGCCCCGCTGTTCCTCAACGGCACGCACGACACCCGGCTCGGCGAGTTCAGCGAGGCGCACGGGGTGGAGCTGCTGGCCAGGCTGGCCGGCGGGGCCAGGGTCGTCGACGACCTGGAGGCCGCCAAGGAGATCGTGCGGCTGTGCGACTACCTGCCGCTGGCGATCAACATCTGCGGCGGCCGGCTCGCCACCCGCGAGCAGTGGACGATGCGCGAGATGGCCGGCCGGCTGGCCGTCACGCACCGCCGCCTCGACCAGCTGGAGATCGCGCCCACAGTGGACAAGAGCGTGCGCGCCTCCGTACAGCTCAGCTACGACGACTGCACCGGCATGCAGCGCCGCCTGCTGCGCCTGCTCAGCGCGCTGACCGCGCCCGACGTGCCCGGCTGGGTGGCCGGCGAGCTGCTCGACATCTCCGGCCTCGACGGCGCCGACCAGTTGGAGGCGCTCATCGACGTGCAGCTCGCCGAGTGCTCGGGCACCGACCAGACCGGCACGATGCGCTACCGGCTGCACGACCTGGTGCGGGTGTTCGCCGCCGAGCTGGCCGACCAGGACGAGGAGGAGCGGCGCAGGGCCGCCATCGAGCGCGTCCTGTACGGCTACCGCCGCCGCGCCGAGGAGGCCGCCCAGAACCGCTGGCCGCAGGACTGGAGCAGGGGCGGCCGGCGGGCCGGCGCCGCCGGGCAGCTCAAGGCCGGCGACTGGCTCAACGCCGAGCGGCTCTCCCTCATCTCCATGGTGCACCTGGCACACCAGCTCCGGCTCTGGGAGCTGACGTGGGGCCTGGCGAGGGCGTTCTGCTCGTTGTGCCACTCGCTGCGCGCGTACTGGGCCGACTGGGCGGCCGTGGCCGAGCTGGGCTGCGAGGCCGCCGAGCGCGGCGGCGACCGGCGCGCGCTGGCGATCGCGCTGCTCGACGCCGCCGCCGTGCACGGCGGGATGGGCCTGCGCGAGCGGGCGCTGGCGGAGTCCGAGCGGGCGCTGGGCCTGTTCAGGGAGCTGGGCGAGACCTGGTGGGCCGCCAGGGCCATGCGCACGATCGGGATGACGCTGTTCAGCGAGGGACACCTGGACCGGGCGCAGGGCTACCTCATCGAGGCGATCGCCGCGTTCAAGGGCGAGGAGGACCTGTGGTGGATGGCCCGCACCCAGCGCAACCTGGCCGAGATGCGCATGGCGGAGCGGCGGCCCGAGGAGGCCAGGGAGCTGCTGGAGGATGCCCTGGAGATCTTCAAGCGGGAGGGTCACCGCTACTCCGAGGCCCAGACCCTGCGCGTCTACGGCGAGGTGCTGGCGGCGCAGGCGCGCGGCGAGCACCGCGCGGGCGACCACCGGCTGGCCACGAACCTGTTCACCAGGGCCGGCTTCAGCCTCGACCGGGCGGGCGAGATGTTCAGGCAGCGCGGGGAGCTGTGGGAGGAGGCCCGCTGCCTGCGCGCGGCCGGCGAGGTGGGCGACCCGGACAACGGGCTGCGCGAGCTGGACTACGTGCGGCGGGCCGAGGCGATCCTCACCGCGCTCGGGGACTCGTGGGGGGTGGCGCGGACCGCGGTCTCGGCCGGGCGGGTGCTGGCCAGGCTCGGGCGGATCGAGGAGTCCGAGGCGGAGCTGCGGCGCGCGGTGCACGAGTTCGAGGGGCTGGAGGACCGGTGGTGGATGGCCATGAGCCTGCGCTACCTCGGCGAGGCGCACCTGGACGCGGGCGGGCCCCGGGCGGCCGTGGGACCGCTGGAGCAGGCCAGGGAGATCTACCGCAGCCTGGGCAACGAGGCCGGCATGCGCAGGACGCTGGAGCTCCTGCGACGCGCGGCCCCCGGCTAGGTCAGCGGGGAGCGCAGCAGCTCGCCGGCCGCCTGCCTGGCCTGGAGGATGCTCTCCTCGAACAGCTTGCGCACGTGCGCCGCCTGGTCCGACAGCTCCCTGATGCGCTCGTGCGCCAGCTCGTCACGCACCGTCTCGGCGATGAGCTGCTGGTACTCGGGCGTCTTGGCGGCCAGCTTCTCCAGCCGGAGATGGGCGTGGTAGACCTTGTCCGCCTTGAGCACCTGTTTGGCGTACTTCTCCAGGTGCCGTACGCGTTGTGACAACGACGTCCACGCGGCGTCCAGCGCCGTCGTGTACGGCTTGAACGCGTCCTCCATGCCCGGCGGCAGATCCCGTGGAATGATCTTGCCGTGCTCGGCGTGCATCGTCGACAGCTTCCGCAGCCGCTGCGCGATCTGCCAGAGCTCCTCCGGCAGCGACACCTGGTTCTCGATGCTGTCGATCAGCCCCGCCTTGTGGACCGCGGAGGCCATGATCGCCTCCACCGCGTTCTGCGCCCGGCGCAGCAGCATCTGGCAGGGATGGTCCAGGTCCTCGGGCAGGATGTACTGGTTGGCGTGCTCCCTGGCCAGCCGGAGTCTTCGCTTCGTCGACCGATACGCGCTGTCCATCGCCAGCCACCGCATCAGCACGATGAGACCGGCTCCCAGGCACGCGACGAAGAAGACCTCCCACTGCGCCACCAGCAGCAGCATCAGCAGGAAGGCCGGCAGGACGAACAGCAGGACGGGATGATGGGTGGTGTCCATTCGCGCGCCCGACCGAGCCATGCGCAGAATGTGCGGGCTCGACCGTAGCTCGACCGAGATCTCGGGGTGCAGCGATGGATCGATCACCAGCCGTGGGGGCAGAGCACGTGGATCCATACGTTCATGCTGCGTTATGAACCTCGAATTCGCTCATCATTGGCGGACATATAGGGTCGCAATAATGAGCGAGATGACGAGGTGGATCGACCTGGAAGGCGCGGTCAACGCGCGTGACCTGGGCGGATTGCCCACTCGCGACGGTGGCCGCACCCGTCGCGGGCGGATCTTCCGCGCCGACAACCTGCAGGGCCTCACCCCCGCCGACGTGACCCTGCTCGTGGACGAGCTGGGCCTGCGGCACGTGGTGGACCTGCGTTCGCATGCCGAGGTGTCCCTGGAGGGGCCTGGCCCGCTGACCCGGGTGCCCGCGGTGCGCCACCACCACCTGACGCTGTTCGCGGAGGGCGGCCGGCACACCGATGTCGAGGCCGACACGATCGACGGCGAGCGCGTGCTGCCGTGGGCCGAGCGGGGGCTGGACGAGGAGCTGCGGGTGACCGGGTTCTACTTCGGCTACCTGCGCGAGCGGCCCGACTCCGTGGTCGCGGCCCTGCGCGCGATGGCGCTCGACGACGGGGCCGCGCTGGTGCACTGCGCGGCGGGCAAGGACCGCACGGGCGTGTTGTCGGCGCTGGCCCTGGAGATCGCCGGGGTGACCCGGGAGGCCATCGTCGAGGACTACGAGGCCACGGGGGAGCGGCTGGAGCTGATCCTCAAGCGGCTGCGCGGGAGCGAGACCTACCGGGGAGACCTGGACTCGCGCCCGGCCGACGACCACATGCCCAGGGCCCGCTACATCGAGCAGTTCCTCGGCGTGCTGGACGACCGGTTCGGCGGGCCGATGGGCTGGCTGTCCGCGAACGGCTGGACCCCGGCCGACACGGCCGCCCTGCGCTCCCGCCTGCTCGACTGACCACAATCCCCGCCCGCCCGCGCCCGCCGCGCCCGGTCCCGCCAGGGGGCACGCCGGCGCACGCCAGGTTCCCGGCGTCGGCGTCGGGCGGGCGTCGGTGTCGGGTGCCGGTCCGAGGCGGCGGGTGGTCAGCTCAGGTGGACGACGATGCGCTGGGTCGCCGACAGGCGGGCCGCCTCGATCACGGCCAGCGTCTCGACCGCGCTCCCCGGGTCCACCGGCGGCGCCGCGCCCTCGCGCAGCGCCGCCGCCACACCCCGGTAGAAGTCCAGGTACGCCCCCGGCTCCGTGCGCACGATCTCCCGCTCGTCCTCCGTGCCCAGCACGCCCCAGCGCTCCTCCTCGTCGTCGCCGAAGCCGGGGGAGTCGGGCGTCATCCCGGCCCGCAGCCGCTCCTCCTGCACGTCCATCCCGTGCTTCACGAAGCCGCCGGACGAGCCCAGCACCCGGAAGCGCGGGCCGAGCCGGGCCGCCATCGAGCTGGCCCACAGGTGCGACCGGGCCCCGCCGGCATGCGTCAGCGCGATGAACGTGTCGTCGTCGGCCGCCACCCCCGCCCGCCTGACATCGCTCTCGCAGTAGACCTCGCGCACCGGCCCGAGCAGTTGCAGCGCCTGGTCGACGAGGTGGGAGCCCAGGTCGTAGAGCAGGCCGGGGACGTCCTCGGGCCCGCCGGACTCCCGCCAGCCGCCCTTGGGCACCGGCCGCCAGCGCTCGAACCGCGACTCGAACCGCAGCACCTCGCCCAGCCGCCCCTCATCGGCCAGCCGCCGCACGGTACGGAAGTCGCCGTCCCAGCGGCGGTTGTGGAACACGGTCAGCATGAGCCCGCGCTCCTCGGCCAGCCGCACCAGGTCGCGGCCCTCCTCGGCGGTCCTGGCCAGCGGCTTGTCCACCACCACGGGCAGGCCCGCGGTCAGCGCGGCGGCGGCCGTGGCGACGTGGGTCCTGTTGGGCGAGGCGACCACGACGAGATCGCAGCGCTCCCACAGCTCACGCACGTCCCCGACCGCCGCGGCGCCGTACCGGCCGGCCACCTCCGCCTGGCGATCGGGATTCCTGGTCACGACGGCCGTCAGGGACAGGCCGGGCGTGGCATGGATCAGCGGGGCGTGGAAGTAGGCCCCCGCGGTGCCGTAGCCGACCAGGCCGACGCGGATCTCGCTCATCCGACCAGGGTATCGAGGCGCCCCGCGGACGGCCCACGGGGCGCTCCGTAACGGCGGCCCGCCACTGAAGGGTCAGCGGCCGTGTTCCTGGAAAACCCCCGGCCGGAGTGCGGCGGGTGGCGGCCGGCCCCGGCCGTGCCGTACGAGAGGGAGGGAGCGCTCACCCCTTGCGGCGGGAAGGCGGCCGGCGCGGACCGGGCGATGCCGGCGCCGGCCGTCACCTCTTTGCGGCGGGTAGGCGGCCGGCGCGGGCAGGGCGGCGCGCCGGCGCCGGCCGTCACCCCTGCCGGCGCGGAAGAAGAGGGGGCTTCGGGCTACTCGTCGTCGCGTTCGGCGAGGAAGCGTTCGAACTGGGCGGCCAGCTCGTCGCCCGTGGGCATGGGCGTCGTCTCGGCCATCAGGTTCTCGCGCTCCGCCCCCGCCGCGAACGCGTCATATTGCTGCTCCAGCCCCGTGATCGCGGTGGACAGCTCGGCGGAGGCCTGGATCTGCTCCTCGATCTCCGTCGTCGTGCGGCGGGCCGCCTCGCGCAGCGCCTCCATCGGGAACACCAGCCCCGTCCCCCTCGTCACGGCCTCCAGCCCCGTCACGGCGGCGGTCGGGTATTCGGCCTGCGACAGGTAGTGCGGCACGTGCACCGCGTATCCCAGCGCGTCGTGGCCCTTGGCCCCGAGCCGCAGCTCCAGCAGCGCCGCCACGCTGCCCGGCACCTGGACACGCCCGAACGCGCTGCTTTGCGCATTGATGAGCTCCGGCCTGCTGGCGTGCATGGTCAGGCCGAGGGGGCGGGTGTGCGGGACCGCCATCGGGATGCCGTGCAGCGTCACCAGCTTGCTCACCTTCAGCCGTTCCACCAGCGCCGCCACGGCCTCGGCGAACAGCTCCCACTCCCGGTCGGGCTCGGGCCCGGTCATCACGAGGAACTGCGTGCCCGTCGCGTCTTTCGCGACATGAACGGCCAGCTCCGGGCTCTCGCACTCCACCCACCGGTCGGTGTCGAACGTCATGATCGGCCGTCGCGAGCGATAGTCGAGCAGCCGGTCCACGTCGAACGTCGCCACGACCCGGTGCTCCAGCTCGGCCAGCAGGTGGCCCAGCGCGAGGCGTCCGGCGGAGCCCGCGTCGACGAAGCCGTCGAAGTGGTACAGCAACACCGGATCGGGCAGCTCGGGCGCGTCGTCTGCGAGCTTGTAGAGATCCTTCGGGTCGAACACGGTTGAACAGCCTTTCCCTAGGTACTCTTCCCAGAACCTACGGCGCGTCGGAACGATTCCGTGCACGGCACCCTATCGAGGCACAATGGGATGCATGGAGGGGGATCCGGAGCTCGAAGAGTTCGCGACCAAGCTGTTCGACCTGGCCAGGGCGGGTGAGACCGAAGCGCTGCGGGCCTACGTCGAAGCGGGGGTGCCGGTCAATCTGACCAATGGCAAAGGTGACATTTTGCTGATGCTGGCGGCTTATTACGGTCACGCCGAGACTGTACACATGCTTGTCACAAGCGGCGCCGACCCGAACCGGGTCAACGACCGTGGGCAGACGCCGCTCGCCGGCGCCGTGTTCAAGAAGGAGTCCGCCGTGGTCAGGGCGCTGCTGGACGCGGGGGCCGACCCGAACGCGGGGCAGCCGTCCGCGCTGGAGACGGCGCAGATGTTCGCGAATGACCAGTTTATCCAGTGGTTCACAGAACGAGATTCATAGTATGAAATAAGTATTATTGGGATAGAAATTGCCGAGTGTGGCCTTTCAGTCACCCCATCGTCATGCTGGGGACGTGGCTACTTCTGCGCACTCCATCAGTAGGCGACCGCTCCACATCCCTCCGCTGCCATGTCCGTTCCCGAATGAGATCAACGTTCATGCCTCGGAGGTCGACGCGGAGAGTCACGCATGGCTGGCCGCCTCGCACCTGCTCAACGGCGCCGATGTCCTCGAGCACTTCCGCCGCTCGAAGATCGGCCTGCTCGCGGCACGGACCAACCCCACCGTGCCGCGCGACAGTCTCCGTTTGATCAACGACTGGTACAACTGGCTCTTCGCCTTCGACGACGCGTTCTGCGAGGGCGAGCTGATGGCGCACCGCGCGTCGGCGCTGGCCCGCGCCCTGCCGCCGCTCCTGGAGATCCTCGACGGGCGCCGTGATCCGGATCGCGACGACCCCTTCGGCCTGGCGCTCAAGGAGCTCCTCGGCCGCATCGTCGGCAGCGCCACCCCGGCCCAGGTGGACCGGTGGCGCATCACGGTCAAGGAATACCTCTTCGCCCAGATCTGGGAGGCCGCCAACCGCGAGGCCGACCTGATCCCGACCCCTGAGGACTACGTCCTGATGCGCCGCATCACCGGCGCGACCTACACCTGCTTCGCGCTCATCGAGGCCGGCGGGGGCTACCGGCTCGAAGCCGAGGAGTGGCACCACCCCGACGTGCGCGCGCTCTCCGACCTGGCGTGCGACCTCATCGGCTGGGACAACGACCTGCTGTCGTACGCCAAGGAGTGCGGCAAGGACAAGGCCCGGCACAACCTCGTCACGGTCCTGGCCACGCACAAGTCGCTCACCCTCCAGGACGCGCTGCACGAGATCTCCCAGATGCACAACACCGCCATCGCCGCGTTCCTCGACCGGCGCGCGGCGCTCGAACGGTGGGCTCCGCTCCCGGTCCGCAAGTATGTGCGCGGCCTCGAACACTGGGTGCGCGGCCACATCGAGTTCTCCCTCGGCAGCGCGCGTTACGTGCACGCCTGGCCGGACGGCACCCAGTGGCCGAAGGCCGTCTGACGCTCCCGCGTCAGCTCTCGCCAGGGGCGTCCGGGTCGTCGAGTGCGAGCGCGGACGCCTCGTCGAGATCGAGCCGGGCGCCCTCCTCCAGGGCGTTCTTGTAGGCCTGCTCGCCCAGCTGCTTCTGGCACTGCCGGACGCAGGCGTTGTGCTCCTCGGTCATCCACGGCGCGCCGAGCTGCGGCAGCCCGGCCGTCTTCCAGTTCTGCTGCAACGCCCCGAGCAGCCGGGCGGCCAGCGGCGACTGGCCCAGCTTGACGAAGATCCGCGCCGCGGCCTCCAGCGCCGTCAGGGTGCCGAGCGTGTCGTGGAAGTGCCGCTTGATCCGCAGCGCCTCCCTGGCGTTCTGCAGCGCGTCCTCGATCCGGCCGGCCGCGAGCCGGGTGCTGGCCAGGGCCCACTGCGCGTGGGAGCTGACCCACAGCTCACCGCGCTCCTTGCACACCTGGAGGCAGTCCTGCAGCAGCGACTCGGCTTCGTACAGCTCGCCCTGCGTGGTCAGCACGATCGACAGCTCGACGATCGCGGGCAGCAGGCCGGGGTTGAGCTCCTTGTTGTCGGTGTTGAACTCGATCGCCACGCCCAGCAGCGCGCTGGCCTTCTGCAGGTCGCCCTGGAGCAGCGCCGCCGTGCCCTGCATCTTCGAGGCCAGGATGACCGCGCGCGAGTCGCCCACCCGGACCGCCTCGGTGCTGCACGTCTCGGCCGCCTGGAGCGCCCCGGCGCTGTCGCCCTGGGCGCTCTTGACGTAGGAGAGCACCCACAGCGCCTTGCAGCGCTCCTTGCTCACCACCGGGTTGGCCGCCAGCGCCCGCTCCAGGTACAGGCGCCCCTCGCGGGCGAACCCGCAGCACACCCACATGAACCACAGCGACGACAGCAGGGTCAGCGCCAGCGGCTCCTTGCCCGGCGTCGACAGCGCGTGCTCCAGCGCGACCCGGACGTTGTCGTGCTCCTGCCGCATCCGGACGAACCAGTAGATCTGCCGCGGCCCCGACCAGGCGTCCTCGCTGCGCTGGGCCAGGCTCAGGTAGTAGTCGAGGTGCCGCTGGCGCAGCTGCTCGGACTGGCCCAGCTTCGCCAGCCACTCCTCGCCGTATTCGGCCAGGGTGTCGATCAGCTTGTAGCGCACGCCCGCGTGGTTGCTCCTGATCAGCAGGATCGACTTCTCCACCAGCCCGGTCACCAGGTCGGTGATGTCCTCGGAGGGCAGCCGCCCGTCGGAACAGACGAAGCGGGCCGCGTCGAGCTCGAAGTCGCCCGCGAACACCGACAGCCGCGCCCACAACAACCGCTCGGCCGGCTCGCACAGCTCGTGGCTCCAGCCGATGGCCGCGCGCAGCGTCTGGTGGCGCGGCAGCGCCGTACGGCTGGCGCCCGCCAGCAGGCTGAACCGGTCGGCCAGCAGCCCGAGGATCTGCTCCACCGACAGCGCCCGCAGCCGCACCGCGGCCAGCTCGATGGCGAGGGGGATGCCGTCGAGCCTGCGGCACAACTCCGCCACCGGCCCGATGTTGTCCTCGTCGAGCACGAAGTCGGGCACGCTCGCCCCGGCCCTGGCCGCGAACAGCTGCACCGACTCGTTGGTGAACAGACTCTCGGCCGGATCGTCGCCCGGCACCTGCAGCGGCGGCACCGGCACGACGTGCTCGTAGGGCAGGTGCAGCGACTGGCGGCTGGTGGCCAGCACCTTCAGGTTGGGCGCCGCCTCCAGCAGCTCGTGCACCAGCTCGGCGCAGCCCTGCACGAGATGCTCGCAGGTGTCGATGATGAGCAGCATGTCGCGCTCGCCGACCCACTCCGACAGCGACTCCGACTCCGCCCGCGACGACTGGTCGGCGATGCCCAGCGCGGAGGCGATCGTGTGCTTGACCATGCCCGCGTCCTGCAGCCGCGCCAGGTCGGCGAACCACACGCCGTCGGGGTAGTGGGCGCGCACCTGGTGCGCCAGCCGCAGCACGGTGCGGGACTTGCCCACCCCGCCGATGCCGGTCACCGTCACCAGGCGCGACTCGCTGAGGTGTCGTTTGAGGTTGGCGAGGAGACGCGTCCGGCCGATGAAGCTGGTGAGCTCCGCCGGCAGATTGCCTTCTCGCCGCCAGCCGGTCGGGGTGGCCATGGGCAGCCTCACGGGGGTAGGCGACACCTGCTCTCGCATCGTACCGCCGCGGTCGCGACCTGTCCCTGGACCCGCGGACACGCTGGGTGTTGCTTTGTACGCGCGGGTAGCATGTGTGACGTGAAGAATTCTCCACCCGAACGGACATCTCCCCCCGATCCGGCCCTTCTTGATCCGGCCTCGCCGGATTCGGCCGGTCTGCCCGCGCGGAGCATGAGCCTGCCGGAGCAGACCGCGGACGACACGGACCTCGGCTGGGGCGACTGGCGGGAGCGCGACTCCGACGCCTTCTACCTCGACAACCGCCCACCCCACTGGGGCTGACCCGCCCGCCCGGAGCCTTCTCCCGGTCCGCCCTCCGCCCTCCGAGGCTGACCCGCCTGTCCGGAGCCTTGCCCCGGCTCTCCCGTACCCTCTCCGGGACTGACCAGCGTGCCCGAAACCCCCGATCCCGCTCTCCCCGCCGGCAGCTCGCGGCTGCGCTCCGCGACCCCCGCCGACTACGACGCCATCGCCGCCGTGGTCGACGACTGGTGGGGCCGGCCGCTGCTGCCCGCGCTGCCCCGGCTCTTCCTCGACCACTTCCACCGCACGAGCCTGATCGCCGAGGGCCCTTCCGGGATGACCGGCTTCCTGATCGGCTTCCTGTCGCCGTCCCTGCCGGACGAGGCGTACATCCACTTCGTCGGGGTCTCTCCCGGCGCGCGGAAGAGCGGCCTGGCCCGCGCCATGTAGAGCGTTTCTTCGGCCTGGCCCGCGCGGACGGCCGCCGCGTCGTCCGGGCCATCACCTCACCGGTGAACGAGACGTCGATCGCCTTCCACCGCGGCATGGGCTTCGAGGCCAGTGACGCCGTGCCGGGCTACAACGGCCCCGGCACCAGCCTGGTCACCTTCACCCGCCCCCTCTGACCGCCGGACGGCTTCCCCCTCGCACGGCGAGGCGAACATCGCCGCCATCACTTTCCGCAACCTATTGAGCACCCACCGTGTGCCTCTCCCTTGAATCGGGAATGCCACCCACCGCTGCTACAGGGAGGTGGCCGGTGGCCGGACGACTCAGCCGGATGGGGATGACCGGGGAGCTCATCGCGGAGTTCGCGGGGACGATGGTGCTCATCCTGTTCGGCGTCGGCGTCGTCGCGCAGGTGGCGGCCGGCGGGCTCGGCGACCACGACAGCATCGCCTGGGCGTGGGGGATCGGCGTGATGCTCGGCGTCTACGTCGCGGGGCGCACCACGGGCGCGCACCTCAACCCGGCCGTCACGCTGGGGTTCGCCCTCTTCAGGGGCTTCCCCTGGCACAAGGTCCTGCCGTACGCCGCCGCGCAGACGGCCGGTGCCTTCCTGGCCGCGCTCATCGTGCGCTGGAACTACAGCGAAGTCCTGGCCATGGTCGACCCCGGGCACACGATCAAGACCCAGACCGTCTTCTCGACCCTGCCCGGCAACGGCACCCTGCCCGTCACGATGTGGGGCGGCCTGCGCGACCAGATCATCGGCACCGCGATCCTGCTGTTCGTCATCTTCGCCCTCTCCGACACGACCAACATGGCGCCGAGCGCGAACCTGGGCCCGTTCATCATCGGCCTGCTCGTGGTGGGGATCGGCATGTCCTTCGGCACCGACGCGGGCTACGCCATCAACCCGGCGCGCGACTTCGGCCCGCGCCTGGCCAGCTTCCTCACCGGCTACGGCGGCGCGTGGCGCGATCAGTACGGCGATCTGTACTGGTGGGTCCCGATCGTGGGCCCGCTGATCGGCGCGCTCCTGGGCGCCGGCCTGTACCAGCTCTGCATCGCCCGCTTCCTGCCCCCGGACGAGGACCGCGACACCGTGAAGCCCTCCGACTGACCCGCTCCACGCCCGAGAAGCCGCCCAAGAAGCCCTCCGACTGACCCGCCCCACGCCCGAGAAGCCGCCCGAGAAGCCGCCCGTTCCGAGACCGCATGACCGAGGAGAACCGAGTTCCATGCCTGACTTCGTCGGCGCCGTCGACCAGGGCACCACCAGCACGCGCTTCATGGTCTTCGACCACGAGGGCGCCGAGGTCGCCAAGTTCCAGCTCGAACACGAGCAGATCCTGCCCAGGGCCGGCTGGGTCGAGCACAACCCGATCGAGATCTGGACCAGCACCGCCGCCGTGATCCAGACGACGCTCCAGCGCACCAGGCTGCACGACTACGACCTGGCCGCCCTCGGCGTGACCAACCAGCGCGAGACCACGGTGGTGTGGAACCCGCGCACCGGCCGCCCGTACTACAACGCGATCGTCTGGCAGGACACGCGTACCGACCGGATCGCCGCCGCGCTCGAACGGGACGGCCGCGGCCAGGTCATCCGGGAGAAGACCGGCCTGCGCCCGGACGCGTACTTCTCCGGCGGGAAGATCCAGTGGATCCTGGAGAACGTGGACGGCGTCCGCGAGGCCGTGGGCCGGGGCGAGGCCGTCTTCGGCAACACCGACACCTGGACCGTGTGGAACCTCACCGGCGGGCCCAACGGCGGCGTGCACATCACCGACGTGACCAACGCCAGCCGCACCATGCTCATGAACCTCGACACGCTGGACTGGGACGACGAGCTGCTGTCCTTCTTCGGCATCCCGCGCGAGATGCTGCCCGAGATCCGGCCCTCCGCCGAGCCCGAGGGCTACGGCACCACCTTCCGGTACGGGCCGCTCGGCGGCGAGGTGACGATCAACGCGATCCTGGGCGACCAGCAGGCTGCCACCGTCGGCCAGGTCTGCTTCTCGCCCGGCGAGGCCAAGAACACCTACGGCACCGGCAACTTCCTGCTGCTCAACACCGGCACCGACCGTGTGCGCTCCGAGAGTGGCCTGCTCACAACCGTGGCCTACCAGTTCGGGGACCAGCCGGCGGTGTTCGCGCTGGAGGGCTCGATCGCGGTGACCGGATCGGCCGTGCAGTGGCTGCGCGACCAGCTCCACATCATCACCTCCGCGCCCCAGAGCGAGTCGCTGGCCCGGCAGGTGGAGGACTCCGGGGGCATGTACTTCGTGCCGGCCTTCTCCGGCCTGTTCGCCCCGTACTGGCGGGCCGACGCGCGCGGCGCCATCGTCGGCTTGTCGCGCTTCAACAACGACGCCCACCTCGCCCGCGCCACGCTGGAGGCCATCTGCTACCAGAGCCGGGACGTGGTCGAGGCCATGCAGCGGGACTCGGGGGTGGTGCTCGACGTGCTGAAGGTGGACGGCGGCGTCACCTCGAACAACCTGTGCATGCAGCTCCAGTCGGACATCCTGGGCGTCCCGGTCAGCCGCCCGGTCGTCTCGGAGACCACCGCCCTCGGGGCCGCGTACGCCGCCGGCCTGGCCGCCGGCTACTGGCGGGACACCGACGAACTGCGCGCCCACTGGGCCGAGGACCGCCGCTGGGAGCCGAGGTGGAGCGAGGAGCGGCGGGAGCAGGCGTACGCGGGCTGGAAGAGAGCCGTCACCAAGGCCTTCGACTGGACCCAGGACTGACCCGCCCACCCGTCTGTTCGCCGACTCCCGGACCTGCCCACCCGCTCACTCGCTCATCCGCGTGCCGGACCGCCGGTCAACTGGTGACGTCCTTGTGGCGGAATCTCCGGAACGCCACCGCGACCAGGATCGCCGCGTACGTGATCGACACCGACGCGCCCTTGATCATGCCGCTCCAGTCCAGCTCGGGCGCCAGCGCGTCGGTCCACGCGTTGTTCCAGAACGTGGGCAGGAACTCGCGCACCACCCCCAGCGCCTCGACCGCCTGGAGGATCGTGCTCACGATCCACAACCCGACCGCCCCGCCGACCGCCCCCAGCGGGGAGTCGGTCATGGTGGAGATGAGGAAGGCCAGGGCGGCGACGACGAGCTGGCTGACCAGCGCGTACGCGATCACGATCCCGAACCGCGGCAACATGTCGAGCGCCGGGAGGACCTCACCCGTGCCCGGCACCTGGATGTCCTTCCAGCCGAACGCCAGCGTGCCCGCCACCAGCGCCATCACCGGCAGGCAGATCACCGCCGTCGCCGAGTAGCCGAGCGCCACGATGAGCTTCTGCCGCAGCAGCCGGTCGCGCGGGACCGGCGCCGCCAGCAGGTAGCGCAGCGACGACCAGTTGGCCTCGCTCGCCACGGTGTCGCCGCAGAACAGCGCGACCGCCACCACGAGCAGGAAACTGGCCGACACCGACAGGGCGAACGTGGCGAAGTTCAGGCCGCTCTGCGTGGCCAGGTCCGAGACGCGCAGCGCCGCCTGACCCTGCCCGCTCGGCTGCGGCCCGATCTGGAACGCGATCACGAGCACCCACGGCAGCGCCAGCAGCAACGCGAACATGCCCAGCGTGCGCCGCCGCTTGAACTGCCTGACGATCTCCACCCGCAACGGCAGCGTGCGGTTCGGCGCGTAGCCTGTCGCGGTCGTCACGTCTTGTCTCCGATGAGGTCGAGGAACACGTCTTCCAGGCGCGGCCCGTGCCCGTTGGCGACGGTGGCAGAGCCGAGCAGCAGCGACACGGGGCCGGTCGAGATCAGCCGGCCGCGCTGCATCACCACGACATGGCTGCAGGCCTGCTCCACCTCGGCCAGCATGTGACTCGAAACGATCACCGTACGGCCGTCGCGCGCATAGCGCTTGAGCACTTCCCGCATCTCGCGGATCTGGGGTGGGTCGAGCCCGTTCGTGGGCTCGTCCAGCACGAGCAGGTCCGGCAGCCCGAGCATGGCCTGGGCGATGGCCAGCCGCTGGCGCATGCCCTGCGAGTAGGTGCGCACGGCACGTTCCAGAGCCTTGCCCAGGTTCGCGATCTCCAGCGCCTCGTCGAAGTGCGCGTCCGCCCTGGGGCGGCCGGTCGCGGCCCAGTACAGCTCGATGTTGTCGCGCCCGGACAGGTGCGGCAGGAAGCCGGGCCCCTCGACGAACGACCCGAGCCTGGACAGCACCGGCGCGCCCGGCGTCACACGCTCGCCGAAGATGCGGATCTCGCCGGCGTCGGGGTGGATGAGGCCCATCATCATCCGCATGGTGGTCGTCTTGCCCGCGCCGTTGGGCCCGAGCAGCCCCAGGACCTGGCCCCGCTCGACCCGGAACGACAGCCCGTCGACGGCCAGCTCACCGTTGCGGTACGCCTTCGTCAGCCCGCTGATCTCCAGCGGCACCTCCGAACCGTCCCCCTCACGACGCCCACCGCCCGAATCACTTTCACCGGACGGAGAACCACCGCCCACCCGGCCCGCGACCACCGCCACCCGGTCCTCTGCCGTCGTGGCTCGGCCCTCAGCCGTCGTGACTCGGCCCTCAGCCGTCGTGACTCGGCCCTCAGCCGTCGTGACCTGCTCCTCAGCCGCGGCCGCCCGGCCCGCGTGACCGTTGCGGGCGGTGATGCCGTCCGTTCTGTCGTCAGAAGCCGCGCCCTCGTCAGCCCCGGCCCCGGCCGCAGCTCCGGCCACAGCTCCGGGCTCGGTCCCGGCGCTGGTTTCGGCTCGGGCCTCCGGCTCGGCTCCGGTGTCGGCGTGGGCGTCTGCCGTGACGGTGCTGCCATTGACGCTGGTCGTGAGGTCGGCACCCGTCTTCTCCGCGGAGGAGACGCCGGTGCCGGCCGTGGCGGGGATCGTACGGAGGCGGGAGCGGGGGGCGGTGCGGCCCGTGGCCAGGAGGGCGGCGGCGATGACCACGGCGGCCAGCGGCATCGCCCAGACCCACCACGCCACCCCGGTCGGCGCGGCGGCCAGCGTGCTCACCGTCGGGACCGCGAGCGTGGGGGAGGCCAGCGAGACCTGGTACGTGGCCGGCTCCGCGGGCGTCGCGAACCCCATGTCGGTCGTGGTCACGACCAGGCGCAGCCGGTGGCCCACGGCGAAGCGGTGGTCCACGGCGGGCAGGGTGACCGTGGCCTCCGCGCTGCCCGCCCCCTCGGGAATCGTCACCCGGATGGGCGCCACCAGCCCGGCGGGCAGGGTGGGCAACTGGGCGTCGTCGGCCACGTCGTACAGCTTGGCGAACAACGTCGCCTCGCCCTTGCCCGACACCTTGACCTTGACGGTGGGGCTGCCCGTGAGCTGGAGCGGGGCGGTGAGCGGCCGGGACTCGAACGTGGCGCTCTGCCCCGGCATGTCGATCGCGACGCCGCCGTTGCCCTGGCCGCCCAGCAGGCCGCCGATGCCCGGCACGGTCGAGATCGAGGCCGGGGCGCCGCCGGGCGGGTTGACGATGTTCTGCTCGGGGCCGCTCAGCTCGACGGAAGTGACGTCGGTGCCCGCCAGGCCGGGGTAGGAGCCGGCCTCCGGGTGGAGCCGGACGCGCTGGCGGGTGCCGGGGTCGCGCCCGCCGTCACGCGTCACCGTGAACGCGCTCACCGGCGGCGCCGCCTCCGCCGAGCCCTCACCCTTCAGATAGCGGGCGAACCAGGCCGCCGACTGGTCGAAGAGCCAGTCGGCCTCGCCGTTGCCGCCGTCGTGCCCGCCGTCGAACCAGGCCAGGCTCACCGTCGTGCCGGCGGAGGCGATGGCCCTGGCGTTGGCGTCGGCGTGGCTGAGCGGGAACAACGAGTCGCGCTGGCCCTGGATGAGCAGGGTGGGCGCCTTGATCCGGTTCGCCACCGTGACCGGGCTCGACTCGCGCAGCAGCGCGATCGCCTCCGGGGTGGCCCTGCCGTCCTTGGCGACCTGCTGGTAGATGTCGCAGATCGCGGGCAGGAACCTGCCGCACCGCGCCTGCTCCGCCGTCAGCGGCCCCGCCGCCTCCCTGCGCCCGAGCAGCGACATGGTGTCCAGCGAGACACCCTGACCGAAGAAGATCCCGGCCCACATGCGCTTGAAAACCCCGCTCGCGACCGCCGCCTGACCGGCGGTGGAGGGGGCGGTGCCCGTCGCGCCACCGGTGGCCGCATCCGCCTCCTGCCCGCCCGAGGAGGGATCGGCAGCACTGCCGGTGGGCTGACCGGTGGCGCCGGTGGCAGAGGTTGCTCCGGTGGTGCCGGTGGTGGTGCCGGTGGAGCCCGTGGTGGCGGTGGTGGCGGCGTTGGGGAAGAGGGCGTCGGCCAGGTCGGACCAGGTGATCTGCGGGACGATCGCGTCCACGCGCTGGTCGTGGGCCGCCGTCATCAGCGCGATGGCGCCGCCGTACGAGCCGCCCGCGATGCCGACGCGCGGGTCGCCCGAGGCGTCGAGCTGCACCTCGGGACGCTTGGCCAGCCAGTCGATGAGCTGCTTGACGTCCTTGACCTCGTAGTCGGGCGAGTTGAGCGCGATCTGCCCGGTCGAGCGCCCGAAGCCGCGGGCCGACCAGGTCAGCACGGCGTAACCCTGCTGGGCGAGGCGGACCGCCTGGTCGCGCATGCTCTGCTTGCTGCCGCCGAAACCGTGGGCGAGCAGCACGGCAGGCGCCTTCCCGCCATCAGGCGGCGGGAAGAACGTCGTATCGAGCTCGACCCGTTGGTCGTCGGCTGGTCCGTCGACGACGGTTATCTGCTGGTCCTGGCCCCGCACCTCGGGAGCCGACGGCCACACGAGCCACGTCGTCACCCCGATGAGGGCGAGCGCCACCACCAGGGCGGCCACACGCTTCATGCGGTGAGCCTACTTACCGCACCTGAGAGATCGCTGAGACGGCACTCTCGCCGGGACCTGCCGAAAGGCGGACTGGTGGATCATGGAACCTCCGGGGGGACGCCCGTCACGGGGCCTGGTGCTCCGGGGAGGCCTCGGAGTGCGCCCTGGCCACGGCAAGGCTGTCTTCGTAGATGTGGTAGCGGCTGATCTGGCCGTCGGTGACCGTGAGATGCAGGGCGAACGCGGACGTGAAGGGTCGCCCCGTGGCCGTGACGGTCTGGGTGAACTCGCCCAGCACGACCGCGTCGTCCCCGTCGACGAGGATCCGGGCGACGGTGGTCTCGTTGAGCTCGGGCACGTGGTAGGTCCGCAGCGCGCGGAACAGGTCCGCCGCGTCACTACGGCTCGACCGGGGACGGATCCACGGCACCGCCGGGTGCCCCTCCGCCGGCCAGTTGTAGCCCCAGTCGCACTTCTCGGCGAACATCTCGGCGGCCCGGTCGACGTCACCCTCACCGATCCGGCGAAGCAGCTCCTGCACAGTGCCCAAAGTCGTCATGATTCATCCTTTAAATCCGTTATGGCGGTGTGTGCACTCGTCAGTCTCCTCGGATCGGTGCGGCTTGGCGATTACCTGTCAGATAAGGGCGGCGGTGATCGGGCCACGGGTCATGCGAGCCTGTCCGCGCCGGGACGGGGCGCGATGCCACGCATCAGGCGGGCCGCTCCGGGCCGGCACGGGCTGCGGCGCCGCGGATCAGGCGGGCCGTTCCGGCCGGCATGGGTGTGGCGCCGGTCGTCGCTCTCCGGGGAGGGAGGGCGGCCTCCGCGGCCCTGGTCGCCTGGTCAGCCCATGATCGCGTAGACGGTCGTGGCGTGGGCGGCGGTCTCCGTGGAGCCCTCGGCCGTGAGGGTGATCTCGGTGAAGGCCAGCGTGCGGCCCAGCTTCGTGATGCGCACGTCGAGCAGGACGTCCTTGCCCACCACCGGCCGCTGGAAGGTCGTGGACTGCTGGACGGTGGTCATCGGCACGAACCCGCCCCGCGCCGCCGACACGGCCAGGACCGTGGCCGTGTCGGCCGCCGCCATCATGGCCTGGCCGCACAGCCCGCCGCCCTCTCTGGCCAGGTCGTCGGACCACGGCAGCCGCACGACGACGCGCCGCTCGCCCACCTCCTCCACCCGCAGACCGAGCTGCTTGATCCAGGGGGCGAAGTAGTCCTGGAGGATCGCCTCTGCGTCTTCTGGAGTCACGCGGACATCATGCACGCTGGACGGGGAGGTTGAGGGGCGGCGTTCGGGTTCTGTGGACAAGCCGCCGCCGACTCGACATGCCTGTGGACAAGAGCCGGGAGGACGGCATGTCAGGGATGGGCGCAGGGACGGGCGCAGGGACGGGCGAGGGTGACGGCCAAGACGCGGGGCGTCCAGCCGAGGGCCGCGCCGGAGGGCCGGGGGCCGGGCGCTCGGGCGAGGGGCGCGGGGGAGGGCCGGGGGCCGGGTGTTCGGGTGAGGGCCGCGTCGAAGGGCCCGGCCGTGCCGGGCGGGCGGCGGGTGACGGTGGGGAGCGGGCGGTGGTGGAGATCTTCATGCCGTCCACGTACGAGACCTGCGTCCCGTACGACCTGTTCGCCCGTCTCCGCGAGGAGTCACCCGTCTGCTGGGTCCCGGAGCCGCCCGTCGGCCCGTGGCGCGAGGGCCCCGGCTACTGGGCGGTGTTCCGGCATGCCGACGTCAAGCACGTGCTCCGTACCCCGGAGGACTTCTCCTCCCACCTCGGCGCCACCCAGATCCGCGACCCCGACACCCCGGCCGACCTGCGCTTCGTTCAGATGCAGATGCTGAACATGGACCCGCCCGGCCACTCCCGGCTGCGCCGGATCGTGGCGGCGGCCTTCACCCCGCGCGCCGTGCGCGCGCTGGAGCGGACGATCGAGGAGCGGGCGGCGGCGCTGTTCGCGGAGGGCGAGTGCGACTTCGTGGAGGTGGCCGCCGATCTGCCGGTCTGGACGCTGGCCCACGTCATGGGGGTGCCGGCCCGGGACAGGCGGCTGCTGTACGACTGGGCCTCACGCGTGATCGGCTACCAGGACGACGACTACGTGGGCCTGTCCACGGCGGACGTCGCGGCCCTCACCCCCATGGGCCGGTCGGCGCTCGCGGCCAGGCCCGAGCTCCGGCCGGGCGTCAATCCGCGGTCCAGGGCGGCGCTGGCCGACATGTTCGCCTACGCGCACGCCCTGGCCGAGAACCCCGTGGACGGCGAGTCCGTCATGTCGGCCATGCGCAAGGGCGGCCTGACCGAGGCGGAGTTCGAGAACATGTTCTTCCTGTTCGCCGTCGCCGGGAACGAGACCCTGCGCAACGGCATCCCCGGCGGGCTGCTCACGCTGCTGCGCCATCCCGCCGAGTTCGCCCGCCTGCGCGCGGACCCCTCCCTGCTGGACTCCGCGATCGAGGAGATGCTGCGCTTCTGGCCCCCGGTCATGCACTTCAGACGTACGGCGACCCGCGACCTCACCCTCGCCGGCCGGTCCGTACGGGCGGGCGACAAGGTGGTCGTCTACCACGCCTCCGCCAACCGCGACCCGTCCGTCTTCCCCGAACCGGACCGCTTCGACATCGCCCGCACCCCCAACGACCACGTCAGCTTCGGCTTCGGCCCGCACTTCTGCCTGGGCGCCCACCTGGCCCGCGCGCAGCTCCGCGCGGTCTTCAGGGAACTGCTGAGGTGGGAGGTCGAACTGGCGGGCACCCCGCGCCGGCTCACCTCCAACTTCCAGAACGGCCTCAAACACCTCCCCGTACGCCTGCGCCGCCTCCCGCACCGAAACCGCGCGTCCGCGGGATGACGAACGCCGGGAAATGCCCGTGCGCCGGCCGCGAACGCCCGCCTACCATCGCGATCATGCACGACTACCTGCGGATCAACCGGGCCAACTGGAACGCCCGCGTCCCCGTCCACGTCACCAGCGACTTCTACGACGTCGCGGGCTTCCGGGCGGGCGGCAGCGCGCTGCGGCCGTTCGAGCTGGAAGAGGTGGGTGACGTCGCGGGCCGTGACCTGGTCCACCTGCAGTGCCACTTCGGCCTCGACACCCTGTCCTGGGCCAGGCGGGGCGCGCGGGTGACCGGCCTCGACCTCTCCGACGCCGCCATCGGGGAGGCCGCGCGGATCGCCGGGGAGTGCGGCATCCCGGCCAGGTTCGTCGCGGCCGACGTCTACGACGCGCCGGAGGCGCTCGGCGGCGCGACCTACGACATCGTCTACACGGGCGTCGGCGCCCTGGTGTGGCTGCCGGACGTCACGCGCTGGGCCGCGACGGTCGCCGCCCTGCTCAGGCCGGGCGGATTCCTGTACATCGCGGAGTTTCACCCGTTCACCGACGTCCTGGACGACGAGACGGGCACCCGGGTCACCCACGACTACTTCGACCGCGGCCCCCACGTCTATGCGGACCCGTACTCCTACGCCGGCGACGACGTGCTCGAACACCAGACTTCCGTGCAGTTCAGGCACGGGCTCGGCGAGATCGTCACCGCGATCGCGGCGGCCGGGCTGCGCGTGGAGTTCCTGCACGAGCACGACCACACCCTCTTCCGCCGCTTCGCCACCCTCACCGGCGAGGAGGGCGTTTACCGCATGCCCGGCGAGGCCCCCAGGATCCCCCTCATGTTCTCCTTGAGAGCCTCTATGTGACGGCGAGAGGATCACGCCGCACGGGCCGTACCGGGTCGTCGAGGGGCGGCGCGGCCGATGACCGTAAGATTCTCTGCCGTGAAGTCTCCAGCATCGTTCAAGAGGGCCGCCGCCTGGGCCCTGCCCTACTGGACCCGCGGCGAGGCGGGCCGCGAGACCCCGCACGACCTGTTCAGGGTGCTCTACTTCGGCTGGCTGGCGGCGTTCACGCTCAAGGTGCTCGGCTCGGCCTGGGACGTCTCGTGGCACTTCAAGTGGCTGCGCGACGACCTGGCCCCGCCCCACCTGCTCAACTCCGTCGGCACGGTCATCGCCGTCGCCCTGACCGTGATCCACGGTTACACCGGCTACGGCGTGGACAAGGCCGCGCTCAGGCTCATCCAGTGGGGCACCGGCATCTTCCTGGTCGCCGTGCCGCTCGACCTGATCAACCACCGCGTCAACGGGCTCGACATCACCTCGTGGAGCCCGTCGCACATCATGCTCTACGTCGGAACGTTCTTCATGATCGCCGGGGTCATCCGCGGCTGGTTCATGGGGGCGCCCCAAGGCAGGGAGCGCGTGGTGGTGCTGGGCGCGCTGTTCGCGTTCTTCCTGGAGAACGTGCACTTCCCCGAGCAGCACCAGGAATACGGCATCCTGTCGCTCGGCGCCTGGGACAACGGGGCCACCTACGCCGAGCCGATCCTGCTGCAGTTCGCGGCCGACCAGATGGGCCGGCCGATCGACCGGACGATGATGGCCGGGTTCACGCTGCCCGTGCCCGACTTCCTCTATCCGGTCTACGCGGTGATCGCCGTGCTGTCGGTGCTGGTCGCGGCCAGGGTGATGATCGGCAGGTTCGGCGCCGCCACGCTGATCGCGGCCGGTTACGTGGGGTTCAGGACGGTGTTGTGGCCGCTGCTGACCTTCACCGGGTTCCCGCCGTCCGCGGTGCCGTTCTTCATGGTGGTCGCCGGGCTGCTGGTGGACGTGGCGTTCCTGCTGCGCCTGCCGGTCGTGCGCGCGGTGCTCGGGGCGGCCGTCGTGACCGCCGGCGCCTACGGCGCGCTGGTGGCGCAGAGCGCGGTCATGGGCCCGGTGTACGGCGCGATCAAGGGCCAGGAGGGGCTGCTCGGCGCGCCGCCGCCGGCCACCCCCTCGGCGCTGTGGGCCGGGCTCGGACTGCTGGCCACCTGGCTGGCCATCGAGTACGCGGCCGGCCGGCGCAACCTCCGGCCGGTCGAGACCACGCCACCCCGCCCCGTCATCGCCCCCGCCACGCCATAAGGATCACCCCCGGGGACGCCGTGACAGCATGCCGTCACAGCATCGTCCCCGTCCGGCCGCACCCGGTGGCGCGGCCGGACGGGGACGGGGGACGCTCAGGCGATCGAGGCGCGGGTGATCGCCACCGCCACGCCGTACGCCAGCCCCATCACGCTCACCTCGGCCACCGCCCAGCCGGCCATGGCGGTGGCCCGCCCCCGGCGCACGGCGGGCAGCAGCCGGAACCGGATGTGCGCCGCCAGCGGCACGATCAGCGCGACCAGCGCCGTCTTGACCACGACCAGCAGCCCGTAGTGGCTGGTCAGGATCGCGTCCGGCAGCGTCACGCCGGGCGTCAGCGCCATCGTGCCCAGCCCGGTGACCAGCCCGGACAGTGCCACCAGGAGCAGGCACACCGAGGCCATCCTGGAGAACTTCGGCAGCACCACGGCCAGCAGGTCGCGGTGCGGCGCCAGGAACGCGGCCGTGGCCACCAGCCCGCCGGTCCACGCCGCCGCGCCCATGACGTGGATCTCCATCGAGATCATGATGGGGTCGTGCCAGACCGAGTTGACCGCGTGACCGGTCACCGGGATCGGCAGCAGCCCGAACAGCGCCACGATGATCCGCAGCTCCGCCGGCACCTTCTCCCCGAACCGCACCGCCATCAGCCCGATGCCGGCCGCCGCCAGCGCGCACGCCGCGCTGAACAGCAGCCCCTGGCCGGTGCCGACGCTCCCGACATAGTCGGCGATCAGCCCGAACGTCGGCACCCGGCCCGGGTTGAGCTCGGCGGTCTGGAAGACGATCGTCAGCAGCGCGCAGATCGCCCAGGCCCAGGCGGCCATCACGGCCAGCGGGCGCACCCTGAGCAGCACGGGCTCCGTGCGCTCCGGCCGGTTGAACCCGAGCAGCTTGGGCAGCAGGCTGAGCCCCACCACGGCGACGGCGGCCACGTCGAGCAGCACCCGCACGACGGGCAGGCCGATCGAGACGACCGGCCCCGGCATGGGGATGCCCGGCACGGACTCCTGGGCGGTGAAGGAGCTGGCCGCCACGGCTGCGACGACGGCGCAGACGCCGAACGCCCCGGCCACGACCCGCCCGCCGACGCGCTGCCGCGGCAGCGCGGGCGCGAGCGCGGTCACGAGCGGCTCCCCTCACCCGCGGCCTCCGAAGCGCTCCCGGAAGCACCCCCGGAAACCGCCTCGGGGACAGTGCCCCCGGCGGCCCCGGTCCCGGCGGCCCCGGTCCCGGCGGTCCCGGCGGCCCCGGTCCCGGCGGCCCCGGTCCCCGCGGCCCCGGTCCCCGCGGCCCCGGCCGTCCTGGCGGGGGCGGCGCGGCGCAGGGCCACGGCCGTGCCGGCGCCCAGCACCAGCAGCGCCGCCACGATCCACACCACGGCCATCCCGGCCCCGCCGTTCGCCGCCGCCTCGGCCGCCTCCGCGCCCGCGCCCTGGGCGGCGTCCGCCGCCGCGACCCCGGAGGCGGACGCGGCCAGGCTGAAGCTGATCTTCCCGGTGACCGGGTGCCCGTCGGCGGACAGGATGCGGTAGCCCACGGTGTACGACCCGCCGGCCGGCAGCGGCTTCACCTTCACCGACACCCGCTCGGCCGCGACCACGGCGCTCCCGTCGGCCCACGCCGACCCGTCCGCCCCGGTCACGCCGACCTGCGCGTATCCCTGGCGCACGGCCTGGTCGAACACCAGCGTCACCTGGGCGGGCGAGGCCGTGAGCGTGGCCCCGTCCTGGGGGTCGCTGCCGATGAGCACGTTGTGCGCCTGCGCGGGGGAGTGCAGCACCCCCACCGCGGCGAGGGCGAGCAGCAGGACCGTGAGTAGCCGCCTCACAGATCAGAACCTTCCATATACACGTCGCTGACCTGTATATGGTCCCATCCACGGCGGACGAGTTCGGCGGGCGCACCCCGAGGAGCAGGCGAAACCGGCCGGCGGGCGGGTGCTGATCAGGGGGCGAGACCGGTCAGCGGGGCTTCGGCGCGGGGGCGTCCCAGATGCCCATCACCTGCCAGATCCGCCGCGTCAGCGCGTTGACCAGCCCGAGCTCGGCGCACAGCTCCCGCGTCTTGCCGACCGAGTCGCGGACCTCCTGCTTGGCGCCGGGATTGCGCAGGTAGACGTCGGCGACCACGTTCGCGGGGATCCTGAAGCGCCGGATCATCGCCCCGGGCGGCGCGAGCATGATGCGCGCCATCACGCCGAGGACGAGCGGCGCGGCGATGCCCAGCAGCAGCCTGCGGTGGGCGGGCATGCGCGGCACCCGGTTGCGCAGGTAGTGCCGGGCGAAGGAGATGTGCCTGGCCTCCTCGGCGATGTGGATGCGCATGATCGTCTCTTCCAGCGGATGGTGCGCCCTGCCGTCCTTGAGCACCCTGCGCTGGACGTGGTCGATCGGGTCCTCGCCGCCCAGCACGAACACGAAGAACAGCTCGGTCGAGATGAGCGGGATCCAGGGCGCCACCTGGGCGATCAGCGACAGCGGCCGCGGCATGCCGCGGATCGGCATCCCGGTACGGTTCACGAACTCCTGGAACATCATCCCGTGATGTCCCTCTTCAATGGTCTCGTGGTAGACGTACCGGAACTCGGGGGACCCGTTAGGCAGCCGGTAGGCGTAGTTGAGCAGCCCGCGCTTGAGCAGGTTCTCGAACTGCAGGCCGATCTTCATGGCCGTGGCCACGCGCCACAGCCCGATCCGCGCGCGGACCTCGGGGGAGCGGCTGCGGTACCAGGGGTGCCCGCCCAGCCGGTCCACCTCGGGCAGCTCCCAGCGCGGATCGGCCGGGTCGACGAGGAACTCCGGGTCGTCCCAGGGAATGTCGCGGTACGGCTCCCAGTGCTTGTCCACCGACGCCTTCGAGAGGCGTTCGATGACCGCCTGGTACGCGCTGCGGCCGGCGACCTGCTCGTCGCGTTCCCTGGCGGCGATGGAGCCCGGTGCGGATGTCCTCGGTGCGGATGTCATCGCGTGCACTCCTCTCCTCGCCCAGCAATTGTACGTAAAGTCCAATAAGGCTGGGAAGGGTGAGTATCACAGCTTTTCCGCCGGCACCCCCAGTTCCTTGGCCGCCGCCGTGCGGATCAGTACGTTGACCCGCCGCCGTGACAACACCTTGGGATGCGTGTGCGTCTGCACCGCCAGCCCGTCGATGAGCGCGAACAGCCGCCACGTGGTCGCGTCGGGGTCCTCGCAGGTGAACTCGCCGCAGGCCACGCCCGACTCGATGATGCCGCGCATGAGCGTGCGGCCCCTGGCGTCGATCCGGCGCGAGGTCTCCTCCAGCTCGGCGCTGCGCATCGCCTCGGACCAGGCGTCGATCCACAGCCGCCACCCCTCGGTGGGGATCGCGGGGGAGCAGAGCCGCAGCAGGGAGCGGAGGCGCTCGGTGGGGGTGCCCTCTGAGCGTTCGACGTCGGCCAGCGCGTTGAGGTGCAGGCGGGCCGCATAGCCGAAGGCCTGCGCGAGCAGTCGCTCCTTGGTCTCGAAGTGGTAGAAGAGCAACGCCTGGCTGACTCCGGCGGCCCTGGCGATGTCCAGGGTCCTGGTATGCCCGAATCCCTGCTCCGCGATCACCTCGCAGGCCGTCTTCAGCAAATCCTCGCGCCGTAATCGGCTGAAACCTGTTGTCACAGCGAGTAACTCTAACTTCTGTTCATGAGGCTAATAGGACAAACCGGGCGTGGACTGCGCTGGTCCGGGGAATCCCCGTACGGCCGGGTTTCCGCGTTCACCGACAGTCACGTTGATCATGGTAACCAGATCACCGGAATGCCTTTCGGTCGGGGCCCTCATACCCCCAATGGCTGCCCTTCAAAGGACGAAACGGGCAGAACCTCCGAACCTGTCGCCGGGACCTCCAGAGCATTGCTCTGTACCAGTCGCCCCATCGTGACTAAAGTAAGTGAGCACTGATGCCGAGGAGTCGATGTGAACCTTGCTGAGTATCGGCGTGCGGCCCGAGCCTGGCTGCAGGAGAACGCTCCATCCGACGACCACCCCGAGGCCGACGGCCTCACCCGCGTCAAGGAATTCATGGCCAAGCTGTACGACGCCGGCTACTCCGGCATCACCTGGCCGGAACAGTGGGGCGGCCAGGGGCTGACCCAGGCCGAAGAGCGCGTGTTCGCCGAGGAGGCCCGCCACTACACCCTCCCCACGAACGTCTTCATGATCGGCCTGGGCATGACCGGGCCCACCATCGTCGACCGCGGCACCGACGCCCAGCGCGCCCGGTTCATCCGCCCGCTGCTGCGCGGCGAGGAGATCTGGTGCCAGCTCTTCTCCGAACCCGGCGCCGGCAGCGACGTCGCCAGCCTGCAGACCAGGGCCGTACGCGACGGCGACCAGTGGATCGTCAACGGCCAGAAGGTGTGGACCTCGGTCGCCCACCACGCCGACTGGGGCCTGCTGCTGGCCAGGACCGACGTGGACGTGCCCAAGCACAAGGGCCTGACCATGTTCGTCATCGACATGCACCACCCGGGGGTGACGGTCAGGCCGCTGAAGGACATGTCCGGCCGGGCCAACTTCAACGAGATCTTCTTCGACAACGTCCCCATCCCCGACGAGCACCGCGTGGGCGAGGTCAACGACGGCTGGAGCGTGGCCGTCACGACGCTGCTGCACGAGCGGCTGTCGATCTCGGCGGGCGTCGGCATGGGCGGGCAGAAGGACAACCCCGCCTCGCTGGAGGCGCTGCGCGAGGTCGTCGACACCAGTGACCCGCTGGTCCGCGACGAGCTGGTCGAGCTGCACATCCGCAGCCGCGCGCTGGCGCTGTTCAACCAGCGGCTGGCCCAGGAGACCAAGGCCGGCATCTTCCCCGGCGCCCGCGGCAGCGCCGCCAAGCTGCTGCTGGCCGAGCTGGCGATGTACCAGGCCGACCTCGGCACGCGGCTCGTCGGCCCCGAGGCCGCGCTGGCCGACCATCCCCTCGCCCGCGCGATCTCGCTGGCCCCCGGCATGGCGCTGGGCGGCGGCACCAACGAGATCATGCGCAACATCGTCGGCGACCGCGTGCTCGGCCTGCCGCCGGAGCCGCGCGTGGACAAGACCGTGCCGTTCAAGGATCTGAAGGTGGGGACACAGGCGTGAAGCTCGTACTCAGCCAGGAACAGCAGGAGCTGCGCGCGGCCGTCCGGGGATACCTGAGCACCGCCTCGCCGCTGTCCAAGGCCCGCCAGGGCTACGACCCGCAGGTCTACACGCGCCTCAACGGCGAGCTGGGCCTGCCGGGGCTGGTCGTCCCCGAGGAGTACGGCGGCTCGGGCGCCGGCATGGCCGAGCTGGCGGTGGTCCTGGAGGAGACCGGCGCCGCGCTCCTGCCGGGGCCGTTCCTCGCCACCGCCTTCACCGCGCTCGCGCTGACCCAGGTGCCCGACAAGGAGCTGCTCAGCGGCATCGCCGAGGGCCGGATCGCGGCCACCATCGACGGCGCCGAGCTGACCCACGACGGCGCGGCCGTCAGCGGCGTCCTGCCCCGCACGCTGTCCGGCATGGAGGCCGACGTGCTGGTCGTGCCGGCGCACGGCGCGGACGGCCTGGTCATGACCGCCGTCGAGCTGGCCGGGCCGGGCGTGACCAGGACCCCGCTGGAGACGCTCGATCTCACGCGCGGCCAGGCCCTGGTGACGCTCGACGCCGCGCCCGCCCGGGTGCTCGGCCCGGCGCCGGAGAGCGGGATCCTCGACCGGCTCCGCGTGGCCCTGGCCGCCGAGCAGCTCGGCGTGATGCGGGCCGCCCTGGACGCCATCGTGGCCTACGCCAAGGTCCGCGTGGCCTTCGGCCGCTACATCGGCTCCTACCAGGGCGTCAAGCACAAGCTCGCCGACATGCACTGCAAGCTCGAACAGGCCGAGTCCATCGTCCGATACGCCGCCTGGGCCACCGACGAGTCCCCCGCCGACCTGCCCGAGGCCGCCGCCCTCGCCCAGGCGTACGTCGGCCGCGCCTGCTTCGAGGTGGCCCGCGACCACTTGCTGCTGCACGGGGGCATCGGTTACACCTGGGAGCACGACGCGCATCTGTTCTACAAGCGGGCCAAGGCGAACGAAGTGCTGCTGGGCCCCCCGCGGATCCACCGCGCCCGTCTCGCGCAACTGCTGGAGCTGTGATGGACATCAGTGGGCTACCGGGCTTCTACTCCATCGCCGCCGCCGACCCCGGCCGCCTCGCGGTGATCGACACCGACGGCGCCAGGACCTCGTACGGCGACCTGCTCGCCCGCGTCAACCAGGTCTCCCACGGCCTGCGCGCCCGCGGGCTCACCACCGGGGACGTCGTGGCCGGCGTGCTGCCCAACGGCATCGACGCCCTGGTCATGGTCATGGCGACCGGGCAGATCGGCCTCTACTACGTGCCGATCAACTGGCATCTGACCGCCTCCGAGGTGGCGTACATCCTCGACGACTGCGACGCCAAGGTGGTCGTCACCGACGCCGGCCACGCCGTGCCCGGCGGGGAGGTCGGCACGGACGGGCTGGCGGCGGGACAGCCGGCGGACGCGCCCGCCGGCCGCACCGCCGGGACCGTCATGTGGTACACCTCGGGCACCACCGGCTTCCCCAAGGGCGTGCAGCGCAAGCTGCCCGGCGCCGCGCCCGAGGAGATCGTGCCCCTCTACGCCTGGTTCTTCGACCAGGTGGTGGACCTGAAGCCGGGCGACGGCGTGCACCTGGTGACCTCGCCGATGTACCACTCCGCGCCGTGCGCGCACGCCCAGTTCGCGCTGCACTTCGGGCACACCGTGGTGATCACGCCCAGGTTCGACCCGGTGCACATCCTGGAGCTCATCGAGCGGCACCGGGTGACCAACGCGATGATGGTGCCGACCATGTTCCACCGGATGTTGCAGCTCCCGGAGGACGTCAGGGCCACGTACGACCTCTCCAGCCTGCGCCAGGTCATCCACACCGCCGCCGCCTGCCCCGTCGCCGTCAAACAGCGGATCATGGAGTGGTGGGGGCCGGTCCTGTACGAGTACTACGGCTCCACCGAGTCCACCATCGCCTTCTCCGTCAAACCGCACGACTGGCTGGCCAGGCCGGGCACCGTGGGCCGGCCCGCGCCCATGTTCGAGGCCAGGATCCTCGACGAGGACGGCAACGAGCTGCCGCCGGGCGAGCCCGGCCTCATCTACATCAGGTCGAGCCTCGGCTCGTTCGAGTACCGGAACGACCCGGCCAAGACGGCCGCCAGCATGCGCGGCGACTGGTACGCGCCGGGCGACATCGGCTACCTGGACGACGACGGCTACCTGTTCCTGTGCGACCGGCGCACCGACCTGATCGTCTCCGGCGGGGTGAACATCTACCCCGCCGAGATCGAGGCCGCTCTGCTGGAGCATCCCGCCGTGGCCGACGTCGCCGTGATCGGGGTGCCCGACGAGGAGTGGGGCCACAACGTGGTCGCCCTCGTGCAGCCGGCCGAGGGCGTCACGCCCGGCCCCGCGCTCACCGCCGAGCTGCTGGAGCACTGCGGGCCGCGCATCGCCAGGTTCAAGCAGCCGAAGGTGATCGAATACCGCGAGGAGCTCCCGCGCACCCCGACGGGCAAGCTGTCGCGCTCGAAGGTGCGCGCCGACTACCTGGCCGAGAACTCCAGCTCCTCGGTGTAACGCCCGTCGCCCAGGTAGAAGCAGGTCGACAGCGTACGGTCCGCGGTGTCGAAGACCGTGCTCCACAACGTGCGGAACGGCACGGCCGGGTCCTCCGCCGGCCGGACGGCACGCAGGGCCTCGCGCAGGTCCCCGGCCGACATCGTGGCGCCCTTGCTGCTCTCGTACAGCGCGCGCAGGCGGGCGAAGGAGGCGAAACTGCCCTCGCTGTCCGCGGGCAGGTTCATCGGGTCGGGATGGCGGTGCAGCAGGTGGTTGGTGACGCAGAGCGGCCCGTCGCCGAACTCCACGATGTGCTCGCTGCCGTCCTTGCCCCGCTCCCACACGAACGCCTGCCCGTTGGCGTCGGCGACCAGGTAGTGCAGGGGCATGCCGTGGTCGTACTGCTTGGCGCCCAGCAGCGCCTGCTTGGCCTGGTCCACATTCTCGCAGGTGTCGATGAGGAACCGGGGCAGCTGCACGCTGTCCACCCCGACCTGCGGCGTGTCGCTCTCCGGCGGCGCGGCGCTCTCGAAGTCGGCGATCAGCAGCATGACCGCCAGCCCGGCCGAGTTGATGCCGTCCATGCAGCCGTCGAGGACCGACATCGTGATCACCGTGGAGGAGAGCCCCTCGTCCGGGATCGTGGTGATCACGTACGGGCGCGAGGCCATCGGCAGCTCGCCCGGCCGGGGCTGCCCGCCCATGACCTCGCTGGTCGTGGTGGGGAAGAAGTCGTAGTTGCGGCCCACCCGGCCGTGGCCGTCCGTCGCCGCCGACGGCGGCACCCACAGCGCCGAGCAGCCCGAGTCCTCCGGCAGGAAGCCCAGGCAGTCGAGGGCCAGCTCGTCCTGCTCCGGGTCCAGGCCGAGCGCCTCCGCCGCGCCGTCCATGCGGGCGTGGTGCTGCGGCCAGTGGCGTTCGAACCACGTCCTGCGCGCGCGGCTCACGGCCGGGTCGATCGGCTGGGGGGACCAGCCCAGGCGGCGGGCCTCCTCGGCGAGCGCCCGGCCGATCTCGTGCTGCCCGCCGGTGAGGGTGAGGTGGGTGACGAGCTGGAAGTCGTTCTTGCCGCCCGCCACGTGCGTCATGTTCTTCATGCCATCGAGCCTCGCCGCGCCCGCTGACCGCGGCCTTACCGGCCGCTGACCGGCGTGCCGCGCCCCGCTCACCGGCCGCTGACCGGCGTGCCGCGCCCCGCTCACCGCCGGCTGACCGCGCGCTTGTAGCGCTCGGACAGGGTCAGGACGTGCTCGGCCAGCTCCGGCGGGTCGATCACCTCGAAGTCCACGCCGAGGAAGCCGATCCACACCGCGATCCCGTTGATGTCGTCACCGCCCAGCTTCAGCAGGCACGTGGCCTCGTCCACCGGCTCGACCTCCAGGCGCAGCGGCAGCGCCGCCATCCGCTCGGCCGGCGCGTGCAGCAGCACCGTCGCGTGGTACCGCCACATCGCCGTGTTCACGCCCTTGTCCACGTACGCCGCCACGTCGCCCTCTCCCGGCAGCTCGCGCGGCGTGAAGCGGGGACCGGACGGGGTGCGCGGCGACACCCTGTCCACCCTGAACGTGCGCCAGTCCTCCCGGTCCACGTCGTAGCCCAGCAGGTACCAGCGCCCGTGCCGGTGCACCAGCCGGTACGGCTCCACGTTCCGCACGCTCGCCCCGCCCCCATGGCCGGTGTAGTCGAAACGCAGCCGCTCGTGGTCGCGGGCCGCGTTCGCCAGCGTGGTCAGCACCTCCGGCGGGACCGGCGGAGCGTTGCCCGTGATCTGCACCGTGTAGGCGTTGAGCGCGCTCACCCGGCGGCGCAGCCGCGACGGCAGCACCTGCTCCAGCTTGGCCAGGGCGCGCACCGAGGTCTCCTCGATCCCCTCGACCCCGCCCCCGGCCGCCCGGCCCAGCCCGACCGCCACCGCGACCGCCTCCTCGTCATCGAGCAGCAGCGGCGGCAGCGCCGCCCCCGCGCCCAGCCGGTACCCGCCCGCCACGCCCGGCGTCGCGTGCACCGGGTAGCCGAGCGAGCGCAGACGCTCGACGTCGTTGCGGATCGTCCTGGTCGAGACGCCGAGCCTGGCCGACAGCTCCGGGCCCGACCAGTCACGGTGGGCCTGCAGCAGGGACAGCAGCTTGAGCAGGCGGGCCGAGGTTTCCAACATGGCACCAGTGTGCCGGTCAACGCGGCAAGAACGATTCCGTGGTGATGATCAGTTTGCCCAGCAGGTGCCCGTCCTGGCTGCGGCGATGCGCGTCGGCCGTGCGCTCCAGGGGGAACACCTCGGCGATCGGCAGCCGTACCCGCCGCGCGGCGGCGAGCAACGCCTCCCCCGAACCCTCTCGCATCGTGCTCTTCCCGCCGCTGGAGAAGTGCACCCCGAGCCGGGCCGCGCCCGCCGGGTCCGCGATCGTGACCACCTTGTCCGGGTCGCCGGTCAGCCGGACCGACAGCTCCAGCTCGCCCCGCCCCGAGGCGTCCAGCACCCGATCGACCGACTCCGGCAGGCGTTCCGCCAGCCCCTCGCCGTACGCGACGGGATGGACCCCGAGGGCGCGCAGGAACGCGTGGTGCCGTTCGCTCGCCGTCCCGATGACCCTGGCCCCGCGGGCCAGGGCGAGCTGGGCCGCGGCCAGCCCGACGCCACCCGCCACCGCGTGGATCAGCAGCGTCATCCCCTCCGCCGTCCTCTCCGCCGTTCCCTCCGTCGTCCTCTCCGCCATCCCGAGCCGGTCCAGCGCGCGCCCGGCCGTCTCGACGGCGACGGGCAACGCCGCGGCCTCCTCGTACGTGAGGTCGTCCGGTTTGGGCGCCAGCGCGGCGGCGTCGGCGATCGCGTGCGTGGCGACCGCCCCCGTCGCCACCTGCCCGAACACCGCGTCGCCCAGCCGCCACCCGGTCACGCCAGGGCCCAGCGCGTCGATCGTGCCCGCCAGCTCGATCCCCGTGCCCCTGGGGCCGTCGAGAGGATCGCCGGGGCCACCGGGGAAGCCCGTGCGCAGCTTCCAGTCGATGGCGTTCACCCCCGCCGCCCGTACCGCGACCCGCACCTCGCCCGGCCCCGGCTGGGGGAGCGGTACCTCTTCCAGCTCCAGCACCTCGGGCCCGCCATGCTCCCGGTAGCGCACCGCCGTGGCGGTCACGAGCAGCACCGCCTTGCCGACCAGCGCGCGCGCCTCCAGCGCGGCATGCGCCTCGGCCGCCCGCTCCAGGGGCAGGGCCAGGCCGACGGCGGTGGTCAGCCTGCCCGCCACGGCCTCGCGCAGGGTCAGCTCGGCCAGCCGCCTGAACTCCTCCGGCGCGAACTGCACCTGCTCCATACCGACCACCCGCACCCCGCGCCGCTCGGCCTCCGCCGGGTCGATCAGGGCCGTAGACCCGCTGGGCACCCCGTACGCGAAGAACGTTCCGCCGGGTTCCACCAGCTCGAACGCCTCGGCCCCCACCTTCCCGCCGACCCCGTCGAACACCACCTCAAACCGCCCACCCCGCCCCTCCACCGGTCCACCGTCGCCCGCCGGTCCGCCGTCGCTCACCGGTCCGCCGTCGCTCACCGGTCCGCCGTCGCTCACCGGTCCGCCGTCGCTCACCGGTCCGCCGTCGGCCGCCGGTCCGCTGTCGCCCGCCGGTCCGCCGCCATCCGCCACGGGCGGTTCGGATCCTCCGGCCTGGTCCGCACCGCTCGGCCAGGGCCGGTCGAGGTCGGCCGTTGCGCCCGTACCGGCCAGTTCGGGGTAGTCGACGGCCCGGGCCGCCCCCGCCTCCAGGGCCGCGCGGCGTTTCTCCGGGCCGTGGGCCGCCGCCGTCACCCGCGCGCCCGCCGCGCTCGCCAGCCGTACGATCGGCAGCCCCAGCGCCCCGCCCGCACCCGTGACCAGCACCCGCGTCCCCGGCCGCAGCCCGGCCGCCGTCACCAGGCTCAACGCCGCCGGCCCCACCTGGATCAGCGCCGCCGCCCGCCACAAGGGCAGCTCATCGGGCACCTCCACGACGGTCTCCACGGCGGCCACGGCGCGCTCGGCGTACCCGCCGCCGAGGGGGAGCAGCGCCGCGACCCGCCGCCCCACCCAGGAGGGGTCCACGCCGTCGCCCACGGAAAGCACTCGCCCGGCCACCCCGGTCCCCGGCACGAACGGCGGCGCGGCCGGGAACCAGTCGCGCCCCCACCCGGCCCGCAACTGAGCGTCGATGGACATCACGTCCGCCACCGACACGCCGATCACGAGCCGGCCCGGCCCCGCCACGGGGTCCGGCGCCTGCGCGGCCACGAGCACCTCGGGGCCGCCGAACTTCGTCACCTCGACAGTCTTCATGCCGTCGAGTCTGCTTCCTCAAGTTACCTTGAGGTCAAGTCATGCCACGATCCATGCGAGAGACAGCCCAACCATCAGCGGACTGCCTCCCGCAGGCCGCCTTCCGCAGGCCGCCTTCCGCAGGCCGCCTCTCGCAGGCTGCCCCCACCCACACCACCTCCCCACACCACCTCCCCACACCACCTCCCCGCACCGCCTCCCGCACGCCGAGGCAGCGCGGGAGCCTGAGTGTGGAGTGTGGAGTGTGGAGTGTGGAGTCAGAAGGGAGAGCGCACGCCGGGGCGTCGATCACCCGTTCCGGTCACTACCCGCCGAACAGCCGCTGCGCCTGCTGAATGACGACGATCACGGTCAGCGTGCCGAAGAACGCCACCGACCAGATCAGCGCTCCCAGCCGGAACGAGCGCACCCTGATCTCCTGCGGCAGTGCCCGCCGGTTGAGGACGATCAGCAGGATCGAGTACACGAACATCATCACGGCCGCGAAGCACGCCGAGAACACCAGCAGGATGAGCGGCTGGTCGAGACCCGCCAGCAGGATGCCGATCCCGATCAGCGCGATCGCCCAGACCGTGAAGAAGTAGACGCGGTTCACGGAGACGGGCTTGTCGCGCAGGTAGACCGTCTTGAGCGTGTCGGAGGCCAGCCGCGAGGTGTAGTCGACGATGCCCATGGCCGAGGCGAACAGCGCCAGCGCCCCGATCACCCAGAACAGCAGGCCGAACCACGTGCCCACGACCTCCTGCAACACCTGACCCTCGACCTGGAGGAACCCGATGCTGTTGGCCAGCCCCTCCCGGCCGAACACCGTCGAGTGGGCCAGCATCGACATGAGCGCGATCGTCACGAACGACACCATGGCGAACGTCCACGCCTGCTCGATGTTGGCGAACCGCCACCACTGCTTCCACCGCGCCAGGTTCTCCTTCGTCGGCGGGAACTGGAAGCCGGTCGAGGCGGCCGCCTCCTCGTGGCCGGTGACGGGGCTGACCAGGCGCGGCACGTACAGGCCCATGCCGAAGCCCTTGTCGCGGATCCAGTTGCTCTGGCACAGGTTCTGTCCGCCGCCCGCCCCGGCGTACGCGATGGCGCCCATCAGCACCGCGAAGTCCAGCGGCGGCACCGGGAACTGGGCCCCGACGGTCAGGCCCTTGCCCAGCTCCAGCCAGCTCTCGGCGTTGATCGCGACCACGATCGCCACCACGGCCAGCGTCGCCACCAGAGCGATCTTCACGAAGATCACCCGTTCCAGAGCGGTGTAGATCACCGGTGCCAGTGTCAGGCTCAGCGCGATCAGGATGAGCATGCCGATCGCGATCCACCGCACGGACCCCTCGCCGGAGCCCGTCAGATACGTCACCATGGTCGCGGACGTGGTCACCCAGCCCGGCCAGAGGTTGGAACAGAGCGTCATTATCACGAAGACCAGGCCCCAGTGCTTCCACATGCGGCTGAAACCGGTCAGCGCGGTCTCGCCGGTGGCCAGGGTGTAGCGCTCGATCTCCATGTTGAGGAACCACTGGGTGATGATGCCGATCGCGGCGCCCCAGATGAAGACGAGCCCGACCTGTGAGGCGATGTACGGCCAGAGGATGAACTCCCCGGACGCCAGCCCGACGCCGGCACCGACCAGCCCGGGGCCGATGATTCTCCAGGTGGAACGGGGTGGTTCGGGAAGGTCGCGGATGGCGACGGCCGGTAGGACTCGCGCAGGAACGGTGGGGGTGAATTCCGCCATGCGGATCTCCTCAGTTCAGCTTGCCTATCGCCACACATTACAGAGGCCCGAAACACCGGTGGAATACCTAGTTAATTACCACCCCGCATCACTCTCGTCCCGCACTCTCCTCCGCCCACCCACCCTCCACCAGACACAATCCCCACCCCCCAACCTGCCGCCTGCCGCTGCCACCAGGCACCCTTCCTGCCGCCCGATCCGCAGCCTGCGGCCCCCTACCAGGCACTCTCCCCGTCGTCCGACCCGGTCTCGCGCCCGGTTCGGCGATCACGTCTATGCCCAGTACCGACACCACTCCCTAACCAAGTGATCACGCCTAGCTAGCTGTGTCACCTCTAGTCCCTTTACGATCACAGACGGTAGTCATGGTGGGGCCGCGCTCCCGCCGCGGGACGTCCATTGAGCAGGAGGTTCTCATGCCGTTCGCGCACACCGTCGCCCGCAGGCTTGCCGTACTCGGGCTGGGCGCGGCCGCCACCCTCGCGGCCCCGTTCGCGTCACTTCCCGCCGTCGCCGCCGCGAGCGCGCAGCTCACGATCACCGTCACGCCCGAAGCGGGCGGTGCGTACGCGGTGCGCCTGTTCTGCGACCCGGACGGAGGTCTCCACCCTCGCCCGGAACTGGCCTGCGACGCGGTGCGGAGCGTGAACGGGTACATCGAAGACCTCAACTATGATCCGGGCCCTTGCCAGCTGATCCTCGCTCCGGTGGACGTGACCGTGGAAGGCCATTGGTACGGCATGCCGGTCTCGTACCTCAGGCAGTTCCCCAATGAGTGCGTCATGAAGAGAACCCTCGGCCCGGTCGTCTGAACTACCGCCGAACCCCATGACCCCTGCCCGTCCGTGTCCCACCCCCGCGGACGGGCACGGCCGGCTTGGCCCACGGCCCGCGACCCCCCGCAGTCCCCGTAATCCCCGCAACGCCGCAGTCCTCGCAATTCCCGTGGGAGCGTGGGGCCGTGGGGCATGGGCCATGAGGCCGTAGGCCGTGGGGCGTCAGCGGGTGCGGACTGCTTCGATCAGGGCGCGTAGCAGGGCCGTTCGGCCGGGCATCTCGGACACGATGACGTGCTCGTGGTCGGCGTGCGCGCCGCCGCCCACCGCGCCCAGCCCGTCGAGCGTCGGGCACCCCACCCCGGCCGTGAAGTTGCCGTCGGAAGCGCCGCCCACCGAAGCCGAGGTCAGCGGCCCCAGCCCCAGCCCCGCCGCCAGCTCCTGGGCCAGTGCGAAGAGGTCGGCCGACATGGCGGCCTCCAGCGGCGGCCGGTTGGGCCCGCCGACGATCTCCAGGCGGGTGCCCGCGACCATCGGCTGGAGCGCGCGCATCGCCGCGTCCACCCGCTCCTGCTCCGCCGTCTCCGCCGCCCGGACGTCCACCCCCACCGTGGCCGCCGCCGGAACCGTGTTGAGTGTCGTGCCACCTGACAGGACCGTGGGCGTGACCGTGGTCGCACCGGCCCCCAGGCCGGCGATGGCCAGGATCTGGTGGGCCAGCTCGATCCCCGCGTTCGCGCCCTTCTCGGGTTCGAGGCCGGCGTGGGCTGCCTTGCCGTGCACGTTGACGGTGTAGAGCGAGGTGCCCTTGCGGGAGGTCTTCAACGCTCCGCCGTCGGCGCTGGCCTCCATGACGAAGGCGGCGGCCAGCCCGCGCGCGGTGTCCTGGATGAGGCGCGCCGAGGTGATCGAACCGACCTCCTCGTCCCCGGTGACCAGCAGCGTGACGCCGTCGAGCGAATCGAGGCCGGCCAGCGCGTGGAACGTCTGCACCAGCCCCGCCTTCATGTCGAACACGCCCGGCCCGCGCGCCACCCCGTCCACCACGGACCACGGGTGCGTGGCGAGAGTGCCGATGGGCCAGACCGTGTCGTGGTGCCCGAGCAGCAGCACCTTGGGCGTGCCGAAGGACCAGCGCAGGTGGGTGACCCCTTCGATCACCAGGAACTCCGGCACCACGCCCAGGTGCCGGGCGCCCATCGCGGCCACGACCTTCGCACTGCGGCCCACGGCCTCCAGATCACTGGAGAAGGATTCGCACAGAACCAGCTCCTCCAGGTCTTCGACCATGCCGGCGGCGGTGGCTGCCCGGGCAGCGTTGTCGATCATGCTGTTCGTCCCCCGTGTAGAGCGTGAAAGCGTGAAGGTCGTTGGATCGGCCGGCGGACCGGTCGTGGTTGTGCTCGCGAACGAAAGCGGTCGCGGCAGCCGGTACGTCTCCCCACCTCACCGCCGGCTCCGTCCACCGGCCCGGTACGGGTTAGGTCGCCGGGCGCGTTCGCCGTTCCCTGGTGGAACACGTCCACCGGCCTTGCATCGGCTTCGTCGCCCTGCGCGTCGGCTGTTCCTGGACGGGACATGTCCGCGGGTCTGGCATTGGCCGTGTCGTCGGGAGGGCTCGGCGTCCCTCGATGGGACGCATCCACCGACCTGGCATGGACGATGGTGAGGGCGGCTGGGGTGGGGGAAGGGGTCACGAGAGGCGCTCTCCGAAGAACCGGTGCACGTTGCCGCCGATGATCTGCATGACGTCCTTTTCCGGCAGACCGCGTGCCAGCAGTCCTTCCGTGACCATGGGGAGCCCGGCCGGCCCCTCCAGCCCGGGCACGGACTGCTTCGGGTCGACGCCTCTCGTGTGGAGGTCTTCGCAGCACGGCGGCGTCAGGTCGTCCATCACCTCGCGGATGAAGTCGGGGCCGAGCCCCACGTGGTCGATGCCGGCGACCGACACGATGTGCTCGATGTGGTCGAGCAGGCGGTCGAGCGTCATGTCCCGCTCGTCCTCGGCGAGGAACGGGGCGAAGAAGTTGACGCAGATCACGCCCCCGGTCTCCGCCACGCCCCGGAGCTGGTCGTCGGTGAGGTTGCGGTGGTGGTCGCGCAGGGCGCGGGCGGAGGAGTGGGTGGCCATGACCGGCTTGGTGGCCAGCTCCAGCACGTGGGCGACGCCGGACGCGCCCAGATGGGACACGTCGAAGATCATGCCCAGCCGTTCCATCTCCGCCAGGGCGGCCACGCCGTGGGAGGTCAGGCCGCTGCCCGTCGCGTCCTCGCCACTGCCGTCGGCCAGCGGTGTGCGACCCCAGTGCGCGATGGAGGCCACCCGCACGCCCAGCCGGTGCATGGTCGAGATCAGCTCGACGCTCGCGTCGAGGCCCGGCATGCTCTCCAGCGCGAGCACCAGGGCGATCTTGTCTTCGGCGAGCGTCCGGTCGATCTGGTCGGCGTCGACGCAGACGCGCACGTGGTCGGGATTTCCCTCGGCCAGCACATGGGCGCACTCGATCATGCGCAACGTCTGCCGCAGCGCGCCCTCCGGCCGGTATTGGTCGTCGATGAAGACGGGCAAGACCTGAAGGTTCACGCCGCCGTCGAGCAGCTGCGGCAGCCATCTCTCCCGGAAGAACGAGGCCCACTGCCGCGGCGGCCTGGCGGAGACGGCCATGAGCAGATCGTTGTGAGTGTCGGCCACGACGGCGCGCTGGTGCAGGGGAAGCATCATGGCAGGACGTTATCGCGAGGCCAGGAGCTGCTCCAACGCCCTCAGGTCCGATCTTTTGGATCACTTGTACGACCCTGGTTCGACACCCCCGCCCCAGACCCGCGCCCCCGGTCGGACCCGAACCCAAGCCTCCACGCCAGGCCCACCAGGCAAGTGCCGGCCCGCCGACCTCGCCGGTCCTGCCCGGTCCGGCACGTCTTGCCCGGCACGTCCTGCCCGGCCCGGGATGTCGAGCCCGGCCCGGCATGTCGAGCCTGGCCTGGCACGCCGGGCCGGCAGGCACGTCCGGCCCGGCCATGGCACGTCCTACTCCGCGCCGACGACCCGGTAGGCCGGCCACGGCGGACGGGAGGTCAGGCGGCGGTACAGCGTCGTGGGGCCGGGCCAGTTGTTCGTGATGCGGCCGTCGGCCGTCTTGTACCAGCTCTGGCACTCCGCCCCCCACACCATCCTGGCCATGGCCGCGTCGAGCTGCCTGCGCCAGGCGGCCATCACCTCGGGCCGCACCTCGATGGGCCCGTTCGCGGCGAGGTGCGGCAGGCAGGCCATGATGTGGTTCACCTGGCATTCGATCATGAAGATGATCGAGTTGTGCCCCAGGTTGGTGTTGGGCCCGTACAGCAGGAACAGGTTGGGGAAGTCGGGCACCGAGATGCCCAGGTACGCCTCGGCGCCCTCCTTCCACCGCTCCTCCAGCGAACGCCCCTCGCGCCCCACGACCCGCATCGGGACGAGGAACTCCGTGCTCTTGAAGCCGGTGGCGTAGATGACGGTGTCCACTTCGTACGTGCCCTCGGTGGTCTGCACGCCCTCCGGCGTCATCCGTACGATCTTGTCGGTCACCAGAGACACGTTGGGCCTGGTCAGGGCGGGGTAGAAGGAGCTGTCGATGACGACCCGCTTGCAGCCCGGTGGATAGTCGGGCGTGAGCCTGGCCCGCAGCTCCGGGTCGGGCACCTGGTCGCGCAGGTGCGCGAGCGCCCGCCGTCTCAGCAGGTCCACGCTCCAGCCCTGGGCGAGCGCCGGATAGAGGGTGCCCTCGGCATACCGGTAGATCCACTCCCGGTAGGCGCGCTGCAGGCCGGGGACGTAGTGGAAGGCGAGCCGCGTCAGCGGCCCGAACGTGGCGTCCGGCTTGGGGATCACCCAGTTGGGGGTGCGCTGGAAGGCGTACAGGTGCTCGGCCTGCTCCGCGACGTGCGGCACGAACTGGGCGGCCGACGACCCGTTCCCGATCACCGCGACGCGGCCGCCGGTGAGGTCGTGGGCGTGGTTCCAGCGGGAGGAGTGGAAGGAGACCCCGTCGAAGTCCGCCATGCCGGGAATGTCGGGCAGTCTGGGCCGGTTGAGCTGCCCCACGCCCATGACCACCACGTCGAACGCCTCCGTCCGGACCTCGCCGTCCCCCGGAACCCCGGACCCGCCCGGCCTGCCCGACCAGCCTTGCGCGCCCGACCAGCCTTGCGGGCCCGACCAGCCTTGCGGGCCAGTCCCGCCAGTCCCGCCGGCCGCGCCGGGTCCGCCCGATCCGCCGGGTCCACCGGACTCGCTCGCGACCGCTGTGGCGCCGCCGCGATCGTCCGCAGCGGCCCCGCCGCCATCGTCCGCAGCGGCCCCGTCGTCATCCGCGGCGCCCTCGCCCTCAGCGGAAGCGTCCGCGACCTCCCAGTCGTCGGAGTCCTCCGGGGAGGCGGAGACGGTACTGACCTGCCATTTCCGGCCGTCAAAGACCAGCCCCCGCACTTCCGTACGGAAGCGGATTTTCCGCCTGACGTCGTATTTATCGGCGCAATGCGTGAGATACCCGAGGATCTCCGGCTGCTCGGGATAGCGGCGCGTCCAGCTCGCGTACTTCTCGAATGAGTACGAGTACAGATGCGAGGGAATGTCGCACCCCGCCCCCGGATAGCTGTTGTCCCGCCACGTCCCCCCGAGGTCCCCGGCCTTCTCGAACACCGTGTACGAGCGAATCCCGGCCCGTTCGAGCTGGATCGCCATGCACAGTCCGCCGAACCCCGCTCCGATGATCGCGACGCTAGGTGCCATGCCGTCCTCCGGATGTCAGTGTGCACTTACGTTACGCCGAACCCCGTTCTGCCGTCACCCCTCCCGCGCCCGCCGCGCACCACCCCGCGGCCCGGTAGTCTGCGCAGGTGGCTGCTGTGACGTTGACAGACGTGATCGAGGTGCTCGAGGCGGCCTACCCGCCCGCGCGAGCCGAGTCGTGGGACGCGGTGGGGCTGGTCAGCGGAGACCCGGCGCAGGGCGTGCGGCGGGTGCTGTTCGCGGTCGACCCGGTCGCCGCCGTGGCCGAGGAGGCCCTCGACTGGGGCGCCGACCTGATCGTCACCCACCACCCCCTCTACCTGCGCGGCACCACCACGGTCGCCACGACCACCCCCAAGGGCCGCCTCGTCCACACCCTGATCAAGAACGACATCGCCCTCTACACCGCCCACACCAATGCCGACGTGGCCAATCCGGGCGTGTCCGACGCCCTGGCCAGGGCCGTGGGGCTGGTCGGCGACCTGGTGCCGCTGCGGCCGTTCCCCGACGACCCGTGGCGCGGGCTGGGCCGCATCGGCGAGCCGGCGGAGCCGACGACGCTGGGGGAGTTCGCGGAGCGGGTGGCCGCGGGGCTGCCGCGCACGTCCTGGGGCATCCGGGTGGCGGGCGACCCGTCCCGTCCCGTCACGCGCGTGGCGGTCAGCGGCGGCGCGGGCGACTCGCTCCTCGGCACGGCCGCCGCCGCGGGCGTCGATGTGTTCCTCACGGCGGACTTGCGGCATCATCCTGCCAGCGAGTTCGTGGAGTCGGGCGGGCCCGCGCTGATCGACGCCGCGCACTGGGCCACCGAGTGGCCCTGGCTCGACAGCGCGGCGTCCATCCTGCGCGAGAGTGGCGTTACCGTTGAAACGCGTGTCTCCGCCACGGTCACCGATGCATGGACAAGAGGGATTTGATCATGAAAGCAGCCCCTGAGGCCCAGAAGCGACTGCTCGACCTGGCGGAGCTCGACTCCATGATTGACCGGCTGGCCCACCGCCGCCGCACCCTGCCCGAGCTGGCCGAGATCGACGAGCGTTCCAAGGCGTTCGCCAAGCTCGCCACCCAGGTGATCGAGGCCGAGACCGAGGCGGGCGACCTCGCCCGCGAGCAGGCCAAGGCCGAGAGTGACGTCGACGCCGTGCGCACCCGCGCCGACCGCGACCAGAAGCGCCTCGACTCCGGCGCGGTGACCTCGCCGCGCGACCTGGCCGGCCTGCAGTCCGAGATCGCCTCCCTGCAGAGGCGGCAGGGCGACCTGGAAGAGGTCGTGCTGGAGATCATGGAGCGCAGGGAGGCGGCCGACACCAAGGTGACCGACCTGGCGGCCCGGCGCGACGAGGTGCGCGTCGCCCTGTCCGCGGCGGAGGACCGCCGCGACGCCGCGCTCAGCGAGATCGACAAGGAGGCGTCCGAGGTCAAGGACCGCCGGGCCGGCGTCGCCGGCGAGATCCCCGCCGACCTGCTCGCCCTGTACGAGAAGCTGCGCGAGCAGTACGGCGTGGGCGCCGCCATGCTCCACGGCGGCCGGTGCCAGGGCTGCAAGGTGGCCCTGTCCATCGCCGAGATGAACCGCATCAAGGCCGCCCCCCACGACGAGGTGCTCCGGTGCGACGAGTGCCGCCGCATCCTCGTCCGTACGGCGGCGTCGGGCCTGTGACCTCATACGTCATCGAGGCCGACGGCGGCTCGCGCGGAAACCCGGGCCCGGCCGGCTACGGCGCGGTCGTCAAGGACGCCTCCGACGGCCAGGTGCTGGCGGAGGCGGCCGAGGCGATCGGCGTCACCACCAACAACGTCGCCGAATACCGCGGCCTGATCGCCGGCCTGCGGGCCGCGCTCGACCTGGGCGGCGACGGGGCCCAGGTGGCGGTCCGGATGGACTCCAAGCTGGTCATCGAGCAGATGGCGGGCCGCTGGAAGATCAAGAACGAGGGCCTGCGCCCGCTGGCGTCGGAGGCGGGGGCGCTCGTGCGCCGGCTGCGGGTGACGGAGTGGACCTGGATCCCGCGCGAACGCAACGGCCACGCCGACCGCCTGGCCAACGAGGCCATGGACGCCGCCGCCAAGGGCCTGACCTGGAGCGCCGGCGGCACCACCACCAGCCCCGCCGCCGGCACCACCACCGCCGCCGGCCCTGTCGCGACCGACTCCGGCGCCCGCGCCGCGACGGCCCCCGGCACCCGTGAGAAGCCCCGCTCGTCCCGGCAGACCGACCTCCTGGACGCCGGCGACATCGCCGAGCTGTCGGCCCCCACCGCCTCCGTCGCCGCCGCGCAGCAGACCGCCCAGGGCAAGGGCACCGGCTGGGCCCCGCCCACCCGCGTCGCCACGTCGCTGCTCCTGCTGCGCCACGGCGAGACCGAGCTGTCCCTCGAACGCAGGTTCTCGGGCGTCGGCGACGCCGAGCTCACGGCCAACGGCCTGGCCCAGGCGTCGGCGGCGGCGGAGAGGCTGTCGCGCGAGCCGTACCGGCTGGACGTGATCGTCACCTCCCCGCTCAAGCGCGCCCGGCAGACCGCGGAGGCGGTCGCCCGCCGTACCGGCCTCGACGTCGAGGTGGCCGAGGACCTCAGGGAGATCGACTTCGGCGCCTGGGAGGGCCACACGTTCACCGAAGTGCAGCGGCGCTGGCCCGCCGAGCTGTCCGCCTGGCTCGCCGACCCCGACGTGGCCCCGTCCGGCGGCGAGAGCTTCGCCACCGCCGCCCGGCGCGTGGGAGCGGCCAGGGAGCGGCTGGTGGAGCGGTACGAAGGCAAGACGGTCCTCGCCGTGTCCCACGTGACGCCCATCAAGCTGCTGCTCACAGACGCCCTCCTGGCGCCGTTGGCGGCCCTCTACCGGATGCACCTCGACGTGGCGTGCCTGTCGCTCGTCGAGTACTACGCGGACGGCCCGGCCGTGGTGAAGTCGTTCAACGACACGTCACACCTGCGCTGACGGGCATCGCAGCCGCAAAGAGCTCGCCCAGGCACACGCCGGAAGCTGATCGGGGCCGTGCCGTCGGCGCCGTCGGGAAGCTGATCGGGGCCGTGCCGGGTGCCGCCAGAAGACTCACCCGGCACGACCGCGCCTGCCACCGCCCCCCTCAGGCGATGACGGACCCATTCCAGCGAGCCGATCTTGTCGCCGAGTTGGGAACGGCTTGAAATTTGATAAAGTCCATCAGACGAGTCGGCCGGGCGGCCGCGTCGGGCCCACCAGGCCCGCCGAGGAAGGTCCGGGCTCCACAGGGCAGGGTGGTCGGTAACGCCGACCCGGGGTGACCCGCGGGACAGTGCCACAGAAAGCAGACCGCCTCCCGGTTCCGCCGGGAGGTAAGGGTGAAAGGGTGGTGTAAGAGACCACCAGCGCCCACGGTGACGTGGGCGGCTAGGTAAACCCCACCCGGAGCAAGGTCAAGAAGGGACGCTTCTCGGAGCGTTCCGCGCGCGACGTTCGAGGGCTGCCCGCCCGAGTCGCGCGGGTAGACCGCTCGAGGCCGCCGGCAACGGCGGCCCTAGATGGATGGTCGCCCCTTCGTACGAAGGACAGAACCCGGCCTACAGGCCGACTCGTCCCCTAATCCTTCGCCTTACCTGGCATCCAACAGCCGGTATGAGTGGAGCAGGGCACATCGAGGGCACTCTGGCCTGACGCCCGGGGGCTCGGCACGGGTGGCATCTTCTACCGGATGGGTCTAGAGGTGCCGGCCGGGCGCCTCCTTACGCAAAGGTAAGGTCCGTGGGCGCCCCTGGCAGAGAAGGACCCGCAGGCGTACTGTCACATCGAATAAAGGTTCGATCCTTCGGGGCCCCGTGATCGCTATATGAAGGTGTTCCCTTCAGGCAACCCCTGTTTGTGCGCTGAGAGCATCGATAGCCGTCTCTCTTCGCATCGAAACCAACAGCAAACTACACCACGGAGTTGGAAGGCATGAACGAGGAATTCCTCCCGGCCGGTTCTGTTCCCCATGATGACCCAGCGGTCGAACGGGCTATGGCAACAATTGATGGGCTGGAAGCCTCTGAACAGAGGGAACTCCTACGTAGCACCTGCCGTGCCATGCTGGCTTTTCAGCGGACCAAGGATGTTGACCACCTAGTACATTTCGCTAACAATCTCCTCGCGACCATTCGTCTGCGCGGCATTCCTGACTATGTCGAAGCGGTAAGGAGTGCTCCCAAAGATCGCGTGGCCTCGGGTGGGTCGCTGGACATCGATGAGGTGCTCAACCGACTCATGGAGTAGCCATGGCGGAGCTACGGCTCCAGGCGGGAAGCGATCGGGTACTCGCGCAATGGTGGAACTCGGACAGCCGCAAGGAGGGAGATCACCAACTTGTGGCAAAGGTCCTCAGAGACATCCGAACTGGACACTGGCGGGATCGGTGGTACTGGACTGAAGATATGGCCGACGATCCAACCATCCTTCGGCCGATATCCATCTGGCCGCGAGAAAACTTAGTGATTACGATTCGGTTCTGGGCAGCCGAAGACACTCCTGAGGTTGAAATAATCAGGATTTTCGACGTGGTGGATCTGCCCGAAAGTGGCCTCCGGGAAGAGGTTTGACTGCCGTGGCTGAGACGATCGCGGTGATCGGAGCTCCTGGGAAAACGCCTGATCCATAGCTGCGCGTGCACGCTGTGATGCTTCAGATACCAGGTGACCGTACAGGTCCACGGTCGTGGTGATGGACTCATGCCCCAGCCATCGCGACACCTCGAAGACAGGTACGCCCTCAGCCAGTGCCGTGCTGGCGAAGGTGTGCCGCATAACAGCCGGCCGTGGCCCGAGCGTGTCGAGTCGCGACGATCACGCCGTCGGGCGTTCCCGCCGCTCGCGGTGGTGTGCGGCGTCCTTGCGCGGGCCCGGAATCCCGGTTAAGTTGAGGGCTATCTCAAGTTGAGGAGGCCCTCAAGTTATGGCTCGTACGATCGTGATCACCGGCGGCACGAACGGCATCGGCAAGGCCCTCGCCCGCCACTACGCCGAGCTCGGCGACCAGGTCGTGGCCGTGGGCAGCAGCGAGGAGGGCGGACGACGCCTGCGCGAGGAGGTGCCGAAGGCCCGATTCGTCAGAGCCGACCTCAGCTCCCTGCGCCAGACCCGCGACCTGATGGAACGACTTCGCACCGAGCACCCCGTGATCGACGCGTTGGTGCTCGCCGCGTTCCGGTACAACGCGGTACGAGTGGAGACCGACGAGGGTTTCGAGCACACCTTCGCCCTCTACGTGCTCAACCGGTGGCTCATGGCCGAAGGGTTGCGTGACCCGTTGGAGCAGGCGCCGGCACCGGTGATCATCAACCTGTGCGGCGCCGGTCGCGGCGGCAGGATCCACTGGGACGACCTCCAGCTGAAGGACAAGTACCGGGGGCCGACGGCGACCATGCAGGGAGCCGCGGCCGGCGAACTGCTGGGGACGGCCTACTTCTCCGAGCGGACGAAGTACGTGCTGTACAACCCGGTGTTTGTGGCGACCGGCCTGCACGAGCCCTTCAAGCAGCCGCTGCGCGGCCTCGTACGGGTGGCGTCGGCCGTGTTCGCCCAGCCGGTGGCCAAGGCCGTGCCGCCGCTGGCCGCGCTCATCGACCATCCGCCGGCCGCGCCACTCACGACCTGGAAGAAGGGCAAGCCGATCGAGCTCGCCGTGGACCCGAACGAGGCGCGCCGTTTCGAGGAGACCATCCGCGCGGTGACCCGGTCCGCCCTCCCATAGACCTCTCGCCGACAACGCCGTGGCCATCCCGGCGCCGGTTCCCGGCCGATCTGGCCGAGGGCTGGTCGGCCTTCCGGAGCCGCCGCCGGGCTGTGGGTGCTGACCGTGGTGAGCGCGTTGACGTCGGCGTGCTGGGCGGCCGGCGTCAACGCTCCCCGGAAGATCACCATGTTGCCCAAGGAGTGATCGAGGTGGTCTCCTCCGACCACTCCGTGTCACGGAGTTGGGCCGGATCGCCCCGTGGACTCCGGGCGTAGCCGTAGGGGCTGAATGGAGTCACGCCCTGGTGAACTCTGACGCGGAAGGTCAGGAACGCGGCGACCAGTGACACCGAGCAGTGAAGCGGCTGAGGTGGCAGCAGTTGGCGCACACGCCGCCGACGTGACGGCGGGTCCGTGCCCCGGGCACGTCGGGGGCACGGACGCGCTGACTACGCCCGCACGATGCGCTCCACCAACTCCGGAACCCATTCCACGTACTCGACCTCTGCGCCACCCTGATGGCGCGCGTACAGGAACCGACCGGTGGCGCTGACGCTTACCGGTGTGGTGATCTCGGCGCCGGCGGTGCCGAGCGTCTCGATCAGGGTGTCGAGGTCGTCGACGATCACAGTGGCGCTGGCGTGGGAATAGCGGGCACGCTCCGCAGGCGGCCCCGCGATGACGAGGAAGTCACCGATCGCTGCGAGTTCGACGGAGTCGAAGGCGAAGCGCAGATCGGGTTCTGCGCCGGTCAGTTCACGCAGCAGTGTCAGCGACGTGTCCATCTCGTCGGCCCACAGGCGTGCGTACGTCTTGAGAATGGTCATGGCATGTCCTAGCGGTAACGTATGAATACCCCGGAACCGTAAGAGAGTGACCAGGTCACGGGGAAGAGCGCACTTTCGCGAGAGAAAGGCACCTGGTGGTGACCGAAGACGTCAGGCGTGTTTCGGAGGACGACGATGTGACGCGCGCCCACTCTCTCGCACGTGAGATCTTCCCCGGCATCGCCAACAAGTGGACGCTGCTGGTGATCAGCATCCTCGGCGAGCGCACCCTGCGCTTCACGCAACTGCGCGGTGAGGTGGAGGGCATCAGCCACAAGATGCTCACACAGACACTGCGCAGCCTCGAACGCGATGGGCTCGTCGAGCGCACCGTCTACCCGACCGTGCCGCCGCGCGTGGAATATGCGCTCACGGACGCGGGCCAGGCGATGCGGCACACCGTCTACGGCATGTGCGCATGGACTCGCCGCTACCTGGAACACATCGAGGAATCCCGCGCACGATTCGACTGGGCGCTGGAGACCGCGGCCACGCCCGTCGAGAGCCGACCGGCCTCATCCGGTCGCTGATGGCGCGAACCGCACTCCCGGGACCGCCTCGACCGTCCGCGCCAACTGGCGAGGGGCGCGGATGGTCAAGGCAGGCCGGCATGACACCGTGCCGCTGTCAGCCGGCGTCCTCGATACCGTCCGCCCCGGTGGGCGTCGCTTGCGACCGGCGACATCACCTTCACGTCGGTGTTCGCCGAGGTGGGGCGGCGGCCTTGGCGAGGCTGCCGGTGACCAGGGTGCTGACGTGTTCGATCGCCCTGATGCCCGCCGCCAGGGACGGGTTGCGCCGGGAGACGACCGCGATCAGGTACGTACGCCCGCGCCCCCGCACCCGGCCGATGCTGTTGACCGTCCACCGCCCGCCGTCCCGTGCCCGGGGCAGCCAGCCGTTCTTGAGCTCCGCCCGCCCGCCGGCCGCGCTCACCCCCCACCGCTGCTCGGGCACGACGTCGCGCATCAGGCCCAGGACGTACCGGCGGTTCGCGGCCGACAGCGGGCTCTTGGGGGAGACGAGGGCGTTCAGCAGGCGTACCTGGTCGGTGGCGCCGGTCGTGGTCGAGCCCCACGCGCCGCCCGGGCCGGGACGCGTGGCCCGCAGGCCGAGCCGCTTGTTCGCGGCGGCCAGCCCCGGCGCGCCGCCGATGGCCGTCCACAGCCGGGACGCGGCGTCGTTGTCGCTCGCCTTGATCGCCCGTGCCGCCGCCCGCCGCTCCCACCCCGCCAGCCCCCGCCCTTGCCGCTGGGCCCGCAGCAGCAGCGCCAGCACGATGTTCACCTTGACGATGCTGGCCGTGGCGGTCCTGAGCCCCCAGTTGTAGGAGTAGGACAGGCCGGAGGGCACCTCCCGCACCGACACGGAGAGGTCGCCCGGCAGGTCGTCGAGGTAGCGGTCGAGGGAGCGGGTGAGCGGCTTCTCGTACGCGTGCGGGATCTCCGTCACCGGTGAGGACCGTACGGGGTGTGCACGCCTCGGCGGCGCAGGCGATGGCTCCGACGGCGGCGCGGGTGACGTCGTGACGGAGGTGGGAGCGGGGGCGAGGGGGAGGAGAACGGGGGCGCGCGCCGGCCGGCCGGGTGCCGGGGTGGCGCCGGAGGGCAGGAGGAGGGTCAGTGACACGATCGCCGCCACCGGCCGGCGCCGCGCCCCGGGCTTCGCGGGCACGACGGCTCACACGAACCCGAGCGAGACCAGCGGCATGTCATGCCATGTCATGAAACGCATGGCAGGCAGCATCGCGAGCCGCCTGTTTCCACCGCGTTAGCCCGCGATCAACGCCTCCGCGGTGTCCGGTCGCGTGGTGGCCCCTTCCGCGGTGGCCCCTTCCGCCGTGTCAGGGGGCGCCGACGACGGGTCCTTTCGTGCTCGACCGATTCCGTGGGTCAGCGGGGCTCCAGGAGGGCGGCGGCCACCGCGTCCGCGTCGCGGAAGAACGGGCTGTCCTGGCCGGGCCGGCCCGTCCCGACCTCGGTGAACCAGCGCGTGTGGTTCGTGGCCACGCCCAGCGCGTGGATGTCCGGATCGGCCCGGCCGCGCCCGTCGATCACCCGGTACGGAGCCGGCGTGACCGCCAGCCCGCCCGTGGCGAAGCGGTCGCCCGTGACCGGGTCCACGTTGACGAACTCGCTGATCATCCCGTCCGCCAGGAGCTGTTTGACCAGCGGCGAAGCGTCCCTGGCGAGGTTCCTGGCCGGCGCCCGCGCATCGACGAGCGCCTCCGCGACCCGGCGCGAGCCGCCCACCTGCGGCGACGACACCACGAACCCGTCCGCCCCCGCCTCCACCCGCCCCGCCGGGCCGACCGGCCGGACGACGCCGGCGTCGATCAGCGCCGCGAGCTGGGCGACGTGCGAGGCGGGCGGCCCGGCCGACAACACGAAACTCTCCGGTACGAACCTGGACAGGAAATCCCGGTGCGAGCCCGGCAGCAGCCCGCCGAAGTCGACGACCAGCGGCAGCAGCGGCCTGATCGCGCGCAACATCTCGGTGGCCGCCTTGACGGTGCCGTCCACGCAGCCCGCCTCGGCCCGGCGGGCGTCCTCGCGCAGCAGGCGGGCCAGGCAGGCGCGGTAGTCGTCCGGCCCGGCGAAGAACCGGTCACGGAACGGCCGGGCCAGCCCCGCGAGCGGATGCGCCGCCCCGGTCGAGCAGGCCAGGTCCGCCTCGAACTGGATGAGCGGCTCCACCCTGCGGGCGAAGTCGAGCTGCGGCGTGCCGGTGGCCGCCAGCGCCGTCTCGCGCAGCGCCGCCAGCCGCTCCTCGGTGACGACGCGCAGCCGTACGGGCGGCACGGGGAAGTCCGGCACGGCGGGCCTGGCCAGGAACGGCACCCCGCCGCGCGACAGCGCGAGCAGGCGCGGCTCGTCGCCGCTGGGCACGTACCGCAACCCTTCCCGGCAGGTACGGAACCGCCCGCCGCGCCCCAGCGTCACCGCCCGCGTCACGTCGTAGAACGTCAGCCCGAGCCCGCGCACGGCGACCTCGGCCCCCGGCCGCAGCTCGTCGAGCGGCATCTCGGTGGCCAGCCCCGGCGGGACGTAACGCAGGCCGTGCCCGTCGGCGTGCCGCAGCAGGGCGAGCTGCGCCTCGTCGGGCTCCGTCGCGCCGTGCCCGGTCGCCAGCACCACCTTGTCCACCAGGTACGCGTTCCCGCCCGCCACCAGCCGCAGCCCCCGTGGCGTGCGGGTGATCCGGGTGACCTCGGCGCGCACCGGCCGCACCCGCACGTTCGGCGGGCCGCACGCGCACAACGTGGCGAACACCTCCGCCAGGTATTGTCCGTAATGCCGCCGCGACGGGTACGCGCCCACCGCCAGGCCGCCCCAGCCCGCCATCGTGCCCAGCCGGCGCACGGGCAGGCAACCAGCGCCGGGAGCGCACATCGTGCTCTCGCCCGCGGTGGTGTTGGCCGCGAACCACGGCGGCTGGTCAGCCCGCCAGACCCGCCCGTCGCCGTGCCCCACCGCGTCGAACGCCCAGACGGTCACCTCGTCGTCCGGGGGCCGCTCACGCAGGCGCGTCACCAGCCGTTCGAGCACCGACAGGCCCCGCGGTCCGACCCCGATCACCGCGACGACCCGTTGCCCCACAGCGCTCAGCTACCCCGCACACGCCGCGACCTCGGCTGTTGACGTAAAGCATTCAATCGATTACTAATCGTTAGTGATATCTTCGCCGACCAAGGAGCCACCCGTCGTGCGCCACACCGCCAGAACAGCTCTCACCGCCCTCGCCTTCACCTGCGCCCTCGCCGCCGCGGCGCCGGGCGCGGCGGCCATGCCGGCGGGCAACGCGCCCTCCTGCGTCGCCGTCTGGCACAACACCGGGACCATCACCAAGACGGGATACGCGCGCAACGACTGCGGCCACAGGCTGAGGCTCAAGATCGTGTGGGCGCACGGCAGCGACGGCGCCTGCCACACCGTGGACCCGGGGCAGACCATCTCCTCCAAGATCCCGCGCGGCCCCCGCACCTTCGACGGCGCCAACTCCTGCTGACCGCCTGACGCGCCCCGGCTCTCGCCGGTCGAGGTCCTGCCCCTGCGGAGGCCCGGGCCTCGACGGGTGCGAGCCGGGCGCTGGGGAGGCCCGGGCCGGCGCCGCCGTCACGACCGCGCGGCCGAGGAAGCTCGAACCACCCAGAACCAGAATCCTCACGGGCTCATTCTTCGCCGGTGGTCACCCTCCGATCGAACGTCTTCACGCAGAGCGTAGAGCGCAGCGGCGGCACCATGTGCACCCGCGCCGAGCCGATGTCGAAGAAGAGCCCGACCAGCTCCAGCTTGCCCGCCCGCACCTGCTCGTCGACCTTCCGGTACGTGCGCAGGTTCTCCAGCTGCTGCTGCACGTTGACCCGGCACAACACGTCCAGGGCCCCGGCGTGCAGCCGGTCGCCCTCGGTCTCGATGAACGTGGCCAGGCTGTGGTCACCGTGCCGCAACCACCTGCGCAGCCCGGGCAGGCTCCCCGCCCGCACCCCGCCGCTCAGCACCCCCGCCATCGCGCCGCAGCCCGAGTGCCCGCACACCGTGATGGTGTGCACGCCCAGCACCTGCGTGGCGTACTCGATCGCGGCCACCACCGAGTCGTCGCGCGGCTCCGAGCCCTTGCGCGGCACCAGGTTGCCGATGTTGCGCACGGTGAACAGGTCGCCGGGGCCGCTCGCCGTGATCAGGCTGGGCATGATGCGCGAGTCGGCGCAGGTGATGAACAGGTGCGAGGGCTGCTGCTTGCGGGCCAGCTCGGTGAAGATGGGCCGTACGAGCGGCGCCGTACGGCGGTGGTACTCCCGCGCCCCCGCCGTGATCAGGCACTCCGCCGGGCCGTCGGCCGGCACGGCGGCCGGCTCCGGACGGTGGCGGCGGTGCGCCCAGGGCAGCCACCAGCGGTCCGGCACCCGGGGCGGCGACTTGGCGGGGAACATGCGCGCCCCGCTGGCCGCCAGCGCGTACCACTCGTCGTGCAGCTCGTCGATGACCACCGTGCCGCCCATGCGCTCGTGGTCCAGCCGCCAGGAGTGGATGGCCTCGAAGGCGGCGTTGTCCATGAAGTCGATGTTGAGGTCGAGGTCCACGGCGGTGCCCGCCGGGATCGTCCGCAGCTCGTGCGTCAGCCGCGGCACCCCCAGGAACGTCAGCGACCCCGAGATCGTCACGTGCAGCCGCCCCGCGCGGTCGCCCCGCTTGCGCACCGTCACCCAGGTCAGGCGGCGCAGCGCGAGCAGCGCGGCCAGGGCCAGCCCCGCCACCACCCCCTCGGCCAGGCCGAGCAGGATCACCGCGGCCAGCGTCACCACGTACACCGGCACCTCGCCGTGACCGTGCACCTTCCTGATGTGCCCCAGGTTGACCATCTGCACGCCGATGAACACCAGCAGCGCCGCCAGCGCCTCCAGCGGGATCAGCGTGATCGTCCAGCCGAACCCCAGCGCGAACATCAGCACCCACACCCCGTGCAGGATGGTCGAACAGCGGGTACGCGCCCCCGCCCGCACGTTCGCCGTGCTGCGCACGATCACCCCGGCCACCGGCAGGCCGCCGAGCGCGCCGGACACCATGTTCGCCACGCCCTGGCCGGTCAGCTCCTGGTCCAGGTCGGCCCGCCGGCCGCCGTGCATCCCGTCCACCGCCACCGAGCACAGCAGCGACTCGCACCCCGCCAGCAGCGCCACCAGCAGCACCGAGACCACGATCAGGTGCCAGTCGCCCTGGGGCAGCACGGGAAAGGCCCACCCGGTGAAGCCGTTCGACAGGTCCACGCGGGTCACGTCCCAGCCGAACGTCCACGCCGTGAGCGCCGCCACCGCCAGCGCCACCAGCGGCGCGGGCACCGCCTTGACCTGGCGGGGCAGCCGCGACCAGACCACCAGCACGGTGATCGTGAGCAGGCCGACGGCGACCTTGTGCCCGTGCAGGCCGGCGAGCTGGCCCGGCAGCTCCACCAGGTTCGCCACGGCGGAGCGCTGCGAGCTGCCGCCCAGCACGACGTGGAGCTGGGAGAGCGCGATGATCACGCCGACGGCCGCGAGCATGCCGTGGATGACCGCGGGCGAGACCATCAGCGCGGCCCTGGCCGCCTTGAAGATTCCCAGCACGAGCTGTACGGCCCCGGCCAGCAGCGTGATCATGCAGGTGGCGCGCCAGCCGTAGGTGTGCACGAGATCCACGACCACCAGCGACAGCCCCGCGGCGGGCCCGCTGACCTGCACCGCCGAGCCGCCCAGCGCCCCCGCCACGACGCCGCCCACCACCGCGGCGATGAGCCCGGCGGCCAGCGGCGCCCCCGAGGCCATCGCGATGCCCAGGGAGAGGGGCACCGCGACGAGGAAAACCACGAGCGAGGCTGGCACGTCGTGCCGGAGGGTGCTCAACCAGCTACTCTGCGTGTCGCGGAACATGGAGCAAACCCTATTGCTCCGTCGTCCCCGCTTTAGTGGGGCATCGCGCTGGTTTTACGTATTAATGGGACCGGGAGATCATCGGTAGTAGTCGTGCGGATAATCCTTCTCCGGGGCGCGGCGGTGGCCGTTCCGGCCGTTGTCCGGCGCCGGCTGGTCGCCGTAGGCGGGCCACCCTCCCTGGGGGACGGCGCCCGGCGACGGAGGCGCGGGCCAGGCGGCGGGGCTGGTCGTGATGTCGCCGGTCTCGTAGGCGCCCGCCGCGAACGGCGAGGCCACGGGCGGTGTCGGTGTCGGTGTCGGTGTCGGTGTCGGTGCCGGGGTCGGCGCCGGGGCCGAGAGCACGTCGTAGCTGGAGACCGCCCTGCCGGGCACCGTCGGGGTGCCGGAGGCGGGGGAGGGGCCGGTGAGCGGGTCGGAGTCGTCGGCCACGGCCCAGCCCGCGCTCACCTCGTAGGAGGCGGGATAGGACGAGCGCGCGGCGGGCTGCTCGAACGCCGGCCACGAGCTCGCCCCGGCGTACGGGGCGGCGGCGGGGGCCGGGTCGTCGAGGATGTCGGCCGAGGCGGGCCAGGAGCCGGACGTGGTCGCCGCGGGCGGGCCCGACCACGCCGGGTCGAGCGGGTCGGCCGCGCCGCCGCTGTAGGCGGGGAACGGGTCGCTCGTGGGCGCCGGGTGGATGGGGGTGACAGGGGCGGGGAAGCCGCCGCTGGAGGTGGGGCTCACGGCGGCGGGGAACGAGCCGCTGCCGGTCGCCGCCGGAGTCGCCGGGTAGGAGCCGCTGCCGGTCGCCGCGGGCGTCGCGGGGTAGGAGGCGCCGCCGGTGGCGGCGGGCGTCGCGGGGTAGGAGCCGCTGCCGGTGGCGGCGGGGGTGGCCGGGTAGGAGGCGCCGCCGGTCGCGGCCGGGGCGGCGGGGCGGGCGGCGCTGTCCGCGGCCTGGGCGCGGGAGCGGGAGCCGGTCCTGCGGGAGGAGCGGGAGGCCGGGCGCGTGCCGCCCGGCGCGGCGGGGGCGGGCTCGCGGACGGGAGAGGGCTCGCGGGTGGGGGCGGGCACCGGCTGGGCGCCCGCGCCGAGGATGCTCAGCACGTCGGCCGTCGGCGCCGCGAACGTCACGGTGCGCTGGTCGGCCAGCTCGGCCTGGGTGGGAATGGCGCGCTTCTGCGGCTCGACCAGGTCGGCGAGCCCCGCGGCCGCGGCGGCGGGCTGGCGCTGGGGGAGAGGGGCCTGGATGGTGGTGGCGTCGGGGTCTACGGCGGCCGCGGCCGCGGGCTGCGGCTTGGCGGAGCGCTCGGACCGCTTGGCGGGACGCTCCTGGGCGCCTCCGGCCTCGGCGGCCTCGGCGGCCTCGCGCTCGACGGGACGGGCGGCGCCCTTCCTGGCCGCCACGGTGCCTCCGGCGCCGAAGTTGCCCTCCTCCGCGTCGCTGCGGAGATTGGCCCAGAACTCCTCGTCGTCATCGTCGGGGTTGTTCGGGTTGCCCCACTCGTCCACACCGCGCCTGCCACGCTGACCGGTGCGCACCGGCTTCGGCTTGGGCTCGTCGATGGGGCTGAAGTCAGGGCTGAAATTGGCCATCCGCGGCTCGTGCGCCGCGAACTGGTCCGTCGAACGGGTCTGGGTCTTCTCCTCTTTCTCGGCCATCTCTTTCAGCCGCTCCGGAGGAAGCGAGCTCTCCCTGCGGTTCATCGAGCGCATGCCCAGTGCCACGACGACGAGCACGAGGAGCACGACAGCGACCAAGCTCACTACGACCGCGATCATTGCACCACCCTCAAAGCCATGGCCTCCCTCTGGCACCGATGAGATCGCGCGGCCATCGACGCGATCTGCCCCCTTTGATCACCAGTGCCTAACAATTGGATCTGATTCTGTCGGACCACTATGAGAGTTGTCACACCCTACGTGAAGAATTGGTCCATCGGCACTACATGTCGTGTTCGGCGTCTCACTCGATGTTCACCGCCGTCAGGCGGCCTCGGGCGATGGTCTGGTCCGCGATCTTCTTCAAGATCGTGGGGAGCTCGGAGGTCCCCGGCAGATCGACCTTGCCCTTCAACGTGTAGACCGTGAACCGATAGCTGGCCTGTTCCTGGCAGGGGGGCTCGTAGCCCACCTTTCCGCTGGTGACCCTCGCCTGGCCGGAACCCGCTGGGGGGTCTGCGGCGGCGTCGGGGCCCAGCTCGGTCGTGGTGGCCGGGATGTCATAGAGCACCCAGTGCACGGCCGAATCTGATGGTGTGTGGCTGTCGACCACGATGGCGATCGACTTGGCCTCGGACAGCGGCTGGCTCGACCAGCGCAGCGGCGGGCTGCTCTGGTCGCCTTTGCAGGAGTATTCGCGCGGCAGCGGCTTGCCCTCGCGCAGCTCCGGACTGGAGACGTTGATCTCTGCCAGGTCCGCCGCCTGGGACCTGCCGATGAAGCCGAGACTGCCGCAACCTGACAAGCTGAACGTGACGGCCACCGCTGTCCCGATGACAGCGGAGCGTCGCATGCGAGATGCCGCGTTACACAGCCCCATGCCGGATGATGCTACGCGGCTTACGGCGGTGCGCAGACCGTTTCTCGATGGTCGGTGCTCGGTAAAGGATCCGAAAACAGCCAGAATGACGGCATCCGTGTAGTGAGCTTGGACACAAGAACCTCTCCTGTCCCGGTCCCGCACGCCCGTACCGGGAACCCGGTGGGCCTGCTGCTATGCGACGGAGCGGGGCATGCCGGGCGTGCCGGGGGAATCCGACGAAAGGGACAGAGTTTTCGGTCGGTCCCACGACCTGAAAACCAGATGCGCCGGCTCGCCGGCAGACGGTATTGGGCCGGGGAACCCGGCCGGCGGCCGTCACGCTCTGTGAGGGGACGCCCGGGCGGGCGTTCTGCGACGGAATGCCAGGGCGGTGGCGCGCCGGGTGGTGAGGGACGCCGGGTGGCGGCGCCGCCGGGGGCGTGAGGACACCGGGTGGCGGCGCTCGGAGTGGCGTGCGGGACGCCCGGTGGCGGCGCAGGGGTGCGTACGGGATGCCGGGCGGGGCTGGCTGTGCGGACGGCGGCTGCCACGTTGCGTGAGGGCGCTCGCGCTGTGGTGCGGTCAGGCGCTCGGCCGGGGCCTGGCTGGCACGAACGTGGCGCCGCCGACGTGGCCAAGCTCGACAGCCTGCGGCCGGCCGCCACGAGCATGGCACCGGGGCCGATCCGGGGGTGGGCAGACACGCCGGGACGGCCGATGGATCTTTACCCGCCCGCTGGCAGATCGCCTGCCCGGTTCGCACCCTAAGCTGGCCTTGTGACGTCAACAGGCCCGCTACGCGATCCGGCGAACCGCGTCTCGCCCAAGGCCATCCGGATGTGGCTGCTCGAGTCGCTGGTCGCGCTCGTGTTCCTGCTGGGCGGTTCGCTCCTGGTGTCGCGATGGCTCGACGGCAGCCGCTGGTCATGGGTGCCGGAGTGGCTGGCCGGGGACGCGTGGCTGCTGCCCGTCGCGGTCATGGTGGTGACGCTGCCGTTCCTGGTGGCCGAGCCGTTCGTACGGTACTTCGTGCATCGCTGGGAGCTGTCAGGCGACGTCGTCTACGCCCGGTCGGGATTCCTGACCAGGGAGTGGGTGTTCGTGCCCGTGAGCCGCATCCAGACCGTGGACAAGGCCCAGGGGTGGTTCGAGCGGCTGCTCGGGCTGGCCACGCTGGAGATCAGGACGGCGTCCCACGCGGGCTCCTCGACGATCAAGGGGCTCGACTACCGGGTGGCGGCGGGGCTCGCGGAGCAACTGGCGCGGCGGGCCGAAGAGCTCAGAGACGACGCGACATGACCGGCCCCCGCCCCGACGACCCCACCCCTTCGCCCACGCCCCCGGAGCCGCCCCAGGGTGGCCGGGCTTCCCGAACCCCGGAGCCGCCCCAGGACGGCAAGGGTCCCCGAGGGGCGGAGGCGCCGCAGGGCGGCGCGGCTCCTGAGACGTCCACCGGCTGGGCGCATCCCTCGCCGCCCCGGCATCCCGGGAGCGCGGCTCCCGTGCCGCCCGCGCACGGCGGGAGCGGGCCGCCGGTCCCGCCTCCGCATCCTCCCGGCGTGCCGCCGGTCCCGCCTCCGTACGCCGGGCCGCCGGCGCATCCCCCGCACCCTGGGGCGCCGATGCAGCCGCCCCGTCCGGGGCCGCCGTACGGCGGGGCGGGCATCGCACGGGTGCCGCAGCGGCTCAGCCCCAAGGTGCTGCTCATCGACCCCGTCCGCATGCTGCCCTCCCTCTTCCTCCCGCTGGTCGGGGTCCTGTTCGTGGGCGGCTTCTCGGTCAGGTCGTACGCCTACGCCGCCGTGGGCGTCTTCGCCGCCGTGGTGTTCGCGATCATCAGATGGGCGACGTTCACGTACGAGATCGTCGGCGACCGTCTGGAGACCAAGCGCTCGCTGATCAGCCGCTCCGTCCGCACCATCCCGCTGGAGCGCATCCGGGGCGTCGACCTGTCCACCCCTCCCATGCACCGGCTGCTCGGCCTCACCGTGCTCAAGATCGACACCGGGGCGAGCGGCGGGGAGGAGGAGGCCAAGCTCAACGGGATCTCGCTGGAGGAGGCCGAACGGCTCAAGGCGGTCCTGCTGCGCCGCACGGCCGGGCCCGAGCCGCACGCGACCGGCGCCACGACCGGCGCCTCCATCCCTGCCCCCGCCGGCCCCCGGGAACGGCCGATCACCACCGTGCCCAGGAGGTGGCTGCTGTACGGGCCGCTGTCGGGCGCGTACCTGCTGACCCCGTTCGCCTTCGTCGGCGGCGCGGTGGGGCTGGCCTTCCAGTGGGGCGACGACCTCGGGCTCAGCCAGGACGACGCCTGGGTCGCGGGAGAGTGGCTCTGGGAGCACCCCTACCTGCTGCTGGCCGTGGCGGTGCTGCTCGTGCTGGCGATGCCGGTCGCGGGCGGGCTGATGTACGCCGTCTTCAACTGGAACTTCGTCCTCAAACGCCGCGACGGCTACCTGGTCGCCGAGCGCGGGCTGATCAACCGGCGCAGCGTGTCGCTGGAGTCGCAGCGCGTACGCGGCTACGAGATCGTGGACGGCCTGGCCGAGCGGTGGGCCAGGGTCGCCCGCGTCTGGGCCATCGTGACCGGTCTCGGCGACTCCGAGACGCGCGGGCAGCTCCTGCCCGACGTGCCGCGCGACGTGGCGTTCCAGGTGACCCGCGAGGCGATCGGCCCCTACGACGCGCCGCTGCGCGCCCACCCGCCCGTGGCCCGGCAGCGCCGGCTGTTCCGCGCCGTCTTTCCCTGGCTCCTGGTGAGCGCGGTCAGCGTGATCGGCCTCTGGTTCACCGCGGGGACGTTCTGGTGGGTCGTGCTGGTGCTCTCGCTGCTCCTGGCCGCGGTCGGGGTGCCCCTGGGCCTGGATCGGTACGCCTCCCTGGGACACGGCTACGACGGCCGGCGCCTGTCGGTGCGCTCGGGATCGCTGCGGCGCGCCCAGGCCGTGGTCGAACGGCGGGCCGTGGTGGGCTGGCGGCTGCGCCAGACCTGGCTCCAGCGGCGGGCCGGGGTGCTCACGCTGATCGCCGGGGTCGGGGCGGGCAAGGGCGGCTACTCGGCGATCGACGTCTCCGAGACCCAAGGGGCGGAGTTCGCCGCCGAGGTGACCCCGGAGTGGCTCGCGCCGTTCCTGGAGCGCGGCGAACCCTGACGGCTGGCGCCGTTCCTGGAGCGCGGCGAACCCTGACACGCGCCCGGCCGGTGCAGGCCAGATCAAGCCATGCCACGACGCACCGCTCGATGGGGCCACCGGAAGCGCCGGTCCTGCGCGTCCGCGCGGGTTCCGGCCGGTGGGTGTCGCGTCAGTCCTGGCGGCGGGCGCCGAACATGATCTCGTCCCACGTCGGTACGGAGGCCCGGCGGCCCCTCGAACCCTTGCGCGCCTGACGGGCGGCCGGGGCCGGCGGCGGGGACGGCACGGGCACGGGCGGCTCGTCCTTGCCCCCGTCCTTGCCCGCCCGCGCGGCCGGCACGGCGGGGGCCGGCTTCGGCTTGGGCGCCGGTGGCTTGCCCTCCTGGACGGGCTCCCGCCCGGGGGCGGGCTTGGGCTTGGGCGCAGGCGGCTTGCTCTCCTGCGCGGTCTCCGGCTCGTCCGGCGTGCTCTCCTGCGCCGCCTCGGCCACGGGCTCCGACTCGGCCACGGGCTCCGACTCGGCCACGGGCTCCGACTCGGCCACGGGCTCCGATTCAGTCGCGGCCTCCGCCTCGGCCACAGGCTCCGGTCCAGTCGCCGCCTCCGGCTCAGGCGCCGGCTCAGGCGTGGGCTCCGGCTGGGCCGCCGCTTCCTCGGCAGCGACCGTCTCCTCGGCAGCGACCGGCTTCTCGGCCGCAACCGTCTCCTCGACAGCGACGGATGCCTGCGAAGCGGACGCCTTGGTGCCGTCGACCTCGCCAACGGGAGCTTCGGCGCCGGGAGTCTCGGCGCCGGGAGCCTCGGCGTTGGGAGTCTCGGCGCCGGGCGTTTCGGCAGCGGGCGCTTCCGTGTCGGATGCCTCTGCGGCAGGCGTAGCCGTAGCCTGCGTTTCCGCCTCAGGGGTTTCCGTAACGGGCGTGGCAGCCCGCGCTTCCGCGACAGCCGGCTCGGAGACGGGTGTCTCCGCGGCCTGCGCCTCGGCGACGGAAGCCTGCGCGGCCTGCGCGGCCTGTGTGGTCTGCGCTTCCGTGACGGTCGTCTCCGCGACAGGAGTCTCAGCGGCGGAAGTGTCTGCGGCGGAAGTCTCTGCGGCGGGCGGCTGCTCGGGTGCGGTGGCCGCTGCGGGCTGTCCCGCAGAGGGCTCCGTCGTCGCGCCGGAGACGTCGGCCGTCTCCGCGCTCGCGGTGGTGCCCATCGCCTGCGTGCCGGAGGCGTTCGCCGCGTTCGCCGCGTTCGCCTGGGAGCCGTCGGCCGCCTCGGCCTTGGCGGTGTCCACCGCTTCCGGCGCGGCGGCAGCGATGACGGCCGTCTCCGCCTGCGGCGGCGCGGCGGCAGGGTCTTCGAGGGCGGGCTTCGCCGCGACGGGCTCCGTCGTCGTGGCGGACGGCTGCGTGGTGAGGGCGGCCGGAGGGGCCTCCGCGGGCGCGACGGCGGGACGAGCCTGCGCGCCGCTCGCCTGGGCGGGCGCCGCGTCCTGCTCCTGGCCGGCGGCGACGGCGGGCCCCTGGTCCTGGGCGGCGCCGGTCGGTGCCGGGCCCGTGGCGGCGTTGGCCGGCCCCGGACCCGCCGTGGCGCCGGTCGAGCCCGAGTCTGAGGTGGCCCCGGTCGAGCCCGGGTGGGTCAGGAAGGGGGTGCGCTCCTGCGCCGGACGGGAGGAGGGCGGGGCGGCGGGGGCGTAGATGGAGTCGGTCTCACGCTCGCTCGTACGCCCCGAGCTGAAATCGGGCAACCATGGCGAAGACCCGCCACGGCGGGACGAGGTGTCGCCGGGGCGGGCATAGCCGGTTTCGCGGGCAGGTGGTTCGGGGCGGAAGGGCTCGCGTGACGGAGGCTCCTGCCGCAGCCCGGGCGGATCCTGCCGCAGCCCCGGAGAATCCTGGCGCGGGCCGGGCGGCTCCTGGAGGGGGTCGAAGGCGGGGGTGTCGGCCGGGCGGGTGTAGGCGGACTCCGACGACCTGGGCGGCGGGTTGTAGCCGACGGCCGGTTCTTCGGGCTCGCCCCGCACCACCGACGGGAACGGCAGCGGGTCGGAGGACAGCGGCGGCACCGGCTGGAGCTTGGCCACGCGCGGCGCGAACGGCGTCACCGTGGTGTCCTCCACCACGGCGGGCTCGGGGTCGAAGTCGGCGGCGGACAGGCGCAGGGCCTCGTCGTCGTGCGGCGTCACGTGGCGCTTGCGCGGGTCGAAGAGCCATTCGGCGTGGCGGGTGTGACCGTTCCAGACGTAGCCGAGCTTGACCCGCCACAGGCCGTCGTCGCGCTTGGCGGAGTCCCAGTCGATCTCGTCGGTGGGCACGCCGCGCCTGGTCAGCCGCTCGGCCACGAGCTCGCCGAGGGTGGGCCCGGGCGCGGACTCGCCGGGCATCCGGACGGCCACGCGTTGCGCCTGCTGGGCGACGTATTCCCGCTCCTGCAGCACCGGCCCCTCGAACCAGCGGACCCGCTCGACCGGGATCCCGGCGGTCGCGGCGATCTCTTCCGCCGTCTCTCCGGCACGGATGCGGGCCTGGATCTCCTTGGGGCGCAACGGACTCTCCACTTCGATCTCGTACTGGCCGAGACGGGAGAAGTTGCCGCGGACGGCAGCACGGAGCCGGTCGTCCACGGGAAGTGTGAAGCGCGTGCCCCGTCCGGCAGTAGCCAGCACGAGGTAGGTGCCGTCCTCACTCACCGCGACGAGTCGGAGCTCCTGCATGCGAGTCCCTTCGTCAGCGTCGCCATTCTTCCCCCGGACCCTTGAGTCTCTCGCGTGTGCCGGTTGCCTGCCAGCACCGTACCCGGCATGTCCGAACATCGCCTTCCTGGGATAGCCCCGGGGCGATGTGACGCCGGTCACATTTGTAGAGTCCATCCCTCTAGAGCCCGCCGTTGCGTATCTGGAGGTTAGATGGCCTCGACGGGTTCTGGCGAATCGCTTTCCGCGAGGTGCCGCAGTCGATCATGGTGGCCAGCGCGGCGGGGCCGGCGTTTGGATGGAGCTCCAGGTGCCCCGCGGCGGCTCCCGCGAGGTACGGGACATGCGGCGTGAAGACCCTGCCGTCCGGCGTGACGTGACAGGCCGTGCCGCCGCCGGACGCCCCGACCACGAGCACTCCCGAACGCGCCAGCGAGAGCGACGCGTCGGTGAGGGCGGGAGAGCCGGAGCCGTCGAACGCCAGGCTCGCGACGGAGGGGCCGTGGGCGTGCCGGCTGATCCAGTCGAGCCCCGCCAGCACGTCCGACAGCGTGCCGGCGCCGTCGCAGCCGAGCACCCGGACCGAGGCGATGCCGGCCTTCGGGGCCAGGTCGTGGGCGCGGGCGGCCACCTGCGTGCCGTGCCCGCCGCAGTCGCGCCCGGTGCCGCCGGTGGCGTCGAAGGCCCGCCAGGCCCGGTCGCCGAACTCGGACCTGCCGGTGTCGACGCCGCTGTCCAGGACGTACACGGTGGCGCCCGCGCCGCCGGCCGGCGCGACCGGCGGCCTGGCGGGTCTGCGCACGGCCACGGGATGGATCACGCGGTCGGGCTCGATCGTGCGTACGCGCGGGTCGGCCCGCAGCTCGGCCAGCTCGTCGGCGGTGAGGAAGGTGGCGAACCCGGGCAGCGCCGAGGTGTAGTAGCGGCGCACCCGCCAGCGCACCTCGCCGACGAGGTCGCGGGCGGCCACCCGGTTGCGGGCGGTGACGATGTAGGGCCGGGCGGGTTCCGGCCGGACGGGGTGCAGGGCGAGTCCTGAGGCGGGTGTCATGGCCAGAGGGACGGCGGTCGTGGCGGCCGTTGCCACGGCCGCGGCGAGGTAAACGGAGGGCAGGCCGAGTCGTCGGGGCACGAGTTACAAGGGTGCCTGTCACGCAGGTCACAGGAACAACGGGACACGCAGTCGCGTCTATTCACGAGACAGCTCTTTACCGAACGCATGGCATGGCGAGAGAGGACTGATCCGGGGGATGAGCGGCGAGCAGCGGAAGTTCGAGCTGAGCATGCCGCAGATCCTGGGCGGGGCATTGGCCGCGGTGACGGCCGCGGTGGCCGCGTCTTATCTCGGTGTGGCGGGCACGGTGATCGGGGCGGCCGTGGTCAGCGTCGCCAGCACGGTCGCCACCGCCGTCTACACGCACTATCTCAAGCAGACGGGAGAGCGGGTCAAGCAGCACACGCCGCTGATCGTGCGGCGCGAGCATCCGGCGGAGGAGACGCGGCCCGTCCAGGGGGCGCCGGTCAAGGACGCAGGCGAGGACCGCGGTGAGGCCCCCGGCGAGGGCGGCGAGGGCGGCGAGGGGACGTCCACGCTGGTCATGCCGGCCGTGGGCCGGCGCAGGCTGCCCTGGCTGAAGGTCGGGGCGGCGGCCGCGATCGTGTTCGGGATCAGCATGGGCAGCATCCTGGTCTACGAGGCGGTGGCCCAGCAGACCGTGCACGACCAGGTCACCGGCAAGACGCCGCCGAAGGCCCAGCAGCAGCGCGAGGACCGCCCGGCGGACCGGCGGGACGGCGATGACGGCGCGCCGGCGCACCAGGCGCCGCAGACGGCCACGCAGCAGCCGGTCACGCCCGGGCCGAGCGTGACGCCCACGCCGAGCGGCACGCCGGCCCCGCGGCCCACCCCGACCCCGACCCCGACGCCCACCGGCGAGGTGGAGCCGTCGGAGGAGGCGACGGGCTCGCCGCCGCCGGAGGAGGAGCGGCCGGACCCGGTGGAGGAGCCGCCGTCCGACGAGCCGCTCCCGCCGCCCACGTCCGCCGACGACCGGACCGAGCCCGGCGACACCCCGCCGGCCCGGTGACTCCCGTCAGCCGAGCACCGTGTCCAGGTAGTCGTTGGTGAACAGGCGGTCCGGGTCGAGGCGGTCGCGCAGGGCGCGGAAGTCCGCGAAGCGGGGATACACCCCGGCCAGGTACGCCGCGTCACGCGTGTGCAGCTTGCCCCAGTGGGGCCGCCCCGCCAGCCGGGTCATGATCTCCTCGACGCCCTTGAAGTAGGCGGGGTCCGGCGTCGGCCGGTAGACGTGGCAGGCGACGTACGCCGTCGGCCGCCCGTACGCGGTGGACAGCCACGCGTCGCTGGGCGGCGTCACCCGCACCTCCACCGGGAAGGTGATCCGCCAGTCCATCCGCTCGATCAGGTCGCGCGTCTCGCGCAGGGCCTGGGCCAGGTGCTCGCGCGGGATGGCGTACTCCATCTCCAGGAAGCGCACGTCCCGCCGCGCCGTGAACGCCTTGTACGAGACGTCCACCGACTCCGACTCCCCGAGCGCCGCCGCGCTGAGCGCGTTGATCCTCGGGATCAGCCCGGGCAGGCGGGCCCCGAGCGCGCAGGCGGCCCCGAAGACGGTGTTCTCCAGGAACACGGTGTCCAGCCAGTGCCGCAGCGCGCCGGGCGGCCGGGCCGGGCCCGCGCTCCGGTTGTTGGTCTTGACCAGGCACGCTTCGGTCTGCGGCAGCCAGAAGAAGTCGAGGTGCTCGTTGGCGGCGGTCAGCTCGGCGAGCGAGCCGAGCACCTCGCCGTACCCGAGCGTGCGCCGCCGGTTGTGCAGCAGGAACGCCGGCTCCACCCGTAACGTCACGGTCGTCAGCACGCCGAGCGCGCCCAGCCCGACGCGGGCGGCGTCGAAGAGGTCCTCGCCGGGGGCGGCGGTGACGACGGAGCCGTCGGCGAGCACCAGCTCCAGCCCGGTGACCTGGTCGGCGAGCCCGCCGCTGTCACGCCCGGTGCCGTGGGTGCCGGTCTGGATGGCGCCGGCGACGGTCTGCTCGGTGATGTCGCCCATGTTGGCCAGGGCCAGGCCGCGTTCGGCGAGCAGCTCGTTGAGCACCCGCAGCGGCGTGCCGGCCAGCACCGTGACGTGGTCGCCGGCGTGGGAGGCGATCCCGGTCAGCGCGTGGGGGCGCAGCAGGATGCCGTCGGTGAGCGCCACGCCGGTGAAGGAGTGGCCGGTGCCGATCATGCGCACCCGCCGGCCCGAGGCCGCCGCGTCGCGCACCGCGCGTACGACGTCCTCGGCGCAGGCGGGGGTGCGCACTTCGGCGGGGGTGCCCGACTGGTTGCGCGCCCAGTTCACGAAGGTCGCGGCGGCCCGCGTCGTACGGGCCGGCCCGGCGAGCGGATCGTCCACCGCGGGCACCCCTCCAGAGCGTTCGTCCGGTATTAAACGCGAACGATACTCAGCTTTCCCAGCCTTCGGGAGTGGGGAAGGCGTCGCCGGGCTTGAGCTCCTGGCTCTTGATCACGTCGGAGACCGTCACCAGGTGGTAGCCCTTGTTCTTCAGGGTCTTGATGAGCGAGGCCATGCCGTCCACGGTCTGCTTCACCCAGTCGTGCATGAGGATGATGCCGTTCGGCTCGGCCACGGCCAGGGTCTGCTTCTGGATGGCGTCGACGTCCTTGGTGCTCCAGTCCTTGGAGCCGGCGGTCCACAGGATGATCGGCATGCCGAACTCGGCGGCGATGTCGGAGACCTGGAGGTCGGCCAGCCCGTACGGCGGGCGCAGCAGCCTGGGCTCGACGCCCGCCGCCTTCTTCACCGCGTCCTGGGTCTTCTGGATCTCGCTCTTGATCGTCGCCGCGTCGCTCTTGGTGAAGTCGGGGTGGCTGTAGCTGTGGTTGCCGAGCTCGTGGCCCTCGGCCACCATGCGCTTGACGTACTGGGGCCGGCTCTTCACGTATTGGCCCTCAAGGAAGAACGTCGCCTTGGCGTCGTGCTTCTTGAGCGTGTCGAGCAGCGTTCCCGCGTACTTGCTGGGCCCGTCGTCAAAGGTCAGCGCGATGCACTTGACCTGTTCACAGTCGACGGGCTCCTCCTTGGGCGCGGCAAAGGCCGGCGCCGGAGCAAGAGTCACGCAAACAGCCGCGATAGCTAGAAGTGAACTGATTTGTCGGGACATAACTAGTGCTTCCAGTGTGATGGGTGTTGCGAGGGATCTTTCGACCGTAGCGGATCAGCTCGCCGGGGGTGAAGGAGCCGCGGGAAGTCTCAGCAAACCCGAACCTCCGATGCCCACGATCACCGCCACCACGGCCGCGGCGATGGAGAAGACGTACGCGCTGGAAGCCCCGGACGTCTCCGTGAGGTGCCCGCCCGCCCACGACCCGAGCGCCACGCCGAGCGTGATCGCGGTCGAGATCCACGCCATCCCCTCGGTGAGCAGAGCCTGCGGCACCAGCCGCTCGGTGAGGGAGAAGCACGTGATGAGCGTCGGCGAGATGGCGAAGCCCGCCAGGAACAGCGCCGCCGCCATGACGCCGGGGGTGTTGATGAACAGGATCGGCGACAGCCCCACCATGAACAGGGCCAGGGCCCGTACGAACCGGGTGCGCAGCGAGATCCGCCAGTTGCGCGAGCCGAACCACAGGCCCGACACCATCGACCCGCCCGCGAACGAGGCCAGCAGGAACCCCGAGGCCCACTTCACGCCGTGCTCCTCGGCGAAGGCCACCGTGATCAGGTCCACGGAGCCGAAGATCGCGCCCAGCGCCAGCGAGACGCAGGCCAGCAGGGCGATGGCGGGGATCAGGATGGGCGTGCCCGACGACGACCTGATGAGCTGGACGGGCGGCTGGGTGCGCCGCTGCGAGGCCAGCGCGAGAGAGCCGCCCAGCATGCAGACCAGCGCCACGATCAGGCCCGCGTACGGGTTCACGGTGGTCGCCAGCACCGTGACGAGCGCCGGCCCGGTGACGAAGACGATCTCGTCGGCCACCGACTCGAAGGCGAAGGCGGCGTGCAGCCGGTCGGAGCCGCCGTGGATGGCCGACCAGCGGGCGCGCACCATCGAGCCGAGCGACAGCGAGGTGGCGCCGATGAGCAGGCCCGCGGCGTACAGGGTCCACTCGGGCAGCCGGGAGGCGGCGAAGATCATGAGGGCCGCCAGCGCGATCGCGTTCACGAGGGCGAACGGCGCGATCACCCGGCCCTGCCCGAACCTGTCGGCGAGCCGGCCCGACAGCGGGGCGGCCACGGCGAAGGCCAGGTTGGACGCCGCCCCGACCGCGCCGGCGGTGGCGTAGTTGCCCGTCAGCGCGGTGATCAGCAGGATGACGCCGATGCCGAGCATGGACATCGGCATCCGGCCGATGAGCCCGGCCAGCACGAACGCCTTGACCCCGGGCCTGTCGAACAACCCTCGGTAAGGCCCGATCACGTTGTTTCCCCCTTACTCAAGCAGCTAACCATTGCGCACATATGTCGGATATCGCAAGTGGTTTCGGGGTGGCGTGAGTTAACGTGTCCCGAGTGTCCGGTCTTCCCTCCCTCCGTGCGGTCATGCTCATGGTCATCGCCGTGCTCGCGGTCACGGCCGCGGCCGGCGGCATCGTGGTGATCATGGACGAGGACCTGGTCGGCAGCACGCAGGAGCCCGTACGCACGCGCACCCGGCAGCCGGAGGCCGCCGCCCCCCGGCAGTCCGCCGCCCCCCGCCTCGACCAGCTCGTGCCCACGGCCGAGCCGGTGCGGGACTTCGGCGCGGGCGGCCCCGGCGTGACGGCCACCCCGCCCCGCGTCCTGGCGGTCGCGCGCGGCACCGTGCCCAAGGAGACCAGGCTCAAGCTGGGCGGCCTCGCCCACGTGCAGAAGGCCGCCGTCGTGGACGCCGGCGCGGTCAAGGTGTCCGGCACCGGCCTGAACCTGCTGGCCGTCGACCCCGCCGACTTCCGCTCCTGGACGCCACAGCCCGTCGCCGACCAGCCCGCCGTGTGGAGCGCGCTGGCCAGGGGCGAGCTGGTGGCCGAGACGAAGACGGTGCGCAAGTACGGGCTGATCCTCGGCGCCATGTACCAGGTGGACGGCGGGCCCAGGCTGCGCGTCGCCGCCTCGGCCCCGCTCGGGCTGCACGGCGTGGACGGGCTGATCAGCGCCGACCTCGGCAGGTCGCTGGGGTTCGCGCAGGGCGTCGCGGTGCTGCTGCACGGCAAGGAGGGCAAGATCAGCGAGTCGGGCGTGCGCCGGCTGCTCGGCAAGGACGCGCAGGTCGTCCTGCTCGACTCCGCCGCCCGCGCCGCCAAGCGGCAGCAGCCGCAACAGCAGCAGCCCGCCCGGCAGCAGGAGGTCAGCGTCGGCAGGCCGGGCAGCTACCTGGAGCTCTACAAGGCCGCCGCCACCCGCTGCCCCGGCCTGTCCTGGACGGTGCTGGCCGCGATCGGGCAGGTGGAGAGCGGGCACGGGCGCAACAACGGGCCGTCGAGCGCTGGCGCGCTGGGGCCGATGCAGTTCATGCCCGCCACCTGGAAGCACTACGGCGTGGACGGCGACGGCGACGGCAAGAAGGACATCTGGAGCCCGTACGACGCCGTGCCGGGGGCGGCCAACTACCTGTGCGCGAACAAGGCGGGACAGGGCGGCGAGCGGCTGCGCAAGGCGATCTGGTTCTACAACCACTCGTGGGACTACGTGAACAAGGTCATGTCGATCGCCGAGGCGTACGCGCGGGCGTACGCCTCATGACCGCCGCCCCGGAAGCTACGCCTGCGGCCTCCTGCGCGGCGGCGGGCAGCAGGTGAGCGGGCAGGGCACCGGCTCGGGCTCCTCCATCAGCTCGCGCACCATCCGCACGAACCTCGGGTGCGTGCCCGCCGTCGCGGCCCGCTCCATCGGCAGGCCCAGCTCCGCCGCCACGGCCTTCGCCTCGGTGTCGAGGTCGTAGACGACCTCCATGTGGTCGGAGACGAACCCGATCGGCACCAGCACCACGGCCGGCGCGCTGACCTTGCGCAGGTGGTCGCAGACGTCGGGCTCCAGCCACGGCACCTGCGGCGGGCCGCTGCGCGACTGCCACACCAGGTCCCACGGCTGGGTGCGGCCGAGCGCCCGGTTGACCAGCTCGGCGCTCCTGCGCAGCTGCGCTTCGTACAGGCCGCCCTCGGGCCCGGCGGTCTCGGCCATGGAGACCGGGATGCTGTGGGCGGTGAACACGAGCCGGGCGTCGTCGCGGCCGAGCCGCTCCAGCGCCGCCCTGGTGTGGTCGGCCATGGCGGCCACGAAGCCGGGGTGCTCGCCGTAGTGGCGCATCTTGACCAGCTCGGGGCCGCCTTCGACGGAGATGCGCTCGATGTCCTCGTAGTACTGGCGGCAGCTCGAATAGCCCGCGAACGCCGACGTGGCGAACACCGCCGCCTTCCTGACGCCGTCGGCCTTCATCCGGCGCACGGTGTCCTCGCCGAACGGGTGCCAGTTGCGGTTGCCCCAGTAGACCGGCACCCCGGCGACCGGGCGCAGCGCCTCGACCAGGTCGCGGTTCTGCTGGTTGATCGGGCTGACCCCGCCGAAGCTCTGGTAGTGCTCGGCCACTTCGAGCAGGCGCTCACGCGGCACACCCCGGCCGCGCACGACGTTCTCCAGGAACGGCATCACGTCGTCGGGGCCCTCGGGACCGCCGAACGACAGGACCAGCAAGGCGTCGTAAATTCCCACGTGACAACCCTATGGGGGAGTGTCGGCGGTCCGGCCCGCGAGGTAGGTTCGATCGAGTGAGCGCATTCAACGACATTCGTGACTATGTGGCAATTCCCCGCGTCCTCTCCTTGCGGCTCTCGCCCGATGGCTCCAGGCTGGTCTCCACCGTTCAGTCCCTCAACCCCGACGGCAAGTCGTACGGCACCGCGCTCTGGGCCGTTCCGGTGGACGGCGAGCCGTACCGGCTGACCCGGTCGGCCAAGGGCGAGTCCGCCGGCGTCTTCACCACCGCGGGCGACCTGCTGTTCACCTCCGCCCGCCCCGACCCCACGGTCAAGGACGGCGGCGACGAGGTCCCCGCGCTGTGGCTGCTGCCCCGCGCCGGCGGCGAGGCCCGCCAGGTGGCCACCAGGCCCGGCGGCATCGGCGCCGTGCGCACGGCCGGCGACGTGGTCGTCTTCGTCTCCGACGTGCTCGACGGCGAGGAGTCGGCCGACGAGGACAAGCGCAAGGCCCGCAAGGACGCCGGGATCAGCGCCATCCTGCACGAGGGCTACCCCGTGCGTTACTGGGACCACGACCTCGGCCCCGGTCGCCCCCGGCTGTTCGCGGCCAGGCTCGGCGCCGACCGGCTGGAGGACGTGCGCGACCTGACCCCCGACGCGGGCGACGCGCTGCGCGAGGGCGGCTTCGAGCTGACCCCCGACGGCGCGACCGTGATCACCACCTGGCGCAACTACCTGCCCAGGGGCGAGTGGCGCACCGACCTGGTGGCCATCGACGTCGCCACCGGCGAGCGGCGCGTGCTGCTGTCGGACGAGGCCCACGACTTCACCGGGCCGCTCGCGATCTCTCCCGACGGCACCAGGATCGCCTGCTCCCGCGACCGGCTCACCGGCCTGGAGGTCTCGGCGCGCAGCGAGTTGTGGATCGCCGACCTGGCCACCGGCCAGGGCCGCGCGTACGCGCCCGACCTGTTCCCCTCGGACATCGACTGGGCCCCCGACTCGTCGGCCGTCTACATCGCCGCCGACCACCAGGGCCGCCGCCCGATCTTCCGCGTCCCGCTGGAGGGCGAGGCGGTCAGGCTCACCCGCGACGACTCCTCCTACCTCGGCCTCAACCCCTCGCCCGACGGCCGCTGGGTCTACGCGCTGCGCAGCGCCGTCAACCTCGCGCCCGCCCCGGCCAGGATCGACGCCGCCACCGGCGAGATCGCCGACCTGCCCTCGCCCGCGCCGCGCCCCGAGGTGCCCGGCACGCTGACCGAGGTCACCGCCACCGCCGACGACGGCGCCACCATCCGCGGCTGGCTGGCCCTGCCCGAGGGCGCCTCCGCCGCCAACCCCGCGCCGTTCGTGATGTTCATCCACGGCGGCCCGATCGGCTCCTGGAACGACTGGCAGTGGCGCTGGCAGTCGTGGATCCTGGCCCAGCACGGGTACGCCGTCCTCATGCCCGATCCCTGCATGTCCACCGGCTACGGCCAGGAGATGATCGACCGCGGCTGGGGCAACTGGGGCCCGCGCACCCAGGCCGACCTCGACGCGATCGTGGACGCCACCCTGGCCAGGGACGACATCGACAGCGAGCGCATCGCCGCGATGGGCGGCTCCTTCGGCGGTTACATGGCCAACTGGCTGGCCGGCCACACCGACCGCTACAAGGCCATCGTCACCCACGCCTCGCTGTGGAACCTCGACCAGTTCGGCGGCACCACCGACGCCGCGATGTACTGGCAGCGCGAGTTCGGCCTGCCCGGCGCCGAGCGCTACGCCCTGCTGTCCCCGCACAACGCCCTCGACCGGATCACCACCCCGATGCTCGTCATCCACGGCGACAAGGACTACCGGGTGCCGATCGGCGAGGCCCTGCGGCTGTGGTGGGACCTGCGGCGCACCGAGGTCGACTCCAAGTTCCTGTACTTCCCCGACGAGAACCACTGGATCCTCAAGCCCGGCAACATCGTCGCCTGGTACGAGACCGTCCTGGCCTTCCTCGGCCAGCACGTGCTCGGCCAGGAGTGGAAGCGCCCGGACTCGGTGGCCTGATGACGGACTTCCTGAGACTGGCCGAGGACATCGCCCGCGAGGCCGGCGAGATGCTGCTGGCCAAGCGGCCCACGATGTCGGAGGAGGTCGAGACCAAGTCCAGCCCCACCGACGTGGTCACCGCGCTGGACAAGGCCTCGGAAGAGCTCATCCGCGAGCGCATCCTGGCCGCCAGGCCCGGCGACCGCATCCTCGGCGAGGAGGGCGGCGAAGAGCCGGGCGCGTCCGACGTGCGCTGGATCGTCGACCCGATCGACGGCACCGTCAACTTCCTGTACGGCCTGCCGGACTGGGCGGTCTCGATCGCCGTCGAGGTCGGCGGCCGGGTCGTGGCCGGCGTCGTCAACGTGGTGCCGCGCGGCGAGGTCTTCACCGCGGCGCTGGGCGAGGGCGCCCATCTGGGCGGCGAGCGGCTGCGCTGCAACACCGGCGTGCCGCTGGCGCAGGCGCTGGTCGCCACGGGCTTCGGCTACGCCAAGGACCGCCGGGCGGCGCAGGGGCGGGTGGTGGCCGAGGTGCTGCCGCGCGTGCGCGACATCCGGCGCGGCGGCTCGTGCGCGGTGGACCTGTGCTCGCTGGCGGCGGGTCGGGTGGACGCGTACTACGAGCGCGGCGTCAACCACTGGGACTTCGCCGCGGCCGGGCTGGTGGCCACCGAGTCGGGGGCCCGGCTCGGCGGGCTGCACGGCAGGCCGGTCAGCCCCGAATTCGCGCTGTGCGCGGCCCCGGGGCTGTTCGACGAACTGCACGACCTGCTGGCACCGCTCGATCCCGAGCGCGACGCCTGACCACCTGTCACCCCCCTGACGCGGGGAGCGCCACCGTGGTGGGCCGCTCGCCGGGGCAGGCGGGGTGAGCCGCGAGACGGCCGGAGCCGGAAAGGCTCCGGCCGTTTCGCGTGGGGCTAGCGGGGCAACGGGATGCCGTGATCGTCGGCCAGCCGGCGCAGGTCCTCGATCTCGGCGGTGAGGGTGTCGGCGAGGTAGTCGTCGCCGACGCTGCGGGCCTCCCGAAGGCCCTTGTAAGCCTGGTCCAGGCGGTGCTCGATCGTGGTCGTGAACTCGCCCATCTCACCTACTCTCTGGGGGTTTCGACTCGTGCAGGGGGCGAAGTCTCCCATTGCCGGATGAAGACCGGGCAAGGGGTGTCCCGCAGGCATACCCCGGCCTGTCGCCCTCCGAAACATGAATTTCCGGGTGGCCTGGCTCACGCTTGGACCGGAGCCTCCCGAACATGCCTTACCGTGCGCTTATCGAGGCTGTGGGCAGAATGAGTGACCAGAATCGGAGAGAGGTGTACCAGGCGTGCGAGTGCTGGTTGTAGAGGATGAGCGGGTGCTCGCCGATGCGATCGCGACCGGGCTGCGGCGCGAGGCCATGGCGGTCGACGTGGCCTACGACGGCGGCGGCGCCCTCGAACGGACCTCCTACATCGACTACGACGTGATCGTGCTCGACCGTGACCTGCCGGTCGTGCACGGCGACGAGGTGTGCCGCCGGCTGGTGGAGCAGCGCACGGCCTCGCGGATCCTCATGCTGACCGCGTCGGGCGACGTGGACGACAAGGTGGAGGGGCTCGGTCTGGGGGCCGACGACTATCTCGCCAAGCCGTTCGTGTTCATCGAGCTGGTCGCCCGGGTCCGCGCGCTCGGCCGCCGCTCCGCCCCCGCCCTGCCGCCCGTGCTGGAGCGCGCCGGCATCCGGCTCGACCCCGGCAAGCGGCTGGTGGAGCGCGACGGCCGGGAGGTCGTGCTGACCAAGAAGGAGTTCGCGGTCCTGGAGGAGCTGATGCGCGCCGAAGGGGCCGTGGTCAGCCAGGAGGACCTGCTGGACAAGGCCTGGGACGAGAACATCGATCCCTTCACCAACGTGGTCCGCGTGACCATGATGACGCTGCGGAAGAAGCTGGGCGAGCCTCAGGTGATCGAGACCGTGCCCGGGGTTGGGTACAAGTTGTGAGTGAACGGCCAGAGCGCGAAGCGGGCCCGACGCATCCGATGATCAGCCCGCACTCCGCGAGGAAGGCGACGCGCGTGCAGGCACCGCCGCCCACCGGGCCGCCCGCCTGGGACGGCCCTCCTCCGCCGGCGCAGCAGCCCGCCCAGCGGTCCACCATGGAACGTGTGAAAGAGCTCCCGGCCAAGGTCAGCATCAGGTGGCGGCTGACGCTGACCTATGGCGCGCTCGTGTTCGCGGCGGCGGCCGTGCTGCTGTTGTCGATGTACGCCATCGTCGGCAACGCCATCAGCAGCGCGTGGCCGGTCATCAGAACCAACTTCCCGCAGCCCGGCTTCGACGAGCAGCTCCAGGCCGCGATGAGCACCTTCCAGAAGGAGGCGGTGCAGGACGCCAGGGACGCCCTGCTCACCAGCTCCGTGATGGCGCTGGTCGGCGTGGGCATCCTGTCGCTCATCATCGGTTACATCGTGGCCGACCGGGCGATGCGGCCCGTGGCCAGGATGACCGCGACGGCCAAGAAGCTGTCGGAGAGCACGCTGGCCCACCAGCGCATCGCCCTGGAGGGGCCCAACGACGAGCTGAAGGAGCTGGCCGACACCTTCGACGCCATGCTGACCCGGCTCAACGTCGCCTTCGACACCCAGCGCAGGTTCGTGGCCAACGCCTCCCACGAGCTGCGCACCCCCCTCACCATCAACCGGACGGTCCTGGAGATCGCCCTGTCGGACCCGGAGGCGTCGCAGGACCTGAAGGCGCTCGGGCGTACCCTCCTTGAGGTCAACGCGCGCAACGAGAAGCTCATCGAGGGGCTGCTGCTGCTCGCCAGGAGCGAACGCGAGCTGGCCGTGCGCAAACCGGTGGACGTCAAGGACGTCGCGCAGACGGCCGTGGAACAGGTGGCCGCCTTCGCCGAAGAGCACGGCGTAACCGTCACCACCGAACTGGTCAGCGCGCCTACCATAGGCGATCCGGTGCTCTTGGAGCGCTCGGTCAGCAACCTGCTTGAGAACGCTGTGAAGTACAACATTCCCGAAAACGGAAAAGTCTGGATCCGCACGGGAATGGCGGACGGTGCCTTGGTTGTTCAGGTGGCCAACACTGGACAGCATGTACCGGCGTACGAGGTGAACAGCCTGTTCGAGCCCTTCAGGAGGCTCCACGCGGACCGTGTGGATTCGGCCAAGGGATCGGGCCTCGGACTGTCCATCGTCCGTGCGGTGGTGCAGGCGCACGGCGGTAACGTCACCGCCGTGCCGCGTGATGGCGGAGGGCTTGTCGTGACCATCAGCTTGCCGAGGCGCTGACCGATCGTGTCGTTCCGGCGCGTTCGTCCGAGTATTGATGCGCGTGTTGTGGCACGGGGGGCGTCTCATCCACGCCGCACATGTGGTTGGATGTGCCGTCGAACACGGTGGTGCATGACGCCAAGGCTGTGGGTTTCGCCATATTTGGCTAACCATTGCCGTCGGCAGCAGGCCCTGACGTGTTGGGAGGTTCGTGGTCCGTTTCCCCGGGGTACCGATGGGAAATCTCCCCGACGGAGCGGGCACAAGATGGGCTTCCCGGACGTTAGAAGACGCGCGATGAGCGCGAACACATATGGATGAGGGGGATGGAGTAAGCACCATGGCTACCGACTACGACAGCCCGCGCAAGACAGACGACGACCTGGGGGAGGACAGCCTTCAGGAACTCCAGGCGCGGCGCACCGACAAGTCGTCCGGCAGCATCGACATCGATGAGACCGACCTGGCCGAGTCGCTTGAGCTGCCCGGTGCGGATCTGTCGAACGAAGAGCTCTCGCTGCGGGTGATTCCCCGCCAGGCCGACGAGTTCACCTGCTCGCGCTGCTTCCTGGTGCACCACCGCAGCCAGCTGGCCTCCGAGAAGAACGGTCAGCAGGTATGCCGGGAGTGCGCCGCCTGATTCCTGGAGCGAAACGGCTCGGGGGAGGGGCGGGAAACTCACCTGAGCGGTCGCGACCAAGAGACAAGGAGGCATCGCGTGGCGGAACCAGAGAAAGACCAGCAACCAGGCAGCGAGATCGCCGACCCCGATCGTGAGGTCGGCGAGCTCGTAGGAAAGCTCACCGCTCCGGGTGAGCTCGAGCCGGCCGAGCGGCGCAGGCTGCTCGGCCGACTAGCCCAGGCGCTGTCCGCAGGGGCGAAGCGGGCCCGGGCGACCGGCGCGGGCCGGGGCCGCTGGCTGGCCGACGTCTTCCTCAACATCGCGCCGCGCATCCCGATCCGGGATCTGCACACCCTTGCCGAGCATCATCATGGGCTGACCGGCGAAGAGCTGGCCGACGACCTGGTGCGCACCGCCCAGAAGGCCACGATGACGGTCGGCGCCATCGGCGGAGCACTTGCCGCGGCGCAGTTCGCCGCGCCACCCCTCCTGCTCTCCGCTCCCGCCCAGCTCGTCGCCGAGACCATCGTCGTCGCCGCCATCGAGGTCAAGCTGCTGGCCGAGCTGCACGAGGTCTATGGCGTACGCGTCCAGGGCTCCGGCGCCCAGCGCGCCGTCGCCTTCACCGCCGCCTGGGCCAAACAGCGCGGCATCGACCCGCTGGCCCCCGCGTCCGTCTCCCTGGCGCTCGGCGCGGCCACCAAGACGGCCCTGCGCAACCGCCTCATGCGCACGCTCGGCCGCCACCTGACCACTTTCGGGCCCTTCCTGACCGGCGCCATCGCCGGCGGCGCGCTCAACCGCATGGCCACCAAGAAGCTGGGCGAGGCCATCCGCGACGACCTGCGCGGCAAGCGGCCGCTGCCCTCCGCCGGGCACGGGCGCGAGGTCGATCCCACGGCGCGCGACGAGCTGACCCCCTAGGCTCCGACGAGCTGACCCCCTCGGCTCCGCGGGCCCCTGGTCGCCACCCGCACGCCGCTCCCGGCGTGCCTCCATCCCCCGCGACTCAGGCCGCCCGGGTGCGCAGCCCGGTGAAGGTGATCTTGAGGAGCGCGTCGGCCAGGTCGTCGGCCGAGGCGCCACGGGCGGGTTGATACCACTCCGCGATCGAGGTCACCGCCCCGAACAGCAGCCGCGTCACCAGCGCCGGGTCCACGTCGGCCCGGATGCCGCCCTCCGCCGCCGCCTCGGTGACCAGCCGGCTGATGAACCGGTCGAACTCCCGCCGCCGCTCCAGCGCCGCCTGCTCGGTGGCGCTGTTGCCGCGCACCCGCAGCAGCAGCGTCACGTAGGGCAGGCGGTCGACGAGGATGCGCACGCTGCGCCGCACCACCCGCTCCAGCCGGTCGACGGCCGGCCCCGGGGCGGCGCGCTCGTCGGCCACCAGCTCCAGGAGGCCGTCCAGCGCCCGGTCGAGCGCCCGGGCGAGGAGCTGCTCCTTGCCCGGGACGTGGTAGTAGATCGCCGACTTGGTCACGCCGAGCGCCCTGGCCAGATCTTCCATGCTCGTGCCGTCGTAGCCGCGCTCGTTGAACACGCCCACGGCGATGGACAGCACGGACTCGGGGTCGTGCCCGCGCCTGCGCCGTCTGACGGCGTTCGGGGAGGCCATGGCGTCAATTATTCCGCTTGTCGATGACTCGTTTGAGCTTGCCCACCGACCGTTCCAGCGTCTCCGGGTCCACCACCTCGACCTCCACGCTCACCCCCACGCGGTCCTTGACGGCCTTGCGCAGGATCCGGCCGGCCTCCGCGCGTCCCCCCTCGAAGCCGGGGCGCGCCTCGACCCTGACCGTCATCACGTCGAGCCGCGCCGGGCGGGTCAGGTGGAGCTGGAAGTGCGGCGACAGGCCCTCGACGGCCAGCACCAGCTCCTCGATCTGGGTCGGGAACACGTTCACGCCGCGCAGGATGATCATGTCGTCGGTGCGGCCGGTCACCTTCTCCATCCGCCGGAAGGCCGGCCTGGCGGTGCCGGGCAGCAGCCGGGTCAGGTCGCGGGTGCGGTAGCGGATGACCGGCATGGCCTCCTTGGTGAGGCTGGTGAAGACCAGCTCGCCCGCCTGCGCGGGCTCGCCGGTGAACGGGTCGACGGTCTCGGGGTAGAAGTGGTCCTCCCAGACGTGCAGCCCGTCCTTGCTCTCGACGCACTCGTTGGCCACGCCGGGGCCCATCACCTCCGACAGGCCGTAGATGTCCACGGCGTGCAGGTCGAAGCGGTCCTCGATCTCGGCGCGCATCTTCTCGGTCCACGGCTCGGCGCCGAAGATGCCGATGCGCGGCGAGGCGGTGCGCGGGTCGAGGCCCTGGGCCTCGAACTCGTCCAGCAGGGCCAGCATGTACGACGGCGTCACCATGACGATGTCGGGCCGGAAGTCCTCGATGAGCCGCACCTGCCGCGGCGTCATGCCCCCGGAGACCGGCACCACGGTGCAGCCCAGCCGCTCGGCCCCGTAGTGCGCGCCCAGCCCGCCGGTGAACAGGCCGTACCCGTAGATCACGTGCACCAGGTCGCCCGGCCGCCCGCCCGAGGCGCGGATCGAGCGGGCCATGACGTCGGCCCAGACGTCGATGTCCTTCTTGGTGTAGCCCACCACGGTGGGCCGGCCGGTGGTGCCGCTGGAGGCGTGGATCCTGGCCACCCGCTCGCGCGGCACGGCGAACATGCCGAACGGGTAGGAGTCGCGCAGGTCCTGCTTGGTGGTGAAGGGGAACTTCGCCAGGTCGGCGAGCTCCTTGCAGTCGCTCGGGTGCACGCCCGCCTGATCGAACTTCTCCCGGTAGAGCGGGACGTTCTGGTAGGCGTGGTGGAGGGTGCGCTGCAGGCGTCCGAGCTGGAGCGCCATGAGCTCGTCACGGGACACGCGCTCGATCGCGTCGAACTCGTGCGGTGCGGGGGGATCTCCGAGTCTCACCTGAACTCCCGGCTCCGGCCGCGGACCTCCGCGGCCACCTGACCGTACGCGCCGGCCTCCCTTGTCAACTGACCGAATGTTCGGTAAACAAATCACCGTCCGGACTTCCCTGTCAAGAGCGCCGGGACGGGACGGCCTGTGCGGTCCCGCGTGACGCAAGGGAGGCTGCCGGGGTATGTCCTGCCCTGTCAGAGCCGCCCGGCGACCTCGCGGGCCTGAGCGGGAGGAGGAGCGATGGCGACCAAGCCGTTCGCCTCATCGGCGGATCTCGGTGAGAAGCGGCAGTCCCTGGAGGTGCTCGCGGACGGCGTGTACGCGCTCACCGCCGAGGGCGACCCCAACGTCGGCGCGATCGAGGGCGAGGACTTCCTCGTCTGCTTCGAGGCGCTGGCCACGCCGGTGGCCGCCCGCGCCTGGCTGGACCGGCTGCGCGAGCACACCGGCAAGCCGGTCCGATACCTGGTGCTGTCGCACTACCACGCGGTCAGGGTGCTGGGCGCCTCGGCGTTCGGCGCGGACGTGATCGTCGCCCACGAGAAGACCCGCGAGCTGATCGCCGAGCGCGGCGAGCAGGACTGGGCCAGCGAGTACGCCCGGATGCCCCGCCTGTTCCGCGAGCCCGCCTCGATCCCCGGCCTGACCTGGCCGACCGCCACGTTCAGCGACCGGTTCACCATCGACCTGGGCGGCGGGCGCGGCGACCTCGTCCTGCAGTACTGCGGGCGCGGCCACACCGAGGGCGACCTGGTGGCCTGGCTGCCCGGGCGGCGCATCCTGTTCGCCGGCGACCTGGTCGAGTCGCAGGCGGCCCTCTACACCGGCGACGCCTTCCACCGCGACTGGTCCTCGGGCACGCTCGACCGGGTCGCCTCGTTCGGGGCCGAGACGCTGGTCGGCGGCAGGGGCGCGGTGGCCAGGGGCAAGGAGGGCGTCGAGGCGGCCATCGGGCAGACCCGCGACTTCCTGACCGTGATGCTGCGCGAGGTGGGCGCGGCGGGGTCGGTGAAGGAGGCGTTCGAGCGTACGCACCGGGCCCTGGAGCCGCGTTACGGCCGCTGGCCGATCTTCGAGCACTGCCTGCCGTTCAACGTCTCCAGGCTCTGGGACGAGTTGCACGGCGTCGAGCGGCCGCGCGTGTGGACCGCCGAGCGCGACCGTCAGGTGTGGGACGAGCTGCAGTCATGAACGCCGGGGCCGGGAACGCCGGGGTCAGGAAGGCCGGGGACAGGAAGGCCGGGGCCGGGAACGCGGGGGCCGGGAACGACGCCCAGGTCATCGTGATCGGGGCCGGGCCGGTCGGGCAGAGCGCGGCGCTGCTGCTGGCCCGCTGGGGCGTCCAGGTGCTGGTCCTGGACCAGCGCCCGGGGCGGGGGAGCGGCGGGTCGAAGTCCATCTGCCAGCAGCGCGACGTGCTCGACATCTGGGCCGCCGCAGGCGCGGGCGCGGTGGCCGAGGAAGGGCTGGCCTGGACCACGGCGCGCACGTACTACCGCGACCGCGAGCTGTTCTCCTGGTCCTTCGAGCGCGAGGGGCCGCTGCCGGCGTGCGTGAACATCTCCCAGACCCGCACCGAGCAGCTCCTCGACGCGGCCATCGCCGCCCAGCCGCTGATCGAGGTGCGCTGGGAGCACGAGGTGACGGGCCTGACCCAGGACGGCTCCGGCGTCACCGTGCACTGCGGCCGGCGGCCGCTGCGCGCGCCGTACGTGCTGCTCTGCGCGGGCGCCAGGGCCCAGGCGCTGCGCGCGGCGCTGGGGGTGGCCTTCACCGGGGAGACGTTCGACGACCAGTTCCTGATCTGCGACATCAAGGCCGACCTGCCGGGGTGGGAGAACGAGCGGCGCTTCTACTTCGACCCGGTCTGGAACCCCGGCCGCCAGGTGCTGATCCACCCGTGCCCCGGGGGCACCTACCGGGTGGACTGGCAGATCGCGCCGGACTTCATCCCCACCGAGACCGACATCGCGCGCAAGATCCGGCAGATCATCGGGGACCGGCCCTACGAGCTGCTGTGGCACAGCACCTACCGCTTCCACTCGCGCCTCGCCTCCCGCATGCGCGTCGGCCGGGTCCTGCTGGCGGGCGACTGCGCCCACCTGGTGGCCCCGTTCGGAGCGCGCGGGCTCAACTCCGGCGTGCCCGACGCCGAGAACGCCGCCTGGAAGCTGGCCTTCGTGCTCAACGGGTGGGCGGGGGAGGAGCTGCTGGAGTCGTACCATGCCGAGCGGCACGCGGCGGCGCGGGAGAACCTGGAGGTCACCGCCGCCACCATGCGCTTCCTGGCGCCCAGGAGCGTGGAGGAGCGCATGCACCGGCGGGCGGTGCTGGAGGGCGGGCGCGTCGCCGAGGTGGACTCGGGGCGCTTCGCCGAGCCCTTCTGGTACGTGGACTCGCCGCTGACCACCCCCGAGCCGTCGCGCCCCTTCGCGGGCCGGCCGCCGAAGGGGGCGACGTGCGCTCCGGCGCCCGGCGTCATCGTGCCCGACGTGCCGCTGCCCGGAGGCCGGCTGCGCCGGCACACCAGGGACGGGTTCCTCGTCCTTCTGGGCGATATGTGCGATTCGGGTTTGTTTGCGCAGGTCCTGGGCAAGGTCATTAGGGCGCCGCTCGCCGTACGCGGGCTCGCGGAGATGGATGGGACTGGCTCGCTCGCTGAGAGGCTCGGCGCGGGGCCGGATGAGGCATGGCTCATCAGGCCCGACTCCCATATCGCCGCGATCGTCCCCCATGCGGGGCCGGAGTCGGTGGCGGTCGCCGTGAGCCGCGCGCTCGGCGGCTCTGCTGACATATGACCCCATAGAGGAGGACTGCGTGAGTGGCCGTAGCTCGTTTCTGATCGTCGCGAACCGGTTGCCGGTGGACCGCACGATCGAGCCTGACGGAACGGCCTCGTGGCGCAGGAGCCCCGGCGGACTCGTCACCGCGATAGCGCCGGTGATGCAGCGCCGCCACGGAGCCTGGGCCGGCTGGCACGGGGCTCCCGACGAGAAGCTGGAGCCGTTCGAGCAGGACGGGATGAGCCTGATCCCCGTGCCGCTGTCGGCCCGCGAGGTGGAGCTCTACTACGAGGGCTTCTCCAACGCCACCCTCTGGCCGCTCTACCACGACGTGGTCGCGCCGCCGGTGTTCGACCGGGAGATGTGGGAGACCTACCGCTCGGTCAACGAGCGCTTCGCCGACGCGGCCGCCGAGGCCGCCGAGGAAGGCGCCGTGGTGTGGGTGCAGGACTACCAGCTCCAGCTCGTGCCCGCCATGCTGCGCCGGCTCCGGCCCGACCTGCGCATCGGGTTCTTCCTGCACATCCCGTTCCCGCCGACCGAGCTGTTCTGGCGGCTGCCGTGGCGCAAGGACCTGGTCGAAGGGCTGCTCGGGGCCGACCTGGTGGGCTTCCAGCTGCCCGGCGGGGCCTCCAACTTCCGCAGGTTGTGCCGCAGGCTGCTCGGGCTGCCGTACAAGGGGAACGAGATCTTCCTCGACGACCGGGTGGTGACCACGCAGGCCTTCCCGATCTCCGTGGACTTCGCGCAGCTCGACTCGCTCGTGCGCGAGCCGCACGTCGTGGCCAGGGCCAAGGAGATCAGGGCGGAGCTGGGCGACCCCGAGCACGTGCTGCTCGGCGTGGACCGGCTCGACTACACCAAGGGCATCGGGCAGCGGCTGGAGGCGTTCGGCGAGCTGCTCAACGACGGCCGGCTGCGGTCGGGCGAGGCGGTGTTCGTGCAGATCGCCACGCCCAGCAGGGAGCGGGTGGACGAGTACCGGAAGCTGCGCGACGACATCGAGCTGCAGGTCGGCCGGATCAACGGGGAGCACGCCCAGCTCGGCTACCAGCCGGTGTGGTATTTCCACCAGTCCTACGACCACCAGGAGCTGGCCGCGCTCTACCTGGCCGCCGACGTCATGGTCGTCACGCCCCTGCGCGACGGCATGAACCTGGTGGCCAAGGAGTATGTCTCCTGCCACCACGACCTGCACGGCGCGCTGGTGCTCAGCGAGTTCACCGGGGCCGCCGACGAGCTGCGGCAGGCGTATCTGGTCAACCCCTATGACGTGGAGGACGTCAAGCGCCAGATGCTGGCGGCGATGCGGGCCACGCCGCACGAGCTGGCCCGGCGGATGCGCACGATGCGCCGCCGGGTCGCCACCTACGACGTGGACCGCTGGGCGAGTGAGTTTCTCACTGCCCTGGAGTCACCTGCTTCAGAGACTTCCACGCGTCGTAACGCTTCTTGGCGGTCCGGTTGACCACGATCTGCGCCACCGACATGCCCACGCCCATGACGACGGCGTAACCGATCGCCTCGCCCATGCTCACCTCGGGCGACTCGGTGTCGATGGGCGGCTCCTTGCCGGTCGCCTTCTTCCAGGCGAACCCCAGGGCCTTGCGCGCCGCCCATGCCGTCACCAGACCCACCAGGCCACCGACGACCCGCCAGGCGATATCGGGCTTGTCCTCCGCCATGTCGATCTCCCTTCCCCTTTGTAACGAACACTAGTCTCTACCGCTTCGCGTGCCCGCGAAGCCGTACCATAAGGAGGCATGACTCAACAGCGACTACGCCATGCCTCCATGCCCGACAAGCCGACTCTCGACGGCTTGGAGCAGGTATGGGTAGCTCGCTGGGAAGACGAGGGCACCTACCGCTTCGACCGGTCCAGGCCGCGCGAGCAGGTCTTCTCCATCGACACGCCGCCCCCGACCGTGTCGGGCTCGCTGCACGTCGGTCACGTCTTCTCCTACACCCACACCGACATCATGGCCCGCTACCAGCGGATGATCGGCAAGGCCGTGTTCTACCCCATCGGCTGGGACGACAACGGCCTGCCCACCGAGCGGCGCGTGCAGAACGTCTACGGCGTGCGCTGCGACCCGGCCCTGCCCTACGACCCCGACTTCACCCCGCCCGACAAGCCCGGCAAGCGGGAGATCTCGATCTCCCGGCGCAACTTCGTCGAGCTGTGCCACCAGCTGACCGCCATCGACGAGCGGGCGTTCGAGGAGGTGTGGCGGCGGGTCGGCCTGTCGGTGGACTGGTCGCTGCTCTACACCACCATCGGCGACGAGTCGCGGGCGGTGTCGCAGCGCGCGTTCCTGCGCAACCTGCTGCGCGGCGAGGCCTACCTCTCCGAGGCCCCGACGCTGTGGGACGTCACCTTCCGCACCGCCGTGGCCCAGGCCGAGCTGGAGGACCGCGAGTGGCCCGGCGCCTTCCACAAGGTCTCCTTCTACGGCGAGAAGGGGCCGGTCTGGATCGAGACGACCCGGCCCGAGCTGATCCCGGCCTGCGTGGCGCTGGTCGCGCACCCTGACGACGAGCGTTACCGGGACCTGTTCGGCACCTCGGTGCTGACGCCGCTGTTCGGGGTCGAGGTGCCGGTGCTGGCCCACCGCCTGGCCGAGCCCGACAAGGGCACCGGCATCGCGATGATCTGCACGTTCGGCGACATCACCGACGTCACCTGGTGGCGGGAGCTGCACCTGCCCACCCGGCCGGTCATCGGCTGGGACGGGCGGCTGCTGCCCGAGCCGCCGGAGGGCGTGGAGGCGGAGCCGTACAAAGAGCTGGCGGGCAAGACCGTGCACAGCGCCCGCGAGCGCATCGTGGAGCTGCTGCGCGAGTCCGGCGACCTCGACGGCGAGCCGAAGCCCGTGAAGCGCCCGGTGAAGTTCTACGAGCGGGGCGACAAGCCCCTGGAGATCGTCACCACCCGGCAGTGGTACATCCGCAACGGCGGGCGCGACCAGGAGCTGCGCCGGCGGCTCCTGGAGCGCGGCGCCGAGCTGCGCTGGCATCCGCCGCACATGCGGGTGCGCTACGACAACTGGGTCGAGGGGCTCACCAGCGACTGGCTGATCTCCCGCCAGCGCTTCTTCGGCGTGCCGATCCCGGTGTGGTATCCGATCGACGAGTCGGGGCAGCCCGTCCACGACGCGCCCATCCTGCCCACCGAGGACATGCTGCCGGTCGACCCGTCCTCCGACGTGCCGCCCGGCTACACCGAGGAGCAGCGCGGCGTGCCCGGCGGGTTCATGGCCGACCCCGACGTCATGGACACCTGGGCCACCTCGTCGCTGACGCCGCAGATCGCCGGCCGCTGGGGCACCGACGACGACCTGTTCCAGCGGGTCTACCCCGCCGACCTGCGCTCGCAGGCCCACGAGATCATCCGCACCTGGCTGTTCTCGACCGTGGTCAGGTCGCACTACGAGTTCGACGGGCTGCCGTGGAGCGACGTGGCGATCTCGGGATGGATCCTCGACCCCGACCGCAAGAAGATGTCCAAGTCCAAGGGCAACGTGGTCACCCCGCTCGACCTGCTCGCGCAGCACGGCTCCGACGCGGTGCGCTACTGGGCGGCCAACGGCCGCTACGGCGTCGACACCGCGTTCGACGCGGGGCAGCTCAAGATCGGGCGGCGGCTGGCCATCAAGATCCTGAACGCCTCGAAGTTCGTGCTGGGCCTGGCCGCCGGCGACGCCGGCGCCGCCGACGTCACCGAGCCGCTCGACCTGTCCATGCTGGCGGTGCTGTCCGACACGGTGCGGGAGGTCACCGAGGCGTTCGAGGGCTACGACCACACCCGGGCCATCGAGGCAGTGGAGCGCTTCTTCTGGTCGTTCTGCGACGACTACCTGGAGCTGGTCAAGGCCCGGGCCTACGAGTCCGGCGGCGCCTCCGCGTCCGCGCACGCGGCGCTGCGGCAGGCGCTCGACACGCTGCTGCGGCTGTTCGCGCCGTTCCTGCCGTTCGTGACCGAGGAGGTGTGGTCGTGGTGGCGCGAGGGCTCGGTGCACCGCGCCTCCTGGCCGGTCGCCGAGCGGGGCGCGGGCGACCCGGCGGTGCTGGCCGTGGCCTCCGAGGTGCTCGGGCAGGTGCGCAAGGCCAAGTCGGAGGCCAAGGTGTCGATGCGGGCCGAGGTGTCGCGGCTGACCGTGTGGACGCCCGACGTCGAGCTGGTGCGGCAGGCGGCCGACGACCTGTGCGCGGCGGGCAACGTCGAGGAGTTCGTGCTGGACCACGGTGAGGAGCTGAAGGTCGAGGTGCACCTGGGCTGAGGCCCTTTCAGGTCCTTGAGGTCTTTGAGGTCTTTGAGGTCCTTCAGGCTCTTCAGGTCCTTCAGGTCCTGACGCCGGCCGCCCCCGGTCTCGCCGGGGTGGCCGGCGTTTCCCGTGTTTCTCGGGTCAGCGTCTTTCTTCGGGTCAGGCGTCGCCCGGGGGTGGTGCGGTGTCGCGGGCGACGTCGCGGTGGAGGGCGACGAACAACGAGTACGCCTGCCCGTCCGGCGGCGGCCGGCGGACCCGGAACTCGTCGAACACCTCCTGCAGCCGCGTGTGCAGCTCGTCGTATCCCTCGGCGGTCAGCCGCAGGCCCAGCCTGGCGAAGTCGCCCTCCTCGATGTCCACCAGCTTGAGCTCCTCCAGGAAGGCGTCGAGGATCGCGGCGTTGGCGCCGGTCACCCCGCTCTCGCGCACGTCCATGTCCCAGGACTTGCCGGTGGCCCGGTAGGGGATCTCGGTGGAGCCGCGCGGCCCCGGGCGGCTCGGCTCGGCGGCCAGGAAGTCGGTCTGGACCAGCTTGCGCACGTGGTGGAGGGTCGTGGCGGGGTTGGCGCCGAGGCGGTCGGCGATCTCCTTGTTGGTCAGTGCCCGGTCCAGGCACAGGCGCAGGATGCGCAGTCGTACGGAGGAGGCCAGCGCCCGGGCCTCGGCCTCGGTGGCGGGGCGGCGTTTGGTGCCCATGGCAGGCAGCCTATAACCGGTTGACTTTAATAAATCGGTCATGAATGCTGGCCCGCCATGGGTTTGTTGCGCGAGCACGACTTCCGCGGCCTCTTCCTGGCCGACAGCGCCAGCCAGGTCGGCGGCCAGCTGCTCCTGCTGGCCCTGCCGCTGGTCGCGGTGTCGGCGCTGCACGCCTCGTCGTTCGAGGTGGGCCTGCTGGCCGCCTGCCAGACGGTGGCCTTCGCGGTGATCGGGCTGCCCGCCGGGGCGATCGTGGACCGGCTGCGCAAGCGCGCCGTGCTGATCGTCGCCGACTGGGCGCGGGCCCTGGCGCTGGCCTCCGTGCCGGCGGCCTGGTGGCTGGACGTGCTGACGATCCACCAGCTCTACGCCGTGGCGCTCGTGCTCGGGGTGTGCACCGTGTTCTTCGACGCGGCGTACCAGAGCTATCTGCCGCACCTCGTCGGGCGCGAGCGGCTGGTCGAGGGGAACTCGCTGCTGGAGGGGGTGCGCACGGTGGCGCAGCTCGGCGGGCCCGGCCTGGGCGGCTACCTCGTGCAGCTCCTCACCGCGCCGTTCGCGCTCGCCGTCACCGTGGCCGGCTACGCCTGGTCGGCCCTGTGCCTGGGCGCCATCCGCAGGCGCGAGCCGCGTCCCGGGCGCTCGCGCACCCACCTGGCCGGGGAGATCGGGGAGGGCGTCAGGTTCGTGTTCGGCCACCGGCTGCTGCGGCGCATCGCCGGCTGCGCGGCCACCGCCAACCTGTTCGCCACCATGGCGCAGCCCGCGATCCTGCTCCTGCTGGCCAGGGAGCTAGGGCTGGCGGCGGGCGCCATCGGGCTGCTCCTGGCCACCGGCGGGCTCGGAGGCGTCGTGGGAGCGATGGTCAACCGGCGGGTGGCCCGGCGCTTCGGGCAGGGGCCGACGATCTGGCTGGCCATGGCGCTGCCCGCGCCGCTGATGTTCCTGGTGCCGCTGGTCGAGGCCGACTGGCGGCTGGGGCTGTTCGTGGTCTTCCAGTTCTGCTCCGGGGCCGGCGCGGTCGTCTTCAACGTCACCCAGCTCAGCTTCCGCCAGGCCATCACGCCCGAGCCGATGCTCGGCCGCATGAACGCCACCATCCGCTTCCTGGTGTGGGGGACGATGCCGGTCGGCGGCGTGATCGGCGGGGCGCTGAGCGAGGCGATCGGGGTCAGGAACGCGCTGCTGGTGGCCGCCACGGGGACGTGCCTGGCGTTCCTGTGGGTGTTCGCCTCGCCCCTGCGCACGATGCGGGAGCTGCCCGCCGCCTGATCTTCATGGGCACGACGGTGACACGCCCGCCGCCCTCTGCACAGACCCGATCTCGCGGCTCCCCGGATTGCCGCTTCTTTACGCTCTCAGCTGCCCGGACGGTTATCCGCGCGCATCCCGGCTCCGGACGTGCCAGTCTTGAACACGTGCTGTCCGACCGCCCCACCAAGCTCGTGCCGCCCGTGCTGGCCAGGATGGCCGCCTGGGCCGGGTGCCTGATCCTCGTCGGCGTGGTCGTCTACTTCCTCGCCCAGGTGATCGCCCGCCTGGCGTTCGTGGCGCTGCCCGTGGCGATCGCGCTCCTGCTGACCGCCCTGCTGTTCCCGCTGACCAGGGGCCTGCGCAACGCCGGCATGCGCCCCATCTACGCCACCTGGATCACCATGCTGGTGGCCCTGGCCGTGCTCGCCGGCACGGGCTGGCTGGTGGGCGCGCGCGCCAGCGAGGAGTTCCCCAACCTGGTCAAGCAGGTCCAGGAGACGGCCAGGGCCGTGCAGGAGTGGCTGATCACCGGCCCCCTGCACCTGAAGGAAGCGCAGATCACGGGCTACGTCGACGAGATCGCGGCCATGGTCAACGCGCAGCGCACGGCCATCACCGGCACCGTGCTGTCGGCCGGCGCGGTGGCCTTCGAGGTGCTCGCGTCCATCGTGCTGCTGCTGTTCGTGACGTTCTTCCTGCTCAAGGACGGCGACCGGATCTGGGCGTGGTTCCTGAAGGCGTTCGGCGGGGTGGCGCCGCGCGTCGACCGGGCGGGGCGGGCCGCGTGGACCACGCTCTCCCACTACGTCCAGGGCACGGTGGCGGTGGCCGCGGTGCACGGGCTGATCATGGGGATCGTGCTGGCCGGGATGGGCGTGCCGCTCTGGGCGCCGCTGGCCGTGCTGATCTTCTTCGCCAGTTTCATCCCCATCGTCGGCATCTTCTTCGCCGGCACCGTCGCCACCCTGGTCACGCTGGGCGCCAAGGGGCTCGTCTACGCGCTGATCTTCCTCGGCATCCTCATCGTGGAGCAGCAGCTCGAAAACCACGTGCTGCAGCCGCTGATCGTGGGGCGGGCGCTCAACTTCCACCCGCTGGCGATCATCCTCGTGCTGGCCATCGGCGGCATCCTGGCGGGCATCGCGGGAGCGGCCGTGGCCGTGCCGGTGGCGGCGGTGATCTACCGCGCGCTGCCCGAGCTCCGGCACCAGACACCCGAGCTGCCACCCGGCCATGGCGACGCCCCGCCGGGCGGCGATCCGCCGGGCCCTGACGACGGCGGGTTCGGCGGCGACGACGACCTGCGGAGCGACGACGGCCGGCTCCGGGGCGACGACGGCCGGCCTCCGCGTGACGACAGCGTGCCGGGCCGGAGCGACGCCCGGGGATGGCGGTGGCGCGATGGGGCCGTCGTGTCGCGATAGCGCGTGGACGGGGGCGGGGGCGACACGGAGTAACCTCGTCACCCGTGACTCGTTCCTCCCTCACCACCCCGCCACCGCACGCCGAGACGCCCGCCGCGCACCCCGCCGCGCCGGCGCCGGGCAGCACGCTGGGCTCCCACTACAGTCAGTGCTTCGGCTGCGGCGCCGGCCATCCGACCGGGCTGCACCTCACGGCCAGGACGCCCGACGGCGCGACCGTCGAGGCGGAGTTCACGGTGGGGGAGGCACACCAGGGCGCGCCCAGGCTGGCGCACGGCGGCGTGCTGGCCGCCGCCATGGACGAGGTCATCGGCATGTCCGTCTACCTGTTCCACAAGCCTTATGTGACGGGACGGCTGGAGACCGACTACCTCCTCCCCGTTCCCGTGGGCACGACACTCCACCTGCGTGCCTGGTGCAACGGCATCGCGGGCAGAAAGGCGTACCTTGAGGCTGAGGGGCGCATCGGCGCTCCAGACGGGCCGGTCGCCGTCCGCGCGGCAGCGCTGTTCATCGAGGTGAACATGGAACACTTCGCCAAGCACGGCGATCTGGCCGCCATCGCCGCCGAACACCAGGACTACGAGGTGAATCCTTGACCAGGACAGAGGTCCTCATCCAGCGGCTCGACCCCGGGCTGCCGATGCCGTCCTACGCCCACCCGGGCGACGCGGGGGCCGACCTCTACGCGGCCGAGGACGCGGAGCTGATGCCCGGCGAGCGGGCCGTGGTCGGCACCGGCGTGGCGATCGCGCTGCCCGACGGCTACGCCGCGTTCGTGCATCCGCGCTCCGGGCTGGCGGCCAGACACGGCGTCACGCTGGTCAACGCGCCCGGCACGGTGGACGCCGGCTACCGGGGCGAGATCAGGGTGACGCTGATCAACACCGACCTCAAGGAGCCGTTCCGGCTGCGGCGGGGCGACCGGGTGGCGCAGCTCGTGATCCAGCAGGTGGAGCGGGTCGCCTTCGTCGAGGCCGGGCGGCTGCCCGAGTCCGCGCGGGGCGCGAACGGGTTCGGGTCCACGGGGCGTTGACCGGTGGGCAGGAAGGGGCCCGTCACGGGCCCGACGTACAACGGGCCCGTGAGCGGCCCGACGAGCAGGGAGAGTGAGGAACGTGTTCCGACGTCGTCGTCGTGAGCAGCCGGAGCAGGCGGTCGAGCAGGAGCAGGCCGCGCCCACGCGAGAGTCCGGCCCGTGGGACGCCGACGAGCCCCACCCGGAGAGCGACCGCATCGATCTGGGCGGCCTGCGGCTGCCCCACAACCCCGACTTCGACGTGCGCCTGGCCTCGCTGGGAGACCAGCACGTCGGCGTCGTCGTCCTGTACGACGAGAGCTCGCTGCAGCTCCAGGCCCTGGCCGCGCCGCGCAGCTCCGGCCTGTGGGACGAGGTGAAGACCAAGATCCTCGCCCAGGCCAAGCACCTGGAGGAGCGCGAGGGGCCGTTCGGCAGCGAGCTGGCCGGCGAGATGCGGGTCGAGGGCGAGAGCCGGCCGGCCCGCTACCTGGGCATCGACGGCCCCCGCTGGTTCCTGCTCGCGGTCATCGCGGGCAAGGCGGCGGTGGACGACACGGTCGCGGCGGCGTACATCGACTTCATCAGGGACGTCGTGGTCGTGCGCGGTGACGAGCCGATGGCGCGGGAGGAGCCGATCCCGCTGCGCCGGCCCAACGAGCAGGCGAGCGATCAGGCGAGCGAGCAGGCCGAGCGGCCCGGGCTCAACCCGTTCAAACGAGGACCTGAAATCAGTGAGATTCGCTAAGAGCTGACATCACATAGGCTGATGCATCATGAGTACGGCAGAGCCCCCTAAACGTGGGGGATTGCGCGGGTTCTTCAGCAGGCTGGCCACCAGCCAGTCCGAGATCGAGGCCCAGGAACTCCGGGAGGACGCCGACGAGGTCGGCGCGACCCCGATCGTCTCGTGTGGCGGGCGCCGCCGCTTCTGCGTGGCGGGTACGCTACGTACGGTCACTCTGCGTCCCAGGGGTGGCGCCCCCGCTCTGGAGGCCGAGCTCTACGACGGGTCCGACGTGATCGACCTGGTCTGGCTCGGCCGCCGCAAGATCGCCGGAATCGAGCCCGGCCGCACGGTCAAGGCCGAAGGCCTGGTCAGCATGCAGGACGGGCGCAAGGTGATGTTCAATCCGCGTTACGAGCTGCGCCCAGGGAGTTGATCAGGTGAGTGCTGAGGCGGAAGAGGTCGCCCATGACACCGTCGAGGCCGCGGTGCGAGCACAGCTCGCCAAGGCGTTCGGCGGGGTGCGCGGCATCATCGAGGCGGCGGTCCCGACCATCGCGTTCACGCTGTCCTGGATCTTCACCGAAGATCTGAAGCTGTCGCTCATCATCAGCGTCTCGCTGTCGGTCCTGCTGCTCCTGGTGCGGATCATCCAGCGCTCCACGCCGCAGTTCGTGATCAACAGCCTGATCGGCATCGCGATCGGCGCGTTCTTCGCCAGCCGCACGGGCGACGCGAAAGACTACTTCCTGCCCGGCATCCTCTACAACGCCGGTTACGCGGTGGCGATGCTGATCTCGATCGTCACCCGGTGGCCGGTCGTGGGGTTCCTGATCGGCTCGGTCACCGGTGATCCGACGGGTTGGCACAAGGACGCGGGCATCGTGAAGTTGTGCGTCCGGCTGACCTGGCTGCTCATGCTGCCGTGCGCGGTCCGGGTGGCGGTGCAGGGGCCGGTCTACCTGTTCGGCGGCGGTGATCAGGCGGTGGCGGCGCTCGGGTTCGCCAAGATCGTCATGGGCTGGCCGTTGCAGGTGGCGGCGCTGGCGGCCATGTTGTGGGTGCTCGGCCGCGGCCGCACCCCGATCAAGCCACCCGTCGCCCCCGCCTGACCCCCGACCCGGGCCCGCTCAGGGCCCGGGCACGGGGCGGTCAGCGGTCCTCGTGGTCGGGGTCGAAGGCGGTGGGTTCGGCGGGGAGGGTGTAACGCGCGTTGATGAGGTCGGCGACGCGCCGCCGGCTCTCCTGCGGCGCGATGCCGGCCTCCTCGCGTTCCACCGCCGCCACCTCCTCCGCCAGCTCGTCGTCGCCCAGGCTGCCCCGGATCCACCCCGAGTAGTCGCCGCGGCGGAGGTGGTGCAGCCAGGTGTCGTCGTCCACGCCCTCGGCCAGTTCGACGAACGTGTGCAGGTTCCTGGCCCGCAGCCGCAGCCGGTCCTGCGGGCCGGTGAAGTAGAAGCTCTTGTCCTTGGCCATCGTGCCGGCCGCGTACTTGCGGCGGTGGCGGGTGCGTTCGGCGCGGGCGGGGGCGAGGGTGAGGCGGCGCGCGTACCCGGCCTCTTCGAGCCACAGGGCGAGGTCGCCCGCCGGAGCGGGGCGCAGCGCGGGCGGCTCCAGGCCGCGCGCGGCGGCGAAGGCGGCCAGCGTGTTCTCCGGGTCCTTGCCCACCGCGATCGTGGCGTTGACCAGCCGCAACGCCTCCGGGCTCATCGCGTCGGGATGCACCGTGATCATCAGCAGCGCGCCGACGTCGCCGGCCTGCTGGAGCGGGACGTGCCGGATCTCGGCGGGCATGAGGTGGTGGGCCTCGTCGAGGATCAGCCAGTGCGGATGCCCCAGCCTGGCGCGCAGCGCGGTCAGCCGGGGCAGCAGCTCGGCGAAGTACGCCGGGCGGTCGCGCAGCTGCAGGCCGATCAGGTTGATCACGACGCTGTGGGCGGGCTGCTCCAGCACGTGCAGGACCTCGTCCACGGCCGGCACCCGGTCCGGGTCGCCGAGCACGGTGACGCCGGGATACTCGGCGTAGTCGCCCTCCGGGTCGACGATCACGCACTGGTAGCTGGCGCCGGTGAGGCGTTCGAGCAGGGCGGTGGTGACGGTGGACTTGCCGCTGCCGGAGGGGCCGGCGACGAGCAGGCCGAGACCGTACGTGGGCAGCCGCACCTCGCCGTCGCCGTCGTCCGTGACCGGCCTCGCCGCACCGCCTCCCCCGCCGCCCCGCGCTTCCGCGCCGGCCCTGCCGGTCCTGCTCGGCCCGCCCTCGCCGCCTTCCTCGCGGTCCCGGCCGGCGCCGGCCTCCCCGTCGCCGCCGGCGTGGCCGAGGAGGACGTGGTGGCGGGGCAGTTCCAGGGTGTCGAGGTCGCCCGACAGCAGCTTCGCGGTCAGCTCGGTCACGCCGCGGCCGTTCTCACCCTCCAGGCAGACGTCGCAGGCGTTCTTGAGCGCGGGCAGCGCGTTGGCGACGGCGGCGCCGCACTCGGCGGCAGTCAGGAAGGCGTGGTCGTTCTCACCGTCGCCGACCGCGACCGTGCTGTGCGGCGACATGGACAGGCGGTCGAGGGCGGCGGCCAGGCCGGTGGCCTTGTTCACGCCGGCGGGCAGCACCATGACCGCGCCCTTGTTGTAGATGACCTGCAGCTCCAGGCCCAGCTCGCGGATCGCCGCCTGGACCTGGACGTCGTGGGGCTCGCGCGTGGCGATCAGCACCTGCCCGATGCCCAGCGGGCTCACCCCTTCGCCGCGCAGCCGGTCGGCCAGCTCGGGCGGCGGCGGGGCGGCCAGGGCGTCGCAGGTGCGCTGGCGGGGGTCGTACAGGAGACCGCCGTTCTCGGCCACGATCAGGTCGAACAGGGCGGGATGCGGGAAGACGGAGAGCAGGTCGTCCAGCTCGCGCCCGGTGACCAGCAGCAGCGTCACGCCGGCGCGGGACAGCCGCTCCAACGCCTTGATCGTCTCCTCGTCCACCTGGCCACCCCGGGCCAGGGTCTCGTCATAGTCGCAGGCCAGGACGTTGTAGCGCATGGTGCTCCCCTTACCCGCAGGAGGGCGGGCATCCGGCTGGGCGGGTGAAAGGGAGGTGAACTTTGACCCGTTCGGCATCATCCCCCTCTGCCCGGTGCCCGCCGTTCATGCGGATGCGCCCCGATTCAGTCGCGAGGGCGGCGGGCGGCCCAGACGGTGCGCTCGCCACGCGCCGTCAGGTCACGGTGGGTGAGCGACTCCGGGCCGTCGGGGGACAGCAGGCGGTCGAGGACGTCGAGGTCCTCGGCGGTCAGCAGGTCGGCGAGGACCGAGCGGAAGCCGCTCAGGACGGCGCGCGCGTACCGCTGGACGGCGGGCGCGGGGCTGCTCGCCTCGATGGCGTAGGTGCGGCGGCCGACCGGCTCGTATCCGGCGCGTTCCAGGTTGACCTGCCAGTCCGGGTAGGCGTTCCAGCCGAACCCCGCCACCGCCTCGTGGCAGCGCTCCTCCAGGCCGGGCCGGCCCAGGCCCAGGTCGTCGGGGAGGAAGTACGGCATCCCGCTCATCTCGGTGATCGCGAGCAGGCCGCCGGGGTTCAGCGCCGGGCGGAGCTCGCGGAGCAGCCGGTCGGGGTCGGTGAGGTGGTGCATCGACGAGGCCGCCCAGGCGACGTCCACGCCGGTCACGGCGGGCCAGCCGGCGTCCAGGTCGGCCTGTACGACGCGCAGCCGGTCGTCCAGGCCCTGCTCGCGGGCGGTCGCGCGGATGCGGTCGAGCATCACCGGCAACCGGTCGATGGCGACCAGTTCGGCGTCCGGGAAACGCCGGGCCAGCGCCAGGCCGTAGGTGCCGGGGCCGGCCCCGATGTCGGCCACTCTGCCGGGCTTGTCGGGAGCGAACTGTTCCGCCCAGGCGGTCACCTCGCCGACGTACCGGCTGAAGATCAGGGCGTCCAGCGCCAGCATGTCCGCCTGCCCGGACTCGTCGTGGTGCCCGTGCCCGTGAGCGTGCCCATGCCCGTGACCGTGCCCGTGATCGTGCTGGTGCTCGGATTTGTGCTGGTTAGCATGCGGTGTCATGCCTGTACGCTAAGCGCTCTGTGCCCCTGCGGCATACGTTCTTGCCTATGAAGCAAGAAATCGGCGCGAAAGCTGCGCTTCCTGCCCCGCCTCTGGCGACGGCGGAGCTGAAGGCGCATTCCGGCGGCCGCCCGGGTCCGCTTGCCTTGTAGTCAGTTCATCGGTATATATCGGTGGCATGAAAAGTCGAGCGATGCAGGAACCGACGTTCCTGATCCTGACGGCGCTGGCGGCCGGGCCTCAGCACGGCTACGGCATCATCACCGACGTGCTGCGCATCTCGGAGGAGCGGGTGCGGCTGCGGGCCGGCACGCTGTACGCGGCGCTGGACCGGTTGCAGGGGGAAGGGCTGGTCGAGGCCGAACGCGAGGAGATCGTGGACGGGCGGGCCCGGCGCTACTACCGCCTGACGCCGGCGGGGGAGGCCCGGCTGGCGGAGGAGGCCGAGCACCTGCGGCGCAACCTGGAGGCCGCCACCTCCCGGCTGCGCGGCCGCATGACGGCGCACCCCGCACCGGCGGCCCGGCCGGCGGGGGGTGCCGCATGACGAGGGTCCCCATGACCCGGCTGGAGCGGCGTTATCGCAGGTTGCTGGCGGCGTACCCGAAGGAGCACCGGGCGCGGCACGCCGACGAGATGATCGCGGTGCTGCTCGCCGCGGCCGGGCCCGGCACGCGGCGGCCGCCGCTCGGGGACGCGTACGACGTGCTGCGCGGCGGCCTGGCGATCCGCCTGCGCCGGGCCGGCGACCCGGCCAGGCGTCACCACTGGCGCGACGCGGTCAACGTCGCCGCCGTCGTCGCGCCCCTCGCGATCTTCGCCCCCCTGCTCGTCCGGGCCGCCGTCCTCGGTTCGCGGGCGCTGCCGGGCGGATTCGCGGAGCCGGAGGCGCAAGAACTGCTCGAACAGGTCGTGTACGCGCTGCCGTACGGGCTGGTGGCCCTGCTGGCCTGGGCCGGGCGGCGCCGGGCGGCGCTGGCGGTCGCGGTCGCGTACGCGGTGGTCAAGGCGGTGGACCGCCTCTGGCGCGCCTCGCAGCCGTTCGTCGTCCTGGTCGAGGACGGCGTGGTCCTGATCAAGGACCGGTCCGCCGAGCTCGACGGCGTGGGGCTCGTGCTGCTCCCGGCGGTCCTGTGCGCCGCGCTGCTCGTCGTCGCGTCCGCGCCGGGCGCCGGCCCGCTGGGCTCGTCCCGGCTGCTCGGCTGGACCGCCGTGGCGCTCGGCCTGCCGATCACGGCCGCCCTGGTCGCGTGGAGGTGGGGTCTCCCCGTCGCGTTCGCGGTGGCGCTGACGGCGACGGTGGTGGCGCTGCGCGCGCCCGCCGGTCGCCGGGCCGTGCTCGCGCTGACGCCGATGGCGGCGGTGATCGCCGGCGGGGTGCCGGGGGCCGGCGCGACGGTGAACACGGTGCTGCTCGCCACGCTCTCGGCCGCCGTGCTGGGCGTCACCGCGTGGCTGTCCAGGGGCGCGGCCGTGCCTTCACGGGCGGCGGACCCGAGCCCCTGAGCCTCCCCATGACCAGGACGGTACGAACGAGGGCGTGAGGTAAACAGCTCCAGAGGAACCCCTGAACCAGTTGATCCACGCGCGCGGGTACGAAGGCTGGCGAACGATCACCTCACACCATATCGGGGGACCACCATGTACAAATGCGCCATCGCCGCCATCACCATGACCGCCGCCGCCCTGCTCCTGGCCGCGACGCCCGCCATCGCCGACGACGACTACAACGGCCCGGTGTTCGGGGTGTGCGGGACGGACGGCACCAAGCTGATCAGGATGCAGGCGCCGATGGTGCTGTTCCTCTCCGACCGGGGCTGCCACCCCTGGGACGACGAGAGCCTCTCGCACCTGATGAAGTGACCCCCTCATCGTAGAGACCCCTCGCGGGGCGCGCCGCGAGGGGCTTTCCGCTGCCCTGCGGGACGGAAGAGCCGGGCGCGGCGTGGCGCTGCCGCGCGTCCCGGCCAGGGCGAGTCCGTGGGGCGGGTGGATGTCAGCGGTCCCCGAGAGTTCGTTCCCAGCGGAGTTCGCCGTCGTGCCACTGGCCGGTGGGCCTCAGTCCGGCCGATCGGGCGACGGCGGCCGAGGCCGCGTGGTCAGGGTGGATGTGCGCGACGATCGTGTCGATGGCCTGCGTCTCCAGCAGGCCGGCCAGGGCGCCGGCCGCTTCGGAGGCCAGGCGCCGGCCCTGCCAGGGCAGTCCGATCACCCAGGCGATCTCGGCGGTACGGCCCTCGATCGTGGCCTGCACGTAGCCCACCAGCCGGTCCTCCGCGCGCAGCCGGATCACCCAGTTGCGCCAGCCGGGCGGGCCGGCGACCAGGCGTTCGTAGCGGGCGCGCAGCTCCTCGGGGCCGAGGGGAGCGCCGCCGGTGAACGCGTGCAGCTCGGGGGCGGCGAGCACGGCCGCCATCTCCTCGGCGTGCTCCACCCGGAGCGGGACGAGGTCGAGCCGAGGCGTCCCGATCGTGGTCATGGACGGCTCGCCGGTTCGGGTGGACGGCACGTCGGCTTGGGTGGACGGCTCGCCGGCTTGGGTGGACGGCTCGCCGGCTTGGGTGGACGGCTCGCCGGCTTGGGTGGACGGCTCGCCGGTTCGGGTGGACGGCTCGTCGGCTTGGGTGGACGGCTCGCCGGTTCGGGTGGACGGCTCGTCGGGCTTTCGCCTGTCGTGATCGGGCACGTTGGTCCTCGTCTGTTCCACGGTGTCGGTCAGCCCTGCCGCAGCAGCAGCGTGACGAATCCCAGCACGCCTCGGTAGCCCGTGAGCCACAGGTCCCGGTGCTCGCGCGCGGCGGCCAGCGCGGCCTCGCCGTCCGGGCCGGGGTGGTCGAGGGCCCAGCGGGTCAGGGTGCCGGTCCAGGACCACTCGTACTCGTCCCACTCCTCCAGGGTGCTGGTGTGGCCGTGGACGGTGGCGTACCCGGCGCTCTCCGCGCGGGCGACCGTGCCGGCCAGGTCGGCGTACTCGTCGGGCTCGGCCCCCAGCGCGGTGAGGAGCTCCGCCGGCGGCGTACGCTCCCAGAAGCCCTCCCCGACCAGGGCGAGCCCGGAGGACGGGCGCAGGTGGCCGCGGACGGCGGCCAGGGTCGGCGCGAGGCCGCCGAAGGCGTGCGTGGCCCCCACGCACAGCACCAGATCGTACGGCTCGGCGGTGGAGAAGCCGGCGGCGGACGCGTGGTGCAGGCGGAGGCGGTCGGACACGTCGCGGCGCTCCGCCTCCGACGCGGCCGTGGCCAGGGCCGTGCCGGAGATGTCCACCCCGTCGGCCGTCGCGTCGGGATAGAGCGCCAGCGCCCTGGTGAGCCACGCCGCCTCCCCGCAGCCGAGATCCAGGATGCGGGCCCGCGCGGGCAGCTTCGCGCGGAGCAGCAGGCGCTCCAGGCCGGCCTCGCTGATGGGCGCGGCGACGGGGTGGTCCGCGTGGGCGAGGTGGCTGATCAGGGATCGTTCCATCCGGCGAAATATGCCCCATGCCCGGTTACGGCGGCAAACGATATTCATGCCGCGGGCATCACCGGGCGTGGTGGCCGCGGGGCGCGGTCCTCGGAACGCCACACGTCGCGGGCCCGGTTCGCCGGCCGGGCCCGGCCGTGTGCGGAGGTCAGTGCTGGGACAGGAGGTGGGCCAGCTCCTGCTCCACCTCCTGGTTCGCCACGAACAGCAGCTCGTCGCCCGCCTCCAGCGGGTCGTCGGACGTCGGGACCAGGACCCTGCCCTCGCGCAGGATGGCCACCAGCGCCGAGTCCACCGGCCACGGCACCGAGCCGGCCCGCTGGCCCACCACCGGCGCGTCCTCCGCCAGCGTGAGCTCCACCAGGTTGGCCTGGCCCTGCCGGAACGTCATCAGCCGCACCAGGTCGCCGACGCTGACCGCCTCCTCCACCAGGGCGGACAGCAGGCGCGGGGTGGAGACGGCGACGTCGACGCCCCACGACTCGTTGAACAGCCACTCGTTGTTGGGATGGTTGATGCGGGCCACCACGCGCGGCACGCCGTATTCGGTCTTGGCCAGCAGGGAGACCACGAGGTTGACCTTGTCGTCGCCGGAGGAGGCGACGACGACGTGGCAGTTGTTGAGACCGGCCTCGTCGAGGGAGGCGATCTCGCAGGCGTCGGCGAGGAGCCATTCGGCGCGGGGCACGCTGTCGATCTTGATGGCGCGGGGGTCGTTGTCGATGAGCAGGACCTCGTGCCCGTTCTCCAGCAGCTCGGCCGCGATGGAGCGGCCCACGGCGCCCGCTCCGGCGATGGCGACGCGCATCACTAGTCCTCTTCCGGTGCCGCGGCGAGCACCTTGTTGATCCGGTCCATGTCGTTCTCGGCCGCGATGACGTGCAGGACGTCGCCCTCCTGCACCACGGTGTCGTCGGTGATGGTCACGGCCTCGCCCATGCGGTTGATGAAGGCGGCGCGCGCCCGGGCGCGGCTTTCGAGGTCTTTGACGCGGGTGCCGATCCAGGCGGCGTGCACGGTCACCTCGGCCAGGACGACGGTGCCCGTCGGGTCGCGCCAGAGCGGCTCGGCGCCCTCGGGCAGGATGCGGCGCATGATCTGGTCGGCGGTCCAGCGCACGGTGGCCACCGTGGGGATGCCCAGCCGCTGGTAGACCTCGGCCCTGCGGGGGTCGTAGATGCGGGCCACCACGTTGTCGACGCCGAACGTCTCGCGCGCCACCCGGGCGGAGATGATGTTGGAGTTGTCGCCGCTGGACACCGCCACGAACGCGGCGGCCGACTCGACCCCGGCCTCGGTCAGCACGTCGCGATCGAAACCGACGCCGGTCACCCTGCGCCCCCGGAACCCCGCGCGCAGCCGGCGGAACGCCTGCGGGTCGCGGTCGATGATGGCGACGGAATGGCCGCTGTCTTCGAGGATGTGCGCGAGGGTCGATCCGACCCGGCCACACCCCATGATCACTATATGCATTTCCCCCCGCATGTTCGCGGTCGGCCGGTTGCTCGACACCAGTATGGACCTATGGGGGCGTCCCGCGTTTAGCGGCTGGGTGTGGGGCTAGCATCTCGTTACGTGGCGAAGGTAACGGATCTTGTCAAACGCTTGCTCGTGGGGCGCGCCCTGCGTAGCGGGCAGCTCCACGAGCAACTCCTCCCTAAACGGATCGCACTGCCGGTCTTCGCGAGCGACGCTCTGTCCTCCGTCGCGTACGCGCCCCAGGAGATTCTCGTCATCCTTTCCTTGGCGGGGGTCTCCTTCTACTCTTTCAGCCCCTGGGTGGCCGCCGCCGTCGTGGTCGTGATGCTCACGGTGGTGGCCTCCTACCGGCAGAACGTGCACGCCTATCCCAGCGGCGGCGGCGACTACGAGGTGGCCAACACCAACCTCGGCAAGAACGCCGGGCTCACCGTGGCCAGCGCCCTCATGGTCGACTACGTGCTGACCGTCGCGGTGTCCGTCGCCAACGGCGTCGACTACGTCGGCGCCACGATCCCGTTCGTGGCCGAGCACAAGCCCGCCGTCGCCATCGCCATCGTCGTCCTGCTCACCGTGGTCAACCTGCGCGGCATCCGCGAGTCCGGCGCCGCCTTCGCCATCCCCACGTACGCGTTCATGATCTCCGTCCTCCTCCTGATCGCCTGGGGCGGCTTCCGGCTGCTCGTGCTGGGCGAGCGGATCGAGGCCCCGAGCGCGCACTTCTCGATCGTGGCCGAGCAGACCAACCTCACCGCCTTCGCCGCCGCCTTCCTGGTGCTGCGCGCGTTCTCCTCCGGCTGCGCGGCCCTGACCGGGGTCGAGGCCATCAGCAACGGCGTGCCCGCCTTCAGGAAGCCCAAGAGCAAGAACGCCGCCACCACGCTGCTGATGATGGGCCTCGTCGCGATCACCATGTTCAGCGGCATCATCGCGCTCGGCCTGGCCTCCGGGGTGAAGGTGGCCGAGCCGTCCGTGGTCGCCGAGGACCTGCTGCGCCCCGACGGCACGCCCGTCGGCCCCGGCTACCACCAGCAGCCGATCATCTCGCAGGTGGCCGACGCGGTGTTCGGGGGCGGGTCGCTGCCGTTCATCATGATCTCGGCGGTGACGGCGCTGATCCTCTTCCTGGCGGCCAACACGGCCTTCAACGGCTTCCCCGTGCTCGGCTCGATCCTGGCGCAGGACCGTTACCTGCCGCGCCAGCTCCACACCCGGGGCGACCGGCTGGCCTTCTCCAACGGCATCATCATCCTGGCGCTGGGCGCCTGCCTGCTGCTGTGGGGGTTCCAGGCCGACGTGAGCCGCCTGCTGAACCTGTACATCGTCGGCGTCTTCGTCTCCTTCACCCTCAGCCAGACCGGCATGGTCATCCACTGGACCCGCCACCTGAAGACCGAGACCGATCCCCGGGTCCGCCACCAGATGCACCGCTCCCGCGTGATCAACTTCTTCGGCGGGGTGATGACGGGGCTGGTGCTGATCGTGGTGCTGGTGACGAAGTTCATGGTCGGGGCCTGGATCGTGGTGATCGCGATGCCGGTCCTGTTCCTCATGATGAAGGGCATCAGGCGCCACTACGACAAGGTGGCGGCCGAGCTGGAGATCACCGAGGACTACGAGCCGGCCATGCTGCCCGCCCGCAACCACGCCATCGTGCTGGTCTCCAAGATCCACAAGCCGACCATGCGGGCGCTGGCGTACGCGCGCGCGACGCGCCCCTCCACCCTGGAGGCCATCACCGTCGGGGTCGAGGGCGAGGAGGCGCGCAAGCTGCAGGAGGAGTGGGAGCGGCGCGGCATCGAGGTGCCGCTGAAGATGCTCGACTCCCCCTACCGCGAGATCACCCAGCCCATCCTCGACTACGTCAAGACGCTGCGCCGGCGCTCGCCGCGCGACGTGGTGACCGTCTTCATCCCCGAGTACGTGGTCGGCCACTGGTGGGAGCACCTGCTGCACAACCAGAGCGCGCTGCGGCTGAAGGCGCGGCTGCTGTTCAAGCCCGGGGTCATGGTGACCAGCGTGCCGTGGCAGCTCCATTCGTCCGACCGGTTGCAGGGCAGGCCGGAGCCGTTCGCGCCGGGGTCGGTGCGCCGCCCGTGGCACCAGACGGTCAAGGACGACGAGGGCCCGGTCAAGACCCGCTGATCCGGGCGCGCCGGGGTCAGAGCCCGCTGATCAGCCTGCGCAGCCGCCAGGTGTCGCGCGGGGTCCAGCCGGGCGGCGCGGCGACGGCGGCCCAGCCGTCGACGATGTTGGCGCCGTACCGGTGGCCGTGGCCGGGCGGGACGTCCAGCGCGGCCGTCATGTCCACCAGCACCTGCCAGAACGTCACCAGCGGGAACCAGTTCATCTCCGGGTTAACGCCGGGCCCGCGCGCGCCCTCCAGCCACGGCGGCCTGCGGTAGATGAGCTGCGGCGACCACCACACGACCGGGTCGGAGGCGTTCTGCAGGTAGACCACGCGCGGTCGCGGCCACGGCTCGGGCGGCCTGCGCAGGTCGCCGGGCCGCTGGGCGAACCTGGCCGTCCTGCCCGACCGGTAGACGGGCCGCCACACGGGGCTGCCGCGCTCGCGGCCGGTGGTCAGGCGGTGCCAGATGCGGTTGGCGTTCGGCGGGCCGACGAAGACCGCGCCGTCGGCCCGGGAGACCAGGTCGTCCAGGTCGCGGAAGGACTCCTCCAGCTCGTACGACCCCAGGCTCTCCCCCGACAGCAGCAACCGCGGCCGCGACCCGGCCGGCAGCCGGGCCCACCGCTCGCGCACCGCCTCGAACAACGCCCGCCCCGCGGCCGCCGCCCTGTCCCGGTCGACCAGGAACGACACCCAGCTCGGCAGGTACGAGTACTGCAGCGCCACCATCGCCGAACGGCCGTTGTACATGTACTCCAGGGTGTCGGCGATGCGCGGATCGACCCAGCCCGTGCCCGTGGTGCCGAGCACGGCCAGCACCGGCCGGGCGAACGCGCCGGTGCGCTCCAGCTCGCGCACCGCCAGCTCCGCCTGGGCCCGCGGCGAGGTGGTGCTGTCGAGGCCGATGTAGACCCGGATGGGCTCGGCGGCCGGCCTGCCGGAGAATGCGGCCAGACCGGCCGGAGTGGCGGCGGTGCCGGTGAAGCGGCGGCCCTCCCTGCCCAGCGACTCCCAGCTCACCAGCGAGCCAGGCCCGCCCGACACGTTCGCCGACGTCGGCCGCCGCACGCCCGGATGGGTGCCCTCGTTGGCGACGGACGACACGTCGCTCACCCTGGCCACGAACGCGCCGAACAGCACGTCGTTGGCGAACACCGCGACCAGGAACCCGACGATCAGCACGCCCGCGGCGTGGCCCACGTACGGGGGGACGAACCGGTCGAACCAGGCGATGAGCTTGCGGCCGGCCAGGCGGACGAGCCGGCAGACCAGCAGCGCCGCCGTGAACAGGACGACCGTCACGGCCAGGATCACCGGCGGGAACCAGGTGATCCGCGCGTCCATGCCCATGAGCGCCCGCAGGTCGCGCTGCCAGTCGTGGCTGTACCACAGCGTCACCGCCACCAGCCCGGCGCAGCCGGCCAGCATCACCCGCCAGGCGATCCGCCGCCCCCGCTCGGGCAGCCGGTAGGGGATCAGCCCGCGCCCCAGCGCGCCGAACGCCGCCCCCACCGCGTAGCCCATGATGCCCGTGACCGCGCCCATCACGCCCTGGTAGAGCCAGGTGCGCGGCAGCAGCGACGGCGTCAGCGAGGCGCAGGCGAACAGCGTGGCCAGCAGCGTCCCGCCGAAGCCGAGCCGCCGCCGCACCACCCTGTCCATGACCACCTACAGTAATGGATCAAGTCCGATAAGTGGTCATCCGGGCATGGGCACTAAGGTGTCGAGTGTGGAACAGGCATCTCTCGAGCTGACGGTAGGTCCGGTCGCCCATGGCGGCTGGTGTGTGGCGCGCCATGAAGGGCGCGTGGTGTTCGTACGGCACGCCTTGCCGGGTGAGCGGGTGATCGCCGACGTCACCGAGGAGACCTCCCGTTTCCTGCGGGCGGACGCCGTCGAGATCCTGGAGCCCTCGCCCGACCGGGTCGTGCCGCCCTGCCCGTACGCCGGGCCGGGGCGCTGCGGCGGCTGCGACTGGCAGCACGCCACCCTGGAGGCGCAGCGGCGGCTCAAGGCCCAGGTCGTGGCCGAGCAGCTGCGCCGGCTGGCGGGCATCGAACGCGAGGTCGTGGTCGAGGAGGTGCCCGGGGCCAAGGACGGGCTCGGCTGGCGCACGCGGGTGCAGTTCGCCGCGCTGCCCTCCGGCGAGCTGGGCTTCCGCCGGCACCGTTCCCACGACATCGAGGTCGTGGACGCCTGCCTGATCGCCCACCCCGAGGTGGAGGCGGCCGGCGTGGAGGAGCGGCTGTGGCCGGGAGCGGCCGGCGTCGAGGTCATCGCCTCCTCGGGCGGCGAGCGCGCCGTCGTGGTCGCGCCCCGGGCGCGGCGCAGCGTCACCGTGCCCGACCTGGAGGCGCCCGCCTCGATCCTGCTCGACCAGGGCAAGGGCCGCACCGTGCCGCGCCGCGGCTCGGGCGTGCTGCACGAGCAGGTGGGCGACCGGGAGTTCCGGGTGGCCGGGAGCGGCTTCTGGCAGGTGCACCCCGGCGCGGCGGAGACGCTGCTGGACGCGGTGCTCGCCTACGCCGCGCCGGAGCCCGGCGAGTGGGCGCTCGACCTCTACTGCGGGGTGGGCCTGTTCGCCGCCGGGCTGGCGGAGGCGGTCGGGCCCGAGGGCGCGGTGTTCGGCCTGGAGTCCGAGGCCGCCGCAGTCCGCGACGCCCGCGCCAACCTGCGCGACCTGCCGCAGGCCCGGGTGGAGCGGGGCCGCGTGGAGGAGGCCCTCGACCGCTTCCAGATCGAGCGCGCCGACATCGTGGTGGTCGACCCGCCCCGTGCCGGGCTGGGGCGCGAGGTCGTCGAACGCGTCGCCTCCCTCGACGCCCTCAGGATCGTGTACGTCTCCTGCGACCCGGCCACCCTGGCCCGCGACCTGGCCTGGCTCCGCGAGCACGGCTACGTCCTGTCCGACCTGCGCGCCTTCGACGCCTTCCCGATGACCCACCACGTGGAGTGTGTGGGACTGCTGGTCAGGGAGTGATGTGTGGCTCTGACCAGCAGCTAGACAACAGAACGTGAATCCTGGTCTCTCAGCGCCTCTCCAGACTTCTCAAGATCATGACGCATGAGCGGCGCACGATCATGAACGCGCCCCGCCGCCACGCCGGTGGCGGGGCGCCGTGCGCTGGGCCCCTTACTCATCATCGGGTGGCTGGCCGACGAAGCTGCCGAGGTTCGGCCGGGTGTAGGCCCGGCCTTCATCCCGCAGGCCCTTCATGACCTCGCGCACGGTCACTTTTCTGATCTTGGACTCGTCCTCGATCGCGCTCTCGGTGATCTTGCGGCCGGGCGGCTACCGCTCGATCGCCAGCATCGCCTTGAGGTCTCCAACGGCTGGCCGCTCACGCTGCTCCACTGGCACCGCCCCCACCACCATCCGCCCAGCATGCGCCACCATCGTCGTACGATGCATGACCGGCAGATCGTCCAGCACCTCCGCAGCCTCTCGAAGGCCAGCGTCCACGCCACCCGACACCACCGTGCACTGCGCCGTCAGTAGACGCGCGATCACGGGATACTGGTAGTCAGGATTGCCCGCGATCACCTGCTCCCGCGCCTCAACGGCTCGGTCCTCGTCGCCGGCCGCGCTGTAGACCCACACGCGGGCATACGGCAGTTGGCCGGCCCGCCAGTAGTCGGGCATGATCCCGACCGGCAGGCTCCCGGTGGCGAGCTGCTCGCTGACGCGCTCCAGAGTGAACTGGGCCTCGTCGTGGCGGCCAACCATGGCCAGGGCCTTGGAGCGGGTGTAGTCGATCAGCGCGGCCCCGTACGAGCCCGGTGCGCGTGCGGCGAGCGGCTGGGCGCTGTCCAGCATCCTCAACACCGTCGCGGGGTCGCGCTGGCCACTCATCCCATGCCCCGCCTCCGTGGATCGCACACCGAGCTGTAGGTACAGGTCGCCGGAGGCATCGGCGGCGTGCCGGGCGGTGCGCCACCAGCGGATCGCCGCGCCGTGGTCGCCGAGCCGGGTGAGCACGTTGGCGTGCAGCGTGCTCAGGGCCGCCAGCGCACGGTACAGGCCGCGCGACTGGGCATGGTCGGCGCCGAGCTGGGCGGTGGTCTGCTGGAGCTGGTGCAGGACGGCGCCGAGGTCGATGTTGACGTCCGCCGCCACCTGGGCCGGTGGCCTGTGCCGGATGGCGTGGAGGTGGTCGGCGCACGTGAGTTCCCAGTCCTCGATGGACCTGGCGGTGGGGATGGCGAGGTCGATGAGTTGCCGGAGAGCTTCGGTCGGTCCTAGTGATCCGACTCCGGCAGCGATTTGCAGAAGGCGTCGGCGTTCCGTGGCGTCCTCCCCGAATGCGTCGTTCATGTCCAGAGTACGCACGGGCCTTATTTCGGCGATAGAGGGAGCAAAGGCCGCATTCGGTGCGGGTTTGGTCTCGATTCTCTCATAAGCCTCAATAAGCGCACCTTGCGCATGTGTGGCGACTTCGAGCCGCTCTACTACTGTATGAGTCGCGTTTCTCTTCCCGTTTTCTAGCTTCCATAGGTAGCTGGCGGATATGTCTGCTGCGTGTGCCACTGCTTCAAGGGGTCTATTGCCGCGCAATCTGCGTAGGAGCTGCCCGAACGCCTCTTCGCTCATCCGGCCTCCGCATCACCCTTGATCTTTTTTTCCTGTCTTTTCCTGTGGTCTGGAAAAGTCGGGACGGATGTGTCAGTCCGCTCTATCTGGACCTGGCTTCCCTCTGCTGGCCACGCTACTGGTGAACCGCGAAAACGTCCTCGGATTCGAGGGCAGTTTCTTGCTGAGTCGCTATTCGCATAACAGACGGAAGTGATCAGGAATGACCCCACCTGAAGCTGCCCCAGCACTGGCCGACCCTCGCCAGCTCGCGGGCCCGGCCGACTCGGCGGTCACGATGCACATCTGGAAACCACATGCCCCGAACGCTGGCCGGCGGCGCCGCGTCATTGAGGTGAGCTGCTGCGACGAATACCAGCTCTGCTCCGAGATTCCCCAGTACTTCGTGACCCGCTGGGACAAGACGGGCCGCCTGGTGGAGACCGGCCGGAGCGACTACAGCACGGCCGTGGAGGCGTGGCTCGCCCTCGGCGCCCAGCACCGGCAGTGGCACCGCAATAGGGCCGCATCGTGACGATGCTGCAGTGGATCGGCTTGGTGTGGGCGCCGCTCTGGCTGGTGAGTATCCGCCCGACGGCAGTGGCCCTGGGCAGGCTCGCCGCGTTCGACCACAGCGAGCTGTGCAAGGCGTGCCGGTGCCTGCGCATGGAGAACTGGCGGCGAGAGCGGGAGTGGCGGTACGTGTTCGGGGCCGCCGGCCCGCTTCTGATGGTCGCCGCTGCCGCGACGATCTGGTGGGCCGCTCCCATCCTCCCGGTCGTGCGCCGCCTCGCACGCTTACCCGACTCCCCGTCCTGCGCAGGCCCGCCCTGCGCCGCCCACCAGCCCACGAAGGGAGCAGCATGACCACCACATCACCTGAGCTGGGATTCCTCTGGCTCGAACTCACCGGGAAATGCCAGCTCGACTGCGTCCAGTGCTACGCCGACAGCGGCCCCTCCGGCACCCACGGCAGCATGGACTACAGCGACTGGATCAGCGTCATCGACCAGGCCGCCGCCCTCGGCACGCGCCTCGTGCAGTTCATCGGTGGTGAGCCCACCCTCCACCCCGGCCTGCCCGGGCTCATCGCCCACGCGCTCGACCGCGACGTGCGCGTGGAGGTGTACTCCAATCTCGTCCACGTCACTCGGGCTCTGTGGGAGACCTTCGCCCAGCCCGGCGTCCAGCTTGCCACCAGCTTCTACACGGACGACCCCGTCCAGCACCGGCAGATCACCGGCCGCCCCACCCTGGCCCGCACCCTCGAAAACATCACCCGGGCCCTGGCCCTCAACATCCCCCTCCGCGTCGGCATGGTTCACGTCAACCCCGGCCAGCGCATCGACGAGGCCAAGACGCTTCTGCACCACCTCGGCGTCGAAAAGATCGGCACCGACCGGCTACGCGTCCTCGGCCGGCCAAGCCGAGGCCGCGCGTGTGACATCAGCGAGCTGTGCGGCAACTGCGGGCGCAAGTCGGCCGCGGTGCTGCCCGGCGGGACGGTGACACCGTGCCCGCTGTCGCGGTGGATGACCTCCGGCGTGGACGTCCGGCAGGCCGGCCTCCCGGCGGCGCTGGCCGCGATGCGCCCGCACGCCGAACAGATCGCGGCTACCGTCAGACCCATCCGGATGTGCGGGCCGGACAACGACGGCCAGTGCAACCCGTGCGAGCCGTCCTGTACGCCGGGCTGTGACCCGGGCGTCGAGGATGACGGCTGAGAGGGAGGCTGTTGTGAGCTGGCAAGATGTCAGGTTCCGCGACCGGGTCGGCCCGCTCGTGGAGTACCTCGCCGCCCAGGGCGTGATCGACCGGAGCGACTGGGCCAGTGCGGCCTGGGCGACCGGCCTGCACGAGGTGCCCCGGCATGTGTTCGTACCCTCCCGGGCGTACGCCGCGGCCTACCAGCCGGGCGAATCGTCGCGGCCGATCGACCGCAAGGCCAACGCGACGGACTGGTGGCGGGCGTGCTACACCGACTGCTCGATCATCACGCAGCGGGACGACGGCGCGACCGCTCCCGATGACCCCACAGGCACGCCGACCTGCTCCCTGTCGGCGCCCGGGATCGCGCTGGCCTTCCTCGACCTGCTCGACGTGCGTGACCATCACCGGGTGCTGGAGATCGGCACCGGCACCGGCTGGACTGCGGCCATGCTGGCGTGGCGGCTCAGCTCCCGCCAGGTGGTGTCGGTGGAGGTGGACCCCGAGCTGGCCGATCTCGCCTCCGAGAACGTCCGGCGGGCCGGGTTCGCGCCGACGCTGATCACCGGCGACGGCGCCGAGGGCATGCACGAGCTGGCGCCGTACGACCGTGTCCACGTCACGTGCGGGGTGCGAGAGGTGCCGTACGCGTGGATCGAGCAGACCAGGCCGGGCGGCCGGATCGTCCTGCCGTACATGCCGGCTCCGACGGCGGAGCAGGGCGGCCTGCAACTCGCGTTGACGGTGCTCGACGACGGGACCGCGATCGGGCGGTTCCACGGGCGGGCCGGGTACATGATGCTGCGGTCTCAGCGCCGCCAGCAGGGCGCCCGGCCGGGCGGCGGCGACGGCCGGGCCGGTTCGACCCGATTCGATCCGCGGACGCTGGACGATCTGCTGGGCCGGTACGACGGTGCTGTGCTCATGCTGGCCGCGCTGGTGCCGACCATCGCGATCGCGTCGAGTCAGGAGCGTCTCGCCGACGGCTGGGGCTGCAGGGTGCACCTGCGGGATCTGGCCGGGGACGCGTGGGCGGTGTGTGAGTCGGGCGCGGGCGCGGAGTTCGAGGTGGTGGAGGGCGGGGATCGGGATCTGTGGGATGAGGTGCAGGCGGCCTATTTTGCGTGGGTTCGTGCTGGTCATCCGGGCCGGGATCGGTTCGGGCTGACGGTGACTCCTCACGAGCAGACGATCTGGTTGGATGCGCCGAGCTGAGGCCGGCAACGCACTGCGAATGATCAGGACGGCGAGCACCGCGACGACCCGGTTTTGGCCGATGTGTGGCAGGTGATGACGCCGACCGAGCGGGTCCGGCTGATGGTGCCGAGGGCGAGACACCACCGGTCGGGCTGACCCAGGCGGCCCGGGGCCGCTGCCCGCCGCCAGCCTGACTGCGGGCAGCACGAAAGCGGCCTCCGTTCTCCCACGAGGGGGAGAACGGAGGCCACGTCGTTGTGCGGTCAGTCCCGGCCGGAGTGCACCCCCGGGTGGTAGGCCGGCCTGGGCGTGGCCGTCGGCGAGACGTTGGCCCGCAGCAGCAGGCCCAGCACTGCGGACACGAGCGTTCTCGTTCACCTCGTCAAGGTGCGCTTCGATCCGGTCCTGCTCCTGCATCACCGCCGTCGCGACCGCTCAGACTGGCTCTTCTCGCACTGTGTACGTCCGATCCCCGCGCGGCAGGACGCCGTCGGCGTCGGCCGGGCCCATACAGCTCGGCGAGTATGTGCTCCTCGTCTTGGGTGTTCGGATCCGGACACGCGATCTTTGTCAACCAGGCGCATGTTTGGAACGTCCCATCAGGGCCCTCGTCCCTTACCTGGAGTCGCACCATGGGTTACCCGCCCCAGCAGCCGCACGAGCCGTACGGCCAGCAGCCCCCACCCCAGCCCTACGGCCACGGCCACAGCAGCGGCCCGCATCCCGGGTACGGGTACCAGCCGCCCACCCCGCCGCCGCCGAAGCGCAGCAACACCGGCCTGATCCTCGCTCTCGCGATCGGCATCCCGCTCCTGCTGCTCGGCGGGTGCGCCGCCGTGGTGCTGGTCGTGGCCAACCCGGGGCGGGAAACGATCGTGACCGAGGCCGACGCGCAACGGGATCGGGTCTTACCGTCGAGCGCGCCGACGAAGGTGCAGGAGCAGCCGAAGCAGGAGCAGCCGTCGGCTGCCACGGTCGGCGGGGCGATCACCTTGGAGGGGATGGACCCGGGACTGAAGATGCAGGTGACCGTCGCGCGGGTGATCGATCCGGCGACGGGTGATCAGTTCTCGAAGCCGAAGACCGGTAACCGGCTCGTCGCGGTCGAGGTGACGCTGGCCAACGTCGGTGACGCGGTGTACGACGATTCCCCGACGAATGGGGCGTTGCTGATCGATGGTGAGGGTCAGCAGTTCCGGACGACATACCACACTGTGCAGGAGGGGCAGCCGTTCGCGGGTGGCGCGACGATCAATAAGGGCGACTCTCGTAAGGGAGTGCTCGTGTTCGAGGTGCCCGAGTCGGCGAAACTGGCGAAGCTGCAGTTTGGGTTGAACAGCGGGTTCGCTGATCAGAAGGGGGAATGGACGCTCAGCTGACGCTGGTGTCGGCGCGGAGCTTCTCCAACTCGGCGGTGAGCCGCTCGTTCTCGGCTTGCAGGTGGCGTGCCAGAGCCCGCATCTGGGCGGCCTGGGTGAGTGCGGTGTCGCGCTGCTCTTCGACGGCGGCGATCAGGAGTGCGAATGGGACCTGGACACCGTGCTCATCCATGCTGGTGCTCCTTCATGTCGTAGTAGCGGTACGGACCGTTCCCGTACACGTTGATCTCGTCACGGCAGGGTTCCACCATGAGCGACGGCACGCCCTTTTGATCACCTTGACGAGCCAGGACACGCGTTGGCCGGGAGTGCCGCGCACCTCGTATCGGCCATCGGCCGGGTAGGTGGCGCGGTGGGCGCGTACAGGCTCTCGTACATCCCCGTGAGAAGGACGGCGCGGCCGTCGCGCGTGGTGAGCGCCTTGGAGGCAGGCAGCTCCACTGTGGGATCCATCCGCAAACCCGTACCGGCCGCTGGCAGGCGACCGTCCGCATGCCTGATGGCACGCGCCGCTCGGCCACGCACGACACCCACATAGACGCCCTCGGCTGGGCGGCCGACGCGGTTCCTCGCGGATATGTGGCTGCCGACGTGGGTCACGCATCCGATGAGACAGCGAGCGGCGAGCCCTCGTTCACCTGGAGCGCTGCCGGGCTCACCATCTTCGTTCCTGAGGACCTCATCACGATGAACATGGCCGCCGAGCTGGAGGCCACGCTGCTCCGGGTCCTCGCCCGGGGGACTGACGGCGTCCTACCGCAAGTTACCGTCCGGGCGGTGGCAGGCCAGCGTGCATCTGCCCTCCGGGAAGCGCATCACGCACACGAACAAGCTCAAGTCGATCGTGCAGAAATGGGCGATCCAGCAAGAGGCCGACATCGCCAAGGGCCGCCGCATCGATCCCCGGTCCGGCCGGATCACGGTGGGCGCGTGGTATAAGCGGTGGTGGCCGGCCCGGGCGCGGGGAGGAGGAGACCCGGCGCGGTGACGACGCTCAGCTACGGCTCCTGCCGTACTGGGGGAGTGGCCGCTCGGCGAGATCGGCCGCATCGACGTGCAGACGTGGGGTCCGGGACGACGGAGCAGCAGAAGGTGGACCGGCACGTGATCCGCCGCTCTCACGCGCGACCAGGTCAATGAGATCGTGTGGCGGCTCCCGGCCGGGCACGCGGCGACGGTCGAGCTGACGTGCTACACGGGCCTGCGCTGGGGCGAGGCTGCCGCGGTGGCCAGTGGTGACCGGAAGGACGAGACGGGCAACCCGGTCGACTGGCTGCGCGGGCGGATCCTGATCCGAGGGTCGCTGACTCAGCACGGGAATGGGAAGGAGTACCCGACGACGTCGAGCTCGCGGCGGGAGGTGCCTGTTCCCCCGCCACGTGCTCGACCTCCTAGCTCCGCTCCTGGAGGGCCGGGCGACGGATGCGTGGGTGTTCGTGGCCCGGCTCACCAAGGAGTAGGCCGGGGCCGTCAGGCCGCCGTGTGGGCCGTGGTGAAGGGGAGGAGGAGGGCGGCGGTGCGCGCCGGGTCCTCCAGGATCGGCGTGTGCCCGACCCCCGGGAGCAGCTCGACCCGCGCGCCCGGCACCGCGCGATAGCCGGCGGCGGCGGACGAGCGCCAGCGGCGATCGTCCGCCCCGAAGATCACCAGGAGCGGCCTGCCGAGCCCCGCCAGCCGTTCCGGGAGCGCCCGCTGCCCCAGATAGTCGGTGGTGCCCCGCATCGTGGCGGTCAGGGTGTGGAACGTCATGACGCGCACCTCGTCCAGCAGCTCGCCCGGGATCTCGAAGCCCGGGCGGCTGAACCCGGTGCTCGCGAACGCGCGGAGCTGCTCGTCCGTCGGGGGCCAGTGGGCGGGGTCGATGCCGGCGGACGGCGGCGCGATGAAGGCGTCCAGGCTCGGGCCGGTGTTGATCAGCGCGAGCGCGGCCACCAGGTCCGGGCGCTCCTCGGCCAGGGCGGTGGCGACCACGCCGCCGCTGGAGTGGCCGGCGACGACGGCGCGCCGGACGCCGAGCAGGTCCAGGGCGGCGCCGGCCCGGCGGGCCTGGTCGGGGGTGGCGTAGCCGCGGTCGTCCGGCTTGGCGGACCGGCCGTGGCCGAGCAGGTCGATCCTGATGACGCGATGGGCTCCGGTCAGCAGCGGGACCAGCAGGTCCCAGGAGCGGGCAGAGGCCGCCGAGCCGTGGATGAGCAGGAGCGCGGGGGCGTCGCGGGGACCGTCCTGGCGCACGTGGATGTCGCCGTCGTCCAGGGCGAGGATGGTGTCCTCGGCCTTCAGGCGCTGCCGGTCGTCGAAAGTGGTCATGAGGCCAATGTCGCCCACGGCGCCCGCCGGAGGATTGGACAAATGTTCCCTTCCGGGCGGCTCGCCTAGCATGAGGGCGTGCGGACGTTCGTGCATGGTGCGGCTGTGTGGGGGGTCGTGCGGCCGGAGCGGCCCGGCCGGGTGGCCGGGGTCGGCATGGCGGGCTTTCACGTCCGCGACCTGGACGCGCTGCGCATGGTGCCGCATCCCGCTGTGACGCTGTTCCTCGACGTCGGCGCCGGCTCGTACGTGCTGGATCACGCGGCCGGGCGGCAGCAGGGGGGAAGCGCCGTGGCCGGGCCCGGGGTCGGGGCCGGCGGCGCCGTCTGGGCGCGCGGCGAGAACGTCGAGTGCCTCCAGGTCCGGCTGTCCCCGGTGATCGCCCGCGCGGTGCTGGGCGTCTCTCCCGCCGAGCTGGACGGCGCCGTGGCGGGCCTGGACGACGTGTGGGGCCGGGAGGCGGCGCGGATCCGGGAGCGGCTGGGCGAGGTCACGTCCTGGCAGGAGCGCTTCGCGCTGACGGACTCCCTGCTCGCCCGCCGCTGCCGCGAGGCGGAGCGATCGCCGGTGGACCCGGAGGTGGCCTGGGCCTGGGAGCGCATCGTCGGCGGCCGGGGCGCGGTGCGGGTCGAGCGGCTGGCGGCGGAGCTCGGGTGGAGCCGCAAGCGCCTGTGGTCCCGGTTCCGCGCGCAGCTCGGCCTGCGTCCCAAGCACGCCGTGCGGCTGGTCCGCTTCGACCACGCCGCCCATCGGCTGGTGGCGGGGGAGAGCGCGGCCGGGGTCGCGGCCGACGCCGGGTACGCCGACCAGTCCCACCTGCACCGCGACGTCATGGCGTTCACCGGGGTGACCCCGGCGGCCGTGGCCGGGGAACGCTTCCTGGCGGTCGACGACCTCGCCTGGCCCGACCGCGACGCCGCCCTCAGGTCTCCGGCCAGTTCTCCGGCTGGGCCACGTAGCTGCCGCGCTTCTCGACCGTGAACACCCAGCCCTGCTCGCGCAGCAGCGCGACCGCGCGGCGGACGGTGCCCTTGGCGACGCCGTACTGCTGCCGCAGGGTCCGCTCGCTCGGGATCGGGAAGCGCGGCCGCAGCTCGCCGGCCTTGATCCGCTCCACGATCTCGGCGGCGATCCGTTCGTACGGGCTGTCGGTCTTGGACACGCGCGGCACGTCCTCCGGGCCGACGAAGGTGCCCCGGCCCTGCACCAGATAGACCAGGCCCTCTTCCCGCAGGAGGCGGAGCGCCTTGGCGGCGGTGATGCGGGAGACCTCGAACTCGTACTCGATCTCCTGCTCGCTGGGCACGGCGTGCCCGGGCTTGATCAGACCGCTCTCGATGCGACGCCTGATCTCGGCTGCGGCCTGCTGGTAGAGCGGCACGGGGTCCTCGCGATTGAGCACGTGGAGCATGATAGATGTGCTATCTGGTCCCCTATCGATACACTACGTCCCACTCGACCAGCACGCAATTCCTCTAGACCAGCTATAGCAACCCCTGGACTAGATATGACGTCTTCCTGTATCTTCGCCATCAGGACGCCTCTCACCTGCGCGCCCGTGGCGCGAGACGGAAGGAGATCACGTGACGAACCGGAAGGGCACCACCCCCGGCGAAGCGGACGACAACGACCGCCCCCGGCAGGAGGACGAGAGCCGCGGACCCGTCCCCTGCACCGACAACTTCTTCCCGCACCCGAAGAGTCCGCGGGAGGGGCACAGGAGGATCGACTGGTACAAGTCGGTGGGGCGGAGCAGCAGTGTCCGGGTCCGGGATCACACTTGTGAGTGCACGCCGACCATCTACGAGTTGTGCGCCGCCGGTGGGCGGGCGCACATCCGCCGTACGGAGCGGACCGCTCAGGGCGAGCGGGTCACCGAGAGCCCGTGGCTGCGCACCGCCCTGGTGACGGCCCTGTGGCGCGACCTCCTCGAAGGAGACGCGCGGTAGCGCGCGCGGACGGAGCGCGTCAACGTACGGTCGGCGTATGAGCGTTGCGGATCGAGAGCTGCGTCCCGAGGACGGGCGTGCCGGTCGCGTCCGCTTATGGCGTCGGGGGAGGGGCGGCGCGGCGGACTGGCGTCGGGGGAGGGATGGGGCGGCGGTCTGGCGTCGGAGGTGGGGCGGGGTGGCGGTCTGGCGTCGGGGGAGGGGGCCGGCGGTGGGCGCCGTGGTGGTGGCGGTGCTGCTGGTCTTTCCCGGGGTCGTGCCGAACGCCGTGGGCAATCTCGGCAGCCTGCTGGAGACCTTCCTGCCCTGGGCCGGCCTGGCCGTGCCCGTGCTGATGGTCGTGGCCCTGCTGCGGCGTTCGGTCCCGGCGCTGGTGTCCCTGGTGGGGCCCGTCGTGGCCTGGGGCGTTCTCTTCGGCGGGCGGCTGCTGCCCGCCGAAGGGGAGGCGGCGTACGACCTGACCGTGCTGCAGCACAACGTCGACGACGCGAACCCCGACCCCGAGGGGACCGCGCGCGCCCTTGCCGCGGCCGGGGCGGATCTCGTCGCGCTGGAGGAGCTGACGCCCGAGGCCCTGCCCGTCTACCGGGCCGTGCTCGGGGCCGGTCACCCCCACCACGCGGTCGTGGGCAGCGTCGGGCTCTGGTCGCGCCACCCCCTCGTGGACTCCCGGCCGGTGCACATCAGGCCCGCGGGGGTCGACGCGGACTGGAACCGGGGGATGCGGTCCACCGCGCGCACCCCGTACGGCGACGTGGCCGTGTACGTCGCCCACCTGCCCTCGGTCCGCCTCCGCCTGCCGGAGGGCTACGACACCGCCCGGCGGGACGAGAGCGCCGCCGCCCTGGGCGCGGCCCTCGCGGCGGAGACGCTGGACCGGGTGATCCTCCTGGGCGACCTCAACGGCGCCCTCGACGACCGCGGCCTGGCCCCGCTCACCTCCCGGATGACCCCGGCGGAGGAGGGGTTCGGCTTCAGCTGGCCCGCGTCCTTCCCCGTCGCCAGGATCGACCACGTCCTGACCCGCACCGCGACCCCCGTCACCACCTGGACCCTCCCCGCCACCCCCAGCGACCACCTCCCGGTCGCGGCCGGCATCGCATTCTGAACGGGAAGGTTCCAGAGGGGCAGGGCAAAAGACGGTGTGTCAGTGGTTCCCTGGTGAGCCGAGTCGGGTCGGCATGACGTTGACCTGCAGTTGCTTGATCACGCTTGTGTGGCGTGGCTGTTGAAACGTGATTCTGGTCACGTGGCGGGGCTGGATGGAGCCGATCTTCGGGGTGGTCTGACAGTGCTGTTGGGTTGTGAATCGGTCGGGCCTGTCGGGGTTTCGGGTCGTTCGTCGTGATCATCGTGTGACCTGCACAGACGCCTCAGAGATCACTTTGGTTTACCTGCGCATGGGGGAAACATTCCGATTTAGATGACAAATCGGTATCGGCCCCGACAGAATGCGGTGCCATCCAGCGTCTACCGCAACTGGAGGACACCCCCATGCGTAGACCCCTTGGGGTACTCGCCGCATCCGTGAGCCTGGCAGCGATCGCCGTGCCGTTGAGCGCATCGCAGGCTGCCGCGGCCACGGAGACGGCCCGCTGTCGGGTCGCTGTGGCCAAACCGCACGTCAACGACACGCTGAAGATCGAAACCGCGGCCGCCCGACGCGGCTGTTTCACCTCTGCGCTGATGCGCATCCGTATCAACCGCGCCGTCCCGGGCCCCGACCCGGTGGTCAAGAGCGGCGCCACCCGGAAGGGCCGCCTCACGCTGAAGCTCGACTGCCGGCCGGGCACGTACTACGCGACCGTCACCGACTACCGCGGCCACACCGCCAGGTCCAAGGCCGTCCGGCTGACCTGCACCCCGGGCAGCGGCGCCCCCACGCCGGTCCCGAGCCCGACCGCCCCGGGCACCCCCAGCACGCCTCCGGCGTCCGGCGGCAGCGTGGGCACGGCCGTGGAGAACCAGGTCGTGACGCTCACCAACGCCGAGCGCGCCAAGGCGGGCTGCGGGCCGCTCAAGCACGATCCCAAGCTGTACGCGGCCGCTCGCGGGCACTCGGCCGACATGGCGGCCAAGAACTACTTCGACCACGACTCCCAGGACGGCCGCTCCTTCATGGACCGCATCAAGGCGGCCGGCTTCACGGGCGGCTCCGCCTGGGCCGAGAACATCGCCGCGGGCCAGCGCAGCGCCGCCGAGGTCGTCCGCGGGTGGATGAACAGCCCCGGTCACCGGGCCAACATCGTGAACTGCGCCTACGACCTCATCGGGGTCGGCGCGGTGCAGGACTCCCGGGGCAAGATCTACTGGACCCAGGACTTCGCCGCCAAGTGATCCGGCCTCGGCCAAGAAGGCGCCGAGGCGGCGCCGAACTTCTGCGCCGTCCGGTGCTTCTGCACCGCTCGGTGCTTGCGTGCCGGCCGGGACCTTGCGGGCGGGCGGATCAGAGCGTGGCGCGGAGTCTCGCCATCTCCTCCGCGATCGTGGTGACCGTCCAGTGGGCGTTGAGGCCGCTCGGGTTCGGCAGCACCCACACCCGGACGCCGCCCACCGTCTCCGGCTGCGGCCCGATGACGGACTTGGGGCGGGCGAAGGCGGTGCGGTAGGCCGAGATGCCCAGGACGGCCAGGACCTTCGGACCGGCCTCGGCCACCTTGGCGGCCAGGGCCTCTCCGCCGGCCACCAGTTCCTCCCTGGTCAGCTCCGACGCCTTGGCGCTCGGGCGGGGCACGATGTTGGTGATGCCCAGCCCGTACGAGGGCAGCAGGTGCTGCTCGGCGGGCGCCAGCAGGCGCGGCGTGAATCCGGACAGGTGCAGCGCCGGCCAGAAGCGGTTGCCGGGGCGGGCGAAGTGGTGTCCGGTGGCCTCGGACATGAGACCGGGATTGATGCCGCAGAACAGCACATCCAGGGAGGGGCCCAGCACATCGTTCAGCACGTGCCGGAGGGTAGCCGATCCCGGCCACTGCTCCGGCGAAACCCACCCGGCCCGCCCCGTCGAGAAGCCACGTCGTCGTGACCTTTCACGCCGGGGTGGCCGGGCGGGTGGATCATGCCGCGACGCAGCGGGTGGATCATGCCGCGGTGCAGCGGGTGGATCATGCCGCGACGCAGCGGGTGGTCAGCCCATGTCCTCCAGTTTGCGGCCCTTGGTCTCCTTGACCCACTTGGCCACGAACAGGAACGACAGCAGGGCGAACAGGGCGTACATCGCGTACGTGGTCGGCAGGTTCCACTCCGCCAGGGCCGGGAACGACACCGTGATCAGCCAGTTGGCGACCCACTGGGCGGCGGCCGCGACGCCGAGGGCGGCGGCGCGGATGCGGTTGGGGAACATCTCGCCGAGCAGCACCCAGACGACCACGCCCCACGACAGCGCGAAGAACAGCACGAACACGTTGGCCGCGACCAGCGCGATCGCGCCCTGCGGGTCGGGCAGCGAGACCGCCTCGCCCTGGCCCCGGGCGAAGCTGAACGCCCAGGCCGCCGTGGCGAGCGCGATCGCCATCCCGGCGGAGCCGATCATGAGCAGCGGCCGGCGGCCGAGCCGGTCGACCAGGGCGATCGCGATGAACGTGCCGACGATGTTGATGATCGAGCTGGAGAAGCTGATCAGCAGGGAGTCGCTCTGGTTGATGCCGACCGACTGCCACAGCACCGACGAGTAGTAGAAGATGACGTTGATGCCGACGAGCTGCTGGAACATCGAGAGCACGATGCCGATCCACACGATCGGCAGCAGCCCCATCGCCTTGCCGCGCAGATCCTTCAGGCCGGGCACGCGTTCGGTGCGCAGCACGTGCTGGATCTCCGAGATGCGGTTGTCCAGGTCCACGTCGTCGCCCTCGACCTCGGCCAGCACCTCCCGCGCCCGCCGGGTGCGTCCGGACATGATGAGGTAGCGGGGCGACTCGGGGATGTTCAGGGCGAACAGCCCGTACAGCAGCGCGGGCACGACGCACGCGCCCAGCATCCACTGCCACGCCTGCAGCCCCCACAGATGGTTGTTGACGTCCCCGCCGGCCAGCCGCGCGATCACGTAGTTGACGAGCTGCGAGACCGCGATCCCGAGCACGATGGCGAGCTGCTGGAACGAGCCCAGCCGCCCCCGGTAGGCGGGAGGGGCCACCTCGGCGATGTACGCCGGCCCGAGCACCGAGGCCATGCCGATCGCGAAGCCCGCGATGATCCGCCACAGCGCCAGGTCCCAGATCGCGAACGGCAACATCTGGCCGATCGAGCTGACCGCGAACAGCAGCGCCGCCACCTGCATCGACCGCGTGCGCCCCCACCGGTCGGCCAGCCCGCCGCCCGCCCAGGCGCCCACGGCCGAGCCCAGCAGCGCGATGGCCACCACGAAGCCGGTCTCGACCGAACCCACCTGGAAGTGCTTCTGGATGCCGACCACCGCGCCGTTGATGACAGAGCTGTCGTATCCGAACAGGAACCCACCGATCGCCGCGGCCGCCGTGATGAAGACGACGTGCCCGAGATGCTCATGATGGGTGTATTGAGTAGCCATGCAGGTCCCTCCCCCGGATGATCAGGGGAGCTACCCGACGATTACCCTCCTATGCTCATCAAAGCCGGGGATCCACCGGCTCGGACTCCAGGGCGAGCACGGCGAAGACCGGCTCGTGCACCCGCCAGCCCGCCTCGCCCTCGGCCAGCCGCGACAGCGCCTCCAGGCCCAGCGTGTACTCGCGCAGCGCCAGCGACCGCTTCTTACCCAGGAAGCGCCGGCGCAGCACGTCGAGCGACTCGGTGTAGTCGGGGCCGTAGATGATGCGCAGGTATTCGCGCCCGCGCACCTTGACCCCCGGCTGCACCCGGCCCGGTGTGTACGCGGCCGGCTTGACCACCATGCCCTCGCCGCCCGCCGCGGTCATCGACTCCCACCAGGCCGTCGCCTCGGCCCTCGACTCCGGCGAGTCCAGCGTGACGAAGACGTGCCGGGTGGCGGTGATCAGCGGCGAGTCCAGCAGCGCCAGCGTGGCCAGGTGCCAGGCGTGCGGCTCCAGCGCCGTGGCCCGGCCCTCGCAGGCCAGGATCTGGAACGGCGCCAGCCGGACGCCCTCCAGCCCGTCGGTCGGCCAGCAGTAACGGGCGTAAGCGTCGCGGAACAGGGCAGCGTTGCCGGAGCGGCGCCGGGCGCGGTCCAGCAGATCGCCCACACCCAGCCCGCGCCCGGCCGCCGCCTCCAGCGCCGCGACCGCCTCCGGCAGCGCGGCGCGGGCCGCCGCCCCGACGGAGGCGTACTGCGACCTGATCAGCTCGCCCGCCTTCGCCGACCAGGGCAGCAGCTCGCAGTCGAGCACCACCCAGTCGGAGCCCAGCTCGGCCCAGAGCGGCTCGCACGCCTCGCGCAGCCGCTCGACCAGCGGCGCGGTGTCGGCGAAGAACGGCCGCCCGGTGCGCGTGTAGACGGCGCCCGTGCTGCCGCCGTCCACCCCGAACCTGGCCGCCGCCACCTCCGGGGTCCGGCACACCACGGCCACGGCCCGCGAGCCCATGTGCTTCTCCTCGCACACGACCTCGCGCACCCCGGCGGCGGCGAACTCCTCGAACGCCTCGTGCGGGTGCTCCAGGTAGCCGTCGAGCCGCGAGGTCTCCGGCGGGGCCATGGTCGGCGGCAGGTAGACCAGCCAGCGCGGGTCCACCGAGAACCGGCTCATGACCTCCAGCGCGGCCGCGGCGTTCTGCTCCATCACCTTCACCCGCGTGCCGAACCTGGTCTCGACGTGCCGGGTGCCGATCACGTCGTTGATGTCCAGCGTGCCGGGGTCGCGGCCGGCGGCGGCGGACAGCGGCTTGGCCGGTTCGTACCAGACCTTCTCCGCCGGGACCTGGACGATCTGGCGCTCCGGGTAGCGCAGCGCGGTCAGGTGGCCGCCGAACACCACGCCGGTGTCCAGGCAGATCGTGTTGTTGACCCACTCGGGGCGGACGGTGGGCGTGTGGCCGTAGACGACCATGGCCCGGCCCCGGTATTCGTCGGCCCAGGGGTAGCGGACCGGCAGGCCGTACTCGTCGGTCTCGCCGGTCGTGTCGCCGTACAGGGCGAAGGCGCGCACGCGGCCCGAGGCGCGCCCGTGGTACTCCTCCTTCAGGCCCGCGTGCGCCACGACGAGCCGGCCGCCGTCCAGCCGGTAGTGGCTGAGCAGGCCGTCCATGAACGCCTTGGCCCGCGCCACGAACTCCGGCGGCTCCGCGGCGAGCTGGTCCAGCGACTCCCGCAGGCCGTGCGCGACCTTGACCTTGCGGCCGTTCAGCGCGCGCACCAGCTTCTGCTCGTGGTTGCCGGACACGCAGATCGCGGCGCCGGCCTCGACCATGTCCATGACCAGGCGCAGCACGCCCGGCGTGTCGGGGCCGCGGTCCACCAGGTCGCCGACGAACACCGCCGTGCGGCCCTCCGGGTGGCGCCACCCCTGCCCGTCGGCGCGCCAGCCCAGCTCGCGCAGCAGCGTCTCCAGCTCCGAGCGGCAGCCGTGCACGTCGCCGATGATGTCGAACGGGCCCGTCAGCTCCGTCTTGTCGGACCACGCCTTCTCGTACGTGATCACGGCCTCGTCGATCTCCGCCGGTCCGCGCAGCACGTGCACCCGCCTGAACCCGTCGTTGGAGATCTTGCCCAGCGAGCGCCGCAGGTCCTTGCGCTGCCTGATCACCACGCCGGGGCCGAAGTCGCGGTCGGGGCGGGCGGCGTTGCGCTCGATCGCCACCTCCTCCGGCACGTCCAGGACGATCGCGTCGGCCAGCACGTCGTGCCGCCTGGCCAGGTCGATCAGGCTCTTGCGGGCGGCGTACTGGACGTTGGTGGCGTCGACCACCGTGAACAGACCCCTGGCCAGGCGCACGCCGACGATGTGGTGCAGCAGGTCGAACGCCGCCGGGGTGGCCGCCTGGTCGTTCTCGTCGTCGGAGACCAGGCCGCGGCAGAAGTCGGAGGAGATGACCTGCGTGGGCTTGAAGTGCCTGCGCGCGAACGTGGACTTGCCGCTGCCCGACACGCCGACGAGCACCACGAGGGACAGCTCAGGAACGCTGATCACGGGTGAACACTCCCATCTGGGTCGGCGGGCCGACCTCGGGGTCGTCGTCGCCGACGGGCTCGAAGGCGACCTGGTAGCCGTACTGTGCCGCCACCCGGGTGGCCCAGCCGGCGAACTCTGCCCGGGTCCACTCGAAGCGGTGGTCGGGGTGGCGCAGCCCGGTCAGGAACTCGTAGCGCACGTTGTGCTCGATGTTCGGCGTGGTGACGAGCACGTGGCGGGGCTTGGCGCGGCCGAACACCACCTGTTCGAGCGCGGCCAGGCGGGGCGGGTCGACGTGCTCGACCACCTCCATGAGGACGGCGGCGTCGTAGCCGGACAGCCTCTTGTCGGTGTACGTGAGCGAACCCTGGAAGAGCGTGAGCCGGGCGCGCTTGGCGTCGGGCATGCGGTCGAGGCGCAGCTTGCGGGCGGCGATGGTGAGCGCCATCGGCGAGACGTCCATGCCCGCGACCCGGGCGAACCTGGGCCGGGCCAGCAGCGCGCCGACCAGCTCGCCCTGGCCGCAGCCGAGGTCGATCACGCTGACCGCGCCCAGCTCCTCAAGCCTGCCGACGACGGCTTCCCGCCGCAGCGTGCTGAGCGGCCTGGCCTTGGGCGCGGGCCCCTCGACCGCCGCGCCGGCCCCCGCCGCCGCGTCCGTCCCGTCTGCGGTGTCCGTCCCGTCTGCGGTGTCCGTCCCGTCTGCGGCGTCCGCGTTGGCGGCCTCCGTGTCGGCGATCTCCGTGTCGGCGGCCCCGGCGTCGGCGGCCCCGGCGTCGGCGGCCCCGGCGTCGGCGGTCTCGGCGTCGGCGGCCTCGGCCACGGCCTCCGCTTCGGCGGCGGCGGCCTCGTCGGAGGCGGTCACCTCGGCCGGCGCGTCCTCCTCGACCGCGGGCTCCAGCTCCTCCTCGGTCTCGTCGCCCAGCTCCGCCAGCCGCGACAGCGCCGTGCGGGCCAGCGCCCAGCGGCGTCCCAGGTAACGCCGGGTGATCAGGCCGCGCTCCGGATGGCGGCCCAGCCAGCCCCCGCCGGCCCTGATCAGCTTGTCCACCTCGTCGGGCGCGACCCAGTAGTGCTTGCCGTCGTCGAGCACCGGCAGCAGGACGTACAGGTGGTTGAGCGCGTCGGACAGGCGGGCGGTGCCGCGCAGGGTGAGCCCGACATAGCGGGACTCGCCCCACTCGGGAAAGCCCTCGTCGAGCGGCACGGGCCGCGCGTCCACCTCCCACCCGAGCGGCTCGAACACCCGCCGCGCCAGCTCGGGCCCGCCCCGGCAGGGCAGCGCGGGCAGCCGCAGTTCCAGCGGCAGCGGGGTGCCGGGCAGCTCGGGCCTGGCCTTGCAGCGGCCGGCCCGCGCCGTGCGGAACACGTCGGCCAGCGCCACCGCCAGCAGCGAGGAGGCGGCGTAGGGGCGGTCGTTGACGTACTGCGAGAGGCTGAAGTCGGGGGAGTTCTTGCCGCGCGACCTGACCAGCGCGATCGGGTCGACCTCGAGCATGAGCGCCGCCGTGCAGCGCTCCTCGCCCGCCTCCGGATAGAACACCGTGGCCGTGCCGAACGACTGGCCGAACTCCTGCACGCGCTCGGGATGCTTGTGCAGGAGAAAGCCCAGGTCGGTGGCGGGTCTGGCGGTGGTCGTGATCGTCAGCAGCACGCCCCAAGTCTGCCGTAACCGCTCGAATCCCCGCCAACCGATTAACCGCCGCCGGAAAGCCACCTCACGTGCGGCGACCGCGCCATGTCAGGAGGCCATCCGGTGCGGGGCGGTCACGCCATCCGGGGGAGCACCTCGGCGGCGATCAGTTCCAGGTGCTCCAGGTCGCCCAGGTCGAGGATCTGCAGGTAGAGCCGCTCGGCGCCCAGCTCGGCGAACCTGCCGATCTTCTCGACCACCTCGGCGGGCGTGCCGGCCAGGCCGCTCTCGCGCAGCTTGTCCGGGTCCTCGCCGATGGCCGCCGCGCGCCGCTCGACCTCCGCCCGGTCCGAGCCCACGACGGTGGTCTGCGCCGCCGAGAACCGCAGCGTCCGCCCGGTCGCCTCGCACGCCTTGCGCACCCGCTCGAACGCCTCACCGGTCTCGCCGGGAGTGTGGAACGGCACGTTGTACTCGTCCGCGTACGTCGCCGCCAGCCGCGGCGTGCGCTTGGCCCCGAACCCGCCGATGATCACCGGCGGCCGCGGGCGCTGGGCCGGCTTGGGCAGCGCGGGGGAGTCGGCCAGGCGGTAGTAGCTGCCCTCGAAGGAGTAGCTGCCCTCCGCCGCCCACAGACCGGTCAGGATCTCCAGTTGCTCCTCGAAACGGCCGAACCGCTCGCCCACCGGCGGGAACGGGATGCCATAAGCCGCGTGCTCGCCGTCGTACCAGCCGGTGCCGAAGCCCAGCTCCACCCGTCCGCCGCTCATCTGGTCCACCTGCGCCACGCTGATCGCCAGCGGCCCGGGCAACCGGAACGTGGCAGGCGACACCAGCGTGCCCAGCCGGATCGTGGACGTCTCCCTGGCCAGCCCGGCAAGGGTGATCCACGCGTCGGTCGAGCCGGGGCCCTGGTCGCCGGGGCCGATGCGCTGGTAATGGTCAGACCGGAAGAAGGCGTCGAAACCCAGCCGTTCGGCTGTCTGGGCAACGGCGAGCAGGTCGTCATATGTCGCGCCCTGCTGGGGTTCGGTGAAGATCCGCAGCTTCATGGTCCACATTATCCGCACACTTCGGACGCGAACCGGAAAAGACCCGCGCCGCGCCGTACGGGCTTGCTAGCGTTCACCCGCCGGCGCCGTACGGGCTCGCCGCCGTTCACCGGCGAGTGCGAGGCGTAACCGACCGACCACGCCGACCGACCACCTGGGGTGGCCCATGACTCGGCACAGAAGGGGGCCCGGCCTGCTCCCGCGGCCCCTCGCCCTGCTCGGAGCGCTCGCGCTCGCCGCGGGCACCGCCGCGGCGGTGCGCCTGCTGCCCGAGGGCGCCGCGCCCTCGCCCGAGCCCCCGCCCGCGCGTCCGCCCGTCGCGGGCCCGCCCGTCACGGCCTCGCCGGCCGAACGGCCGCGCACCGCGTTCGTGGCCTTCGTCGACACCGCCCGCGAGCCCGCCTTCGACCTGCCCGCCTACTCCCGCCGCACCGGCGTCCGCCAGTACGCGCTCGGCCACCTCGTCGCGGGCGGCGACGGCTGCGCCCCCCAGTGGAGCGGCACCCTCGCGCCCGTCCGCGACGGGACACCGGCCGAGCCCGGCGGCGGGCCCGGGCGGTACGAGCCGGAGGCCGATCTGGTGGCCCACGGGACGCCCCTGCCCGCCCCCGCCGTGAGCGCGGTGGCCGGGCGGGAGGGGCTGCTCGATCCGGGGCGGAATCCGGTGGCCGGCCGGATCGGGCGGCTCAGGGCGCTGGGCGGGGACGCCGCGCCCGTCTTCGGCGGCCCCGCCGGCCGGGAGCTGGCCGCGACCTGCACCAGGCCGGGCGGGCTGGCCGCCGCCTACCGCCGCGTCGTCGGCGCGTTCGGCGCCGCCGCGATCGACTTCGAGGTGCGCGACAGCGCCGACCGGGCCGCGGTGCTGCGCCGGGCGCGCGCCATCCACGCCGTGCAGCGCGAGCGGCGGCTGCGGGTCGGCTTCACGCTGCCGCTGAGCCGCGACGGGCTGGCCGGCAGTGACGTGGCGATGCTGCGCGCCACCCGCCTGGCGGGCGCCGAGGTCGGCACGGTCAACCTGCTGGTCCCCATCCCGCCGGGCGGCGCCCGCCTGGGCCGGACGGCGGCGGCCGTGCGGGCGGCGGCCGGGCAGATCGCGCGGGCCCAGGGCCTGGCCGGCCCCGCGGAGGCGTGGCCGCGCATCGCGCTGACCCCCGTGCTGTCCGGCCCGTACGACCTGAGCGAACGCGACGCCCGCACGCTGGCCGGTTACGCCGCCCGGCAGGGCCTGGCCTGGTTGTCGCTACGCGGCGTCTCCCCAAAGCCGGACGTATCCCGAATTCTTTGGCGAAGTCCTCCCTGAAGATAGGATTCCGCTGACCAGGGAGGTTTGAGTCAGCAGGGGGAGGGGCCTGATGGCCGCACGGCCAGAGACCGCGAGGAAGCTCCTGCTGTACTGGATGGACGGCTCGATCGTGCTCGTGTTCGTCCTGCTCGCCATCTTCACGGTCGGGATCGCGGCCGAGGGCCGAATCTCCCTCCTCCGGATGGCGGTGGTGCTGGCGCTGCTGGTGGGCTTCTCCGGGCTCTATCCCTTCATCCTGCGCGAGGCGTTCGACCGCCGGCCCGAGCCCACCCGCAAGCTCATGGTCGCGGGGGTGCTCGTGGCGGGGCTGGCCGTGCTCGTGCCGCCCGCCCAGGAGATGACGGCCCCGTGGGTGAGCGCCGTCTCGTTGTGGTTGTCGCTGGCCGCCCTCTATCTCAGGCCGCGCGCCATCGCCGCGCTCATCGCGGTGACGATGATCCTGGTCACCGGCTACCTCGTGCTCGTCACCGGCGCGTCGTGGCCGAGGCTGCTGATCGGTGAGACGGCCACCGCCGTCATCCTGACGGGGACCATGCTCCTGTGGCGCTGGATCTGGTGGGCGATCAGGGACGCCAACCGGAGCAGGGAGGCCAGGGCCCGGCTCGCCGTGGCCGAGGAGCGGCTGCGCTTCGCCCGCGACCTGCACGACCTGCTCGGGCGCAGCCTGTCGGTCATCACGCTGAAGAGCGAGCTGGCCGCCAAGCTGGCGACCAAGGACGCCGGCCGCTCGGCCGCCGAGATGGCCGCGGTGCGCGAGCTGGCCGCCGACGCGCTGGCCGAGGTGCAGCAGGCGGTGCACGGCTACCAGCACCTCGACCTGGACGAGGAGCTGGCCGGGGTGCGCGCCGCGCTGGAGGCGGCCGGGACGAGCTGCGTGATCGAGGCCAGGACCGACGGCCTGTCACCGGCGGCCAGGACCCTGCTCGCGTGGGCCGTGCGCGAGGGCGGCACGAACATCCTCAAGCACAGCTCGGCCACGCGGTGCGCGATCAGGATCGACGGGGGCGTGCTGGAGATGGTCAACGACGGGGTGGCGCGGTCGCCGGCCAGGCCCGGCAACGGCCTGCACGGCCTGGCGGAGCGGCTGAACACGGCCGGTGGCTCGTTCTCCGCCGAGCCCACCCCGAGCGGGGAGTTCCTGCTGCGCGCGGCGGTGCCGGCATGAGCCTGCTCGGCCGGCTGTGGAACGCGCCGAAGCTCACCAAGATCCGCTGGGTGATCGAGTACTGCACGGACGTCATCCTGATGTTCCCGCTCGTCGGCTACTTCGACCTGTACATACGCCACCAGGAGGGCGGCGTGGCCCTGCCGCTGATCGCGGCCGGCGTGGTGCTGCTGCTGACCTTCAACGTGCTGAGCACGAGGCCGTTCCGGATCGCCGTCAGAGGGGGGAAGCGGCCCACGGCCATCCTGGCGGTCACCGGGGTGATCGCGCTGCTGCTGGGCCTGGCCGGGCAGATGTGGTCGATCCCCACGTGGGTGGCGCTGCTGGCGGCCTTCCTGCCCAAGCGCGCCGGGCTCGCGCTGGCCCTGGCCTCGATCGCGGGCTTCAACCTCTACCTCTGGTGGCTCGGCGGGTGGAACGTCGCCCTGATGATCGTGGTGCAGAGCCTGTTCACGGTGATCAGCGTCGGCGGGGTCTGGGCGAACCTGGCGCTGTGGCGGCTGACGCTGGTGGCGCACGAGGGGGAGGAGGCGCTGGCCAGGCTGGCGGTCTCGGAGGAGCGGCTGCGCTTCGCCCGCGACCTGAACGACCTGCTCGGGCAGAGCCTGACCGACGTCGCGGCCAGGGCCGAGCACGCCCGGCGCACGCTGGCCTCGGACCAGGAGGCGGCGGCGGCCGAGATGTTCGAGGTTCGCGACCTGGCCAAGCGGTCGCTGCGCGAGGTGCGCACCGTCGTGCAGAACTACCGCGCCATCGACCTGGACGAGGTGCTGGCCAGCGTGCGGGCGGTGCTGGAGGCCGCCGACGTGCGCTGCACGGTGCGCGCCGAGACCGGCTCGCTGTCGCCCGAGACCCGGACGCTGCTGGCCACCGTCGTACGCGAGGGCGCGACGAACGTGCTCAAGCACAGCAAGGCCGAACGCTGCACGATCACGATCGAGGATGGAGTGCTGGAGATGTCCAACGACGGGGTCAACGGCCCGGTGGGCGAACACGCGCCCAACGGCCTGGCCGGGCTGGCGCAGCGGCTGCGGGCGGCCGGCGGCACTCTGGAGGCGCGGCCGGACCAGGCGGGCCGCTACCTGCTGCGGGCGGCGGTGCCAGCGTGACCACCCGCGTGCTGCTGGCCGACGACGAGCACCTGATCCGCGGCGCCATCGCCGCCCTGCTCGACCTGGAGGACGGCATCGAGGTCGTGGCCCAGGTGGGCCGCGGCGACGAGGTCGTGGCGGCCGTCGCCGAGCACCGGCCCGACGTGGCCGTGCTCGACATCGAGATGCCCGGCATGGACGGGCTCAGCGCGGCCGAGCGGATCAGCTCCCAGTGCAAGATCGTCATCCTGACGAGCCTGGGCCGCCCCGGCTACCTGCGCCGGGCGATGGCGGCCGGGGTCAGCGGCTTCCTCGGCAAGGACGCCTCGGCGGAAGAGCTGGCGATGGCCATCCGCAAGGTCCAGTCCGGCGGGCGCTACCTGGACGCGGAGCTGGCCGCGGCGGCGATGGCCGCGGGGGACAGCCCGCTGACCGAGCGCGAGCGCGACGCGCTGCGCCTGGCGGGCGAGGGCGCCGCCATCGCCAGGATCGCCGCCGAGCTGCACCTGACCGAGGGCACGGTGCGCAACTACCTGTCCAGCGCCATGACCAAGCTCAACGCCCAGAACCGCCTGGAGGCCATCCGCACCGCGCAGCGCATGGGCTGGCTCTGACGCCAGGCATTTCGCCACAGAAGGGGTGTCCGTTCCGGCACTGAGGGCCGGGCGCTTCCGGGTTGTACTCATCTCCGGCCGCCGATTCAGGCGGCCGGCAACCGACAGAGGGGGACAGATGAGTACGACACGGGGGAGCGGGCGCCGCTCCAGGGCCACCTTCCTGCGCCGTCACGGGGTGCGCGCGCTCACGGCGGGGGCCGCGCTGGCGGCCGCGCTGTCGGCCGTGGCCGGGCCCGCGCATGCCACCGCCGACGTGAGCGTGTCCGGCTCGGTGCTGCGGATCGCCTCCGACGCCGCCGCCGACGACCTCCTGATCACCCAGGTCGGGACCCGGCTGGTCGTCAGGAACGACGGCGGCCTGCTGATCCCCGCCGCGCCGTGCGTCGCCATGGCCAAGAACGTCTCGGCCTGCCCGGCCGGCGAGGTCACCACGATCGTGGCCGACCTGGGCGACGGGGACGACCGGATGGAGAACAGGACCGCGCTGCGCTCGCGGGTGGTCCTCGGGGCCGGCGCGGACCAGTTCGTCGGCGGGACGGGCGTGGACATGGCCTTCGGCGACGTGGGCGACGACCGGCTGGCCGGGCTCGCGGGGGACGACGTCCTGCTCGGCGCGGATGGGCTCGACAGCGCCCACGGCGGCGACGGCGCCGACAAGTGCGACGCCGAGATCCGCACGCTCTGCGAGTAGCGCGCGGAGGAGCGGGGCCGTGACGCTCCCCGGGCCGCCGGGGGCGTCACGGCCCTTTCCCTGCCTACGGCGGCCGGCGAACGTCGTTGAACCGGTTAGCCATCCCGGCCGCGTCGTGCCTGGACAGCGGGCGTGCGCCCGCATGAGAGCGTTTGCGGAGCCACGTCTCGAAAGCGTCACGGCTATTGACGGCGCGGACACGGGGAATTTACGTTCGCGGTACTTATCCGGTTCAGCAGGCCCTTCGCGGTCTGCGCTCAAACAAAAGTGAAGTCGCTGACCGGTCTCCAAGGCGGAAGCCTGTTTTGCGTCAGCTCTGGGAGCGCTCCCAGATTGCCGCCGGAGCCGGACCATCGGGGGGTCTGACAGACGTTCGTACCTTCGCGCCATGCGCGGAGGAAGGAGAGAAGCGATGCGTAACCGGGCTCGGATCATGATTCCGCTCGTGGCGGCGGGCCTGCTCGCCACGGCCTGCAGCGGCGGCGGAGCCACGCCGACCCCGCCGGCCGCACAGTCGCAGAGCCCCGGCGCGGCGGCCAGTGCCAACCCCGACCAGCTTCCGCGCAACGAGACGCTCTACACCACGGGCGTGCAGTGGGGGCCGCCGGCCAACTTCAACCCGATCAGGGAGTGGGACTCGGCCACCGGCACCAAGGGCCTGGTGTACGAGACCATGTTCCATTACGACACCAACGCGGCCAAGCTGACCCCGTGGCTGGCCGAGAGCGGCTCCTGGACGGACGACACGACCTACGAGGTCAAGCTCCGCCAGGGCGTCAAGTGGGCCGACGGGCAGCCCTTCACCGCCAAGGACGTCGTCTTCTCCTTCGAGCTCGGCAAGATGGAGACCATCCCCTACCACCACCTGTGGGACTGGCTGAAGAGCGTCGAGGCCACCGACGACCACACCGTGACGTTCACCTTCACCAAGGCCAACTACCAGCAGTGGGACTTCAACCTCTACAGCCGCTCCATCGTCCCCGAGCACATCTGGAAGGGCCGCTCGGAGAAGGAGGTGCTGGACGGGATCAACGAGAACCCGGTCGGCACGGGCGCGTACAAGTTCCTGAGCAAGGACCAGGACCGCGTGGTGCTGCAGCGGCGTGACGACTGGTGGGGCAAGACGGCGCTCGGCATGGAGCCCAAGCCGCGCTACATCGTGGACATCGCCACTCCGAGCAACGAGGTCGCGATGGGCATGCTGCTGCAGAAGGGGCTGGACCTCAGCAACAACTTCCTGCCCGGCGTGGCCAACCTGGTCAAGGGCAACTTCGGGCTGACGACCTACTACAAAGAGCCCCCGTACATGCTGTCGGCCAACACCGCGTGGCTGGTGCCGAACACCACGAAGAAGCCGATGGACGACCCGGCCTTCCGCAAGGCGCTGGCCGCCTCCGTGGACGTCAAGAAGATCGTCGAAGGCGTGTACGGCAACCTCGTCAAGGCCGCCAGCCCGACCGGCCTGCTGCCGCAGTGGGACAAGTTCGTGGACCAGGGCGTGGTCTCCTCCGCGGGCTTCACCTTCGACACGGCCAAGGCCAAGAAGCTGCTGTCGGACGCCGGGTACAAGGACACCGACGGCGACGGGTTCGTGGAGAACAAGGACGGCTCGAAGATCAGCCTGACCCTCATCGTGCCGTCGGGCTGGACCGACTGGATGGAGTCGGCCAGGTCCATCTCCGCCAGCGCCAAGACCGCCGGCATCCAGATCACGCCCGAGTTCCCCGACTTCAACGCGCTGGTCGAGCAGCGCGCCAAGGGAGACTTCGACCTGCTCATCAACAACGAGCGGCAGCTGTCGAACTCGCCGTACACCTACTACGAGTACATGTTCCAGCTCCCGATCCAGGAGCAGCAGAACACGGTCAACTTCGCCCGCTACGAGAACAAGAAGGCGTGGGAGCTGGTCCAGCAGCTCGACCAGATCAAGACCGACGACACCGCGGGCATGCAGAAGGTCATCTCCCAGCTCCAGCGGATCCATCTCGACGACATGCCGGTCATCCCGCTCTGGTACAACGGCCTGTGGGCGCAGTCCAGCACCAGCGTGTGGAAGAACTGGCCGTCCGCCGAGGGCAGCGCGCCCAAGACCGGCGCGGTGATGTGGCGCAACTGGCTCGAACTGGGCGGTTTCGAGACCCTCACCCAGCTCCAGCCCGCGGCTTCCTGACGATCTGATCCGACGAATCCCGCGATCCCCCGCCCCGCGCGTCCCAGGGGCGGGGGACTTCCCCGGAGAGCAAACACGTGCGTCGTTATTTCGGCAGGAAACTGCTCATCTATGGATTGACCTTCTTCGTCGCCGTCACGGTCAACTGGATGATCCCGCGCTTCATGCCGGGCGACCCGGTCGCCAGCATGGTCGCGCGGGCCAACGTCACCAAGCCCGAGGCCGTCGAGGCGATGCGGGCGTACTACACCAACCTGTTCGGCCTGGACCAGCCGCTGTGGCAGCAGTACCTCAACTTCTGGGGCGCGCTGCTGCGCGGCGACTTCGGGGTCAGCATCTGGTTGTTCCCGACCCCGGTCAGCGACGTGATCACGACGGCGGTGCCGTACACGCTGGCCCTGATCGTCCCGTCGGTGCTGCTGAGCTGGGTGGTGGGCAACCGGTTCGGCGCGTACGCCGCCCGCCGCAAGCTGCTCGACAACACCGTGCTGCCGGTGGGCTACGTGCTGACGGCGATGCCGTACATGTGGCTGGCCGTGCTGCTGGCCTGGGCGTTCGGCGTGATACTCGGCTGGTTCCCGGTGGCCGGCGGCTACAGCTTCTCGATGCGGCCCAACTGGTCGTGGACGTTCCTGCTCGACCTGCTGCACCACTGGACGCTGCCGTTCCTGTCGCTGTTCCTCGTGGCGCTGGGCGGCTGGGCGATCGGCATGCGGAACATGATCATCTATGAGCTGGAGTCCGACTACTCCAACTACCTGTCCGCGCTCGGCGCGCCCAGCAGGCTCATCCGCAGGTACGCCTTCCGCAACGCCGTGCTGCCCCAGATCACCGGCCTGGCCCTGCAACTGGGCGTGCTGGTGGCGGGAGCGCTGGTCACCGAGATCGTCTTCGCCTATCCGGGCCTGGGCAGCCTGATCCTCAAGGCCATCCAGAACAAGGACTTCTTCCTGCTGCAGGGCACGTTCCTGTTCATCGTGCTCGGCGTGCTCATCGCCAACTTCATCATCGACATCGTCTACGTCGTGGTCGATCCGCGGACCAGGGCGGGAATGGCGGGTGCCCAGGCATGACCGTGATCCAGGAAGTCGCGCCGCGCGAGCCGGCCGGGGTGCGGCGCGAGGCGCTCTATTTCGCGGCGCGCAACGGCAAGCTCATGACCGGCTTCGGCATCGTGGCCGTCCTGTTCCTGCTGGGGCTGCTCGGCCCCCTGCTGGTCGGCGGCGCGCCCAACGAGTACGGCCCCAAGCCCATGACCCCGCCCTCGGGCGAGCACTGGTTCGGCACCACCACCTTCGGCCAGGACGTGTTCACGCAGTTCGTGCACGGACTGCGCAGCACGTTCGCGGTCGGGGTGATCGGCGGCGGCATCGCGGCCGTCATCGGCATGCTGGTCGGCTTCGTGGCCGGCTACCGCGGCGGCATCGTCGACGAGATCCTCAACATGCTGACCAACGTCATCCTGGTCATCCCCACCCTCGCCGTGCTGCTGATCATCAACGCCTACCTGGGCATCCGCAGCGTGGCCGTGCAGGGCCTGTTCATCGGGCTGACGCAGTGGCCGTGGGCGGCGCGGGCGATCAGGGCGCAGACGTTCTCGCTGCGCACCCGCGAGTTCGTGGACCTGGCCAGGATGAGCGGCGCCGGCACCGGCCGGATCATCGCCAGGGAGATCGCGCCGAACATGAGCTCCTACCTGTTCATGACGTTCATCCTGCTGTTCGGCGGCTCGGTGCTCATCGCCTCCTCGCTGGACTTCATCGGCCTCGGCCCCACCGAGGGGGTCTCGCTCGGCCTGATGCTGCAGAACGCCAACCAGTGGAGCGCGCTCCAGCTCGGCCTGTGGTGGTGGTTCGTGCCGCCGGGCGCCGCCATCACGGCCATCGTGGGCGCCCTGTACGTGGCCAACGTCGGGCTCGACGAGGTCTTCAACCCGAAACTGAGGGAGACATGAGTCTGCAGGTCAGCGAGCTGAAGGTGCACTACAGGACGCTCAAGGGCGACGTGCGCGCCCTGGACGGCATGTCCTTCGGGCTCGGCGACGGCGAGATCCTCGGCCTGGTCGGGGAGTCGGGCTGCGGCAAGAGCACGCTGGGCAAGTCCCTCATCCGGATGGACGGCCGCATGCGCCGGGTGGGCGGCACGGTCGTGCTCGACGGCCGGGAGCTGCCCATCGACGACGACCGCGCGATGAACGAGTTCCGCTTCCGCGAGGTCTCCCTCATCCCGCAGTACGCCATGAGCGCGCTCAACCCCACCCGCAAGATCCGCAGGATGGTCACCGAGCTGCTCAGGTCGCGCGGCGCCGCCCTCGACCTCGCCGAGCTGGAGCGCCGCATGGCACAGGTCGGCCTGCCGGCCGAGGTGCTCGACCGCTACCCGATCGAGCTGTCCGGCGGCATGAAGCAGCGCATGGTGATGGTCATCTCCACGCTGCTGGACCCGTCCCTGCTGATCGCCGACGAGGTCACCTCCGCGCTCGACGTCTCCACCCAGAAGGCCGTGGCCCGCGCCCTGCTCGGCTTCAGGGAGAGCGGCTACGTCAAGAGCATGATCTTCGTCACCCACGACCTCGCGCTCACCCACCACATCGCCGACACGATCATGGTCATGTACGCGGGCCGGCTCGCCGAGAAGGCCCCGGCCGACGTGATCGTCAAGGCGCCGCGGCACCCGTACACGAAACTGCTGCTCGACGCCCTGCCCGAGGTCGGCGTCCGCTACGCCGACCGCAGGCTGGAGGGCATCGCCGGCAGCCCGCCCTCGCTGCTGAACCCGCCCGCCGGCTGCCGGTTCCGCGACCGCTGCCCGATCGCGGGCGAGGAGTGCGCCGAGGACCCGCCGGTGGCCGAGCTGGCCCCCGACCACCACGTAGCCTGCTGGAAGGCCTGATGCTGAGACTCCACGACGTCACCAAGGAATTCCGCGTCGGCGCCTTCGGCGGCAAGAGCGTCGCGGCCGTCAAGGGCGTCAGCTTCGAGGTCGTGCCGGGCGAGGTCGTCTCGCTGATCGGCGAGAGCGGCAGCGGCAAGAGCACGATCGGCCGGATGATCCTCGGCCTGAACCCGGTCACCAGCGGCTCGATCACCTTCGACGGGCTGCCGGTGCGGGCGGGCAAGGAGTACTACCGCCGGGTCCAGGGCATCTTCCAGGACCCGTTCAGCTCCTTCAACCCGGTCTTCAAGGCCGACCGCGTCTTCTCCATGATCAAGGAGGCGTACTACCCGTCGGTGCCGGAGGCCGAGTGGCGCGAGCGGATCGCCACGTCCCTGCGCGACGTGCGGCTCAACCCCGACCAGGTGCTGGGCAAGTACCCGCACCAGCTCAGCGGCGGCCAGCTCCAGCGCCTGCTCATCGCCCGCGCGCTGCTGCTGGACATCAAGCTGCTGGTGGCCGACGAGATCACCAGCATGCTCGACGCCTCCACCCGCATCGACGTGCTCAACCTGCTGGCCGAGCTGAAGGCCAGGGGGCTGAGCGTGCTCTACATCACGCACGACCTGTCGCTGGGCAACTACCTGGCCGAGCGCACGCTGGTGCTGCGCCGGGGGAGCGTGGTGGAGATGGGGCTGACGGAGCGGGTCTTCGGCGACCCGCTGCACCCGTACACGCGGGAGCTGCTGTCGGCCGTGCCGCGCCTGCACACGGCCTGGGACGACGCCGCGCCCGTGGAGACCTGCGTGTATCACGACAGGGGCGGCTCGGACGGCCTGGTCGAGGCCGAGCCGGGGCACTTCGTGGCGTGCGCCCGGCTGGCCACCTGCTCATAGACGATCGGGAGCGTCAGCCGCGGTGGTGCAGGCGCCGGCGGGCCAGGCTGAACAGCATGGCCCCCAGCCACACCACGAACAGCACCTTGAAGACCCCGAAACCGCCGATGACCAGCCCGATCATCATCAGCACGAACAGCAGGGGCAGGATCGGGTGCGGCCCCCGCCGGCGCCCCGCCTGCCCCCGCAGGTGCGCGTGCCGGGCGGCCCAGGCGGCCCGCTGGATGTCCCCGCGCATGTCCCGGCGCAGGTCGCGCATCGACTGCACCTGCCGCCGGTGGGCGTGCACCGCCGCCCGCCAGTCGTCCATCCCGTAGGGGGAGAAGGGCTCCCGGTGAGCCGGCTGATGACCGGGCTGATGACCGGGCAGGTCGTTCGTCACCCGGGCGAGGTCACCGGCCGTCCGGGCGGCCAGCGCCGCGTCGAGGCGCTCGTCGAGCTCCTCGTGGGTCAGGCGGCCCTGCGCGAAGTGCTCGCGCAGGGCGGCCATCGTCTGCTCGCGCTCGGCGTCGCCGACGCGGAGATCGTTGCGGTCCATGTCAGGCTCCTCGCTCTCCCCGAACCGGCCGATCCGGTGCGCTGCCGGTCATCTCTGGCTACTCCTCACCCGGCTCGTCGTCGGCCAGGATCTGATAGAGCCTGCGGCGGGTCTCCACCAGAGCCTTGCGCGCCTCGCGGATCTGCGCGTCGTTGCCGGTCTGGAGCACCTGCATCATCGCGAAGGCCGACTGGCGGGCGATGTGCCACAGGTCGGCGGTGTTGTCGTCGATGTCGGGCCGCATCTCGTCCCACGGGGCGCGGACCTCCTCGGCGTGCGACTCGACGTAGGCGCGGCCCTCGTCGGTGAGGCGGAAGGTCTTGCGGCCCTCGTTCTCCTCCGAGATCACCAGGCCCTCGTCGCTGAGCTGCTGGAGCGCCGGATAGACGGCGCCGGGGCTGGGCTTCCAGCCGCCCTCGCTGCGCGCGGCGATCTCCTGGATGATCTGGTAGCCGTTGCGCGGCTCCTCCGACAGCAGGGCCAGGATCGCGGCGCGCACGTCGCCCCGCTTGGCCTTGCGGGCGCGGCCGCCCCAGCCGCGGTGGCCGCCCCACGGCCCGCCCGGGCCGGAGAACGGGCCGCCCCGCCCGAAGTCGAACGGGAACGGGCCGGGCGGCCCGCCCCTCCTGCCCCGGTGCCGCCGGTCGTGCGGCCCGCCCGGCTCGCCGGGATCACCGCCGTGGCCACCACCGTGCCCACCACCGTGCCCGCCGCCGCGCCCCCGGTGGCCGCCGAACTGCTCGAACGTCTCGCTCATGGCACGGAACGCCTCGCGCAGCGCGCGCTTGTACTCGTGTGCGCCGGGCCAGGGTCCGCCTGCCGCGATGGGGGAAGTCATTTTTCCTCCTCTATCGTGATCTATTCTCGATGCGTCAAAGATATATCGGTACTGTTCCGTTAGCAACCCTCTGACAGGAGTGAGCCAGATCACGAAAAAGTTGCGGAATCCGGGAACAGGATCGGGAGAGGTGGCGTTGAACAGAGCAGACGAGGTCGTTCCGCGTCGGCAGGGCTGGGGGGTGCTGTCGCCGCGGAGACGACCTCGTCTGCGTTTCCGGATGATTTCGCCGGGTTCGTGAGGGTCTTCGCGCGGCATGCCTGCCCGCGTAAAGGACTTCTTTGCCGTAGGGTCCCGATCATGATGGGGCACACGCACGCGATGACGGGGGCCATCGCCTGGCTGGGGCTGGCGCCGCCCCTGGCCGCACTGCCGCTGCTGAACGAGTCCTCCCGCTTCGTCGACACCGGGATCATGGCCACCGCGCTCAGTCCCGCCGAGCTGATCGCCGGGGCGCTCATCTGCGCGGGCGCCGCGATGCTGCCCGACCTCGACCATCCGAGCGCGACGATCGCGCAGACGTTCGGGCCGGTCACGTGGGCGCTGAGCAAGTTCGTGGCCTGGATCAGCGGCGGGCACCGCGGCGCGACGCACTCGCTGGCCTTCGCGGTGGCGCTCGGGTTCGGCGCGCACTGGCTGGCCGGCGCCTATCCGATCGGGCGCGACATCATGGTCGTGCTGCTCATCGGGCTCGCCCTGCGCGCCATCGGGATCGGCATCCCCGGCAACAAGGCCGGATCCATCATGATCAACATCGGCCTGACCGCGGGGCTGTACGCCGTCTTCATGTCCCTCGACGTGGGGTACGCCTGGCTGGGGCTGGCGGTGGGGCTCGGCTCCTTCATCCACGTCGTCGGCGACTGCATGACCGAGCGGGGCTGTCCGGTGCTCTGGCCGCTGGGGGCCAAGTTCGTGCTGCCGTGGAAGATCGGCATCAAGACGGGCCGGAAGTTCGAGCAGAAGATCCTGGCCCCGGTCCTGTCGGTGGCGATCGTCGGGCTGCTGTTCTGGCGGCTGGCGCCGGTTTAACTTGATGTCGAGATACTCTGGATATATCTTGACGTCGAGACATCCGCCGCGGGCCTGGTGGTTAGGGTTACCTAACGTGTTGTTCGGTCAGGGAGTGCGGCAGGATTCTGTCTGAACACCTGTCTATGGAGGAGGCGAATCATCGTGTCCGCGAACAGCTTCGGCAGCCGTGACACGCTCCGCGTCGGCGACGCGTCGTACGAGATCTTCCGGCTGGATGCCGTCGAGGGCGCCGCCCGTCTCCCGTACAGCCTGAAGATCCTGCTGGAGAACCTCCTCCGCACCGAGGACGGCGCCAACATCACCGCCGACCACATCCGTGCGCTGGGCGGCTGGGACCCGAACGCGGCGCCCAGCGTGGAGATCCAGTTCACGCCCGCGCGCGTCATCATGCAGGACTTCACCGGCGTGCCGTGCGTGGTCGACCTGGCCACCATGCGCGAGGCCGTGCGCGACCTGGGCGGCGACCCCGCCCGCATCAACCCGCTCGCGCCCGCCGAGATGGTCATCGACCACTCGGTCATCGTCGACTACTTCGGCCACCCCGACGCCTTCCAGCGCAACGTCGAGCGCGAATACGAGCGCAACCGCGAGCGCTACCAGTTCCTGCGCTGGGGCCAGACGGCCTTCGACGAGTTCAAGGTCGTGCCGCCCGGCACCGGCATCGTGCACCAGGTCAACATCGAGCACCTGGCCCGCGTCGTCATGACCCGCGACGGGAAGGCCTACCCCGACACCTGCGTCGGCACCGACTCCCACACCACGATGGAGAACGGCATCGGCGTGCTGGGCTGGGGCGTCGGCGGCATCGAGGCCGAGGCCGCGATGCTCGGCCAGCCGATCTCCATGCTCATCCCGCGCGTGGTCGGCTTCAAGCTCAGCGGCAAGCTGCCCGCCGGCGCCACCGCCACCGACCTGGTGCTCACGATCACCGAGATCCTGCGCAAGCACGGCGTGGTCGGCAAGTTCGTGGAGTTCTACGGCGAGGGCGTCTCCTCCGTGCCGCTGGCCGACCGGGCCACGATCGGCAACATGAGCCCCGAGTTCGGCTCCACCTGCGCCATCTTCCCGATCGACGGCCAGACCGTCGACTACCTGCGCCTGACCGGCCGCTCCGAGGAGCAGATCGCCCTCGTCGAGGCCTACGCCAAGGCCCAGGGCCTGTGGCTCGACCCGGCCGCGCCCGAGCCGGTCTTCTCCGAGTACATCGAGCTCGACCTGGGCACCGTGGTGCCGTCCATCGCCGGCCCCAAGCGCCCGCAGGACCGCATCGTGCTGTCGGCGGCCAAGGCCACCTGGCGCCACGACGTGCAGAACTACGTCGAGGACGGCGTCGACGAGGCCGGCCAGGAGACCTTCCCGGCCTCCGACGCGCCCGCCTCCAACGCCAGCGCCGACGGCGGCCGGCCGCACAAGCCGGTGCCCGTCACGCTCGCCGACGGCACCTCGTTCGAGATCGACCACGGCATCGTCTCGATCGCCGCGATCACCTCCTGCACCAACACCTCCAACCCCTACGTCATGCTCGGCGCGGCCCTGCTCGCCCGCAACGCCGTCGAGAAGGGCCTGACCCGCAAGCCGTGGGTCAAGACCTCGCTGGCGCCCGGCTCCCAGGTCGTCACCGGCTACTTCGAGCGCTCGGGCCTGCAGCCCTACCTCGACAAGATCGGCTTCAACCTGGTCGGCTACGGCTGCACCACCTGCATCGGCAACTCCGGCCCGCTGCTGCCGGAGATCTCCGAGGCCATCCAGGCCAACGACCTGGCCGTCACGGCGGTGCTGTCCGGCAACCGCAACTTCGAGGGCCGCATCAACCCCGACGTCAAGATGAACTACCTGGCCTCGCCGCCGCTCGTGGTCGCCTACGCGCTGGCCGGGACCATGGACCTCGACCTCGACACCGAGCCGCTGGGCCTGGGCAGCGACGGCGAGCCCGTCTACCTGCGCGACATCTGGCCCTCGCCGGAGGAGATCACCGCGGTGGTCAACTCCTCGATCGGCCGCGACATGTTCGAGCGCGACTACGCCGACGTGTTCAAGGGCGACGACCACTGGCGCTCGCTGTCGATCCCGACGGGCGACACCTTCGAGTGGGACCCCGACTCGACCTACGTGCGCAAGGCCCCCTACTTCGACGGCATGCCGGAGAAGCCGGAGCCCGTCACCGACATCACCGGCGCCCGCGTGCTGGTCAAGGTCGGCGACTCGGTCACCACCGACCACATCTCGCCGGCCGGCTCCATCAAGGCCGGCACCCCCGCCGCGCAATACCTCCAGGCCAACGGCGTCGAGGTCAAGGACTTCAACTCCTACGGCTCGCGGCGCGGCAACCACGAGGTGATGATCCGCGGCACGTTCGCCAACATCCGCCTGCGCAACCAGATCGCGCCGGGCACCGAGGGCGGCTACACCCGCGACTTCACCCGGCCCGACGCCCCGGTGTCGTTCATCTACGACGCCTCCGTCAACTACGCCGCGGCCGGCACGCCGCTGGTGGTGCTGGCGGGCAAGGAATACGGCTCCGGCTCCTCGCGCGACTGGGCGGCCAAGGGCACGGCGCTGCTGGGCGTGCGCGCGGTCATCGCCGAGTCCTACGAGCGCATCCACCGCTCCAACCTGATCGGCATGGGCGTGCTGCCGCTGCAGTTCCCCGAGGGCGCCTCGGCCGAGGCGCTGGGCCTGACGGGCGAAGAGACCTTCGACATCACGGGCGTCGAAGAGCTCAACAAGGGCGGCATCCCGCAGACGGTCCACGTCAAGGCCGGCGACGTCGAGTTCGACGCGGTCGTCCGCATCGACACGCCGGGCGAGGCCGACTACTACCGGCACGGCGGCATCATGCAGTACGTCCTGCGCTCGCTGCTGGCCAAGTAGCCAGTTCTTCCCGTGCCTCCGCCCGGTCATGAGCCGGGCGGGAGCGCGGGGGTTGGGGCGTGATCCTCACGCGCCCCGCATCGGGGGAACCACCCGACACCCTGAGAGCCGCCCCGCGGGACACCCCCCGCGGGGCGGCTCTTCGCCATGCGAGGGGTGGCGGGGCAGTCCCTGTGCGCACGCTCGTCCCCGGCATGCCGGTCCGCGGCGTGCTCGTCCCCGGCATGCTGGTCCCCGGCGTGCTGGTCCGCGGCGTGCTCGTCCCCGGCCCCCGCGTCCTTCGGGGGGCGGCCGGTGACCTGAACGGCGCGCCGGGGCGCCCGTACCCGTCATGACACCTTGGCGGGCGGCGCGCTCCAGGTGTCGCAGGCGGCGGGGGAGAGCGTGGTGGCCCCGCGCCTGAACCAGGAGACCCGGTTGGCGCCCTTGCCGTGGCTCACGCGCTCCGTGCCGTCGTCGCCGGCGGCGCGCACGGCGTCGTACAGGGTGGTCCAGTCGCTCGCGGAGCGCGCCTGCGAGGCGCGTACGCTGCCCATGAACACCCCGGCCAGGCAGTCGGCCTGCAGCTCGAACCGGCGCTTCAGCTCGGCGGCGCGCCGCTGGGGCGCGGCCCGGTGGGCCGCCGCGAAGGCCCGGTGCACGCCGGTGAGGGCCTGGAGGTGGTGGGCGTACTCGTGGGCGGCGATCTTGAGCGGGTAGAGGTCGGTCCTGTTCTCGATCCAGCGGCCGGTCAGCGTGAACACCAGCGTCCGGTCACGGTGGCAGTAGAGCGCGTCCACGCTCTCCAGCGGCACCCCGCAGACGCTGCCCCGCGACTCCTCGAAGAAGCGGGCGCCCGGCTTGCCGAACCGCAGCCCCGCCGTGCCGAAGTAGGCGCCCCACGCCTGGTCCAGGCATTTCACGGCATGCTGGAGGTATTCGCGGCCGCGCGGGATGCCCCCGGCGATCAGCGGCGTCTCGGGGCACGAGGTGCCCCCGAGCCTGCCCGCCCGCTCCGGAAACGGATCGGTGACGGGCGCGGCCGTGGTCGTGGGCATGCTCGTGGTCGTGGGCATGCTCGTGGGCACGGTCGCGGTCGTGGTCGCGGGGGAGAGGGGTGCGGTGGCGAGGAGCGTGGCGAGGCCGAGGGGTGAGATTGGCACGTCGGCAGCATAGAGCCGCCACGCGTGTGGCACGATGAAAGGTGCCACCCGGCGAACTGCTACTTCGCCGGGCGGCAAACCTCAGAGCATCCGTCTCAGCACGGTGACCGCCTCGGCGACCACCTCGTCGGGTGCGCTGCCGACGTAGAACTCGAAGCGGTCGGGCGAGAGGGCGCGCATCTGCTCCACCATCGCCCAACTGGTCTTGGCCAGCCCGGTGTTGTCGCGGTCGATGCGGACATGGGTCATGTAGCCGCGTTCACGGGTGGTCAAGGGCACCGCGAAGACGATGTCCAGCCGTGAGCGGTTGAGGTCGTTGTTGCTGATGATCAGAGCAGGGCGGTCGAAACCCTGCTCGCGACCGGTCGGCCGGCCGAATTGGGTGAACCAGATATCACCCTGGGCTAGTTTCACTCTTTCTCCTTGGGAAATGTGATCAGACCCTCCCATTCGGGAGCGATGTGCCGGGTGCGCGGCTTCGTGCCCAGCACGAGCTCGCGCTCGGCCAGGTAGTCGGCCCGGCTCTCCGGATCTTCGCGCTGGGTCCGCTCGATCTGCTCGTTGAGGGTCTCCCAGAACAGCTTCTGCTCGTAGTCGGTGATGGCGTCGTTGAGCACCTCGGTCATGCTTCGGCCCTCCTGGCGGGCGATCTTCGCTAGACGGTCTCTCGTTTTGACGCTCACACGGATCGTCGTCGCCGCATTATGCTTCGGGCTCATACTCGACAGGCTATGTGGGCGTCGCGACAGATACTAGAGGAGCCTCGTTACTCTCGCAGCACTTATGGCAACAGAGCGTAAAGATGATTGACTCTTCTGCGTGACCGATGTGGCATTGGTGCTTATATTTGGCAGTTTGGCGGTTTTCGCGGGGGCGGTCGTCCAGGGTGCTGTGGGGTTCGGGCTGGGGCTGGTCGCGGCGCCCCTGCTCACCATGCTGGCCCCCGACCTCATGCCCGGCGCCATCCAGGTCGTCAACCTGACCCTGCCGCTGTTCACGCTGGCCAGGGAGTGGCGCAGGGTGGACTGGCCGGGGCTCGGGTTCGCGGTGCTCGGCAGGCTGCCCGGGAGCGCCATCGGCGCAGTCGTCGTTGTCTACTTTTCCATCTACGCACGCGGCATACTCGTGGCGGTGATGGTGCTGATCGCCGTGGCGCTGACGGCCCGGGCGCTGAGCGTGCCACGCAACGGCTACACGATCACCTCGGCCGGGTTCGTCTCGGGGATCACCGGCACCGCCACGGGCATCGGCGGGCCGCCCATCGCGCTCGTCTACCAGAACGCCAAGGGGCCGCAGATCCGGGCCACGCTGGCGATGTTCTTCTTCCTGAGCGCCGCGCAGTCGCTGGTCATCCTCCGGGTCGTGGGGGAGCTGCCCGCGCGGGCGCTGCTGACCGGGGCCGCGCTGATCGTGCCCATGGTGCTGGGGTTCCTGGTGTCGGGGCCGCTGCGGCGCTACCTCGACGGGGGCAAGGTGCGGGTGGCGGTGCTGTGCGTGGCGGCGGCCTCGGCGGTGGCGCTGATCCTGCAGAACGCGCTCACCGCCGTGGCCGGCGCCTGACTCAGCCCACCGGGGTGTTCATGTCGGTCTGGATCTGGGCCGGGGTCAGGGCCCTGTCATAGACGCGGACCTCGTCGATCTGGCCGCTGAAGACCTGGTTGAGCAGGCCGTTGCCGCCGATCCGCAACGACGCGCCGTCCGTGCGGAGCGCGCCCGTGACGGCCTGCTGCGCCACCTGCGCGCCGTTGACGTACAGCCGCAGGACCGCCCCGTCGTACGTGGCCGCCAGGTGGGACCACGTGTTGACCGGGAGCGCGGCCGGGCCGGGCAGGTCGGACTGCGCGGAGGTGTGCACGCGGACGTGCGGGAGCTGGTCGGGGGCGCCGGCCGACAGGGCGTAGGCCAGGCCGCCCGAGTGCCGCTTCATGATCACGGTACGCCACCCGCTGACGCTCGACGGCCGCACCCACGCCTCCAGCGTCATCCCGGTCGTCAGCCGCAGAGCGGCGGAATCGGGCACGTCGACCCAGCTGAGCAGGCCGTTGAAGGACAGGGCGCCGCCGTACCTGCCGCTCGACGTCCGGCTCGCGCCGGTGACGGTGCCGGTGTTGCCGTTGCCGGAGGAGTCGGTGACCGAGCCGCCCGAGCCCTCGTTCATCCCGTACGCGGCCACCAGCCCCGTCGCGGGCGGCACCGGCGTGTACGTGGCCGTGTACGTCGTGGCCGTCGCGGGCGCCACCACCTGGTGGGAGGCGGCCCCGCCGTCGGACCAGGACGCGAAGGCGTGACTCTGGCCGCCGGAGTCCTGCGGCGACGGCGCGGAGACCGAGTTGCTCGACCCGACGATCACCGTCCGGGTGAACGGCGTGGCCACCTGCTCACCGTTGAAGCCCAGCCGCAGGCCCGCCGGCGCGGAGGCGAAGGTGAGCTGCACCGTTCTCGGCTGCAGCAGCACGCTCTCGGTGTCGGTGAGGCCGTGCGCGTCGGTGGCGGTCAGCCGCAGCTCCAGGTGCGAGGGGTATTCGTGGTCGGGCGCCTGGAAGGTCCCGGACGTGCCGGTGAAGGTGGTGATCTCGTGCTCGTGGCAGGTGCTGGGGCAGTGGTGCATGATCAGCGCCCAGCGCATGCGGGAACCGGGGATGGTGCCGTCCTGGGCGTCGGTGGCGGTGCCGGAGAAGGAGATGGACTGGCCGACCGCCCACGTGGTGGTGGACGTCGGCGCGGTGATCGTGGCCTGCGGCGCGGTGTTGGCCACGTTGACCGTGACCGTCGCGTCGTCCTGGCCGCCGCGGTCGTCGCTGACCCGCAGCCGCACCACCGGCGAGCCGGGCTGCGTGTAGGTGTGGGACGGCGTGGCCGAGGTGGAGTCGTCGAGTTCGCCGTCGCCGTCGAGGTCCCAGGCGTAGGTGATGGGGTCGCCGTCGGCGTCGGTGGAGCCCGCGGCGGAGAAGTTCACCGTCAGCGGGGCCGCGCCGGAGGTCGGCGAGGCGCTGACGACCGCCGAGGGAGGCGTGTTGTCGTAGATGTAGCGCACGATGGTGCCGCCCGCGTAGTCGACCGCGAACAGGTCGCCGCCGGGGCCGGTCTCCAGTTCGACGGCGGGGATGCCGGAGTCGAAGTTCGCCACCGTGGCCGGGTCGGGCAGACCGTTGGCGCCCTTGAGCATGACCCACACGCACGAGCGGCTGTAGTCGGAGAAGAACAGCGCCCCGTCGTAGGCGTCCGGGTAGCGGCCGCCCTCGTAGAAGGCGACGCCACTGGAGGAGGAGCCGCCGGTCGGGCAGGGGTCGTTCGGGGCGGGCCTGGAGTTGTGGTTCCAGGCGAAGTACGGGACGGAGTGCGCGGTGGTCCCGGCCGTGTACAGGCTCTCGCAGAGGGTCAGGTTGAGGTTGTCGTAGCCCGCCTGGCGGCCGGCGCCCTCGTAGCAGGGCCAGCCGAAGTTGGGCACCGCCGTGGTGGGCGAGGCGACGCGGTTGATCTCCTCGAAGGCGCTCCAGCCGACCTCGCCCGACCAGATCTCGTCCGTGCCGGGGCGGTTGGTGATGCGGAACGGGTTGCGCAGGCCGTGGGCGACGATGCGGGCCACGTTGGCGTCGGCGCTGCCCGCGTTGGGGTTGCCGGCGGCGGGGGCCCCCGTGTCCGGGTCTATCCGGATGATGGTGCCGGCCAGGCCCGCCGGGTCGCCGGCGGTGCGCACGTCCTGGGAGCGCAGCGCGCCGCCCTCGGCGGTGGGCGGGGTGAGGGCGGTGCCGACCGGCGACGGCGGGTCGCCGCAGGGGTTGTCGGGGGTGATGTCGGAGGCGGGCAGGTTGTCCTGGCCGTAGTCGGCGAAGTTGAAGCTGGCGCCGTCGCCGCCGGAGGCGTAGAGGGCGCCGTCGGGGCCGAACTGCAGGTCGCCGACCGAGTGGCTGGGATGTTGCTGGCACCAGTCGGTGATCAGCGGCGTCTCCGCGCCGGTCGGGGAGATCACCGAGAGGCGGCCGGTGACCAGGCAGCCGTCGCCGGTCGCGCCGGGCGGGGTGGGGCAGGGGTCGTCGGTGCCGCCCGGGGTGCCCCAGCGCGGCGCGGTACCGCCGGGGACGGCGTCGTAGGCGTACAGGACGTACATACGCGGGTCGGCGGGGAAGTCGGGGTGCAGGGCGAGGCCGAGCAGGCCGCGGTCCCAGAAGTTGTGCACCTGGGTGCGCAGGTCGGCGTAGACGGTGGGAGTGGTGTCCGCGAGCGAGTCGAAGACCTTGATCAGGCCGCTCTTCTCGGCGACGAACACCCGGCCGTCGGGGGAGAACTCCAGGTTGGAGGGGTGGTTGAGGCCGCTGAAGACGATCTGTTTCTGGAACAAGCCCGGTAACGCGCGGGCTGCGGCGGCCGGGGCGGCGATCAGCCCGGCGATGACGAGCAGGACGGATGTCAGGGCGCTGCAAAGGCGCTTCACGAATTACCCCCAGCGAGAAACCGAACAGCAGCGGTCCCCGAGCCGCCGAATGGCCTTGACCGATGTATCGCAAGGAGGGGTCACTTTGTCACGGTTGTGTCCACAATCGGACGCCGAAGCCTCTGCCCGGGCGGCTGCCTCTGCCCGGGCGGCTGCCTCTGCCCGGGCGGTCGCCTCTCCCCGGGTGGCTGCCGCTGCCCGGGCCGTGGGCGTTTCCTCAGGCTCCGCCGGCCCGCGCCATGGCGGGGCGGAGCAGGACGATCAGCGCCGGCAGGGGGAAGAGCAGCAGGAACAGGTTGGGCAGCCACCAGGCCAGGCTGAAGTCGCCGCGCAGCGCCCAGAAGGCGATCGCCTGGAGACCGGCGGTGCTGGTCAGGGTGAGGGAGACCGTCATCAGGGGCCGCCAGGCGGCCCGCGCGCACAGGGTCGCCAGCCCGGTCAGGCTCGCGGCCAGGTCGAGCGGGACGAACGAGAGGTTCCAGTCGACCAGGACGGGATCGCTGTAGTCCTCGTAGGCCAGCTCGGGCGGGATCAGACCGGCGAACACCACCACCCAGTACACCAGCAGCCCGACGTCGGCGATCAGCATCGCGACCTTCGTCGCCCCCAGCACCCGCCCCGCCGCTCCCCGCCCTCCAGCGGCCCGGCCGGGCGGATCAGCGGCTGTCTTCACACCAGGGCCGGGATGCGGATCAGCGGCCGTCCTCTCGTGAGGGCCGGGATGTGGATCAGCGGCCGTCCTCTCGTGAGGGCCGGGGAGCCGGGTCACCGGTCGCCGCCTTCCGCCGTCAGGGCGGCCAGCCGGGCGCGCACCTGGCGGTGCAGGTCGTCGCGGGGTGGCGCCAGGTCCAGCAGCCGGGCCATCCACCAGCCGTCCACGGCCAGCCGGACCAGGTACGCCGTGCTCGGGTCGAGGCCGTCGCCGGCGAGCCGGTCCTGCCAGATCCGGTAGCGCCGCCGGAACGACTCCAGCACCTCCGGCCCGCCGGACAGCGCGGCGAGCAGCGCCACGGCCACCTGGTCGGCGTGCGCCCGCGCGGGCACGTCGGCGTCGGGGATGGTGGCGTCCAGCCAGGCCCTGGTGAAGGCGCCGGGCGGCGAGCCCTCCGGCGGCAGCTCGGCCTGGAAACGCTCGACCTGGCGGTTCAGCACCCCCTCCAGCAGCGCCTGCTTGGACCGGAAGTGGTGCAGCAGGCCGCCCTTGCTCACCCCGGCCCCGGCCGCGACCGCGTCCAGCCGGACGGCGTCGGCCCCCTTGGTCACCAGCAGGTGCTCGACGGCATCCAGAATCCGGTCCCGCATCGTCCCTCCCACGCCCAAAGTGCCGACCGTCCAGACGGTCGGTACCTTAGCCGGAGCACGGGCCGCTCGTCCACATCCCGTACGGGCCGACGACCCGGAGTACGGGCCGCTCGTCCACGTCCCGTACGGGCGGACGACGCTCGGCGCCGGGACCGCGGCGGTGAACGCCGCCCGGTTCACCAGGTCTTGCCGGCCGGCTCCCGGACCGCGTGGTTGACGCGGTTGAAGAAGTTCGTCATCGCGACGCTCAGGATGATCGCCTGGAGTTGCTTCTCGTCGAAGTGGGCGGCGGCGGCCTGCCAGATCTCGTCGGTCACCCCCGGCGCCCCGTCCTGGATCCGGGTGGCCGCCTCCGCCAGGGCGAGCGCGGCCCGCTCCGCCTCGGTGAAGAAGGGCGCCTCGCGCCAGGCGGCCACGCTGTGCAGCCGCTCGTCGGTCTCGCCGCGCCGCTTCGCCGACGCGACGCCCCCGTACACGCAGGGGCTGCAGCCGTTGATCTGGCTGGCGCGCAGGTGGACCAGCTCCAGCACGAGCGGGTCCACGCCGCCGGCGTGCATCGCCTTGGTGAGGAGCTGTACGGCGGCGACCACGTCGGCGTTCGCCGGGCTCTTGATCCGTGCTTCCATGGGTGTTGTTCCTTCGTCGGTTACCTGTGCCCCTCCGGGCCCGTCATGACCAATGACGGAGCAATCGCGAGGAAGGTAACGACATGTCACAGACCGGGCCGGACACCCTGGTGGCCGAGGCGTTCGAGGCGCAGCGCGACCGGCTGCGCGCGGTCGCCCACCGCATGCTCGGCTCGTACGCCGACGCCGAGGACGTGGTCCAGGAGGCCTGGTTGCGGCTGTCGCGCCAGGACGCGGCCACCATCCACAACCTGGCCGGCTGGCTGACCACGGTGGTCGGCCGGATCAGCCTCGACGTGCTGCGATCGCGCCAGGCCCGCCCCGAGGCGTCCTACGACCACCGGCTGCCCGACCTGGTGGTGACGGCCGACGACGGTCCCGAGCCCGAGGAGCGGGCGGCGCTGGCCGACTCGGTCGGGCTCGCGCTGCTGGTCGTCCTGGAGTCGCTCGGGCCGGGGGAGCGGCTGGCGTTCGTGCTGCACGACCTGTTCGGGGTGCCGTTCACCGAGATCGGCCAGATCCTCGGTAAGTCCGCCGACGCCGCCAAGATGCTCGCCAGCCGCGCCCGCAAGAAGGTGCGCGCGACCGAGCGGCCGGCGGGCGGCTCGCGCGAGCGGCGGGAGGTGGTCCAGGCGTTCCTGGCGGCGGCCCACGGCGGCGACTTCGAGGGGCTGCTGCGCGTGCTCGACCCCGAGGTGCGGCTGACCGTCGACACCCCCGGCGGCGCCTTCGTCGTGCTCGGCGCCACCGAGGTCGCCGCCGGCGCGCGGATCTCGGGCGGCGGCGCCGTACGGGCGCGGCCGGTGCTCGTCAACGGCCTGCCCGGGATCGTGTCGTGGAGCGAGGACGGGGTCCCGCTCTCGGTCGTCGCGTTCACCGTCGTGGACGACCGGATCGCCGGCATCACGGTCCTGGCCGACCCCGCCAGGCTGGCCGCGATGGACCTGCCTGCCCCGGTGTGAGCCGCCGTGTGTTCAGTGGGTGCAGAGGGCCGTGACGGTGACGTCGTAGATGTACCAGACGCTGCCGGGCGCGGCCCACACCAGGGCCGAGGTCGTGGTCCAGCCGGTGCACGAGACGCCGGCGGCGAGGATCGCCGCGCGCGCCTCGGCCGCGCCGGCCTGCTTGGCGGCGTACGGGGTGACCCCGCCGGCCTGCCGGGTCTCGGTGCGCTGCACCGTGAACTCCGCGACCTGGGCCTGAACGGTACGCGGGCCCTGCGCGGCGCCGGTGGCCGCTGCGGCGGCGGGGGCCGTCGCGGCCATGACGGCGCCCAGCAGGACGGCCAGAGCGGGGACGGCACGGTGGAGAGCGGCCATGAGATCTCCTTCGGGAGAGGGGGAGGCCGTCACCATAGGACCGGCCCCCGCGACCGCACCAGCGCCCCGCCCCGGCGACCCTCGTCCGGGCACGTCACCCGGTGAAACTTTCACCCCGGCACGCCACGCCGTCCGCCACGCCGTCCGCCACGCCGTCCGGCGCGTCACCTGAACGTCGAGTTCTTCGGGGCCGGGTCGTCGGTCCAGCCCAGCCGCTTGATCACATACGCTGAGGACCCGTCACCCTCCTGTATGGCGAGCAGTTGCCCGCTGTCTCGATCGATGATGATCTGCTGACGGGCGGGCGCCTCGCCGTAGGTCAGCGCGACCCCGGTACGGCCGTCGAGGTCGGTGACGCCGTTCTCCACGCGCACCCCCGGCAGGCCGGCGAGCACCCGGTAGAGCGCGGCCCTGGTGGCAGGGGTGGTCTCGGCGTCGAGAAGGAGCCATGCGCTCGCCCCCCACAGCCACGCCTCCGGGGCCCGCTTGTCCTTGGCCCGCAGGATCTCGGCCTTGAGCGCCTCGGGTTCGGTGGGCAGTTCCGTCACGGGCTTGAGCGTCATCTTCAGAGGGGTGAAGTAGGTCTTTCCCGACAGGCAGCCGTCGCACAGGCCGGGCGAGCCCGCGTCCTTCCACGCCTGTTCGTCAGCGGGCGTGAGCGGTTTGGCGAAGGCGGGTCCGCGCTGGTGCCGATAACCGACCTTCCGATCCCGGCTCGCCCACAGCACGTCCCTGACCCGCTGCTCCACGGTGTAGGTCGCGGTTTTCACCCGCGCCACCTGCACCATCTCCCGCCGCCACCACGCCCCGCTGCCCGGGGGCCGGGCGGCCAGCCGGTCGGCCGCCGCGGCGAGCACCGCGTCCGCCTGCGGCACCGCGGCCGTCTGGACGGCCGTCCCCCCCAGGAGGGGCACTGCCACGAAGCCCCCGGCTACCACCGCGCTGACCGCCACCGCCGCGAGCATCGCCTTGGGCCAGAGCGGCCGGTGCCGCCGCCGGGCGGCGCCCAGCACCCGGTTCCGGGCGGCCATCACCGTGGCGTGGCCGGCGGGCGGCGCCTGCGGCATCACCTCGTCGATGAGCTGGAACTCCTTCATCACACCTCAACTCCCAACGCGTCACGAAGCTTGGTCCTGGCCCGGCTGAGCCGGGAGGCGACGGTGCCGTAGGCGATGCCGAGCGCCGCCGCCACCTCGTCGTAGGTCAGCTCTCCGTAGGCGACGAGCAGCACCACGTCGCGCTCACCGCGCGACAGCCCGGCCAGCGCGGCCGAGAGCCGCTGCACGGTCACCCGCGCCGACAGCCGGTCCACCACCCGCTGCTCGTGGCCGTCCTCGCCGACCGGCGGGCCCGACCTGGCCAGTGCCCGGTACCGCCGCAGCTCGGCGCGCCGGTGCCGGCCGATGAGCTTGGTGGCGACGCCGTACAGCCAGGGTCTGATGCCGCCCCTGGCGGCGTCGAAGCCGTCGCGCCGGCGGAAGGCGATCAGGAAGGTCTCGGCGGCGAGGTCCTCGGCGACGTCGAGGTCGAGGCGGCGGCCGATGTAACGGCGGATCTCCTCGTAGTGGGCGTCGAAGAGGGCGGAGAATCGCTCGGGATCGGCGACCTCTCGGTCGAGGAACGTGGTCATGCATGGGTCTCTCTCGCCGGGGACTGCGGACACTGGTGACTGCCCGGTCGCCGCCGACCCTTCCATGCGAGTTTCACCGCCGCCCGCCGGGGTCCCGGCCGACGCGCGTACGCACCTGCGCACCGCCCACGACTCCTTCACCGCGCTCGGCATGCGGGCGTTCGCCGACCGGGCCGACCACGAGCTGCTGGCCACCGGCGAGACCGTGCGCAAGCCGGCCGCCGGCACGCCCGACCAGGGCCACGACCGTCCGTGAGACCGAAGCGCCGCACGTGCGCCGCCGGGGCCCACGGCCCGGGCTTCTTCGCGTGCCCGCCCTGATCGGTCAGCGGCGCACCCGATAGCGCAGGTGAAGCACCCGGTCGCCCTGAATCACCACGTCAGGGTCCTCCAGCAGGTGCTGGGCGCGGACCGAGCCGAAGTAGCGCCTGCCGGACCCGAACACGACGGGCACGACGTCCATGCGCACCTCGTCGACCAGGCCCGCGGCGAGCACCTGGCCGCCGACGTCGCCGGCGGCGACCTCGACCATGCGCTCACCCGCGAGCTCCTGCGCCCTGGCCACGGCCGCCTCGACGCCGCCGGCGAAGTGGAACGGCGCCGCGGGGTCCCACCCCTCGGGCATCGGCCGGTGCGTCACGACGACCACGTGGTCGATCCCGCCCGGCGGCTTCCCGTCCCAGCCGTCCGTCAGGTCGAAGACGCGGCGGCCGACGATCGTGACGCCGATCCGGTCCCAGTACGCCCGGGTGTGGTCGTAGGACGCCTGCGACACCTTCAGCTCGCCGCTCTCGTCCAGCGGGACGTCGCCGCCGGTCAGCCAGTCGAACAGGGGTCCGGGCCGGTCATTCTCGTCCGCGATGAAGCCGTCCACCGACACCGAGCTGTACATGGCCACCTTGCCCACGGGGCTCTCCTCTGCTTGGGGGTGCCCTCAAATTAGCGGGTCGTGAGCTGTCGCTCTTGTAAGAAATCAATCGGCCGGCAGCGACCAGCCGTCCAGCACGTGGCCGGGGTGCTCGCGCAGGAACCGCCGCCGGACCTCGACGTACCGGGTCGGCGTGAGCCCGGTGAACGCCCGGAACTCGTGGCCGAAGTGGGCCTGGTCGAAGTAGCCCGCGCCACCGGCGAGCGCGCCCCAGTCGATCGGTCCGGCGGGGTCGATCGCGAACACGGTGGCGGTGAAGCGGTGGGTGCGGGCCAGCCGCTTCGGCGTGACGCCGATGAGCTCCTTGAACCGCCGTGCCAGATGAGTGCTGCTGACACCGGCCGCCACGCTCAGGTCGCCGATCGCCACCGCCCCGCCGGCCGCCGCGATGACGCCGCTCGTATGGCGGACCAGCCCCAGGCCGGCGGTCTCGCACAGCCGTCGCAGCAACTCCTCCTCCAGCAGCGTCAGCATCTCGTGCGGTCCGCCCGCCGTGGCCAGCCGGTCGCGCAGCTCGGCGATGGCGGGCCGGCCCCAGACCTGCTCCATCGTCACCGGCCGGTCACACAGCTCGGCCGCGGGCATCGGCAGGAACGGCGCCGGCCCCCACGGCTTGAAGTGCACGCCGACGGACCGGGTCTCCGGCGGATAGCCGAACTCGAAGGCGCGGGTGGGCATGGTGACCACGCAGCCGTCGGCGTACGCGGCCGTCGCGGTCTCGGTGCCGGCGCGGATGCGGAACGGCGGCCCGAGGTTGACGATGAGCAGCGCCGACGGCATCGGCGGCAGCGTCAGCCGGGCGTACGGCGGCGCGCCCTCCAGGTAGTAGAGGTCGTCGATCAGCCTGTCCAGCGGCGGTCGCGGCACTCTGGACACGTACTTCACGCCTGCAGTATCGCCGACGCCGCCATCGCCGCGGCCCGGCAGCCGGGCCACCTGGGCTCCTCGCTGTCGGCGCGCGTGCGTCGGGGAGGTTGAGGTGGCGTTTCTGGATTGTTACCCGAAACAACAAATCGGCTCCCTCACCCCCCTTCCCATGGGCTCGATACCGGAATACGTTGCCGCAAACAACATTCATCCGGGCCCCTCCGGAAGAAAGGACCCTGCATTATGCGCAAGGGGATCCTCAGCCTGACCGCCACGGCAGCCGCGCTCGCCCTCGGTCTCACCGCCTGCGGGGGCGAGAGCGGTCAGACCACGACGTCGACCTCGTCCGCCTCGGCCACGCAAGCCGCCAAGGCCGGCAAGATCGGCGTCATCCTGCCGGACAGCAAGTCCTCCGCCCGGTGGGAGACGGCCGACCGCAAGTACCTTGAAGAGGCTTTCAAGGCCGCCGGCGTCCAGTACGACATTCAGAACGCCCAGAACGACAAGACGGCGTTCCAGACCATTGCCGATCAGATGATCACTAACGGCGCCACCGTCCTGATGATCGTGAACCTGGACAGCGGCACCGGCAAGACGGTCATCGAGAAGGCCAAGTCGCAGGGCGTGGCCACCATCGACTACGACCGGCTGACGCTCGGCGGCGGCGCCGCCTACTACGTCAGCTTCGACAACACCAAGGTCGGCACGCTCCAGGGCGAGGGCCTGAGCAAGTGCCTGGCCGACAAGAAGGTGGAGAAGCCGATCGTCGCGTACCTGAACGGCTCGCCGACCGACAACAACGCCACCCTGTTCAAGAACGGGTACGACGGGGTGCTCAAGCCGAAGTTCGACTCCGGCGAGTACGTCAAGGGCCCCGACCAGGCCGTGCCCGACTGGGACAACACCCAGGCCGGCACCATCTTCGAGCAGATGCTCACCGAGCAGCCGAAGATCGCCGGCGTGCTGGCCGCCAACGACGGCCTCGGCAACGCCGCCATCACCGTGCTGAAGAAGAACAACCTCAACGGCAAGGTGCCCGTCACCGGCCAGGACGCCACCGTCCAGGGCCTGCAGAACATCCTCGCGGGCGACCAGTGCATGACCGTCTACAAGGCGGTCAAGAAGGAGGCCGAAGCCGCGGCCAAGCTCGCGGTCGCGCTGGCCAAGGGCGAGAAGCCGACGGCCGGCGGCAGCGTCAAGGACCCCGAGACGGGCCAGGACGTGCCGTCGGAGCTGCTGGAGCCGCAGGCCATCTACCTGGAGAACGTCAAGGACGTGGTGGCCGACGGTTACGTCACCAAGGAGGACCTGTGCACGGGCGACTTCGCCGCCAAGTGCACCGAGGCAGGAATTCAATAACACCGCAAGGGGTACGGCCCGCCGCCACGAGCGGGGGCCGTGCCCCCGGTTTAGGGAGCCATATGACCCCCCTCCTTGAAGTGCGCGGGATCGACAAGAGCTTCGGTCCGGTGAAGGTCCTGCACGACGTCGGGTTCTCCGCCTACGCCGGCCAGGTCACGGCGCTCGTCGGCGACAACGGCGCCGGCAAGTCCACCCTGGTCAAGTGCATCGGCGGCATCTACCCGATCGACTCGGGCCAGGTGCTCTTCGACGGCGAAGAGGTCCAGGTGCACAGCCCCCGCGACGCGGGCGAGCTGGGCATCGAGATCGTCTACCAGGACCTCGCCCTGTGCGACAACCTCGACATCGTCCAGAACATGTTCCTCGGCAGGGAGCGCAAGCACGGCCTCCTGCTCGACGAGGACAGCATGGAGGAGCTGGCCGAGAAGACGCTCAGCGGGCTGTCCGTGCGCACGGTCAAGTCCATCAGGCAGCAGGTCTCCAGCCTGTCCGGCGGGCAGCGGCAGACCGTGGCCATCGCCAAGGCCGTGCTGTGGAACAGCAAGGTCGTCATCCTCGACGAGCCCACCGCGGCGCTGGGCGTGGCCCAGACCGCGCAGGTGCTGGAGCTGGTGCGCAGGCTCGCCGACACCGGCCTGGCCGTGGTGCTCATCTCGCACAACATGAACGACGTGTTCGCCGTCTCCGACCGGATCGCGGCGCTCTACCTCGGCAGGATGGCCGCCCAGGTCGCGACCGCCGACGTGACGCACGCGCAGGTGGTCGAGCTGATCACTTCCGGCCGCAGCGGCGAACTGGGCCTCAAGAACGGGGTCACCCCATGAACAAGGTCAAGGAACTCCCCGGCGAGGCCATCGTCGCCGCGGCGCAGACCCCCTCGATCAAGAACAGCTTCCTCGCGTACGCGCAGCGCGTGCGCGGCGGTGACATGGGCGCGCTGCCCGCGGTGCTCGGCCTGGTCGTGCTCTGCGCGGTCTTCGCCGCCGCGCGGCCCTCCTTCGTCACCGCGATCAACTTCGCCAACCTCTTCACCCAGGGCGCCGCCATCACGCTCATCGCCATGGGCCTGGTGTTCGTGCTGCTGCTGGGCGAGATCGACCTGTCGGCCGGCTTCGCCAGCGGCGTCTGCGCGGCGGTCCTCGCCGTCACGCTGACCAGCGCCGGACTGCCCTGGTACGTCTGCATGGCGGCCGCCGTCCTCACCGGCGTGATCATCGGCACCGTGCTGGGCACGCTGGTCGCCAAGGTCGGCATACCGTCGTTCGTGGTCACGCTGGCCGCCTTCCTCGCCTTCCAGGGCCTGGTCCTGGTGCTGGTGGACGAGGGCACCAACATCTCCATCCGCGACGAGGTGGTCGTCGCCATCGCCAACCGGAACCTGCCGCCCTGGCTCGGCTGGGCCCTGTACGCCGTCTGCGTGGCGGTCTTCGCGGCGGTGCAGCTCAGGCGGGCCAGGTCGCGGAGCAGGCGCGGGCTGGTGGCCGACCCCATGTCGCTGATCGCCTTCCGCGTCGGCATGCTGGCGCTCTTCGCCGGGCTCGCGGTCGCCGCGCTCAACCTGGAGCGCAGCCGCAACCCCGCGCTGGTCTCGCTCACCGGCGTGCCGATCGTGGTGCCGGTCATCCTGGCGCTGCTGGTCGTGTGGACGCTGGTGCTGCGGCGCACCGGGTTCGGGCGGCACCTGTACGCGGTCGGCGGCAACACCGAGGCCGCCCGGCGGGCCGGCATCCCGGTCGACCGGATCAAGATCTACGCGTTCGTGATCTGCTCCTCGATGGCCGCCGTCGGCGGCATCGTGGCCGCGTCGCGGGCCAGCTCGGTGGACCCGAACACGGGCGGCTCCTCCGTCCTGCTGTACGCGGTCGGCGCCGCGGTCATCGGCGGCACGAGCCTGTTCGGCGGCAAGGGCCGGGTGCTCGACGCCGTGCTCGGCGGCGCCGTGGTGGCCGTGATCGAGAACGGCATGGGTCTGATGGGGTACGGGGCCAGCGTGAAATACCTGGTCACCGGTTCCGTCCTGTTGCTCGCCGCGGGTGTCGACGCCCTGGCGCGCAAGAGGGCGGCTGCCGCTGGTCTAAGGTGATCAGCGACTCGCAGCCCCTGAAGGAACCCCAGACGATGCGTGCCGGCCCCTCTCAAGAGGACATCAGGCGCCACAATCTCGGCGCGCTGCTCCGTCATGTCCACCTGGGCGGGCCGATCTCGCGCGCCGAGCTGACCGCGAAGATGGGGCTCAACCGCAGCACGATCATGGCGCTGACCTCCGACCTCACCGCCGCCGGGCTGGTGCGCGAGGAGCTGCCCCGCGAGACGGGCCGCGCCGGGCGGCCCTCGCTCGTGGTGCGCCCCGAGTCGGCGCGGGTCTACGTCTTCGCCTTCGACGTGGGCCCCGACCGGCTGGCCGTCGCCCGCGTCGGGCTCGGCGGGGTGATCCTCGACCGCCGGGAGACCGTGCGCGACCGCGACCGGTTCGACCTGGACGAGGTGGCGGGGCTGCTGGCCGGGTTCGCCCGGCAGATGCGCCGCAAGACCCGGGCCGACACGGTCTGCGTCGGCGCGGCGGCGGCCGTGTCGGGCGGCGTGCGCAAGGGCGACGGCGTGGTCCGGTTCGGGCCCAACCTGAAGGCCGAGGAGGTGCCGTTCGGCGAGGAGCTGGGCCGCCGGCTGGGCCTGGGCCTGCCGGTCAGCGTGGGCAACGACGCCAACCTGGCGGCGCTGGCCGAGCACAGCCGGGGGGTCGGGGCCGCCGTACGCGACCTCATCTACCTGCACGGCGACGTCGGCATCGGCGGCGGCATCATCGCCGGCGGCCACCTGCTCGGCGGCCACGAGGGCTACGGCGGCGAGGTCGGCCACATGGTCGTCAACCCGGGAGGCCGCGCCTGCGGGTGCGGCTCCCACGGGTGCCTGGAGGCGGAGGTGGGGGAGCGGGCCCTGCTGGAGTCGGCCGGCCGGGTCTCCTCGGGCCGCCACGGCCGCGACGCGGTGCGCACGGTGGTGGACGCGGCCGACCGCGGGGACATCGTGGCCCAGGAGGGGCTCAGCCGGGTGGGCGACTGGCTGGGGCTGGGCGTGGCCAACCTGGTCAACATCTTCAACCCGGAAATGGTGATCTTCGGGGGGATCCTGCGGGAGATCTACCTCGGCTCGGCGGCGCAGGTGCGCTCGCAGCTCACCCTGCACGCCATGGCGCCGCAGCGGGAGCGGCTGCGGCTGCGCACCTCGGCGCTGGGGGACTCCGCGACCCTGGTGGGCGCGGCCGAGCTCGCCTTCGCCCACGTCCTGGCCGACCCGCTGGAGGTCCTGGCCCGCGCCAACGCCTGACCGCCTGCGGGGCGGGTCAATCGATCTTGTTCTTGGCGGCCGTCCACGTGTTGCAGAACCCCGTGGCGCCGCCCCGGTATCCCCGGTCCTGCCAGAAGGCCAGGTTGCGCGGCTTGCCGTGGATGTCGCTCTCCTCGGCCCCCCGCACCGCCGAGATCCAGTCCGCCCACGAGATGCCGGGCCTGATGGACTTGAGCGTGGCGCTGTAGAACACCCCGGCGAAGCACTCGGCCTGCATCTCCAGCCGATGGCTGAGCAGCCGCCGCGCCCCTTCCGGGGCCGGCTCGTACAGGGCGGCCTGCGCGTCCAGCACGCCGGTGAGCTGCTGCACGTGGTGCCCCCACTCGTGGGCCACGGAGTGGGCGATGTTCATCCTGAACGGGTCGCGCAGGTCGTGCTTCATGATGCGGATGACGATCGTGCGCTGGTCGGGACAGTACTGCGCGCCGCTGCCGGCGATCGCCCCGCAGACCGAGTCGTCCCCCGTGGTGATCGCGACCTCGGGCGGGCTGTACGGCAGGCCGGCCGCGGCGAACCTGGCCGACCAGAACCGGTCGGCGCACTCGGCCATCGCCCGGTGGAACGACCTGAGCGAGCCCGTGCTCCCCGCCCGGATGGCCGGGATCGCGCAGCGCTGCGGGACCACGTCCCCGCCCATCACGCCCATGAGGCCGGAGCGTGCCCGGTGATCGGCCGCGCTCGCGGGCGCCGGCAGCAGGAGACCCGCGACCAGGCACACGGCCGGCGCCATGAGGGGAGTGCGCACGAACGCGGATCTTAGAGCCTTTAGGAGGATTTACGCCTTATGGCAGCCTCAACGGGCCCGTCAGGTGACATTTCGTGGCTTGGCGGCCCAGGTGTTGCACGACCCCGGCGTGCCGCGCTTGAAGCCGCGCGTCATCCACGCGGCCTGCGTCGGCCCCTTGCCGTGGTCGTTCTGCGGCCACCCCTTGGCGCCGTTCTTCCTGAACCAGTCCACCGTGTACGCCCAGTCGGACGCGGTGACCAGCTCCGTGTCCTTCATCGTGCTCATGAAGACCGCGGAGAAGCACTCCGCCTGCAGCTCGGAGTTGCGCGACAGCTGCAGCCGCCCCGCCTTGCCCGAGGCCGAGCGCGCGATCCAGTAGTAGCGCCAGATCCCGGAGACCTGCTGCACGTGGTGGCCGTACTCGTGCGCGACCAGCCGGGTGACGCCCAGCGGAAAGGGGTTGCGCAGCTGCTCCTTGCTGATCATCAGGTACATGGTGCGGTCGGTGGAGCAGTAGACGCCGTCCGCCCCGGTGTTCCAGGCTCCGCAGGGCGTCTTGACCTTGCTGGTGATGATGCGCAGCCGCGGCTTGGTGAAGGGCAGCTTCGCCTTGCGGAACTGCGCCGCCCACGCCTTGTTCAGGCAGGCGGTCACGCGGGTCAGGAAGCGCCGGTAGGCCGCCATGCTGCCCGGGGGCAGGGGGCCGGGCGAGCAGTTCACGTCGGTGAGCCTGCCGGTCCTGTAGAGCGGGTTGAGCGTCGCCAGGGCCCTGGTCGCGGCGTCGGCCACCCGCTCGCGCCCTGCCCCCGCGGCCGAGGGCGGCGCGGCGAGCTGTTGTCCCCCGGTGACGCCGCTCGTCGAGGTCGTGGCCACGTCCGCGAGCACGAGCACGAGCGCGGCCGCCGCCAGGGCGAGCGCCAGCGTGGCGGCGACAAGTGTCACGAGACGGCTTTTGGGGACGGAGTTCATAGGTATCGAAAGACTAGGTCAAGATCGGACATATGTGGGTGGAATTGACTCGATGGAGTCAGTGAGGCGTCCGCGAACTAGACTCTGGGGAATCGGCGCAAAAGAGCAGAGGGGAGTCGGATCCGTGAGCGGGTTGCTGGGCTCGATCAAGGGACCGCAGGACGTCAAACGGCTCACTGTCGAGGAGTTGCCGCAGCTCGCCGGAGAGATCCGTGATGTGCTGGTCGACTCGTGCGCCAGGTTCGGCGGCCACCTCGGCCCCAACCTCGGTGTGGTGGAGCTCACGATCGCCGTTCACCGGGTCTTCGACTCGCCGGACGACCCCGTCATCTGGGACACCGGCCATCAGGCGTACGTGCACAAGCTCCTCACCGGCAGGGCGGCCGGCTTCGAGGCGCTCAAGCAGGAGGGCGGCCTGTCGGGCTACCCGAGCCAGGCCGAGTCCGAGCACGACTTCGTGGAGAACTCCCACGCCTCGACCGCGCTGTCCTACGCCGACGGCCTGGCCAAGGCGTTCAAGCTGCGCCGCGAGAGCGACCGCACGGTCGTCGCGATCATCGGCGACGGCGCGCTGACCGGCGGCATGGCCTGGGAGGCGCTCAACAACATCGCCGCGATCAAGGACCTGCCGGTCGTGATCGTGGTCAACGACAACGGCCGCTCCTACTCGCCCACGATCGGCGGCCTGGCCTCCCACCTGTCCTCCCTGCGGGTCAACCGCCGCTACGAGGACATGCTCGACTTCGTCAAGGACAAGATCGGGAACGTTCCCGTCCTCTACGACGCCCTCCACGGCTTCAAGAAGGGCGTCAAGGACGTGCTGGCGCCGCAGGTGATGTTCGAGGACCTCGGGCTCAAATACGTCGGCCCCATCGACGGCCACGACGAGCAGGCCATGGAGGCCGCGCTGCGCCAGGCCCGCGACTTCCGCGGCCCGGTCATCGTGCACGCCCTCACCCAGAAGGGCCGCGGCTACAGCCCCGCCGAGAACCACGACGAGGACCAGTTCCACTCGCCCGGCGCCTTCGACCGGGCCACCGGCGCGGAGAAGCCCAAGGGCCGCATCTGGACCAACGTCTTCAGCGAAGAGCTGGTCAGGCTCGGCAAGGAGCGCGACGACCTGGTGGCCATCACCGCCGCCATGCTCCACCCGACCGGCCTCAACGCCTTCGCCGAGGAATACCCCGAGCGCATCTACGACGTCGGCATCGCCGAGCAGCACGCGCTGACCAGCGCCGCCGGGCTCGCGCTGGGCGGCATGCACCCGGTGGTGGCCGTCTACGCCACCTTCCTCAACCGCGCCTTCGACCAGCTCCTCATGGACGTCGCCCTGCACCGCCTGCCGGTCACGGTGGTGCTCGACCGGGCCGGCGTCACCGGCGACGACGGCGCCAGCCACAACGGCATGTGGGACCTGTCGATCCTCCAGGTCGTGCCCGGGCTGCGCATCGCGGTGCCGCGCGACGGCGACCGCCTCACCGAGCTGCTGCGCGAGGCGGTCGACGTCAGCGACGGCCCCACGGTGCTGCGCTTCCCCAAGGGCCCCGTCGCCGAGCCGATCGAGCCGGTGGGCAAGCTGGGCGAGATGGACGTGCTGCGGGCCGCCGAGGGAGAGCCCGGCGTGCTGCTGGTGGGCGTGGGCCCGATGGCCCAGGTCTGCATGGACGCCGCCGTGCTGCTCGACGCCCAGGGCATCTCGGCCACCGTGGTCGACCCCCGCTGGGTCAAGCCGCTCGACGAGGCGCTCGTGATGGCCGCCGGCGCGCACAAGCTGGTCGCGGTCGTCGAGGACAACGGGCGCGTCGGGGCCGTCGGCGACGCCGTGGCCCGCCTGCTGCGCGACGCCGACGTCGACGTGCCCGTACGCACCTTCGGCATCCCGCAGCGCTTCCTCGACCACGCCAAGCGGGCCGCCATCCTCGGCCGCATCGGCCTGACCGGCCAGGACCTCGCCCGCCAGATCACCGAGGCGGTCGCGAAGCGGACCTCCCACGTGGAGCCCGCCCGCCGCTGACGAGCCCGTGGACGCTGCCGAGATCGCGATCCCGCCCCGCAACCGGCATGATCACCGGGGGTGTGGGAAGGATCGCTGACCGTGGACATCTTTCGCACGAAGAGCGTCGAGCAATCGATCCGCGACACCGAGGATCCCGAGCACCAGTTGCGCAAACGCCTGACGGCCCTCGATCTCACGGTCTTCGGCATCGGTGTGATCGTCGGCACCGGGATCTTCGTGCTCACGGGGCAGGTCGCCAAGGAGATGGCGGGGCCGGCGGTCGCGGTCTCGTTCGTCGTGGCGGGCATCGTGTGCGGGCTGGCGGCGCTGTGCTACGCCGAGTTCGCCTCCACGATCCCGGTCGCGGGGTCCGCCTACACCTTCTCCTTCGCGACGCTGGGCGAGTTCCCCGCCTGGATCATCGGCTGGGACCTGTTCCTGGAGCTGGCGCTGGCCGCCGCCGTGGTGGCGGTCGGCTGGTCGGGCTACTTCGCCTCGTTGCTGTCGTCGCTCGGGATGGGCCTGCCCGCCTCGATCGCGGGCGACGACCCGGTGGTCAACGTGCCCGCCATCCTCATCGTGCTGCTGCTCACCTCGGTCCTGGTGGCCGGGATCAAGATCTCTTCGCGGGTCAACCTGATCCTGGTGATCACCAAGATCGCGGTGGTGCTGCTGGTCATCGTGGCGGGGCTGTTCTTCGTCAAGGCGGCCAACTACACGCCGTTCATCCCCGAGGCGGTGCCCACCGGGCGGGTGGAAGGGCTCAAGGCGCCGCTCATCCAGCTCGTGTTCGGCATCACGCCGGTCGCGTTCGGCGTGATCGGCATCTTCTCGGCGGCGGCGATCGTGTTCTTCGCCTTCATCGGCTTCGACATCGTGGCCACCGCGGCGGAGGAGACGATCAGGCCGCAGCACGACGTGCCGCGCGGCATCCTCGGTTCCCTGGCCGTCTGCACGATCCTGTACGTCGCCGTCTCGCTCGTCGTCGTCGGCATGCAGCGCTACAGCGAGCTGAGCACGGCCGCGCCGCTGTCGGACGCCTTCACCGCGGTCGGCCACCCCTGGCTGGCCACGATCATCAGCGTGGGCGCGCTGGCCGGCCTGACGACGGTGGTGCTGGTGCTGCTGCTGGGCCAGACCCGGGTGCTGTTCGCGATGTGCCGCGACGGGCTGCTGCCGCGCCCGCTGGCGAAGGTGGACCGGCACTACGGCACCCCGGCGCGGCTGACGGTGCTCATCGGGCTGGTCACGATGGTGCTGGCGGGGTTCGTCTCGTTCGGCGAGCTGGCCGAGCTGGTCAACATCGGCACGCTGTTCGCGTTCGTGGTGGTGTCGCTCGGGGTGATCATCCTGCGGCGTACGCGGCCCGACCTGCCCCGGGCCTTCCGCGCCCCGCTGGTGCCGCTGCTGCCGATCCTGTCGGTGCTGGCCTGCCTCTACCTGATGCTCAACCTGCCGGTGCAGACGTGGCTGCGCTTCCTGGTCTGGATGATCATCGGGGTCGTCGTCTACCTGGGCTACGGCTACTGGAACAGCAGGAACCTGTTCCCCTGGCAGCGGGCCGGCCGCTGAACGTGCGGGGCGCGGGCGCCGGGCGGGGCGGGGGCGGGCGCGTGGCCCGCCCCCGGCCGGCTCAGAGCGACAGGAGCTGGCCGCCCATCGCCTTCATGTAGCAGGCGTTGGGGAAGAACTTGGCCCAGCGCACCTTCGTGCCGTACCACTGCCCGCCGATGATGACCGCGTGCGGCTGGATCTCCTGCGAGCACGAGGCCTTCGGGGTGACGTTGAGCTTGGCGGGCTGGCCCTTGACCTGCTTGAGCAGGCGGCAGGCCGCCTGCGCGTGAGGGTGGGTGCCGCCCACGGGCCCGCAGTGGAGCCAGACCGACTTGACGGGCCCGCCCTTGACGCCGTCGACGATCTTGAGGCGGGCCTTGGGGTGCGGTGCGGCCAGCGTGGGCGTGGAGCCGCCCAGCAGGAGGGCTCCGCAGAGGGCGAGGGTGCCGGCTGCCTTGATCATGGTTACTCTCCGTTCGTAGGACGGCACCAAACGCTACGGTGGAGAGGGGGAGGCCCGTGGGCGAGCCTCCCCAAAAACCGGTAAAGATCAGGCGGGCACGGATGCCACGCCGGGGGCGAGGAAGCGCGGCCGCGCGATTCCGGCCCTGTCCAGATAGGGGGTGATCCCGCCCAGATGGAACGGCCAGCCGGCGCCGAGGATCATGCACAGGTCGATGTCCTGCGGGGCCGCGACGACCCCTTCGTCCAGCATGATGCGGATCTCGGTGGCCAGCGCCCTCAGCACCCGCTCGCGCACCTGCTCGGCGGTCGAGGGGGAGGTGCCGCCCGCGAACAGGGCCACCGCCTCCGGGTCGAGCGTGAAGTCCGGCCGGTAGACGCCGGGCTTGCCCGACTCGACCAGCTTGGCCATGTTCTCCGAGACGCCGAAGCGGTCGGGGAACGCCTCGTGCAGCGTCTCGGCCACGTGCAGGCCGACGGCCGGGCCGACGAGCTGCAGCAGCGCGAACGGCGTCATCGGCAGCCCGAGCCCGTCGAGCGCGTGCTCGGCCGTCTCCAGCGGCGTGCCCTCGTCCACGGCGGCCACGACCTCGCCCATGAAGCAGGTCAGCAGCCGGTTGACCACGAACGCCGGAGCGTCCTTGACCAGCACCGACGACTTCTTCAGCGACTTGCCCACCGCGAACGCCGTGGCCAGCGTGGCGTCGTCGGTCGCCGCGCCCTTGATGATCTCCAGCAGCGGCATGACCGCGACCGGGTTGAAGAAGTGGAAGCCGACCAGCCGCTCGGGGTGCGCCAGGCCGGCGCCCATCTCGGTCAGCGACAGGGAGGAGGTGTTCGTGGCCAGCACGCACTCCTCCGACACCACGGCCTCGACCTCGGCGAAGACCTGCTTCTTGACCGACATCTCCTCGAAGACGGCCTCGATCACGAAGTCGGCGTCGGCGAAGGCGTCCTTGGTCAGCGAGCCGGTCACCAGCGCCTTGAGACGGTTGGCCTGGTCCTGGGAGATGCGGCCCTTGGCGAGCAGCTTGTCCGCCTCGGCGTGCACGTACCCCACGCCCTTGTCGAGCCGGGCCTGGTCGAGGTCGGTCAGCACGACCGGCACCTCCAGGCGGCGCGCGAACAGCAGCGCCATCTGCGAGGCCATCAGCCCCGCGCCGACCACGCCGACCTTGGTGACCTTGCGGGCCAGCGACCTGTCCGGCGCGCCCGCCGGGCGCTTGGCGCGGCGCTGCACGAGGTCGAAGGAGTAGAGCCCGGCCCGCAGCTCGTCGCTCATGAGCAGGTCGGCCAGCGCCTCGTCCTCGGCGGCGAAGCCCTCGTCGCGGCCGGCGGTCTCGGCCAGCGCGATGAGGTCGAGCGCGCGGTACGGCGCGGGCGAGGCGCCGCGCAGCTTCATGTCCACCAGGAAGCGCGCGTCGGCGACGGCCTTCTCCCAGCCGTCGTGGGTCTCGCGCTCGACGCTCACCTCGCCGTTGACCACGCGGGCGGCCCAGCGCAGCGACTCCTCCAGGAAGTCGGCGGGCTCGAACACGGCGTCGGCGACGCCCAGCTCGTACGCGTCCCTGCCCTTGATCATGCGGTTGTTGGACAGCGGGTTCTCGATGACCAGCTTGACGGCGTTCGCCGGGCCGATGAGGCGGGGCAGGAGCTGCGTGCCGCCCCAGCCGGGCACCAGGCCGAGGAAGCACTCCGGCAGCGCCACCGCGGGCACGCCCGCCGAGATCGTCCGGTAGGTGCAGTGCAGCGCGATCTCCAGCCCGCCGCCCATCGCCGCGCCGTTGACGAACGCGAACGACGGGATGCCCAGCTCGCCCAGCCGGCGGAAGACGTGGTGGCCGAGCGCGCCGATGGCCAGCGCCTCCTCGCGGGAGGCCACGGCGGCGGCGCCCTTGAGGTCGGCGCCGACGGCGAAGATGAACGGCTTGCCCGTCACGCCCACGGCGGCCAGGTCGGTGCGCTGGGCGATCTCCGACAGCGCGCCGTTGAGCGCGAACAGGCCGTGCGGGCCGAACGTGTTGGGCTTGGTGTGGTCGAAGCCGTTGTCCAGGGTGATCAGCGCCATCGTGCCGGCCCCGTAGGGGAGCTGCACGTCGCGCACCAGCGCCTTGGTGACGACCTCGTCGGTGTTGCGCTCGCTCAGCAGCGCGCGCCAGGTGTCCATGTTGCTCATGCGAGGTTCTCCCAGATCACGGTGCCGCCCATGCCCATGCCGACGCACATCGTGGTGATGCCGTAACGCACGTCGGGACGCTCGCCGAACTGCCGCGCGAGCTGCGTCATCAGCCGCACGCCCGAGGAGGCGAGCGGGTGGCCGTAGGCGATCGCGCCGCCGTAGGCGTTGACGCGGGGGTCGTCGTCGGCGATGCCGAAGTGCTCCAGGAACGCCAGCACCTGGACGGCGAACGCCTCGTTGATCTCGAACAGCCCGATGTCGGAGATGTCGAGACCCGCCAGGCGCAGCGCCCGTTCCGTGGACGGGATCGGCCCGACGCCCATGACCTCGGGGTCCACGCCCGCGAACGCGTACGACACCAGCCGCATCTTCGGCGTCAGCCCCAGCTCGCCGGCGACCTCCCGGGCGGCCACGACGCACCCGGTGGCGCCGTCATTGATGCCGGAGGAGTTGCCCGCCGTGACGTGGCCGTGCGGCCGGAACGGCGTCTTGAGCCCGCTCAGCCCCTCCATCGTGGTGCCGGGCCGCGGCGCCTCGTCCTCGACGGCCAGGCCCCAGCCCTTCTCGGCGGTCCTGATCGCGGTCGGCACCAGGTCGGGCTGGATCTTGCCGTCGGCGTACGCCTTGGCCGCCTTCTCCTGCGACAGCACCGCGTACGCGTCGGCGCGCTCCTTGGTGATGGACGGGTAGCGGTCGTGCAGGTTCTCCGCCGTCATGCCCATGACCAGCGCGCTCGGGTCGACCAGCTTCTCCGACAGGAAGCGCGGGTTCGGGTCGACGCCCTCGCCCATCGGGTGGCGGCCCATGTGCTCGACGCCGCCGGCGATGGCGACGTCGTACGCGCCGAACGCGATGCCGCCGGCGACCGTGGTCACCGCGGTCATCGCGCCGGCGCACATGCGGTCGATCGCGTAGCCGGGCACGGTCTTGGGCAGCCCGGCCAGCACGGCGGACGAGCGGCCGATGGTCAGGCCCTGGTCGCCGATCTGGGTGGTCGCGGCGATGGCGACCTCGTCCACGCGCTCGGGTGGCAGGTTGGGGTTACGCCGGATGAGCTCGCGGATGACGCGGACGACCAGGTCGTCGGCGCGGGTCTCCGCATACAGTCCCTTCGGCCCTGACCTGCCGAAAGGAGTGCGCACGCCGTCCACGAACACGACGTCACGAGAGGAAGGCACGGATTCGCTCCTCGTTGTGTAAGGGGTTCCGTGCCCATGCTACTCGTCAGTAACTACCCCGAGGACGAGGGCGGCCGTGAGCAGCGCGTAGACCAGGCCGGTGGCCGGCTCCCACAGGTGGGCGCGGGCTCCGAGCAGGGCCACGACCGCGATGGCCGCGCCCGTCCAGAGCGCCGCGCCCTCTCGCGGGCGCGCGCCGTGGCCGGGGTCCCATGGATCGCCAGGTGATCCGCCCGAGCGCAGGGCGCGCGCCAGCATCCCCACCGCGTCACGTGCCCACCAGAGCACGAACAACACCCCCGCCGCGACACTGAGCACCGACAGGACCTCGGCGGCCCCGCTCAGCGCGTCGGCGAAGGCGGGCAGGGCGGCGTGCCGGAAGAAGCGCGGCACGGTCCAGCCGAGCAGGAGCGTCACGGCCCAGGCGCACGCGAGGGCCGGCCGGGTCAGCAGGCGCGCCGCGCCGGAGGGGGCGATGGAGTACAGCTCGCGCTCCCGGCGGCGCACCAGGCGGGCGCGGACGCCCCAGACGTACTGGGTGATCGCCATCGCGGGGAGCGCGACGGCGAAGACGCCCAGGGACAGCACGGCCAGCGGCAGCGTCTGCTCCCTGGTGGCGGCCCGGTCGGCGAGCAGCTGGGCGGTGGTCAGCAGCGCGATCGAGGCGGTGAGCGTCACGAGCGCGCCGCGCCGGGCGGCCCTGGCCCTGGCCCGCAGCCCGGCCAGCTCCAGGGCTCCGGGGGGAGGGGCCATCTCGGTCAACAGCATGCCGTCATGATGGCGTCACCATACGTGGTCATGCCGCCTGTTCGCGCGCTTTGCATGGAGCCCTCGATCGAGGTGAGCAAGGACTGCCCGTGGGGCCACCGTCCGTCCGGCGGCGATCGGCGTACTTGTCAGGATGGTGTTACTTATCCTCCTGATACCGATTTATAGCTATGCTTCGCGATCATGGCGCGAGGGGTGAACCGGGTGGGCGAGCAGCGGACCGAGGCGGCTCCGGGCCGGCGCGCCGCCCCGCCACCGAACCCGCCGCCGCCCCCGCATCCGCCGCGCGACCGCCGCGCCGCGCCCCGCGGCAACCGGCTGACCCCCCTCGGCTGGGTGAGCGTGGTGCTCACGGTCGTGCTGGTGGCGGCCTCGCTCGGCGGCTACGCCTACTACCGCTATCTCGAAGGGCTGATCCCGCGCGTGCCCATCGACGTGGGCGCCAGCCGCCCGCCCGACACCGGCGCGCTCAACGTGCTGCTCGTCGGCTCCGACTCCCGCGACGGCAACAACAAGAAGTACGGCGCCACGACCGTCGGCGCGGGGGAGCGCACCGACACCATCATGCTCCTGCACGTCGCCCCCAACCGGGACAGCGCCACCGTCATCAGCTTCCCGCGCGACAGTATGGTCATGATCCCCCAGTGCGAGGGCAGGAACGGCGCCGTGCTGCCGGCCGGCCTGCGCCGGATCAACTCCGCCTTCAACGACGGCGGCATCAACTGCACGATCCGGACCCTGGAATCGCTCACCAACATCAAGATCAACCACTTCGTGAAGGTCGACTTCACCGGCTTCAAGGGCATCATCGACGCGCTCGGAGGCATCGAGATCTGCCTGCCCGAGGCCGTCAACGACAAAGAGGCCAAGTTCGTGCTCGGCCCGGGCACGCACGTGGTGATGGGGGAGCAGGCGCTGGGCTACGTGCGCACCAGGTACTCCCTCGGCGACGGCAGCGACCTGAGCCGCATCGAGCGCCAGCAGGTCTTCCTCACCCAGGTGCTCAAGAAGGTCACCGACGGCGGCCTGCTCACCGACCCCGTCAAGCTCAACGACTTCCTGCGGGCCGCCACCCAGGCCGTCACCGTGGACGACAAGCTCAGCGTGGAGCGGATGCTGGAGATCGCCAACAGCGTCAGGGGCCTGACGGCCAAGGAGCTCAAGGGCATCACGGTGCCGGTCGAGCCGTACCCGGAGGACAAGGCGCGGGTGCAGTTCGCCGAGCCGGCCGCCGGCGACTTCTTCGAGAACGTGCGCAACGACGTCGAGGTCACCGCCAGCCCCGCGCCCGGCAAGCCCGCCACGGCGGCGGTCAAGCGCGAGCAGGTGCGCGTGCAGGTGCTCAACGCCACCGGCGAGCAGGGCAAGGCGCTCAAGGTGGCCGGCGACCTGGCCGCGCAGGGGTTCGTGGTGACGCACGTCGGCAACGCCGCCACGGCCGACACCACCACCATCCGGTACGCCAAGAAGGACGCCGAGGACGGGCCCGCCCACGGTGACGCGGTGGCCGCGCGGTTGTCGAAGGACAAGCGCACGCCCGTGCAGGGCAAGATCAAGGCGCTCACCTCGCAGCCGTACGAGGCCGGGAGCAAGCCCGGCCGGCAGCTCACCGGGCCGGTCATCCAGCTCGTCATCGGCAAGGACTGGCCCGGCGTGCGGGTCCTGTCGGCCATCCCCGACTCCCTCAAGGACAAGGTCGTCGACGCCAGCACGAACCCCTGCAAGTGACACACCCCTTTCCCGCCCGCCCGTGAGGCCGGCTGATCCCGGCACGTCGCGCGGGGCCCGGGGCCGGGGTGTCACGCTGGGCGGGGTCCGAGGCCGGGGTGTCGGGCCGGGCGATGTCCGAGGCCGGGGTGTCGGGCTGGGCGGGGTCCGGGGTCGGGGTGTCGGGCCGGGCGGGTCCGGGGTCAGGCCGTCACGCCGGCGTCCACGGAGAGCGCCGTGCCCGTGACGGCCCGGCCGCCCTCGCCGGCGAGGTAGGCGACGGCGGCGGCGACCTCCTCGGGGGAGCAGTAGCGGCCCAGCGCGGTGTGGCGGCGCTCCTCGTCGGCGTCGGGGCCGTCGGCCGGGTTCATCTCGGTGTCGGTGGAGCCGGGGTGGACGAGGTTGGCGGTGATGCCGCGCGGGCCCAGGTCCCTGGCCAGGCCCTTGGTCAGGCCGACCAGCGCGGACTTGCTCATCGCGTACGCCGTCCACCCCGCGTACGGCACCCGCTCGGCCAGGCTGCTGCCGATGAACACGATGCCCGACCCCGCCTCCATGTGCCGCGCCGCCGCCTGCGCCAGCACGAACGCGGCCCGCGCGTGCACGGCCAGCAACTCGTCCACCTCCGCGAGCGTCACGTCCTCCAGCGCCCCGCAGGGCGCGATGCCCGCGTTGGCCACCAGCACGTCGAGCCGGCCCAGCTCGCGCACCGTCCGCTCGACCGCCGCGACCAGTTCGCCGGGGTCGGCCGCCTCGGCCCGCACGCCGAGCGCGCGCCCGCCGGCCGCCTCGACCTCCTTGACCACGGCCGCGGCCCGCTCGCCCGCGCTGCGGTACGTGATGGCCACGTCGAACCCGTCGGCCGCCAGCCGCCGCGCCACGGCCGCGCCGATCCCCCTGCTGCCCCCGGTCACCAGGGCGACTCTCCTCGTCATGCGTCCTCCTTATGCGGAATCCGTTCCGCTTTGACTGTAAGCGGAAGAGATTCCGGTTGCAACCGGTGCGAGGATGGAGATCGTGAGACGCGAGCGCACCGACGCGGCCCGCAACCGCGCCAAGATCCTCGCCGCGGCCGAGGCCATCGTCGCCGCGCACGGGGTGCAGGGCCTGTCCATGGCGGAGGTGGCCGCCGCGGCGGGCGTCGGCGTGGGCACGCTCTACCGGCGCTTCGGGGATCGTTCCGGGCTGGCCTACGCGCTGATCGACGCGCGGGAGCGGGAGTTCCAGGCGGCGTTCATGGAAGGGCCGCCGCCACTCGGGCCCGGGGCGGAGCCGGCCGAGCGGGCGCGGGCGTTCCTGGGGGCGTTGCTCGATCGCACGGTCGAGCAGCTCGACCTGCTGCTCATGGCCGAGACGGCGGGGCCGCTGGCCCGCTTCGGCGGCGCGTACGACGCCCATCACGCGCACCTGGCCATGCTGATCGGCCGGGCGCGCCCGGAGGCCGACGCCTCCTGCCTGGCCGACGCCCTCCTGGCGCCGCTCGCCGCGCCGCTGCTGGCCCACCGGCTCGGGGACGGCGGCGTGGCGGTCGAGCGGGTGCGGGCGGCGCTGGACGAACTGGTCGCCGGGGTCCTCGGCTGATCGCCTCCTTGAGCGCCGATCCGGATGTCCGGGAAGGGGCCGGGCGGGGTTGCGGGTGAAAGATCAACTTACCCGGACGCCTGGTACAGGAAACGCTATTGGGGCGAATGTTACGGAGAGTAGTTTTAGTGAAACAAGTGAAATTTCCCGACAAGTAGTGGTAGGAAAGGGCGCGGTTCGCATTCGTACTAGAGAGGTTCCATCGTGGCGCGCGACGAGAACGACAGGGCATACGAGGATGGGCAGGGTAGGTCGTTAAACCCGGAGATGACGGGCGACGTGTTGTCCCCGCGGTGGAGCACGGACGACACCGACGAGCAGCCCGCCATCCAGGTCAGCGGCAACGAGACCTACGTCCTCCCGTCCGGCGAGCCGCTGTACGGCGAGGCTCCGCGCGACGTGCTGAGCGGCGCCGGCCACGACGTGCTGGACGCTCCCGGGACCGCCGGCGCCTATGACCTCGCCGGGCCGTCCGACGGCGCGTACGACCTGACCTCTGACAGCGCCCATGACAGGGGCAGGACGGGCGGCAACGCCTTCGACTCGCCGGCCGGCGGGGCGGACGACCCGTACGCCGCCCTCCGGGAGGACGGCGACCCCTACGCGGCGCTGCGCGAGGACAACGACCCCTACGCCGCCCTCCGGGAGGACAGCGGGGCGCACGACCTCGCCCCCGGCGCCCAGGACGGCGCGAGCGACCCGTACGCCGCCCTCCGCGAGGACAGCGGGGTCGATGGGGACAGCGGGCCGCACCGGGTGGAGGACGACAGCCCCTACCTGCCCCTGGACCGCGGCTACGACCAGGACCGCGACGACGGGGAGGAGCGGCCCAGCCGCGGCTTCCTCGGCTCGGGCTGGACCGACGACTCCGGCGACTCCCACGGCGCACGCCCCGGCGGGCGGTCGGCGGGCGGCCGGTCCGGGGGGGACGGCGAGGTGCGCCGGCGCACCCGGGTGCTGCTGGTGGCGGCCGTCGCGGTGGTGCTGGTCGGCGTGGGCGCGGGCTGGATGCTCACCGGCACGTCCTCCGACGACCCGTGCGCGGGCGCCCAGTGCGCCAGTGCGGGCGAGGTCACCTCCCCCTCCCAGTCGGCCCTCCCCGAGGAGACGCCGGTCGAGGAGGAGCCTCTCCCCGAGCCCACCGATTCGGTCACGGAGGAGCCCACCGAGACCGAGACCGCAAACCCCAGCCCCGTGCAGCAGCGCCCCAGGGCCACGCAGGAGCCGTCGGCCCGCCCGACGCCCACGCGCCAGCGCGAGGAGAGCGCCGAGCCCACCAGGCGGCCCACCCGCGAGCCGCAGCGCACGATGAACGACACCTCCGACACCGCCAGGGAGGCGAACGGCGGCACGGGCTCCGACCGGCAGGACGGCGCCGGGCGGGACACGGGCTCGGACACCGGCACCGGCACCGGCACCTCGGAGGAGTCGGTCCCGACGCAGGCCCCGGTGCCGGCGCCGACGCAGGAGGAGCGCAGGGGGCTGCTCGACATCCTGTTCCCCTGGGCCTAGGACGCCGGCTCCGCCCCCCGGGGTGACAGGAGATCCTGTCCTCCGGGGCGGGCCGAGGATGGCGACGGGCTTCGCGGCACCGGGCTTCGCGGCACCGGGCTTCGCGGCACCGGGCTTCGGCGGCACCGGGCTTCGCGGCGCCGTCCTTCCGGGCGGGCCGGGTGGCGCAACCGTTTCACTGTCCGCCCTCCCGGGCGGGGCATCCTGTTCGCGCGGGCCGCGGGCGTGGCAGGATGCGGATCCAGGTGCTGCTCTGGCAGACTTGGAAACCGCTTTCCGGGAGGGTCTTGTGGTCACGCTTGAAGACGTCGCCAAGCAGGCGGGCGTCTCGCTCGCGACCGCCTCGCGGGTGCTCAACGGCAGCACCCGCCAGGTGGGCGCGGCCCTGCGGGCGCGCGTGGAGCAGGCCGCGGACGAGCTCGGCTACCGGGCCAACATCGCCGCCCAGACGCTGGCGCGCGGGGCGAGCAACGTCATCGGCATCGTCGTGCACGACCTGACCGACCCCTACTTCGCGGCCCTGGCCGACGGGGCGATGCGCGCGGCGGCCACGGAGGGCCTGCTCGTCATGGTGGGCACCACGCACCGCGACCCGGAGCAGGAGATCGCCTACGTGCGCACGCTGCACGCCCAGCGCGTGCGGGCCGTGCTGCTGGCCGGCTCGCGCGTGGCCGACCCCGCCGTCACCGGCCGCCTGCGCGAGGAGCTGGCCCGCTACCAGGAGGGCGGCGGCCGGGCGGCCTGCGTCGGGCAGGACCTCCTGGGCGTCGACACCGTCGCGCCCGCCAACCGGCAGGGCGCGGCCGAGCTGGCCAGGGCGCTGGCCGGGCTGGGCCACACGAGGTTCGCGGTGCTGGCGGGGCCGCCGCACCTGGTCACGGCGGCCGACCGGTGCGCCGGCTTCCGCGAGGCGCTCGACGAGCTCGGGCTGCCCGCGCCGCAGGTGATCCACGGGCCGTTCGACCGCGACGGCGGATACGCCGCCGCCAACCAGGTGGGGGCGGAGGTCACGTGCGTGTTCGCGGTCAACGACGTGATGGCGGTCGGGGCGCTGGCGGCCTACCGGGAGCGCGGGGTCCGGGTGCCGGAGGACGTCTCCGTGGCCGGGTTCGACGACATCGTCACTCTGCGTGATCACGTGCCCGCGCTGACGACCGTGCGCCTGCCCCTGAAGGACATGGGGGCCCGCGCGCTGGAGCTGGCGCTGAACGAAGACCGGCCGGTCGCGGTCGAGCAGGTCGCCGGTGAGGTCGTCCTGCGGGAAAGCGTCCGGAGGATGACCTGAGAGAGGTTTGCTGGTGAAGCTGGCGGTCAGCACGCTGGGGATGCCCGGCGACGGGCTGGACAGGGCGATCGAGATCGCGACCGGGCAGGGCTGCCGGGGGCTGGAGCTGCGGCTGCATCCGGACACCGGGGTGCACGCGGGGCTCGGTCCAGAGGAGCGCGCCTCGGTGCGGGAGCGGATCGAGGGGGCGGGGCTGGAGATCTCCGCCCTGGCGGGATATGTCGGCATCTGCGAGCCGGGCCCGGACGAGCCGGTCGTGCAGGCGCTCCTCGCCGACCTGCGGCTGGCGGCCGACCTCGGCGCGCCCGGCGTGCGGGTGTTCCCGCGCGGGGACGATCCGGCCGTCGGCGCCCGGCGGCTCAAGGCGGTCTCCGGCGCCGCCGCCGACCTCGGCCGCCGCGTGCTGGTCGAGACGCACGACAGCATGGCGACCGGCGCGGCCGTGGCCGCGCTGCTCGCCGAGGCGGGCACGCCGGAGACCACCGGCGCGATCTGGGACCTGCTGCACCCGTGGCGCCACGGCGAGCCGCCGGCGCGCACGCTGGCCGCGCTGGCGCCGTACTTGTCGTATGTGCAGGTCAAGGATGCCGTCTCGGCGCAGGACACCACGCCGGTGCCCATGTGGACGGGGTCGGTGCCGCTGGACGAGGCGGGCGAGCTGCTGCGCGGGGCCGGGTTCGGCGGATGGGTGTCGCTGGAGTGGGAGCGCACCTGGTATCCGCAGGTGGCCCCGGTCGAGGAGATCCTGCCCGGCGCGGCCGAGTGGGTCCGGCGCTTCGCGTCCTGACGGCGCGGGCGCTCCAGTGCGGGTGCGTACCGGCGGGTCGGGTGCTCCAGTGTGGGTGCGTTCCGGTGTTCCGGTGCGGGTACGTTCCGGCGGGTCGGGTGCTCTCGGGGCGGGTGCGGCGCTTCGCGCCTTACGTGGTTTCACCGCTTAGATGGGAGGATGTCCGCATTTAGCAGCAAGGTGCTCGTCGTCGGCATGGACGGGCTCCGCTTCGACCGGCTGATCGCCCTGGACGCCCCGGTGCTCAAGGGGCTGATGTCCACCGGCGCGTACGGCACCAGCAGGCTCCCGTACGGCGAGGCCGGCACGCCGCGTACCGAGTCGGCCGGCGAGGTCGTCCCCAAGAGCCCGGAGCCCGGGGACGGCGGCCGGGTGATCAGGTCCCGCACCGACTCGGGTCCCGGCTGGTCGTCGATCGCCACCGGGGCCTGGCCCGACAAGCACGGGGTCGTCGACAACGGTTTTGCCGGTGCCCAATTCCGGAAATTTCCTGACTTCCTGACGCGCCTGAAGCGGGCCCGCCCCGCCCTCCGCACCGCCGCGTTCTTCTCGTGGGCCGCCCTCGCCGAGCAGGGCGCGTTCGGCCCGGAGATCGACCACCGGCTCGCGCTCGACGGGTTCGCCGACGGCTGGGCCGCCTGCGACAAGCGGGTCGCCGAGGCCGCCGAGCGCCACCTGGCCGAGGACGACCCGGACGCCCTCTTCGTCTACCTGGGCGACACCGACGAGGTGGCCCACGACCTCGGCCCCCACTGCCCCGAGTACGCCGCCGCGCTCCACCTCCAGGACGGCTACCTGGGCCGCCTGCTCGACACGATCCGGGCGCGGCCGTCGTACCCCCGGGAGTGCTGGACGGTGCTGGTCACGACCGACCACGGCCACGTGGACGAGGGCGGGCACGGCGGCACCTCCGACGAGGAGCGCACGATCTTCGTGATCGCCGCCCGGCTGGGCGAGGACCTCGGCGGCCGGCCGCTCGCCGGGCCGCGGCTCGTGGACGTGGCCCCGACCGTCCTGGCCGCGTTCGGGGTGGCCGTGGACCCGGCCTGGGACCTCGACGGGGCGCCGCTTTTCAACGAACGTTGAATTCTTGTCCGGAAGGGGGAACACTGGGACGACGGGACGCTGAAACGGCAGGGAGCGGGCGATGAGGACGGTCCTCGACTTCACCGAGATCGATTCGGGCATGCTCGCCGAGGTAGGGGGCAAGGCGGCCAACCTCGGCGAGCTGACCGGGGCCGGGCTGCCGGTGCCGCCCGGCTGGGTGCTCACCACGGAGGCGTACCGGCTGGCCGCCCGCGACCTGGTGATCGACGACGACCCGGACGCCCCGACCGGCGCCCCGGCGAGCGGTGCGCATCGCGGTGCGCATCGCGGTGCGCATCGTGGCAGGGGGCTCGCCGAGCGGGCCAGGCGGCATCTCCTTGAGGCTCCCGTCCCGGACGCCGTGCGCGAGGCGATCGTGCAGGCGTACACCGCGCTCGGCGACGACGTGCCCGTGGCCGTGCGCTCCTCCGCCACCGCCGAGGACCTGCCGTTCGCCAGCTTCGCCGGCCAGCAGGACACGTTCCTCAACGTGGTCGGCGCGGACGCGGTGGTGGAGGCGGTGCGCCGCTGCTGGGCCTCGCTCTGGACCGACCGCGCCGTGGCCTACCGCGAGTCCAACGGCATCGATCACGCCGCCGTCCGGCTGGCGGTGGTCGTGCAGGTGATGGTGGACGCGCGGGTGGCGGGCGTGATGTTCACCGCCGACCCGGTGACCGGCCGGCGGCGGCAGACGGTGATCGACGCCAGTCCCGGCCTGGGCGAGGCCGTCGTGTCGGGCGCGGTGAACCCCGACCGTTTCGTCGTCTTCGGCGGCCGGATCCTCGAACGCCGCGCGGGGGACAAGCGGGTCGCCGTCCGCCCCCTGCCCGGCGGGGGCACCGAGCGCGTCGAGACCGGGCAGGACGGCCTCTGCCTGACCGACGACGAGGTGCTCCGGCTCGCCGACCTGGGCGGACGCGTCGAGGAGCACTACGGCGCCCCGCAGGACACCGAATGGGCCATCGACGGGGACGGCCGGCTCTGGCTCACCCAGGCCAGGCCGATCACCACGCTCTATCCGCTGCCCGCACGCGACCGGCCGGGCCTGCGGGTCTACTTCTCGTTCAACGTCGTGCAGGGCGTGATGGGGCCGCTGACGCCGATGGGGCTGGCGGCGATCCGCGCGTTCACCTCAGGGGGCGCGGGGCTGGCCGGGCACGCCCCCGCCGACCCGCTCGACGGCGCGGGGTTCGTGGCGGTGGCGGGGGAGCGGGTGTGGTTCGACATCACCCCCGTCGTACGCAGCCGCCCCGGCCGCGTGCTGCTCTCGCGCTTCCTCGGGCTCGCCGAGGCCCGCGCGGGGAGCGTCATGACGAGCCTGTACGCGGACCCGCGCCTGGCTCCCGTCCGCTCCTCCCCGCTGCCCTTCCTGCGCGGCCTGAGCCGGTTCGCCCGTGGGGTCCGCCTGCCCTCCCGCGCCCTGACGGCGCTCACCCGGCCCCGGGCGGCGCTGGCGTACACCGTCCGGCTCGGCGAGCTGCTCGACCGGCGCCTCAGGGTGCCCGCCACGGCCACCCCCGAGCAGCGCCTCGACCACGCCGAGCGGGTGCTCACCACCACATTCCCGCGGATCATCTCGGTCATGCCGTACGCGGTCACCGGCTACGCCCTGTTCGCCCTGGCCTCCAAGCTCTCCGGCGTGCCCATCCAGGACATGTCCGACGTCCTGCGCAGCGTGCCCCACAACCCGACCACCGAGATGGACATGGAGCTGTGGCACCTGAGCACCCGCATCGAGCCGGAGCCGTTCAGGAAGCACTCCGTGCCCGAGCTGGCCGGGCTCTACCGCGAGGGCCGGCTGCCGCCCGTCGCCCAGCGCGAGATCGCCGCGTTCCTCGGCCGTTACGGCCATCGCGGCGTGGCCGAGATCGACGCCGGCGTGCCGAGATGGTCGGAGGAGCCCGCGCACCTCCTCGGCGTGCTGGCCAACTACCTGCGCACGGGCGCGGCCCCGTCCCCCGCCGACCTGTTCGCCCGGGGGCGCGGGCTGGCGCGGCAGGCCATCGCCGACGTGGCGCGGGCGGCCCGGCGCAGGGGGCGGTGGCGGGCGGGCGTGGTGCGCTTCGCGCTGGGCCGCACGCGCCAGTACGCCGGGCTGCGCGAGCTGCCCAAGTTCTACCTGGTCAAGACCCTCGCGGCGATCCGGGCCAGCCTGCTCGTGGTGGGGGAGCACCTGGCGGGCCGCGGCGTGCTGGACACGGCGGACGACGTCTTCTTCCTCGACCTCCGCGAGGCCAGATCGGCGCTGCGCGCCGGTGCCCCGCCGGGCGGGGGCGGCCAGGGGGACGCGGCGCGGGACTGGCGGGAGCTGGTGGCCGGGCGGCGGGCCACGTACGAGCGGGAGCGGCGCCGCCGGCACGTCCCCCGGCTCCTCCTCTCCGACGGCACCGAACCCGAGGCCGCTTCCCCGGCCGCGACCGCCGCTTCCCGCGCGCTCGCCGGGAACGGTGCGGACGGCGGGGGCGGTGCGGACGGCGGGGGCGGTGCGGGCGGCGGGAACGTGCTCACCGGCACGCCGGCCTCGGCCGGGACGGTCACGGGCGTCGCCAGGGTCGTGCTCGACCCGACCGGCGCCCACCTGGAGCCGGGCGAGATCCTGGTCTGCCCCTCGACGGACCCCGGCTGGACGCCGCTGTTCCTGACGGCGGGCGGGCTGGTGATGGAGATGGGCGGCGCGATGTCGCACGGCGCGGTGGTGGCCAGGGAGTACGGCATCCCGGCCGTGGTCGGCGTCCCCGACGCCACCCACCGCATCACCCCGGGCACCCGCATCACCGTGAACGGCGCGGCCGGCACGATCATCCCCGCGCCCTGACGGGCGCCCGCCCTCAGCGGCCGGCACGATCACCCCACCCTGACGGGCTCCCGGCCCTCGCCGTGGAAGCGGGCCGTCCGTGCGCGTACTTCCCCCGCAGTACGTGGGAGATCGTCCCCGCGAGGGATGGCTTCATATACCCCTCCCCGGCATCGTGAAGGTGTCCGAAGGCAACCCGGGCCGAGGGGTGAGGTGGGGCAATGCTGGCGATCGACGTCTACGTGCCGAAGGGCGTGCTGAACGAGGAGGAACGCCAGGCGCTGGGGCGCCGGCTCATCGACGCGCTCATGCAGGAGGACGACAGCCACGCCGTCGAGGTGCTCGACGCGCAGCGCCTGATCACGCAGGTGCTCGTCCACGAGCCCGCCACCTGGGTGCTCGGCCGGCGGCCGGCGGCCGATCCCGCCGACCCGCCCCGCTACCTGGTACGCGTGACCGTCCCGGCCTCGTGGCGCAAGGAGATGTGCGAGTACGCGGTGACCATCGTCACCGACGCCCTGGCCGAGACCGAGCGGGCGGCCGGTCGCGACCCCGAACGCCTGCGGCGCGAGCCCCATGCCGTGGTCCTGCTCGACGGCGTCGCGGAGGGCGGCATCGGGTTCTTCGGCAAGGTCATGAGCAGCATGGACCTCACCGAGTTCGTCTCACGCGACTACCGCGACCGCGAGCCCGACCCCGTGACGCGGACCCGGGCGCACGAACAGCGGGCTCAGGAGCGCGAGCAGCTGATCGACCCGATCTGCGGCATGGGCGTGGAACTCGACGACTCCACCCTCACCCTCGTCCACAACGGCACCCTGTACGGCTTCTGCCACGGCCTGTGCCGGCGGGCCTTCGCCGACGAGCACGGCCTGCCGCTCGGCAGGGAACATTCTCCCGCCGAGTGACCCCGTTCACGCCGGCTTGTCCCAGACCAGCAGGTAGCGGCGCAGCAGCAGGCGGCGGAAGCGGCAGCCGGGCAGCTCGCGGCGGGCCTGGCGGCCGGTCTCGCCCCAGGAGAGGGTGGGGTCCATGGCCGGGACGCGCCGCCCGGGGCCGGTCTTGGGGCCGTAACGCAGGCGCAGCGCGCGGGAGGCGACCTGGCCGGCGCCGCTGATGATCCAGTCGAGGGGCGAGCGGTTCCTGGCCAGGCCGATGACGACCAGCCGCCCGCCCGGCGCCAGGAGCCCGGCCATGGCCCGGACGGCGCGGCCGAACTCGGCGTGGTGGAGGACGGCGACGGCGCTGACGAAGTCGTACTTGCCCTCCGGGAGCAGGCCGCGCGGGTCGTCGAGATAGTCCGCCGTGACGAACTCGACGTTGTCGAGACCCCCGTGGCGCTCGCAGGCCAGGGCGATCGCCTCGGCGGAGCGGTCGGCGGCGGTCACGTACGGGACGTGCGCGGCCAGCTTGCTCGCGAGCAGGCCGTCACCGCAGCCGAGGTCGAGCGCCCGCTGACAGCCCGCAGGCAGGAGCCTGATGACCAGGCTCTGGTAGTGCACGTTGTGGTTCCAGTAGGGCTCGGACACGCGATCACCCTAGCGCCGGCCGTCCCTTTTGTAGCGATTTTCCGGGAGCTGGGTCAGGGTGCTCCGGCCCCGGGCTCGGCCTGCTGCCGGTACATCACTTCGAACAGGTGACCACCCTTGATCAGGACCGACGCCTCGACCGGCCGCCCGCCATCACTGCGGACCACCCGGAACTGCCTGATGACCGGCACGTCCGCCGGCAGGTCGAGCATGACGACCTCTTCGGTGCGGGGTTGCCGCACCGAGACACGATCCTCGAACGTCCGCTCAGGGAAGCCCAGGCCGGCGAGCGCTCTCGGGGCTCCACCGCTGATCCTTGCGCGCGCGGCCAGGGGAGTCCCCTCGGCGATGGACAGGGGGTAGTAGGACCACGAGAGCTCGATCGGGTCGCCGGCGTGCAGCATGATGCGGTGCCGCTCCACGCAGCGCTCGCCGTCCCGCAGGCCGAGCGCGTGCGCCACGTCGGCCGGGGGCGCCACCTCGCCCACGTGCAGGAGGTCGTAGCTGTAGCCGCCCGGCTCGGGAGTCTTGTACGCGGTGGCGGTGACGATGAAGGGTTGCCGCCGGCGTACGAACACGCCCTTGCCCGGCCGGCCTTCCAGGAAGCGTTCGTCCTTCAGGAGCTTCATCGCCCCCTGGATGGTCGCGGGGGCGCATTCGTACTGCTCCGCGAGCTGGGGCGTCGAGGGCAGTTGCGCACCGGCGGGCAGGAGCCCGGACATGATCTGCGCCCGCAGGTCCGCCGCCACCTGCTGGTGTCGAGGCCGGCTGTCGGTCCGTCTCGCCACTTTCAGCCTTCCTCGTGTTCGTATCGCAGCTCGCGCCCCTCGGCGACCATCGTCATCACGGTGCTCTCGTACGGGGTGCCGGCTTCGTCGTGGCTGACGCGACGGAGCACCAGCACCCAGTCCGTCGGGCCGAGGCGGAGCAGGTCGCGCTCCGTCGCCGTGGCCGGCCGGGCACTCACCGTCTCCTCGACCCTGCGCGCCCGGTGGCCCAGGTCGGCGAGCAGCCGCACCGCACCGCCACGGATCTTGCCTGGCTGAGCCAGTGGCGTGCCGCGAGCGATGGAGACCGGGTAGTAGGAATCGGCCAGCTCGATCGGCACGCCGTCCAGCAGCACCAGGCGACGCCGCACCACCACGTGCCGCTCGCCCTCGATGCCCAGGTCGCGGGCGATGTCGTCGGGCGCCGTGATCTCGCCGACCTCCCGCAGCTCGTTCGTGCCCACGTGCCCCCGCCGCGCGGCCTCCTCACTCCACGCATCGGCCGCCCCTTCCCGCCCGGGCCGGACGTAGGGGGCTGAGGTGTCGATCCAGCCTGCCGGGTCCATCGCTCCCACCTCTCCGGGTTCGGCGCCATTGTGCCCGCCGCAGGACCTTCAGGAAACGAACGTCCCCCGGCCGTGGACGACGATCAGCAGGTTGCGCCCGGCCAGTTCCTTGATAGCGCGGCGGACGGTCACGCGGGATACGCCGTATTGGCTCGCCATTTCGAGCTCAGTGGGCATCCGTGCGCCTGAAGCGAGGCGTCCAGAGGTGATCTCGGCTTCTACGTCTTCCATGACCTGCTGCCAGACGAGCTTCGGCCCGTTGTGGTCGATGCGGTCGCTTTTATCCTGCAAAGACATAAGACGACACTAGGGGACGACCAACCTGCTATGACTCTCGGCTACCTTTTGTAAGGTCACCTAAGGTCCTATGATGTATTCTCGTGACGCACCGGCCACGAAGAGTTGTGGCTGAGTCGCGACCGACGCAAAATCGCGCTCGGTGCCTGACCTTCAGGAAAGGACGATCACTTGACGGATCTGTACGGCAGTGACCTCGGTGAGGTGCCGTTCACCAGGCTGTGTGGCGGGAATCAGCAGAACGAGGACGGCGAGAGCTGTGTCCTGATCGCCCCGATCCCCGGCGTATCGGATGCCTTCGCGGTGCGTGACTCGAAGAACCCGGACGCCGGGACCCTCCGTTTCACCGGTGACGAGCTTCGCGCGGCCGGAGTCGCCACTATCTGAGCGTCACCCCCGAAGGACGGCGGTCCCTGCCTGATCCAAGCAGACAGGGGCCGCCATCCCCCTGGACTCTACGGGAGCGCCCGACCATGCATTGGCACGCCTACCAGTGGACCGGCCCGGGAGCCGAGCGCGGCGAGGAGGCCGGACGCCGGCCGAGCTCGCCCGACTTCCCCTCCTCGCTGCTGCCGCCGATGCGCACCGGCGACTGGCTGGCCAAGCCCGCCTCCCGCATCGCCGCCACCTTCGACGAGCCCGGCCGGGCCGCCGGCTGGATGGCCGCCGAGTACGCCAAGGCCCGCGACGCCCTGCTCCGGCCGGAAGGCGTGCCGCTGGAGGAGCGGGTGGAGACCGCCGCCGACCTGCTGGCCCGAGGGGTGGACGCGCAATGGGGCGAATGGCTGCAAGGCGGCCGGTTCGCCACCATCGGCGTGGTCTGCTGCCCCAACCGACACGTCACCCACCCCTGCCCGATACGTCGTCCCTCCGGCTGACCCACCCGCCCGCGAACCCCCGCCGGGTCCGCCGTCCCGCTGGCTGACCCATCGCCCGGTACGCCGGCGCCCGGCTGACCCACCCGTCCGGGACCCCTGCCCCGCCCGGAGAAACGTACGTCACGACCCCATGGGAGGTCGGCATGAGCACCGAGGACTTCCACGGCCCGCACCCCGAGCCCCCGAAGGAGGGACACGCCCGGATCGACTGGTCCCGCCCGGCGGGCAGGTCGGTCACCGTCCGGGTCCGCGCCCACACCTGCGACCACGAACCCACCTCCTACGAGCTGTGCGCGGCGGGCGGCCTGGCCCACATCCGCCGCACCGACAGAACGGCCAAGGGCACCCGCGTCAGCGAGAGCCCGTGGATGCGCCCCACGGAGGCCGAGCGCCTGTGGAACGCCCTCCTGGAAGGAGACGCCCGGTAGCCGCTCTGCAAACCTGTCGTCCTGGGTGCGGCGTGTGCGCGGTGGCCCGGTTCTGAGCCGGTTCGAAGGGCTGCTGTCTCGCCGGTCCCGGGGGAGGCGGGCCGCGTGCGGGCCGGGGCGGCATCCTTCGGATGGAGGATGCCGGGTGCACGATCGGGCGATGCCGCCCGGCGCGACGGCGCGCGAGGCTCGGGGCATGACGGTGATCGAGGTCGAGGACCTCAGCAAGAGTTACGGGGACACCCGCGCCGTGGACGGGGTGACGTTCGCGGTGAAGAGAGGCGAGACGTTCGGCGTGCTGGGGCACAACGGCGCGGGCAAGACCACCACGGTGGAATGCCTGGTCGGGCTGCGCAGGCCGGACCGGGGCCGGGTGCGCGTGCTGGGCGAGGACCCGGCGCGCCGCCGCCGGGCCGTCGCCCGGCGCATGGGGGTGCAACTGCAGGAGGGCGAGCTGCCCGACCGCATGAGGGTGGCCGAGGCGATGCGCGTGTTCGCCACCCTGTACGACCGGCCCGGCGACTGGCGGGAGGTGATGGAGCGCTGGGACCTCGGCCACCTCGGCGGCAAGGCGTACGGTGACCTGTCCGGCGGCCAGAAGCAGCGGCTCAAGCTCGCGCTGGCCCTGGTCGGCGGGCCGGAGCTGGTGGTGCTCGACGAGCTGACCACCGGCCTCGACCCCGTGGCCAGGCGCGAGACGTGGACGCTCATCGGCGACCTCAAGGCGTCCGGCACCACGGTGGTGCTCGTGAGCCACTTCATGGACGAGGCCGAGGAGCTGTGCGACCGGGTCGCGGTGTTCCGGCGGGGCCGGATCGCGGCGCTCGGCACGCCGCGCGAGCTCACCGGCCGGACGGGCACCGGCTCCCTGGAGGAGGCCTACCTGGCACTGGCGGAGGAGCGGCGATGAGAGCCTTCAGGAGTTTGTCGGGGTCGGAGCTGCGGTTGCTGTTCAGGGACCCCGGCAGCCTGTTCTTCATGGTGGCGTTCCCGGCCATGCTGCTCGTGCTCAACAGCGGCTCGGACGACCTGGAGATCTTCGTGCCGGGGTACCTGGCGATGATCCTGGCCATCGGCGGCATCGCCACCCTGCCGGCGGTCATGGGCACCTACCGGGAGCGCAAGGTGCTGCGCCGCCTGGCCACCACCCCCGTCTCCCCGCTCGTGCTGCTCACCGGGCAGATCGCGGCGCAGCTCGTGATGGGCCTGGCCGGCGCGGTGATCGTGGGCGGCGTGGCGGTGCTCGGGTTCGGGGTGGCGCCGCCCGCGCACCCGGCCGCGCTGGCGCTGGCCTTCGTGCTGTCCGCGCTGATGTGCTACGCCATCGGGTTCGTGATCGCCGCCGTCGCGCCCCGCGCCCGTACGGCGGAGCTGATCGGGCTGCTCGTCATGTTCCCGATGATCTTCCTGGCCGGGGCCGCCATCCCGCGCGAGGGCCTGGCAGGGGAGCTGCGCGAGATGGGGGAGTATCTCCCGCTGACCCAGGCTGTGACCGCGCTCCGGGATAGCTGGGCCGGAACCCCGTCAATCACTACCTTTCTTCTCATTTCCGGGATAATCATCCTCGGCACCGCCCTGGCGGTCGCGTTGTTCCGCTGGGAGTGATCGATGGACGAGGCAGGCTGGGTGCGCATCTTCCACCTGCTCTTCTACACCTGCCTCGGGGTCGCGACGGCGATCGCGCTCCTGGAGAACGGGCCCGACCCCGCCGTGCTCGCCCTGGCCGCCCTCATGGCCGGCTGGTACGCCTTCTTCGTCGCGCGCCGGCCCCCCGCCCTCCTCGAACGGCTCAACCCCATGGCCTGGCACCTGCTGGTGCTGATCGTGCTCGACTTCGTGCTCGTCAGGCTGCACGACGCGTACGAGATGATGCTGTTCGGCCTGGTCCCGCTGCCCTACCTGCTGCTGCCCGGCCGATGGGGCTACGCCGGCGCGATGCTGCTCGTGCTGTCGTCCGCCCTGGCCGGCGGGGTGGCGGAGGCGCTGCCCGAGAACCCCGCCGTGCTGGGCTTCCTGGTGGGCAACACCACGCTGGCGACGATCATGGGGGTGTTCGCCAGGCACCTCATCAGGCACAGCGAGCAGAGCCGCGTCGTGGGCGCGCTGGAGGAGCGGGCCCGGCTGGCCAGGGAGATCCACGACACCCTCGCCCAGGGCTTCAGCGGCATCATCGCCCAGCTCGAAGCGGCCGAGCAGGGCGGCGACGACCCGGAGACGGTGCGCAAGCGCATCTCGGCGGCCAAGAGGCTGGCCCGCGACAGCCTCAACGAGGCCAGGCGCTCGGTGGACGCGCTGCGCCCCGAGCCGCTGGAACGCGCCCGGCTGGACCAGGCGCTGGCGGGCGTCGCCGAGCGCTGGTCGGCCGCGACCGGCGTGCCCGCGACGCTCTCCGTGGACGGCGAGCCGCGCCGGCTGCCCGAGGAGGCGGAGATCACGCTGCTGCGCGCGGCCCAGGAAGGGCTGGCGAACGTGGCCAGGCACGCCCGGGCCGGCCGCGTCGTCCTGACCCTGTCGTACATGGACGAGGAGGTCACCCTGGACGTGCTCGACGACGGCACGGGCTTCGACCCGGCCGCCCCGGCGAGCGGGTACGGGCTGGTCGCCATGCGCGAGCGGGCCGCCCGCTCCGGCGGTACGGTGACCGTGGAATCGGCACCGGGGGAAGGGACCGCGTTGTGCGTGAGCATCCCGTGCGTCTGATGATCGTCGACGACCATCCCGTGGTCCGCGACGGGCTGCGCGGCATCTTCGACGGCGTGCCCGGCATCGAGGTGGTCGCCGAGGCGGGCGACGGGCACGAGGCGCTGGCCATGGCCAGGGCGACCGCGCCCGACGTGGTGCTGATGGACCTGCGCATGCCGGGGCTCGACGGGGTGGGCGCGGTGGAGCGGCTGGCCGTCGATCATCCGGAGATCCGGGTCGTGGTGCTGACCACGTACGACACCGACGCGGACGTGTCGCGGGCGCTGGCCGCCGGGGTGGCGGGCTACCTGCTCAAGGACGCGCCGCGCGAGGAGCTCCAGGCGGCCGTGCGCACGGCGGCGGCCGGCGGGCGGGTGCTGGCGCAGCGGATCACCTCGCAGCTCATCGACCACCTCGCGCCCAGGAGGACCCCGGCGGCGGCGCCCAGCCCCCGGGAGCTGGAGGTGTTGCGGCTCATCGCGCGCGGGGCCGCGAACAAGGAGGTCGCGCGGGCGCTGCTGATCAGCGAGACCACGGTCAAGACCCACCTCAAGCACGTCTTCGCCAAGCTCGGCGTGGACAACCGGGCGGCGGCCGTGGTCGCCGCGATGGAACGCCGCCTCATCTGGGTGCCGCTCGTGACGGGGTGCCGCTCGTGACGGGGTGCCGCTCGTGACGGGGTGCCGCTCGTGACGGGGTGCCGCTCGTGACGGGGTGCCGCTCCCGGCGGGGTGCCGCCTGTGGCGGGTGCCGCCTGCGCCGGAACGCCGCCTCGTCCGGCAAGTCGCGCGGGGGCGGCGACCCGACGCCGCCCCCGCGCGGGATCAGGAGAGGACGACGTCCTCGTAGCGGGCCTTCATCGTGGCCACGACCTCGTCGGGATCGGCGGCCCAGACGTCGGCGTTGAAGATCTCCACCTCGACGTCCCCGGCGTACCCGGCGGCCAGGACCGCCCGCGTGATCGGCGCGAAGTCGATCACCCCGTCGCCCATCATGCCCCGCCCGAGCAGCACGTCGGCCGGCAGCGGGTGCAGGTAGTCGCACACCTGGTAGGAGGCGATCCGGCTCCCGGCCCGCGCGATGTCGGCGAACAGGCTCGGGTCCCACCACACGTGGAAGGTGTCCACCACCACGCCGACCTGCTCCTCCGGGTACGGCAGGCTCAGGTCGAGCGCCTGGCCCAGCGTGGACAGCACCGCGCGGTCCGGGCAGTAGATCGGGTGCAGCGGCTCCAGGGCCAGCTTGACCCCGCGCTCCCCGGCGTACGGGGCCAGCTCCGCCAGCGCCTCGGCCACCCGCTCACGAGCCCCGGCCAGGTCGCGGGTGAAGCCGGAGGCGGGCAGCGCCTCGCCGGGCCTGACCCCGGGCAGCCCGCCCACCACCAGCACCAGGCAGGCGGCTGCCAGCTCGGCCGCCTCGTCGATGGCCCGCCGGTTGTCCTCCAGCGCGCGCGCGAAGGCCGTGCGGCCCTCCTCGCCCGGCAGGCCGCCCGCGGTGAGGAAGCCGCCCCGGCACAACGACGACACCCGCAGCCCGGCCGCCCGCACGAGCTTGACGCTCTCCGCCAGCCCCGTCTCGGCGACCTTCTCCCGCCACAGCCCGATCGCCTCCAGGCCGTGCCGTACGCAGCCGTCCACGGCGTCGGGCAGCGACCACTGCCGCGTCGTCCACTGGTTGAGCGACAGGCTCACAGCCCGTTCACCTCCAGCAGCGCCTTCATGCGGCGCACGGCCAGCTCCTGGTCGGCCAGCAGCCCGGCCTGGTCGGCCAGGCGGAACACCTCCGCCAGGTGCGTCAGCGAGCGCGCCGACTGCGCCCCGTTGACCATGGCGAACGCGTCCTGGTGGCCGTTGAGCCAGGCCAGGAAGACGATGCCGGTCTTGTAGTTGTACGTCGGCGTCTCGAAGATCTTGCGCGACAGCGGCACGGTCGGGGCGAGGATCTGGTCGTACTCGGCCAGCAGCCGCTCCCTGCCCTCGTCCGTGCAGGACGCCTCGGCCGCGTCCAGCACCTGCAGCGCCGCCGCCGCGGCCGGGGCGATGGCGTCGAAGATGCCCAGCAGCGCGTGCGAGCCCGACTTGATCAGCGACGGATAGTTGAAGTCGTCACCGGTGTAGAGCCTGACGCCCTCGGGCAGCGCCGCGCGCAGGCCGACCTCGTGCGCCTCGTCCAGCAGCGACACCTTCACGCCGTCCACCATCGAGGCGTGCGCGTGGATCAGCTCCAGGAACGACTCCGTGGCCGCGGCCACGTCGCGCGAGCCCCAGTAGCCGGCCAGGTTCGGGTCGAACATCTCGCCCAGCCAGTGCAGGATCACCGGGCGGTCGGCCAGGCCGAACAGCTTGCCGTAGACGTGGTGGTAGTCCCGGGGACCGGTGGCCACCCTGGCGAGCTGGCGGGAGGCCATGACGATCACGCCGGCGCCGGCGGACTGCACGGTCTCGATCTGCTCGGCGTACGCGGCGGTGATCGCGTCCAGGTCGCCGGCGTCGGGGGCGTGGTCGGTGCCCGCGCCGCAGGCCACCAGCGTGGCCGGGTCGCCGTACGAGCGGGCCTCGGCGGCGCTGCGCCTGATCAGCTCCCTGGTCGCGGCCCAGTCCAGGCCCATGTTGCGCTGGGCGGTGTCCATGGCGTCGGCCACGCGCAGGCCGTGCGACCACAGGTGGCGGCGGAAGCGCAGGGTGGCCTCCCAGTCCACGGCGGCGGGGGAGCCGGGCGTGTTGTCGCCGAGGGGGTCGGCCACCACGTGCGCGGCCGCGTACACGATGCGGCTGGCCGCGGGCGTCTCGATGACCGGCCAGGTCACCGGCTCCCGCAGCGGGTAGGACCCGAAGCCGGGCAGGTCGATCCTCACAGCTGCGGCACCTCGATCCGGCGGCCCTCGGCGTTGGAGCGCAGGCCCAGCTCGGCGAGCTGCACGCCGCGCGCGCCCGAGGCGAAGTCGTTCGGGAACGGCGCGTCCTCCAGCACGTGGCGGACGAACGCCTCCCACTGGATCTTGAAGCCGTTGTCGAACTCGGCGTTGTCCGGCACCTCCTGCCAGCCGTCGCGGAAGCGCGCCGTGGCGGGCAGGTCGGGGTTCCAGACCGGCTTGGGGGTGGCCGAGCGGTGCTGGACACGGCAGTTGCGCAGGCCCGCCACGGCGCTGCCGTGCGTGCCGTCCACCTGGAACTCCACCAGCTCGTCGCGGTTGACGCGGACGGTCCAGGAGGAGTTGATCTGGGCGACGATACCGCCCGCCAGCTCGAAGATCCCGTACGCGGCGTCGTCGGCGGTGGCGGCGTACTCCTTGCCGTGCTCGTCCACGCGGGTGGGAATGTGCGTCACGGCCCGGGCGTAGACCGACTCGACCCGGCCGAACAGGTTCTCCATCACGTAGTGCCAGTGCGGGAACATGTCGAGCACGATGCCGCCGCCGTCCTCGGCGCGGTAGTTCCACGACGGGCGCTGCGCCTCCTGCCAGTCGCCCTCGAACACCCAGTAGCCGAACTCGCCGCGCACCGACAGGATGCGGCCGAAGAAGCCGCCGTCGATGAGCCGCTTCAGCTTGAGCAGGCCGGGCAGGAAGAGCTTGTCCTGCACGACGCCGTTCTTGACGCCCTTGGCGGCGGCGGCCTCGGCCAGTTCGAGCGCCTCCTGCGTCGACTCGGCCGTCGGCTTCTCGGCGTAGACGTGCTTGCCGGCCTCGATGGCCTTGAGCACCGCCTTCACCCGGGCGCTGGTGACCTGGGCGTCGAAGTAGATCAGGTTGCCGTCGTCGGCGAGGGCCGCGTCGAGGTCCGTGGTGAAATCCGAAATGTCATGCTTTGCCGCGATATCTGCAAGCTTGTCGGCGTTGCGGCCGACCAGGACGGGCTTGAGCTTGACCCTGGAGCCGTCGGAGAGCGTGACGCCGCCCTGCTCGTTGATGGCCAGGACGGAACGGACCAGGTGCTGGCGGTAGCCCATCCGCCCGGTGACGCCGTTCATCACGACGCCGATGGTGCGCACGCTCATGAGGATCCCTTCAGGCACAAGGTGTGGAAAGCGCTTTCCCGAACGGTACGGCCGGGCCACCGAGGGCGTCAAGTAGCACGTTCCTCAGGTGGGCCTGCCGTGCGGGGCGGGAAGCCGGGCGGGCTCAGGGCTCGCCGCGGGCCTCCAGCCTGGCCAGGGCCTTGGCGATGGGGCGGGCGGTCAGGGAGAGCTGCCACTCGCGGGCGCCGAGCTCGCGCAGCCTGGCGGTCACGCTCTCGTCGTCGATCTCGGCGGGCGGCTCCCACGTCAGCCTGCGTACGGCGTCGGGCTGCAGCAGGTTCTCGGTGGGCATGTGGTGCTCGTCGGCCAGCGCGGCGACCACGGCGCGGGCCGCGGCCAGGCGCTTGGCGGCGGCCGGGTCGCGGTCGGCCCAGCGGTTGGGCGGCGGCGGGCCGTCGCCGGGGGTGCTGGGCTGGGGGAGCTGGTGGTCGGGCAGGTTCCTGGCCCGGGCGACGGCGGCGAGCCAGTCGCTCATGTGCCTGCGCGCACTTCGCCCGGTGAATGCCGAAATTTCGGTCAATGCCTTTTTCGTACGCGGGCCTTCCAGCGCGGCGGTGACGATCGCCGCGTCCGGCAGCACCCGCCCGGGGGCGAGGTCGGCCTCGCGGGCGATGCGGTCGCGCATGGTCCACAACTCGCGCACGATGGCCAGGGCCCGGACGTTGCGCACCTTGTGGATGCCCGACGTGCGCCGCCACGGGTCGGAGCGCGGCGCCGGCGGCGGGGTGTTGAGCACGGCCGCGAACTCCTCGCGCGCCCACTCCAGCTTCCCGCTCTCGACCAGCTCCTGGTGGAGCACGTCGCGCAGCTCGACCAGCACCTCCACGTCGAGCGCGGCGTAGCGGAGCCAGTCTTCCGGCAGGGGCCTGGTGGACCAGTCGGCCGCCGAATGCCCCTTCTCCAGCCGCAGGCCGAGCACGGTCTCGACCATCGTGCCGAGCCCGACCCGCTCGTAGCCGAGCAGCCGGCCGGCCAGCTCGGTGTCGAACATCTCGCGCGGCCTGAACCCCACCTCCATCAGGCACGGCAGGTCCTGCGAGGCGGCGTGCAGCACGATCTCGGTCCCGGCCAGGGCCTGGTCGAGCGCGGACAGGTCGGGGCAGCCGATCGGATCGATCAGCGCGGTGCCGGCCCCCTCCCTGCGCAGCTGCACGAGGTAGGCGCGGTTGCCGTAGCGGTAACCGGAGGCGCGCTCGGCGTCCACCGCGACGGGGCCGCTGCCCGCGGCGAACCTCTCCACCGCCCTGGCCAGCCCGTCGGCGTCGGCGATGACCGGAGGTATGCCTTCGCGCGGTTCCAGCAGCGGCTCCACGATGCGTTCTTCTGTCATGAGTTCACCGACCTCATGACGCTGGTGCTGTCTTGACTGGGGCCCTCACTTCGTTCGGTCACTCTCCGGATCATCACGTCGGCGGGGCAGGGCGGCCACGTCGGGCGGGAGCGGCGGGATCCCCGCCGCCAGGCACATGAGGTCGCACCAGGCGGCGACATGGCCGGAGAGATCCTCCTGGGCGGGTGACCATGAAGCCCGCAGCTCGAGCTCGGTCGTGACCGGATCGTCGGCCTTGTTGCCGAACCCCTCGGACACGGCTCTTGTCACGGTACCGCCAGCGGCGGAGTAATCGGCTTGGTGCGCGTCGAGAGCCTCGGTCAGCCAGCTCCACGCGACGGGGCCGAGCAGCGGGTCGGAGGTGATCTCCGGCTCCATGTCGGCCCTGACGTAGGCCACCAGCCGGAACGGGCCTTCCCACCCGCGCTGGCCGTCAGGGTCGTAGAGCAGGATCAGCCTGCCGACCGCGAGCTCGTCGTCGTCGCGGTAGACCGACGCGCCGATCGCGGCCGAGTAGGGGGCCAGCCGCTGGGGCGCGGGCAGGTCCTCGAGCTCGATCTCCGGCCTGACCTCGGACAGCCGCAGGCTCTCCACGGCACGCGTGAACGCGGCGGGCGGCGGTGGCTGGTCACCGAGTGTCATAGCCGAAGCGTAGGTCGAAGACGGTCGGAAGGGGACCACGGGGGTGCTCATCCTTGGTGATCAAGCCGCTGCCGTAACAAGCTGGCGTGCCGGGCGGATGGTCTCGGCGGCGCACAGGCTGATCGCCTGGCCGCAGTCGACGCAGGCCCACTCGGGGCATTGGCCCGGCTCGTGCCCGTCGAGGCAGGGCGGCTGCTCGAACGGCCGCACACCGGCGCAGGACGGGCAGCGCTCATCGCGGCGTTCTGGGGAACTCCACAACGCGGTCATCGCACGAGTCATCGAACCGGGGCCTTTCTTCGGGTCGTGGCTCCGACGTTGGCACGACCCGCTGACAATTCCCCGCAACGCGCTCGGCGTGTCCCGAAAGTGGTCGCTGAATCGGTGCCGCGCGGTGGCTTGGGGAACATTTGGCCCAGTCGAGACCGGCTCTCTGGCCGGGCATGGGGTGTGTTCGACCCGTGTGCGGTGCCGATGCCGAGCAGACCGGTAAACCTTCATCTGGCTATCTGATCATGATTTGGGGTGTCCAATGCATCTTTTTCCGACACCTCGCGGGCGAGTCCGTGACCGCTCGCCGTACATGGCACCCTGGTGGGGTGAACCTCGCCGACTCAGCGTTCCTGCGTGCCTGCCGCCGCCAGCCCGTCCCGCACACCCCTGTCTGGTACATGCGCCAGGCCGGGCGGTCGCTGCCGGAATACCTCAAGGTGCGCGAGGGCGTGCCCATGCTCACGGCGTGCGCGACGCCCGACCTGATCGTCGAGATCACCATGCAGCCGGTCCGCCGCTACGGCGTCGACGCGGCCATCTTCTTCAGCGACATCGTGGTCCCGCTCAAGGCCATCGGCGTCGACCTCGACATCAAGCCCGGCGTCGGCCCCGTCGTGGCCGACCCGATCCGCGACGCCAGGGGGCTCGACGCGCTGCGCCCGCTGGAGCCCGGCGACGTGCCCTACGTCACCGAGGCCATCCGCGCGCTGACCGGCGAGCTGGGCGGCACCCCGCTGATCGGCTTCGCCGGCGCGCCCTTCACGCTCGGCTCCTACCTGATCGAGGGCGGCCCGTCGAAGAACCACGACCGCACCAAGGCCATGATGTACGGCGCCCCCGAGCTGTGGCACGCGCTCATGGAGCGCCTGACCGACATCGTCCTGGCCCACCTGCGCATCCAGATCGACGCGGGCGCCTCGGCGGTGCAGCTCTTCGACTCCTGGGTGGGGGTCGTGGCGCCCGACGACTACCGCGAGTTCATCCTGCCGCACACCCGGCGCATCTTCGAGGGCGTCGCCGACGTGCCGCGCATCCACTTCGGCGTGGGCACCGGAGAGCTGCTCGGGGTGCTCGGCGAGGCCGGCGCCGACGTGGTGGGCGTCGACTGGCGCGTCCCGCTCGACGAGGCCGCCCGCCGGGTGGGGCCGGGCAGGGCGCTGCAGGGCAACCTGGACCCGGCGATCCTGCTGGCGCCGTGGGAGGTCGTCGAGCGCAAGGCCCGCGAGGTGCTGCGCAGGGGCGAGGCGGCCGAGGGTCACGTGTTCAACCTGGGTCACGGCGTCCTGCCCGCGACCGACCCCGACCAGCTCAAGCGCCTCACCGACCTGGTCCACGAGCACACCCCCTGACGCCGCCTCGCTTTTCTCGGGGAGCCCCCACGGGCCCCTGACGCCGCCCCACTTTTGGGGAACCCACGGGCCCCTGACGCCGCCCCACTTTTTGGGGAACCCCCACGGGCTGCGCGCCGTGACGCGTGTCGGAGACCCGCTGCGCTCGCCGTAGCCCACGCACCCCTTCCCGCCGTCCGCCCGTGACCGGCCTCTCGTGCCCGGCCTCTCCCGTATCCGGCTTCTTCCGCGTTCGGCCCGGCCGGGCGGCCTCTCGTGCCGGCCTCGTCAGGTGGCCTCCGGGGCGGCTTCGGCGGGCGGGCCGGGCGGGGTGCCGGTGCCGGTCGGCGTGGACGGGCGCGCGGGGCGGGAGCGGCGTACCAGCCAGACCAGCAGCACGATCAGCGGCAGCGAGACGACCAGCCACGGCAGCAGTGCCCCGACCACGGTCAGCGCCGTCTTCACGAACGCCACCAGCGCCCCCCACCCCGCCTTCAGCCCGCCGAGGAACCCGGCGGGCTCCTCCTCCGGCTCCTCCACCACGGTGACGGGCCCCACCAGCCGCAGCGTCAGCGTGGCCATGGCGGTCTGCGTGGCCAGCTCCTTCTGCTGGGCCTGCAACGACTCCAGGTCCGCCTCCCGCGCGGAGATCTCCCGCTCGACCTGAAGCACCTGCCCGATCGTGTCGGCCCGCTTCAGCAGCGCGCGCAACGACTCCAGCGACTCGCGCGCCGACTTCAGCCGGCTCTCCACGTCGGCCACCCGCAACGTGACGTCCTCGGCGCCCTGCCGCAGCGAGAGCTGCCTGCCCAGCTCCTTGCCCAGCCGGCCCAGCACCTCGGGATACTTCGCGGGCGGGACCTTGAACTCCAGCAGGGCCGAGGACTCGGAGTCGCCCGCGGACTTGCTCTCCTCCTTCGCCAGGTGGCCGCCCGCCTCGGTGACGATCTGCTTGGCCTGCTGGGCGGCCGTGCCCACCTCCTCGGCGCGGACGGTCATGCTCCCGGTGTAGACGACCTGCCGCTCCTGCTGGGTGAGCTCGACCTCCGAGATGACGCCGCCCTGGCTCGCCTGCTGCCGCGCCTCCGGACGCTTCGCGGGGGCGGAGGCGGCCGGCTGCGCCGCCTCGGCCCCGCCGCCCGCGTCATACCGGGACTGCGACTCCACCGCGGGCGTGCCCCCGGACAAATTGGTGAACGTGCCCGAGCCGCCACCGCCGCAGCCGGTGAGGAGCGCGGCCGAGCAGACGGCCGAGAGGACGATGCCGTACCGGATTCTCGTCATGTCCCTATGACGGATCGCGGATCACCCCGGTTTGACCGGGCAAATCACGGTACGGTCACATGGCCCCGGGCGGTTGCCCGAGCCGCTGAGGCGGTAGCGTCAGGAGGCGTGGAAGGGAATCGGGCGCACGTCGTCGTCATCGGCGCGGGGATCTCCGGAATCGCCGCCGCGTGGTACCTCCGCCAGGGCGCGGGCGAGCGGGTCAAGGTGACGGTCCTGGAGGGCTCGTCGCGCATCGGCGGCAAGCTGCACGCCTCGGAGGTGGCCGGGGTGAGCGTCGACGCGGGCGCGGAGGCCATGCTGGCCAGGCGTCCCGAGGGCAAGGAGCTGGCCAAGGCGGTGGGCCTCGGCGACGACCTGGTCTTCCCCGGCGACGCGAGCTCGGCCGTCTACTCCAGGGGAGTGCTGCGCCCCCTGCCCAAGAGCCAGATCATGGGCGTGCCGTCCGACCTGACCGAGCTGGCCAGGTCCGGCATCATCTCGCCCGGCGGCCTGCTGCGCGTCCCGCTCGACCAGATCCTGCCGCCCACCCTCGTGCGCACCGACGTGTCCGTGGCCGCCTACATCCGCGCCCGGATGGGCGGCGAGGTGGTGGACCGGCTGGTCGAGCCGCTGCTCGGCGGCGTCTACGCGGGCCGCGCCGACATGCTCTCGCTGGAGGCCACGATGCCGCGGGTGGCGGCCGTGGCCCGCTCCGAGCGCTCGCTGCTCAGCGCGGCCAGGCACCTGGCGCAGGAGGCGCCGAAGGACGCCGGCCCCGTCTTCACGACGCTGCGGGGCGGCATCGGCGGCCTGCCCGAGGCCGTCGCGAAGGCGTCCGAGGCCGACGTCAGGACCGGCGTCACCGTGCGCGAGCTGCACCGCACCGAGACCGGCTGGCGGCTGGTCGCCGGGCCGGTGCCGCGTCCCGAGACCATCGAGGCCGACGCGGTGATCGTGGCCGTGCCGGGGCCCGCCGCCAGCCGGCTGCTCAAGGCCGAGGCGCCCAAGGCGGCCGCCGAGCTGGCCCGGATCCAGTACGCGAGCATGGCCGTCGTCACGCTCGCCTACCCGCGCGACGCCTTCCCCGAGCCGCCGTCCGCCAGCGGCTACCTGGTGCCGCCCGTGGAGGGGCGGCCGGTCAAGGCCGTCACGTTCAGCTCCGTGAAGTGGCCCCACCTGAGCAAGGAGCTGGTGATCCTGCGCTGCTCCATCGGCCGCGTCGGCGAGGAGCACCTGCTCCAGCGCGAGGACGCCGAGCTGGTGTCGCTGGCCACCGCCGAGATGGCCGACGTGATGGGCGTGCGCGGCCTGCCGGTCGACACCCGGGTCACCCGCTGGGGCGGCGGCCTGCCGCAGTACAACGTGGGCCACCTCGACCGGGTGGCCAGGGTGCGCGCCGCGGTGGCCGTGCAGCCGGGCCTGGCCGTGTGCGGCGCGGCCTACGACGGCATCGGCATCCCGGCCTGCATCGGCACCGCCCGCACGGCGGCCGCCCGGATTCTGGACCACCTGACCAGGCGAGGAGAATGGACACCATGACAGAGGGTGCTGCGCGGCCCAAGGCCCGCGATCTCAACCAGGTGATCCGTTACACCATGTGGTCGGTCTTCCAGGCGACCGAGCCGTGTCCGGGCGACCGCGACGAGCTGGCCTCCGAGGTGCAGGAGCTGCTCGACCAGGTGGCCGGGAAGGACGTCGTGACCAGGGGGGTCTACGACGTCGCCGGGCTGCGGGCCGACGCCGACCTCATGTTCTGGTGGCACGCGCCCACCCCGGAGGACCTCCAGGACGTCTACTCCCGGTTCCGGCGCACCCGGCTGGGCCGCCACACCCGGCCCGTGTGGTCGGCGATGGCCCTGCACCGGCCGGCCGAGTTCAACAAGTCGCACATCCCGGCCTTCCTCGCCGAGGAGGAGCCGCGCGCCTACGTGAGCGTCTACCCGTTCGTGCGCTCCTACGAGTGGTATCTCCTGGAGGACTCCGAGCGCCGCGCCATGCTGGCCGAGCACGGCAGGATGGCCCGCGACTACCCCGACGTGCGGGCCAACACGGTGGCGTGCTTCTCGCTCAACGACTACGAGTGGATGCTGGCGTTCGAGGCCGACGAGCTGCACCGCATCGTCGACCTCATGCGCACGCTGCGCGGCGCCCAGGCCCGCCGCCACACGCGGGTGGAGATCCCGTTCTACACCGGCGCCCGCAAGCCCCTGTCCGAGCTCGTCGCCGCCCTGCCGTAGCCGGTGAGCGCTCCGCCCGGCGGGTCACCCGCCGGGCAGCGGCCGGTCGGCTGGTCGAAGCGCGGGGTCAGAGCCCCGCGCCGCCGGTCGCGTCGATGACGCGGCCGGTCACCCAGCGGGCGTCGTCGGAGGCCAGGAACGCGACGATGTCGGCGATGTCCTCCGGCTCGCCGACCCTGCCGAGCGCGGCGAGTGAGGCGGCGTGGGCCTGGGCGCCGGCGTTGCCGCGCAGCCAGCCCGCGTTGATGTCGGTGTCGACGATGCCGGGCGCCACGGAGTTGGCGGTGATGCCGCGCGGGCCGAGGGTCTTGGCCAGGTTGAGGGTGAAGGTGTCGAGCGCGCCCTTGGTGGCGCCGTAGGCGATCGCGTCGGGCATGGCCAGGCGGGCCGCGCCGCTGGAGATGTTGATGATCCGGCCGTGGTCGCGCATCCGCTTCAGCCCTTCCTGGACGACGAAGAACGGCGCCCGTACGTTCACCGCGAAGACGTGGTCGAACGCGTCCTCGGTGACGGCCGTGATGTCGCCGGGGGAACCGATGCCCGCGTTGTTCACGATGATGTCCACGTGGCCGGCGTGCGCGTCGAAGGCCGTCCACAGGTCGGCGGCGTCGCCATGGCGGCCCAGTTCGCCGTGGACGGCGAAGGCGTTGCCGCCGATGCGGGCGACGACCTCCTTGGCCGCCTCCTCGTCGCGGCCGTAGGCCACCGCGACGGTCGCGCCGTCGCGGCCGAGACGTTCGGCGATCGCCCGGCCGATGCCGCGGCTTCCCCCGGTGACCAGCGCGATCTTGCCCGCAAGTGTGCTCATGACCAGCTCCTTATTTTTTGAGCGATTACTCAAGAAGGGACGGTAGCACACTTTTTTGAGCGAGCACTCTAGAATGTGGTCATGGCGGAGACGGGGACGAGACGGGGACGGCCGCGCGCGTTCGACCGGGACGCGGTGGTCGAGCAGGCCACGCGGTTGTTCTGGGAACGCGGCTACGAGGCCACCTCGGTGGGCGAGCTGACCGAGGTGATGGGCATCCGCCCGGGCAGCCTGTACGCGACGTTCGGCGACAAGAAGTCGCTGTTCAAGGAGGTCGTGGCCGCCTACGGGCGGACGCCGGGGGGCGCGTTCATGGGCCGGGCGCTGGAGGAGGAGACGACCGCGTACGGGGCGTTCTCGCGGATGTTGCGGGAGGCGGCCGAGATCTACGCCGACCCGGCCCATCCGGCGGGCTGCCTGGTGATGTGCGCGGCGGCCAACGTGACCGGCCAGGACGCCGACATCGCCGCCTATCTCAGGGACGTGCGGGAGAAGGGGTTCGAGGTGTTCGTGGCGCGGCTCGAAGCGGCGCGGAAGGACGGGGAGCTGCCCCGCGACTCCGACCCGCGCGCGCTGGCCGCCTACTTCGCGGCCGTGCTGCGCGGCATGTCGGAGCGCGCCAGGGACGGGGCCGACAGCCGCGAGCTCGGCTCGGTCGCCGAGCTGGCCCTCGCCGTCTGGCCCGGCCGGAGGTCCTAGCCCACCTCGGCGGGCACTCGTCCGGGCGCTCGTCCGCGCGCTCCCGGCCGCGCGCTCCCGGCCGCGCGCTCCCGGCCGCGCGCTCCCGGCCGGGGAGCCCCGGCGCGGGCGTCGGGGACCCCCGCGCGCCTGGTGATGGGCCTTCATACCGAAGTTGGCGGTCCAACTGACGTGATCTAGCCCTCTTTGTCACAATCGGGGGATCTCTTGCTCGCCAGGTTGACGAAGGTGGCACGTTCCAGGGTCGCCGGCAAGGGGGAGGAGGCCGGGGTGGAAGAGTCCGGAAGACGGGACCGCCGCCGTCACGCGGCCGGCCACCGCGCCACGGCCCGTCACATCTCCGACGGCCCCACCCCCGACGACGACCTCGCGGGCAGCCCCGCCACGGGGCGTGGGCGTGCCGGCCGGCATGCCCGGCGTCACCCGCGCCGCCGTGCGCGGCGGGCCCGGCTCCCGGGCGGTGCGCGGTGGGTGGCGGGGGTGGTGGCGCTGGCCGGTGGGGTGGTCGTGCTGCTGTCCGCGAACGGCTCGATCGGCGCGCCCGGCGGGCTCATGGGACTCGGGGCGCAGGAGACGCCCCGGACGGGCGCCGGCCCCGCACACCAGCCGGGTGCGGGGCCGGGCTCCGGCACGGCCGGGCCGGCCGGGCCGGACGGGACGACGGGGCCGGGCGGCGCGGTGGCGCTGCCCGGCGGGGGTGACGGGCGGGGCGAGCCGCGGGCGGGCCTCCACGCCGACGCGCAGGTCAGGAGCCGGCAGTCGCAGCGCGCCGAGGCGTCCGGGCCGGTGGACGCCCCCAAGGGCGCGGCCGGGCCGGGGACGGTGGCCGGCACCACGGCTCCCGAGGACGTGCCGGCCGGCGAGCCCGATCCGGAGGACGGCGACGGCCACAAGGCCGACGGCTTCTCGCGGCACACGGATCAGCAGGCGGCGCACTTCTTCCGTACGAACTGGGGCCCCGGCGACAAGGCCCTGAAACGCCTCAGGGATATCCGCACCGTCGGCGGATATTTGCGCATTTACACGGATCTGCCGGAAGACGCGGACAACTCGCACACCGCGATCACCCTCTGCGAACGCGGCCTGGCCTATCTGCGCAGCCGCGGCGTGGCCGAGCCGGTGGTGTTCGTGCAGGCGGAGTTCGGCGGGAACGGCAACCCGGTGCTGGCCAACATCCTCGGCTCGGCCGACCGGAGCTGCAAGGTCACCCATCCGCCCCCGGACTGACCCACGGGCGACCCCGCCGGAGCCGCAAGGGTGACGGGGTTCCGGCGGGGGTCGGGACTCAGCGCACCCGGACCCGTGTCTTCGAGCACACTTCGCACCGTTGCGTAACGATTCGGCCGATGGTCTCGATCGTCACCCACCGGTGGCGAAGATGGACAAAGCGCACGCGCCACTCGTACCCTTCCATGGCGATCGATACGCCCTGTCGCGGCGTGATCACCCCTTGGGTTCGAGACGGAGTGAGATGGAGTTGATGCAGTAGCGGTCGTCCGTCGGCGTCGGGTAACCCTCGCCGTGGAAGACGTGCCCCAGGTGCGAGTCACAGCGGGCGCAGCGCACCTCCGTGCGCACCACGCCGAGGCTGCGGTCCTCGACCAGCACCACCGCGTCGGAGTCGGACGGCTCGAAGAAGCTGGGCCAGCCGCAGTGGGACTCGAACTTCGTGTCCGACCGGAACAACTCGGCGCCGCACGCGCGGCACGAGTAGATGCCCTCGGTCTTGGTGTCGACGTATTCCCCCGTGAACGCGCGCTCGGTCCCGGCCTGCCGCAGGACGTGGAACTCCTCCGGCGACAGCTGGGCCCGCCATTCGGCCTCGCTCTTGACCACCTTGTTCATGCGCCCAGAGTACGAGATCCGCGCAAATGGCAGATCAGGCAAAAAGAGATCTCCAGAGGTGAAGCATCCGTTCTGGGGCGAATTCGCGTCTTTGTAGGCAAGGGGGTGTCATCGCCTCCTGCCAAGGGGTGAGATCGTCCGCAGATCCCGCCAAGCGGCACAGCCCACGCCCGTGCTGGCGCCGCTGGGGATCGGCAGGCCGGCCGGGTGGCGCGCCAGCGCCCGGAACGGCGGCGGACGGTCTTCAGCGGCCCGTCCCGTCGAGCCCTCGGTCCCGCCACCGAGGAGGCTCCGGGGCGGGCCCACCCCGCTTGACGACGGATAGTAGGTTCGGTGGCATGGCATCGCCGTACATAGAGCTCGAGGTGGGAGAGCGGACCGTCAAGGTCACCAATCCCGACAAGGTCTACTTTCCTGAGATCGGCGCCACCAAGCGGGAACTGGTCGAATACTACGTGAGCGTCGGCGAGGGGGCGTTGCGGGCGCTGAAGGACCGTCCCACCAACATCAAGCGCCATCCCGACGGCGTGCAGACCGAGGCGATCTACCAGAAGCGCATGCCGCCCCGGCATCCCGACTGGCTCCAGTCCGTCACCGTGACCTTCCCCAGCGGCCGCACCGCGCAGTCCCTGCGCGTCACCGAGGTGGCGGCCATCGCCTACTGCGCCAACCTCGGCACCATCGACTTCCACCCCTGGCAGGTGCGAGCGGCCGACGTCGAGCATCCCGACGAGCTGCGCATCGACCTCGACCCGCAGCCGGGCCTGGAGTTCGACGCGGCGCGCCGGGCCGCCTTCCTGACCAGGGACGTGCTCGGCGAGCTGGGCATGACCGGCTTCGTGAAGACGTCGGGCAACCGCGGCGTGCACATCGCCGTGCGCATCGAGCCGCGCTGGGACTTCATCCAGGTACGCCACGCCGGCATCGCCCTGGCCAGGGCGGTCGAGGAGCGCGACCCGAGCCTGGTGACCACGGCCTGGTGGAAGGAGGAGCGCGGCGACCGGGTGTTCATCGACTTCAACCAGAACGCCAGAGACCGCACGGTGGCCAGCGCCTACTCCGTCAGGGCCAAGCCGTACGCGCCCGTCTCGACCCCGCTGACCTGGGACGAGCTGGCCGACGCCGACCCGCGCGACTTCGACATCCGCACGGTGCCCGCCCGCTTCGCCAAGGTGGGCGACGTGCACGCGGCCATCGACGAGCGGGCCTACTCGATCGAGCCCCTGCTGGAGCGGTACGCCGAGGACGGCCGGGGCGACATGCCCTACCCGCCCAACTACCCGAAGATGCCCGGGGAGCCCAAGCGCGTCCAGCCGAGCAAGGCCAGGTCCGACACCTGAGCCGAGCCGGGCAGTGGCCCCGTGCGGGAGCCAGGACGCCTCCCGGCCGGCGCCGGAGAGGCGGTGCCGGAGAGGCGGTGCCCGGGAGGCGGTGTCCAAGCGGCGGTGCCCAAGCGGCGCTGTCCAAGCGGCGCTGTCCAAGCGGCGGTGTCCAAGCGGCGGTGCCGGCGTGGGGCGTGCTCAGCGGACGAGGTGGTGCGGCGCCAGTTCGCGCGTCTCGCCCCGGTCCAGGTAGACGACCCGGTCGGCCAGGCCGGCCTGCTCGATGTGATGACGGAAGTCGTCCAGCGGTGAGCTGAAGACGGAGTAGTCGTCGAAGTGCACCGGCACGACCGCGTGCGGGTTGATCAGGTCCACCCAGGCGGCGCCCTGCTCGCCGTCCATGGTCACCAGCAGGGTGCCGAGCAGTTTGGTGCCGCCCAGGTGGACGATGGCCAGGTCGATCTCGGGGAAGCGGCGCGGGATCGCGTCCAGGCGGCGGTCGAGCAGCGTGTCGCCGCTGATGTGCAGGCGCAGCTCCACTCGTTCGTCGCGGTTGCAGAACTCCACCACCGTGCCGATCACCGGCGGCAGCAGCGCCTCGGCGGGGCCGGGCGCGTGCTTGGCGGGCACGGCGGTGATCTTGACGGTCCCGCCCGGGCCGCGCAGCTCGTGCTGCTGCCAGTTCCGCAGGCCCACGCTCCGGCCGAAGCCCTGGCGGCGCAGCCTGCCGGCCGCCGCCGTGGTCGTGACGATCGGCGTGTCCTTGTCCAGGCTCCTGCGCGCCACCCGGTCCCAGTGGTCGCCGTGCATGTGCGACAGCAGCACCGCGTCCAGCGGCGGCAGGTCCTCGATCTCCACGGCCGGGTCGGCGAGGCGGCGCGAGGACAGGCCGTACCCCAGGTACGCCCGCTGCCCCCGGTGCAGGAAGTTGGGATCCGTCAGCAGCGTGAAGCCGTTGTAGCGGATCAGCGTGGTGGCGTTCCCGATGAACTGCAGGCTTCCCCTCACGTCATATCACCCCGGATGTTGCGGTCGCTGGGCCGGAGGCACCCCGCCTCCCTTGCCGCCGCCCTTGCGTCCCTTGTCCGTGCCGTGCGGACGGCCGGCGCGCCTGGACCCGCTCTTCGTCTCGGGGACGGCGTTGGCGGACTTGGACTCGGTGGCGGACTTGCCTGATCGGCGAAGTTCCGGCTGTTGTGGATTGCTCATGGCTTTTGTCCCCCTTTGTGGGGTATCTCCTGCCACGGCGGACGACCGTCAAACCCTCCGTATCCGGCCGGTTTCACTTCGATCACATTACTTGACTCGGGGTCCAATAATTCGCCAGGCTCTCTTGTGCATCGGGGGGCGGACAACCGAGTCTGGAGCCTTCTCATGGCAAGAGCGCGACGTCTCGCAGCGGCTGGAGCGGTCACCGCCTTCGTGGTGGCGGGAGTGAGCCTCACGGCCGCCCTCGGCGGCCCGGCGGCGGCCGACCCCGGCTCCCGGGTGCCCGGCACGGCCGCCACCTGCCTCCTCCCGCTGCCGCTCCTGTGCGACGACCCCTCAGGCGCCCCCGCGGACCCCGGCGACTCCGACGGCTCCTGGTCGGGCGACGCCGAGCCCCACGACTCCTGGTCGAGCGCGCCGGACGAGTCCGACTCCTGGTCCGGTACGCCCGGCGACTCCTGGTCCGGCACGCCCGGCGGCGGGTCCGGGCCGAGCGTGCCGCGGACCGATGAGTCCTGGTCGAACGCCCCCGTACCGCGGGAATCCTGGCCGCAGACGGACGTGCCGGAACACCCGTGGCGACCGGCGGGGGAGAAGGAGCACCGGGTGCCCGTGGGGCACCCGGAGACGGGCGGCGGCGCGCTCGCCGGCGAGCCGGTGTGGCCGTTCGCCGTGGGCGGGGCCGCGCTGCTGACCGGAGCGGGACTGGCCGGCTTCGCGGTACGCCGCCGCAATGCCTCCTAGCCCACCCTCGCGGCCGGGGCAGCGGGTGGTCGTGGGCGGGGCGGTGGTCGTGTCGCTGGCCGGGGTGCTGCTGATCGGGCTGGGCATCGGCGGCGTGCTGGACGGCGGCACGGGCGGCGGCACGGGCGGCGGCGGGACGGATCCCGCGCCGGCCGCGGCGCGGCAGTCGCGCGCCCCGCTCAAGGACCTGCCCAAAGACCTGCCGCTGGCCAAGGGCGCCGGGGTGGCCGAGCCCATGAAGGCCGCCCGCCCCACCGCCGTCTACATCCCCTCCATCGGCGTGGCCGCGCCGCTGATGGAGCTGGGCCTGGACGCGAAGGGCGCGATCCAGAACCCGCCGTTCGACCCGCCGAACCTGGCCGGCTGGTACCGCTACGGCCCCGTCCCCGGGCAACGCGGCGCCGCCGTGATCACCGGCCACCTCGACACCCGGACGGGCCCGGCCGTCTTCGCCCGGCTCAAGGACGTCAGGCGCGGCGACCAGGTGCAGGTGCTGCGCGCCGACCGCTCGGTGGCCGTCTTCGTCGTCGACCGGGTCGAGCACACCCCGAAGCGCGCCTTCCCGGCGAAGAAGGTCTACGCCAAGCTCAGATATCCGGCGCTGCGCCTGGTGACCTGCGGCGGCGCGTTCGACCGGCGGACGCACAGCTACGAGCGGAACACCATCGTGTACGCCCACCTCGCGGCCCCGTACTATCCCGGCCGTTGAATCACGGGGCCGGTCCGGGCGGCCGGAAAATGGCTGGCGGGCGGCGGGAGCGTCCCGTTATTCTCGCTCACGTCCGTTGTCCGGAACGTCTGGGGCAGGCCATGCCCGTCAAGGAGGGGGATTTATGCCCGGCGTCAGCGCCCTGTGCGCCTCATCGTGTCGCAGGCGGATCCTGCCCTTGAACCGGCATCACCTCATGTGAGAGACCGCCTGCCGCGCGACGGCATGCCCACGAGGCGCGCCAGGGCTTCCTTGCTTCCTGAGTTTCACCATTCCGGCAAGGAGTACCGACGTTGTCCGCCAACGGCAAATCCCGCTCGATCGCGAGCACAGAGACGTTCGCCTGCGTACGCTGCGGCCTGACCGTCACCGCGCACGCCCCCGACGGCGTACGCCGCAACCACTGCCCGAGCTGCCTGCACTCGCTGCACCTGCTCGACGAGTGCAGGTCACGGATGATCCCCATCTCGATCGCCGTCCTGCGCACGGGGGAGTGGATGCTCATTCACCGCTGCACCCGGTGCGGCGAGCTGACGTCGAACCCCATCTGCGGGGACGACAACCAGCTCATCCTCATGCGCATGGCCGTGCGGCCGCTGGCGCAGCCGCCGTTCCCTCTTGAGGCGTTCGGTGATCTGTGACATGCCCAGGAGGAACCCCGGCCGCGAACGGCCGCAACGACCGAAGAAGGTGCATACCGCCGGTCCCGGCGACGCGTTCCGCTGCGTCGGGTGCCGGATGGACGTGCCGATGATCGCGCCCGGCACCGCGCACCGCAACCACTGCCCGCACTGCCTCACGAGCCTGCACGTCGACCACCGGATTCCCGGGGACCGGCGGGCGGGCTGCCGGGGCCGGATGGCGGCGCTGAGCGTCACCGTCCGGCATGACGGGGAGTGGCTGATCATCCACAGCTGCCAGGCATGCGGAGGCCTCAGCGCCAACCGCATCGCGGGTGACGACAACGCGCTGGCGCTGCTCCGCATCGCCATCCGCCCGCTGTCCGACTCCCGCCTGCCGGTCAGCGCCCTGCTGGCCCTGTGATTCCCGCCTCCGCCGGGACCGCCCGAGAACGGCGGCCCCGGCGGAGGCGCCCGGGGCGAGAGCGGCGGCCCGGGGGATGTCAGTCGCCGAAGTCGAGGTGGAGGGCCCGGGTGAAGTCGGCGATGGCCTCCTCGTGCCGGTCCAGCTCCTGCAGGATCTCCCCGCGCACCCGGAACGCCCAGACGTACTCGGGGTCCAGCTCGATGGCCGCGTCCAGGTCCTTCAGCGCCGCCTCGTTGTCGCCCAGCTCGCTCAGCACCGCGCCCCGGCTCCCGAGCGCGCGGTCGTTGCCGGGGTCCAGCTCCAGCGCCCGGTTCAGGTCGGCGAGCGCCTCCTCGTAGCGGTCGGCCATGCGCAGCGCCTCGCCCCGCCGGCTCAGCGCCCGCACGTAGTCCGGGTCGGCCTCCAGGGCCTTGGCGTAGTCGTCGATCGCCTCGGCGTACAGCCTCATGCGCTGGTACAGGTCGCCTCTGGCCACCCACGAGTACGCCAGGCTCTCGTCCAGCTCGATGATCTTGGTGTGCTCCGCCAGGGCCTCGTCCAGCCGGCCCAGGTCCACCAGCGCGTCCGCCTTCGCCTCCAGGATCCACAGGGAGTCGGGGGACAGGGTGAGCGCGTGCTCGAAGTCGTCCATGGCCTCCTCGAGGCGGCCCAGCGCGGCGTAGGTCTGGCCGCGCGAGCCGAGGGCGTAGGCGCTGTCCGGCTCCAGGCGCAGGGCCTCGCCGAAGTCCTCCAGCGCGGCCTCGTACCGCTCGATGACGCGGTGGCTCTCGCCGCGCAGCCGCCAGGCGCGGGCGTTCTCCGGCGCCAGCGCGATCGACTCCGTCAGATCCGCGATCGCGGCGTCGTGGCGCGACAGGGCGATGTACGATTCGGCCCGGCTGCGCAGCACCGAGGCCCGTGACTGCGCCGCCGCGTCGGACAGCCCGGAAAGGTCCTTGATCCCCTCGCTCATGAGGGGTAAATCTATCCAACTAGATCTGGATAACGGCTGCCTTTTCACGGGTGTACTCAAGGACCGAATCGTGGCCGTACCCGCTGTCCTTGACCCCGCCGAACGGCAGCCCCGGCGGCATCTGGCGGAAGGTGTTCACCCACACCGTGCCGCTGCGCAGGTCCCGCACGAGGCGGTGCGCCCGCCCCAGGTCGCGCGTCCACACCCCGGCCGCCAGCCCGTACGGGGAGTCGTTCGCGATCGCCACCGCCTCCTCCTCGGTCGAGAACGGGATGGCCACCGCCACCGGCCCGAAGATTTCCTCCTGGCACACGCGCAGCGCGTTGTCCTCCGTCGTGTAGAGCGTGGGCGCCACCCAGTAGCCGCCGGGCAGCGCGGGCACCACGTCCGCCCCGGTCCGGCCGCCGAAGACGAGCCTGGCGCCCTCCTTCTCGGCCAGCTCCAGATACGACGTGACGCGCTCGTACTGCCCGGCCGACACGATCGGCCCCATCGTGGTCGCCAGGTCCAGCGGATCCCCCAGCACCAGCCCGGCGCAGGCCCGCTCGATGCGCCCGAGCATCTCCTCCCAGATCGAGCGGTGGACGAGGATGCGTGAGCCGGCCACGCACACCTGCCCGGCATTGCCCGTGTAGACGGAGTTCACGGTGACGCCGGCGGTGGCGGCGTCCAGGTCGGCGTCGGGGAAGACGATGTTGGGCGACTTGCCGCCCAGCTCGAACGTCATCGGCTTCAGCGCGTCGGCCGAGGCCCGGGTGATGGCCCGGCCGGTGGCGGTGGAGCCGGTGAGGCTGATCTTGGCGACGCCGCGGTGCCGGACGAGCGCGTCCCCGATCTCCTCGCCCGGGCCGCTGACGATGTTGAGCACGCCGGGCGGGAACACCTCGGCCAGCAGCTCGCCCAGCCGCAGCACGGACGCGCTCGCCTGCTCGGCCGGCTTGACGATCACCGTGTTCCCCGCCGCCAGCGCGTACGCGGCCTTGGCCGAGAAGGTCGAGATGGGGGAGTTCCACGGGATGATGCAGACCGCCACCCCGTACGGCTCCCGCCGGGTCAGCCCGAGCGTGTCGGGCCCCAGCACCACGGTGTCGCCCCTGACCGCGTCGAGGCACTGACCGGCGGCCAGCTGCCACAGATGGGCCATGCCCGGCAGGTCCCGCTTCAGCGTGTCGCGCAGGATCCTGCCGTTGTCGCGGGTCTCCAGCCTGGCCAGCTCCTCGGCGTGCCGGCCGAACACCTCCGACACCTTGCGCAGGTAGTGGGCCCTGGCCGCGGCGGGCAGCGCGGCCCAGCCGGGGAAGGCGCGGGCCGCCGCGGCCACGGCGGCGTCGGCGTCGGCGGGGCCGCCGGCCGGGATCTCGGCCCAGGGCTCGCCCGTGGCCGGGTTGACCGTCTCCATCGTGCGCGCGCAGGCGACCAGCTCGCCGCCGATGAGGTTGCGGAACTCAGGCATGCGACCAAGCATATGCTTGGTCAAGGCGCCCGGCCAGTGATCGGCCTGGCGCCGCCAAAGATCACGTAAAGTGCCCGAAGCCGGGCGCATGGCCGCGATCAGCCGGGGCAAGAGCCCCCGAAAAGGGTGGTGGCGATGGCGCGCAGATTGTTCGGCCGGCTGGCGTACGGCTCACGTTACGACCGCGTCCCGTGGGGACAGCGGGTCTATGTCCGTCCAGGGGAGCGGCTCGTCCGCGAGGCGCAGTGGCGCCTGCTGATCAGGCGGTCGCCGATCATGTCGCTCGCCGACTACCAGCGGCTGCGGCCGCTGGGCGAGATCGAGGAGTTCCTGAGCTGCATGATGTGCGGGGAGTCCCGCCAGCAGCCCCTGTACGAGCCGACCGGCGGCAACGGCTGGCGCTACCACGTCGTGCGCTGCCCCTCCTGCGGCTTCCTCTACCGCAACCCGAACGTCCGCCCCGAGCGCCTCGGCGACCTCTACGCCACCGGCTACAGCACCTTCCTGACCGGCAAATACGCCGCCAACCGGCAACGCCGCTACGAGCTGACCATGCGCGCCTTCTCGCCGGTGTTCGACGAGGGCAAGGAGCGCCGGCTGCTCGACTTCGGCTCCGGCGTCGGGCTCTTCCTGGAGCTGGCCGAGCAGCGCGGCTTCGACGCCTGCGGGGTGGACCTGTCGCCGGAGTCGGTGGCCCAGGCCAACGAGCGGCTCAGCCGGGCCCGCACCTACTTCGGCTCGCCCGAGGACGTGCCCGAGATCGCCGCCGGCGGCTTCGACGTGATCACCCTGTGGTCGGTGCTGGCGCACCTGCCCAGGCCGCTGGAGGACTTCCAGCGGTTCCGCTCCCTGCTGGCGCCCGGCGGGGTGCTGCTCATCCTGACCGTGAACGCCCGCTCGCTGCTGCTGAAGGCGTACGGCTCCAAGTGGAGCGGCTTCACCAAGAACCACCTGATGTTCTACTCCTCCGAGACCGTGCCCACGCTGCTGCGCCGCACCGGCTTCGCGGGGGTGGCCTTCGCGCCGCACTACGGGGACACGATCGAGGCCGGCACCACCAACCTGCCCGCCGACCTGGCCCGCCGGCTGCGCCGCAACGTGAAGCTGAGCGACGGCGGCAACATGATGCGGGTGCTGGCCTTCGCCGACGAGGAGGCGATCGGCCGCTGGGGCGGCGGCCCCCTCACGGTCCACCGCCTCAACCCCTGACCACCTGGCTCGGACCCTGTCGCCTGGCCTGGGCCCTGTCGCCTGGCCCGGGCCCGGCCGCCTCGGCCCGGCCTGGGCCGAGCCTTGCCCGGCCGCTCTAAGATCGGGAGTATGCAGCTCGCCCCCGGTGTCCACACCGTCATCACCGACCGTCACGGAGGGGTCAGCGCCCCGCCCTACGGCTCGCGCAACCTCGGCGGCCTGGTCGGCGACGACCCGGCGAACGTCCGGGCCAACCGCGAGGGGCTCAGGGCCGAGCTGGGCGTGCGGGCCGTGGTGTTCATGCGCCAGGTCCACAGCGCCGACGTCGCCTACGTGAGCGAGCCGTTCGGCGACGACCCGCCCGAGCTCGACGGCGTGTTCACCACCGAGCCCGGCCTGGCGCTGGCCTCGCTCGGCGCCGACTGCCCCGCCGTGCTGGTGGCCGACCCGGTGGCCAGGATGGTCGGCGCGGCCCACTCCGGCCGCCCCGGCACCGAGGCGGGCATCGCCACGGCCCTGGTCGAGGCCATGGCGGGCAAGGGGGCCGAGCCCGGCCGGATGGTGGCGCTGATCGGCCCGGGCGCGTGCGGCCGCTGCTACGAGGTGCCCGCCGACCTGCGGGCGCGGGTGGCCGCGAAGGTGCCGGCGACGTGGTCCACGACGTCGTGGCAGACCCCCGCGCTGGACCTGCGTGCCGGGATCGAGGCCCAGCTCAGGGCGGCGGGCGTGGCCGACGTGCGCCACGACGCCCGCTGCACGATCGAGTCGCAGGAGCTCTACTCCCACCGCAGGGAGCAGCCCGGCGGCCGGTTCGCCGGGCTCATCTGGCTGTCCTAGCCCTTGCCCCGGTTGTTGTTGAACAGCACGTTCACGATGATGATGCAGATCCAGACCGGGATCACGTAGGACATCCGGTTGCCCGTCAGCACGAGAACGAGGGTGGCGAGGGTGCCCAGCGACAGCGAGACGATCGCCAGCGCCAGCCGCTGCCCGTCGGCCGTCGTGCTCTGCCGGGCCGGCGCCTGCGGGGCGGCCTTGGCCAGCCGCTCGTCCACCCGCCGGTCGATCTCCTGGCCCATCTTGTCGAGAAACGACTCCACCACGGCGTCCTCGAAGTCGGGCCCGAGATCACGCCGTGCGGCCACGGCCGCCTTTAACTCATCCCCTGTGCTCATATATCGAGATATAACGGGATCTCGGGCTAGCGGGCAAGGATGTCGTCAAGGTTGTAACTAACCGGACGCTCCAACTGCTCATAAGTGCACGATTCGGGGGTGCGGTCAGGGCGCCACCGCCGGAAGTGCGCCGTGTGCCGGAACCGGTCGCCCTCCATCTGGTCGTAGGCCACCTCCATCACCAGCTCCGGCCTGAGCGGGATGAACGACAGGTCCTTCTTGGCGTTCCACCGCGACACCGCGCCCGGCACCCGCTGCCCGCCCGTCGCGGGCCCGGCGGCCGGCTGCCCGAGGTTGGCCTGCGCCTGCTCGGCCCAGTGTCCCCACGGATGCTCGCTCAGCTCCGCGAGGTAGGGCCTGAGCTCCTCGACCAGCTCCGCCCTGCGCTTCATCGGGAACGAGGCCGCCACGCCCACGTGGTGCAGCCGCCCGTCGTCGCCGTAGAGGCCGAGCAGCAGCGAGCCCACGATCGGCCCCGACTTGTGCTCGCGGTAGCCGCACACCACCACGTCGGCGGTGCGCTCGTGCTTGACCTTGAACATCGTGCGCTTGTCCGGGATGTACGGCTGGTCGCCCGGCTTGACGATGATCCCGTCGAGCCCGGCCCCCTCGAACATCTCGAACCACTCGCCCGCCTGCTCGTAGTTGGTGGTGACCGGGGTCAGCCGGATGGAGCCGCCCTTCTCGCCGAACAACCCCACCAGCCGCGCCCGCCGCTCGGAGAACGGCACCTCCATGAGCGACTCGTCACCCAGCGCCAGCAGGTCGAACGCGACGAACTGGGCCGGCGTGCGCTCGGCCAGCAGCGCCACCCGCGACTTGGCCGGATGGATGCGCTGCTGCAACGCGTCGAAGTCGAGCTGCGAGCCCATCGGCAGCACGATCTCGCCGTCGACCACGCACCTTTCGGGCAGCTCCCTCCTGACCGCCTCGACCAGCTCGGGGAAGTAGCGGGTGAACGGCCGTTCGTTGCGGCTGCCGAGGTAGACCTCGTCGCCGTCGCGGAAGACGATGCACCGGAACCCGTCCCACTTCGGCTCGTAGTAGAGCGTGCCGTCCTGCTTCGGCATGGTCTTGACCGGCTTGGCCAGCATCGGCGGCACCGGCGGCCGCACCGGCAGGTTGGGCACCGGCTCGGGCTCTTCGTCACCCCCGGCCCCCGCCACCGGCTCCGTCAGCTCAGTCGGTTCGGTCATGCCTGTGCCCCCTCGTCCGCTCGCGAGCTCCTCGTGTATTTGCAGAAGAGCACGCCGTCCTCCTCCAGCACCTGGCTGAGATCCAGCCTGACCTGCGCGGGCTCGCCGTTCTGGATGCGCGCCGCGCCGCCCCCGACCAGGAGCGGGCTGATCGACAGGCACAGCTCGTCGACCACGTCGCAGGCCGAGAGCTGGGCGTTGATCCGGGGGCCGCCCTCGCACAGCACCCTGGTCAGCCCCCGTTTGTGCAGCTCGGCCACGGCCTGCCGCATGTCCACCCGCTCCTCGCCGGCCACGATCAGGTCGGACCGCCGGGCCGCCTCCTTGCGCCGCTCGTGGGGCGCGGCCTCGCAGGTGATCACGATCGTCCTGCTGGGCGCGTCGGTGAACAGCTCGCCGTCGAAGTCGAGGGCGAGGCTGCGGCTGATCACGGCGATGGGCGGCACCTCGGGACGGCCCTGGCGCACCTCCGCCCACGCCTCGCGCGGCGGGACCGGGCCGTAGCCCTCCTTGCGCACGGTCGCGGCGCCCGCGACGATCACGTCGGCCAGCCCGCGCAGGGTCTGGAAGACGCGTTTGTCGCCCGTGCTCGACAGCGGCCCCGACCGCCCCTTGAGCCAGGCCGCGCCGTCGACGCTGGCGACCATGTTGAGCCGCAGCCACGGCCGGTCCTCGGGGTAGGCGTAGGCCTGCACGATGTCCGGATTGTCCTGTATGTCGGGATAGATGCGCCGCACTCCTCTACCTTGGCACACCGCACCGACATTCATCCGACGGGGGTTTTCCGGCGGGATACCGCTTTTCCCTATTGCCCGGACGTATCGGCGATTCTCCGCTTAACGTGACGATAGGGATAGGGGCTGAGGGGGAGGGGGGCGGGCCATGGGCCTGGTCACCGCCGTGGCGTGGACGATCGCCGCGCTCGCCGGGGTCTACCTGCTGTCGTTCTGGGTGGCGAACGGCGGCCTGCGCCGCGCCAAGGTCACCCGCTTCCCCGCCACCCTGGTCGTCGCCCATCCGGCGCTGGCGGTCTCGGCGCTGGTGCTCTGGGCGGCCGGGCTGATCACGGGCAGCCGGGCGCTGGTGTGGGCGGCGTTCGCGGGGCTGGCCGCGGCGGCGCTGCTGGGGTTCGCGATGCTCACCCGCTGGCTGGGCGCGGGCCGGCACACGACGGCGGGACGCGGCTTCCCCGCGCTCGCGGTGGCGCTGCACGGCCTGGCCGGGGTGACGGTCTTCACGCTGGTGTTCCTCGCGGCCAGCGCGACCCGCGTCTTCTGACCCGGCTCCGGCCCGGCAGGCTCATCGGCCCGGGGACGATCGTCCAGGGCTTCGCCTTCCAGGGCTGACGTTCAGACCTTCGCCTGCCGGGGCTGTTCGTCCAGGGCTTCGCCTGCCGGGGCTGTTCGTTCAAACCTTTGCCTGCCGGGGCTGGCGCAGCACCTGCAGCGAGCGCGCCGTGACGGCCACCAGGTCGCCCGCCTGCCACCCGTCGTCCGCGAACGCCTCCTCCACCGTGTCGTGGTTGGTGTCGAGCACGGGCAGCCACCGCGTGCCGAACTCCGGGCCCGGCAGCGTGAACGGCAGGCTCTCGTGGTGGGCGTTGATCAGCAGCAGGAACGAGTCGTCCACGATCCGCTCGCCTCGGGGCCCCGGCTCGGTGATCGCCTCGCCGTTCAGGTAGACCATCAGCGACTTGGCGTAGCCGATGTGCCAGTCGCCCGCCGTCATCTCCTGCCCGCCGGGCGTCAGCCAGACCAGGTCCCGCTTGCCGTTGTCGGGGTGGCGGCCGTGGAAGAAGCGGCGGCGCTGGAAGACCGGGTGCTCGCGGCGCAGCTTGGACAGCGCGCGGACGAAGTCGAGCAGGTCGGACTCGGCGTGCACCAGCGACCAGTCCACCCAGGCCAGCTCGTTGTCCTGGCAGTAGGCGTTGTTGTTGCCCCGCTGGGTGCGGCCGATCTCGTCGCCGTGGGAGAGCATCGGCACGCCCTGCGACAGGAACAGCGTGGCCAGGAAGTTGCGGCGCTGGCGGCGGCGCAGCGTGACGATCTGGGGGTCCTCGACCGGGCCCTCGGCGCCGCAGTTCCAGGAGCGGTTGTCGTTGGTGCCGTCGCGGTTGTCCTCGCCGTTGGCCTCGTTGTGCTTGTGGTCGTAGGAGACCAGGTCGGTCAGCGTGAACCCGTCGTGGCAGGTGACGAAGTTGATCGAGGCGACGGGGCGGCGGCCGGAGGATTCGTACAGGTCGGCGGAGCCGGTCAGGCGGGAGGCGAACTCCGGCAGGGCCGAATGGGTGCCTCTCCAGAAATCGCGCACGATGTCGCGATATTTGCCGTTCCACTCCGTCCACAAAGGCGGGAAATTCCCGACCTGGTAGCCGCCCGGCCCCACGTCCCACGGCTCGGCGATCAGCTTGACCTGCGAGATCACCGGGTCCTGCTGGATCAGGTCGAAGAACGCGCTCAGCCGGTCGACGTCGTGCAGCTCCCTGGCCAGCGCCGAGGCCAGGTCGAAGCGGAACCCGTCGACGTGCATCTCCAGCACCCAGTAGCGCAGGGAGTCCATGATGAGCTGCAGCGCGTGCGGGGAGCGCACGTTGAGGGAGTTGCCGCAGCCGGTGTAGTCGAGGTAGTAGCGCCGGTCGCCGTCGTGCAGGCGGTAGTAGGCGACGTTGTCGATCCCCCTGAAGCCCAGCGTCGGCCCCATGTGGTCGCCCTCGGCCGTGTGGTTGTAGACCACGTCGAGGATGACCTCGATGCCCGCCTCGTGCAGCGCCCGCACCATGGCCTTGAACTCCAGCACCTGCTGCCCCCGGGTGCCCGACCCGGAGTAGCGCCCGTGGGGCGCCAGGTAGGCCATGGTGTTGTAGCCCCAGTAGTTGGTCAGCCCCCGGGCCACCAGGAAGTGCTCGGGCATGTAGTGGTGCACCGGCATCAGCTCGACCGCCGTCACCCCGAGCGACAGCAGGTGCTCGATGATCGCCGGATGACCCACGCCGGCGTAGGTGCCGCGCAGGTCGGGGGGCACGTCGGGGTGGCGCATCGTCAGCCCGCGCACGTGCGCCTCGTAGATCACCGTCTGGTGGTACGGGGTGCGCGGCGGCCGGTCGTTGCCCCACTCGAAGAACGGGTTGATCACCACGTTCTTCGGCATGTAGGGCGCGCTGTCCTCGGTGTTGCGCCGGCTGGGATCGGTGAAGTAGTAGGGGAACAGCGCCTGGTTCCAGGTCAGCTCCCCGTCGATGGCCTTGGCGTAGGGGTCGAGCAGCAGCTTGGCCGGGTTGCACCGGTGACCCTGCGAGGGCTCGTAGGGGCCGTGCACGCGATAGCCGTAGCGCTGCCCCGGCTGGATGCCCGGGAGATATCCATGCCAGACGAACCCGTCGACCTCGGGCAGGTCGACGCGTTCCTCGGAGCCGTCATCGTGGAAAAGGCACAGCTCGACCCGCTCGGCGACCTCGGAGAACACCGAAAAACTGGTGCCAACGCCGTCCCAGGTGCCGCCGAGTGGATAGGGCTCGCCCGGCCAGACCTCACGCATGTGACTTGATTGTCGCACGCGAAAGCGCTCTTGGTCTTCCAATGGCCCGATCGCTTCCGGTGCGAGGCGGCACGAGGGCTAGAGCCAATGCCGGGAAGTTAAGGGCTTTGGGCTGCTGTCAACTGGTGTTCGGTGAGGACGTCGATGGTGGTGCTCGCGCGGTGGTTGGTGCGGTCGACTTGTC
>NZ_KL647031.1:762208-762881 GCF_000725485.1 Nonomuraea candida | reverse complement strand
GGTGATGAACGAGCTGGCCCCGCTGGTCTCGGCCCAGTACGGCGCGTTCTTCCTGGCCGAGGAGAGCGAGCTGCAGCTCATCAGCGCCTACGGCTACCCGGTCGACCGGCTGCGGCCCACCCGGTTCAAGCTGGGCGAGGCGCTCGTCGGGCAGGCCGCGCGCAGCCGCAGGACCATCGCCATGACCGAGCTGCCGCCCGGCTACCTCACGATCTCCTCCGGGCTCGGCAGCACCGCGCCCGCCTCGGTGATCGTGCTGCCCATCGTGGTGGAGGAGCAGGTGCTCGGGGTGATCGAGCTGGCCTCGGTGCAGGCGTTCACGCCGGTCCACCGGGCCTTCCTCGACCAGCTCATGGAGACCATCGGGGTCAACCTGAACACGATCGTCGCCAACGCCCGTACCGACGAGCTGCTCAAGGAGTCGCAGGAGCTGCAGCGCTCCAACGCCGAGCTGGAGGAGAAGGCCACGCTGCTGGCCCGCCAGAACCAGGACATCGAGACCAAGAACCTGGAGATCGAGCAGGCCAGGCAGGAGCTGGAGGCGCGGGCGCACCAGCTCTCGCTGGCCTCGACCTACAAGAGCGAGTTCCTCGCCAACATGAGCCACGAGCTGCGCACCCCGCTCAACTCGCTGCTCATCCTGGCCCAGCTCCTGGCCCAGAACCACACCCGC
>NZ_KL647031.1:0-762170 GCF_000725485.1 Nonomuraea candida | reverse complement strand
CGGCATCATCCACTCGGCCGGCTCCGACCTGCTGCAGCTCATCAACGACATCCTCGACCTGTCCAAGGTCGAGGCGGGCAAGATGGACATCAACCCCGAGTGGGTGCAGTTGCCACGGCTGCTCGACTACGTGGAGGCCACGTTCCGGCCCATGACCGGGCAGAAGAAGCTCGACTTCCGCGTCACCACCGCGCCGGGCGTGCCGTCCGAGCTGCTCACCGACGACTCCCGGCTGCGCCAGGTGCTGCGACGACTCCCGGCTGCGCCAGGTGCTGCGCAACCTGCTCTCCAACGCCGTCAAGTTCACCGAGACGGGCAGCGTGGAGCTGCGCATCGAGCCGGCCGCGCGATCTTCGGGGCGTTCCAGCAGGCCGACGGCACCACCAGCCGCAAGTACGGCGGCACCGGCCTCGGCCTGTCGATCAGCCGCGAGATCGCCTACCTGCTGGGCGGCGCCATCACCGTGCAGAGCACGCCGGGGCAGGGCAGCGTGTTCACCCTGTACCTGCCGGTGGCGCGGCCCGGGTTCGAGGCGATGCCGGCGGAGGGCGGCGAGCCCGCGCAGGCGGCGGTCACGCCCCCGGCCGCGCGGCGGCGGCTGCTGGTGATCGAGGAGCGCAGGAACGGGCTGCTGTCGCTGGTCTCCGACAGCGTCGTGGGCGATCTGGCCAGCGCGCGCGACCGGGAGGGGACCATGGAGGTGGTCACGGCGGCCGGAGCCGACGAAGCGGCCGTGATGTTGTCGGGGCAGCCCTGCCACTGCATCGTGCTCGACCTCAACATGCCCGACATGTCGGCATATCGGCTGCTGGCGGCCATGAACGACGAACCCCGCCTGCACGGAGTGCCCGTGCTGGCCTACAACAACTGGCGCACCCACGCCCAGCAGGAGGTGCGCCTGGCGCACCAGCCCCTCGAACTGCTGTCGAGCCTCGACGAGCTGCGCGAGCGCATCGCGCTGCACCTGACCGCCGACCAGCCCGGCGACGTGCTGCCGCTCGTCAGGACCGACACCATGGGCGCGGCGGAGGGCCGGGAGATCGACAACACCCTGGCCGGCCGGACCGTCCTGGTGGTGGACGACGACGCCCGCAACTTGTACGCGCTGACGAGCATGCTGGAGATCCACGGCATCCGCGTCCTGCACGCCGAGAACGGCCGCAAGGGCATCGACACGCTGACGGCCCACGAGGAGACCGACCTGATCCTGATGGACGTCATGATGCCGGAGATGGACGGCTACACCGCCACGGAGACGATCAGGTCCATGCCCCGGTACGCGGACCTGCCGATCATCGCGGTCACCGCCAAGGCGATGCCGGGCGACCAGGAGAAGAGCCTGGCGGCCGGGGCCAGCGACTACGTCACCAAGCCGGTGGACGCCGACCACCTCATCGAACGCATCCAGCACTGGATGGACCCGTCCTGACCACTCGCGACGAGGAGCGGCACGTGCACACTCCTTCCGACGACGCCCCCGTGACCCCTCCCCCCGCACCCCCTTCCGGAAGCTCCCCGGCCCCCTCCGGCGAACCGGCCGGCCGGCGGACCGGCGAGGGACCGGCCGGTGAGCGGAACGACGACGGACCGGCCGGTGAGCGGAACGACGGCGGACCGGCCGGCCGGTGGAACGACGGGGAAGCGGCGGGGGAGCGGGACCTGGGGAGGCTGGCGGCGACCGTCGAGCGGTTGCGGCAGGAGATCGAGCGCACCCGGCGCGCCGCCGCCGACCGGGCCGTGATCGAGCTGGCCAAGGGGGTCCTGGTCGAGCGGCTGGGCTGCGGCCCCGCCCAGGCGGCCGAGCAGCTCGCCGGGCTGGCGGCCAAGGCCGGCGTGTCCCCGCTGGAGGTCGCGGCCGACGTCGTCAACCAGGTCGCCCGCGACCGCATCGGCGAGGCCGGCGAGGACGACCCGGCGGCCTCCGTACGGCTGCGCACCGCCGAGAGCGCCGCACTCGGCGCCCCCGACACCATGGTGGTGGCCGCCGCGCTGCTGGAGCACGCGCTGGCCCCGCTGGGCGCCCGGGCGGTGGCGGTGTGGGCGGCCGAGCCGGGCGCCTCGCTCACCCTGGCCGGGCACGCCGGCTTCGGCACGGAGGAGGCCAGGCGGTGGCGGCACCTCCCGCCGGGCGTGGTCACCCCGGCCGGCCGGACGCTGGCGGAGCGGCGCATGATCTGGCACACCGACCCGGGCCTGCCCGCCATCGGCCGGCTCGTCGCGGGCGGCGGCCGGGTGACGGTGCCCATGACGGTCGCCGGGCGGGTGCTGGGGGTGCTGGAGATCTGCTGGCCGCACGCGCTGCCGCCGCATCCGCCCCGCCTGGAGCGGCAGATCGAGGCCATGGCCGACCTGTGCGCGCACACCCTCGACTCACCGTTCGGCCCAGCAGTCCCGCCCCTCCACACCCCGTCCCCGCCCGCCCCCATCACGACCGCCCCCATCACGACCGCCGAGCCCGCCGAGCCCGCCCGGCCCGCCGAGCAGGCCGCCGCCTCCGCGGCGATGCTGGCGGAGATCGTGGACCTGGCGGACGCGCTGCCCGATCCGGCGCTGGTGCTGCGGGCGCAGCCGGACGCCCGCGGCGAGCCGGCCGACTTCCGCATCCAGCACGTCAACGAGCGGATCACCGGCGGCGACGGGCTGCTGCTCGACGCGTATCCGCTGGCGCCGGGCGGGCGGCTGCTGGAGGCCTACCCGCGGGCGGCGGGCGGGCTGTTCGCGCGGCTGGAGTGCGTGCACGCGACCGGCGAGCCGTTCCGCGCCGAGCGCATGCCGCTCGGCCTGAGCACGACGGGCGTGGCCGACGTGAGCCTGACCCGGCACGGCGACAGCGTGCTGATGGTGTGGCGCGACCACGACGAGGGCGCCCGCCTGGCCGGGCTGCTGGAGCACGCGCAGCGGCTGGGCCGCATCGGCGGCTTCGAGGAGAACGCGGTGACGGGCCAGATCACCTGGAACGCCCAGCTCTACTCCCTGTACGGCCTGGCGATGGGCGACCGCCCGATCCCCCTGGAACGGCTGCGCGACCACGCCCACCCCGACGACGAGATCGCCATCGGCCGGTTCCTGCGCACGGTGCTGCACCACCGGCGGTTCGCGGCGGTGGCGTTCCGGCTGCGCCGCCGCGACGGGATCGACCGGCACATGCGGGTCGTGGCCGAGCCGGTCTTCGGGCCGGACGGGCGGCTGATGGCGGTGCGCGGGGCGTACCAGGACATCTCCTCGCAGCACTGGACGGAGGTCGCGCTGTCGGTCACCCGCGACCAGCTCGCCCACACCGAGCAGCAGTCGGCCGCGCGCAACCGCCTGGCCCTGCAGCTCCAGCAGGCCATCATGCCGCCCTCGCACGGCACGATGGACTCCTTCGGCCTGCACATCGCCGTCCGCTACCGTCCGGCGCAGAAGGAGGACCTGGTCGGCGGCGACTGGTACGACGCGGTCGCGTTGCCGTCCCGGCGCGTGCTGCTGTCGGTGGGCGACGTGGCGGGGCACGGCGTGGCGGCGGCCACCGGCATGGTGATCCTGCGCAACGCGCTGCGCGGCCTGGCCACCACGGGCGCGGGCCCGGCGCAGATCATGAGCTGGCTCAACCAGGTCGCCCACCACCTGGCCGACCGCATGACCGCCACGGCCGTGTGCGGCCTGTACGACCCGCCCACCCGCGTCCTGCGCTGGGCCAGGGCCGGCCACCTGCCGCCCATCCTGCTGCGCGAGGGGGACGGCGCGGAGCTGCCGATGGTGAAGGGGCCGCTGCTGGGGGCGTTCACCGACGCGCGGTACGAGGAGGGCCGCCTGCAGTTGCGGGCCGAGGACACCCTGCTGCTCTACACCGACGGCCTGATCGAGCGGCGCGACCACAACATGCGCCACGCCCAGGACCAGCTCCTGGCCGTCGCCCGGCGGCACGCCGCGACGCTGGACCACCGCCTGGACGACCTGCTCACGCACTGCAACTCCGACACCGACGACGACACCTGCCTCATCGGCGTGCACCTGACCTGAACCGGCGGGCCGCGGCGGGCGGAGCGGCGGGCGGGGCGGCGGGCGGGGCGGCGGGAGAGGCCGGGAAGGTGCTTAACTTGGGCGGTAAAACGTTTCATTCGCGATTTCATGCGGAAGGTCATCCTTGGACTACGAACGCCAGCCGTACAGAAGGTGCGGACGCAGCGGGCTCCTCCTGCCCGCCGTCTCGCTCGGCCTGTGGCACAACTTCGGCGAGGGCAAGCCGCTCGACGTCCAGCGCGCGATCCTGCACAAGGCCTTCGACCTGGGCATCACCCACTTCGACATCGCCGACAGGTACGGCCCGCCGATCGGGGCGGCCGAGGCCGCGTTCGGCCGGCTCTTCCCGCGGTCGCTGCGTGACGAGGCCGTGGTCACCACCAAGGGCAGCAACCCGATGTGGGACGGCCCCTACGGCAAGGGCAACTCGCGCAAGCACCTGCTGGCCACGCTCGACCGCTCGCTGGCCCGGCTCGGCCTCGACTACGTGGACATCTTCTACCTGCACCGCGACGACGAGGACACGCCGCTGGAGGAGCAGGTCGCCACGCTGGACCACATGGTCCGCACCGGCCGCGCGCTCTACGTCGGCGTGTCCAACTTCTCGCCCGAACGCACCGCCGAGGCCGCCCGCCTGCTGCGCGCGCTCGGCACCCCGCTGCTGGTGCACCAGCCGCCGTACTCCCTGCTCAACCGGCGCATCGAGGAGTCCCTGCTCGGCGTGCTGGAGGAGGAGGGCGTCGGCTGCGTGGTCTACTCGCCGCTGGCGCAGGGCCTGCTGACCGACCGCTACCTGAACGGCATTCCGGCCGACTCGAGGGCGGCCGAGGGCCGGTTCCTGACCGCGGACCGGGTGACGCCGGAGGTGCTGACGTTCGTCCGGGCGCTGTCGGTCCTGGCGGAGTCGCGCGGGCAGACGGTGGCCCAGCTCGCGCTGGCCTGGGCGCTGCGCGACCCGCGCGTCACCTCCGTGCTCGTGGGCGCCTCCAGCCCCGAGCAGCTTGAGGCGAACGTGGCGGCCGTGGACCGGCTGGACTTCAGCGAGGACGAGCTCGCCGCCATCGACCGCGCCGCCAAGGAGGCCGGCATCGAGGCGTGACCCCGGCTGGGACACGCTGTCTCTGGCCTGGCTCTGGCCAGGCTCTGGCCAGGCTCTGGCCAGGCCAGGCCGCGGGACTGGCCGCGGGACTGGCAGGGCGGCCGCGTGGACTCCGCTCCCGCGGCCGCCCGCTCCCGTCCCCGGCGTCCTGCGACCAAAGACGTGGCCGCGAAGGAGCCGGCGGGACCAAAGACGTAACGTGGTACATCGATCGATGTACCACGCATCTCGCTCCGCAGGCCGATGCCCTCAGGCCCCCTGACCAGCAGGCTTGTAGGTGTGACCAGACGCATCGACGCACTCGACGTGCTGCGCGGGGTGGCCATCCTCGGCACGCTCGGCACGAACATCTGGATCTTCACGGCCCCCGGCGGCGCGCTGGAGCTGCTCCAGTTCGGCGGCGGCGGCCCGGTGGAGACCTTCCTGCGGTTCCTGTCCAACGGCAAGTTCCTCGGCCTGCTCACGCTGCTGTTCGGGGTGGGGCTCGAACTGCAGTACCGCAGCGCGGTGCGCAAGGGCATGCGCTGGCCGGGGCGCTACCTCTGGCGGGCGTCGCTGCTGTTCATCGAGGGCGTGCTGCACTACGTGCTGGTCTTCGAGTTCGACGTGCTGATGGGGTACGCGATCACGTCCGTGATCGTGGCGTACCTGGTGGGGCGGAGCGAGCACGCCATCACGGCCTGGATGGTCGCCGCCGGCACGCTGCACCTGGCCCTGGTGGGGCTGGCCACGCTGGCGCTGGCGACCGTGCCGGGCGGCGGCGCGGGGGCGGCTCCGGCGTACCCGGCGAGCTGGCCCGACCAGGTGCGGCTGCGCCTCGACAACCTCGTGACCTTCCGCGCGGAGCTGGTCTTCATCGTGCCCCTGGGCATCGTGCTGTTCCTGCTCGGCGTCCGGCTGATGCGCGCCGGGGTCTTCGACGAGCGCGGCGCGCGGCTGCGGGCCCGGCTGATGGTGGCCGGGCTCGGCGTCGGCGCGCCGCTGAACCTGGCCGCCTCCTTCGCCGGCCCCACCTGGTTCCTGGTCGACCGTTACCTGCTCGCGCCGCTGGTCGCGGTGGGCCTGCTGGCGCTGGTCACCTCGATCGTGCTCGGCATGAAGGGCGCGCCGGGCGTGCTGCGGCGGGGGTTCGCCGACGTGGGCCGCACGGCGCTGTCCTGCTACGTCTTCCAGAACCTGGTGGCCGGCGCGCTCTGCTACGACTGGGGGCTGGGTCTGGCCGGGCGGCTGGACGGGCTGCGGCCGTGGTGGGTGCCGGTCGCGTGGGCGGGGATCTGCCTGCTGTTCATGACGCTGGCGTCGCTGTGGCTGCGCCGATTCGACCGGGGGCCGCTCGAACTGGCCTGGCAGTGGGCGTACCAGGTGCCGTGGCGGTCCCGTACGCACCAGCGCGCCTGAGCTCCGCGCGCCCGGAGTGGTTGACGTGGCGTCCGCGAGCGCTTACGGTTCCGGCAGTCGGTGAAACTATCGACACAATTCCGAAACTTTCGGCCGCATCTCCCTTCCTGCACCCCCCGGCTTCTGCATCGGAGGTCATTCGGTGAAGCCCCTGATCCTCGCGCTCGCCCTCACCCTCGCCGTCCCCGCGCTCCCCGCGTACGCGCATCCCCACCCCACGCCTTCCCACCCGGCCAAGGACCTGCGCCGGCTCGCGCAGCAGACCGGCGTCAAGATCGGCTCCGCGGTGGACATCGCGGCCCTGCGCGCTGAGCCCGACTACCGCAGGACGCTCAACCGCGAGTTCAACCACGTCACCGCCGAGAACGCGATGAAGTGGGAGTCGGTGGAGCCGGAGCGGGGCGTGTTCACCTGGGACGACGCCGACACCCTCGTCGAGAGCGCGCGCCGCAACCGCCAGCAGGTGCGCGGCCACACCCTCGTCTGGCACAACCAGCTCCCCGCCTGGCTGACGGCCGGCGTCGAGGACGGCTCGATCGGCGCCGCCGAGCTGCGGACGATCCTGCGCGACCACATCACCACCCAGGTGCGCCGGTACAAGGGCAAGATCCGGGCCTGGGACGTGGTCAACGAGGTCGTGGAGGAGGACGGCACGATGCGGCAGAGCATCTGGCTCAAGCACCTCGGCCCCGGCTACATCGCCGACGCCTTCCGCTGGGCGCACCGCGCCGACCCGCACGCCAGGCTCTTCATCAACGACTACAACCTGGAGTGGAACGCCCCCAAGATCGAGACCACCCTCTCCCTGGTCAAGGAGCTGCAGGCGCAGGGCGTGCCGATCCACGGCGTCGGCTTCCAGGGCCACCTCGGCATCCAGTACGACTACCCCGGCGACTGGGCGAACGTCATGCGCCGCTTCGCCGACCTGGGCCTGGAGGTCGCGATCACCGAGCTGGACGTGCGCATGGAGCTGCCCGTCACCCCGGAGAAGCTGGCCACCCAGGCCGACTACTACCGGCGTGCCCTCACCGACTGCCTCAGCGTCCGGGCCTGCCGCGAGCTCACCGTCTGGGGTTACACCGACCGGCACTCGTGGGTGCCCGGCTGGTTCGAGGGGCAGGGCGCGGCCTGCCTGCTGGACGAGAACCTGGCTCCCAAGCCCGCCTACCACGCGCTGCTGTCGGTGAAGCGCCCGCGCTAGGGACTCGCGAGGGACTCGCGAGGGCAATGCCCGCGCCAGGACCCCGTGGGGCCGCGCCCGCGCTAGGGGCCCGTGGGGGCCGGGTCGAGGCGCTGGAAGAGCCCGTACACGAACCGGGCCCGGTGGGCCCGGCCGCCGTGCCGGAGGTCGACGGTCCAGTGCTGCGGGGCCGGGCCGTCGATCTGCACGGCGCCGGGGAAGCTCGCCACGACGTCGGCGACCACGCACGTCCAGGGGGTCAGGTCCGCGAAGGTCAGCGGGACGACCCCCGAGGGGCGGACGAACCACTGGTTCCACAACTCGCCACCGGGGCCGAACAGCGCCTCGTACGCCAGGCCGGGCCAGCTCGGCAGCGGCCAGCGCAGCACGTCGCAGGTGAGGCTGCCCGCCGGCCTGCGGCCGCGGTGCGGCGCCGGGCCGAGCGCCAGCCGCAGGGCGCCGGCCGGCTTGCGGACGTGGACCAGCCGCGTCCAGTGGGCGTGGGCCTCGCGCTGCTCGCCCCGGGAGGCGCCCATGGCGGCCAGCGCCTCCGCCACCCTGTCCGGGTTGACGTCGCGCATGCGGTGCAGCAGCGCCAGCTCGAACTCACGCACTCCGAAAGCCACCGCCCCAGCTTGCCACCCCGCCGACCGGCCCCGGCCCCGCCAACCGGCCCTGACCTCGCCGACCGGCCCCGGCCCGGTCGCTCAGCCGACCGGCCCCGGCCGTGATCCGCGCCGTGATCCGCGCCGTGATCCGCGCCGCGATCCGGGCGTCTCAGCCGCGTCCGGAGGCGGCGTCCACGATGTCGGCCAGGGTGATCTCGTTGAGCAGGGCGTCCTCGTGGTCGCGCAGCCGGGCCCAGACCTCGGCGAGCGGCGCGGCGGCCGGGGACAAGGGGCGGATGACCGGTTCGACGCCCTCGGTGACCCGGATGACGTCGGCCAGGGCGATCTCCTTGGCCGGCCGGGCCAGCCAGTAGCCGCCGTCGGGGCCGCGCTGGCTGTGGATCAGGCCGGCCCGGCGCAGCTGGAGCAGGATGTTGTCGCAGAAGCGGCGCGGGATCTCCTGCTCCACGGCGATCCGCTCGGCGTGCACCGGGCTGTCGGAGGCGGCCAGGGCAAGTATGGCCCCGAGGGCGTACTGGGTTCTGGCGGAGATTCTCATAGGCCGGCGGCTCAGGCGGAGGCCGTCTCCTCCTCCGTGGCGCCGCGCCGCCGCGCCTCGCTCTCCACCGCGTCGACCGACTCGTTGGCCTTGTCGCGGCGGTACTCGCGCACGGAATACGCGATCGCGGCGGCCCAGATGACGGCGATGACGATGTAGGAGACGGTCTGCACGCCGCCGGAGGCGTCGATCCAGTCGCTGCGCAGCAGCGTGCGCACGTTGGTCAGCACGATCACGCCGCCGACGGCCGAGCCGAGGATGCGCGGCGGGATGTGCCGTACGAGCCAGGCCGCGATCGGCGCGGCGATGACGCCGCCGAGCAGCAGGACGGCCACCCACGAGAAGTTGATGTTCTCCGAGCCGATGCCGACGAAGAAGCCGACGCTGGCGGCGATGGCGACGAGGAACTCGCTGGCGTCGATGGAGCCGATCACCTTGCGCGGGGCCAGGCGGCCGCTGGCCAGGATGGCGGGGGTGCCGACCGGGCCCCACCCGCCGCCGCCGGTGGCGTCGACGAAGCCGGCCAGCAGGCCGAGCGGCGCCAGGAAGCGCCTGCGCAGCGGCTTGCCCAGGTTGCCGCGCGGCAGGCCGAAGGCGGTGAAGCGGATGAGGATGTACACGCCCAGGGAGAGCAGGATCAGCGACATGACCGGGGCGCCGACCTCGGTGGACAGGCTGGACAGGAACGTCGCCCCGGCGAACGCGCCGACGGCCCCCGGGATACCGATCTTGGCGACGACCTTCCAGTCGACGTTGCCGAAGCGCCAATGGGAGATGCCCGAGGCGAGCGTAGTGCCGATCTCGGCGAGGTGGACGGTCGCGGAGGCGGCCGCCGCGTTGGTGCCGATGGCGAGCAGCAGCGTGGTCGACGTGACGCCGTAGGCCATGCCGAGGCTGCCGTCGACGAGCTGGGCCGCGAGGCCGACCAGCCCGAGCAGGATGAGCGCTCGCACGATCTCCCCTTTCTCTACTTAATAAGTAGGGATAATGATTTATGGAACCGCGTGTCCTGTCAAGCCCTCTCCCGGGGACGGGAATATGGCGCGGCGAACGCCCGCGCCGGCGATCCGGACCGGGACGGAGACCGGGGGCAAGGCACCACCGGCCGGAGGTGGGGACCACGGGTCCGGGCGCCGCCGGCCGCCGGAGGTGAGGACCAGGGGGCCGGGCGCCGCCGGCCGGGTGGGGCCGGCGGGCCCGGCGGTGGTTCAGCCCGTGGGCGTCATTCCGTGATCAGGGCCTTATTCCGTGATCAGGGCCTTATTCCGTGATCAGGGCCTTATTCCGTGATCAGGGCCTTATTCCGTGATCAGGGCCTTGACGGCGAGCTCCTCCTCGCCCGCGGGGCCGTCGAGGCGGATCGACAGCTCCCAGACGCCGGTCATCGAGAACAGCTCGCCCTCACCCAGGAAGCGGCCCGGCTCCCGCTCGGTGGCGGTGAGCTCGGGCGTGGCGTGCCCCATCTCGGGCATCACCGCGGACAGGGCCACGCTGTCGGCGTCGCCCTTGTCCACCTTCACCTCCACGGTGACGCGGCCGGGCGCCGGGTCGGCGATCGAGACGGTGGCGGCGTAGCGCGTGCCCGTGGTGCTCACGTGGACCGGCTCGGCAGACGCGCTCCTGCCCACGACGAACAGCGCCACGGCCGCGACCACGAGGGCGGCGGCGGGCAGGGCGATCTTGAGCCTCATCTCGCGGCCTCCGACGCGGTCACGTCCACGGTGAAGGGGGTGGTCACGATGCGGTCGCCGGTGGCGTACTGGACCCACGCCAGGTAGCGGCCGGGCTCGGGGAAGCTGAAGGTGAAGCGCAGGCGCGACCCCGGGCTGCCCATCTCGTGCACGTGACCGAGGAAGTCTCCGGACCGGCTGCGGACGATGAGGTGACCGGTCATGCCCAGCCAGGGCCGCACCCCGGCGGGCGCGGCCAGCTCGATCGTCGCCGGCCGCCCCGCGACCGGCACGGCGGGCCGCAACCCCGGCACGGCGGCCGGCGGGTCCGGCTCGCCCGCGGTGGCCCCGGTGCTCTGCGGGCCCGGCTCGCCCGCGGTGGCCGGGACGGCCTGCTCCGGGTCGCCGCCGACGGTGAAGCCCGCCTCCAGGAGCTGTCCGCCGGAGTCCTCCCGTTCCAGCTCGGCGTGGGCCAGGTAGCGGCCGGGGCGGTCGGCGGTCAGCCTGACCTCCAGCCGTCCCGGGGCCGTGCGCAGCGGATGCACATGGCGGAAGTAGCGCCCGTCCTGGCTGGTGACGACCAGGTGGGCGAGCGCCTCGTGATGAACGGTGAGATCGTCCACCGGCCGCCCGGTGGAACCGTCGACGAGATCCAGGCGCAGCGTGAACTCCTCCCCCACCGCCGGCCGGGCGGGCACCGTCGCCACCCGCGCCTGCGCGTACGGCCGCCCGCCCGCCGCCACCGTCGCGCCCGCCGCCGCCTCGGCCGTCGGCGCGGCCCCGTCGGGAGGCGAGGGCGTCACCCAGGGCTCGAACACGATCACCATGGCGGCCACCGTCACCCCCGCCGCGGCGCCCGCCGCCAGCGCCATCGCCGTGCCCGGACGGGACAGCGCCCCGGTGAGCAGGCCGCCCACCAGCAGCAGCGCGGCCACGAACAGGCCGCCGTAGATGAGGAAGTCCGCCGCCGACCCCCGGTCGACGAGCACCCGGAACGGCACCACCGCGGTCTCGCCCCCCGCGCGCAGCCGCAGCTCGTGCGGTCCGGTCCGCTCGACCCGCAGCTCGGCGTACCGGGGGTCGGCGGCGGCCGTGGCCGTGGCCGTCACCGTACGGCCGTCCTCCACCGACCGGACCTCCAGGCCGACCGGCAGCCCGGCCACCGCCTGGTAGGCGACGACCCCGATCCGCAGCGGCCCCGGCACCCGGGACGTGCCCTTGACCACCACCGTGACCTCCGCGCCCGCGATCGTCTGGGCGATGCGCAGGTCCGCCCCCGCCGTGACGTTGTGCGCCACGGCGGGGGCGGCCATCACCAGCACGAGCACGGCGGCGAGGCACAGGACTCGGATCATGCCCGCTCGGCGTCGATCACGGCAGGCGCGCCCTTCTCGGTCCCGGCGGCCTCGGTCTCACCGGAGCGTGTCCCGACGGCGTTGGGCAGGAAGAGCGCGCCGAGCGCCAGCCCGATCAGCCCGGCGATGATCGGCGCGCCGGTCCACAGCTCGGGCACGGCGGGCAGACCGCCCCCGGTGGCCGAGGCGATCCCGATGTAGAGCGACCAGGTGGCGAAGGCCGACAGCCCGGCGAAGGCCCAGTAGGCGCCGCGCCGCGCGCCGGACGGCCGCAGCCAGCGGATCAGCAGGTCGCTCACGAACCCGGCGGCCACGAACGACAGCAGGACGGGCACGTTCTCGAACTCCGTCTGGGCGCCGGGCATGAGGATGGCGATCGCGTACATGACGGTCACCGAGCCGAACGGCAGCGCCCAGCGGCGGGCCAGGAGCAGCACCGGGCTGAGCATGACGACGTTGGTGACGACCATGGCGAGGGCGAGCCGGTCCGCGCCGGGGTCGTTGACGGAGGAGAACGCCTCGACGATGCGGGGCGCGCGGTACTGCATGGCGTCCCCGTACGACAGGAACAGCGACACCAGCGTGGTGGCGAAGGCGAGCCCGATCAGGGCGGGCAGCAGGCGGCCGAGGGTCGGCCGGTCGCCCAGGTCGGGGGCGTTCCACGCCGAGCGCAGCGGCGTGGTGATGATGAGGAGCATCGTCACGATGAGCCCGAGATGTGAAGGGCTGAAAAGAATGTCGAGGCTCGTCTCGATGCCGAGGATGGTGTGCCACATCATGTCGGCGAATCCGAAGGCGGCGAAGGCGGGAATCGCCACCAGCCCGGCCAGATAGCCGGTGGGGACGGCCGCGAGTCCCTGCCGGCCGGCGCGCACGTTCCGCCAGACCTGCCAGATGATCCAGCCCGAGACCACGGCGAACCCGGAATAGAAGACCGCGTGCCAGGGTGTGAAGAACGTCTCCAGCTCCGCCAGGTTGGTGTGCGCCCAGGCGTCGATCATCAGCCCGACCCCGAACCAGACCCCGAGCAGCGCCGTCACCAGGTCCGTACGGAGGGACACCCACGTCCGGGGCTCCCCCGAATCCACCACTAATCGCCGAATGCCGGCGTCGGCCAATGCCACGTGATGACTCCTTTCTGTCAGGACGAATCTATCCACATCCAGCAATTGGCGGCCCGGTGAAAAACGACCCGGCCATTCACGGTGCGTGCTGGCCCGGACACGATTCCCCCGGCTGCCGGGAATACCGGCAATCGCCCGCTCCGGTTTTCGAAGAATCGCGGAACGGCGGGCTCGCGCACGGTTACGAGCGGCGCGGCTTGAGAACGACCCGTGCCCTGCGCGATGCTGGAGAGTCGAAGGTGGTCGGTCGTGCACTCGGGGGTCGGATGAGGTCGTTGCGAGTCCTGCGCTGGCTGCCCTTCGTCGTCATGCTCGGCGTCGCCCTGACCGACCTGCTGGCCGGGGAGTCCCTGGTCTTCCTGCCGCTGCTCACGCTCGGCCCGGCCTTCGCGTCGGTGTCCGGCGGCGTGCGCAGGACCGCCGCGGTCGGCGCGGTGGCGCTGGCCATCTGCGTGCCCATGGCGGTCTACAACGACCTGCTGTTCACCTGGGAGAACAACCTCACCCTCATCGGCATCGCGGGCGTGACCGGGGCGAGCATGCTGGCCGCCCGCCTGCGCCTGCAGCGCGAGCGCGAGCTGGCCAGCGTCCGCCGGGTGGCCGAGGTCGCGCAGCGCGTGCTGCTGCGGCCCGTGCCCCGGCGGGCGGGCGACCTGCGGGTGGCGCTGTCGTACACGTCGGCGCAGGCCGAGGCCCGGATCGGCGGCGACCTGTACGAGATCGTCACCACCCCGCACGGCGTACGGCTGCTGATCGGCGACGTCCAGGGCAAGGGGCTGGCGGCGGTCGAGACGGCGGCCTGGGTGCTGGGCGCCTTCCGCGAGGCCGCCTACGACCAGGCCGACCCGGCCGACATCGGCGAGCGCCTGGAGGCCAGCCTGGCCAGGCACCTGGGCGGCGAGCAGTTCGTCACCGCGATCGTCGCCGAGGTGCACGACACCGAGATGACGCTGGTGAACTTCGGCCATCCGCCGCCGCTGCTCATCCTGGCCGACGGCGGCCTGCGCACCGCCGAGCCGCCCGAGCAGGGCCTGCCGCTGGGGCTGGGCTCGTTCGACTCCTCGGCGGTCAAGGCCCACCGGATCCCGTTCGGGCGCGGGGACCGGGTGCTGTTCTTCACCGACGGCGTGATCGAGGCCAGGAACGCGGCGGGCGAGTTCTACCCGCTGGCCGAGCGGGCGTGGCTGCTGCGCCGCGACGACCCGCAGGCGGCTCTCGACGCCCTGCGCGCCGACCTGGTGGAGCACACGGGCGGCCCCCTCCTGGACGACGCCGCCATGCTCCTGCTCCACCGCCCTGGAGATTGACGCCCGCGCCGATCGGACGTCCGGGGACGCGCGGCGTTCTTCCAGGTAAGGAACCTGGGCCTCATCCGCCAAGGGATCCGACTCTGACTGACAGGAGTCGAATGCTTACGCAGGGTAAATAACGGGTGTCAGATCCCCGGCCGTTACCCCCGAAGGAGACGTCATGCGTCGCATCCTGGCCGCCCTCGCCACCGTCACCGTCGCCACCGCCGTGCTGGTCACCGGCGCCACCGCGCCGGCCGCGGCCCAGGTCGACCCCATCGGGGTCCTCTGCGACCTGATTCCCGGCGACGTCTGCGTGCAGTAGGAGCCCGTCAAGGCTCCGGCCGGGTGCGGGAAGGCCGCCGCATTCCGCATGCGCAGCGCCGGCGGCGGCTCCCACCCCGGCGAGACGCCGAGCCCACTATTTGGCACCTTTTTACGCGATACGCGGATGCGCCTTTCTCGGCAGCTTCGGGAGTCAAATATCGCCAAGCTAACCGAATATGTCGTGATTTATACGAATTAAGGTGCTAGCGTCTGAATTGTCAGCCAGCCCATCGAGGGAGGAATCATGGCTTACCCGGAAATGATCGGCCTCCACCCGCCCCGGCGGTGCCGCCGGTACCGGGGAGAGTGGTACTGCCCACGCCGCCGCCGTCATCGCCGTCATCGCCGCTGGTACGGCGGGTGGTAGACCGCTGGACCTCTGCGCCGGCGCGGTCCGCCGGCTCTCACCGAGCGCTCCCGCCACGAGTCCGCGCCGGCGATTTCCCCTCGTCGGAATTGTCGCGAGTTCTGGCCGGGGACCAGAATGCCGGCGGCGGCTTATACGACGATCTCACCGGATTTGACCGTGCGGCATTCGTCGTTCAGCGGACGGGCAGGCCGGTGACGGCGCGGCCGATGATCAGGCGCTGGATCTCGCTCGTGCCCTCAAAAATGGTGTAAATCTTGGCATCCCGGTGGAAGCGCTCCACCGGGTGCTCCCTGGTGTAGCCGGCACCGCCGAGGATCTGGATGGCCTGTTCGGTCACCCACACCGCCGTCTCGCCCGCCACGAGCTTCGACATCGACCCCTCGGCCTGCTCGAAGGGCCGGCCGTTGCGGGCCATCCACGCGGCCCGCCAGGTCAGCAGCCGGGCCACGTCCACCCGCGTGGCCATCTCGGCGAGCAGGAAGGCGATGGCCTGGTTCTCGCCTATGCGGCGGCCGAACTGCTCGCGTTCGCGGGCGTAGTCCCTGGCGTACTCGAAGCCGGCCCGCGCGATCCCCACCGCCATCGCGGCGACGGACGGGCGGGTGGTCTCGAACGTGCGCATCGCCGCCTGCTCGCCGGCCCGCTCCCCCTGCCGTACGCGGGCCAGCCGCGCGTCCAGCTTCTCCTTGCCGCCGAGCAGGCAGGATCCGGGCACCCGCACATTGTCCAGGATCACCTCGGCCGTGTGCGAGGCCCGGATGCCGTGCTTGCGGAACTTCTGCCCCATGGACAGCCCCGGCGTACCGGGCGGGATGACGAAGGACGCCTGGCCCCTGGTGCCGAGGTCGGGGTCGACCGAGGCGACGACCACGTGCACGTCGGCGATGCCGCCATTGGTGGCCCAGGTCTTGACGCCGTTGAGCACCCAGTCGCCCCCGTCGTACACGGCGCGGGTGCGGATGGCTCCGACGTCGGAGCCGGCGTCCGGCTCGGAGGCGCAGAACGCGCCCAGCTTGACGTCGTTCTCACTGCCGAACATCCGCGGCAGCCACTCCCCCATCTGCTCGGGGGTGCCGTTGGCGGACAGGGCGGCGGCGGCCAGCCCCGTGCCGACGATGGACAGGCCGATGCCCGCGTCGCCCCAGAAGATCTCCTCGAACGCCACCGGCAGCGCCAGCCCGCTCTCCTCGAACCACTGGGTGGCGAAGAAGTCGAGGGAGTACAGCCCGATCTTGGCCGCCTCCTGGATGACGGGCCAGGGGGTCTCTTCGCGCTCGTCCCATTCGGCGCCCGCCGGGCGGATCACGTCGCGGGCGAACGCGTGCACCCAGTCGCGAACCTCGACCACGTCGTCGCTGAGCTCCGGGTTGAACCCCGCCATGTGCCGCACCTCTCCCTTGCGTTACCGCCGGTAACACCCTACCGGCTGGTACGTCCCGGCAGGAATGCCCCGCCCGGCACCGGAACGGTCACGGGACCGCCCGGCGGGCCTCGGTCCCGGGCAAGGATTCGCTCATTTCCCGGCCGAGGGGGCCGTGCGGCGCGTACCGGCCGCCGAGAGCAGGACGGCGAGTGCGGCCAGCGCCATGCCGGCGGCCAGGCCGTACATCAGCGGGGTGAAGCCGCCGAACGCCGCCGCCACCTGCGGGCCGACGCTGCCGCCGACGGCGAGCGCGAAGGAGAACAGCGCCAGCGCCGTGCCGCGCGCCGGTCCCGCGCCCGCCGAGATCGACTCGTTCAGGCTGGGCAGGCCGCCCGCGATCGCGGCGACGTAGAGCGCGAGCAGGAGCACCAGCACGGAGGTGCCGGTGAGCCCGACGGCCGCGAGCGCGAGGGCGCCCACCGTCAGGAACGCCACCGCCCGGGTCGTCATCCGGACCCTGGCCAGCCAGGGCATGAGCAGGGGCACCAGCACGATCGACGGCAGCCCCGCGGCGCGCAGCGCGAGCAGCTCGGCGGGCGAGCTGACGCCGTAGATCTGCAGGCCCGTGTAGACCGCCACGAAGCCGATCATCAGCATGACCGTGGCCAGGTAGCGGAGGCCGAGCACGCGGTGGAACAGCAGCCCGGGCACCGGCCGGTAGGCCGACAGCACCGATCCGCCGCCCTCCCGCGGCCGATCGGGCAGCAGGACGGCGCGCACGGCCAGCGTCGCCGCCACGAGGCCGGCGGCGGAGAGCGCGAACAGGCCGCGCCAGCCGATCGCCGCCACCAGGAGCTGGGCGGCGACCTGCAACAACACGGCCGAGGCGAGGAAGGCCCCGGTCACCGCGGCGATGGCGACGACGCGGCGGCGCGGCTCCAGCCGTTCGCCCAGGTAGGCCATCGCGGCCGGCGGGAACGTCGCCACCGCCACGCCCTGCACCGCGCGCAACGCCAGGGCCGCCTCGGGCGAGGGGCTCACCGCGACCAGCGCCGTCGTCAGCGCGGCCAGCGGCAGGCCCAGCAGCAGCACTCTGCGGCGGCCGTACCGGTCGGAAAGGGGGCCGAACACCAGGAAGCCGACGCCGTACCCGATGCCGAACGCGGTCACCAGCCAGGTCAGCCCGCCGGCCTGGGTGCCCCAGCCAGCGGCCATGTCATGCAAAAGCGGGATCACGACGTACAACTGGCCGCTGACCAGGATCGCGGTGAGCGTGAAGGCGGTCAGCGTGGCGCCGAAGGACGCGTAGCGAGACCCCGAGTCCGGCGGGGACTGCGGGGGTGAGCTGGGCGGAAAGGTGAGTGTCATGGAGGGGGACGCTAGCCAACCAACTGGTTGGATGTCAACTGGATGGTTGGTTTACAACCAACCGGTTGGTGGCGGCTAAGATGGACCCCATGGCACCCAAGGTCTCGACCGCCGCCACCCGCACCGCCCTGCTGGAGGCCGCCCGCGAGGAGTTCGCCGCGTACGGCATCGCGGGCGCCCGGGTGGACCGCATCGCCGAGCGCGCCGGCGTCAACAAGGAGCGCATCTACGGCCATTTCGGCAGCAAGGAGAAGCTGTTCGACGCGGTCATCACGGAGGCGCTCGACGACCTGACCGCCCAGATCGCCCTGCCGGGGGCCGACCCCGTCGACTACGTGGCCAAGCTCACCGACTACTACCGCTCGCACCCCGACCTGGTGCGGCTGCTGATGTGGGAGGCGCTCCACTACCGGGGGCAGGAGCTGCTGCCCGGGCAGGAGACCCGAGTGGAGCGCTGCGGGCGCAAGAAGGCCTCACTCGCGGCGGGGCGGGGCGAGGAGCCTTCGGCGCAGACGGGGCGGCTGCTGTTCACGCTGACCGGGCTGGCGTTGTTCCCGGCGATGATGCCGCAGCTCGGGCGCATCATACTGGGCGACGCGGCCGACGACCACGAGGCGCTGCGCGACCAGATCGCCGCCTTCGTCACCGCCGCACTCAAGTGACGCCCCCTCGCGGCGGGACGGTCTGCCGTGCCCTCGTAGCGGCCCCTCGCGGCGAGCCGTCCGGCGGGCCCTCGCGGCAGATCGCCCCGGCGGGCCGTGCCGGCCGGGCTTCGCGGCGGCCGGCCGTGGCGGGTGAGGGCGCGTCAGGGGTGGACGGTGAGCATCGGGGGGCGTTCGCCGATGCCGACGTCCCTGGTGAGCAGCTCGTGCCCCGCGTCGCACCGGCGGAACTGGGCCAGCCGGGGCGAGGGCGTGTGCAGCGCCCGCATCTTCCCCTGCCGGTCCAGGCGTGACCAGGCCGCGAGCATGATCTGCGCCGCCATGCCCCCGAGCGCCTCCGTGGACTGCGGGGCGTGCTCGCGCGAGCCCAGGTCCACCTGCGCGAACCCGTCCAGGCCCGCCAGCTCCAGCAGGTCGATCAGCAGCCCGAGCTCCACCCCGTAGCCGGTCACGAACGGTACGCGTTCCAGGGCGGAGCGCCGCCCGGCGTACTCCCCGGCCAGCGGCTGGACGAAACCGGCCAGCTCCGGCCAGTGCAGGTTGATCAGCGGGCGGGCGACCAGTTCCGTCACCCGGCCGCCGCCCGTGGGGTCGCCGTGCAGGGGACGGTCATAGCACCCTTTGGCGTACACCACGGTCGGGTCCGCCAGCAGCGGGCCGAGCACCCCGAGGATCAGCGAAGCACGAAAGTTCCGGATGTCGGCGTCGGCGAACACCACCACGTCCCCCGACGTGACGGCCAGCGACTTCCACAGCGCCTCCCCCTTGCCGTCCAGCGGCCGGAGGTGCGGCAGGATCTCGTCCTGGGCGTGCACCCGGGCCCCGGCCCGCGACGCGATCAGGGCCGTGTCGTCGGCGGAGCGCGAGTCGATGACCACGAGCTCGTCCACGAGCGGGGCCAGCTCCCGGCGGATCACCCCGACGATCTCCCCCACGGTCTCCCGTTCGTCGCGGGCGGGCAGCACCACGCTGACCGTGGTGCCTCCCTTGGCCGCCACCAGGTCCCGCAACGGCCAGTCCTCCGCGGACGAAGTACGGCGCCGCAACCATCCACGCACGTGAGGCAGCACGCGATACCTCCCCCCGAATCCCCACAGGTCAGCTTATGCGATGCGGGTACGGCACCCCTGTTCCCCGCGCCTCGCCGCGCCCGCCTGTTCCGCGTCCCCGTTTCCTCACACCCCCGCCGTACCCGCCCGCCCCGCGGCGCGGGGGCGCGCGGCCGGCACCGGAGCGGAAAGCTGGAACCCCAGGTCGGCGCGCCGCTCAGCTCCGGCGCAGGCCCGCGATGAGGAGGGCGACCAGGCGGCGCGCGTCGTAGCGGGGATCGTTCTCCGCGCCGATGCAGAGGTTGCCGACGCCGCGCATGAGCTCGTACGCCTCGATGCCGGAGCGGATCTCACCGGCGGCGGTCGCGGCGTCGAGCAGCCGGGCGCACACCGGCACGAGCCGGTCGAGGAAGTAGGCGTGCAGCGTGTCGAAGCCGGCGTTGTCGGGCTGCAGCACGGCGGCCAGCCCGTGCTTGGTGACCAGGAAGTCCACGAACAGGTCGATCCAGCGCCCGAGCGCGGCGTGCGGGCTCGCCTCCTCGGCCAGCAGCGCCGGGCCCGCCTCGGCGCACGCCTCGACCTGGTGCCGGTAGACGGCGATGATGAGGTCCGCGCGCGTCGGAAAGTGGCGGTAGATCGTCGCCACGCCGACACCCGCGCGGGCCGCGATGTCGCGTACCGGCGCCTCGACGCCCGAGGCCACGAAGGCCGCCGCGGCGGCGTCGAGCAGCGTGCGCTCGTTGCGCCGCGCGTCGGCCCGCTTGCGCGGCGCCCCCCGCCCCGGCCCCTCGCCGCCGCCGGACGCCTGCCCCAAGCTCTCGCCGCCGCCGGCCGCGTGGCTCAGGCCCTCGCCGCCGCCGGCCGCGTGGCTCAGGCCCTCGTCGCCGTCGTTCAGCACGCCCATGCGTCTCCTCCTCCGTTCCCGGACTTGCCAAGCGGAACCATGTTCCGTATCGTTATCGGAACACGGTTCCGGTTATATCCCTTCCCCAGGGCCAGGACCGGCACCACCATTCACCTTCCGTTCGGAGATCACACCGTCATGCACTATCGCACCTTGGGCCGCACCGGCGTGCGCGTCAGCTCCCTCACGCTCGGCGCGATGAACTTCGGCGCCATCGGCCGCACCCCGCAGGACGAGGCCACCGCCATCGTGGACGCCGCGCTCGAAGCCGGGATCAACGTCATCGACACCGCCGACATGTACGGCGACGGCGAGTCGGAGGAGATGGTCGGCAAGGCCATCGCCGGCCGCCGCGACGACATCGTGCTGGCCACGAAGGCGGGCATGCCCATCGGCGAGGAGCGCAACCACCAGGGCTCCTCCCGCCGCTGGCTGGTCACCGCGCTGGAGAACAGCCTGCGCCGCCTCGGCGTGGACCACGTGGACCTCTACCAGATCCACCGCTGGGACCCGGCGACCAGCGACGAGGAGACGCTGTCCGCCCTGACCGACCTGCGGCGGGCGGGGAAGATCCGCTACTTCGGCTCCTCCACCTTCCCGGCCTACCGCGTCGTGCAGGCGCAGTGGGCGGCCAGGGAACACCACCTGGGCAGGTACGTCACCGAGCAGCCCAGCTACTCCATCCTCCAGCGCGGGATCGAGGCCGACGTCCTGCCCGTGGCCGAGCAGTACGGGCTCGGCGTGCTGGCCTGGAGCCCGCTCGCCTCGGGCTGGCTCACCGGCGCCGTCCGCGCCGGCCGCGACGTCACCACCCACCGCTCGACGTTCCTGCCCCGGCGCTTCGACCTCTCGCTGCCGCACAACCGCGCCCGGCTCGACGCCGTCGAACGGCTGGCGCGGGTGGCCGACGAGGCCGGCCTGACGATGATCCAGCTCGCGCTCGGCTTCGTGACCGCGCATCCGGGCGTGACCAGCGCCATCATCGGCCCCCGCACGCTGGACCACCTGCGCTCGCATCTGGCCGCCGCCGACACGGTGCTCTCCGCCGATCTCCTCGACGCCATCGACGCGATCGTCGCCCCCGGCACCGACCTCGCGGCGGAGGAGAAGTTCGACACCCCGCCCGCCCTCCTCGACCCCGCACTCCGCCGCCGCTGACCCACGCGGGGAAGCCCGGCCCGCCTTGCCACTCCGCCACCGCTGACCCACGCGGGGAAGCCCGGCCCGCCTTGCCACTCCGCCACCGCCCTGCACCGGGAGGTCCGACGCGTCATCCCGCCGCACGACCCCGCCGACCTCAGACGACGGCGCCCCGAGCAAGCGCCGCCGACGACGAAAGGACCGACATGCCGCACCCCTCTCCACCGCGCTTCGGGATCATGACCGCCCCCTCCCAGGTCGGCTACCAGGACGTCCTGCGCGTGTGGCGCGAGGCGGACACGATTCCGGAGATCGAGCACGCGTGGTTGTTCGATCACCTCATGCCGATCTCCGGCGACCCGGCCGGCCCGGCCTACGAGGGCTGGACGCTGCTCTCGGCCCTCGCCGCGCAGACCCGGCGGCTGCGGCTCGGCGTGATGGTGACCAGCAACCGCTTCCGCCCGCCCGCGATGCTGGCCAAGATCGCCGCGACCGTGGACGTGGTGGCGGGCGGGCGGCTCGACTTCGGGATCGGCGTCGGCTCCCGGCCCGGCCACCCGCCGGCCCGCCGCGAGTACGAGGCCCACGGCCTGCCCTTCCACGACAGCACCCGGGCCGTGGCGAGCCTGGCCGAGGCGTGCACGGTGATCCGGCGGTTGTGGACGGAGACGGAGCCGTTCGACTTCCACGGGGAGCACGTCCGGCTCGCCGGGGCGTTCGGCAACCCCAAGCCGGTGCAGCGGCCCCACCCGCCGATCCTCATCGGCGGGCGCTCGGGCCCGACCCTGCGGGTGGCCGCCGAGCACGCCGACCTGTGGAACATCCCCGGCGGCGACATCGACGACGCCGTCAGCCGCGGCAAGCTGCTCGACCGCTACTGCGCCGACCTGGGCCGCGACCCGGCCACGATCGTCCGCTCGATCGCCCTCCAGGTCTCCTACGACCGTCCCGCCCTCACCCGGGCCGCGATCGGCGAGGCGCTTGACGCCGGCTTCCGGCACGTCGTGCTCGGCCTGCCGGCGCCCTACCCCGACGGCGTCGCCCGCTGGGTCGCCGGCGAACTCGTCGCCCCGTCGGCCTGACCCCGCACGGCTGAGGCCCCCGGCGGGATCTCCGGCCGTTCACGGGCCGACCGGCCGGCCCTGGCGCGCGGCGGCGGCCGGCACCGGTCCGGCCACCGCCCTCGCGCCCGGTGGCGACGGCCGGCACCGGTGCGGCCACGCGCCGGCCGGGCGGTCAGTCGGTGGCGTCGGCTCTGGCCGCTTCGGGGGACTGGTAGAGGTCGGGGATGCCGTCGTGGTCGTCGTCGGCGGTCTCGGCCGCATGGATGCGCCGGTAGACGCGGGCGCGCAGCCGCAGGATGACCGTGGCCACCAGTGCCGCGGCCAGGGAGCCCGCCAGCACCGCCACCTTGACCTGGCCGTCGGCGGACGCGCCGAACGCCAGCTCCCCGATCAGCAGCGACACCGTGAACCCGATGCCGGCCAGGATGGCCAGGCCCAGCATGTCGATCCAGGCCAGCCCCTCGTCCAGGGTGGCGCGGGTGAAGCGGGCCACCAGCCAGGTCGCGGCCAGGATGCCGAGCGGCTTGCCGATCAGCAGCCCGGCCACGATGCCGAGGGCCACGGGCTCGGTGAGCGTGCTCGCCAGGCCGTCCAGCCCGCCGAACGCCACCCCCGCCGAGAAGAAGGCGAAGACCGGCACGGCGACGCCCGCCGAGAGCGGCCGGAACCGGTGCTCGAAGTGCTCGGCCATCCCGGTCGCCGCCCCCTCCGCGCCGTCCCCGGCCGGAGCGGTCCCGGCCCCGTGCCCGCCCTCCCCCGGCAGGACGGGACCGGCTCCGTGCGCGCTCTTCCCGGCCAGGACGGGAACGGCTCCGTGCGCCTTCTTCCCGGGCAGGACGGGGACGGTCATCGCCAGGAGGACGCCGGCCACGGTCGCGTGCACGCCCGAGGCGTGCACCAGCGCCCAGGTGGCGAACGCCAGCGGCAGCAGCAGCCACCACGCCCGGACCCCCCGCCGTACCAGCACGGCGAAGACCGCCAGCGGCACCAGCGCCCCCAGCAGCGGCAGCACGGCCAGGTGGGAGGTGTAGAAGAGGGCGATGATCAGGATGGCGATCAGGTCGTCCACCACGGCCAGGGTGAGCAGGAACGTGCGCAACGCGTCGGGCAGGCAGCGGCCGATCACGGCCAGCACCGCCAGCGCGAAGGCGATGTCGGTGGCGGTGGGGATCGCCCAGCCCTGCGCGCCTCCTTCCGCGCCGACCGTGCCGACTGTGCCGACAATGGCCAGGTAGACCAGTGCGGGCGTGACGACCCCGCCGATCGCCGCGGCCACCGGCACCGCCGCCCGCCGCAGGTCGCGCAGGTCGCCGGCGACGAACTCCCGCTTGAGCTCCAGCCCCGCCACGAAGAAGAAGATCGCCAGCAGGCCGTCCGCGGCCCAGGTGGCCAGGTCCAGGTTCAGGTGCAGCGCGGCGGGCCCGACCTCGATCGCCCGCAGCCCTTCGTACGTCCCCGCCCATGGCGAGTTGGCCCAGATCAGCGCGGCCAGCGCGGCGGCCAGCAGCAGCGCGCCGCCGATCGTCTCCTTGCGCAGGATGTCGGCGATGCGGCGCGCCTCGGGCCAGGTGCTCCTGGAGAGCAGGCGTGAGGTACGGAGGAAGGTGGGGCCGGGCATGAATCTCCGCTCTTCGCAGGGGTCGGTTGATCAATCGCCGACCAGACTTCCCGGCACACCTCCGTATAACCTATCAAAGGTACGTAAAGAGTCGTATATAGGATTTTCGTCACTAGAGGGCACAGCAGCTCAGACGACGCCCGCGCGGGACGGGGCCGGCGCAGGTCAAGGCGGAAAAACAGGGCAAGGCGGGCGCAGAGCAGTGCAGGCGCAGGACAGGACCCACTTCGGGCGGGCCGGGTCAGGGTGTGCCGGCGTGCCGTTCCAGGAAGGTGTAGACGTCGGCCTCGTCCACGCCGGGGAACGACCCGGGCGGCAGCGCGGCCAGGACGTGCGAGTTCGCCCGCGCCGACGGCCAGGCGTACCCCTCCCAGCGCTGGGCCAGCTCGGCGGGCGGCCGGCGGCAGCAGTCGCCGTTGGGGCAGCCGGACTTGGTGCGGTTGGTCGTCTCGCGCCCCCTGAACCAGCGTGACTCCTTGTACGGCACCCCCAGCGTGATCGCGAAGTCCCGCTCGCGCGACGGGTCCACGTGCGCCACGCAGAAGTAGGTCCCGGTCGGCGAGTCGGAGTACTGGTAGAAGACCGAGAACCGGTCGGGCGAGGCGAACACCTGCCGCCCCGACCACTGCAGGCACATCCGCTGCCCCTCGATGGCCCCCTGCTCGTCGGCGGGGAAGACGATGCCGTCGTTCTCGTACGCCTTGTAGATGGTGCCGCCCGCGTCGTTGCGCACGAAGTGGCAGACGAGGCCGAGGTGGTGGGTGGCCAGGTTGGTGAAGCGGTGGGCGGCCATCTCGTACGAGACGGCGAACACGTCCCGCAGGTCCTCCACCGACAGCGCCCGGTCGGACTTGGCCTCCTGGAGGTAGGGGGCGGCGGCCCTCTCGGGGACGAGGACGGCGGCGGCGAAGTAGTTGGCCTCGGTGCGCTGGCGCAGGAAGTCGGCGAAGTCGCGGGGTTTGTCGTGGCCGAGCGCGAGGTGCCCGAGCGTCTGGAGCAGGATCGTGCGCGGGGTGTGCATGCCGAGCTGCTCGTGCTTGACGTAGATGCGGCGGTTGCGCAGGTCGGTGATGGAGCGTACGGAGCGGGGCAGGTCCTGGGCGGTGTGCACGGTATAGCCGAAGTGGGTGACCAGGCCCTGGATCGTGCTCTGGGAGAGCGCTCCGGTGCGGTAGCCGACCGCGTCGAGCGCCTGGGCGGCGGCCTTCTCGATCTCGGGGAAGTAGTTGCCCACCTCCCGCTGCCGCCGCCGCAGCTCGGCGTTGGCGACCCTGGCCTCCTCGGGCGTGGCGGTGCCGCGGGCCTGGCGGGCGCGCAGCTCGCCGTACAGGCCGAGGAGGTGCTCCAGCACGTCGTTCGGCACGCGCGCGGAGACCTTCAGCCGGGGCAGGCCGAGCCCGGCGTAGACGGGGTCGCGCTGGGCCTCCTCCAGCGCGATCTCGAGCTGGGCGCGGCGGTTGGGCGGCTGGCGGCGCAGCAGCTCCTCGACCGGCACGCCCAGGGCGCCGGCCAGCGACTTGAGGAGGGAGAGCTTGGGCTCGCGCTTGCCGTTCTCCAGCAGGGAGAGCTGGCTGGGCGCCCGTCCGACGCGCGAGCCCAGGTCCGACAGCGTGAGGCCGCGCTGTTTGCGCAGGTGGCGCAGCCGTTGGCCAAACGCGATCAGATCCAGCTCCTGCGTCAAAGACAGCGGTTCTTCGCCTAGCAAGGACGCCATACCGAAATCTTAGACAGAAATTCGGCCCATTTTCTAGCCTCCGCGCGGGCGCGGTTCGGCGCCTCGTGCCGACCCGCGCGGCCCCCGTTGCCACCACGGGATTGGTCTAGGCCAACGGTAAAAGTCGCGATTTCTTCACCTCTGAATACCCCTCAGTAATGCACGAGAGCGGAAGTTTTGCGATTCTTCTCGACGGTTCGATCTGTTGACGCGCATCCGCGGGGCAGAGACTCGGCGTGAGCACCCAGGGGACGACAAAGGAGTGAACGATGATCGAGCGCCTCAAGGGAGCTGCCGAGCAGCTGCAGGACGAATGGGACAACGACCCGCGGTGGGCGGGCATCGAGCGCACGTACCGCGCTGAGGACGTGATCCGGTTGCGAGGGAGCGTGCAGGAGGAGCACACGCTGGCCCGGCTCGGCGCCGAGCGGCTGTGGAGCCTGCTGCACACCGAGGACTACGTCAACTCCCTCGGCGCGCTGACCGGCAACCAGGCGGTGCAGCAGGTGCGGGCCGGGCTGAAGGCGATCTACCTGTCCGGCTGGCAGGTCGCCGCGGACGCCAACCTGGGCGGGCAGACCTACCCGGACCAGAGCCTGTACCCGGCCAACTCCGTGCCGGCCGTCGTGCGCCGCATCAACAACGCGCTGCTGCGCGCCGACCAGATCACCTGGTCCGAGGGCGACGCCGACGCGCCGTACTGGCTGGCCCCGATCGTGGCCGACGCGGAGGCGGGCTTCGGCGGCGTGCTCAACGCGTTCGAGCTGATGAAGGGCATGATCGCGGCCGGCGCCGCGGGCGTGCACTGGGAGGACCAGCTCGCCTCGGAGAAGAAGTGCGGCCACCTGGGCGGCAAGGTGCTGATCCCGACCGGCCAGCACATCAAGACCCTGAACGCCGCCCGCCTCGCCGCGGACGTGTGCGGGGTGCCCTCGCTGATCATCGCGCGGACCGACGCACAGGCCGCGACGCTCCTGACCAGCGACGTCGACCCGCGCGACCAGGCGTTCACGACCGGCGAGCGCACCCCGGAGGGCTTCTACCGGGTCAGGAACGGGCTGGAGGCGTGCGTGGCGCGCGGCCTGGCCTACGCGCCCTACTCCGACCTGCTCTGGATGGAGACCGGCACGCCGGACCTGGACGTGGCGCGCGCGTTCGCCGAGGCGATCAAGGCCGAGCACCCCGACCAGATGCTCGCCTACAACTGCTCGCCGTCGTTCAACTGGAAGAAGCACCTGGACGACTCGACGATCGCCAAGTTCCAGCGGGAGCTGGGGCACATGGGGTACAAGTTCCAGTTCATCACGCTGGCCGGGTTCCACGCCCTCAACTACGGCATGTTCGACCTGGCCCAGGCGTACGCCTCCGACGGCATGACCGCCTACGTCGAGCTGCAGGAGGCCGAGTTCGCGGCCGAGTCGCGCGGCTACACCGCCACCCGGCACCAGCGCGAGGTCGGCACCGGCTACTTCGACCTGGTCAGCACCGCCGTCGCGCCCGACTCCTCGACGACCGCGCTGAAGGGCTCGACGGAAGAGGAGCAGTTCGCGCACTGACGCGCCGCCGCTCCGCACAGGCTCGCCGGCCACCTCCAGGGTATGGGAAGGTTCCCCGGCGACGGGGCCGCGCCGGTTCCCCCAGCACCGGCGCGGCCCCATTCTGCGCGCCTGCTGGGGCGCCCGCCGGGGCGGCGGGTACGGGGAGGGCGGGCCTCAGGAGGCGATCGCCGCCTGCTCCTCGGCCTCGACCTGCCGGTTCCAGTCGCTCTTGACCTCGCGCCACGTTTCGTCGTCCACCCCGGCGCGCCAGTAGCCGGAGATCGACAGCCGGTCCAGGCCGATGCCCCGCTCCAGGCGCAGGTGGCGGCGCAGCTCCTTGACGAACCCGGCCTCGCCGTGCACGAACGCGTGCACGTCACCGTCGGGGAAGTCCAGCGCGCGCACCGCCGCCACGAGCCGCTCGCCCACCGGGCGGTCGCCCCGGTAGACCCAGGTGACGCGGGCGTCGGCGGCCGTGCCGAGCTTCTGCTCGTCCTCGGGGCCGTCCACCTCGATCAGCACGTGGGCCAGGGCGCCCTCGGGCAGCGCCTCCATCGAGGCGGCGATGGCCGGCAGCGCGCTCTCGTCGCCCACCAGCAGGTGCCAGCCGGCCTCGGGATCGGGCGCGTAGCCGCCGCCGGGGCCCAGCATGATCAGCTCGTCGCCCGGCCTGGCGCGCTCGGCCCAGGGCCCGGCCAGCCCCTCGTCACCGTGGACCACGAAGTCGAGCGTGAGCTCGCGGGAGTCGGGGTCCCAGGCTCGCACGGTGTAGGTGCGCAATCTCGGCCACACCTCGCGGGGCATGGTCTCACGGCAACTCTTCACGCTGAACGGCTGCGGGTATTCGACGCCTTCGTACGGAAAGACCAGCTTCACATAATGGTCGGTGAGCCCGGTGGTGGCGAAGTCCGCCAGGCCGTCGCCGCCGACGACGACGCGGACCATGTGGCGCGAGAGGCGCTCGGTGCGCTGGACGACACCCCGGTGATGATCAATACGCTTGTCAGCCATGGACGGCCCCCTGAAATAAGTTAGGTATACCTAACCTTACACTGCCCCCTCAAATGAGCGTATGCCAATGTGCCCTCAACCGGGCGGGCAAATCACGCCGCCGCCGAATCCTCCAGCGATTCCGGCAATTCCCCTACCGCCCGCAGGAACTGGGAGATGTGCCGGAAGGCCAGCCGCGCCTCGGGCAGCACGTCGGCCAGGATCGGGAAGACGTGCGGCATGCGGGGCCATTCCTCGTACCGGACCGGCACCCCGGCCTGCCGCGCGCGCTCCGCCACCCGGCGGCCCTCGTCCCGCAGCACCTCCGTCGACCCGGTCACGATCATCAGCGGCGGCAGCCCCGTGAAGTCCCCGTGCACCGGCGAGACGAGCGGGTCGCGCGGGTCGAGACCGGAGGTCCACCGGCGGGCCAGCCAGCGCACCCGGCCGGCCGGCAGCAGCGGGTCCTGCCGGCGGTTGGCCCGGCGCGGCGCGTCGGTCAGGTCGGCCCAGGGCGACAGGCAGATCGCCGCCGCGGGCAGCGGCAGGCCGCGGTCGCGCAGGGCCAGCAGGGTCGCCAGGGTCAGATGGCCGCCGGCGGAGTCGCCCGCCATGATGACGTCCCCGGGCGCGTACCCGCGCCGCAGCAGGCAGGCGTAGGCGTCCAGCGCGTCGGCCAGCGAGTCGGCCAGCGTGTGCACCGGCCCCTGCCGGTAGTCCAGCGCCAGGACCGGCCGCCCGGCCGTCACCGACAGGCGCCAGGTGATGGACCGGTGCGTACGCGGCGAGCACGAGAAATAGCCGCCGCCGTGGAAGTAGAGCACGACCTTGCCCTCGTCGAGCCCCTCCGCTCCGCGCACCCACTCACCGCCGCAGGCGGAGAAGCCGGCCGGCGCGATCGCCACGTGCCCGGGGTACGGCGCCCCCACCCGCGCGATCTCCCCCAGCCGGGCCGCGCCGACCAGGGCCAGCCGGTGACGCATCAGCACGGAGGACACCGGCTTGACGGTGCCGCGCATGAGGCCGGTGAGCGCACGGGCCTGCCAGCTCAAGGGATATTCCGGAACTATGTCGCTATCGATCCGCATATCGCCCCTCCAGGGCTAATTCTTCCCCTTTCAACATCGTCCTACCGGCGGGTAAGTATCTCATCTCTTACCGAGCCATTTCGGCCCCGTGAACCCCGGACCGGTACGGCCGTGCACGCCGCAAATCCCGTTGCGGATCACCGGGCGGCCAGCGGATAATTCCGTGTTTCCCACCGGCAGGCCCGCGCTCGGGCCCGGACACGGTCCGTCACCGTGGCCTCACACCCTGGAGGTGCAAAACCATACCGCTCTACGCCCGGCTCGTCCGGTACGGCTTCCGCAAACACGCCACCTACGTCTGGGCCGCGCTCGCCGGCGCGTTCACCAACAGCGTCTTCGGCATCCTGCGCGCCTACGTCCTGATCGCCCTGTGGCAGGCCCGCCCCGGCCTGGCCGGCTACGACATCAGCGACGCCGTCACCTTCTGCTTCGTCACCCAGGCGTTCATCGGGCCGATGCAGCTCTTCGGCGTCGGCCTGAGCCTGCCCGAGCGCATCCGCAGCGGCGACATCGCGCTCGACCTGGTGCGCCCGGCCTCGCTGCAGCTCTGGACGCTCTCCGAGGACACCGGCCGGGCCGCCTACCTGTTCCTGGTGCGCGGCGTGCCGCCCATGCTGCTCGGCGCGGCCCTGTTCGACCTCTCCTTCCCCGACGGTCCCGGCCAGTGGCTCGCCTTCCTGGCCGGGTTCACGATCGCGCTGCTCGTCAGCTTCGGCTGGCGCTACCTGATCGCGCTGTCGGTCTGCTGGCTGCTCGACGACCGCGGCGTCGCCACCCTGTCGCTCGTGCTGACCACGTTCTTCAGCGGCATGATGGTGCCGCTGCACCTGTTCCCCGGCTGGCTCGGCGAGCTGGCCAGGGCGCTGCCGTGGGCCGCGATGGTGCAGGCGCCCGTCGACCTCTACCTCGGCAAGGCCCCGGTGGCCGCGACCCTCGCCCTGCAGGCGTCGTGGGCCGCGGTCCTGCTCGGGTGCGGCGCGCTGGCCACCCGCGCGATCCGCCACAAGGTGGTGATCCAGGGTGGTTAGCACGTATTTCCTGTTGATCTGGACCTGGACCAGGAGCGCTGCCGCCTATCCCGTCTCGTTCGCGCTGATGACCGTGCTCGGCTTCCTCATCGCCGCGATCGACGTGGCCGTGATCCTGGTCATCTTCGCCAACACCACCAGCCTGGCCGGCTTCTCCCGCGACGAGGCGCTGTTCCTGTACGGCGCGTCCGGCCTGGCCTTCACCATCTGCGACACCTTCGTCAGCAACCTCGACCGCACCAGCCAGCACATCAAGGCCGGCACGCTCGACACGTTCCTGATCAGGCCGGTCAGCCCGTGGATCCAGCTGGCCGCCGACCGTTTCATGGCCACCAGGATCGGCCGCATCCTCCAGGCCGCGCTCGTGCTCGGCTACGCGGTCGCCGCGCTCGGCATCGGCTGGGACCGGGCGTGGATGATCCCCGTCATGGTGGTCACCGGGATCGTCATCTTCGCCTCGTTGTGGACGATCGCCGGCGCGGCCCAGTTCCTGCTGACCGACGCGCCCGAGGTGGTCAACGCCTTCACCTACGGCAGCAGCCAGCTCACCCAGTACCCGCTCAGCGTCTACGCCCGCGACCTGGTCAGGGGCGTGACCTACGTGCTGCCGCTGGCCTTCGTCAACTGGCAGCCCGGCCTGTACGTCCTGGGCCGGGACGACCCCTTCGGCACCCCCGGCTTCACGCGTTTCCTCGGACCGGCCGCCGCGCTGGTCCTGGCCCTGCTCGCCGCGCTGATCTGGCGACAGGGCGTCCGGCACTACCGATCCACGGGGAGTTGAGCGATGATCGAGCTTGACCGGGCGGGCCGCTCGTTCAAGGTGAAGAGAAACGTCGTCCACGCCGTACGCGACCTGTCGTTCACCGTCGCGCCCGGCGAGTTCGTCGGCTACCTCGGGCCCAACGGCGCGGGCAAGTCCACCACGATCAAGATGTTGTGCGGCATCCTGACCCCCACCTCGGGCACGGTCCGGGTGGCCGGGCTGGACCCGTCGCGCCGGCGCACCACGCTGGCGCGGCGCATCGGGGTGGTGTTCGGGCAGCGCACGACGCTGTGGTGGGACCTGCCGCTCGCCGACAGCTTCGAGCTGATCCGCCACCTGTACCGCGTGGAGCGGGCCGCGTTCCGGGCCCGGCTCGCCGAGCTGACCGAAACCCTGGATCTGGGCCCATTCCTGCGCACCCCGGTGCGGCAGCTCAGCCTCGGCCAGCGCATGCGCGGCGACCTGGCGGCGGCGCTGCTGCACGCGCCCGAGGTGCTGGTCCTCGACGAGCCGACGATCGGGCTCGACGTGGTCAGCAAGGCCGGCATCAGGGACTTCCTGGCCCGGCAGAACGCCGAGCGGGGCACGACCGTGCTGCTGACCACGCACGATCTCGGCGACATCGAGCGCCTGTGCCGCCGGGTGATGGTGATCGACCACGGGCGGCTGGCCTTCGACGGCACCCTGCCGGAGCTGATGGCCACCGCGCCGGAGCAGTCGTCGATCGAGGACGTGGTGACCCGCCTCTACACCGCCGGCTCCGCTCCCTAGCGGCGCCTCGGCAACGGGGCCTCGACAGCGGGGCCTCAATGGCGGCGCCCGGGGCGGCCGGTCAGTAGTAGCTGCCCTCCGGCGCGGTCTCGTACTCCTCGTCCAGGTCGTCGTCGCGGCGCGACCAGCGGGACGGCATCAGCACGGGGATGAACAGGGCCACGCCGAGCAGGGCGAACACGCCGGTCGTGAGCATGGTCCTGCTGCCGGAGCCGGCGTCGAGGACGATCCGGTGCAGCGATGGGCCGGTCGGGACGAAGGACAGCGCCCGGCCGGCGTCGAGTGCGTACACGACCGTCCAGGCCAGCAGCACCAGCGACGGCACGAACGTCGCCATGGGCGAGACGCGGCCGGCCAGCACGAGCCCGACGACCAGGCCGACGGCGGCCATCGAGCCGAGCGCGATCCACAGGTTCTGCCCGCCGGGGGCGGCCGCGCCGTTCGCGCCCGCCTGCTGCACCGCCCACCCGCCACCGCCGAGCACGGCCGCCGTCACGACAAGCCCGATGAGGAAACCAGCTAAGTGCCGCAACGTTCTCACCTCTATGTCAACGTGATCGGCACGACCCTAGCGACAAATGCCATTTTCGGCCCAGGCATTGCCCAGCTTGGTACACGAGGTCTCTTGACGTCCTTGCCCCGTGAGAGCATGGGCACACTCATGCGCGCGCGACTTCCCCTCCGGCTCGCGCGGACGGCCGCCTTCTCCGCCGTCTGCGTGACCCTCGCCGCGTTCGCCCACGTGCTCGGCGGCGGCGCGGCGCCCGCGCCGCCGGCCGCCGCGCTCGGGCTGGCGGGCGTGGCGCTGCTGGGGCTCGCGCTGTGCGGCAGGGAGCGCTCGGCGGGCACGATCACGATGATGCTGCTGGCGGCGCAGCTCGGGCTGCACGAGCTGTTCGCGGGCGAGGGCGGCGCCTACGTCCTGGTGCACGCGCACGCCCGGGGCGGCCTGGCGGTCAACGCCGGCATGCTGCTCACGCACTCCACCGCCACCGTCATCACCGGCCTGTGGTTGTCGCGCGGCGAGGCGGCGCTCTGGTCGCTGCTGCGCCGGCTCGGCCGCCGGCTGCTCGTCCTGCTCGTCCCCGCCGCCGTGCCCGCCTCGCGGCCGGCCGCGCCGGTCGTGCTCACCAGGGTGGTTCCGCTGCAGCCGGGCGTCCGGCACAGCGTGGCCAGGCGTGGTCCTCCACTTCCCGCCTGACCTCTGGCACCCCTTCTCGTCCCCCGTTCACCAAGTGGAGTTCCCGCATGTCCTTCGTACGCCGTGCGGCGACCGTGCTCGCCGCCACCACCGCGCTCACCACCGCGCTGACCGCCGCCCTGGCCCTGCCCGCGCTGGCCCACGTCACCGTCCAGCCCGGCACCGCCGAGCAGGGCGGGTTCACCAAGGTCGCCTTCCGGGTGCCCAACGAGCGCGACAACGCCTCGACCACCAAGGTCGAGGTCTCCTTCCCCACCGACCACCCGCTGGCCTTCGTCTCCGTCAAGCCCGTGCCCGGCTGGAAGGTCAAGGTCACCGAGGGCAAGCTGCCCGCGCCGGTCAAGACCGAGTACGGCGACCTGGAGGAGGCCGTCACCAAGGTCGTCTGGGAGGGCGGGAAGATCAACCCCGGCGAGTTCCAGGAGTTCGAGGTGTCCATGGGGCAGCTGCCCAAGGACGTGGACTCGCTGATGTTCCCGACCAAGCAGACCTACTCCGGCGGCGAGGTCGTGGACTGGTCGGAGGCCCCCAAGCCCGACGGCACCGAGCCCGAGCACCCCGCCCCGCTGCTCAAGCTGGTCCCCGCCGCCGAGGAGGGCGCCGCCACGCCCACAGCCACGCCCACAGCCACGGCGCCCGCCGCCGCTTCCGCCGCCGCCACGCCGTCGGTCGCGCCGGTGGCCGCCGCCGCCTCGTCGTCGGACGGCACGGCCCGCCTGCTCGGCGGTGCCGGGCTGGCGGCCGGCGTCATCGGCGTCGTGATCGGCCTCCTCGGCCTGCGCCGCCGCCCGTCGGCCTGACCCGCCGCGCGCGACGCCCCCGCGCGGTCACCGCACGCCTGCGGCGTGGGAACCGCGCGGGGGCTCGTGGGGACCGCGCGGGGGCGCCGGGGCGGTCACGAGGTGATGTCCTTGCCGGAGAACCGGGCCCACGCGATCGAGCCGAACAGCACGATGTACGCCCCGAACGCCAGCAGCCCCTCCCCCAGCGCCCCCATGTCGATCGGCGCGCGCAGCACCGCGTCGAAGTTCGTGAACCAGGTCGGCAGCAGGTAGGGCGTGATGACGGCCAGCTCGGGGATGGCCCGCAGCACCTGGCAGACGATGACCAGCACCATGGTGCCCGCGATGGCCCCGATCGGCACCTCGGTGAACGTCGACAGCGCCACCGCGACCGCGGCCAGCGCCGCCATGCCGGCGCCCACGTACGCGACGGCGACGGCGATGCGCAGCAGGCCGTCCCCCAGCGAGATCGTGGTCCCCGACAGCAGCGTCACGTCCCCGGCCGGGAACAGGATCAGCCCCGTCACCAGCGCCGACAGCGCGACCACGGCGGTCACCGCGTAGGCGTAGACGGCCGCGTTGAGGTATTTGACCGCCAGCAGCCTGGTCCGGCCGGCGGGCGCGGCCAGCAGGTAGCGCAGCGTGCCGCCGCCGGCCTCGCCGGCGATGGAGTCGCCCGCGACCACGCTCACCGCCACCGGCATGAGCAGCAGCACCAGGAACGAGAACGAGACGAACGTGAGCATGAGGCTGTTGCCCGCCACGTCCTGGACGATCCCGCTCATGTCGTCGTCGCCGGAGCCGAAGGCGCGCAGGGCGACGCCGACGACGACCGGCACCATGGCCAGCACGGCCAGCATGACGAGGTTGCGCGGGCGGCGGAAGGTCAGGCCCAGCTCGGAGCCGAGCAGCCGCCAGAACGCGCCCATCGCCCGCGCGGCCGGCTCGGGCGGCTCGGGCGCGGCGGCGGGCGGGGGCTCGGGCGCGCGGCGCTCGGAGGTGCGCATCGTCTCCGTCACCGGCACCAGCCCGGGCGTGCGCCGCCCCAGCGTCGCCGTCCCCGGCGTCGCGCCGTCACCCGTCGACATCGAAGCCCTCCCCTGTCAGTCCCACGAACACGTCCTCCAGGCTCGGCCGCACCACGGCCAGCCCCCGCACGGCCACGTCCTCGCCCACCAGCGCCGCGTTGATCCGCTCCGGCGCGTGCCCGCCCAGCTCCGCCGTGACCTCGCGGCCCTCGGCCCGCACGTCGGCCAGGCCGAGCCCGGTCAGCACGCGCGCGGCCCCCGCCGGGTCGGGTGTCTCCACCCTGATCCGGGTGACCACGCCGCCGTTGAGCGAGGCGATGGTGCCCTCCGCCACGAGCCGGCCGGTCCGCATGATCGCCGCGTGCGTGCACATCTGCTCGACCTCGGCCAGCAGGTGGGAGGAGACGAACACCGTGGTGCCGTCCGCCGCGATCTCCTTGACCAGCGCGCGCACCTCGCGGGTGCCCTGCGGGTCGAGCCCGTTGGTCGGCTCGTCCAGGACGAGCAGCTCGCGCGGCCCCAGCAGGGCGGCGGCGATGGCCAGGCGCTGGCGCATGCCGAGCGAGTAGTTGCGGTAGCGCTTGCCCGCGGCGGCCGACAGGCCCACCCGCTCCAGCGCGTCGGCGATCCGCCGCGCGGCGGTGGCCCGGCGCGCGGTCGGGTCGGCCGCGTCGAAGCGCATCAGGTTGGCCGCGCCCGACAGGTACGGGTAGAAGGCCGGCCCCTCGACCACCGCTCCCACCTTCGGCAGGGCCCTGCCCAGCGGCAGCCCGAGCACGGAGTACTCGCCCTCGGTGGGCGCGACCAGGCCCAGCAGCATCCGGATCGTGGTGGTCTTGCCCGAGCCGTTGGGCCCGAGGAAGCCGAACACCGAGCCGCGCGGCACGGTCAGGTCGAGGGCGTCCACCGCGACCTGGCCGCCCTTGAAGCGCTTGGTCAGCCCCCGGGTGACGATCGCCGCGTCCCCGGAGGGCGGGGCCGCCCCGAAGGGCGCCCCCGCTTCCTGCGTGACGGTGGTCACCTGACGCCCGCCGCCTTGACGATCTCCTCCGGGGTGACCGCGCCGACCAGCAGCCGGCCGTCGTCGGTCAGCAGGGCCGTGACGAGCTTGGTCTTGATCAGCTTGCCGGAGCCCCACGTGCCGCTCACCGGGGTGGCGGACTTGAGCACGCTGTCCAGCAGCGCCCTCGGGTCGCCCTCGCCGCCGAAGCGGTCGCCGCCGTCCCCGGCCGGCCCGCTCTGCCCGTTCTGTCCGCTCTGCCCGTTCGCCGCGGCCGTCAGGTCGGCCAGGGAGAACGGCACGACGGCCACGCTCGTCCAGCCGTCGCCGACGACCTTCAGGTCGCCCGCCACGTCCTTTGCGTGCTCGGCGCGCTCCTCGGCGCGCTGCCCGATGCCGTCCGCGCCGAGCGTGCGCTCCTCCACCTTGGCGCCCGCGGGCGGGGTGAAGGCGAAGTTCTCCTCCGCCGGCGGCGTGAACGTCACCTGGGTGAAGCCGACCTGGTAGGCCGGCTCGGCCGAGCCCCTGGCGTACACCTGGACCTGGAGCGGGACGTACGTCTCGCCGTCGAGGGCGATCCGGATCTCCTGCACCAGGGAGCCGTCGTCCTTGGGCGCCAGCACGAGCTGGTAGACCGGGCGGCCGGCCACCTGGGCGGTGTTGATCACCCGGACCGCGGTGTGCTCGCCGGTGTTGGCCAGCACCCGCGCGGCGACCTGCTGCGGGGTCAGGTCGGCCGGCTGGGGCACCGGGGTGGACGTGCCGGCCGGGCGGGTGCCGGGCTTGACGGTCAGCTTGGTGGCGGTGTTGGTGGCGCTGTCCCAGTACCACGCCTGGCCGCCGTTGAGTATCAGGTTGGTCTCGTTGAGCTGGGTCGGCATGGCCACCCGCAGCTTGTCGGCGGCGCCGTACCAGACCTTGACCTCGTGCGAGCCGGACAGCAGGCTCAGCGGCGAGGCCGAGCCGGTCTGCGGCAGCGCGGGCAGGCCGAGTGAGGCCGTCTGCTGCACCGTGCCGGACATCGGCGGCAGGCCGCCGTCCTTGCCGGTCGCCGCCACGGCGTCGGCGAGCAGTTGCTCGGCCGAGCGCTCGGGCAGCACGGGCTCGCCTCGCACCGCGGCGATCACGGGGCCGGCGCCGATCGCGGCTCCGATCACGGCCGCCGCCGCGATCGGGACTCCCCACCTCACGAACGTGCCTCTTCGCATCTCACTCCTTAACGGTATGTCGATGCCCAAAGCCTGCGGCATGCTTCCTGTGGCGGGCCTGAGACAGTCTGAGACGGCTCTCAGGCCGGCCGCGTTCCCCCTGGTGGGCGCCGGTACGGGCGAGCGGCCGCCGGGCGGGGGATGATGGAGTGCCAGGCGAGATGACGTCGAGGAGACAGGTGATCGAGCTACGCAGCACGGATGTGCCGGCCGCCGAGCGGTTCCAGTGGTGGTGCGACCTGACCGCGCGGCAACTGGTCCCCACCGACCTCAGCAGCGCGCACGCGCCCGACTTCCGCGCCGCCATCGCGGTCAAGGAGCTGGGCCGGGTGACGGCGTCCGCGCCGAGCTACGCCGACCAGCGCTCGGTCCGCACCCCGCGGCTGATCCGCCGCTCCGACCCGGAGCAGTGGTGGGTGACGCTGCTGTGCTCCGGGTCGTTACAGGTCGAGCAGGGGCGCTCGCGCGCCCGGGTCGCGCCGGGCGACCTGGTGCTGACCGACACCTCCCGGCCGTTCGACGTCGACTCCGCCGGCGGCGACGACGGCCTCACCCACATGATCACCCTCCAGCTCCCCCGCGACGCGCTGCCCCTGCCCGAGCAGCGGCTGCGCGACCACGTGGTGCGGCCGCTGCCGGCGCGCGAGGGGCCGGCGGCGCTGCTCGCCCAGTTCATGCACGGCCTCGTGCGGGAGGGCTCCCGGCTCGGGGCCGCCGACGACGGCCCGCTGGGGTGGGTGGCGGTCGAGCTGGCCACGGTCTGGCTGGCGGGCGCGATCGGCGCCGGCGACGCGGTGCCGGCCGGCACGCGGCGGCAGGCGCTCGTCAGGGAGGTCAAGGAGCACGTGCGCCGGCATCTCGGCCGGCCGGGGCTGACCCCGTCCTCGATCGCCGCCGCCTGCAACATCTCGGTGCGCCACCTGCACCAGATCTTCCGGCCCGAGGGGCAGACCATCAGCGAATACGTGCGCGGCCAGCGGCTGGAGCGCTGCCGGGCCGACCTCGAAGACCCCCGCCTGGCCGGGGTCAGCGTCGCCGACGTGGCCGCGCGCTGGGGGTTCGTGGACGCGGCGTTCTTCAACCGCACGTTCAAGGCGGCGTACGGGATGCCGCCCGGCGAATACCGCAGGGCGGCGCGGGCGCGCGCCGAGGTCTGAGACCGCTCTCAGCCTTCTCAGCGTCGTCTCAGCAGAAGGACGGGAGAATCGCCACATGAGAGTACTTGTCGTCGAGGACGAACGGCGGATGGCTGCGGCGTTGCAGCGCGGGCTCCAGGCCGAGGGCTTCGCCGTCGATCTCGCCCACGACGGCGAGGAGGGGCTGCACGCGGCCAGGAACGGCGACTACGACGTCGTGGTGCTCGACATCATGCTGCCCAGGCTGTCGGGCTACAACGTGTGCAAGCAGCTGCGCGCCGAGGAGAACTGGGTGCCGATCCTGATGCTGTCGGCCAAGGACGGCGAGTACGACATGGCCGACGGGCTCGACCTCGGGGCCGACGACTACCTGACCAAGCCGTTCTCGTACGTGGTGCTGGTGGCCCGGCTGCGGGCGCTGATGCGGCGCGACGCGGGCCGGCGGCCGTCGGTGCTGGTGGCCGGCGACCTGTCGCTGGACCCGGCCCGGCGCAGGGTGGAGCGCGGGCAGAGCCCCGTCGAGCTGACGCCGCGGGAGTTCGCGCTGCTGGAATACCTGATGCGGCGGCGCGACGAGGTGGTGTCGAAGTCGGAGATCCTGGAGCACGTGTGGGACACCTTCGACACCGACCCGAACGTGGTCGAGGTGTACGTGGGCTACCTGCGCCGCAAGATCGACGCCCCGTTCGGCAGGAACGCGCTGCAGACCGTGCGCGGCGCGGGCTACCGGCTGGCGGGCGACGGTGGCTGACTCCCCGCTGCTGTGGTGGCGGCGGCAGGGGCTGCGTTTCCGGCTCACGGTGGCCGCCGCCGCGGTGCTCGCGCTGGCGCTGGCCGTGTCGGCCTCGGTGCTGCTGAGCGTGCTCGAACGCGCCCTGATGGACACCGTCGACGAGTCCACCAGGCAGCAGGCCCAGGCCGTGCGGGTGGCGGCCGACGCGGGCACGCTGACCAGCCCGATCACCACCCACGACGGCACGATCGTGCAGGTCATCGACGCGCGCGGGCGGATCACGCACGTCACGTACGGGGCCGACCGGCTGGTGCCGCTGCTGGACGCCGGGGACCGGGCCAGGGTGCTGAGGCACGGGCAGGCGACGGAGCTGGACGGCCGGCCGTACGCCATCCCCGGGTTCCTGCGGGTCATCGTGCTCAGCGCGGACCGCGGCCAGACGGTGGTGGCGGCCCGGCCGGTCGGCGAGATCCAGACCAGCCTGGGCACGGCCGGCCGGGTGCTGCTGGTCGGCACGCCGGCGCTGGTCGTGCTGCTGGCGGTGGCGAGCTGGCTGATGATCGGCCGCACCCTGCGCCCGATCGCGGCGCTGCGCAGGGGCGCGGCGGACATCACGCACACCGCCAGGTCGCGCCGGCTGCCGGTGCCGCAGTCGCGTGACGAGGTGCACTCGCTGGCCACCACGCTCAACGACATGCTGGCCCGGCTGGAGGAGGCCGAGCAGCGCCAGCGGGCGCTGGTCTCCGACGCCGCGCACGAGCTGCGCAGCCCGCTGGCCAGCATCAGGCTGCAGCTCGAAGTGGCGCTCGGGCACCCCGACGGCCAGGACTGGCAGGAGACCGCCGAGGGCGTGCTGGAGGACACCATGCGGCTGTCCCGGCTGGCCGAGGACCTGCTGGCGCTGGCCAGGCTCGACGAGCGCGGCGGCGTGCCCGCCCGGCGCGAGCCGGTGGACCTCGACGAGGTGGTGCGCCAGACCGTGGACCGCTACGCCGAGGCCCGGCTGACCGCCTGCGACCCCGTGGTGGTGCGCGGTGACGCCCTCGACCTGAGCCGGGTGCTGACGAACCTGATGGACAACGCCGCGCGCCACACCGCTTCCACGATCGAGGTGGCGCTGACGTCCGACGGCGTGCTCACGGTCACCGACGACGGCCCCGGCATCCCCGAGCAGGACCGGGAGCGGGTCTTCAACCGCTTCACCCGGCTCGACTCCGGGCGCAGCCGGGACGAGGGCGGGGCGGGGCTGGGGCTGGCGATCGTGCGGGAGACCGTGCGGGCGCACGGCGGCAGCGTGCGTCTGGAGGACGCGGAGCCGGGCCTGCGTGCCGTGGTGACCCTGCCGGTCGCCCGCTGAGAGGAAATGGATCGTTCCCGAAAGGTCAGGCGGCGGTCCCCTTCTCCGCGGTCGCCAGGAAGTCCTGGGCGATGAGCGGCAGGCGGCGGCGGGCGTGCACGACGGCTATGACGCGGCGCAGCGCGGGGTCGAGCGAGCGCACCACCAGGCCCGCGCGCCCGGCCTGTTCGGCCATGCCGCGGTACCACAGCAGCGACGCCTGCCCCTTGCGCACGGCGTTGAGCCAGCCGTTGCGTTCGTCGGTCTCGAGCACGACCACCGGGGTGACGGCGTACTTGCCGAACATCGCGTCGAGTTCCCTGCGCCGCATGCTGCCGCGGGCGGGCAGTGCCAGGCGCATGCCGTGCAGCCTGCCCATCGGCACCGGGTTGGGCAGTTCGAGCCCGGGCGGGGAGATCAGCACGATCTCCTGGCGTTCGAGCGGATGGGTGATGAGGTCGGTGGGCACGGGCAGGTCCGTGAGGCCCAGGTCGGCCCGCTGGTCCCTGATGGCGCTGACGACGCCGTCACGGCCGTCGCAGCGGACGATGTGCACGCGTACGCCCGGATGGTCGGCCGCGTAGGCGGGCAGCAGCCGCCCTGCGAGGCCGGGTTCCAGGCTGGGGGTGGCGGCGATGCGGAGCTCCGCCTCGGTGACGGCGCTCTGGTTGGACAGGCCCTCGATCTCGTGTACGGCGTCGAGTGCCTCTCTCGCCAGCTTGACCACCCGGCGTCCCTGTGCGGTGACGACGACCCCGCGACCCGAACGGGCGAAGAGCGTCATGCCGAGCTCTCGCTCGAGATCGCGGATCGCGCGCGAGAGCGCAGGCTGCGCGATGTAGAGCGACCTGGCCGCGTCGGTCATGGTGCGGTGCTCCGCAGTCGCGACCACATAGCGGAGCTGCTGGAGATTCATGCCAAAGAAGCTAGGACAACGCCGGTCTCCCGGACCGGGAGATAGCGGAGATCACCTCGAATGATTTCGGACTGTAACCGAGCACCGCTACATCCGTGACGGGTGATAAATCAGTATGCTTTTGCCCCAAATTTGGCAAGGGTCCGATTGGTGGCCCCACAAAGCCATGCATTAGGGACGACGGGGCGATCGGGGAGACAGGGTGACAGGCAACGGGCAATACCCACCGCCGCCACAGGGGCCACACCAGCCACAGAGGCCACCCTCCCTGCCCTGGCCGCCGCCCGGTCACCGGCAACCGCAGCCGCAGGGCGCGCCGCACCCGCAGCCGCCCCAGCCCCCGCCGCCGGCGCCGCCGCAAGGGCCGCCGCACGGGCCGCCGCACCCCCAGCCGGCGCCGCCGCAGGGACAGCCGTACCCGCAGCCGGCGCCTCCCCAGGGGCCGCCCCATCCGTTCCCGCAGCCGCCGTACGGGCCCCCTCAGGGGCAGCCGCCCCATCCTCAGGCGCCGCCGTACGGCCGGCCGCCCTACGGGCAGCCTCCGCACCCTCAGGCGCCGCACGGGCAGCCGCCGCACGGGCAGCCCCCGTACGGGCAGCCCCCGTACGCGCAGCCCCCGTACGCGCAGCCCCATCAGCGGCCGCCCCAGCCCCCGCCGCCCCCGCCACCGCCGCCGCCCATGCCGCCGCGGCAGTGGCAGCAGCACCCGCCGCGCAGGAAGTCGGGGACGGGCGCCATCGCGGTGATCGGCGCCGTGTTCGGCTCGCTGGCGGCGCTGTTCGTGCTGATCGTGATCGGGGCGGCGCTGCTGGACGGCTCGCGCGGCTCGGACACGACGACGCCGGTGGCGATCCCGACGTACGGCCCCTCGGCCGAGCCCACCCGGGACTCCGAGCCCGTGCCCACCAGGACCCGCGACGAGGAGCCGACCCAGCGGCCCACCCAGCAGCCGACCAGGGAGCCCGAGCCGCCGCCCCAGGTCACGCTGAACACGAGCCTGAAGAACAACACCATGTACAAGGCCGGCTCCCTGCCCAGGCTGAACTGCCGGGCCGGGAACGTGAGCATCTACGACCACGCCCGGCTCAAGGCGCTGATCCTGAAGACCGGCAGGTGCATGGACCGGGCGTGGAAGCCGATCCTGGAGAAGCAGGGCATCGAGTTCAGGGCGCCCAACTACGCCATCGTGTCGGGGCGGGGCCGGGGCGCGTGCGGCGACTATCCCTCGCCGGGCAGCATCGTGCCGTACTACTGCCCGCGCAACAGCACCATCTACGCCTCCACCTCGGCGATGGCCAGGGGCAACGGCAACGCGCTCGGCTACGGCCAGATCATCTCCTGGCACGGCGGCATCATCAGCATGATGGCCCACGAGTACGGCCACCACGTGCAGAACATCACGGGCCTGATGGACTCGTGGTGGCGCTCGACGCTGGACTCCACCAGCCAGAGCGGCAAGCTGGCGCTCAGCCGCCGGCTCGAACTGCAGGCCACCTGCTTCGGCGGCATGTGGATGCGGTCGGTGGCGGCGTCGTATCCGGTGAGCACGGCCCAGCGCGGGCAGCTGTTCTACTTCTACGGACGGGTGGGCGACCATCCGGGCTATCCGCGCGATCACGGCAAGCCGGTCAACAACAATCTGTGGTTCCGGCAGGGGTGGCAGAAGAACAAGACATTCCAGTGCAACACGTGGATGGCGCCCTCTTCGACCGTCTCCTGATGGTCCCGTGGCGTTCATCTCAGGTTGGGCACATGTCTCTGATGTCCAGGTATGGGGGCTAGAATCCTGGCAATCTTGTGCCGATCGGGGGGCAAAACGCGGGTTTTGCCTGGTAGGCGTTTAAGGAGCCGGGTGTGGACAATCGCGATGGGGTAGGCAGCACGCCTGAAGGCAGGAAACGGCGCCCCACGCGACGATCACGCCCGTCCGCACAGCCCGCCAAGCCCGGCCGACCGGCCCAGTCCGGCCAGTCCGGCCCGTCCGCGCGACCGGCCGGCCAGGACGCCAAGCCCGCGCGGCCCGCCGGGCAGGACGCCAAGCCGGCCAAGCCCGCCGCGCCGGCCGGGCCGGCGGAGCCGGGCGAACCGCCCCGTTCCCAGGCCACCGAACCGGGCAAGTCGTCCAAGTCGGCCAGGTCCACCCGGCCCGCCCAGTCCGCCCAGTCCGCTCAATCCGCCCGGCCTGCCCAGCCCGCCCGGTCCCGCGAAGAGGGCAGGCCGCGCGCCGCCAAGCCGCGCGCGCCGAAGCCCCGCCCCGCCGGCTCGGCCGCCCCGCGCTTCGCCAAGCCGCTCACCACCGCCTCGATGCTCGGCTGGACCGCCCTGTCAGCCGTCGTGCCCGGCGCCGCTCACCTGCGGGCCGGGCACCGCCGTACCGGGCTGGCGCTGATCAGCGTGTACGCGGTGCTGCTGCTCGGGCTCCTGGCCTACGGCCTGACCGTGGCCGGAGACCTGTCGAACGCCACCTTCCTGGTCCGCGACGGCGCGATGGTCGGCGTCATCGCCGTCACCTCGATCCTCGCCCTGGCCTGGTTCGCGCTGCTGGTCACCTCGTACGTGGTGCTCGGCCCGAGCCGGCTGAACATGCAGGGCCAGGTGGTCAGCGGCATCGTGGTGGGCGTGTTGTGCGTGGCGGTCATGTCGCCGTTCGCGCTGACCGCCAACGTCGCCATGGGCGCGCGCGACGCGTTCAGCATCTTCCCCACCCACCACGACCCGGAGGTGCCGCAGACGGTCCAGAACCCCGAGGACCCCTGGAACGGCCGGGACCGGATGAACTTCCTGCTGGTCGGCGGCGACGCGGCCGGCAACAGGACCGGGGTGCGCACCGACAGCATGAACGTGGCCAGCGTGGACGTCAGGACCGGCGCGACGGTGCTGTTCAGCCTGCCGCGCAACCTCCAGCACGTGCGCTTCCCCGCCAGCTCGCCGCTGCACAAGCAGTTCCCCAACGGCTTCATGGCCGAGCTGCCCAACGGCGGCCTGCTCAACGAGGTCTGGCAGTACGCCAACGACCACCCCGAGCTCATGGGGGGCAGGAACAAGGGCCCGCGTGCCCTGATGGACGCCATCGGCCACACCCTGGGTCTGAAGATCGACTACTACGCCCTGATGAACATGTACGGCTTCGCCGACCTGGTCGACGCCATCGGCGGCCTGCGCATCCACGTCGAGCAGGACGTCAAGTGGGGCGGCCTCTACGGCACGGCCGGCACGATCAGGGCCGGCGACCGCAAGCTGACCGGCGAGCAGGCCCTGTGGTACGGCCGCTCCCGCGTCGGCAGCGACGACTTCTCCCGGATGGCCCGCCAGCGCTGCGTCATCGGCGCCTTCGCCCAGCAGGCCACGCCGACCGTGATCCTGGCCAACTTCAACAAGCTGGCCGGCGCGGCCAAGCGGGCGGCCCAGACGAACATCCCCCGCGACCTGCTGCAGCCGCTGATGGACCTGGCGCTCAAGGTCAAGGACGCCAAGATCACCAGCCTGCAGTTCGTGCCGCCCCACTTCTACCCGGGCAACGCGAACTGGGCCAAGATCCGCCAGGCCACGAAGCGGGCGATCATCAACTCGACGCGCCCGGCCCGCCAGGCGCAGACCGCGAACGTGAGCGCCTCCCCCAGCGCGCCCGCCTCGGCCTCGACGCCGGCGACGACCCGCGCCGCCGCGCCCACGCAGACGCCCACCCGCAACTCGCAGAAGAGCAGCGAGGCCGAGTCCCTCGACCAGCTCTGCGGCTGACCGCATCCGGCCACCCGCCCAGGACGCGCCTCGGACCGCCTGCCAAGGCCGGGTGGCGAGCCGCCGCCCGGCTCGCCCGCCCAGGTCATCGGCCCGGACCGCCCGTCCGGGACGGGTGGCGGGCCGGCGGGCGAGGCCGGTCTCGCCTCGCCCGCCACCCGCCGTCCCGGCCGGCGGGCCGGCGTCACTTGCCGAGCTGTCCCAGGATCCACTCCGCCAGCGTGGCGGTCACCTCGCCGTGCTCGGAGTTGTGGGAGTCGCAGTGGAAGTCGTCGAGCTGGCTCTGCTCGGGCGACAGGGAGGTGATGTCGGTGTAGAGGTCCACCGTCCAGTCCAGGGGGTCGTACTGGAGGGCCACGGCGCTCACCGACGGGACGAAGCAGGTCGAGCGGTACCTGGCCGCGATCGGCACGCCGAGCCGGTCGGCCACCGTGCCGTACAGGGGAAGGGTCCCGCCGGGCACGCCGTCGAAGGGCGGGACGTCGCTGGTGTAGCTCTTGCTGGCCCACATCGGCACCGCGCGCATGCCGCCGACGTGCCGGTTGGTGCCGCGGTCCGGCTGGGTGCGGACGGTCGCGCCGACGAGGCCGCCCAGGGCGCTCCACTCGAACACGGGCTCGTCGGGCGGCACGTTCCTGCCGGTGCCGTCGGCGGCGCCGTTGGCCACGCCGAGCTTGCGCGGGCGTACGGGGAACCAGCCGACGCGGCGCAGATCCGCCAGGAACTCGGTGCGCAGCGGGCTGGCGGTGGCCACGGGGCCGGAGTAGCGGCCGTCGGCCACCCACGCCCACAGGAGCTGCTGGGCGGCGGGACTGGTGATCAGGGCCGTCTGTACGGGTTCGGCCGGGGACAGGCCGGCCGCGAAGTGCGCGAGCTGCTGCAGGATGAGCGGGATCCACGCGCCGTTGTGCGGCGTGTCGTAGGACAGGTACGTCTCGGTCTGGTGGTCCTCGCCGCGGCTCTCCATCTCCGCCAGCGCGTAGCGGGCGATCAGCCCGCCCATGCCGAGGCCGCCGACGATCAGCGGCGCGTGGCCGGCCCGCGCGCCGATCGCGCGGCGGATGCAGGTGGCCGCCACGCCGGCGTTGGCCTGGATGTGGGTGTGCCGGGCGCCGAAGCCGAGCAGCACGACGTCGATGCCCTGAGCGAGGAGCTGGTCCAGCAGGCACTGCTGGTGAGGCGGGTAGGGTGCGTTGAGGCGGTGCCACAACCCCGGCAGGTCGCTGGGGCCGTGGCCCAGGCCGTCGGCGAAGATCATCGGCCTGACCAGGCGGTCGTGGCCGGCGCCGTAGTGCACGACGGCGGTTCCGGTGGCGGTGCGGCCCTGGTGGGGCCAGGCGGAGGCGAGGGTCCACTCCTCCTGCGGCTTCCGCGCCTGCCCGCCGGGTGACTGCGCCTGGGTCGCGAACAGCACTCCCTTCGGGAGCACCGCGGCGATCTGCTCGGCGCGGCCGGCGGGCACCGGGTCGGACTCCTGCGGCAGGGCGAGCTCGACATCAATCCTTGCTGCCCCTTGTGTCGCCATGATGACACCTTTTCTCGTGGGTTTACCGGACGTCACCCCCGATCTCGTACCTCCATTTCGAAAGGCGGGATTTCCCTTTTCGGCTACCGAACGATCATCGCGATCACGGCATGGCTGGTATCTCTACCTCACCTCGCAGTCTCCGACAAATCAACCTTATTCGGAAACCGTTCATCTGACCCTCGGTCAAGGCATTACTGAGAAGATTTCGGAAATGCCCTTCCGTATTTCTGGCACGGTCACGCCGGCACGGTCACGCCGGCACCGAGTTCTTCCTCGGCAGCAGCAGGAAGGCGCCGACGTAGAGCAGGGCCGCGACGACGAGCAGGCCCTGGTAGCCGATCACCAGGGCGACGTACTCCAGGCAGCCGCCGACCATGGCGCCCAGCAGGTTGGCGCCGAAGGAGGTGGTGGCGTCGGCGGTCTCGGCGAAGCGCTTGGCGAACACCACGTTCGCGGCGAAGATCGGCAGGAACGCCACCGTCACGGCCGCCACCGCGCGCAGCGGCAGCGGGAGCGACAGCAGCCACTCGTTCGGCACCAGCCAGGCCAGCAGCAGGCCGGCGAGGAGCACGCCGTACATGACGGGCAGGGGCGGGGTGCGGAAGCGGCGGGTCACCTCGACGGCGGCGAGCACCGCGACCAGCACGCCGGCGAAGACGATCGCGTTGACCACCCACGTGGTACCGAACAGCAGCGCGAAGCCGGTCACGCTCTTGGTCTCCAGCAGCATGAACGCCACGCCCAGCAGGAACAGGTCCGCGTAGGGGCGCATCCGCCGGTACGGCCCGGCCACCGCGCGCACCGCGAGCAGGCTCACGATGAGGATCAGGCCGAGCGTGATGACGTAGATCGGCGGGATCGTGGCGTCCTTGAGGTAGAGGAAGGGCCGGTCGTCGCCGGCGGGCGGGGGCGTGCCGGCCGCCGCGCCCGGCCACTCGGTGGCGCAGCGCTGGTCGGCGGGGGCCAGGCCGGCGGTGATGACGGCCTGCTGCCCGGCCGTGCTGACCACGTCGACGCACGGCTTGTGGCCGAAGGCGCGCTGCATGGTCGAGGCCAGGCGGTCGACGAGCCAGCTCTCGCGGTAGTAGTTGTACATCGAGAACGTGCCGCCCGGCCGCAGGTGGTCGCGGGCCGCCCGCATGGCCTCCTCGGTGAACAGGTAGCTCTCCAGGCGCAGCGAGCTGGCCCCGGAGACGAGGGTGAGCGAGTCGGGCAGGGCGAACAGGATCAGGTCGTACTTGCTGTCGGTGCGCTCCAGGAAGGCGCGGCCGTCGGTGACGTGGGTGGTGACGCGGGGGTCGTCGTAGGGCCTGTCGGGGTGGACCGAGCCGCCGAGCTCGCGCAGCTTGGGGTCGATCTCGACGGCGTCCACCCGCTGGGCGCCCTTGGACAGGGCGATCGCCACGTCGGTGCCGCTGCCGGCGCCGACGATGAGCACGTCTTTGGGCGGTTTGGTGGTGCGGTCGTACGGCAGGCCGTACTGCGCCTCCCACTGCAGCCGGGCGGTGGCGGGCACGGCCTGCTGGTGCGGGATGCCGTTGACCGCGATGTCGGTGACGGGGACGCCGAGCTGCTGGAGCTGCTTGGTGGTGACCTTGTAGTACGGCGACCAGATCGCCCCCGCGGTGAGCGTCTCGGCCAGCAGCAGCCCGACCACGGCCAGGGACGGCACGACCACCAGCCCGGCGTACAGGACGCGGGGGTTGGGCAGCAGGAGCAGGCCGTAGCAGACCGCCACGATGACGCCCCAGAACACCGGCGGCGCGCTCAGGAACGACAGCGCCGTGAACGCCGCGATGCCGGTCAGGCTGCCGATGAGGTCGTAGCGGTAGGCCTCCAGGCGCGGCAGCTCGGGGAAGCAGCGCCCGACCAGCTCGGCCGGCCCCATGAGCACGACCGCCGCCGCGCAGAAGATCACCGGCAGGATCGCCCACGCGGGCGGGCCGCTGGTGGACAGGCTCGTCCAGTACAGGACGCCCTCGGTGTTCCTGTCCACGGTGACGGGGAAGGTCAGCACGACGATGACCAGCACCGCCAGGACGACGGGCGAGTAGAACGGCTGCCGCCGCGAACGCCCCACGCGCAGGAAGCCCAGCCCGATGCCGAGGAACGAGCCGAGCAGCACGAAATTGGTGAAATAGCTGAGATGGACGATGTTGGACCCGGTCCACCGGATCAGCGCCAGCTCGAGGAAGAGCATGAACGCGCTGGCGAGGACGAGCCTCGGTCGCACCGCCAGCCAGTGTGCCTTTTCTCCGTCGTCAACCGGCTTTTGCGCCTGGAGCGTCATAACGCCTCACCGTAGTGAACAGACCGAAAACAAGGAAGCCTGACGTCCCAGAACAAATGTCGTCCGCTTCGCCCTGATTAGAGAGTTTTCGCAGGTCAAAACCCCCTCGGATGTGCTGGACGAGCCGGGACGGATGAAGGAATGTTGGGAGGTTCGTTTCACTCCACAAACCCCTCCCGGTGATGACCATGCGGATTCTCATCCAGCTTCGTCCCTCTCCCGATCTGGTCGCGGCCGTGACCGACCCCGGCCGCACCGCCACCGTCGCCGACGTGGCCGACGGCCTGCCCGGCGTCGAGCTCGACCCGGCCTACCCGCCCGTGGCCCTGCCGCGGCCCGTCCCGCCCGCGGGCGGCGACCCGCTCTCGCTCAACCAGCCGCTCGACTTCTCCCTCGCCGCCGAGGACGCCTCCGTGCTGGTCAGGGGCACCATCTCGGACGACGAGCCGGCCGCCAGGATGGCGCTGCTGCCCGCGCTGCGGCCCGACGTGGTGGGGGTCTTCGCCGACCCCGTCATCGAGTCCGCCCCGGCCTGCCCCGGCGACCCGCCCACCGGCGACTGGCACGACGTGGAGCGGCTGCTGAACGTGGCGGGGCTGCACGCGGAAGGGCTCGACGGCGACGGCGTGGCGCTGGCCGTGCTGGACACCGGGATCAACGCCGCGCACACCGCCAGGCGGCTGGGCAGGGGCGTCACCGTGGACGCCGGGCGGAGCTGGAGCCCGTCGGGCGTGCGGGGCGGGCCGGGCCAGTTCGAGGTCGGCCACGGGACGATGTGCGCGTTCGACGCGCTCATCGCCGCCCCGCAGGCCACGCTGATCGACATCCCGCTGCTGCTGTCCACCCGGCCCGGCGGCTCGGCGATGGACGGGCTGCTGTCGGACGCGGTGGCGGCCTTCGCGCACCTGCGCGGCGTGCTCGACGCCCAGCCGGCCGCCTCCAGGGCGCTGGTGGTCAACAACTCGTGGGGGTCGTTCTCGCCGGAGTGGGACTTCCCCGTCGGGCATCCGGGCAACTACTCCGACAACGCGGCGCATCCGTTCAACCTCATGGTGGCCGCGCTCGACAAGGCGGGGGCCGACGTGCTGTTCGCGGCCGGCAACTGCGGGCGCGAGTGCGCCGACAGCCGCTGCGCCTACCCCGGCCGGCCCATCGTGGGAGCCAACTCCCATCCCAAGGCGCTGTCGGTGGGCGGCGTGGACGTCAACGGCGAGCGGGTGGGCTACTCCTCCCAGGGGCCGGGGCGGCTGACCGCGCGCAAGCCCGACGTCTGCGCGTACACGCACTTCTCCGGGTCGGGGGCGTTCGGCCGGGGCGAGCCCGACTCGGGCACGTCGGCGGCGGCGCCGGTGGCCGCCGGGATCGTGGCGGCCGTGCGCACCCGCTGGCCCGCCGGCAGGCTGACGCCCGGCCAGTTGCGGGCGCTGGTGCGGCGGACGGCGGAGGACCGCAGCGAGGTCGGGTTCGACTACGACTACGGCTACGGGACGGTGGACCCGGCCGGCCTCATCGCCGCCCTGGAACGCCGGGACAGGAGCGCCGCCTGACACCGGTCCCCCGCCCGGCGCCCCCTCCACCTGACGCCGGCCCACCGGCGGACCTTGTGCTAGGCGTGCTCGCGGTTGTAGACGCGGGTGCCGATCGCCAGGCCGGCCGCCGCGAAGAGCACGGCCACCGCCACGCCGGCCGCGACGGTGCCGGTCAGGTAGCGGCCGTGGAACAGCTCGCGCAGGGCCTCCAGCACGTACGTGAACGGGCTGATCCGGGACAGGGCGTCGAGCCAGCCCGGCGCCATCGACATCGGCAGGAACGCGCCGGACAGCAGGACCAGCGGCACCACGGCCGTGGACATCACCGGCGGGAAGAGCTGCTCGTTCATGGTCAGCGCGATCGCGTACGACAGCGCCGCCAGGCCCGCCCCGACCACCGCGACCAGCGCGAACCCGGCGGCCAGCCCCGGCGCGGGGGCGCGCAGGCCCAGCGCGAAGGCCGCCAGGACGAGCAGCGCCGTCTGCGCGGCGAGCGTGACGACGTTGTTGAGCACCCGCCCGAGCAGCAGCGCCAGGCGGCTGGCCGGGGTGACGCGCATGCGCTCCAGCACGCCCGTGCGCTTGTCGAAGACCACGCCGAACCCGGCCATGCCCGTGCTCATCAGCCCGAGCTGGACGATCAGGCCGGGCACCAGCGTCTCCCAGGTGCCGATCGCGGTGAAGATCGGCCCGAACAGCACCAGGAACAGCATCGGCTGGATCACGCCGAAGACGAGGGCGACCTTCGCCCGCAGCGTGACGTCGAGGTCGTGACGGAAGATCACCCAGGTGTCGCGCAGCATCAGGCCCCCTCCCCCGCCGCCGTGGCCGCGCTCTCCTCGCGCAGGGACCTGCCGGTGAGGTCGAGGAAGACGTCGTCGAGCGTGCGCCCGCCGGTCTTCAGCGCGGCCGGGGCGCCCCCGGCCACGATGCGGCCGCGGTCGATGATGAGCACCCGGTCGCAGAGCGCGTCGGCCTCGTCCAGGTAGTGGGTGGTCAGGAACACCGTCATGCCCCGCTCGGCGCGCAGCGCGCGGACGTGCTCCCACAGGTTGGCGCGGCTCTGCGGGTCGAGGCCGGTGGTCGGCTCGTCGAGGAAGAGCAGCACCGGGTCGTGCAGCAGCGCGAACGCGATGTCGAAGCGGCGGCGCTGCCCTCCCGACAGCGAGGCCGGAGCCCTGGTCTCCAGGCCGGTCAGCTCCAGGCCCGCCAGGACCTCGGCGATCCTGGCGGCGACCCGGGCGCGGCTCAGCCCGTACAGCAGGCCCTGAAGCTCCAGCTCGCCCTTGGCGGGGGTGACGGGCGGCAGCCCGCTGCCCTGGGCGACGTAGCCGATGCGCCTGCGCACCTGCCGGGGCGCGCGGATCAGGTCGTGGCCGGCCACGGTGGCGGTGCCGGCGGTGGGGCGCAGCAGCGTGGTCAGCATGCGCATGGTGGTGGTCTTGCCGGCGCCGTTGGGCCCGAGGAAGCCGACGATCTCGCCGGGCCTCACCGAGATGTCCACGCCCGCGACGGCCTCCGAGCCGTCCTTGTAGGTCTTGCTCAGACCTGAGGTGCTAATCATTTCATCGCCTCCAAACTTTAAGTAACCACAAATTTGGTGTCACTGCAAACTTGGTACGATGACGGCATGCACGAAGGGCTGCGGGAGCGGAAGAAGCGCGAGACCAGGCAGCGGATCTCGGACATCGCGACGGGCCTGTTCATCGCCCGGGGGTTCGACAACGTGACCGTGGCCGAGATCGCGCAGGCCGCCGACGTGTCGGTCAACACGGTCTTCAACTACTTCGGGACCAAGGAGGACCTGTTCGCCGACCGGCAGGAGCTGGCGGTGGACCTGCCGCAGCGGGTGCTGCGCGAGCGCGCGCCGGGAGAGGGCGTGGTGCGCGCGTTCCGGCGCGACTACCTCGACGCGATCGACACGCGCGACTGGCGGTACGGGCTCAACGAGGGCAGCGACGTGTTCACCGGCGTCGTCAACGCCAGCCCGGCGCTGGTGGCCCGGCTGCGCGAGATCGCGGTGGCGCGGGAGGAGGGGCTGGCGCGGGCGCTGGCCGGCGAGCTCGGCGCCGGGCCCGGCGACCTCACCCCGGGGATCGCCGCCGCGCAGATCCTCGCCACCACGCGCATCCTGAGCGACCACGCGCTGGCCCGGATGCTGGCGGGCGAGCCGTGGGAGCGCATCGCGCCGTCACTGCGGGAGCAGGCGGAACGGGCCTTCGACCTGCTGGAGTCCGGCCTGGGCGACTACGGCGCCCGCCCGGCGGCCGATGACGGGTGACCGGCCGGGGCGGGGGGCGGTCAGTAGCTGGTGCTGGTGAAGGCGCCGCCGATGATGCCGACGCCGAAGATGAGCGCCATCAGACCGAAGCTGATGATCATCAGCACGGTGGAGATGATGCCGCAGATGCGCCCGGCCTGGATGTGGCCGCGGTTCTCGTAGTAGTAGCCGCTCTCGTCGATCTCGCGCAGCGCCTTGTTGCCCATCGACCAGGCGAAGGGGCCGATGATCTGGCAGACCACCAGGCTCAGGATGCCCAGCACGAGGATGGTCGTGCCGTTGGGGTGGCTCTGCGGCGGCGGCCCGTAGTAACCGGGCCCCTGGTGGGGATAGGACATGCGCGCGCGGCCCCCTCACGTGGACAAGTCAGGTGGGCTTTATACCACAGTCTCCCTCTTGATCATCATGCGTCATCATGGTAGGGCATATGATCAACCCCCGAGGAGCCTGCCCCCGTGCGTGAACGCACCCGCGCCGTACTCGCCCACCGGCATTTCCAGCGGTTCGTCATCGGCGTCATCCTGATCAACGCGGTCACCCTCGGCCTGGAGACCTTCCCCTCCGTCGTGGAGCGCCACGGCGCCCTGCTGACCGTGGTCGACCACGTCGCGCTCTACATCTTCACCGTCGAGCTGCTCGCCAAGCTCTACGTCGAGCGCACCGCCTTCCTGCGCGACCCGTGGAACATCTTCGACACCCTCATCGTCGCCGTGGCCTTCGCCTCCACCACCGGCGGGCTGTCGGTGCTGCGCGCCCTGCGCATCCTGCGGGTGCTGCGGCTGCTGTCGGTCGTGCCGAGCCTGCGGCGGGTGGTCTCGGCGCTGCTGCGCGCGATGCCCGGGATGAGCTCGATCGTGGTGCTGCTGTCGCTGGTGTTGTACGTGGCCGCCGTCATGGCCACCAAGCTCTACGGCCAGACCGCGCCCGACCGCTTCGGCACCCTGCCGACCTCGCTGTTCACCCTCTACCAGACGATGACGGGCGACGACTGGGGCAACATCGCCAGGGAGGTGATGAGCCGGCACCCCACGGCCTGGATCTTCTTCACCATCTTCATCCTGGTGTGCACCTTCGTGGTGCTCAACCTCTTCCTCGCCGTCGTGGTGAGCGCGATGGACGAGGAGAACGCCGAGGAGCGGGCCGCGCTGGAGGACAGCACCACGGCTCACACCCGGCAGATCCTTCAGGACAGCACCGCGCACACGCGGCAGATCCTGGAGGACGGCACGGCCCATACACGGCAGATCCTGGACGAGCTCGCCGAGCTGCGCAAGGAGGTCGCCGAGCTGCGCGGGCTGCGCGCCCCCGAGCCCGTCGCCGCCGGCGCCGTCCCGGCCGCCACCCACCGGCCCGCCCATCGGGTCGCGACCAGGAAGAAGGCCCGGGGGAAGCGGTCACGCTGACCGCCTCCCCCGGGCCGTCCCCGCAGGCGCGGGTCGCGCCGGCCGCCCCTCCCGGGCCCTTCGGCAGTGCCTAGCGGGAGTAGAACTCCACCACGAGCTGCTCGTCCACCGGGATCGCGATCTGCTCGCGCTCCGGCCGGTGGGTCAGGGTGAAGCGCAGCTCCGGCAGCTCGACCGACAGGTACGGCGCCGTGCGCTCGTCGGCGTACACGCCCTCCGACGCGGCCACGAAGGGCTGCATCCTGCGCGAGCGCTCGCGTACCGAGATGACCTGGCCGGGCTTGACCAGGTAGCTGGGGATGTCGACCTTGCGGCCGTCCACGGCGATGTGCCCGTGGCTGATGTACTGGCGGGCCGCGTAGATCGACGGCGCCAGCCCGGAGCGCAGCACGAGCGAGGCCAGGCGGCTCTCCAGCAGCGAGACCAGCTCGGTGCCCGAGGCGCCCGGCTTGCGCACGGCCAGGTCCCAGTAGCGGCGTAGCTGCCGCTCCGACACGTCGTAGTACCAGCGCAGCTTCTGCTTCTCCATCAGCCGCAGCCCGTAGTCGCCGGTGGTGCGGCGGTTGGTCTTGCGGCCGTGCTCGCCCGGCGGGTAGGGACGCTGCTCGAAGTAGCGGACGGCTTTCCTGGTCAGCGGGACGCCCGCGCGACGCGACAGTCGCACCTTCGGGCCGGTGTAGCGCACGTTCACCTCAATGTGATTAGGTAGTCCTTACTTAGGTAAGGCTAACCTATCACTGTTGCTGCTCTCAAGGAGGCGTCATGCTGCCGATCCCCGAGCGGGTCCGCACCCTCGCCGCGACGGCCACCGTCGCCAAGCTCTCCGTTGACGGCGCCCCCTCACCCGCGCGCGGCGGGGTGGACGAGCGCGGCCGGCCCATCCTGCTGGTACGCCCCGGCGAGGCGCTGCACGGGCTGCGTGCCGACGCCGTGGTGGCGGTGAACCTCACGGCGATGCGGCAACTGGGCACCATCACGCATCCGCGCGGGCTGATCGAGGTGCAGGGCTGGGCCGAGGCCGTGCCGGAGCCGCAGGCGCGGGCCGCGGCGGTGGCGGTGGCCGCGCACACCGCGGACGAGAGCCTGTTCGAGGCGCTGGAGCGGTTCGGCCGGCCGGACGCGCCCCAGTTGTTGCGGATGGACGTGGGCCAGGTGGTGTACCTGACGGGGCAGGAGTCGGGGGTGCTGGACGCCGACGACTACCTGGGGGCGGCGCCCGACCCGTTGAGCGAGACGGCCGAGCGCGTGCTCGCCCACGTCAACGCCTCCCACCGGCCCCAGCTCGCGGCCGGGGTGACGCGGCAGCTCGGGGAGCCGGCGGGCGAGGTGTGGCTGTGGGAGCTGGACCGGTTCGGGGCGACGGTGCGGGTGGACGAGTCGCTCGTGCGCTTCCCGTGGCCGACGCCCGCCCGCTCCGGCATGTGCCTGGAGACGGCGCTGCGCGGCCTCCTGTGCACCTGCTGACCGCCGCCCGGCCGGGCGTGCACCCGCTGGCCGCCGTGCGCGGTCGGCCGGGCGCCCGCTGACCGCCGCCCGGCGCGCCGGGGGTCCGCCCCGTCAGGGGCTCAGTGCGCCGGGTGGGCGGTGGCGATCGTCCGGGGCACCTGGTCCTCGGTGCCGGGCTCCACGATCACGAACTGGCCCATCATGCCGGAGTCCTCGTGCCGCAGGATGTGGCAGTGGTACATGTACGGCGTCGCCGGGTCCGTGAAGCCGCCGAACCGGACGGCCAGCCGCACGGTGCTCTTCGGCGGCACGTAGACCGTGTCCTTGTGGCCGCTCCCGTACGCCGGCGGCCTCTCCCCGTCCACGTCGAGCACCTGGAAGGCCACCTCGTGGATGTGGAAGTTGTGCGCGTACACGGTGTTCTCGATCTCCCAGATCTCGGTGGCTCCGGCCGGGACCACCTCGTCGATCCGGGACATGTCCATCTCCTTGCCGTTGATGGCGTCGTGCCCGTTGAGCCGGAAGCGGCGCACCCTGGCGTTCGCGGGGGCGACGATCGCCTCCGGCGCGGACAGGCGGGCCGGCCCGTCCAGGGGCGGGGCTTCCAGGGATGGGGCGTCCAGGGATGGGGCGTCGATCCGCACCGTCACGCCGGCCGACTCCATGTGCATGTCCTCGGCGAGCAGAACCCGGATCATGCGTCGCTCCCAGCCTCAGGACCCTACTTTCGCCCCATTTCTTCCATCTCGTGAGATCCGCATTGTCGATCATGAAACCGTCACGTCAGGCCCGGTCCGGCGCCGAGCGCGCGCCGGCCATGCCGTCCAGGAGGTAGCCGAGGCCCTCGTCGAACGTGGCGTCCCAGTCGTGCTCCAGGCCGTGCCCGGCCAGGGCGGGATAGCGGCCGGCGCGCTCGCGCAGGAACGCCCCGGTGTCCGGCTCGCCGCTCCGCTGCCAGGAGACCTGCATGATGACCGAGCCCATCACGTAGTTGGCCAGGCTGAAGGCCGCCGTCTTCGGCGCGGCGAACCCGGCCGCGATCAGCGTCCCGTAGAGGAACTCGGTGCGCCCCAGCGCGTTGGGGCCCATGAGCGGCCGGTCCAGGATCGTCGCCGACCACGGGTGACGCAGCAGCGCCGCCCGCCACCGGCCCATCAGCCCCCGCACCGGCGCCCGCCAGTCGCCGCCGTCGCGGGCGGCGGCCAGGTCGTCCAGCGCCACCTCGCCGAAGACGGCGTCCAGGGCCAGGTCCAGCACGTCGTCCTTGGTCTTGACGTGCCAGTAGAGGGTGGTCGAGCCGGTGTCGAGACGCTCGGCCAGGCGGCGCATGGTCAGGCCGCCCACGCCCTCCTCGTCCAGCAGCGCCACGGCCTCCGTGACGATCCGGTCCAGCGTCAGGGTCTGCCTGGGGGTCTTCCGGTCGCGCGACCACACGTTGTCCACGCGGGGATAATACGTTGTACGGGGACCGGATCGATGGTCTAGTTGGTGGAACGTTGATCCGGTGGAGCGGTCTGGAGGTCTCGTGGGGCACGTCGAAGTGAGCGGGGTGACGTACCTGCTGCCCGACGGGCGGCCGTTGCTGCTGGAGGTGTCGTTCAAGGTCGGCGAGGGCGCCAAGGCGGCGCTGGTCGGGCCCAACGGGGCGGGCAAGAGCACGCTGCTGCGCCTCGTCGCCGGCGAGCTGACGCCGGTCGAGGGGCGGGTCGCGGCCACCGGCGGCGTCGGGGTGATGCGGCAGTTCCTCGGCGCGGGCACCGTGCACGACCTGCTGCTCGGCGTGGCCCCGCGGCGCGTGCGGGAGGCGGCCGCGGCGCTGGCGCGGGCGGAGGCGGCCATCGCGGCGCGCGACGACGAGCCGCGCCAGCTCGCCTACGCCCAGGCCATCGCCGACTACGCCGACGCGGGCGGCTACGAGCTGGAGGTGGTGTGGGACGTGTGCGCCACCGAGGCGCTGGGGCTCCCCTACGAGCGGGTCCGGGCCCGGAGCCTGGCCACGCTCTCCGGCGGCGAGCAGAAGCGGCTCATGCTGGAGGCGCTGCTGCGCGGGCCCGACGAGGTGCTGCTCCTCGACGAGCCCGACAACTTCCTCGACGTGCGGGCCAAGCAGTGGCTGGAGCGGGCGATCAGGGGCTCGGCCAAGACCGTGCTGCTCGTCTCCCACGACCGGCGGCTGCTGGCCGAGGCCGCCGACCGGATCGTCACCGTCGAGGGGCGCACGGTGTGGGTGCACGGCGGCGGGTTCGCGACCTACGCCGAGGCCCGCGGGCGGCGCAAGGAGCGGCTGGAGGAGCTGCGGCAGCGGTGGGAGGAGGAGCGGGCCAGGCTGCGGCGGCTGGTGCACACGCTGCGGCAGCGCTCGGCCCACAACGACGCGCTGGCGGGGGCGTACCGGTCGGCGGTGACGCGGCTGGCGCGGTTCGAGCGGGCGGGGCCGCCGCAGCGCGCGCCGAAGGAGCAGAACGTCCGCATGCGGCTGCGCGGCGGGCGCACCGGCAGGCGCGCCGTGGTGTGCGAGGAGCTGGAGCTGACCGGCCTGCTGCGGCCGTTCTCCACCGAGCTCTCCTACGGCGAGCGCGTCGGCGTGCTGGGCATGAACGGCACCGGCAAGTCCCACTTCCTGCGCCTGCTGGCGGGCGAGCCGATCGCGCACACCGGCGTCGCGCGGCTGGGCGCCAGGGTCCGCCCCGGCTACTTCGCCCAGACCCACCTCCGGCCCGACCTGCACGGGCGTGCCACCGCCGAGGTGGTGATGGCCGGGCACGCGCTGACCTGCAACGAGGCGATGGCGGCGCTGGCCCGCTACGAGCTGGCGCCGGCGGGCGGGCAGCCGTTCGAGACGCTGTCGGGCGGGCAGCAGGCCAGGCTGCAGATCCTGCTGCTGGAGCTGTCGGGGGCGACGCTGCTGCTGCTCGACGAGCCGACCGACAACCTCGACCTGGCCAGCGCGGAGGCGCTGCAGGCCGGGCTGGCCGGATACCAGGGGACGGTGCTGGCGGTGACGCACGACCGCTGGTTCGCCGACGACCTCGACCGCTACCTCATCTTCGGCGCCGACGGCCTCGTCCGCGAGAGCCCCGAACCCCGCTGGGACCTCTGAGCGCGGAGCCTGGTCCGGGCACGGGTCCGGGCGAGGGGCCCGGCACGGGTCCGGGCGCGAGCGATCAGTGCCCGAGGCGGCGCGGGCGGTCAGTGCCCGAGGCGGGCGCGGGGGTCGTCAGGCCGGTTCGGCGGCGCGTTCGTGGCGCAGGGCGGTCAGGGTCATGGTCTCGTCCACGGCCTCCGGGGCGAGCACGTGGTCCAGGACCATCACCGCGCATCCGCTGATGCCCGCGCCCGCGCCCAGCCGGCTGGGCTCGATGCGCAGCCGGCGGGTGGCCAGGGCGGTGGAGCGGCGGTAGACGACCTCGCGGATGCTCGACACCAGCGGCCCGAACGCCTCCGCCACGTCCCCGCCCAGCACCACCACCGACGGGTTGAGGATGTTGACCGCCCCGGCCAGCACCTCGCCGATGCGGCGGCCGGCCTCGCGGACCGTGGCCATCGTCTCGGCGTCGCCCGCGCGCACCAGGGCGGTGACGTCGGCGATCGTCTTGACGTCCTTGCCGCGCGCCCGCAGGTCCTTCAGCAGCGCGGTGCCGCTGGCCACGGAGTCGACGCAGTCGTAGTTGCCGCAGCGGCACAGCACGCCGCCGCCGTCGAGCACGGGGATGTGGCCGATCTCGCCGGCCGCGCCGAGCGCGCCGCGCAGGATGCCGCCGCCGGCGATGACGCCCGCGCCGATCCGCGTGGAGATCTTGACGAACATCAGGTCGTTCAGGTCGGGGTAGGCGCCCCGGTGCTCGCCGATGGCCAGCACGTTCACGTCGTTGTCCACGAGCACGGGCACGGGGAAACGGGTGTGGATGATCGGCGGGATGACCACGCCGGTCCAGGAGGCCATGACGCGGGCGCTCTCCGTGCGGCCCTGCGCGAACTCGACCGTGGCGGGCACGCCCATCCCGACGCCGCGGATCATCGAGCGCGGCCGGTCGCCGAGCAGGTCGTCCCAGGTGTCCATGAGCAGCGGCAGCACGATGTCGGGCCCCTGCTCCACGTCCATCGTGAACTCGCGCCCGGCCAGCTCCGCCCCGGCCAGGTCGCAGACCGCCACCCGGGTGCGCGAGGCGCCGAGCGCCGCGACGAGGACCACGCCGCCCGCGGCGTTGAACTCCAGCCGGACGGGCGGGCGCCCGCCCGTGGAGGGCGCGTCGGTGCGCTCCACCACGAGGCCGCGCTCCAGCAGCTCGCCGACGCGCAGCTGCACCGCGGGGCGCGACAGGCCGGTCACCCGGCCGAGGTCGGCCCGCGTCACGGCCTCACCGGTGCGGATGAGGCGGAGCACCTCACCACTTGTGGCGAGGGCGGCAGCGGTACGTCGAGGCATCGGCTAAGTGAACCACATGTGCTTGTGTCATGAAAAGTCACGACTTTTTCATCTCAAATGCCAAAACTCCGCTTGTGTACGACCCAAACTCTGGTTAGTGTCCGTTCTGTCCCTGCTTGGTAGATCATCGGAGCCCCACCCGTGTCCACCGCGTCCTCCGCGTCCAGCGCCGTGCCAGCCACCCCGTCCACCACGACAGCCGCCGGCCTGTCCGGCCGCACGTCCGGCGGCGCGTCCGGCAACCCGTCCGGCAACCCGTCCGGCAACACGTCCGGCAACACGGCCCACACCGCCGACCTCGTCGTCTTCGGCGGCACCGGCGACCTGTCCATGCGCAAGCTGATCCCCGCGCTGTACCACAGCGACCGGGAGGGCCGGCTCTCCCCGGAGACCCGCGTCATCGCCCTGTCCCGGGGCGGGCTGACCGACGCCGACTTCCGCGGCAAGGTGGACGCCGAGGTGCGCGACCAGGTCCCGGTCGACGACCCCGCGATGTGGCAGCGTTTCCTCGGCCGCCTGTTCCACGTGACGGTCGACGTCGGCAGCGAGGACAAGTCCGGCTGGCAGGCCCTGTCGGCGCTGCTGGGCGAGCACGAGCAGCGCGACCGGGTCTACTACCTGGCCAGCCCGCCCAGGACGTTCGGCCCCTTCTGCCGCGGGCTGCAGCAGGCCGGGCTGGTGTCGCCGCGCTCGCGCGTGGTGCTGGAGAAGCCGCTCGGCCACGACCTGCCCAGCGCGCAGCGCATCAACGACGAGGTCGGCGCCATCTTCGAGGAGCGCCAGATCTTCCGCATCGACCACTATCTGGGCAAGGAGACGGTGCAGAACCTGCTGGTCCTGCGCTTCGCCAACGCCTTCCTGGAGCCGATCTGGAACTCCCTGTGGATCGACCACGTCCAGATCACCGCCGCCGAGACGGTCGGCACGCCCGGCCGGCGCGGCTACTACGACCACGCGGGCGCGCTGCGCGACATGGTCCAGAACCACCTGCTGCAGCTCCTGACGCTGACCGCGATGGAGCCGCCGGCGCGCAACGACCGCGAGGCCATCCGCGACGAGAAGGTCAAGGTGCTGCAGGCGCTGCGGCCGATCGCGGGCGGCGAGGTGGAACGTTTCACCGTGCGCGGCCAGTACGTCGAGTCCGACGGCATGGTGGGCTACCTCGACGAGCCGGCCTCCACGCCGCCGAACGAGGACTCGCGGCGGGTGGAGACGTTCACCGCGATCCGGGCCGAGATCAAGAACTGGCGCTGGGCCGGGGTGCCGTTCTACCTGCGGACCGGCAAGCGGATGCCGTACCGGCGCTCGGAGATCGTGGTGCAGTTCAAGGACGTGCCGCACTCCATCTTCCCCGGCGGCACGCCCAACCGCCTCGTCCTGCGGCTGCAGCCGGAGGAGGGCATCGAGCTGCACATCATGGCCAAGGAGCCGGGCGCGGGCGAGGTGACGCTGAAGCCGGTGCCGCTGTCGCTGAACTTCGGCAAGACGTTCACCGCGCGGGTGCCCGAGGCGTACGAGCGGCTGCTGATGGACGTGCTGGCCGGCAACCCGACCCTGTTCATGCGCCGCGACGAGGTCGAGGCGGCCTGGCGGTGGATCGACCCGATCCTCGACGCCTGGCGGGCCGACCCGGCGCTGCCCGAGCCCTACCCCGCGGGGACGACCGGCCCCGCCGGAGCCCACGAACTGCTCGGCCGCAGCGGTCGCGCCTGGCACGAGGAGGAGCTGTGATGAACCCCGTCATCCAGGAGATCACCGACCGGATCGCCGAGCGGAGCGCCGCCAGCCGCTCCGTGTACCTGGAGCGCATCCGCCGCGACGGCGAGGCCGCCAGGGCGAAGGGCCCGGCGCGGGCGCACCTGGGCTGCGCGAACCTCGCGCACGGCTTCGCGGCCGCCCCCGAGGCGGACAAGCCCGCCCTACGCGGCACGGCCAAGCCGGGCGTGGCCATCGTGACCAGCTACAACGACATGCTGTCCGCGCACCAGCCGTACGAGACCTACCCGCCGGAGCTGAAGGCGGCCGTGCGCAAGGCCGGCGGCGTGGCGCAGGTGGCCGGCGGCGTGCCGGCGATGTGCGACGGCATCACGCAGGGCCGCGCGGGCATGGAGCTGTCGCTCTACAGCCGGGACGTCATCGCCATGGCCACCGCGATCGCGCTGTCGCACGACATGTTCGACGCCACGCTGCTGCTGGGCGTGTGCGACAAGATCGTGCCGGGGCTGTTCATCGGGGCGCTGCACTTCGGGCACCTGCCCGCGATCTTCGTGCCGGCCGGCCCGATGACCTCGGGCCTGCCGAACAAGGTCAAGGCGCGCACCCGGCAGTTGTTCGCCGAGGGCAAGGTGGGCAGGGACGAGCTGCTGGAGGCCGAGTCCAAGTCCTACCACTCGCCCGGCACCTGCACCTTCTACGGCACCGCGAACTCCAACCAGGCGCTGATGGAGGTCATGGGCCTGCACCTGCCGGGCTCGACGTTCGTCAACCCGCACACCGAGCTGCGCCACGCCCTCACCGAGGCCGCGGGGCGCCGGGCGGTGGAGATCACCGCGCACGGCGGGGCGTACACGCCGATCGGCGAGCTGGTCGACGAGAAGGCCATCGTGAACGCCTGCGTCGCGCTGCTGGCCACCGGCGGCTCCACGAACCACACGCTGCACCTGGTCGCCATGGCCGCCGCCGCGGGCATCGTGCTGACCTGGGACGACCTGGCCTGCCTGTCGGAGGTCGTGCCGTCGCTGACCAAGATCTACCCCAACGGCCAGGCGGACGTGAACCACTTCCGCGAGGCCGGCGGCATGCAGGTGCTGATCGGCGACCTGCTCGACGCGGGCCTGCTGCACGCCGACGTGATGACCGTGGCCGGCCCGGGCCTCGACCGTTACCGCGAGGCGCCGGAGCTGGTGGACGGCGAGCTGGTCTGGTCGCCGGTGACCGGCGGCAGCAAGGACCTGGACGTGCTGCGGCCGGTCTCCGACCCGTTCTCGGCCGACGGCGGCATCCACATGGTCGAGGGCAACCTCGGCCGCGCCGTCAGCAAGGTCTCGGCGGTCAAGCCCGAGCACCTGGTCATCGAGGCGCCGGCCAAGGTCTTCCACGACCAGCTCGACCTGATGAAGGCGTTCGAGGCGGGCGAGCTGGACGGGCAGGACTTCGTGGCGGTCATCCGCTACCAGGGCCCGAGCGCGAACGGCATGCCCGAGCTGCACAAGCTCACCTCGCCCCTGGCGGTGCTGCTCGACCGGGGCCAGCGGGTGGCCATCGTCACCGACGGGCGCATGTCGGGCGCGTCGGGCAAGGTGCCGGCGGCGATCCACCTGTCGCCCGAGGCCGCCGACGGCGGGCCGATCGCGCTGGTGCGCGACGGCGACGTGATCAGGCTGGACTCGGCGGCGGGCACGCTGGAGCTGCTGGTGCCGGCCGAGGAGCTGGCCGGCCGCGCGCCGGAGGGCCGGCCGCTGAGCGACGCCCAGTGGGTCGGCACGGGCCGTGAGCTGTTCGCCGCCTTCCGCCGCATGGCGGGGCACGCCGAGCAGGGCGCCGGCATCTTCGGGATCAGCGGCGCCGAGTCGCCGCACCACGGTCCCGGGCTGGGCTTCCCGGCCCAGGCGGGCTCCTCGCACCTGGAGACGGGCGTGTCGGTCGGCGCGCGGCCCGCCGGACTGGTCCGGTGACCAACTATAAGACGGTACGGTGCTCTATGTCCGTTTGGCGCGCTCTGAACGCTCCTGAGCCCGTACCCTCACATCCTCCCGTGAACGGTCGTGGCATCCTTCGGTGTATGGCGCGCGATCTTGACGCCGCCCTGAATGCCGGAGGTATGCGTGAGTGCCTTTGACCTTCCGTGGCTCGTCGCCGACATCGGAGGGACCAACGCCAGGTTCGGCCTGGTCACGTCCCTGGAGGCGCGGCCGACGAACGTCGCGGTCCTGGCCGGTGCCGACTACGGCACCCTTCCCGAAGCCGTAGCCGCCTATCTCGCGGAACACGCGGGCGGAGTGCGGCCGGGGGCGGCCTGCCTGGCGCTCGCCGGGCCGATCGACGGCGACCACTACCGGCTCACGAACTCGCACTGGGCCGGGTCCGTACGCGACCTGGGGATCCCCTACGTCCGCCTCCTCAACGACTTCGAGGCGCTGGCCGTGTCGCTGCCGCACCTGGACGGCGACGAGCTGGTCTCCCTGGGCGGCCCCGCGCCGCACCACGGCGTCAAGGCGGTGCTGGGCCCGGGGACCGGGCTCGGCGTCGGCGGGCTGGTGCCCGTCGAGCACGGCTGGGCCCCGATCCCCGGCGAGGGCGGGCACGCCACGGTGCCGGTGCTGGAGCCGCGCGAGCTGGAGATCGTCCGGGCGCTGCAGGCGCAGGGCCTGCCGCACGTGGTGGCCGAGCACCTGCTCTCGGGCCCCGGGCTGGTACGGCTGCACCGGGCGCTGGCCCTGGTCAACGGCGTCACCGCGCCCGAGCTGACCGCCTCGGACATCGTGGCCAGGGTCGACGACTCGCTGTGCGCGGAGACGGTCGAGGTGTTCTGCGCGATGCTGGGCACCTTCAGCGGCAACGTCGCGCTCACGCTCGGCGCCCGGGGCGGGGTGTACCTGGCCGGCGGCGTGCTGCCGCGCATCGTGGAGCGCGTGCGGGCCAGCGGTTTCCGGGCCAGGTTCGAGGACAATCCGGACATGGCCGCGTACCTGGCGGAGATCGGGACCGTGCTCATCGTCGCGGCCCAGCCGGGGATGACGGGCGCGGCGGCCTGGCTGCGCCAGCGCGCCCGCACGGAACTGGTGGGCCCGGCGGCCCTTTGAACCGTCCCCTGCCGGGCAGGTGACCGCGTTGTACGAGACAACGCGCCGCACAGGACGCGTCCCGTGAGACCGGCCGCGTCCCACCGGACAGGACGCGTTGTACGCGACAAGACGCACGTGACAAGACGCACCTGACAAGACGACGGCCGTGAGACGGCCGACGAGGAGAGAGAACCATGAGCCTGCTCGATCTCGCCCCCGTGATCCCCGTCGTGGTGATCGAGGACGCCGGCACCGCCGTCCCGCTGGCCAGGGCGCTGGTGGCCGGCGGACTGCCGGTCATCGAGGTGACCCTGCGCACGCCGGCCGCCCGTGAGGCCATCGCCAGGATCGCCGAGGAGGTGCCCGAGGCGACCGTGGGCGCGGGGACGATCCGGACCACCGACGACATCGCCTCCTCGGTGGCGGCGGGGGCGAAGTTCCTCGTCTCGCCGGGCACGACGCTGTCCCTGGTGGAGGCGCTGGACGCCAGCGGGGTGCCGTACCTGCCGGGCGCGGCCACCGTGACCGAGGTGATGGCGCTGGCCGAGCGGGGGGTCAAGGAGCTGAAGTTCTTCCCGGCCGAGGCGGCCGGCGGCGTGCCGTACCTGAAGTCGCTGTCCGGGCCGCTGCCCGACGTGCGCTTCTGCCCGACCGGCGGCATCCGCCCGGAGACCGCCCGCGACTACCTGGCGCTGCCCAACGTGGGCTGCGTCGGCGGCACCTGGCTGACGCCGGCCGACGCCATCGCCTCGGGCGACTGGTCCCGCGTGGAGAAGCTGGCCGCCGAGGCGGCCGCACTCCGCGCCTAGCACGGCGGCCCGGCCGAGCGGGCGGCGGCCCGGAGGAATAATGGTGCGGTGGCCCTGGAGACCGCAGCGCTGAAGGTGGGCACGGCCGTGGGCGAGCGTGCCATGCGCACCTGGCTCACCGCCCGTTCGACCGGCGAGAGCAGCCGCCTGCCGCTCGTCGAGCTGATGCGGGCCCGCTTTCCCGATCATCTGGTGCGCCGCAAGGCCCAGCGGCAGATCGAGGACATCGCCGACGCGGTGACGGCGCGGGTGCTGAAGCTGTGCGGGCACGAGTTCCCCGGGCTCGGCGACGACGACCGGCTGGTCGTGCTCGCCGAGATCCGGGACACGCTGGCGCGGGCCGATCTGTCCGACCGCGCCCTGCTGGCCGCCGACGCCGACCCGGTGCGCCTCGCCCGGGACCTGCGCGCCTCGTTACCCGCGCCGAAGGACCTCGGCGAGGCCCAGGCCCGGCTCTACGACGTCGTGCTGGACGAGTGCTGCGACTGCCTGGTCAGGCTCGTCAGGCACCTGCCCGAGTTCCAGCCCCGCGCCGCTGCCGAGACCCTCGCGCGCCTGTCGGGCCTCGGCGAGCAGCTCGCGGCCATGCTGGCCCGGCTCCCGGCGCGCACCCTGGAGGCCCCCGACGGCACCGGCCACGACGCCGAGTTCCGCCGCCGCTACCTGGACCACGTCTCCCGCACCCTCGACACCCTGGAGCTGCTGGGCGTGCGGGTGGAGCGGTTCCGGCCGCGCACCTCGCTCAGCGTCGCCTACGTCAGCCTGTCCGTCACCGCCACCCCCGCCAGGACCGCGGCGCACGTCCCGTGGCACGAGAGCCCCGACGAGCCCGCGACCATGCGGGCGGAGAGCGCGCTCGGCCGGGGACGCCGGATGTTGCTGCGGGGCGAGGCCGGCGGCGGCAAGAGCACGCTGCTGCGCCGGCTGGCCGTCATGGCCGCGCGCGGCGAGTTCGAGGGCGACCTGAGCGGGTGGAACGGTTGCGTGCCGTTCCTGGTGAAGCTGCGCAGCCACGCCGATCGCGAGCTGCCCAGGCCCGAGCGGCTGCTCGACCTGACCGCCGGCCCGCTGGCCGGGCTAATGCCCGCCGGGTGGGCGCACCGGCAGCTCGCGTCGGGGCGCGCGCTGCTGCTGATCGACGGCGTGGACGAGCTGACCGGCAACCAGCGCAGGGCGATCAGGCCGTGGCTACGCGGGCTGCTCGCCGAGTTCCCCCGGATCCGGGTCGTCGTCACCAGCCGCCCGTCCGCCGCCTCCGCGTCGTGGCTGGACGAGGAGGGCTTCACGCCGGCGTACCTGGAGCGGATGACCCCGGCCGACACCCGTGCCCTGGTAGAGCACTGGCACGAGGCGATCAGGGGCGCCGGCGACCTGCCGTGCCCGCCGGAGCACCTGCCGGTCGTCCAGGCGCGGCTGCTGTCGCACCTGGAGAGCGCGCCCCACCTGCGCGCGCTGGCGGCCACGCCGCTGCTCGCCTCCATGCTCTGCGCGCTCAACCTCGACCGCGCCTCCCAGCTCCCGCCCGACCGCATGGGCCTGTACGCGGCGGCGCTGGAGATGCTGCTGGAGCGCAGGGACGCCGAGCGGGTCGTCCCCAGCTACGGCGAGGTGCCACTGAACCGGCCGCAGAAGATCCAGGTGCTGCAGGAGCTGGCCTGGCAGCTCTCGGTCACCAACCGGGTCGAGCTGGCCAGGCCGGCGGCGCTGGCCTGGGTGAACCGGGCGGTCGCGGCCATGCCCCGGGTGCGCGCGACAGGCGAGCAGGTGCTCGGCTACCTGCTGGAGCGCAGCGGCGTGATCCGCGAGCCGGTGCCGGGGCGCATCGACTTCGTGCACCGCACCGTGCAGGAGTACCTGACCGCGCGGGCCGCCGCCGAGGTGGGGGACATCGAGCCGCTGGTGTCGAATGCGCACCGCGACCAGTGGCGCGAAGTCGTGATCATGGCGGCGGGCCACGCGAACGGGCCGCTGCGGGAGGAGCTGCTCGGCGGGCTGCTGGCCCGGATCGCCGCCGAGCCCCGGCACGCCCGGCGGCTCAAGATCGTGCTCTGCGGCTGCCTGGAGACGCTGCCCTCGGTGCCCGAGCGGTTACGCGAGGCGGTGGACGGCTGCCTCGGCGACCTCATCCCGCCCCGCGATCTGGCCGCGGCGCGGTCGCTGGCGCTGGCCGGGCAGGTCGTGCTCGACCGGCTGCCGAAGGATCTCCGCGGGCTCTCCCCCGCCGTCGCGCGGGCCTGCGTGAGAACGGCCCGGCTGATCAACGGGCCGGAGGCCCTCGACCTGCTGGCCCGCTACGCCTCGTGTGAGGGGATGGGGTACGAGCTGGTGGAGGGATGGCGCTACTTCGAGCCGAGGGTCTACGCGGAGCGGGTGCTGGGCGCCATGGCGGAACCGCCGTCGCTGCTCCGGGTGCGGACGGCGGGCCAGCTCGACGCCGTACGCGTGCTGCCGCCGCAGCGGTACATCGTCCTCCACGTCTCCGCGGCGCATGACCTGACCCCCCTGCTCGCCCATCGGGAGTCGCTCAAGGAGCTCGTGCTGACCTTCGTGCCGGCCGGGGCCGACCTCGGCGTCGTGAGCCGGCTCGGCGCGCTGGAGGGCCTCACGGTGATCGGCGCAGAGGCGATCGGCTTCCTGGCCGGGATGCGGAGCCTCACCAGCGTGGCGCTCGCCGACGTGCCGCGGATCTCCGACTTCACGGTCCTCGGCGACCTTCCCGGGCTGCGGACGCTGGCCATCACCGACGCCCCCGCCCTGACCGCGTGGGAGTGCCTGCCGCCGCTGGATGGTCTGGAGTCGCTGACGCTGACCGGCACCCCGCTGGCCGCCTCGGCCGGCGAGATCGTCCGCCGCGGGCCGGGCCTGCGCGACCTCGACCTCGGGGGATGTGACGACGTGGAAGAGCTGGACGCGCTCGCCCGGCTGGACCTGACGCGGCTCGCGCTGTGGGACGTCCCCGGGCTGGAGGACCTCTCCCCGCTCTCGCGCTGCCACGCGCTCGGCTCGCTGCACCTCGGCGGGACCGCGGTGCGGGACCTCTCGCCGCTGGCGGACCTGCCCTCCCTCGGCCAGCTCTGGTTGACTGACTACGTTCCCGGGCTGGATCTCGCGCCGCTGGCCGGCAACACCCGCCTGGAGGTGCATCTCATGTCCGGGCAGGAGGTGAGCAACGGTCACCTGTTCGGCCGGCGGCTCCGCCGCCACAAGTGATCAGCTCCAGATCGACACGTGCACCGGCGGGCGGAAGCGGCTGCGGGGGATGCCGTCGTCCGGGGTGCGCATGATCTGGGTGGCCGCCGGGGTGGTGAGGAAGTCGAGGAAGGTGCCGCACGTCCGGCTGATCGCCAGCCGCAGGCGCGGCGCGGCGGTGCTGGCGCGGGTGGCGGGCGGGGAACGGGTTCATGTCCCGGCGGGTCTGGACATAGGGGCCAGAACGCCTGGTGAGGTGGCGGTCTCCGTGTACGCGGAGATCATCCGTCTGCGCTGAGCGGGTATTCAGCGCGCGGCAGCCGGGGTAGGCCAGGAAATGTCCAACCACAGCCCCGGGAAGCCCCTTCCGCTATCCGGAGAGCGAAAGGGATATCGATGCCGACGGAAACGGCCGGTCAAGCACAGGCGGTCACGGACGAGCGCCCCGCGTCCCAGCCCGGCAGCCTGGAGAGGGGGATCGACATCCTGCTCGCGCTCAGCGCCGCCTCCCGTCCCGTCACGCTGTCGCAGCTGTGCAGGAGCACGGGCCTGCCCAAGTCGACCGCCCACCGGATCCTTGGCGTGTTGTGCTCGCGCGAGCTGGCCCGGCGGGTGGGCAACGCGTACCTGCCGGGTGAGCTGCTGGAGTCGATGACGGGCATCACCCGCGCCCGCGTGCCCGGCACCCGCAAGGCGGTGCTGCCGTACCTGCTCTACCTGTACGAGGCCACCCGGCAGACGGTGAACCTGGCCGTGCCGTCGGGCCTGGAGGTCCGCTACGTCGAGCGCCTGTACGGCCACAACCGGGTCGCCTCGCGCTCCGACGGCCTCGACCGGGCGCCGCTGCACTGCACGGCGACCGGCAAGGCGCTGCTGGCCTTCGACCCGAAGCTGCGCCAGGAGCTGCTGGCGCGCGGCGCGTTCGAGCGGATGACGCGCCGCACGATCACCGGCCTGGCGGGGCTGGAGCGGGAGCTGGCCCAGGTCCGCAGGCACGGCATCGCCTACTCCCAGGAGGAATATACCGAGGGCGTGGCCTGCGTGGCCGCCCCGGTGTTCGGGCCCGGCGGCCGGATCTGCATGTCGCTCGGCGTGGCCGCGCCCGCCCATCTGGCGCCGCTGGGCAGGCTGAGCATCTCCGTACGCGGCGCCGCGCAGGCCATCTCCGCCGTCCTCCTCGGCTCGTGACGCGTTCCGGTCACCGGAACATCGACGGATCTTGAGTCCGGAAGTGTTCCGGTGACCGAAACCCCGCATTGCGAGCGCGACCCCCGGGACGATCACATCGTGACATGAACGTCCCACCCGGATCGCGGGAGCCCGCCCGTGCCTAGGGGCCTGCCCAGGGCCGGCCTGCTGGAGAGCCTGCGCCTGGCGCCGGCCCTCGTGCCGCCGGGCACGCCGCACGTGACCCCGGGCCGCGACGTGCTGCGCTCCCGCGCGCTGCTGGCCTCCCTGGAGGCCCGCTACGGCGGCCGGCCCGTGCTCGTCCGCGTCCCGCGCGGACGGGCCCTGCTGGTCCTGTCCAAGCGCGACGCCGTGCGCGTGCTGGCCGAGGACGACGACGCCTACGCCCCCGCCGTCGAGGAGCGCCCGTTCGGCCTGCCCACCAACGTGCTGCGGCCCCGCTTCATCGAGGTCGCCAGGGAGGAGGCCGGCGCGCTGACCAGCGGCGTCGTGGACCACGCCCGGCTCGCCGCCTGCTGGGAGCGGGTGGCCAGGCGCTGCGTCTACGGCGACGGCGCGGCCGGCGACCAGGAGCTGACCCGGCTGCTGACCGGCATGACCCGGGCGGGCCGGTGGCGGGCCAGGGGCAGGGCGGGCCGGCGCCAGGAGATCCTCGCGGGCCGCTACGACACCCGCATCATCGACCACCTGCGCCGCGCCGAGCCGGGCAGCCTGGCCGGGCTGATCGCCGAGACCCCCGAGACGGACGCGCGGGCGCTGATGCAGGCCGCGTTCTGGCTGATGGGGCTGGGCTCGATCTCCTCGGGGCTGACCCAGACGCTGGCGCTCCTGGCCGCCCATCCCGGCCACCGCAAGACGGCCCGCAAGGACCCCGACCACCTGCGCGCCTGCCTGCGCGAGGGGCTGCGCCTGTGGCCGCCGGTGCCGGCGCTGTCCCGGGTCACCACCACCGAGACCGAGTGGTACGGCACCACCCTGCCCGCCGGCACCACCGTGCTCATCCCGGTCTCGGCCCACCAGCGCGGCCCGCGCCTGCCGTACGCCAACACGTTCGCGCCCGAGATCTGGCTCGACGGCACCGCCGCCGACGAGTGGTGGGCGATGCCGGGCTGCGACGGCGTGCACCTGACGCTCGCGGTCGGCACCGCCTTCCTCGGCGCCGTGCTGCGCGTGGCCCGCCCCAAGCCGATCGGCCGCCTGCTGTCGCCGCACCGCCCGCTGCCCCACTCCATCGACGTGACGCGCCTGCGGGTGACGATGCGCCCCGTGCGCCGCGATCCCCCCGAGCGCTGACGCCAGGCCCCGCGCTGCGGGCTACTGGCCACCGGGCAGCCCCTGTCTCCGTTAGAGTCTGGGGTACAAACGGGATGCCGGGCGGCGGAACGGTTCGGGGGTCAGAGGAACGAACCGGCGGGAGGAACGGTTCGGGTTGAGACGGGATGACGACGGCGAGAGGACGGCGACGTTGGGGCGCTCCGGAGGCACTCCTCTGCAGCCGGATGACCCGCCGGCGATCGGCCCCTACGAGCTGATCAGCCGTCTCGGCTCCGGCGGCATGGGCGTGGTCTACCTCGCCACGACCGCCGACGGCCCGCGGGTGGCGCTCAAGGCGATCCGGCGCGACTACACCGCCGACCCCGTCTACCGGGCGCGGTTCCACGAAGAGGTGTCCAACGCGCGCAAGGTGGCCTCGTTCTGCACCGCCCGGGTGCTCGACCACGGCGAGGACAACGGGGTGCTCTACCTCGTCACCGAGTACATCGACGGCATCTCCCTGGAGGACCACCTCATCGAGCACGGCGCGCTGTCGCCGTCGGTGCTGCACGCCGCCGCCGTGGGCGTGGCCGCCGCGCTGACCGCGATCCACGCCGCGGGGCTGGTCCACCGCGACCTCAAGCCGGCCAACGTGATGCTGACGCTCGCGGGGCCGCGGGTGATCGACTTCGGGCTGGCCCGCTCGACGCACGTGCACTCCCGGCACACCAACGCCGGCATGGTGATGGGCACCCCCGGCTGGATCGCTCCCGAACAGGTCTTCGAAGGCGTCTCCAGCCCGGCGGGCGACGTGTTCGCGTGGGGGTCGCTGATCGCGTACGCGGGGCTGGGCGGGCATCCGTTCGGCGAGGGCGACGCCTACGTGATGGCGGCCAGGGCCCGGCAGGCGCCGCCCGACCTGCGCGGGCTGCCCGCGCCGCTCGACCGGCTGGTGGCCGCCGCCATCCATCCCGACCCCGCGCGGCGGCCGGCCGCGCGGCAGCTCCTGCTGGAGCTGGTGGAGGCGGCCGACGAGCCGGCGGCGCAGCTCGCCGCCACCAGGCACCTGACCAGCGCGTGGAACCCGTCGGAGTTCGGCCCGCTGATGCCGCCCCCGATGCCGCCCGACCGCCCTGGCCACGCACCGCAGCCGGACCGCCCTGGCCACGCACCGCGGCCGCCGCGCGGGCCTCAGCCGCCGCCCGCCGAGCGCACCGGCCCCGGTGGCTTCCGCATGCCCCAGCAGCCCTCCCCCGCCGAACGCACCGGCCCGGGCGGCCACCGCATGCCGCCCCAGCCGCCGGTCGAGCGTGCCGGGCGCCCGGCGGGCCCGTCGCAGGTGCCCCCGTCCGAGCGCACCGGCCCGACACCGGGCGCGGGCCGCCCGCCCCAGCCGCCGCCCGCCGAACGCACGGGGCCGACCCCGGGGCCGGCCCGTCGCGGGCCGCAGCCCGGGCCCGCCGAGCGGAGCGGGAATCGGATGCCGCACCAGCCGCCGCCCGCGGAGCGCACCGGGCCGGTGGGGGCGCGCATGCAGCCGCCGCCGGTCGAGCGCACCGGGCCGGTGCCGGGGGCCGGACGCGTGCCGCCGCCGCACCAGAGCGGGCAGCTGCCGCTCCCGCACCAGACGGGGCAGGGGCCGCTGCCGCATCACGCGACCACCGGGCAGGGCCCGCTGCCCGGCTACCGGCCGGCGAGGCCGAAGCGGGGCGTGCTGACGGGCTGCCTGACCGTGCTGGTCATCGCGGTCGTGGTGATGGTCGTGCTCATCGCCGTGCTGGCGTGGGTCTTCCGCTCCCCCGCCGCGGGCGCGGACGGGGCCGCGACGGACGGCAAGCTGCGCTTCGCCGTGACGAGCACGAAGTGCCCCAAGCCCGCCAAGGGCGCGACGAAGCGTACGTGCCGGATCGGCGTGGAGGTCAGCAACATCGGCCCGGAGGCCAGGGTGCTCTACCCCGGCCAGCAGAAGCTGATCGACGAGGACGACGAGCCGCACGGCGGCACCAGGCTGCTCGACCGGGGCGGCAAGGAGATCACGCCGATCCGCATCGAGGCGGGCCGGTCGTTCACCGGGGCGCTGGTGTTCGAGCTGCCGAAGAACCTCGAACCGGCGGGGCTCGAGGTGCACGACTCGGGCCTGAGCGCCGGCGCCCGGATCACCCTGGACTGAACGGAGGCGCCGCCCGGCATCGGGCCGGCGCCGGATCAGCAGGAGACCCCTGCCGGCGTCAGCCGGGACAGACGCCCGCACCGGGATCAGCCCGGACAGGACACCGCCACCGGGATCAGCTCAGGTGGACGCTCGCCGTCAGAAGCCCTGTTTCGGGGAGACCACGCCCTCCAGCGGGGCGCCCTCGGCGAAGCGGCGCACGTTCGAGGTGACGCGCTCGGCCAGCCCGCGCCAGTAGGCGGGGCGGGGGTTGGCGCAGTGGGGGGTGATGAGCACGTTGTCCAGCTCCCAGAGCGGGTGGCCGTCCGGCAGCGGCTCGGGATCGGTCACGTCGAGCGCCGCCCCGCCGATGCGGCCCGCGCGCAGCGCCTCCACCAGGTCGCCGGTGACGACGAGGCCGCCTCTGGCGACGTTCACCAGCCAGGCGTCGTCCCGCATGAGCCCGAACTCGTGCGCCCCGAACATCCCCCTGGTGCCCGGCGTGGCGGGGGCCGAGACGACCACGTAGTCCGCGCCGGGCAGCGCCTCGCGGTAGCGGGCGCGCGGCAGGACCTCGGCGGCGCCGGCCACCGCGCCGCTGTCGCTGACCGCCACCACCCGGCAGCCGAACGGCTCCAGCAGCGCGATCAGGGCCCGCCCGATGCCGCCGCAGCCGACGATCGCGACCGTCGAGCCGGCCAGTTCCCTGGAGGTGTTGGGCCCCCACGACCTCGCCCTGGCCAGCCGGTGCAGCCCGCGGGCGGCGGCCAGCATCATGGCCAGCGCGTGCTCGGCCACGGGGCGGCCGTAGGAGCCGGTGGCGGCGGTGAAGACGGGGTGGTCGGTGATGACGCCGGCGTCGGCCCACCGCTCGACGCCCGCGTGCGGGAGCTGCACCCAGCGGATGCCCTCGTGGATCAGCGAGCGCATCTCGTCGGGGTCGTCGTTGCCGTAGTAGACGATCGCCTCGGCCTCCGCCAGCGGCACGACGCGGCCGCCCGCACGGCGTACGGCGTCGATGAGCGCGGGCACGGGTTCGGGGCCGACGTGGACGGCGACGGTCATCGGGCAGCCTCCCGGGCGTAGCACATTGATCCCGAGTGAGCATATATCGCGCTTGATGTCCGAATGGCACCGGCGCCTTTGTCATGCGACTGCGTTGAACGAGCGTCCGGGCCCTGCCCGACGCCGGAATCATGCGGCGCGGGGCGACGCGCCGGACCTCTGCGTCACGTGACGAGGGGGCAGGCGCCGGATCGCAGGATGTGCTCGACCTCGGCGCGGGCCGCCGCGACGATCGAGCCGGCCGCCCGGGCCGCGTCCTCGCCCCGGCCCGCGGCCACCGCCTCGGCCACGTCGAGGTGGCGGCGGGCGGCGGGGCCGTCCAGGCGTTCCGGCATGAGCAGCAGGTCGCGCCGGGAGCGCAGCAGCTCCTCCGTCGCCTCGGCGAGCTGGGCGAACATGCCGTTGCCCGACGCGGCGAGCAGCACCCGGTGGGAGGCGGTGTCGGCGGCCACGAAGCCTTCGCCGTCACCGTCCCGCGCGGCGGCGGTCAGGGCGTGCGCGTGGGCGACGAGCTGCCGCCGCGCCTCGGGCGGGGCGTGCGCGGCGGCCAGCGCCGCGGCGGCGGGCAGCGCCGCGGCGGCGGGCAGCGCCGCGGCGGCGGGCTCGACGGCGGCCCGCAGCTCGGCCAGCTCGCGCGACTGCGCCTCGCGCCCCGGCGAGGCCAGCCGCCAGCGGATCACCTGGCGGTCGTAGAGGTTCCAGGCGCTCATCGGGCGCACGGTGACGCCGACGCGCGGGCGGCTGGCGACCAGCCGCTTGGCCTCCAGCACGCGTACGGCCTCGCGGGCGACCGTACGGGAGACGCCGAAGCGCTCCTGGACGTCCTCCAGCCGCAGCACCTCGCCCGCGCCCGGCTCCCCCGCCGCCAGCGCCCGGCCGAGCCCGTCGACCACCTGCCCGTGCAGGCCGTGCAGCTTCACGCCGTGGCTCCCTGACGCGACATCAGCGGGCCCCGGCGAGCCGGGCGAGCAGGGTGGTGACGCGCTCCCCCGCCGCCCGCGCGCCGCCCGAGGTCAGGGCGGAGCCCATGCCGCAGGCCACGGCGCCGGCCGCGATCCAGTCGGGCGCGTTCTCCAGGGTCACCCCGCCGGTGGGGATCGCGGGAGCCTGGGGCAGCGCCGCGCGTACGTCCCGCAGCCAGGACGGCGACATGGCGGAGGCGGGGAAGAGCTTCACGGCGTCGGCCCCCTCCTCCAGCGCCCGCACGATCTCCGTCGGGGTCGCCACGCCGGGGAAGACGGGCACGCCGTGGCGGTGCCCGGCGCGGATCACCTCGGCGCTCAGGCTGGGCGAGACCAGGAAGCGCGCCCCGGCCTCGACGGCGGCGCGGGCGGCGGCGGCGTCGAGCACGGTGCCGGCGCCGACCAGGGCGCCGGGGCGCGTCTCGGTGAGCCGGGCGACGGCGGTCAGCGCCCGGGGCGTGGTGAGCGCGACCTCCACGGCGCGCAGCCCGGCGTCCAGCACGGCCTCGGCGGCGGCGACGGCCTCCTGCGGCCCCGCGCTCCTGACGATGCCGAACACCCGCTGCTCGGTGACGGCCCGGACGATCTCCCAGCGGTACATGCCCGCTCGTCCCCTTCCCGTGGACGTTGGGCTAATAAGTACTATTAAATCACCATTGATCGGGGCGGCCGGGCGGCGCGGAGCCGCGGCGGTGTCAGCCGGCCGGCGCCTGTGCCCTGGCCAGCAGCGCCGGCTCGCCGATCGGGGACTCGTGGGTGCCCGCCACCGTGCACGCGTGCGCGCCCGCGATCGCCCCGAGCCGTACGCGCTCCTCCAGCGGCCTGCCACGCAGCAGCGCGTACAGGAACCCGGAGACGAACGCGTCGCCCGCCCCGTTGGTGTCGGCCACCGGCCCCGGCAGCGGCGCGGCGGGGAAGGCGCGCACCTCGCCCGCGGCCTCGCGGGTCAGCACGAGGCAGCCGTCGGCGCCCCGCGTGCACACCACCGTGTGGGCGCGCCCGCGCGCGATGATCGCGCGCATCACCCCGGCCGGGTCGGCCAGCGCGGCGGCCGAGAGGAAGACCAGGTCGGCGCGGTAGGCGAAGTCCTCGTGGTAGGCGTTGACGCCGTCCCAGTCGTGCAGGTCGGTGGAGACGGGCACGCCGCCGAGGCCGGCGAAGACGTCGCGGCAGCGGTCGGTGATCGACACGTGGACGTGGCGGGCGCGCACGTCGGAGTAGAGCTCGCGGGGCAGGCGCTCGCCGGGCGTGGCCTTCGGGTCGTGCAGCGAGGTGCGCCGCCCGGCCGGGTCGACCAGCAGCACGCTGCGCGTGGTGCCCGCCGCGGCGCGGCCGAAGCGGCACTCGACCTCGCGCAGCGCGTGGCGGACCAGCGCGCCCTGCGGGTCGTCGCCGATGAGGTCGGCGAAGGCGACGCGGAGCCCGAGCGCGTGGCAGCCGAGCGCCACGCCGGAGCCGGTGTTGCCGATCCGGTCGACGACCGGCGGCACGTGGTAGGTGTCGCGGTACGGCAGGGGCAGCTCGGGCACGTAGACCGTCGAGTCGACCCCGGAGCCGCCGAGGACCAGGAGGTCGCGCGTCATCGGTTGACCAGCGGCCCCGAGCCGGTGGAGCCGCGCACGACCAGCTCCGGCTGGAAGATCAGCTCGACGTGCTTGCCCGGCGCGCCGTTGACCTCTTCGAGCAGGGTCTGCACGGCCGCCGAGGCCATCGCGCCGATCGGCTTGCGCACGGTGGTCAGCGGCGGGTCGGTGAACGCGATCAGCGGCGAGTCGTCGAACCCGACCACGGACACCTCTCCCGGGACCGACAGGCCCTGCTGCCGGCAGGCCCGGATCGCGCCCAGCGCCATCAGGTCGCTCGCGCACACGATGCCGGTGCAGCCGCGGGCCAGCAGTTGCGCGGCGGCGGCCTGCCCGCCCTCGACGGAGAACAGGGAGTGGGAGATCAGCTCCTCGACGTCCTCGACGCCGAGAAGCTGGGCCATGGCCTGTTTGTACCCCTCGATCTTCCTGATCACCGGCACGAACCTGCGCGGCCCCAGCGCGATCCCGATGCGCTCGTGGCCGAGGTCGACCAGGTGCTGCACCGACAGCCGGGCGGCCATGCGGTCGTCGGGCGAGATGAAGGGCGCGTCGATGTGCTCGCTGTAGCCGTCGACCAGCACGATCGGCAGCCCGCGGTCGGTCAGGCGGGTGTAGCGGTCCATCCGCGCGGTGGTGTCGGCGTGCAGGCCGGAGACGAACACGATGCCGCTGACGCCGCGGTCGACCAGCAGCTCGGTGAACTCGTCCTCCGGCGCGCCGCCGGGGAGCTGGGTGCACAGCACGGGGGTGTAGCCGTGCTGGGTCAGCGCCTTCTCGATGGCCTGGGCGAAGGCGGGGAAGATCGGGTTGTCGAGCTCCGGCGTCACCAGGCCGATCAGCCCGTTGCTGCGTTGCCGCAGGCGGGGCGGGCGCTCGTAGCCCATGAGGTCGAGCGCGGCCATGACCGCCTGGCGGGTGGCGGCCGAGACCCCGGGCTTGCCGTTGAGCACGCGGCTGACGGTGGCCTCGCTCACCCCGGCCTGGGCGGCGATGTCGGCTAGGCGAGCGTGACCGTTCATGGCAGACACTTTACTTTCCACCAGGCCGCCGAATCCGCTGCTCCGGGGACATCGGAGGTGATCAGGAGCTCGCCTTCGACGCCGAAGTCCACGGAGGTTCCGGTGAGGTTGACGGTGCAGACGAACGCGCCCCTGGAGAAGACGAGCGTGCCCTCGGGCGAGTCGTGCCAGACCAGCCTCTCCGGGTCGGCGCCGGGGTCGGCGGCCAGTTCGGCGTGCAGGGCGCGGCGCAGGCGCAGGGCCCGCCGGTACAGCTCCAGCGTCGAGCCCGGCACGCCCTGCTGGGCCTGCACGCTCAGCTCGGCCCACGCGGCGGGGATCGGCAGCCACGGGTCGTCCCAGCCGCCGTCGCGGGTCCAGGGCATCGGCACCCGGCAGCCGTCGCGGCCGCTGTCGGGGTCGCGCAGCCGCTGCGGGTCCTGGCACAGCTCTTCCGGCAGGTCGAGCACCTCGGGCAGGCCCAGCTCCTCGCCGTTGTAGAGGTAGGCGGAGCCGGGCAGGGCGAGGGTGAGCAGGGCGGCGGCGCGGGCCCTGGCGGTGCTGCCGTAGCGGGTGACGTGCCGCTTGACGTCGTGGTTCGACAGCACCCAGGTGGTCGGCGCGCCCACGGAGGAGGCCGTGGCCAGCGAGGAGTCGATGACGGCGCGCAGCTCGGCGGCGTCCCACGGCGCGAACAGGTAGTGGAAGTTGAAGGCCTGGTGCAGCTCGTCGGGGCGGACGTACATCGCCAGCCGCTCCGGCGTGGGCGCCCACGCCTCGGCCACGCCGATCCGCTCGCCGGGGTAGGAGTCGAGCACGCGCCGCCAGGCGCGGTGGATCTCGTGCACGCCGTCGTTGTCGAAGAACGGCACCGGCTCGCGGCCGACCATCCTGGCCTGGTTGCCGCGGCCGATGTCGGGCAGGCCGGCCGGCTTGACCATGCCGTGCGCCACGTCCACGCGGAAGCCGTCCACGCCCAGGTCGAGCCAGAAGCGCAGGATCGACTCGAACTCGCCGCGCACCTCGTCGTTCTCCCAGTTGAGGTCCGGCTGGGACGGGTCGAACAGGTGCAGGTACCACTGCCCGTCCTCGACCTGGGTCCAGGCGGGGCCGCCGAAGATGGACTCCCAGTCGTTGGGCCGGTCGCGGAAGATGTAGCGGTCGCGCCGCTCGCCGCGCAGCGCCTGGCGGAACCAGGGGTGGGCGGAGGAGGTGTGGTTCGGCACCACGTCCACGATGACGCGCAGGCCGTGGCCGTGCGCCTCGTCGATCAGCGCCTTGGCGTCCGCCAGCGTCCCGAACAGCGGGTCGACGTCCCTGTAGTCCGCCACGTCATAGCCGAAGTCGGCCATGGGAGAGGTGTAGAAGGGCGTCAGCCAGATGGCGTCCACGCCCAGCTCCGCCAGGTACGGCAGGCGATCGCGAACGCCGATCAGGTCGCCCACGCCGTCGCCGTTGCCGTCAGCGAAGCTGCGCACGTAGACCTGGTAGATCGCGGCGTTCCGCCACCAAGCGGTCATGTCTCCCCCGAAGTCCTCTCCCGAACGTCCCGACCATGAAAGCTCTTTCCGTAAGTTTACGCAAGCCCTTCCATGCGTCACAGATTGGGAAATCTCGGCGTACGGATGCCCAAAACACCCGTCCGAAACCCCCCGGCTGGAGATTCTTTATGTCAAGGGTGGACATGTAGCGTTAAGGCGCGATGTACTACCTCTTCAATCAGCCTCGTCACAGGTGACACGCGCGCAAGGTGTGGGCCCATGAGCTCGGTCGTTCTCGACAAAGTGACCAAGGTGTATCCGGGCGACTACCTCGCAGTCGACCGGCTGAGCCTCCAGGCGGAAGAAGGGGAGTTCCTCGTCCTTTTAGGCCCCTCGGGGTGCGGGAAATCCACGCTGCTCCGGATGATCGCGGGCCTGGAGGAGATCACCGAAGGGGACCTCTGGCTGGACGGCGAGCTGGCCAACCACCTGGCCCCCCGTGACCGCGACGTCGCCATGGTCTTCCAGAACGGCGCGCTCTACCCGCACCGGACGGTCCGCGGAAACATCGCCTTCCCCCTGGAGATCGCCAAGGCCGACCCGGCGATGGTGCGCGAGCGGGTCACCGAGCTGTCCAAGGCGCTGCACATCGACGAGACCCTGGAGCGCCGCCCCGGCACGCTCTCCGGCGGGCAGCGGCAGCGGGTGGCGATGGGGCGGGCGATCGTCCGCCAGCCCAAGCTCTTCCTCATGGACGAGCCGCTGTCGAACCTCGACGCCGGCATGCGCACCGAGCTGCGCATGGAGATCTCCGCGCTGGTCAGGTCGCTCGGCGTCACCACGATCTACGTCACGCACGACCAGGTCGAGGCCCTGACCCTGGCCGACCGCATCGCGATCCTGAATCGCGGGGTCCTCCAGGACGTCGGCACTCCGGCCCAGATTTACAACGATCCAGCGACGGCCTTCGTGGCGGCTTTTCTCAACTCCCAGCAGTTGAACCTGCTGACGGCGGGTGTCAGGACCCCGCAGAACCAATATGTGATGCTCGACTTCGGCCCGCACCGGCTCACGATGCCCTGGAGCGATCCCAGGGCGTACGCCATCTCCCAGCACACCGGCGGGCAGGTGCTGGTGGGCATGCGTCCCGACGGGCTGGCGCCGGTGCCGGAGTCGTACGAGGGGCCGTCCTTCTACGGGCGGGTGCGGGCGCTGGAGTATCACGGACACGAGTGGCTGGCGTACCTGGAGTGCGGCATGCCGGCCGTGCCGGTGCCCGAGCCGCCGGACCCGCGCGGGCGCGGCGGCCGGCTCAACGGCGGCAGGAACGGCGCGGGCCGGCTGACGGCGCTGGCGCGGCGGCTGTTCTCCCGGGCCGACGAGGTGGACCCGGTCGAGCAGGAGCAGGCGGGCCAGCACGCGAACAGCGGCATCCACCGCCGCTCGGACCTGATCGTCCGGCTGGGCAACCGCCCCATCTGGCGCACGGGCGACGCCGCCAAGGTCGCGGTGGACCTCTCGCGCATCATGATCTTCACCCTGGACGGCGCCCGCATCGACCCCCCGCGCCGCTGAACCCCCTCCCCCGCCGAACGCCCATCGGCAGGGGGGAACATCTATCGGCGCGGGCCGGTGAGCGTGGCGGGGTCGAAGGTGACCGGGAAGGGCATGCCGATCGTCACCGTGTCACCGGCCTTCGCCTCGGCGACCAGCTCGTAACCCTGGCTCCCGAGGCCGAACACCTCGACCCGCGGCGCGCCGTCGCCCCGCAGCTCGACCCTGACGAAGCACGGGATGCCCCCGGCGGCGTATTTGGGCGGCTTGACGATGTAGTCGCGCCAGTGGCCGCTCTTGCCCGGGCTGACGATCTCGACGACGCAGACGACGTCGCCGGAGGAGAGCGTGACGGCTCCGGGCATCGCCGCGGCATGCCCCACCACGATGTCCGGTATCAGGCCGTCGCCACAGACTTCGAGATTGCCGGTCTCCACCACCTCGTAGTCCTGAGGGCAGGCGTCGTCGATGATACGGAGCAGGCGCTTGGCGGCGATCGCGTGATCGTAGCCAGGCATGGGACTCACCAGAAAACTCCCGTCGATCAACTCGATCCGCTCCCCGGCTTCGGGCAGCTTGAGCCAGTCCTCGACGGTGTAGTTGCCCAGGGCGCGCGGCACGGAGAAGAGCCTGACGCGACCCGGCGGCGGATGAGCTTCCAGCCAGCCTTCATCCGGCAGAGCAGTCATCGCCTCATCGCCTTCCATGAACGAGAGTCTCGCACGCACGCTCAGCAGAGGCCAAGCGTGCATGTACGAGCACGTCGAGTGACGAGATCACCTTACCGTTACTTGACCAACACGATACGTCATCATGCCATTCTTCTCCGGGTCAGGAGGGGTGGGACCAGCGGGGGCCGGTGGGGGTGTCCTCGATGGTGATGCCGCCTCTGGTCAGCGCGGCGCGCAGCGCGTCGGCCACGTCGTACGCGCCCTTGTCCCGCAGCTCGGCCCGCAGCTCCAGCAGGGACTCCGCCAGGGCGGGCAGCGCCCGGGCGCGCTGGTGGGCCGTGGCCGCCAGGTCGCCCAGGCGGCCCACCAGCAGCCGCATCAGCTCCCTGGCCTGCTCCACCCCGCCCGCGTCCTCCTCCGTGTCGGCCGCCCACTTGACGATCTCCGCCTCCAGGTCGAGCACGGCCTGCGCGGCCGCCACCGGGTCGGAGCGGTCGGCGGCGGCCTTGAACCGCTCCTCGCACGAGCGGATCGACTCCTCCAGCGTCGCCTCGGCGGGCGCCTGCGCCGCGGATGAGGGGGCGGGAGGGGGCGGGGCGGTCGTGCCGGCGCGGCCCTCGGCCAGGTGGCGCAGCTCGGCGAGGGTGGTGCTGGTGCCCGCGGGCAGGACGGCGAGCGAGCCGGGCCGCCGCACGGTCAGGCCGCCCCGGCCCGCCACGCGTACCGACTCGTCGTCGAGGCCGATGAGCAGCGCCGTGTGCTCGTCGAGCCCGAGGACCGCGGTGCCGGGCGGCAGCTCGCGCTCCATGCGCGAGAGCCGGCGCTCGCCGAGGTAGCAGTAGCGCGTGTCGTGGGTGCCGCCCTCGGCGTTGTCGAAGTGCGGGATCAGCACCGCCTGCAGCCCCAGCGGCTCCAGCAGGTCGATGCCCTCGCGCCAGTGCGGCTCCGCGCCCACCTTGTAGATCTCGTACACCGGTACGGTGGCCAGCCCCGCCGTGCAGGCCGCCGCCGAGGCCAGCACGGTCACGCCCTCCCTGGCCCTGATCCTGGCCCGCAGGTCGCCGGCCAGGCCGGAGCCGGCCCACCGGTCCAGCGCGTACGTGGGGCTGCCCGGCCCGGAGAACACCCAGTCCGCGCCCGTGATCGCCGACCCCACCTCGACGTCCAGGCCGACGCTGCGGGCGAAGTACCGGCAGGCGCGGGCGGAGATGTCGGCGCGGTTCTCCTGGAAGGCGTAGGGCGTGTCGAGCAGCACGGCCCGCGCCCCCGGCCGCAGTGTCCGCGCCACGGCGCGATGGACCTCGACCATGGTCGGGCTCGTCTCGCCAGAACCCATCAGCACCAGCAGACCGGGCATGGATGTCGACCCTCTCTCTCGCACGCCATCGACTACAACCCGGCCCACCGTGAAGTTTCAAGAGCGGGACTCGAATGCCCAGGGTGTGTACCTGCACATGATTGGCAGTAAGTTGGTGGTGGTGACGGGAAGACACGTGGTCTCGGTTGAGACGCTCATGCTACGGGTGGGGACCGGCGGTCGCTGGTCGTACCGGCATGCCATGACCCAGCCGCTCCATGGGGAGAGCCCCGACGAGACGGCCCGCAGGCTCAGCGGCGTGGCGGCCGGCGACCCCGGCACCGTCGTGCACTCCACGAGCTGGCGTCACGAGCCGGATGAGGGGATCGTGCTGACCTATGCGGTCTGCCCCGATCCCGAGCCCTGGCTGCCGGCGGTCGAGGTGCCGGTGCTGGAGATCGCCCGCGGCGCGGCGCCCGCGACGCCGTCACCCGAGCGGGTCGATCTGGCGCACGTGGTCGCGCACGCGGTCAGGCACCTGGCCTTCCTGCTGGCCGAGGACCCGGTGGTCGCGCGGGTCCTGAGGCGTGACCCGCGCCTGGCCGCCGCCCTCGGCCCCGCCCTGCCCGGCGCCCTGGCCGGCGCGGCTCGCGCCTGACACACCGCGGGCCTCGGCCCCGCTCCGGCCGGCGCGGCTCCGGCGTGACAGGCGGCGTGACAGACGGCGGCCCAGCGCCTGCATGGGACGCTCCACGTAGCGGTAGGTCAGCGCGCTGACGCCGACGACCGCGGCCACGGCCAGCGCCGCCATGCCGAGCTGCTGCGCCAGACCGGCCCGGCGCAGGTCCCCGCTGATCTCCACGAAGTACTTCAGCAGCGGATGGTGCACCAGGTAGAGCGAGTAGCTGATCAGCCCGAACCACACGAGCGGCCGGGGCAGCCGCCGCCCGCGCAGCGCCATCCCGCCCGCGAACGTGGCCGCGGCCAGCACGATCGTGGTGATCCACACGTCGGCCCGCACCCACCACCAGCCGCTCGTGACGGCCCACACGGGCGCGATCGCGACCAGCGCCGCGGTGACCGCCACCGGCCACAGCCCGCCCGTGCCGCGCTCCCACCGGTAGACGGCCGTGCCCGCGAACATCACCGCCAGCACCGCGACGCCCAGCCACGGCACCCGGCTGCTCGTCACCAGCAGCACCACGGCCATGAGGCCGAGCGCGCAGGCCGCCGCCGTGCGGAACCTGCCCAGCAGCACGCCCGCCAGGCCGGCGACGAACACCGCGCACGACACGTACGCGGGCCACCCGCCGCCCAGCACCGCCCCCGACGCGACCAGCCCGACCACCACGGCCCCCGCCGCGAACACCATCGACCACAGCCCGCTGCGGCCGTGCCCCCTGGTCAGGAAGAGCGCGGTGACCACCAGGTAGAACACCATCTCGTACGACAGCGTCCACATCGTGTCGGCCACCCCGCCGACGCTGACGACGTCGAGCAGCATGGTCGCGTGCGCCGCCACCGCGCTGCCGTCGCGCGGCACCGCCTCGCGCACCGGCACCCACCACGCCAGGCCCAGCACGAGCGCGATGATGGCCAGGTAGAGCGGGTAGAGGCGGAAGAAGCGGCTGATCCAGAAGGCGCGCACGTCGCCGTGCCGCTCCAGCGAGGCCGGAATGATGTAGCCGCTGACCAGGAAGAACACCAGGATGCCGTAGACGCCCAGGCTGAACCAGTAGGGCCGCAGCCCGGGGACGAACCAGGGCAGGAGGTGCTCGGCGACCACGGCCAGCGCGCCGATGCCACGCAGCGCGTCGAGCCACGCGAGCCTGGCGGCCGGGGCGGCCGGAGAACTGGCGGCGGGCAGGGCGGCGGCGGACACTCGCCACAACCTACCCGTTCCCGGAGGAGTGATGCCAAGGGTCTCCCGAGGCCCCCATCCGCCCGTGGGCGCGCCGAGATCAGGGACGCCAGGTGGCCGGCGTCCGGCTCTGGGGGCGGTGGGTGGTCAGGGAGGCGTGGTGGTCGGCGCCGTCCGGGCCGTCCGGGTCGGTGTGCACGGTGGCGGCCCGCAGGCGCGGCAGCTCGTGGATGAGCCGGTGCTCGGCCTCGACCGCCACCCTGTGCGCCGCCACGACCGACATGTCGTGATCGACGAGGATCTCCACCTCGGCGTGCAGCGCGTGCCCGATCCAGCGCAGCCGTACGGACTCCACCCGCCGCACCCCCCCGACCGTGGCCAGGACGCGCTCGGCGGCGTCCACCAGGGACGGGTCCACGGCGTCCATGAGCCGGTGGTAGATCTCGCGGGCCGCGTCGCGCAGCACGAAGCAGATGGCGACCGTGATCAGCAGGCCCACGACGGGGTCGGCCAGGGGGATGCCGAGCGCGGCGCCGCCCGCGCCCAGCAGGACGGCCAGCGAGGTGAAGCCGTCGGTCCTGGCGTGCAGGCCGTCGGCCACCAGGGCGGCCGAGCCGATCTCCCTGCCCACCCTGATGCGGTAGCGGGCCACCCACTCGTTCCCGGCGAACCCGGCCAGCGCCGCCCCGGCCACCCAGCCGACGGCCCTGATCTCCTGGGGGTCCAGCAGGCGCGTGACGGCCTCGTACCCGGCCAGGGCGGCCGAGGCGGCGATGAGCGCGACGATGACGATGCCCGCCAGGTCCTCCGCGCGGCCGTACCCGTAGGTGTAGCGCCGGTTGGCCGCGCGGCGGCCGAGCGAGAACGCGATCGCCAGCGGTACGGCGGTCAGCGCGTCGGCCAGGTTGTGCAGCGTGTCGCCGAGCAGCGCGACCGAGCCCGAGGCCACGACGATGACGGCCTGGACGGCGGCGGTGAGCATGAGGACGGCGAACGAGACGGCCAGCACGCGCATGCCCCGGTCGCTGCCCTCCAGGGCGCTGTCGGTCTTGTCGGCGGTGTCGTGGCCGTGCGGCGCGACGGCGTGCCCGACCCGGGCCAGCACCACCCCGATCCCCCACCGCGACGAACGCCCGCCCCCTTCGCCGTGCCCATGCCCGGCAGCGTGCCCGTGCCCGGCGCCACGACCGTCACCGCGATCATGCCCATGACCGTGCCCATGCTCGTCAGCGTGCCCCTGACCGTGGCCGTCGCCATGGTCGTGCTGGTCGGACATGGCATCCCTCGCTTGCGCAGCTCATCCCTTCTTATCAGGACGCCTGCCGCGGGCCGGGCGGCGGCACACCCCGGCCTACCAGCCGATCTTCCCCTTGCCCGAGACGAGCGAGCGGGCGATGACCATGCGCTGCACGTCGTTGGTGCCCTCGCCGATGGCCATCAGCGGCGCGTCCCGGTAGAGACGCTCGACCACGTACTCCTGCGAGTACCCGTAGCCGCCGTGGATGCGCATCGCCTCCAGTGACGCCTTCAGCGCCACCTCCGAGGCGAAGTACTTGGCCATGCCCGCCTCCATGTCCACCCGCCTGCCCCCGTCGGCCTGGGCGGCGGCCCAGTACGTGAGCAGCCGGGCGGCCTGGATCTCGGTGGCCATGTCGGCGAGCTTGAGCTGGATGGCCTGGAAGTCGGCGATCGGCTGCCCGAAGGCGGTGCGTTCGCGGGCGTAGCCGAGTGCGGCGTCGTACGCGGCCTGGGCGACCCCGACGGCGCGGGCGGCGATGTTGACGCGGCCGATCTCCAGCCCGCCGAGCACCTGCTGCATGCCGCGCCCCTCGACGCCGCCGAGCAGGCACGACACCGGCACGCGCACCCCGTCGAGCACCACCTCGCACGTCTCGGTGCCCTTGTAGCCGAGCTTGGGCAGGTCGCGGCTGACGCTGAAGCCGGCCGAGCCGGGGTCGACCAGCAGCACCGACATGCCCTTGTGGGCGGGCTCGGTGATCGAGGTCTTGACCAGCACGGGCAACGGGTCGGCGTGGCGGGCGTTGGTGATCCACGTCTTGGTGCCGGTGACGACGTAGTGGTCGCCGTCGCGTACCGCGCGGGTCTGGATGCCCTGCAGGTCGGTGCCCGCGCCGGGCTCGGTCAGCGCGATCGCGGTGCGGCGCGCGCCGGTGGCCAGGTCGGGCAGGTGCCGCCGCTTCTGCTCCTCGGTGCCGTGGCGGGCGATCACCCAGCAGGCCAGCGAGTGGGAGCCGATCGTGCCCGCCACGCCCATCCAGCCGCGCGCGATCTCCTCGAAGACCAGCGCGAAGGAGACCATGTCGGCCGCCAGGCCGCCGTACTCCTCGGGCACGGACAGGCCGAACAGCCCCATCTGCTTCATCTTGTCGACGATCTCGGTGGGATAGCGCCCCGAGTGCTCCCACTCGGTCGCCACCGGCACGATCTCCTTGTCCACGAACGCGCGCAGGGTCTCGCGGAACGCCTTCTGCTCGTCGGTCAGCTCGAAGTCCATCCACCGCCTCGATTCCTCAGAGCGGGCCGCTCTTGGCCTGGGGGAAATAGCCCTTGTCGTGCGGGGCGTCGCGTTTGTAGACCATGACGGTCCGCGTCCAGGACATGACCTCGTCGCCGTCCTGGTTGAGCCCGCGGGTGAAGCAGGTGACGATCCCGGCGTACGGACGGGACTTCGACTCGCGTTTCGCCATGACCTTCGACTCGGCGTAGAGCGTGTCGCCCACGAACACCGGGTGGGTGAGCGTGATGTCCTCCCAGCCCAGGTTCACGATCGCGGTCTGGCTGACGTCGATGACCGACAGCCCGAGCACGATGGCCACGCTGAGGCCGGAGTTCACGATGATCTTGCCGGTCGGGGACCTGGCGGCGAGGTGGGCGTTGAAGTGGTTCTGGTTCGTGTTCATGGTCAGGAGCGTGAACCAGGTGTTGTCCGACTCGCCGATCGTGCGGCCCATGGGGTGCTGATAGACGTCCCCGACGACGAAGTCCTCGTAGTAGCGGCCGATGGCGGGCTCGTGCACGGTCACGCGCTGCTCCTGTTCGCACGTCAGGACGCCCACGTTAACGACCAGATGAATGTTCGGTCAATCACCTCACGGGGCGCGGGCGGCGAGCTTCGAGACCACGTCCACGATGCGGGTGGCGCGCTCCACCTCCGCCCGGTGGAACTCCGGCCCCTCGGCCCTGGCGACGACCAGGTGCAGCCCGGCCGCGACGACGGGCAGCAGCATGAGTCGCAGCTCCTTGGCCTCCAGGGTGATGGCGCGCGGCGGCGGCTCGGGCAGCTCGAACTCGGCGGGCGCGGTCACCGAGGCATGCCGTACGGCGCCGTCCGGGGCCACCGCCATCGACCACTCCGCCCCGCACAGTCCGGGCAGGGCGTCCACCAGCGTGGCGAACCCCCTGCCGGGCTCGGCGGCCACATGCATGAGCAGGTCGTAGTCGGGCGCCGAGCCGGGCACCTCCCTGGTGGCCCAGACCCCCTCCACCCGTACGCCGGGCACGGCGGACAGCCGCTCGCGTGCTTCCGCCGCGGTCACCGGACCCGGCCAGGAGACGGTGAAGTCGTCCACGGCACGTCCGGCCTCGCGTTCGAGCACGGTGACCTGAAGAATGTCGGCTCCCAGCGCGCCCAGCGCCTTGGCGACCTGACCGAGACCACCCGGCCGGTCCGGCAACGACACCCTCAGTCGCAGCAGCATGGCCGCCCCCTTTCCCAGAGGCTCTCACAGTGCCGTGGAAAGGTTTCGAGCATGTTCCACGGACATGTCGCACATGCTGCGGTTATATCCAACAATGCAGTGTTAAGACCGAATTGTCGATAAAGGGAAGGTGAGGGTTACGGCAGGTCCTCCTGTGGTCACGCGGCGGACCGACCGTGGCCGCGCCGGCCCCGTCCTCGGCCGGGGCGCCGTCATCAGCGCCCGTCAGGCGAAGACGTCCTGCTGGTAGCGCCCGTCCGCCTCCAGCCCGGCCAGCCAGGCCGTGCCGTCCTCGCCGGTCTTCTCCCGGTGCAGGTCGAGCAGGACCCGCCGGACGGCCGGGGCCATCCGCAGGCCGTCGCCGCACACGTACACGTGCGCGCCCTGCCCGAGCAGCTCCCACACCTCGTCGCCGTGAGCCGCGACCGCGTCCTGCACGAACCGGTACGGATGCCCCGGCACGGCCGAGTACGCCCGGTGCACGCGCACCTCGTCCGCCGCCTCCCAGGCGGCCAGCTCCCCGGCGTACAGCAGGTCGTGCTCGGGATGGCGGCAGCCGGTGAACACCTCGGCCCGCCCGCTCGCCCCGCGCAGCGCCCGCTCCTCCAGGAACCCGCGCAGCGGCGCGAAGCCGGTGCCGGGGCCGACGAGGATGACCGGCGTGGCCGGGTCTTCCGGCAGCCGGAACGGCGGCGCGGGCACCCGGATGTAGCCGTAGAACACCTCTCCTTCCCGCAGCCCCGCCAGGTACGCCGAGCACATGCCCTGGTAGGTGCCGCTGCCGGACCAGGCGGGCCCCTCGACCAGGCCGACGGTGAGCCGTACCAGGCCGGGGTCGGCCAGCGGCGAGGAGGAGACGGAGTAGTAGCGCGGCCTGATCGGCCCGGCCATCTCCAGGAACACCGGCAGCGGCAGCTCGATCGCCGGGAAGCGCTCCAGCAGGGCCAGCGGCGACAGCCGCTTGGCCAGGACCTCGTCGGCGTAGTTGGCGGTCAGCTCGGCGAGCCGGCCCGTGGTCCACGGGCAGGCGGTGTGTGCGGCCAGCGCCTCCAGGTCGGCCCTGGTGGCCACCTCCTGCAGCTCGGCGAACTCGGTCAGCAGCAGCCCGGCCGTGACCGGCGTGCCGACGGGCAGGTGCGTCGAGCCGGCGGCGCGCAGGCGCACGACCTGCTCGCGGGGGACGCGCAGGCAGCGCAGCGCCCACTCCACCAGCTCGGGGTCGTTCTTGGCGAAGACGGCCACGTGGTCGCCGGCCGAGTACGTCACGCCTTCGGGCAGCCTGGCCACGATGGAGCGCACGCCGGGGCGGGGCGCCTCGGCCGAGAAGTCCCACAGCCCCTCCGGGTCGCCGGTCAGCTCCTCGTTGGCGACCACGGTCAGCGGGACGGCCCGCTCGGACACCACCGACGGCCTGACCTCGGCCTCGGTGAGCACCTCCATCTCGTAGCGCGGCTCGGCGGCGCCGGGGGCGGCGCTGTACTCCTCGGCCAGCGCCGCCCACAGGCGCGCCGTCCACGCGGACACGTCGCCGTCGAAGTCGCCGTCCGTGTCGGCCTCGCCCCGCTCCACGAGCGGGACGGCCCCCGCCGCCGTCAGCTTCTCGAAGGCGCGCCGCGGGAAGTCCTGGTACGTCGGCCACTGCGTGTTTCCGCAGCCCAGCACGGCCAGGCGCACCCCGGACAGGTCGGGCAGCGTCTCCAGCGCGTCGAAGCGCTGCGCGTTGTCGGGGGCCTTGCCGTTGTAGGAGGAGGCCACCACGACCAGCAGCCCCTCGGCGGGCGGCGTCAGCTCGTCCAGCGTGGTCAGCGTCGTCGCGAACCCGGACCGCCCGGCCCGCTCGGCCAGCCGCTCGGCGATGTCGGCGCTGGTGCCGAGGTTGGAGCCGTAGGCGACGGTGAGCGGCACGCCGGTCACCGCGATGTCCTGCTGCTCGCTCTCCCGCTCGGGCAGCGCGGTCACCACGGCGCGCTCGTGCGCGCGCCGCTCGCGGACCCTGAGCGTGAACCCGTCCGGCTTCAGCGTCAGCGTCTGCTTGATCTTCATGCGGTAGACGCCCGGGTCGGACAGGGCGAAGCGCCGCAGGATCATCGCCAGCGCCAGCCGGGCCTCGGTGAGCGCGAACTGGCGGCCGATGCAGGCCCGCTCGCCGTTCCCGAACGGCTTGTACGCCCCGGGGTGGTGCTCCTTCTTGTTCTCCGGCAGCCAGCGGTCGATGTCGAACTCGTCGGGCCGCCGCCACGCCTTGGGGTGGCGGTGCAGCGGCGGCAGCAGCACGCCGACGCCCTGGTTCTCGGGGATGAGGTAGTCGCCGATCATGGTGTCGCGGATCGCGCTCACGCTGAAGGCGGGGATCGGCGACCAGATCCGCAGCGTCTCCTCCAGGATGCGCGGCACGACGTCCAGCTTCATGATCTGCTCGTACGTCGGCGGCTCGTCCCCCGGCAGCAGCCGGTCCACCTCGTCGTAGGCGCGGGCCAGCACGTGCGGCTCGCGCAGCAGGTTGTACAGGGCGAAGGAGAGCAGGCCGCTGGTGGTCTCGTGGCCGGCGATCAGGAAGGTGAGGACCTGGTTGCGGATGTTCTCGTCCGACAGGCGCACGCCGGTCTGCGGGTCGGAGGCCTCCAGCATCAGGCCCAGCAGGTCTTTCGTGCCCCCGCCGCCGTCGGCGCGGCGCTGCTTGATCACGTCGTCCACCAGCGCCTGCATGGTGGCGATGTCGCGCCGGTAGGTCTCCTCCTGGCGCTTGCGCAGCTTCGTGACGAAGGGCAGTTGCTGGTTGCGCAGCATCGCCTCGGTCAGCGCGCCGCCCATGGCCTCGAGGAACGGGTGCAGCTCCGGCGAGCCGAACGAGTCGAACCGGTAGCCGAACCCGGTGAGCGAGATCGTGTCGAGGGTGAGCCGGGTCATGTCGTCGGCGACGGGCAGGTCCTCCCCCTGGCGGGCCGCCCAGGACTCGACGAGCTGCTCGGCCACCTCGAGGAACTGCGGATAGTACGCCTTCATCGAGCGCTGGCTGAAGGCCGGCATCAGGATGCGGTGCGCGTGGCCCCACACCGGCTCGTCCGCGTCGGCCGTGAACAGGCCGTCACCGCCGAAGTCGCGCACGATCGACAGCGGGGGCTTGATCCGCTTGACGAACCTGCTCTCGTCGCACACCTCGGCCACCAGGTCGGGGTCGTAGACGAGCACGATCCTGCGCCCGGCGACCTCGAGCTGGAAGATGCCCTCGTCGTACTGCGAGGCCACCTTGACGAAGTGCTCCATGGGCGTGTCCGAGGGGATCTGCAACGTGTTCCCCAGGATCGGCAGTCCCTGAGGGGCGGGGATCCGGGCCATGAGTGCTCCCTTCCATAGCCATACACCGTATGGCTGACGCTACCATACGGTGTATGGCAGTGAGCGCGCGCAGGGGTGCACCCCTGACACTCGAAGAGATCACCACGACGGCCCTGCGCCTGATGGACGAGGGCGGGGTGGAGGGGTTCTCGATGCGCAAGCTCGCCGGCGAGCTCAACGTCAACCCCATGTCGCTCTATCACCACGTGGAGAGCAAGGAGGCGCTCATCGCGCTGATCTGCGCCACGGCCGCGCGGCGCATGGACCTGCCGCCCGACGACGGCTCCCCCTGGCAGCAGCAGCTACGCGCCCTCGCCCTGGCCTACCACCGGCACGTGGTCGCGCATCCGGCCCTGTGGAGCTACCTGCACAGCAATCCCGAGCTCATCGCGGACAGGAAGCTGGAGATCTGGCAGACGCTCTACCGCATCCTGCGCCAGGCCGGGGTGCCGGAGGCGGAGCTGCGGCGCACGAGTGACGTGCTGCACGCGTTCGTCACGGGGTTCGTCGTCGCCGAGACCCAGGGGCACCTGCCGGCGGAGCCGGAGGAGATCGAGCGCGACTTCGACACGGCCATCCACCTGATCATCCACGGCCTGGCCAGTTTCACCGGCTGACCAGGGCGGCGCACGGACCGGACCCGCCCCGCGTTCCCGGCACGCCCGGCTTCCCCCGGGGCTCAGCCCGCGGCCTCCCAGACCGCTTCGAACGCCTCCGGGGGGATCTCGGTCAGCTCCCAGATCTCCAGCGGCTGGTCGGTCAGGAAGCCGTGCTCGTCCTGCAGATGCCGCCACCAGTAGCGGCGCGCCGCCCGGTCGGAGCCCACCTCGACCTGCCGGACGGCCCAGTGCTCGCCGTCGCCCTCGACGCTCTCGAACAACCAGGCGCGGCCGTCCTCGTCGCCCATGTGCCAGTAGTGGCGGGGGGCGTCGGACTCGGCGAGCTGCCGCACCAGCGGCTGGCGAAGATCTGGAACCACAGCCTTCACCTTAGGGCGTCGGGCCGGCGGGCGGGGGGATCGGGTGCAGGCCCCAGTGCTCCCTGATCCGGCACAACGAGATCCTGGCCTGGTGGTCGGCGGTGCCGATGCGGCTGCCGGTCCTGGCCAGCGCGGTGAAGGAGCGCTCGGTCATGGCGGCCCTGACCCGCTCGCCGTCCAGCTCCCCGGAGAAGACGCCGAGGATCGTGTCGAGGAAGTACAGCCGGTTGGCGATGGTCAGGTCGGAGGTCCGCTCCCCCAGCTCGCGCAGCCGTCCGTACCGGATGTCGGGCTCCGCCAGCTCGACCGCCTCCGGCGGCACCCGGCTGTCACCGGTGCCGGCCAGCCGGTGCAGCTCCCTGGCCACCAGCCGGCGCGCGGTGTCGGGCAGCTCCTCCGCCTCCGGCCGGGCTTCGTGGGGCCGGTCGTCGTGGGAGCGGTCGCCGTCCGGCCGGTCGGTACGGGGCCGGACGGCGAAGAGGATCGCGGCCCTGGCGATGCGCAGCAGGTCGCGCGGGATGCCGCCGGCCAGCGCGTTGAACAGCGCGGTGAAGGCCATCGGCAGCCCGATCACCCGGGAGTCCAGCAGCCGGGCCGCGTCCTCCTGGCCCAGCGGCTCGACCCTGACGACCTCGTCGATGGCGCTGTCGAAGACGTCGCGCCCGCCCACCGGCGCCAGGTCGGCCGCGCGCAGCGCCTCGTCCGACACCGACAGCACGAACAGGCAGCCGGGCACGTCGAAGATGACCTTCAGCTCGTTGAGGAAGTCCTGGGCCGCGGTGGCGGGCTGGATCCGGTCGAGCTCGTCGATGCCGATCACGAGCTGGCCGCCGCCGCCGTCGAGCGCCGCCCCCACCCGCCGCAGGAACTCCTTCAGCTCGTGCACGATCTCGGGATAGCTGAGCGGCTGGCGGGAGCGGTTCCTGCCGCGCATGAGCGACAGGCCCACGACGGGCACGCTGAGGGTGGCCTCGGTGGCGTGCGACTGCAGGTACCAGATCCGGTGCAGGCGCTGGCCCGCCGGCCGGCGCAGGGAGCGCGGGCCCTCGCGGATCACCAGCTTGCACACCTCGGCGAACAGGTGCAGCGCGAAGTCGCGCCGGTCGTACAGGACGGGCGCGTCCACGATGACGCTCAGCCGCTCGCCGCCGCGGCAGTAGGCCGTCAGCAGCTCGGTCTTGCCCACCCCGCGCGGCCCGGACAGCGCGATGCTGCCGTCGTCCATGCCGCGCGACACGACCTCCAGCCGCTCGTCGGCGGGTGTCCTGACGTGGCCCTCGCCGCGGGCCCGCTTCAGGCTCAGCGTGCGCTGGACCGCCAGCCGGACCGAGACCGAGCGCTCGGCCGCGGCCTGGACGTGCGGGCGCAGCACCTTGCGCATGCTCTCCTCCAGCTTCGCGCACCATGCCTGGCGCAGGTTCCGCAGCTCCTGCCGGTCCTTCTCCGCGGCGCCGGGATGGGCCAGCGACAACCACCACACGCGCACGGGGGGCGCGAACGCCGCCGCCCACGCCCCGCCCGCCGCCACCGCCACCGCCGCCGTCCAGCCGCCCTGCTGCGCGGCGAGGAACGCCAGGCCGCCGGTGGTGACCAGCGCCACGAGCGCGGCCGCGGCCAGGAAGGCGGCGTCGGGCGGGCTGCCGCGCTCGGCGTCGGGCGGGGACAGCAGCCACGCCGCCGCGAACACCAGCAGCCCGGCCAGCACCAGCACGAGCAGCGCGATGCCCGCGCCGGGCAGCGGGGACCCGCCGGCGGTCGTCCCCGCCTGGCCCGTGGTGGCCAGGCCGTAGAGCACGCAGGCGGCGATCGTGGCCGCGCCGCAGGCGGCCGGCACGACGGCGCGGAGCAGGAGCGGCCACGGCCCGCCGGCCGGCACCCGGGCGGCCACCCTCTCGTAGTCGGCGCGGTAGCCGTCGCCGAGGCCGTCCATGAGGGAGTCGCGCTCCTGGTCCAGGATGGCGCGCAACTGGCCGGCGGAGGGCAGCGCGAGCCGCTCGGGCGCCGCGGTGGCCGCGGCCGCCGCCTCCTTGAGGACCGCCGCGATCGCCGCCTCGCGCGCCTCGGCGAACAGCCCCTCGTGCCGGCGCCCCTGCCCCGCCGCCGCCCCGGGCCGCGGGCCGGCCTCGGACGGCGGGCCGGTCTCGGACGGCGGGCCGGTCTCGGACGGCGGGCCGGTCTCGGACGGCGGGCCGGTCTCGGGCAGCGGGCCAGGGGCAGGAGGTCCGGTCATGAGGGGCTCCTCACGTGACCCAGTACGGCGTGAAACCGGCCGGCATGTCCTGCACGACGTCCGTGCCGAGCTGCTTGATGGGGATCATCCGGTCCACCGCCCTGCCGTTCTCCTCCTTGGGGAAGCTGAGATCGCCCGACGCCCCGCGTACGGCGTAGGCGAGCACGAGGTTCTCGATGGCCGGCGGGATGTCGGCCGGGGTGGGCACCGCGGGCCCCAGCCTGGCGGCGGCGGCCAGCACGGCCAGCGCGTCGTGGTGCGCGATGGCCATGCCGTCCCTGAGGTCCGCCGGCGGGAAGCCGTGCCCCTGGTGGGCGGCGGCGAACTCCGGGAAGCCGCCGGGCCGCCCGGCCGTCGCGCCCCGCCAGGACTCGGAGTCGGCGGAGGTGGCGTAGACGACCTTCACGTTGGCCTGCTCCAGCACGGGAAGGAGGTCGGTGGTGGAGGCGAACCCGGTCGCCGCGGCCAGCACGGTCAGCGGTTCGCTGCGGCACGGCCGGTCCTTCAGCGCCCGGGCGAAGTGCTCGAAGTCCGCGCCGCGGCCGGCGTACAGGACGGTGTCGAGCGGGTGGTCGTCGGAGTTGACGGCGACGCAGAGGTTCGTGACCACCGTGGCGAACAGGTTGGGGGTGCCCACCCGGTCGATGGTGGCGCCCACATATGACAGGTCGGGAAATTTCAGATAGGTCCGCAGCTCCTGCTGGTAGGCGGTGAAAAGGGAATTGGTGTAGGGGTCGGGATTGCGGTCGTAGACCGCGATCGCCGATTTGAGGGACTTCCGGGCGTCGAGGTAATGCCGCAACGCGCGAGAATACTGGACATTACTGGGCGAGACGCTCCAGAAATTGGGCAGGCCGGTCAGGGTGTCGGCGGAGGTGATGGCGCTGACCATCGGGATGCCCTCGGCGCCGAGCCTGCGCACGACCGTCTCGGTGCCGGCCACGCTGGAGCCGAGCCCGATCACGCCCACCAGCGGATGCTCCTCCTCCGAGACCTCCAGCACCTTGCGCAGCAGCCGCTCGCCGGAGCTCTGCCTGCTGCCCTGGTTGGCCAGGAGCAGTTGCAGCCCGAGCTTGTTGTGGTCGCCGTAGACGGTCGTGGTGTTGGCCCTGATCAGCGCGGTGTAGATGCCCTGCAGCGCGTGCTCGATCTGGTGCAGGGTGATGGCCGACGGCGCGCCGGCGGAGACGGTGAGCGGCATCAGCAGGACGACCTTGACGTAGGGGCCGCCGTCCTCGGCGACGCGGTCGTTCTCCTGCTGGATCTTGGTCTGGATGCGGTTGATCCGCTCCATGACCACCGCCTGGCCCTTGCCCGCGGCGGCGGGGTCGTTGAAGAACGTGCCGCCGTGGCTGATGCCGAGCAGCTCCTGGTGCGGGTCGCCGCTCCACCAGACCGACCGGGCGTTGTCGTGAATCCGCCAGCCACCGAAGATCACCACGCCGACGACGAGCGCCACTATTCCCACAATGGGCCATTTGTGTTTCATCGTCATCCCCCGGGGGGCATTGGGGCCGTGTGCAATTATTCTCGCCCCTCGCGCACACGAAAAAGGCGGAAACGGAGTTGCCGTTCCCGCCTTTCTTCGGTGGCCTCTAGTGCTGGTAGGCTCCCGCGTCCGGCGTGCCGGACAGGGCCTTGCCCCTGGCGTCCTTGGCGAAGGCCTTGCCGCCGTACCACCTGGGGGTGAGCGGCACGCCGCGGCCGAGGGCCGGGGAGCCCGGGCGCAGCCGCAGGTCGGTGCGGGAGACGAACCGGGGGTCGGCCACGACCGACTTCGGGCCCAGCTTGAACCGTTTGGTGCGGCCCAGGTAGACGCTGCCCGCGTCGTCGGCGCCCGCGCCGTCCTCCCAGCCGGCCTCGCCGCCGACGGCGATGACGTTGTTGCGCAGCTTGAGGATCGACGGGGAGCAGCCGTCGTGGCAGGACCAGCCGATCGTGGCCTTGCCCGGGAGGTAGACCGAGTTGTGCACCGCGATCGTGCCCTTGACGGGGCCGACGATGTGGCGGGGGCCGCGGGTGACGAGGAAGGAGCCCCGGGCGCGGGTGGAGGTGACCACGTTGAAGGCGAAGACGTTGCCGGTGGCGGTCTTGCCGTCCTGGGCGCCGAGTTCGGTGAAGGTCACGTTGTCCCTGGCGACGTTGCGGACGATCCGGTTGCGGTCGCCGTTGAAGATCTCGATGGCGGCCCCGTCGTGGCCGTAGTCCTTGCTCCTGGCGGAGCTGCCGGTGATGGTGTTGCCGGTCACCACGTTGTCGTCGCCGTTGAGCAGCACCCCGAACGCGCCGGAGTCGTTGTCGTGGCCCGCGTCGTTGACACTCATCCGGTTGTTGTCGCTCAGCACGCTGTCGCGGATGGTGTTGTGCGAGCCGGAGGGCGTGACGTGGACGCCGGCGATGTTGCGGTCGGCCCGCACGCCCTTCAGCTCGTTGTGGTCGCCGCCGATCTCGAACCCGGCCCAGCGGCAGTTGGAGGCGTGCAGCCCGCTGATGCGCCAGTGGTCGCCCTTGACGACCACGCAGTCGGTCTCGGCGCCGCTGATCCTGGCCAGCGGGCCGCTGCCGTAGGCCGTGATGCTGATGGGCCGGGCGGCGGTGCCGTCGGTCTCCAGCGTGAGCGGCCCGGTGAAGCTGCTGCCGCGCTTGACGGCCACCGTGTCGCCGGGCTTGAGCTCCGCGGTGGCGAGCTGCTCCAGCGACTTCCAGGCGGTGGCGGCGCTGGTGCCGGCCGCCGCGTCGTCACCGGCGCGCGAGTCGACGTAGTAGGTCGTGCCCGCGCGGGCTCCTGTGCGGGCGACGGCCTCGGACGGCAGCACGGCAGGCACGAGCGTGGCCAGGACGGCTACGGAGAGCAACCTCATACGAGCACACCACTATCTGGGTCGGGGCAGGAGGGTCAGCAGAGGCCACCGTAGCGTGATCAGCGCGTGAGGCGCCACATACGCAGTGAAGGTCCTTCGCCCGGGATGACGTCCCCGTCGGCGGCGTTGTGGAGGCCGGTGGCGTGCGCGCCGATGGCCAGCGGCCGGCCCGGCGCGCGGCGCACGCACACGAGGATCGACTCCTCGTACGTCTCGCGCGCGAACACCAGGCAGTCGGCGTCGGCGTGCAGCCAGCGCAGCCCGCCGTGACGCAGCGCGGGCTCGGCCCGGCGCAGCCCGAGCAGCTCGCGGTAGCCGGCCAGCGTCTCCAGGTCCTGGTCGGCGGGCCGGTTCCAGGGCATCGGGGTGCGGGAGTGCTCGCCGTTCACGCCGGTCAGGCCGTACTCGCTGCCGGCGAACACCATCGGCGTGCCCGGCAGCGTGGCCTGGAGGCCGAGGGCGAGCAGGTGGCGCTCGCGCGAGCCGGTGACGGTGCGGATGCGGGGCGAGTCGTGGGAGTCGAGCAGCTGCCAGGAGTGCACGAGCGAGCGCCACGACATCTGGGAGGCGAACGCCCGGAAGGTGGCCAGGGTGGCCAGGCCGTCGCGCTCGGGCACGCCGCCCGGCACGCCCATGAAGTGCTCCAGGTCCAGCTCCGGGCCGCGCAGCCAGGCCCAGACGGGCCGGGTGAAGCCGCCGTAGTTCATGGTGCCCTGCCAGCCGTCGCGGTCGAGGTCGTGCGAGGCGTCGTGGTTGTGCTCGGCGATGAGCGCGGCCTCGGGGCCCAGCCCGGCCCGCAGCAGCGCGGCGACCTCGTGGGCGTAGTCGTCGGCCGCGCGCCTGCCGGTCATGTTGGCCACGTCCACCCGCCAGCCGTCGAACGGGCCGAGCCACCGCTTCAGCACGGCCGTCATCCTGGTGCGCACCAGCTCGCTGCCCCAGTTGAGCTTGGGCAGCGTCTTGTAGCCCCACCAGGACTCGTAGTCGCCGGTCTCCGGGTCGAAGTAGAACATCTCCCGCTCCGGCGCGTTCACGTCGGAGACGGCGGCGGTGAACCATTCGTGCGTGTCGCCGCAGTGGTTGGTGGTGATGTCGCCGAGCAGCCGCATGCCGCGCGCGTGCACCGCGCCGGACAGGCGGTGCAGGGCCGCGTCGCCGCCGAGCAGCGGATCGACGTGCTCGAAGGTGGAGGCGTTGTAGCGGTGGTTGGAGCGGGCCGGGAAGATCGGCGTCAGGTAGACGGTGTCCGCGCCGAGGCTCTGGATGTGGTCGAGCCGGCCGGCGATGCCGTCGAGGTCGCCGCCGTAGAACTGCTCGGAGGTGCCCGGGCCGTGGGGGATGACGGGGTCGCGGTCCCAGTCGCGCGGCAGCGCCCAGTCGGGCAGGTCGTCCGGTGCCGGGGCGGGGCCGGAGCGGTCGTAGCGGTCGGGGAAGATCTGGTAGACGATCGCGTCCGACATCCACTCCGGCGGGGCCTGGTGGCAGACCAGGCGGAAGTCGCCGGCGTCGGTGGGGTCGTGGCCCACCGGGCCCGCCGCCGTCAGCCACGAGCGGCCGCTCCCGGTGTGGAGCAGGAAGCGGTAGGGGGTGACGGGGTTGACCGCGGTGATCTCGGCCCGCCACCAGACGTCGGTGGCGCCGTATCCGCCCGCGTCGCGGCGCGAGCGGTCCACGGACGCCTCGACGTAGCGCGGCTCGCCGTCGTGGACGGCGCGCACGTGCACGGCGGTGACGCCGGCGGCCAGCGGCGCCCGCAGCCAGAGCGTGACCCGCGAGCCGAGCCCGGGCCGCTGGTCGGAGACGTACAGAGCCGAGCCGTCGTGATGCGGCTCCCCCAGAAAACGCAGCACTGCACCTTATCCCTTGACAGCTCCGGCGGTCAGGCCGGAGACGATGTACTTCTGCAGCCAGAGGAACACGCCCACGGTCGGAATCGCGGTAATGAGCGTGGCCGAGGCGAACATGCCGAAGTTGGCGTTGCGGTGGTCGCCGGCGATCATGCCGTACATGCCGACGGCGAGGGTCTTGCTCTCGGGGTCGCGCAGGAACACGTTGGCCATGAGGAACTCGCTCATGGTGCCGATGAAGGCCAGCAGCGCGGTGACCGCGAGGATCGGGGTGACCAGGGGCATGATGACCCGCCAGAAGATCTGGGCGTGGGTGGCGCCGTCCATGGTGGCGGCCTCGTCCAGCTCCTTGGGCACGGTGTCGAGGAAGCCCTTCATCAGCCAGGTGTTCACGCCGAGCGCGCCGCCGAGGTAGAGCAGCAGCAGGCCCCAGACGGTGTTGAAGCCGAAGGCCGGGTAGAGCTCGGTCACCTCGGTGAAGATCATGAAGATCGTCACGATGGCGAGGAACTGCGGGAACATCTGGATGAGCAGCAGCGCCAGCATGCCGACCCGGCGGCCGGCGAAGCGCATGCGGCTGAAGGCGTACGCGGCGAACATCGACAGCAGCAGGGCCGCGAACGACGACACCAGCGCGATGAACACCGAGTTGAAGAACCACCGGGCGAACGGGTACGTGTCGGAGGTCAGCAGGTCGGCGACGTTGCCCAGGCTCGCGCCGGTGGGCAGCAGGTCGGTGGAGGCGAGCGTGCCCATCGGGTTGATCGCGGCCGAGACCACGAACAGGATCGGGAACACCGCGAACGCGCACACGAGCAGCACGAAGACGTGCCGCAGAGCCATCTTCACGCGTAGATCTCCTCCTGCTTGCGGCTCCGCCGGAACGCCACGGCCGAGATGACGGCCACGATGGCGAAGATGAACACCGAGATCGCCGCCGCGAAGCCGAACTGCGCGCCGCCCGCGCCGAACGCCAGCCTGAAGGTGTAGGTGATGAGCAGGTCGGTGCCGCCCACCTGCGGGCTGTCGGCGGGGAACGGGCCGCCCTCGGTGGTCAGGGCGATGGCGTTGTAGTTGTTGAAGTTGAAGGCGAACGCCGAGATCAGCAGCGGCGTGAGCGCCACCAGCAGCAGCGGCAGCGTCACCCGGCGGAAGGCCCGCCACGGCGTGGCCCCGTCGATGGCGGCGGCCTCGGTCAGCTCGCGCGGGATGGCCTGCAGCGCGCCGGTGGTGACGAGGAACATGTACGGGAAGCCGAGCCAGAGGTTGACCAGGATGACGCCGAAGCGGGCGGTCATCGTGCCGCCGAGCCAGTCGATCTCGGTGCCGAGCAGCTGGTTGATCAGGCCGAAGTCGCGGTTGAACATGTCGCGCCAGACCAGCAGCATGGCGAAGGCGGGCATCGCGTACGGCAGGATCAGCACGATCCGGTAGACGCGCGTGCCGCGCATGCGTGGATGGTGCAGCGCCAGGGCCGCCGACATGCCGAGCGCGAAGCAGCCGAGCACGGAGGCGAGGGCGAAGACGAGGTTCCAGCCCAGCACTCCGGCGAAATATCCGGAGATCGTGGGGTTGGTCAGCACGCGCAGGAAGTTGTCCAGGCCGACGTTGACCTGCCAGCCCTGCGCCAGGTGCTCGCCCCTGGCGTTGACGAAGTAGCCCTGGCTCTCGTCGGCCGTCCAGGTGTCGCCGTTGCCGCGCACGCAGTCGCAGGCGGCGTCGTACACCAGGGTGGCCTTGCCCTCGACCGCGCGGCTGAGCCCGTTCGCCTTGATCAGGCCGCCGGCGGTCGGCACGGCCAGCGCGGAGATCTCCTGCCCGCGGGCGGCGGCCTGCGGCGCGGTGAGCACGCTCACGCCGGGCGCGCTCAGCACCTTGCCGGTCGCGCCGAGGCGGGCGCCGTCCAGCCGGGACAGCCCCTCGGCGCTGCCCAGCGAGACCTGCTTGGTCGCCGGGTCCACCAGCAGGAACACCAGCTCCTCGCCGCGCAGCGCCGCGGTCATCGTGTACTCGGGCGAGCCCGGCGCCTGCCGGACCGAGCCGGTCTGGATGGCCTCGACGGCGGCGGCCTTGTCGCCGCGGTGCCCGTCGCCGAAGTTGGTGAACGCGGTGGTGACCGTGTAGACCACCGGGAACACCTGGAAGGCCAGCAGGAAGACGGTGCCGGGGATGAGATATTTCGCGGCGACGAACCGGCGGGTCAGGTAGAGGTAGGCGATGGCGGCGCTCGCGGCGGCCAGCACCCCCAGCGGCACCCACGACCCGGCGGCGATGAGCGGCGGCACGGCGTAGAGCAGGATCGCGGCCGCCACGGCGAGCACCGCGATCCTGCTCACCACGAACGCCGTGGTGATCTCCCGGCGGGGCCGCCCCGGCCCCTGCGCCCGGGCGGCCTCACGCACGTCCACAGCCATGTCGTCAGTTCTTGAGCGAGCCGTCGATGGCCTTCTGGGCCGCCGCGGCGGCCTCGGCCGGGTCGCCGCCCTTGACCACGGCCGTCTCCGCGATGCCGAACGGCTCCCAGATGGCGGCCATCTCGGGGATGGCGGGCATCGGCATGCCCTCCTTGCCGGCCTCCATGAACTTGGCGGCGTCGGGGTCGGCGGCCTGGACCTCCTGCAGCGCGGCGGTCAGCGCCGGGGGCCGCGGGTCGGCCTCGTACAGGGCCTTGGCGACGTCCTTGTTGGTCACGTAGTTGGCGACGAACTCCTGGGCCAGGGCCTTGTTCTTGCCCTTGGAGGCGACGAAGAAGCTCTGCACGCCGACGAACGGGGTGGCGGGCTTGCCGTCCTTGAACGACGGGACGGCGCTGATGTCGTACGTGACGCCGCCCTTCTTGACCTCGCTGATCGCCCACGGGCCGGAGACGAGGTAGGCGCACTTGCCGCCGGCGAAGTTGACGATGTAGTTCTCGTTGGTCAGCGAGGTGCGCAGCGCGCCGTCGCCCTTCTCGCCGAGGTCCTTGAGCTTGCCGAACGCCTTGACCGACTCCTCCGAGCCGAGCAGCACCTGCTTGGGGTCGGGGTCGCCGGCCGGCGTGGTGCCGAACAGCGCGCCGCCGCCGGAGGCGAAGATCGGGTAGACGTGGAAGGCGTCGCCCTTCTGGCCGACGGGGATGCAGAGCACCTCCTTGACCTTGCCGGCCTTCTTCAGCTCCTTGCCCTTGTCCAGCATCTCCTCGATGCTGGCCGGCGCGTCGGGGGCGAGGTCGGTGTTGCGGATCAGGGCGATGTTCTCCACCGCGTACGGCGCGCCGTAGATCTGCCCGTTGAACGTCACCGCCTGGATCGCCTTGGCGGAGAAGGCCGCCTTCTGCTCCTCGGTGAGCGTGACCGGGTCGATGGCGCCGTTCTGCACCAGGTTGCCGATCCAGTCGTGCGCGCCGATCATGACGTCCGGCCCGCTGCCCTGCTGGGAGGCGGTCAGGAACGTCATCTGGTTGTCCTTGCTGATCTCCTTCACCTCGACGGTCACGCCGTTCTCGGTGCCGAACTGCTCGGCGAAGGGCTGCAGCGGCTTGACCCGCATGGGGTCGGCCCAGATCACCAGCGTGCCGCCCGCGGCCGGGGCGGAGGCGGAGCCCGAGGCCGGCGCGCTGGACGCCGCCGGAGAGGCCGACTGGGAACTACCGCACGCCGTCGCGGCGAACGCCAGGGTCGCGAGTGTTGCCACACCCAGAGCCCGCATGCGCATGGGGGACCTCCCGAGGTCACGGAGGAACGGCGGCGCCGCACGCGCCACCGTCGAAGGAGAAAGCTCGAACGTTTCCGGGACGTTAGCGGCTCTTTGCAAGAATTGGAAGAACTTGCGCAAGAGCGTTACCGGATGCACACCCGTTCCGCGCTTTCGACCTGCCGGGTACCCTCGACCAACGAGATGGAGGCCCTCTGCAAGTTTCCGAAACTTGCACTTGACCGTCCACAGGTGATCGCGACATCGTTGATCAGACCATCACCCGACATCTCGGGTCATCCGGGGGAAGGACAACCATGCTCGGCAATGACGACTGGTGGCGTGATGCCGTCGTGTACCAGGTGTACCCGCGCAGCTTCGCCGACGCCAACGGCGACGGCACGGGCGACCTGGAAGGCGTGCGCCGCCGCCTGGACTACCTGGCCGAGCTGGGCGTGGACGCCATCTGGCTGAGCCCCTTCTACACCTCCCCCATGGCCGACGGCGGCTACGACGTGGCCGACTACCGCGACGTGGACCCGATGTTCGGCACGCTGGCCGACTTCGACGCGCTCGTCGGCGACGCCCACGCCAAGGGCATCAGGGTCATCGTGGACCTGGTGCCCAACCACTCCTCCGACCGGCATCCCTGGTTCCAGGCCGGCCTGCGCGACCGGTACGTCTTCCGCGACCGGCCCAACGACTGGGAGTCCATCTTCGGCGGCCCCGCCTGGACCCAGGTCGAGGACGGGCAGTGGTACCTGCACCTGTTCGCGCCCGAGCAGCCCGACCTCAACTGGGACAACCCCGAGGTGCGCGCCGAGTTCCGCGACATCCTGCGCTTCTGGCTCGACCGGGGCGTGGACGGCTTCCGGGTGGACGTGGCGCACGGCATGGTCAAGGCCGAGGGGCTGCCGGACGTCGGGCGGAAGGACGGGCCGCAGGCCGAGATGCTGGGCGACGAGCAGGTGCCGTACTTCGACCAGGACGGGGTGCACGACATCTACCGCGAGTGGCGGCCGATCCTCGACTCCTACCCCGGCGGGCGCATGGCCGTCGCCGAGGCGTGGGTCTCCTCGCCCGAGCGGCTGGCCCGCTACGTGGGGCCGGACGAGCTGCACCAGGCGTTCAACTTCGAGTTCATGATGGCCGACTTCCACGCCAAGTCGTTCCGTACCGTGATCGAGAAGTCGCTGAAGGAGGCCGACCTGGTCGGCGCGCCCACCACGTGGGTGCTGTCCAACCACGACAAGCCGCGCCACGTCACCCGGCACGGCGGCCTGGCCCGCGCCCGCGCCGCCACCCTGCTCATGCTGGCCCTGCCCGGCTCGGCCTACCTCTACAACGGCGAGGAGCTGGGCCTGCCCGAGGTGCTCGACCTGCCGGACGAGCTGCGCCAGGACCCGGCGTTCCGGCGCCGCGGCGAGAGCCGCGACGGCTGCCGGGTGCCGCTGCCCTGGACCTCCTCCGGCGACCTCGGCTGGCGCGACCCGTGGCTGCCGATCCCGGCCGGCTGGGCGGCGCTGTCGGCCGAGGCCCAGGAGGACGACCCCGGCTCCACGCTCAACTTCTACCGGGCCGCGCTCAGGCTGCGCAGGCGCCACCCCGCGCTCGGCGGCGGCACGCTGAGCTGGCTCGACACGCCGAAGGACGTGCTGGCCTTCGAGCGCGACCCCGGGCTGGTCGTGGTGCTCAACACCGGCGAGCAGCCGGTGCGCCCCGGCGTGACGGGCGAGGTGCTGCTGGCCAGCGGCCCGCTGCCGGACGACGGCACCGTCCCGCCCGACACGACCGTCTGGCTCCAGCGCTGACGATGGAGGAGACCTTCCGGGCCGGCCCGACCGTCTGACGGCGGAAACCCTCCCGCCTGGCTCCAGCGCTGACCATTGGGGAAACCTTTCCCCTTACGCGGCAATTGTCAGTGATCACGCTCGGTAGCCTCGTGGGATGGCACCCTGGTGGGCCAGGTCCCTGCGGGGACGCGTCACCCTCATCGCGACGGCCGTTGCGGCCCTCGTGCTCATCCCCGTGGCCATCGTCGGGGTGATCCTGACCAGGTCCGTGGTCGCCTCGGCCGTGTTCGCCCAGACGCGCGACACGGCCGAGCGGGTCGCGTTCGAGATGCGCGGGGGCGCGCTGCCCATGGGCTCCACCGTGCCGGTGCCCAACCCGTCCGTGGACCTGATCCAGGTGGTCGGGTCCGACGGGCGGCTGCTGTCCACGAGCGACGCGGCCCGGAACCTGCCGCCGCTCAGCGACGTGCGCCCGAGCGCGGAGAACCGGGTCGTCAACACCACGAACTGCCTGCCGACCGAGTGCGTCCACCTGTCGGCGGTACGCGTCAGCATGCACGCCGGCTCCCCCATCGTCTACGCCGGCCGCAGCACCCCCGGCGTGCTGCGCACGCGCACCCTCGAAGCCGTCGTGATCGCGGAGGTCGCGCTGCTCATCGGGCTGGCGGCGGCCGCCACCTGGCTGGTCACCGGGCGGGCGCTGCGGCCGGTGGCGACCATGCGCGCCGAGCTGGACGCCGTACACGCCGGCGACCTCAGCCACCGCGTCACCCAGCCGCCGGGCGACGACGAGGTGGCCCAGCTCGCCCGCTCCGTCAACGGCACCCTGGCCCGCCTGGAACGCTCCGCCGAGCAGCAGCGCCAGTTCGCCTCCGACGCCTCCCACGAGCTGCGCACCCCCATCGCCGGGCTGCGCGCCCAGCTGGAGAGCGCCCAGCTCTATCCGGCGGACACCGACGTGGAGGCGCTGGTCACCAGCGCCCTGCGCGACACCGACCGGCTGGAGGCCATCATCACCGACCTGCTGCTGCTGGCCAGGATCGGCTCCCGGGTGGACGTCGTCAGGGAGCGCGTGGACCTGGCCGACCTGGTGCGCAAAGAGCTGGCCGTGCGCAGCGACAAGCTGCCCGTGCGGGTGGACCTGGCCGAAGGGGTCGTGGTGGAGGGCGTACGGCTCCAGCTCGCCAGGGTCCTGTGCAACCTGCTGGACAACGCCCAGCGGCACGCCGAGCACACCGTCCGCGTCACGGTCGCCAGGGAGAGCGGCCGGGACGGCCGCGCGAACGGACGGAACGGCCGCGCGAAGGGACGGAACGGCCGCGCGAGCGGACGGGAGAGCGGCGGTGACGGCGGGGACGTCGCGGTGCTGGCCGTGGAGAACGACGGCGCCGAGATCGCCGAGGCCGACCGCGAGCGCATCTTCGAGCGCTTCACCCGCCTCGACGCCGCCCGCAGCCGCGACGCGGGCGGCACCGGGCTGGGCCTGGCGATCGCGCGGGACGTGGCGATGGCGCACCGCGGCCGCATCAGCGTGGAGGACCTCCCGGGCGGCGCCCGCTTCGTCCTGCGCCTCCCGGCCGTGTGACCCCGCGTCGTCCTGCGCCTCCCGGCCGTGTGACCCCGGCCTTGCCGGAATACGGCCCGCCGGAAGGGACGATTCGGTGGATTTCCCTCGCGGTGGTAGTGGATCATGGGGCGCATGACGGAGCAGGCCCCGCAGGGCGTGAACCCCCACATTCCCAACGCGGCGCGGATGTACGACTACTTCCTCGGCGGCAAGAACAACTTCAAGGCCGACCGTGACCTCGGCGACATGGTGCTGGGCGTGATGCCCGAGGTCCGCGACGGCACCAGGGAGAACAGGGCGCTGATCGGGCGCGTGGTGCGGTACCTGTGCGAGCAGGGCGTCACGCAGTTCCTCGACCTGGGCTCCGGCCTGCCGGCCCAGGAGAACGTGCACGAGGTGGCGCTGCGCCACGCCCCCGAGGCCCGCGTGGTCTACGTGGACAGCGACCCGGTGGTGGCCGCGCACGGCAGGGCGCTGCTGGCCGACCCCGACCGCGTGGCGATGGTGCTGGGGGACGTGCGCAGGCCGGAGGAGATCCTGTCCGCCCCCGAGGTGCGCGAGCTGCTCGACTTCGACCGGCCGGTGGCGGTGCTCATGATGTTCGTCCTGCACCTCATCGGCGACCAGGACGAGCCGCAGCGCTTCGTGGCCGCCTATCGTGACGCGCTCGCGCCCGGCAGCTACCTGGCCGTCTCCCACGTGACCAACGACGTCGCCACCGAGCGGACCGCCCAGGTCACGGAGTTCTACCGCAAGGCCGACGCCGACTTCACCCCGCGGCCGGGCACCGAAATCCGCGCCTTCTTCGGCGACTTCGAGCTCATCCCGCCGGGCCTGGCCACCGGGCTGCCGCCGCACCAGGTCTGGCCGTTCGCCGACCCGCTCAACCCGGTCTTCGTGGACGAGGACCTGGCCCGCATGGCGTACGCGGGCATCGGCCGCAAGCCGTGACCCGGGCCCGTCCCGGCCCTCGCGTGCCCGGCCGGGCCCGTCGTCACGTCCGCCGTGACCTCATGGCCTCACATCAGTGGCGGGCCGCCGCCGGGACGCCCGCGGCGGCGTCCGCCACGCCGGGCGGGTCATCGTCGTCGTCGAGCAGGGTGGCCTCGTCGAACGGCGCCTGCCCGGCCAGCACCCGGCCCGCGCGCTCCCGGTCGAACCCGCCGGTCCAGGTGCCGACGAGCACGGTGGCCACGGCGTTGCCGGCGAAGTTCGTCAGCGCCCGCGCCTCGGACATGAAGCGGTCGATGCCGACGATGAGGCCCACGCCGTCCACCAGCTCGGGCCGGTGCGCCTGGAGGCCGCCCGCCAGCGTGGCCAGCCCGGCGCCGGTGACGCCCGCCGCGCCCTTGGAGGCGATCATCATGAACAGCAGCAGCGCCACCTGCTCCCCGAACTCCAGCGGCGACCCGGTGGCCGTGGCGATGAACAGGGTGGCCATCGTCAGGTAGATCGCGGTGCCGTCGAGGTTGAAGGAGTAGCCGGTCGGCACGGTGATGCCGGCCACGGCCTTGCTCACGCCCAGGTGCTCCATCTTGGCGATGAGCCGCGGCAGGGCGGTCTCGGAGGACGAGGTGGACAGGATGAGCAGGAACTCGCGGCCCAGGTAGCGCAGCAGCGACCACAGGTTGATCCGGGCGACCAGCCACAGGATCGCGCCGAGCACCACGCCGACGAACAGCGCGCACGTCACGTAGAAGGCGATCATGATGATGGCCAGGCTCTTGAGCGCCTCGATGCCGGTGGCGCCCACGACGGCCGCGATCGCCCCGAACGCGCCCACCGGCGCCGCCCACATGATCATGGCGAGGATGCGGAACACGAGCCGCTGGAAGTGCTCCACGCCGCGCAGGATCGGCGCGCCCTTGGGCCCCATGGCCTGCAGCGCGAAGCCGGTGAGCAGCGCGACGAGCAGCGCCTGCAGCACGGAGCCGTCGGTCAGCGCCGACACGACCGTCTCGGGGATGATGCCGAGCAGGAAGTCGACCGTGCCGGACTCGGCGCCCTTGGCCGCCTCGGCCTCGGCCGCCTGCCTGGCGCTGTCGGTGAGCTGCAGGCCGGAGCCGGGGTCGATGACGTTGCCCACGATCAGGCCGATGACCAGCGCCACCGTGGACATGACGATGAAGTAGCCGAGCGCGAGCCCGCCGACCTTGCCGACCTGGGCCGCCTGGCGGACCGAGCCGATGCCCAGCACGATCGTGCAGAAGATGACGGGGCCGATCACCATCTTGATCAGCGCCACGAAGCCCGTGCCGAGCGGTTTGAGCTCCTTGCCGACGTCCGGCCAGACGAAGCCGACCAGGATGCCGAGCAGGACCGCCACGATGACGGCCAGATAGAGATAGCGAGTGCGATCGCGCATAGGGGGGTTCTCCGTGCATTTGGAGGGACCTTTTCGTTGTGCGACTATGCGCCTCACCAGTGATGCAGGTCACTATTGCGTAAGTTTCGTACACGGAGGGGTGTGAGCATGCGGCGCTGGAGCCTGGCGGGGCAGATGCTGGTCCTGCAGTTGCTCGTGGTCGCCGTCACCGCGGCGGGCGGCGCGGTGCTCGCCCTGGTCCAGGCGCACCGGCTGCTCACCGAGGAGGCGGGGGCCACGGCCACGGCCGTGGCGGTCAGCGTGGCGGTCTCGCCCGACGTGCTGGCGGCCCTCGCCGGGGGCGATCCCAGCGCGCGGCTGCAACCGTACGCGGAGCGCGTCCGGACGGCGACGGGAGTCGACTTCGTCACGATCATGAAACCGGACGGCACCCGCTACACCCACCCGAACCGGGCCGAGATCGGCAAGCGGTTCCTCGGCCACATCGAGCCGGCGTTGCGGGGCGAGACGTTCACCGAGACCTACACCGGCACGCTGGGCACCTCCAAGCGCGCGGTCGCGCCGGTCATGACCGGCGGGCGGGTGCGGGCGCTGGTCAGCGCCGGCATCACGGTCGACCGGATCAGCGCCAGGCTGCGCGACCAGCTCGCCTGGGGCGGCCTCATCGTGGCGCTCGCGCTCGGTCTGGGCGCGGCCGGCACGTGGCTGGTCACGGCCCGGCTGCGCCGCCAGACGCACGGGCTGGGCCCGGTCGAGCTGGGCCGCATCCACGAGCACCACGACGCGGTCCTGCACGCCGTCAGGGAGGGCCTGCTGCTGATCGGCGGGGACGGCACGCTGACGCTGTGCAACGACGCGGCCCGGCTGCTGCTCGGCCTGCCCGCCGACGCCGAGGGGCGGCACGTGGGCGAGCTGGGCCTGGGCGAGGTGGTGGCCTCCGACGAGGAGCGCATCCACCTGGTGGGCGACCGGGTGCTGGCCGTCAACAGCGCGGCGAGCAGGCTCGGCACGGTGGTCACCGTACGCGACCACACGGAGCTGCAGGCGCTGACCGGCGAGCTCGACGCCGAGCGCGGCTTCGCCGACTCGCTGCGCTCGGCCGCGCACGAGGCCGCCAACCGGCTGCACACGGTGATCACGCTGGTGGAGCTGGGCCGTACCGAGCAGGCGGTGGCGCTGGGCACGGCGGAGTTGCGGGCCGCCCAGGAGCTGACCGACCGGGTGGTGGCCGCGGTGCGCGAGCCGGTGCTGGCGGCGCTGCTGCTGGGCAAGAGCGCCGAGGCGGCCGAGCGCGGCTGCGAGCTGGTGATCAGCCGCGACAGCGAGCTGGACGACCCGGGCCTGGACGCCCGGGAGCTGGTCACGATCGTGGGCAACCTGATCGACAACGCCATCGACGCGGCCGGCCGGGTGGAGGTGCACCTGGGCACGGACGAGCACGGCGTGCTGATCAGGGTGGCCGACGACGGGCCGGGGCTGACCGGGCCGGCGGCGTTCGAGAAGGGCTGGACCACCAAGGGCGACGGGCACGGGCTGGGCCTGGCGCTGGTGGGGCAGGCGGTGCGGCGGCTGGGCGGCACCATCGAGGTGGCGGGCTCGGTGTTCACGGTGCGGCTGCCGGTGCCGGAGCGGCGACGATGACGGGCCGGGGCGCGGCCATCTCCGTGCTGGTCGTCGAGGACGAGGAGATCACCGCCGAGGCCAACCGCATCTACGTGGAGCGGGTGCCCGGCTTCGAGGTGGCCGGGGTGGTCAGGTCGGGCGGCGAGGCGCTGCGGTTCCTGCGCGGCCGGCCGGTGGACCTCATCCTGCTCGACCTCTACCTGCCGGACATGCACGGGCTGGAGGTGTGCCGGGCGGTGCGGGCGGGCGGCCTCATGTGCGACGTGATCGCGGTCACCTCCGCGCGCGATCTGGCCATGGTGCGTTCAGCGGTGAACCTGGGCATCTCGCAGTACCTGCTCAAGCCGTTCACGTACGCGACACTGGCCGAGAAGCTGGCGCGTTACGCCCGGTTCAAGGAGGAGTCGGGCCTGGCGGCCGGGCAGGGCGACGTGGACCGGGTCCTGGGCACCCTGCGGGCCCCCTCGGAGCTGCCCAAAGGCATGGCCCGCGACACCCTCGGCACCGTCGCCGCGCGGCTGCGGGAGCGGCCGGAGGGGGTGGGGGCGCAGGCGGTGGCGGACACGATCGGGGTCTCCCGCGTGACGGCGCGGCGCTACCTGGAATACCTGGTGGAGCTGGGGGTGGCGGTCCGTGTCCCGCAGTACGGCGGGGTGGGCCGGCCAGAGTTGCTCTACCGGATCCCCATGGAAAGTTAATGACGGTGACGCTGGCCGTTCAATCCGGCCCTCTAGCTTCTGGGTGCAATCCGATGCACTGAGGAGACACACCTTGCGAGTCCTGGCCGTAGTTCCCGCCCGCGGAGGTTCGGCGGGCGTACCCCTGAAGAACCTCGCCCTGGTCGGGGGCGTCCCGCTGGTCACCCGGGCGGTGCGGGCGTGCCTGCGCGCCGAGCTGGTCGACGAGGTCGTCGTCAGCACCGACCACGACGGGATCGCCGAGACCGCCAGGCAGGCGGGCGCGACCGTGGTGGAGCGCCCCGCGGAGCTGAGCGGCGCCACGGCCTCCAGCGAGTCGGCCGTGCTGCACGCGCTCGACACCCTGGGCGAGGACCCCGAGGTCGTCGTGCTCGTCCAGTGCACCAGCGCGTTCATCGACCCCGAGGACCTGTCGGCGGCGGTGCGCAAGGTGCTGGACGGCGAGGCCGACTCGGTCGTGTCCGGGCTGCCCACGCACGAGTTCCTGTGGACGGCCGCCGGCGCCGGCGTCAACCACGACCCGGCCGTGCGGCAGCGCCGGCAGGACCGCGAGCCGGAGTACCGCGAGAACGGCGCGTTCTACGTCATGCGCACCGCCGGCCTGCGCGAGCACGGCCACCGCTTCTTCGGCGAGGTCGCCGTGCAGCCGGTGCCGGCGCGGCACGCCATCGAGATCGACAACCCGGAGGACCTGGAGCTCGTGCGCGCGCTCGCCCCGTTCATCGACCGGCCCGAGCCGATCGACGTGGACGCCGTCATCACCGACTTCGACGGCGTGCACACCGACGACCGCGCCTACGTCGACTCCGAGGGCCGCGAGATGGTGCTGGTCAGCCGCTCCGACGGGATGGGCGTGTCGCTGCTGCGCCGCTCCGGGGTGAAGGTGCTGATCATGTCCACCGAGCAGAACCCGGTGGTGGCCGCCCGCGCCCGCAAGCTCGGCGTGCCCGTGCTGCAGGGCCTGGCCGACAAGCGCACCGTGCTGCGCGACTGGCTGGCCATCGAGGGCCTCGACCCGGCGCGCGTCGCCTACGTCGGCAACGACGTCAACGACCTGGGCCCGATGGCCGAGGTGGGCTGGCCGGTCGCCACGCCCGAGGCGCACCCGAAGGTGCGCGCCGCCGCCCGCGTGGTGCTGACCACACCCGGTGGGTCCGGCGCGGTGCGCGAGCTGTGCGACCGCGTCGTGGCCGCCCGGCCCGAGCCGGCCGCCGCCCTCACCGAGGTGCGCGAGCGGCCCAGGCTCGGCCCCGTGGCGATCGGCGACGTCCTGGTCGGCGACGGCGAGCCGGTGTACGTGATCGGCGAGATCGGCATCAACCACAACGGCGACATCGATCTGGCCAGGAAGCTGATCGACGTGGCGGCCGAGGCGGGCTGCCAGGCGGTCAAGTTCCAGAAGCGCACCCCCGCGATCTGCGTGCCCGAGGAGCAGAAGGGGCAGATCAGGCAGACGCCGTGGGGCGAGATGACGTACCTGGAGTACAAGGAGCGCACCGAGTTCGGCCGCGACGAGTACACGCAGATCGCGAAGTACTGCGACGAGCGCGGGCTGCACTGGTTCGCCTCCCCGTGGGACGTGCCGTCGGTGGAGTTCCTGGAGGAGATGGACGTCCTGGTGCACAAGGTGGCCTCGGCCAGCGTGGCCGACCACGAGCTGCTGCGCGCCCTGGCCGCCACCGGCAAGCCGATCATCCTGTCGACCGGCATGTCCACGCTGTCGGAGATCGACGCGGCCGTGGAGATCCTGGGCACCGACCGGCTCATCATGATGCACGCCACGTCCACGTACCCGCTGCCTCCGGAGGAGGCGAACCTGCGCACGATCATCACGCTCAAGGAGCGCTACGGCGTGCCCGTCGGCTACTCCGGGCACGAGCGCGGCCTGCAGATCTCGCTGGCCGCCGTCACGCTCGGCGCGGTGTGCGTGGAGCGGCACATCACGCTCGACCGCACCATGTGGGGCTCCGACCACGCCGCCTCGCTGGAGCCGTCCGGGCTCGAGCACCTCGTCCGCGACATCCGCATCATCGAGCAGGCCATGGGCGACGGCGTCAAGCGCGTCTTCCCCGGCGAGGAGGCTCCGAAGGCCCGCCTGCGCCGGGTGACCGTCTGACCGTTCCCACCAGGAGACACATCCCTTGATCACGCTCTCGGTCGTCGTGCCCGTGCGGGACGGCGAGCGCTTCATCGCCGACGCGCTCACCTCGCTGTCCCGCAACGCGCGCCCCGACTTCGAGTTCATCGTCGTGAACGACGGGTCCGTGGACGCCACGGGCGACATCATCGACGACTTCATCGGTGAGCTGCCCGGGCTGGTCGTCGTGCGCAACCCCGCCCCGGTGGGGCTGGCGGACGCGCGCAACACGGGCCTGTCGGCCGCGACCGGCCGGTACGTCACGTTCATGGACGGCGACGACTGGCTCGCCCCCGGCTACCTGGCACGCCTGGTCGAGGCCATCGACGGGCTCGGCTGCGACTTCGTCCGCGTCGACCACGTGCAGGTCGAGGGCCGCAAGCGGGTCGTGCACCGCGCCCCGCTGGCGCGGCGGGGCGCGGTGCTCGACCCCCGCGACGCGATCCTGCCCGCCGGGGTGCGCACCATGGTCGACTACCCGTACGCGTGGGCCGGGATCTACCGGCGCTCGCTGCGCGACCTGCTGCACTTCCCCGGCTCCCTGCACACGGCCGAGGACCGGCCGTGGATCTGGCGGCTGCACCGGGAGGCCGCCACGTTCGCGGTGGTGTCGCTGGCCGGGCTGTTCTACCGGCGGATGGTGCCGGGCTCGCTGACGCAGGTGGGCGATGAGCGCCAGCTGCACTTCTTCGACGCCTTCGAGCTGGTCATGAAGGACCTGGAGCCGGAGTTCCTGCCCAAGGCGGTGCGGAACTTCTGCGCGCTGCTCGCCCACCACCTGGAGATCGGCGAGCGGCTCACGCCGGCGCTGCGCGCCCGCTTCGAGGAGCGCGGCGCGCAGATGGTGCGCGGGCTGCCGCCGGACCTGGTGTCGGAGTCGGTGTCGCGGATGTCCGCCGAACGCGAGGCCACCCTGCGGGCCCTGGTGCCCGACCTGCCCCCCAGCCCGCACGTCCGGGTCCGCCGCGACCGGGAGGAGTCCTAAAGGTGAAGCTCTTCTACGCCTCGACGTTGTTCGGGGCGATGTCGCTGGCGGCCGCGATCGACGACGGCCGGTTCGGCGACGGCCGCCGCGTCCTGGTCGTCTCCAACAACGCGGCCATCCCCGAGGTGGCGACGCCGCTGGACGAGACGCCCGGCTTCGCCGTGCTGCGCTCCCGCTTCGACGCCGTGCACTCGTGGAACGAGCTGATCGCGCCGCTGCACCCCTCCGACTGGCGGGCGCGCGTCATCGAGGTGCCGATGATGGAGCGCCTCATCCGCTCCCACTGGGGGCTGGAGGAGGTGGAGGAGCTGGTGCTGGAGTCGATCGCGGTGCCGCCGGCGCGGACGATCGCGGGGCTGGTGCGCGACTGCCCGATCTCGGTCTACTCCGACGGGCTGATGAGCTACGGCCCGACCCGCGACCCGCTGCCGGCCGAGATCTTCCGCCGCATCGGCCGGCTGATCCACCTCGACCTGGTGCCGGGCCTGAAGCCGCTGCTGCTCAGCGAGTACGGCGTCACCCCCGAGATCCTGCCCGAGGAGCGTTTCCTGTCGGTCGTGCACGAGGTCACCGCCACGGCCCCCGACATGCTCGCCGGGCAGGCGATCATCCTCGGCCAGTACCTGTCGGCGCTGGAGATCGTCACGCCGGAGGAGGAGGCCGGCCTGCACGAGAGCATGCTGAAGGCGCTGGCCGCGCGCGGCTGCACCAGCGTCGTGTTCAAGCCGCACCCGGCGGCGGGCCGCCGGCACGCCCAGCTCATGCGCGCCGCGGCCGAGCCGCTGGGGGTGCGGCTGTCGGTGGCCGGGGAGAGCGTGCCGGCCGAGGTGTGCTTCGCGGCGCTGCGGCCGGAGCTGGTCGTGGGCTGCTTCTCGACCGGGCTGGTGACCGCGCAGCGCTACTTCGGGCTGCCGGTGGCCTCCTACGGGACGGACCTGGTGCTGGAGCGGCTGACGCCGTACGAGAACAGCAACAGGATCCCGGCCACCATCGTGGACGCGATGCTGCCCCGGCTGTCGGCGCAGGGGCACATCGAGCGCCCGCCGGTCACCGACCTCCAGGCGCTGGTGCGCTCGGTCGGCTACTGCATGCAGGCCGACACCTATCCCGATCTGCGGCCCGAGGCCATCACGTTCGATCCGCGCTACTACAAGCGCAAGCGCCTGGAGACGCTGGGCTTCGCCGACAAGCCCAGCGCGTTCACCAGGTTCCGCAGGAAGATCAGGTCAGCGATCTGAGGTAGCGGCGCATGCGGCGCTTGGCCCGGTATCCCGCCCGCAACATCCTGGGCGGCACCTCCACCCGGAGGCGGGCCCGGCGCCGCGCCGCCGCGTGCTCCGGCCCGTCGAGCAGCGAGACGGCGGGCGTCCGCGGCCCCTCGGCCACCAGCCCGCCCAGCAGGGCCGCCCAGTCGTCGCGCTCGGCCGGGTGGAAGTAGTTGGCCGCGCACCAGGCGGCGGAGGCGGCGCGGAAGTCGCCCTGCGCCAGCTCGTCGAGCGTGCCCAGCAGGTCGCTGCCCTCGAACACCAGGTTGATCATCTCGGCGCTGACGCCGAAGTCGCTCAGCACCAGCGACGGCACGCCCATCGCGACGGCCTCCAGCGCCGCCGTCGAGCTGACCGTGACGAAGCCGGCCGCCTGCCGGAGCTGGTCGTGCATGGACCCGGCGGCGAACCTCAGCCGTCCCGGCTCGCCCATCTCTCGCCACAGCCGCTGGTAGTGGAAGCGCTCGTTGTGCGTCTGCCGCTCGTCCTCCAGCGCGCGCAGCTTGACCACGACGTCCAGGTCGGGGCGGCGGGCGGCCAGCTCGGCCAGCGACGTCAGGATGCGCTCGCGCTGCTCGCGCTCGCGCGGCACCTTGGCCTGGGTGGCGAACACCACCCGGTCGCCGCCCCGCGCGGTCAGTTCGGGCCGCAGGAACGGCAGCCGGGCCAGGCCCACCGCCCCTCCCCCGCCGAGCCGGGCGGCGATCCGCGAGAACTCGGCCACCTCCCGCTCGCTGTGCACCACGAACAGGTCGCAGCCGCTGCGGAACAGCCACGCCTTCTCCGTGGCCGGCACCGAGATGCCCGGCAGCCCGCTGGCGAACACCGGCCGCGGGCTCAGGTCGCCCAGCACCTCGGCCACCAGCACGTCCACCACCGGGCCCGTGCAGGCCACGAGGATCACGTCGGGACGGATCCGCTCGGCCAGGCGGCGCACCGAGCGCGCCGACAGCACCGGCGGGGCCGGCCGGCCCTCGACCGCGGCGGCGATCTGCTCGGGCGAGGGGGCGATCGGGGTGCGCACCACGACCAGCTCCGTCACGCAGCCCGCGGGCAGGTCACCGAGCAGGCAGGCCGCCCATTTCAGATACGAGTCGGAGTCGGCGACCGCCAACACTTTCACCTAGGACACTCCGGTCAAATGCGAGCGCAGGGCGGGCGCCGCCCTGCTGGTCCACCAGTCATCGGGAACGTCCACGGGCTCGACGGCGACGCCGCGCGGGGTGAGCAGCACCCGCAGCGAGGTGATCGCGGTCGAGGGGAGGCTGAGCACGCGCTGGCCGGACTCCAGGCCGCGCAGCGTCAGCTCGGCCGGCACGCCGACGTCGTGGACGGTGATGCCGGGGCGCTCCCGGATCAGCGCGACGTCCACGGGGTCCTCGCGGCGGTGCGGATAGTACGCCAGCGGCTCGCGGGCGGCCAGCTCGGTCAGCCAGCGCAGGTAGTGGTCGCGGTGGACCAGGCCGTTGCGCACGAGCGAGGTGCCGAGCACGACCGTGCGCTCGGCGGGGCCCTGGGCGCTGGGCGGCTGGGAGCGCAGCCAGGCGAAGTCGTGGCGGACGAGGTGCACGCCCGCCTCGCGGACGGCCTGTTCGAGCTTGTCGTCCACGGTCAGGGCGGTGAAGACGGAGACCTTGCTCAGGCGCAGCCGCAGCGCCGCCGCCAGGCCCAGCGCGGCGCGCAGCCTGGTCGGCCGGGCGCGGGCGCGCAGCAGCGGCTTGCGCGGCCCGCCGGCGAGCAGCTCCAGCAGCCGCAGCGTGGCCAGCCCGTCGTCCACGATGACGATGCGGCCGGGGCTGGAGACGAGCCAGCGCAGCTGCACCTTGCCCGAGAAGGCGTCGCCGACGGCCTGCACGCGCCTGGGCATGCGCTCGCGCGGCTCGGCCAGCTCCAGGCCCCCGGGCAGCCCCAGGGAGCGCAGCTCGCGCCTGGTCGCCTTCAGCGGCCGCAGGCCCGCGCGCGGCACGACGACCGTCTCGGGGCCGAGGAGCCCGGCGTGGTGGGCCTCGACGGCGCACAGCATCTGGAGCGGTGACTCCACCCAGGCCGACGCCTGTTCGACCACTCGTTGCCCTCCCAGCGGGGTGATGGCCCGTTCACGACCGCTTCAAGCTAGCCCCACCGGCTTAAGCCGCCAGAAACGCTGCGTGAACAATGGAGGGTATGAATTCGCTCATGCTCAGCACGACCGGCGTCCAGATCCCGCAGCTCGGGTACGGAGTCTGGCAGGTCCCGGCAGAGGAGGCCGAGCAGGCGGTCTCGACCGCCCTGCAGGCCGGATATCGGCACATCGACACCGCCGCCGCCTACGGCAACGAGGAGGGAGTGGGCCGCGCGGTGCGCGCGAGCGGGCTGCCGCGCGAGAAGGTGTTCGTGACCACCAAGCTGTGGAACGGCGACCACGGCCGCGCCGAGGCGGCCTTCGACGAGAGCCTGGCCCGGCTCGGCCTCGACTACGTGGACCTGTTCCTCATCCACTGGCCGGTGCCCGCGCAGGACAAGTACGTGCAGGCCTGGAAGGAGATCGAGAAGGTCCACCGTGACGGCCGGGCCAGGGCCATCGGCGTCTCCAACTTCACCGTGGCCACGCTCACCCGGCTGATGGAGGAGACCGAGATCACCCCGGCCATCAACCAGATCGAGCTCCACCCCTACCTGCAGCAGCGGGAGATGCGGGCCTTCCACGAGGCCAACGGCATCCTCACCGAGGCGTGGAGCCCGATCGGGCAGGGCAAGGGGCTGCTGAACGACCCGGCCCTGGCGGTGCTGTCCGGCAAATACGGCAAGACGCCCGCGCAGATCGTGCTGCGCTGGCATCTGCAGCTCGGCAACGTGGTCATCCCCAAGTCGGTGACGCCGGCGCGCATCGCGGAGAACATCGACGTCTTCGACTTCATCCTCGACACCGAGGACATGGCGGCGATCGGCGCGCTGAACAAGGGACAGCGGCTCGGCCCCGATCCCGAGACGTTCAACGCGGCCTGAGTGACGTTTGTGACTGACGTTCCATGATTTACTCCGGAGTGGTCCCGGAAAGGTAATGCCGATTCATCCCGACATGACCGGAATTTTACCTTTCGGGATACGATCTGCCGCGTGCGAGATTTCACTTGGGGAATTGCGGCGACCGGCGGCATAGCCCGCACCGTGGGCGCCGCCATCGTGGCGGAGCCCGGCATGCGGGTGGCCGCCGTCGGTTCGAGAGACCTGGCCAGGGCCCGTGCCCTGGCCGCCACGCTGGGGGCGGAGTCGGCGTACGGCTCGTACGAGCAGTTGTGCGCCGACCCGGCCGTGGACGCGATCTACGTGGCCACGCCGCACGCCCAGCACCTCCAGGTCGCCGAGGCGGCCATCGCCGCAGGTAAAGCCGTGCTCTGCGAGAAGCCGCTGGCGGCCACCGTGGACGACGCGGAGAAGATGGTGCGCCTGGCGCGAGAGGCGGGCGTGTTCCTCATGGAGGCCATGTGGATGCGCTTCAACCCGCTCATCCAGCGCATCGCGGCCGACGAGCGCTTCGGCGACCTCCGCTCGGTGCAGGCGAGCTTCGGCTTCGCCGCGCCCTACGACCCGGCCCACCGGCTGTGGGCGCCGGAGCTGGGCGGCGGCGCCCTGCTCGACCTGGGGATCTACCCGTTCGGGCTGGCCCAGCTGCTGCTGGGCATGCCCACCGGCCTGCACGTCACCGGCTCCCTGGCCCCGACGGGAGTGGACGCGGAGGTGGCCGGCCTGTTGCATTACCCCGGCGGGAGACACGCTCTCGTGGCCGCTTCATTGCTCGGGAATTACCCCAACCAGGCGTGTGTTGTAGGTAGTCAGATGCGGGCGGACCTCCAGGCGCCGTTCTGGGCACCGCAGCGAATCGTCCTCACCGGGCCCTCCATGGAGCCGGAAGAGCATGTGCTCGATCCGGCCGACAACGGATACGCCGGTGAGCTTCGAGAAGTCCGCGCCGCCACGGCCGAGGGCAGGACCGAATCCTCGATCATGCCCCTTGACGAATCCCTTGCGATGATGGGACTTCTGGCCGACGCTCGCAGGCAACTTGCCTAGCTGCGCTTTATGGATTTGTAATCCTCTTGCCTCATGTATTACCTTATGAGGCACCTTGAGGCATACGTCCGGTTTGTCCGGCTATGTCTGACCATCGCACGATAGATCACAGGATCGTCCTGTGACCGCTGAATCCGCTTCACGCGGAACCGGGGACCCATGTCCTTTGGGGTGAATCGGCACCTAGGTGCCGTAGGGCAGCTTCCACGCCCGAACCCGTCAGCTAACCCGGTAAGCGGCATGGAAGCAAGGAGTAACCCCCTCGATGGCCAAGCACCGTATCGACGCTGTCAAGAAGAACCTCACGCGCGCCGCTCTCGGCGCGACCGTCCTCGCCTCGGGCCTCGGCGTCACCGCCGCCGCCCACGCGGACACCGCCACCGGAGTAGCCGCGGCCACCGCCGCCAAGCACCCGGCCACGGCCGTCGCCGCCCACAAGGCCGCGACCGACGACCGTACCGAGACCAAGGTCAACGTCACCGCCGACCAGGTTCTGGCCCTGGCCAAGTCGCAGGTCGGCACCTCGGAGAACGCCGCCGGTGGCGGCACCAAGTACCAGCAGTGGTACGCCGCCTCGCAGCGCGCCGCCGAGACCATCGCCCGTGACGGCGGCAACCGCACCGCGTACGTGAACGCCCCCTGGTGCTCGATGTTCGTCTCCTGGGTCGGCGAGCAGACCGGCGCCCGCCCGCAGGTCGGCTGGGACGCCTACACCGTCGCCCACGCCAAGTGGTTCGCCGCCAACGACCGCTGGGGCACCGTCGCCAAGCCCGGCGCCGTGGTCTTCTTCTCGTGGAGCGGCAGCAAGAGCCTCAGCGACATCCAGCACGTCGGCTTCGTCGTGAAGGACAACCAGAACGGCACCATCTCCACGATCGAGGGCAACACCGGCAACGGCAAGGTCGAGGAGCGCATCCGTCCCAAGTCGCAGGTCGTCGGCTACGGCTACCCGCAGTACGCCGGCTGACGGCGCCTGGCCTGACAGGCTCTTTGCCTTCCGTGTGACTTCCGAGCGCGCGTCCCCTTGCGGGGGCGCGCGCTCGTCGCGTTCCCGGACGCGTCACACCGGCCCATCGGACCGGCCCGTCGCCACCGACGTGTCAGCCTGCCTGCCGGACCGCCTGTCACACCGGGCCATCGGACCGGCCCGTCACGAGCCGGTGCACTCCAGGAAGAACTCGGCCAGCGCCGACGCCACCCGCTCCGGGTCGTTCTCCATCGGGATGTGGCCCGCCGCCGGGACGCGCACCAGCCGGGAGCCGGGCATCTCCGAGACGAAGCGCTCCGCGTGGCGCACCTCCTGGAAGGTGTCGTCCTCCCCCCACACCAGCAGCTTGGGCGTCCGGTCCGCCCTCAGCGCGGGCACCAGGTCGAGGGTGTAACGGCTGTCGGCCGCGCCCGCCAGCGCCAGCCACGACCGGCAGACCCGCGGGTCGTGCCAGGGCGAGAGGTAGTCGGCCAGCTCCTCCTCCGTCGCCGGGCGGGCCAGCGCGGCCGTCACGGCCGTGCGCCGGGCGGCCAGCACCTCCTCGGCCGTCGTCGCCGCCACCACCTCGGGATCGCGGAACCTGGCCACCCCCGGCACCGGCCAGGAGTCGTAGGTGACGGAGTTGACCAGCGCCAGCCCGGACACCTTCGCCACCCCGCCGGCCAGCAGGTGCTGGGCGATCGCGCCGCCGATGTCGTGCCCGGCCACGGCGAGCGGCTCCGCCGCCCCCACCGCCGCCGCGAAACGGCCCACCCACTCCGCCAGCGCGGGCACCGTCGCGGTCTCCGGCGTCAGCTCTCCCTCCGAGCGTCCCAGGCCCGGCAGGTCGACCGCGACCGGCCGCAACCCGGCCGCCGCCAGCCGGTCGATCACCGGCTCCCACACCCTGCTCCAGTACGTGCCGTGCACCAGCAGCACCACCGGGCCCCGCGTGCCCGCCGTCAGATAGCCTGCCTGCCGCCCGTCAACGTCGATCGTCATTCGCTTGGACATGCCATAACCATCGTGTTCTGCTCTATGCCCCGTCAAATACCAACTAAGGTATGCCGGTATGACATTGGCGCAGCTCCGCGTGCTGGTCGCGGTCGCCGACCACGGCGGCTTCACCGCCGCCGCCGAACAGCTCGGCATGTCCCAGCCCGCCGTCAGCCGGGCCGTCGCGACCCTGGAGCGCGAGCTGGGCGGGGCCCTGTTCGTACGCCACCGCGACGGCATCGCCCTGACCGAGGCCGGCCGCCGCGCGCTGGCCCGCGCCCGCGCGGCGCTGCGCCACCTCGACCTCATGCGCGCCGACGTCGCCGCCGCCACCGGCAGCATCACCGGCGAGCTGCGCCTGGCCAGCCTGCCCAGCGCCACCGGCACGCTCGTCGCCCGGCTGCTGCGCGCCTTCACCGACCGCTACCCGCAGGTCCGCGTCCGCCTGTTCGAGGGCGTGGACGACGACATCCGCGAATGGCTGCGCCGTGGCGCCGCCGAGGTCGGTGTCGTCACCCTGCCCGCCCCCGGTTTCCACACCGCCCACCTCAGCACCCACGACATGGTGGCCGTGCTACCGGCGGGCCATCCGCTGGCCGGCCGCAGGGCCGTGCGCCTGCCCGACCTGGCCGGACGGCCGTTCATCCTGACCACCGCCGGCTGCCGGCCGCTGATCATGGGGGCGGCGCAGGCGGCGGGCGCCGACCTGGAGGTCGCCTACGAGGCCAGCGGGCCGGCCGCCATCCTGGAGATGGTCGCCGCGGGGCTGGGGGTCAGCATCGTGCCCACGCTCGGTTTGCCCGCCGACCTGCCCTCGGTGGTCACCCGGCCGCTGGAGCCGGCGATGACGCGGTCGCTGGCGCTGGCCGTCCCGTCGCTGTCGGACTGCGCGCCCACGGCACGCGCCTTCCTGGACGAGCTGGCCGCCTTCGCCGTGTAGACCCGGCACACGCCTTCCCGGGCGAGCCGGCCGCCTTCACCCTGCAGATCCGGCAGGCGCCTTCCCGGGCGAGCCGGCCACCTTCGCCCTGCAGAGCCCGTGCCGACGCCGCCCGCCCCGCCAGGGGCGTGAGGCTCGGGTGAGAATTCTTCTGACTCTGTGTGAATGGCCCACAGCGGAGCGTTCCCGGAGGGAGAATGGGCGGCGAAACGCGGACGCGCCTGTCCGCCCTCCCCGGGCGAGAAAGGGACACGCGATGCCACCCCCCGATTTTCCTCCCTGCGCCGTACGGCCCGGCACACCGTCATGGGCCCCGCTCCCGGACCCGCCCGCCGGCGGCCCGTCCGCCACGCCGCCCCGGCCCCGGCCGCCGGCTCGGGCGGATCGTTCACTCCCGTCCCGCGGTCCCGACGATCGGAAGGCTCAAGGCGTGGCTGAGGCCCGGATGCGCGATCACTGGTGGTGGCGGCCCGGATGGCGGGCCGGCCGCCGCACCTACGCCTTCCACCTCACCTTCCAGGACCAGCCGGCGCTCCACCGGCTGGTCGCCGCCTATCAGGCGCCCCTGTCGGCCCTGGACGGCCTCGACCTGATCCCGTACCGCTGGCTGCATCTGACCCTCCAGGACGTCGGCTTCACCGACGAGGTGGGCGACGCCGACCTCACCGCCGTCGCCGGGGTGGCGGCGGGCCGGCTGACCTGCGCGGCGCCGATCCGGCTGACCTTCACCCGGCCGGTCATCGCCCCGGAGTCGCTGCGGTTCGAGGTCCGGCCGGCCGGGCCGCTGCGGGCGCTGCGGCGGGCCCTGCGCGAGACGATCGCCGGCGTGCTGGGCCACGGCCGGGTGCCCGGCCGTGAGGAGCGATGGGTCCCGCACGTGAGCATCGCCTACAGCAACGCCGACGGCCCGATGGAGCCGTACGCGCGGGCGCTCGGCGGCGTGCGGTCCGAGCCGGTGACGGTCACCGTGCGCGGAGTCCAGCTCATCGTCCTGGAGCGCGACGACCACCTCTACCGCTGGGCCACCAAGGCGACCCTCCCGCTGTCCGCCACCGTGCCGGGGCAGCGCCCGGGGCCTTGAGAGCGCTTCCTCCGAAGCCCCGCGGGGCCGGAAGGGCTCCGCGGGTCAGCGGAAGGAGGTGGTCACCGTGCCGGGGGCCGGCGCCTTGATCGACACCTTGCCGCCCCACCCGGTGTAACGGCTGTCCACGGTGACGATGTTGGGCTCCCCCTCCACCTTTATGGCGTACGTGCTCTGCACCCTGCTCACCAGCCCCGACGCGGCCAGGGTGAGGGTGTAGTCGACCTTGACGCCGTGGTCCTCCTTGCGGATGCCCGCCCGGGCGACCCAGTCCGAGACCTTCCTGAGCTCCTTGACCGTGATCGTGCCGGTGACGGAGCGCCCCTTGGTGCTGCCGTTCCCGATGAGCTTGGCGAGGGTCTTGGGCTCGGCCGGGTTGATGAACTGCGCCCAGGAGTCGGGCATGCCGCCACCGGCCCTCTTGAACCAGGTCTTGCCCTCGGGCATCAGCCTCGCGTAAACGCCGCCCGAGTGGTAGGCGGTCTTGCCGATGGCGATCGTCCGCCGCTGCTCGTCGCCGTACTTCCAGGAGAAGTCGAAGCCGACGACGCCCTTCTCGCCGAACTGGAAGGAGCCCTTGCTGTCCCGGGTGCCCTGCGAGTTGGTGCCGTCGGACCAGGTGACGGTGTCGGTGAAGTGCACGCCGCGGCCGGGGGCGAGCTTGGCCTTCAGCGCGGCGACCGGGTCCTTGGGCGCGGCCTGGGCGGGCCCGGCTTGGGTTGGCGCGGCCTGGGCGGGCGCGGCGGCCGTCGTCAGCGCGGCGGCGCAGGCCACCGCCAATAAGATCGTCTTCTTCATGGCAGGCGATCATGCCGGAGCGGGGTCACGACCTGGAGCCCAAGCTCCGGCCCGCCGGCAATCGTTACCCGGATGATGCGCGGCGCCGCGCGCCCGCGGCGACCCCGGCGATCGGGGGGTGACCGGGGGTGTGACCGGGGGAAAGGGCGCGGTGTTGCGGGTGACATGCCCTTGATGTGACACAAAAGGTGCCTCTTGAGGTGGGAGCGCTCCCAATCAGCTCTTTGGGTGTTTTCGCGCCAAAAATCCTGTTTTTGAGTGCTAAACCGCACCATTGGTAACGGTTACGTTTCGCGGGATTGACGCGCAGACCCCACAAGTGCACCCTTTGTGGGAGCGCTCCCAAAGACTCCCACCGCGGCTGAGTGCATGCCGCGGTGCTTCCCCCCACCATTCACCCGAGAAGGGGTCCACCATGATGATCAGCAAGCGCCGTGGTCTCGCCGCGGCCTCGGCCCTGGCCGCGGCGGCGCTGGCCGTCGCGTCCTGTAGCAGCTCCGGCACCGGCACGCAGTCCAGCGCGCCGGCCTCCTCCGGAGCGGCCGAGCCGATCACGATTCGCGTGCAGACCTTCGGCGGCGGCAGCAACTTCGGCTACAAGAACGCCGTCGAGAAGTGGAATGCCGAGCACAAGGACATCCAGATCAAGCACGAGAACCTGACCGACCAGTTCGAGCAGCAGTACTGGCCCCAGATGATCCAGTGGCTGACCTCGGGCAGCGGCGCGGGCGACGTGGTCGGCATCGACGAGGGCGGCATGGGCCTGGCCAAGGCGCGCACCGAGTGGTGGGCCGACCTGAAGGAGTACGGCCTGGAGTCGCGCAAGGGCGACTTCCCCGCCTGGAAGTGGGAGAACGGCGTGGCCGCCGACGGCAAGCTGTTCGCCCTGGGCACCGACATCGGCGGCATGAGCATCTGCTACCGCAAGGACCTGTTCGAGAAGGCCGGTCTGCCGACCGAGCGTGACGAGGTCAGCGCCCTGTGGCCGACGTGGGACGAGTACATGAACGTCGCCAAGAAGTTCCAGGACAAGGTGAAGGACACCAAGTTCGCCGACGGGACGAACACCCTCTACCAGGTGGTCCTGTACCAGGAGGCGGCCAAGAACGGCAACGTCACCTACTTCGACAAGGACAACAACCTCATCGTCGACAAGAACCCGGCGGTGAAGGCGGGCTTCGACTTCGCCCAGAAGATGAGCCAGCAGGGCCTGACCGCCAAGCTGCGCAACTTCACCGACGAGTGGGCGACGGGCACCCAGAAGGGCTCGTTCGCCACGGTCGGCTGCCCGTCCTGGATGCTCGGCGTGGTCAGCGGCAACGCGGGCGACGACGCCAAGGGCAAGTGGGACGTGGCCTCGGTGCCCGGCGGCGGCGGCAACTGGGGCGGCTCCTGGCTGGCCGTGCCCAAGCAGTCCAAGCACCCGAAGGAAGCGGCCATGGTGGCCGACTACCTGACGCAGGCGCAGACCCAGGCGAGCATCTTCACCGACTTCGGCAACATGCCGAGCAACACCAAGGCCCAGCAGGACCCGGCGGTGCAGGGCGCGAAGAACGAGTTCTTCGACGACGCCCCCATCGGTGAGATCTTCGCCAAGTCCGCCTCCAGCCTCCAGCCGGTCTTCCTCGGTGTGAAGCACGCGCAGGTCAAGAACGCCATCGAGTCGGTCATCCAGGGCATGGACGACGGCTCCGTCCCCTACGACAAGGCCTGGCAGCAGCTGGTCGACGACGCGGTCAAGGCCGCGGGCTGATCCTCCCGCCCGGCCCGCCGAGCGCGGGCCGGGCTTGTTGCCGCCGAAAGGTCTGACATGAGTCTCGACACCCTTCCACGGGCGGCGCGGAACAACCACCGCCGTGCCCGCCCGCCCGGCCGCCGCTGGCGTTCCCGGCTGGACGTCAAGGCGATGCCGTACGCCCTGGTGTCCCCGTACTTCATCCTGTTCGCCGCCTTCGGGCTCTTCCCGCTGGCCTTCACGCTCTACTACTCGCTCTACGACTACGACCTGACCGGGACGGTCGAGTGGGCCGGGCTGGGCAACTACACCTCGCTGCTGAGCGACGACGACTTCTGGCGCGCCACGGTCAACACGGTGAGCATGTTCATCATCGCCACCGTCCCCCAGATGCTGCTGGCCCTGTTCCTGGCCAACGCGCTGAACAAGCGCCTGAAGTTCCGCCTGGCGATCCGGATGAGCGTGCTGCTCCCGCTCGTCACGTCGGTGGTCGCGGTCGCGGTGGTGTTCACGCAGCTCTTCGCCCGTGACTGGGGCCTGGTCAACTACATCCTGAGCTGGTTCGGGGTCGACGCCACGAACTGGCGGGCCGAGCGCGTCCCGTCGTGGATCGCGATCGCCACGATGGTCGACTGGCGCTGGACCGGTTACAACGCGATCATCTTCCTGGCCGGCATGCAGACGATCCCGCGCGACCTGTACGAGGCCGCCTCGATCGACGGCGCGTCCCGGCGCCGGCAGTTCTGGCAGATCACGCTGCCGATGCTGCGCCCGACCATGATCTTCGTGGTGCTGAACTCCACGATCGGCGGCCTGACGCTGTTCGCCGAGCCCATGACGTTCTACAACGGCAACCCCGACGGCGGGTCGCAGGGCCAGTTCCAGACGGTGGCGATGTTCATCTACAAGGAGGCCTTCCGCGAGTTCGACTTCGGTTACGCCTCCGCGGCCGCCTGGCTGCTGTTCCTGCTCATTCTCATCGGGGCGGCGATCAACTTCCTGTTCGTGCGCAGGATCGGGGGCACGAAGTGACCATCTGGAAACCCACCGTCCTGACCAGGGTGATGCTGGGGATGGCCATCGTGCTGTCGGCCTTCCCGCTGTACTGGATGCTGGTCATCGCCTCGCGCACGAACTCCGACGCGGTGAGCGTGCCGCCGGCGCTGCTGCCGGGCGGCAACCTGGGCGACAACATCGTCGCGGTGCTCACCCACCCCGAGGCCCAGTTCGTGCAGGGCCTGACGAACTCGTTCATCGTGGCGACCGTCGTCACCATCTCCGTCATCTTCATCTCGACGCTGGCCGGCTTCGCGTTCGCGAACCTGAACTTCAAGGGCCGCAACGCGCTGCTGCTGCTCGTGCTGCTGACGATGGCGGTGCCGCTGCAGCAGATGGGCGTGGTGCCGCTCTACCGGCTCATGGTGGCGCTGGACTGGACGAACACCCTCAAGGCGGTCATCCTGCCGTACCTGCTCAACGGGTTCGGCGTGTTCCTGATGACGCAGTACACCCGGCAGTCCGTGCCGATGGAGCTGGTCGAGGCCGCCCGGGTGGACGGCGCGGCGACCCTGCGCATCTGGTGGAACGTCGTGCTGCCCGCGGTGCGGCCCGGCATGGCGGTGCTCGGCATCAACACGTTCATGCTCATGTGGAACGACTACATGTGGCCGCTGATCGTGGCCAACCAGAACCCGACGGTGCAGATCGCGATCAACTCGCTCAACGCCCGGTTCTCCACGGAGTACTCGTTGATCTTCGCGGGCACGGCGTTGTCCATCATCCCGCTCATCGTGGTTTTCGTCCTCTTCGGCCGTCAGATCGTCGGCGGACTCATGGAAGGTGCGGTCAAGGCGTGACGACTCAAGAAGAACAGACGCGTACCGGGCTGCGCTTCCCCGCGGGCTTCGCGTGGGGGGCCGCGACGTCGGCGTACCAGATCGAAGGGGCCGTCGCCGAGGACGGGCGGGGCACGTCGATCTGGGACACCTTCACCAAGACACCGGGACGGGTGCTCAACGGGCACAACGCGGACGTGGCCATCGACCACTACCACCGCTACCGGGAAGACGTGGCCATCATGGCGGACCTGGGCCTGTCGGCCTACCGGTTCTCCGTCTCCTGGCCCCGCATCCAGCCGACCGGCTCGGGGCAGATCAACCAGAAGGGCCTGGACTTCTACAAGCGGCTCACCGACGAGCTGCGCCAGAACGCCATCGACCCCTGGCTGACCCTCTACCACTGGGACCTGCCCCAGGCGCTGGAGGACCAGGGCGGCTGGCCCAACCGGGACACGGCCTACCGCTTCGCCGACTACGCGGCGGCGGTGCACGACGCGCTGAAGGACTACGTGCACACCTTCAGCACCGTCAACGAGCCATGGTGCGCCGCGTTCCTCGGCTACGCCTCGGGCGAGCACGCCCCGGGCAGGCGTGAGCCGGAGAACGCGATCAGGGGCGCGCACCACCTCAACCTGGCGCACGGCCTGGCCGTGCAGGCGATGAACGCCCGGCGCGTCGGCGGCTGCGTGAACCTGTACGCGATCTCGCCGGCCACCGACAGCGAGCGCGACCTGGACGCGGCCCGGCGCATCGACGGCCTGCAGAACCGGTTCTTCCTGGACGCCCTGCTGCTGGGCCGCTACCCGGAGGACGTGCTCGCCGACCTGCCCTTCGACCTCGGCTTCATCGAGCCGGGCGACATGAAGACCATCGGCGCCCCGATCGACGTGCTGCTCGTCAACTACTACAGCCGCTTCACGGTCTCCGGAGCACCGGGCGGCGCGCAGTCGGCGGCGGCGGCCCCCACGGACACGGGTTCTCCGTGGGTCGGCAGCGAGCACGTCTCGTTCGTCAACGGCGGCCGGCCGGTCACCGCGATGGGCTGGGAGATCGACGAGGGCGGCCTGACGGAGATCCTCACCAGAGTGGCGCGGGAGTACCCGCCGATCCCGATGGTGGTCTCCGAGAACGGCGCGGCCTTCGACGACGTGCTCGACGAGGGCCGCGTCCACGACCGGGAGCGGCAGGCGTACGTGGAGGCGCACCTGGGCGCCTGCAAGGAGGCCATCGACGCGGGCGTGCCCCTGGAAGGCTATTTCGCCTGGTCGCTGATGGACAACTTCGAGTGGGCGTGGGGCTACGGCAAGCGGTTCGGCCTGGTTCGCGTGGACTTCGAGACGCAGGAGCGGGTGGTCAAGGACAGCGCGCTCTGGTACTCGGAGATCATCCGGCAGAATAGGCGCCATGAACCGACCGACTCTTGAGGCAGTCGCGGCTCGGGCCGGGGTGGGCCGGGGCACGGTGTCGAGAGTCATCAACGGCTCGCCGAACGTCAGCGCGAAGGCCCGCGAGGCCGTCGAGCTGGCCATCCGCGAGCTGGGCTATGTGCCCAACCGTGCGGCGCGGGCCCTGGTCACGCGCCGCACGGACACGGTCGCGCTGGTGGTGTCCGAGTCGCAGTTCCGGCTCTTCGACGAGCCCTACTTCGCGGGCACCATCCGCGGCATCGGCTCGGCGCTGGCCGAGACCGGGCTGCAGCTCCTGCTGGCGATGGCCCGCACCCCTGAGGAGCACGCGCGGCTCGAGCACTACCTGACGGGCCAGCACGTCGACGGCGTGCTGCTGCTGTCGCTGCACGGCGCCGACCCGCTGCCGGGCAGGCTGGAGGCGATGGGCGTGCCGACCGTGCTGGGCGGCCGCCCCGTCGGCCTCGATCCCTACAGCTACGTCGACATGGACAACCGGGCGGGGGCCCGGCAGGCGGTCAAGCACCTGCTGAGCCTGGGCCGCACCCGCATCGCCACGATCGCCGGCTCCCAGGACATGGGGGTGGGCGTCGACCGTCTGTCGGGCTACCGCGACGCGCTGCTGCCCTCCGGCCTGCCGGAGCTGGTGGCGTACGGCGACTTCTCCGAGCACAGCGGGGCCGCGGCGATGACCGAGCTGCTGCGGGCCCATCCCGACCTCGACGCGGTGTTCGCCGCGTCCGACCCGATGGCGCTGGGCGCGATGCGCGTGCTCAAGGCCGCGGGGCGGGCGATCCCCGGCGACGTGGCGGTGATCGGGTTCGACGACTCCAAGGCGGCGCTGCACGCCGACCCGCCGCTGACCACCGTGCACCAGCCGACCGAGTCCATGGGCCGGCAGATGGCCCAGCTGCTGGTGGCCCGGATCAACGGCGAGGAACTGCGCCAGCCCGTCGTCATCCTCGACACCCACCTGGTGCGCAGAGAGACCGCCTGAGACACCGAGAGAGGTTCCGTGGACAGCAGGACGAAGCGCCGGTTATCGGATGCCGAGCTGGATGCTCTCATCCGCCGCGCGATCGGCTCGGGCGTCACGTCGGCCACCGAGCTGACCGACGGCTACGCCAACGCCGTCTGGCGGCTGAAGCTCGACGACGGGCGCGAGGCGGTGCTCAAGCTGTCTCCCCCGCCCGACCTCCAGCAGCTCAGCTACGAGCGCAACCTGCTGCGCATGGAGGCCGACGCGATCGGGCTGGCCGCCGCGGCGGGCGTGCCCGTGGCCGGGCTGCTGCGGGCCGGGTTCGACGACCCGGTGCTGGGCGGCGACTACCTCCTGCTGTCCGCGCTGGACGGGGTGTCGTGGAACGACGTCAAGCCCGACGGCGGCGACGCGCTGCGCAGGGAGCTGGGCGGGCATCTGGCCCGGTTCAACTCGGTGACCGGCGAGGTGTTCGGCTACCCGCACGCCGGGATCACGGGCGCCACCTGGCGCGCGGCGTTCCTGGCCATGGTGCGGGCGCTGCTCGGCGACACCGAGCGCTACCCGACGGCGCTGCCCCGGCCGGTCGCCGAGATCATGGCGGTGTTCGAGGCCGCGGCGCCCGCCCTCGACGAGGTGACGACGCCGCGGCTGGTGCACTTCGACGTGTGGGCCGGCAACGTCTTCCTCGACCTGAGCGGCACGCCGCGGATCCAGGCGATCATCGACCACGAGCGGGCCTTCTGGGGCGACCCGATCGCGGAGTTCGTCACGCCGACGATCTTCGGTGAGCTGACGGAGGACGACCCGCTGCTGGCGGGCTATCGCGAGGTCACGCCGCTGGAGCTGACTCCGGCGGCGCTGACCAGGCTCGACCTCTATCGTGCCTACCTCTATCTGATCCTGCTCATCGAGAACGGGCCCCGGCAGTATCCGCCCGACGACTACGCCAGGATCCACCGGGCCGCGACGGCCTCACTGACCGGCGTGCTGGACCGCCTCGTACGCACCTCCCCCGGTTCCGCCGGCCCGGCCGGTCTCCCGGGCTCCGGTCCGGTCGGGGCCGGTCCGGTCGGGGCCGGTCCGGTCGGGTAGGTCGCCGCACGCGTCGCCGCCCTTGACCGTGTTGGGCACGCCGAGGTCCGCGGGCGGCTCGCCGGCGCACGCGAGCGCGCCCCTGACCGTGCTGCCCGACAGGATCGCCGCCGCGTTCCCGGCCAGCAGCGCGGCGCCGCGCAGGTCGGCCCCGACGATCGTGAGGGTGGCGGCGCCGCGCACGCCGAGCGCCCCGTCGACGCGCCCGCCGAGCAGGTGCACCTGGCCGGGGCCGGCCGCGTCGAGCGCGCCGGTGATCCGGCCGCCGGTCATCACGAGCGAGGCGCCCGGCCGGACCGTGACCGCCCCCGTGACCTCGGCGCGGTCGAGGCAGGTGACGCCGCCGGCGACGACGAGCGGGCCCCGGTGCGCGCCGGTGAGGGTGCGGGTGCAGGCGGGCGGCGGGGCGATCGTCGTGACGGTGAAGCTCCCCGCCGCGCCGTAGTTCCCGGCGGCGTCGATCGAGCGGTACTCGATCGTGTGCCGGCCGCGCGGCAGCCTGCCGTACACGAGGGAGTCGATCACCGTGCCCTGCTCGGAGAACGTCCACGGCAGCTTCGAGGAGGTGGGCCAGCCGAAGTAGTTGAACCAGCCGTCGCCGTCCACCCGCGACTCCGAGACCACGTGACCGTCGCGGTCGTCGTCCCCGGTGAGCCGCATGGTGAAGGGGCCGTTGTAGACGTAGGTGTCGCCGGACCTGGCCAGCGGGCGCGACAGCTCGTACGCCGTGGCCGGCCCGGTGGCGTCGATCGTCCAGGTCAGGCTGCGCCCGGCGAGGCTCGCGGTGAGGGTGTGCGTGCCCGGCTCCAGGTCCAGCTCGCCCAGGTCGAGGTCAGTGCCCGTGTGGCGGACGCCGTTCAGCGTCCAGGTCACCTCGGGGACGGTGGCGGCCGGGTGGGTGGTCTCGACGTACACGACGTCGTCGCGGCCGAGCGGCCGGTCGGTGGGGGTGGAGGAGACGAACGCGGGCTGCGTGCCGTCGGGCGGGGTGGTGATCGAGGTGTCCACCGTCCAGGTGCGGGTCCTGGTGATGGCCGCCCGGATCGCCGGGTCCCTGACGAACGCGGTCGGGTCGGAGACGGTGGCGGTGACCGTGTGCGTCCCCGGGGACAGGCCGAGCGTGCGCAGGTCGAGGGAGTCGCGGTCGCCGGGCAGGTCCCGGCCGTCCACCCGCCAGGTGGTGGTCAGGGAGTGGCTGACCGGGCGCATCGGCTCCACCCACAGGACCCGGTCGGCCCCGACGGGCCTGTCCGACGGCGTGGCGTCCTGGATGACCATGGTCTTGGCGGTGATGCGCTGCACCATGACCTCGCGGCTGACCTGGTCGAAGTAGTAGCCGAGGGTCTTCATCATCGAGTGGGCGCTGGGCCGCCAGACGCCGCCGGTGTAGTAGAGGCCGCCCTCGTAGCGGCCGATCGGGCCGCCCGACTCGCTGGGCTCGCCCAGCCAGCGCCACCACTTGCGCCGCTGGTCGCGCATCTCCTGCTCGGTCAGCAGGGTGTGGTGGGCGCTGGACGGCTCGGGGCCCGGGTACGTGCCGCCGGGGACGCCGCGCTGGTAGTAGTCGTACTCGTCCTGGAGGCCGCCCAGGGAGTGGCCCAGCTCGTGCGGGCTGATCAGGGCCGACATGCTGTTGCTGCCCGAGGCGGTGGCGTACGCGCCGCCCGCGCCGCCGTACGTGCCGCTGTTGGCCAGCGCGAGGATCTGCCGGTTGCCCGCGGAGGTGCCGGTGACCAGGTCGGCGTAGCGGGTGGCGGCGGCGTTGTCCATGGTGATCAGGCGCTGCACGCTGTCCGGGTTGCACCGGCCCCAGAAGCCCATGCTCAGCGGCGTCGTACGGCGCGGGGCGTCCAGGCCGGGGTCGCAGCTGATGCCCGACTCCCCCGAGACGATGTCCACGCGGTAGACGTTGACGTAGTTGCGGTAGGACTTGAACGGCTCGATCGACCACATCACGTTGAGGTGCCGGTCGGCGTCGGCACGGAACTCGTCCTGCTCGGCCTCGGTGTAGCCGTCGCCCATGATGATCAGGTTGAACCTCTTCGCCGGCGCGCCGGTGACCTGCACGGGCACCACGCTCGCCGCTTCCGGCCCGGCGGCGGTCTGGGCGGCGGCGGGGGTTGCGGGGGTTGCGGATAACAGTGCGGCGGCCAGTGTCAGGGCCGCGAAGGTACGCATGATCGCACTATCGGACCACCCGGCCCCGCCCGTCCACCCGGCACGCCGGTCGAGCAGCCCGGCGGGACGCGGCCCGTCCGGGCCCATCAGCCACAACGCGTACCCGCGCGACTCGGGCAGTTCCGGCAGGCCCGAAGAGGCGAAGACCAGGCGCCCGCGCGAGCGCGAGATCACGACCGTGCCCGTGCCGCCGGAGGTGATGGGCCGGCGCACGGTCTCGGCGTCGGGCGCGGCCAGCACCGCGGTGAGCTCCATGAGCTCCTCTGTGGCCTCCTCAGTCACCTCCTCAGTCACCTCCTCAGTCACCTCCTCAGTCACCTCCTCCGTGACCTCCTCCGTGACCTCCTCCGGGCCGGCGCGCAGGGGGCGGGTGGGTGGAGCGGCGGGCGGCGTCGAGAAGGCGCGGGCGCAGCCGGGCGGGCGGCGGCTGGGCGACGGCCTCCGCCAGGCGCGCGGCCGTCTCCCGCAGCCGGCGCACCTCGGTCGCGCAGCCGGCGCACGCGCGCAGGTGCCGGTCGAACCGCACCCACTCGGCGTACGGCAGTGCGTGCACGGCGTAGGCGCCAGAGAGGGCGTGGAGCTCGTCGTTCATCGTCCACTCCCGGTGTGAGAGGCGGCTCACGCCTGTACTTCGGCCGGTCGGGCATGCCGGATGGCCGGGAGCCTTCCCTTTTCGCATCGCATGAGAGACAATCTCATCGGATGATGAATTATGGGATGTGTAATAGCCGGCGGCGGTCCCGCCGGGGCGATGCTGGCGCTGCTGCTGGCCAGAGCGGGCGTCGAGGTGACGCTGCTGGAGAAGCACGGCGACTTCCTGCGCGACTTCAGGGGTGACACGATCCACCCCTCGACCCTCCAGGTGCTCGACGAGCTGGGACTGGCCGGGGAGTTCCTGCAACTCCCGCACCGGAAGGCCCGCTCCCTCAGCCTCGTCTCCGACCGGGGCGACATCAAGCTGGCCACCCTGGAGCGGCTGCCGGGCAGGTTCCGCTACATGGCCTTCGTGCCGCAGTGGGACTTCCTCAAGCTCCTCACGTCGGCCGCCGGGCGCTACCCCGGCTTCCGGCTGCTGATGAACGCCGAGGCGTACGACCTGATCCGCGAGGGCGGCGCGGTGCGCGGGCTGCGCTACCGGGACGGGTCGGGCGAGCACGAGATCAGGGCGGAGCTGACGGTGGCCGCCGACGGCCGGCACTCGGTGCTGCGCGAGCCGGCGGGCCTGCGGGCCGAGGAGCTGGGCGCGCCGATGGACGTCGTGTGGTTCCGGCTGCCGCGCCACCAGGACGATCGTGACGACACGTTCCTGCGGGTCTCGCCGCCGCACATGATGGTGGCGATCAACAGGGAGAGCTACTGGCAGCTGGCGTACCTGATCCGCAAGGGCGGCTACGACGAGCTGACCGGGCAGGGCATCGACGCGCTGCGCCGCCCGGTGGCCCGGCTGCTGCCGTGGCTGGCCGACCGGGTCGGGCAGATCGAGGGCTTCGACGACGTCAGCGTGCTCACGGTCGCGCTCAACCGGCTGCGCCGCTGGCACCGGCCCGGCTTCCTGTGCATCGGCGACAGCGCGCACGCCATGTCGCCGGTGTTCGGGGTGGGCATCAACCTGGCCGTGCAGGACGCGGTGGCCGCCGCCAACCTGCTGGCGGGCGCGCTGCGGTCGGGCGCGCCGATCCCCGAGTCACTGCTCCACCGGGTGCAGCGCCGGCGCATGCCGCCGACCCGGATCACCCAGGCGGCGCAGCGGCTGGTGCAGAGCCGGGTGATCACTCCCGCGCTGACCCGGCGGCTGGACCCGACCCGGCTCCCGCGCGACCTGACGAGGATCCCGGTGTTCAAGCGGGTGGCCCCGCGATTTCTGGGGCAGGGCGTGCTGCCGGAACACGTGCGGGTAAAGGAACTTTGACCTGCCCTGGGTTCGTGCGCGCACAACCGCATTCTCACAACGTGGACAAGGGGGTCGGTGGGACGGACCCAGTGGCATACCCTCGTATCTCGTGAGCAGCAATCTAGTGGATCTCGATTCCTGGCGAGCCCTCCCCGCGGCGCAGCAGCCCGACTGGCCGGACCGCGGCGAGCTCGACAAGGTTGTCGCCGAGCTCGGCGGCCTGCCCCCATTGGTCTTCGCCGGCGAGTGCGACCAGCTCAAGGAGCAGTTGGCCGCCGTCGCCCGCGGCGAGGCGTTCGTCCTTCAGGGCGGCGACTGCGCCGAGACCTTCGCCGGCGCCACGGCCGACAACGTGCGCCAAAAGCTGAAGACGTTGCTGCAGATGGCCATCGTGCTGACCTATGCGGGCCGGGTGCCCGTGGTGAAGATCGGCCGGGTGGCCGGTCAGTTCGCCAAGCCCCGGTCCAAGGGCACCGAGGTGCGCAACGGCGTCGAGCTGCCCGCCTATCGTGGCGACATGGTCAACGGGTTCGACTTCACCCCCGAGGCCCGCAGGCCCGACCCGTGGCGGCTGCTCAAGGCATACCACTCGTCGGCCGTCACGCTCAACCTGGCGCGCGCGTTCACCAAGGGCGGTTACGCCGACCTGCGGCAGGTGCACGCGTGGAACCAGGACTTCGTGGCCGAGTCGCCCGCCGGGCGCCGCTACGAGCAGCTGGCCAGGGAGATCGACCAGGCGCTGGCGTTCATGCGGGCCTGCGGGGCCGATCCCGAGGAGTTCCACACGGTCGAGTTCTACTCCTCGCACGAGGCACTGATCCTCGACTACGACCGGGCGCTCACGCGCATCGACTCGCGTACGGGGCTGCCCTACGACGTGTCGGCGCACATGGTCTGGATCGGCGAGCGCACCCGCCAGCTCGACGGCGCGCACGTCGACTTCTTCGCCAGGATCCGCAACCCGATCGGCGTCAAGCTGGGCCCGACCACCACGCCCGACGAGGCGCTGGCGCTGATCGACAAGCTCAACCCGGCCAACGAGCCCGGGCGGCTCACGTTCATCACCCGGATGGGCGCCTCCAAGATCCGCGAGCACCTGCCCGCGCTGGTCAAGGAGGTCACCGCGACCGGGGCCAAGGTGGTGTGGCTGTGCGACCCGATGCACGGCAACACGTTCGAGGCGCCGAGCGGGCACAAGACGCGGCGCGTGGACGACGTGCTCGACGAGGTGGCGGGCTTCTTCGAGGTGCACAGGTCGCTGGGCACGCACCCGGGCGGCATCCACATCGAGTTCACCGGCGACGACGTGACCGAGTGCGTGGGCGGCGGCCACGAGATCAACGAGGCCGACCTCGCCACGCGCTACGAGACGGCGTGCGACCCGCGGCTCAACCGCGGCCAGTCGCTGGACCTGGCCTTCCGGGTGGCCGAGCTCTACCGCGGCTGACACCGCCCCTCAGACACCCGATTCCCCGACGCGGGCCGGAGAGCGCTCCGGCCCGCGTTTCGTCGTGCGGCGGCGTCACGAGCGCCGTCGAGTGATTCAGGTCTCATTCACGAGCGGGACGAAAACCCCGTGGTGGGCGGGGTTCCGCGGCTATGATCGCCCGAAAGAGACCATATTTCGGGAGAAAACGTGGATAGTGCTCCGGAGGGGGTCGACCCGAACGTCCCCAACGTCGCACGGATGTACGACTACTACCTCGACGGCAAGGACAACTTCGCGGCCGACCGGGCAGCGGCGGAGCAGATCCTCAAGACGTTCCCCCACACCAAGGAGGGCGCCCGGGCCAACCGGGCGTTCCTGCGCCGCGCCGTCCGGTACGTGGTGGACCAGGACGTACGGCAGATCGTCGACCTCGGCGCCGGCCTGCCGACCCAGGGCAACACGCACGAGATCGCGCCGGAGGCGCGCGTGGTCTACGTGGACTACGACGCCGTGGTGTGCGTGCACGGCAGGGCGCTGCTGGCCAGGAAGGACAACGTCGACTTCCTCCAGGCCGACGTGCGCGACCCGGACGCGCTGCTGGACCGGCTGGACGGCCTGGTCGACTTCAGCCGGCCGGTGGCGTTCCTGATGCTGGCGATCCTGCACTTCATCCCCGACGAGATCGCCTATGACGTGGTGACGAAGCTGCGCGAGCGCAGCGCCCCCGGCAGCCACCTGGTGATCAGCCACGCGGTGGACACCACGCCGGACACCACCCCGCAGGCGCTGGAGATCTACAAGAAGGCCACGGCCTCGCTGAACCTGCGCACCCGCGAGGAGATCGAGCGCTTCTTCGACGGGTACGAGCTGGCCGAGCCCGGTCTGACGGTCCCGGGCGCCTGGCGTCCCGGCGACACCGACCTCTTCGACGACAACGTCACCTTCGGCTACGTGGGCGTCGGCCGCAAGCTCTGACGCCCGTGCCGGGTCACGAGGGCGCTGACGCCGGCGCGGTCGCGAGCTCTGGTGCCGGTGCCGGCCGCAAGCACGGACAGTCGCAAGCACGGACACCGGCGGCTGGCCGTGCGAGCCATGACGCCTGAGAGGTGCCGGTGACCGATCGCGGTCACCGGCGCCTCGCGTGCGGGGCCCCGGGAACGCGAAAGCCCCGCCGGAAGAGGACGGGGCGGGTCGCGGGTGTCAGTTCTGCTGGGCCTTCTTCAGCTCCTCGCTGAGCTCGGCCCGGATGGCGTCCATGTCGAGCTCCTTGACCTGCCGGATCAGGTCCTCCAGCGCGGGCGCGGGAATGGCGCCGGCCTGGGCGAAGACGACGATGCCGTCGCGGATGGCCATCAGCGTGGGGATCGAGGTGATGTCGAACCCCTGCGCGAGCCCCTGCTCGGCATCCGTGTCGATCTTGCCGAAGGTGATGTCCGCGTGCTTGTCCGACGCCTGCTCGAAGATCGGCCCGAACTTCTTGCACGGCGGGCACCACTCTGCCCAGAAGTCGAGCAGCACGATCCCCTTGTCGGCGATGTCGTTGAAGTTCTTCTCTGTTACTTCGATAGTCGCCACAAGTGGCTCCTCGCTCGTCGTCGCTAGTAGGGCATCCGTCTCAACCACGTACCCATCACCAGCATTCCATGCTCCCGCGGCGGGCGCGGCCCGTTGTGAGGACCGCGCCCGCGGGGGTTCAGCGTCCTCCGGGCAGGGTCAGTCCGATGACCAGCGGGTCGTGGTCGGAGGAGCGGTAGGCGTCCGGCCGGTAGAGGCCGGGCGGGTTGTATTCGAGGTTGTAGTCGCGGACGCGCGGCTCGTCGGCGTTGATGTGCCAGATCGTCGCGCTCGTCACCCGCTTGAGCAGCTGCCGGCCGACCATGGCGTGGTCGAGCTCGCCCGCGAGCCCGTCGAACAGGTAGCTGTAGCGCAGATGGGCGGGCACGAACCGCTTGGTCACGCTGGTCAGCCCGCCGGCCTCCAGCGTGCCGATGGGGTCCTCCTCGCCGTAGGCGTTGAGGTCGCCGAGCACGATCGGGCCGGGCAGGTCCCGCTCCTCGATGAGGCCGAGCAGGGCCTTGGCCTGGGCCACGCGGGTGGGGTTCCAGCAGCTCTGGCCGTCGCCCTGGTCGGCGTCGGGGCCGCCGGACGGGCAGCTCCCCTTGGACTTGAGGTGGTTGACCAGCAGGGTGAACGGCTGGCCGCCGCCCGCGCGGCGGAAGGTCTGGATCAGCGGCGGGCGGCTGAACACCGGGTCCTCCGACGCCGCCGGCGCGCCGACCGGGGTGAGCCTGGCGGGCTTGTAGATCAGGCCGACCTGGATGGCGTCGGTGCCGGGGTACGGGTGCGCGAGCGCGGCGTACGTGCCCGCCCCGACCTCGGCGTTGACCGCGTCCACCAGTGCCTGCAGCGCCGTCTGGCCGTTGTTCTCGACCTCCATGAGGGCGACCGCGTCGGCGTCGATCCCCTTGAGCGCGGCCACCAGCTTGGCGAGCTGGCGGCGCTGCTCCTCGGCGTTGCCCGCGCCCCGGGAGCCGAGCGTGGTGAACCAGTTCAGGGTGTTGAACGAGGCCACCTTGACGTTGCCGATCACCGGGAACGGCCTGGGCGGGCGCGGGTTGGCGTCCTTGTAGTCGATGGGCTCGGTGGGCTGCAGCCGGTACTTGCCGAAGCCGTACCCGAGCACGCCCGTCACCCCGCGCGCCACGTCGCCGCCGCGCACGATGGGCGGCAGGACGGCGGGGTTCTCCCGGTTGGAGCCGTCGTCGACGAGCAGGGAGCGGCGGGCGTTGCGTGCGGCGTCCACGCCCGGCCGGTCGGTCGGCTGGAAGAGCCGCCCCTGGGAGGAGAGCGTGACCTCGCCGTAGCGGCCGAGGTTGTAGTGGTCGCTGACGGTCAGCGGCTGCGGGAAGGTCAGCAGCATGTTCTCGACCGGCTCCAGGCCGTCCGACGGCAGCCGGTACGGCTGCGCCGCCACGCTCCCGGTACCACAGACGTCCACGGCGGTCACGGGCGACAGCTCGGTCCAGCCGTTGTACTCCACGGCCCGGCCGGTCACCAGGACCCGGTCGCCGACGTTGACGTCCTTGAAGGTGTCGCGCGCGTACGCGAACAGCCCCTCGGAGGTCAGCGGGTCGGAGTCGGGCCGGGGGTCCTGGAGGAAGAATCCGCTGAGCTGGTCGCTCCGCTGGAAGTCGGCGGTCACGACGCCCTCGACCCGCACGGTCCGGCCGGCCAGCGGGGTCGCGTCGCCGGCGCCCTGCACCTGCGCGACGCGGTGGGTGACAGGGGTGTCGCAGGGGGCGGCAGGGTCGCTGGACAGGCCGCCGGACAGGTCGCCTGAGGGGCCGGCGGACGGGTCCGCGGCCGCGGGACTCGCGGCGAAGGCCACCACAAGCACGGCAGCCAGGGCTGCTCGGGATAAAGCGCGCATGTCCGGCACTTTAGAGCTAATTTAGCTCGCATATTTCCACACAAAAGTGGATAGAACATTAAATCGTCGAACCTTGACATGGCCCGCTGCGGGTATCACCCATGCATGGACTGGGTCACCTGCGCGTATTCCGCTGCCTGCACCGGAGTCGCCCGCCGGCCGTCCGGCCTCTGCCTGGCACACCTCGCCCCGGAACAGCTCGGCGCCGCGCTGGCCGAGCTCTCCCCCGGCCGCCTGCTCGACCTGCGCGGCATCACCGTCACCAGCGACCTGCTGTCCATGGTGCTGGAGGCGACCGGCCGCCGGCCGGGCCGCACCCGCCTCGACCGGGCCAGGTTCACCGGCGACGTCCGGCTGGCGGGCGTCACGTTCGCGGGCGACGTGTCGCTCGACGGCGCCCGGTTCGACCGGCTGGCCTCGTTCTTCGGCGCGCGCTTCGAGGGCAACGTGTCGCTGGCCGGGGTCAGGTTCGGCCGCGAGCTGTCCTTCCACGGCGTCACCGTGCGCGGGCACGTCTCGCTCGACCGGGCCGTGATGGCGCGCGACGCGCTGTTCAGCCAGGCCGTCTTCGGGCACGGGCTGTCGTGCGAGCGGGCCAGGTTCGACGGCTACGCCACGTTCGACGGCGCCCGGCTCGGTGACGGCGCCGCCTTCAGGGGGGCGCGCTTCGGCCGTACGCTGTCCTTCCGCAAGGTCAGCGGGCACGCCGGGTTCGAGGCGGCGCACTTCGCCGCCGACGCCTACCTGTCGGCCACCGGCCGCCTGTCGGCCACCAGGGCGCGCGCCGACGGGCTGCTCGACGTGGCCGTGGCGCGGTGCGGCGTGGACCTGCGCCACGTGGAGGTGGCGGGCCCCACGACCGTGCGGCTGACCGACTCCCAGGCCGACCTGGAGGGCGCGGTGCTGCGCGGCCCGGCCACCGTGACCGGCCGGGGCAGGTCCACGCTCACGTCGCTGCGCCAGGTGGAGGCGGCCAGCCTGGGGCTGTCCGGGCTGGACCTGTCGGCGTGCCGGTTCGCCGGGCTGAGCCACCCGGCGGGGGTGCGGGTCAAGGACTGCACGTTCGCGATCACCTCGCGCGGGGTGCGGATGAGCCTGCGCTGGCCGATGCTGCGCTGGTTCTCGCGGCGGCGCTCGGCGGCCGACGAGCACCCGCTGCGCGGGCGGGCCGACCCCGAGGAGCCGGGCGCCTCGCCCGGCCGGCCGGCGACGCTCCATCCCGGCTCGCGGCCCGGCGACCGCGCCGGCTCGGCCGACTTCGCCTCCACGAGCCTGGTGGTGCGCCGGCGGGCCGGTCACGGGTGGTGGTTGTCGTTGTCCTGGCTGCTCTACGAGTACGCCCTCCGCCTCGACCGCCACCGCTGATCGCCACCAGTCCCGCCTCCGCCCCGGCCCCGCCTCCGCCTCGACCACCGCCGACCGCCACCGCCGACCGCTGCGCCTCCGCACCGGCCCCGCCTCCGCACCCGCGCCGGCCCGGTCGGAGGCGGGGGCGCGGGCGCGAGCGGGGGCGCGGGCACGGGCGGGGTGGGGTCAGAGTTCGGCGGCTATGGCGCCGATGGTGTCGAGGATGCGTGGCCAGCCGCCGCCCATGATGCGCCGCGAGAGCTGCTGCACCTCGTCGTCCGGGTCGAAGCCCTCGTGGTCGAGAAAGATCCGGGTGCCCCGGCCCTCGGGCTCCAGCCGCCAGGTGACGGTCCAGTCGCCCTGCCCGCGGGCGCCCCAGCTGATCCGCAGCAGCTTCTCCGGCTCGATCTCCAGCACCTCGCAGTGCACGGTCCCGTCGAAGCCGACCTGCTTCTTCGGCTTGGTGGTGAACGTGAACCGCTGCCCCACCTCGGCCTTGAAGCCGTCGTTGGGCATGAGCCAGCGGGCCAGCAGCTCCGGCTCGGTGAGCGCCCGCCACACCTTGGCCGGCGGGTGCGCGACGAACTGGTCGAGCCTGATCGCCCGCCGCTCCTCGGTGGTGGTGGTGTCGTCAGCCATCGTCGCCGCCCTCTTCGCTCCGCATTGCGCCATCCCTTTCGTCCGTTTCGTCGTCGATCTCGTCGAGCAGCGCGCCGAGCGCGGTGAGCCGCTCCCGCCAGAACCGTTCGTACGGGCCGAGCCAGTCGCGCAGCTCCATGAGCGGCGCCGCCTCCAGGCGGTAGTGGCGCTCCCTGCCCTTGCGGCTCTCGGCCACCAGCCCGGCGTCCTTGAGCACCTTCAGGTGTTCCGACACGCTGGGCCTGCTCATGTCGAACCGCTCAGCCAGCCGCCCGGCCGGCTGGTCGCCCTCGTCGCGCAGCAGGCGCAGCAGCTCGCGCCGGGCCGGGCTGGCCAGCGCGGTGAAGACGTGGTCGGCCGTCACGTCTGGCTGACCACGAAGCCGTTGCCGAACGGGTCGTGGAAGAGCAGCTGGCGGCCCCACGCCTCGTCGCTCGGCCCCTCGAAGGGCACGTCGTTCTCGCGCAGCCGGCCGGCCAGCGCGTCGAGGTCGGGCGCGCCCACGACCAGGCCGCCGATCGGCGCCATGCCGGGGAACCAGGAGGCCAGCAGCAGCGTGGTGTCCGTGCCCTTGGGCGCGACGGTGAGCCAGCGGCCCATGGGGAACGGGTTGTCGGTGCGGACCTCGAAGCCGAGCACCCCGGTGTAGAAGCCGAGCGCCCGCTCCTGGTCGGCGACGGGCACGGTGACCGTGAGGATGGAGGAAATAACCATGTCAGCCACTATATGTAGGATTTTTCCTACATAACAACCCCCGGAGGAAATCAGGGTGTTCCCGGATGAGGACCCGAGATCACCACTCCTAGACTTGAGCCATGCTCATCGACGACTACGTGGCGAAGCTCGACGGCGCCCTCAGGGGCCCGCGGAGACCCAAGCGCGACCTCGTCGTCGAGGCCCGCGACAGCCTGCTCGACACCGCCGACGCGCTGGAGGCGGACGGCCTGGACCGGGCGGAGGCCGAGCGGGTGGCGGTGGCGGAGTTCGGGGAGGTCTCCGAGATCGCGCCCGGCTACCAGGCCGAGCTGACCGCCGCCGCGGGGCGGCGCATGGGGGTGCTGCTGTTCGTCAGCGTGCCGATCACCGTGGCGATGTGGTCGGTGTTGTGGCGGATGTACCCGGCCACCGACGCGGCCCTGCTCGACGCGCCGTGGTGGCACGTCCCCGTCTCGCGGCTGCTCGACCTCGTCCAGCTCGGCACCGGCCTGTACGGCGGGCTCGCGGTGTTCGCGCTGAGCCGGGGCGCCCGGTGGATCCGCCGGCCGCGGCTGGTGACCAGGTCGCTGGGCGTGATGGTGTGGGCCGCGCTGCCGATCACGGCCGGGCTGGCGCTGCTGCTGTCGCATGGCGCGACGGGCTCGCACACCCTGGACGTCCTGCCGACCGTGCTGGCCAACCTGGTGACCTCGGTCACCTGGGGGATGCAGATCTACGGCGCCGTCCGGTGCGTGCGCGTCACGCGCGCGATGACGCCCGCCGTCGCCACCGGCTGACGGGTCCGAATGCACCGGCGACCACCGGCTGACCCGCCCGCCGTCATGACCCGGCCCCGGCCCCCGTCGCTGCCGCCCGTCGCCTGCCGCCCGTCGCCTGCCGCCCGAGCCTCCGGGGCGCGGGCCGGGGCGGCCTCCTCAGTGTTCGGCGCGGACCTCGGGGCGCAGGACGCCGCCGATCACGCTGGTGAACTCCTGCCAGGCCGACCGCTCCCCCTGGAGGTGCTTCCTGCCCGATTCGGTCAGCCGGTAGGTGCGGCGCTTGCGGCCGCCGACCGTGGCCCACTCGCTCGACAGGTAACCGATGCGCTCCAGCCGGCGCAGCGCCGGATAGACGGTGCCCGTGGGCACGGTGAGCGCACCCCCGCTGCGCTCCTGCAGCGCCTCCATGATGGCGTAGCCGTGCAGCGGCTCCCATTCGAGCACTGAGAGCAACAGCGCGTCCAGGTGACCGCGCAGCGCGTCCGGGTTCATGTCTCTGATCCTAAACACCTCCGTCACATGTAGCCAGTCTACATATAGAGTTCTACATGTAGACAGACATAACAACGGAGCGGTGATGGACGTACTCGATCTGGCGCGCACGCAGTTCGCGGTGACGGGCAGCCTGCACTTCCTGTTCGTGGTGCTCACGCTCGGGCTGGCGCCGCTGGTGGCGATCATGCACACCCGGTGGGCGCTCTCGGGCGGGCCCCCGCACGAGGGCATGACGCGGTTCTGGGGACAGGTCTACGTCATCAACTACGCGCTGGGCATCGTCACCGGGCTGGTGATGGAGTTCCAGTTCGGCCTGGCCTGGAGCGGGCTGTCGCACTACGCGGGCGACGTGTTCGGCGCGCCGCTGGCCATGGAGACGCTGGTGGCCTTCTTCCTGGAGTCCACGTTCCTGGGCCTGTGGATCTTCGGCTGGGGGCGGCTGCCGAAGTGGGCCCACGTGGCCTGCATCTGGCTGGTGACGCTGACGGCGTACGCGAGCGCCTTCTTCATCATGGTGGCCAACTCGTTCCTGCAGAACCCGGCCGGCGCGGTCGTCAGCGGCGGGCGGATGCACCTGACCGACTTCGCCGCGCTGCTCACCAACGAGGCCCTGCTCTTCTCCTTCCCCCACGTGGTCGGAGCCGGGCTGTTCACCGGGGGGATGGTGCTGGTGGGCGCGAGCGCGTACCGGCTGTGGCGCAGGGCCCCCGAGTTCGCCTTCTTCGCCAGGTCGCTGCGGCTCGGCGTGGTCACCGCGGCCATCGGCATCGTCGTGACCATGGCCTTCGGGTACGCCCAGTTCGGCGCCGTCCCCGAGGGCAAGTTCGGCGGCCACAACCCCGCCGCCGGCATCGCGCTCGGGCTGATGATCCAGTTCGGGCAGCTCCTGGGACTCGTCGTGCTGTTCGTGATGCTGCCGATGATCGCGATCCTGCCCCGGGCGCGCTGGACGCATCCGGTCCTCATCGCGATGACGCCGCTGCCGTTCGTCCTGTCGATCCTGGGCTGGATGGCCAGGGAGATCGGCCGGCAGCCCTGGATGATCTGGGAGCGGCTCACCGTGGCCGACGCGATGTCACCCGGACTGACCGCGGGCATGGTCACGGCCTCGCTCATCGGGTTCACCGCCGTGCTGGGGCTGCTGGCGGTCGTCGACTACGTCCTCATCGTCCGGGTGATCAGGCGGGGGCCGTCCGCCGTCCAGCTCGGGGCCGCCGCCGACGAGCCGCGTACCCCCGCGCTGAGCTACTGAGGAGTGCCGAGATGGAAGTGATCTGGTTCGTCGTCTTCGCGGTCCTGCTGACCGGGTACTTCGCGCTGGAGGGGTTCGACCTAGGAGTGGGGCTGCTGCTGCCGGTGCTGGGCCGGTCGCGGCTCAACCGGGACCGGATGGTGGCCGCGATGGCGCCGTACGTGCTGGCCAACGAGGTGTGGCTGGTCGCCGTGGCCGGGACCATGTTCGGGGTCTACCCGCTGCTGGAGGGCGAGATCCTGTTCGGGCTGTACCCGCTGGTCGTGGCCATGCTGCTGTGCTGGGTCCTGCGCGACGCGGGGCTGTGGTTCCGGCGCAGGATCGACGGCTCCGCCTGGCGGGGCCTGTGGGACGGGGCGATCGCGTTCGGCTCCCTGGGCCTGTCCGTGGGCTGGGGCATGGCCCTGTACGCCGCCGCCACCGGCTTCACGGCCTCGCCCGTGCACCCGGTCGGCCTCATGCTGGGCGTGGTCGTCACGCTGCTGTTCGCCTTCCACGGCTGGACGTTCCTGGGCTGGCGCACGCCCGGCCTGTTCGGCGTCACCAGGTCGGGGCGGGTGCTGGCGGTGTCGGGACTGGTGGCCGCGCTGCCCGTGCTGGGGGTGCTGGCGGGGGCGGCGCCGTACCTTCTGGAGCACAGCGCGCCCCCGGCTACGCTGAATGTGCTGAGTGTCATGGTGTTGCCCGTCGCACCCATCATGGTCGGCGCGCAAATATGGGTATGGCGCACTTTCCGGCCAGGGAAGGACGCTTCCCGGCTCCCGTCGTTCTTCTGAGGCCTCGTGCATAAGGATCTCCTCGCGCTCATGCGGGCCGAGCGCTCGGTTCGCCGCCACCTGGGCGTCACCCTGGCCGCCGCCGTGCTGGCGGGGCTGCTCGTGCTGGTGCAGGCCGAACTGCTGGCCGGCGTGCTGTCCGGCCGGTTCACCGCCGCCGCCCTGGCGGTGCTGGCCGCGGTGGTCGGCGTGCGGGCGCTGCTGGCGTGGACGCAGGGCGTCTTCGCCGGGCGTACCGCGACGGGCGTGAAGTCCGCGCTGCGGCAACGCCTGCTGGGCCGGCTGCGCGAGCTGGGCCCCGCCCGGCTCGCCGCGCACCGCTCCGGCGAGCTCGTCACGCTGGCCGGGCGCGGCCTGGACGGGCTCGACAACTACCTGACCGGCTACCTGCCCTCGATCGCGGTCGCCGCGGTGGTGCCGGTGGCCGTGCTGGTCCGGCTCTTCACCGCCGACCTGGCCAGCGCGGTGATCGTGCTGGTCACGCTGCCCCTCATTCCCGTCTTCGGCGCGCTGGTCGGGATGACCACGAAGGCGGTCACCGAGCGGCAGTTCCAGGCGCTGTCACGGCTGGGCGGCCACTTCCTGGACGTGGTGCGCGGTCTGCCCACCCTGCGGGCGTTCGGGCGGGCCCGCCACCAGGCCACCGTGATCCGGCAGGTCGCCGACGCGCACCGGGGCGCCACCATGCGGACGTTGCGGGTGGCGTTCCTGTCGTCGCTGGTGCTGGAGCTGTGCGCGTCGCTGTCGCTGGCGCTGGTGGCGGTGCCGATCGGGCTGCGGCTGCTCGGGGGGTCGCTGGACCTGACGACGGCGCTGCTGGTGCTGCTGCTGGCGCCGGAGGCGTACCTGCCGCTGCGGGCGATGGGGACCCGCTTCCACGCCTCCATGGAGGGGGTCGCCGCCGCGGACGCGGCCTTCGCCGTGCTGGACCGGTCGGCCGAGGAGCCCCGCCGGGAGCCCGCCCGCCGCCCGGAGGCCGTGGAGACCCCGGAGACCCCGGAGACCCCGGAGACCGGCGGGGCGCCGGAGATCCGCCTGGAACACGTCACCGTACGGTATCCGGGCCGCGACGGCGCCGCCCTGGACAACGTCTCGCTCACCATCGGCCCGCGCGAGCGGGTCGCCCTGGTCGGCGAGAGCGGCGGGGGCAAGAGCACGCTGCTCCACCTCATCCTCGGCTTCGTCGAGCCCACCGAGGGCCGGGTCCTCGTCGACGGCACGGACCTGCGCGACCTCGACCTGGCAGGCTGGCGGGCGCGCCTGGCGTTCGTGGCCCAGCGGCCGCACCTGTTCGCCACGTCGGTGGCCGACAACGTGCGGCTCGGCTCGCCGTCGGCCTCCATGGAGGAGATCCGGGCAGCCGCCGCGGCGGCGCACGCGGACTTCGTCGAGGCACTGCCCCAGGGGTTCGACACGGTGCTGGGCGAGCGCGGCGCCGACCTGTCGGCCGGCCAGCGGCAGCGGATCGCGCTGGCGCGGGCCTTCTGCCGCCCGGACGCCTCGGTGCTGCTCCTCGACGAGCCCACGGCCCGGCTGGACGGCCGCAGCGAGGCCGCCGTGGTGTCGGCCACCGCCGACCTGGCCCGGGACCGCACGGCCGTCATCGTCGCCCACCGGCCGGCCATGATCGACCTCGCCGACCGGGTGATCCGGATCCACGGCGGCCGCGTCGTCTCCGACACCCTCCGCTCCCCAGCCCCGCCCCCTGACGGGAGCGCGGGCGAGCCACGGCCGTCCCGGGGCCGGACCTCCGACAGCGGGGCGGGGACCGTGGTGGCGGCGCGGCGGGAAGGGAGCGGGCGATGAACCGGCGCATGGGCACGCGGCTGTTCTGGGCCGTGCTGGCGGGAGCGGCGGCCGACCTGGCCGGGCTCGGGCTCATCGCCGCCGCGGCCTGGCTGATCACCCGGGCCGCCGAGCAGCCGCCCCTGGCCGCGCTGAGCGTGGCGATCGTGGCGACCAGGGCGTTCGCCACCGGCAAGGGCGTCTTCCGCTACGCCGAACGCCTGACCGGCCACGACGTGGCCCTGCGCGCCCAGGCCGGCACCCGCGAAAGCCTGTACGAGGCCCTCATCCCGCCCCAGCGGCCCCGCCACGGCGGCGCCGACCTGCTGAGCCGGATGGTGGACGACACCGACGCCGTGCAGGACCTGCTCGTCCGCTGCCTGCTGCCCGCCGCCGCGGCGGCGATCGCCGGGCTGGCCGCGGTCGTCATCGGGCTGACGATCCTGCCGGTGTCGGCGCTGGTCCTGGTGGCCGGGCTGGTGCTGGCCGGGGTGCTGCTGCCCATGGGCACGGCGGCCGCGGCGCGCCGCTGGTCGGCCAGGATCGCCCCGGCGCGGGCGGCGCTGGCGGGCCGGGTGGCGGACCTGGTGCACGGCTCGGCGGACCTGGCCGCGTACGGCGCGGACGACGAGGCGCTGGCCAGGGCTCAGGCCGCCGGCGAGGCGCTGGCGGGCCTGGAGCGCCGCCAGGCCCGCGTGCACGCCGCCGCCCTGGCCGGGGGCACGCTGGTGCAGGGGCTGACGGTGGCGGGCGTCGTGCTGCTCGCCCAGGGCGCGGGCGCGGACTCGGTGGGCACCGCCGTGCTCGCGCTGACGTCCCTGGTGGCCTTCGAGCCCGTGCTGCCGCTGGCGGCGGCGGGCGAGCGGATGGCCGGCATCACGGCCGCGCTCCGGCGGCTGCGCGAGGTGCGCGCCTCCGCCCCGGCCGTCACGGAGCCCGCCGCGCCCGGGCCGCGCCCCGAGGCCCCGCTGACCGTCGAGATCGACGACCTCGTGGTGCGCCACCCCGCCCCGTCCCACGAGGAGCGGGCCGGGCGGCCCGCGCTGGATGGGGTGTCGCTCCGGCTGACGCCCGGCAGGCGGGTGGCGATCGTCGGCCCCAGCGGGGCGGGCAAGAGCACGCTGCTGGCCGCCCTGATGCGGCTGGTCGAGCCGGAGTCCGGCCGGGTCAGGGTCAACGGCGTGGACCTGCGTGACCTGGACGGCGACGACGTACGGGCGCTGATGACCGGCCTGACGCAGGACCCGTACATCTTCCGTGCCAGCCTGCGCGACAACCTGCGCCTGGCCGGGCCCGGCGCCGACGACGAGGCCCTGCGGCGCGCCGTGCGGGACGCGCGGCTGGAGGAGTGGGTCGAGCGCACCGGATGGGACGCCGAGCTGGGCGAGGACGGCAGGACCGTGTCCGGCGGGCAGCTGCAGCGGCTGGCGCTGGCCAGGGCGCTGCTGTACGACCCGCCCGTGCTGCTGCTCGACGAGCCCGCCGAGGCCCTCGACGAGGAGACGGCCGACCGGCTGATGGGCGACCTGCTCGACGTGACCCGTGACCGCACGACCCTGCTCGTGACCCACCGCCTCAAGGGGCTGGAGCTGGTGGACGAGGTCATCGTGCTGGAGGAGGGGCGCGTCGTCCAGCGGGGGCACCACGACGAGCTGGTCTCCACGCCGGGCTACTACCGCGACCTGTGGGAGTCGGAGGTCCTCACCCGCCGCTGACGGCCCCGCCCGCGGCTGCTGCTAGGGCTGGGGCGGGGGCTGGACGCGCTGGCCGTCTGGACGGTCGCGGCGGCGGGGGCTTACCGGCGCGACGAGGGGCGCCGTTTCTCCTGACCTCGGATGGGGGGGTGTGCCGCCGAGTCCGCAGCGATCTCAACGGCACACCCGTCCATGAGGGGGTCTGTGTTACTTGTTCTCCATGAGGGTGACGTCGACCTCGTGGGTCGCGCCATCCCTCATATATGTGATCTTGACCTCTTGGCCCGGTTTGAAACCTCTGACCTGCCCCACAACCGTATCGCCTCCGTCAACCGGCTTGTCGCCGATCTTGGTGATCAGGTCTCCCTGCCGCAGACCGGCCTGCTCCGCCGGGCTTCCCGCGGTGATCTGCCTGATCAGCGCCCCGGGCACGTCGCCGGTCGCGTCGGTGACGCTCACGCCGAGGAAGGCGTGGCTGACCTTGCCGGTGCTGATGAGCTGCTCGGCGACCTGCCTGGCGGTGTTGACCGGGATGGCGAAGCCGACGCCGCCGCCCGCGGCCTGCGAGGCGATGGCGGTGTTGATGCCGACCAGCTCGCCCGCGGCGTTGACCAGCGCGCCGCCGGAGTTGCCGGGGTTGATCGAGGCGTCGGTCTGGATGGCGCCGCCGATCGTCGCGGGCGCGCTCTGCTGCCCGCCCCAGCCGGGCGGGAGCTGGCGCTGCTCGTCGCCGAGGGTGAGGGTGCGGTCCAGGGCGCTGACGATGCCGGCCGTGACCGACCCGTCGAGGCCGAGCGGGCTGCCGATGGCGAGCACCGGGTCGCCCACCTTGAGCCGGTCGCTGTCGCCGAGCGTGGCCTTGGTCAGCCCCGAGACGCCCTCCGCCCGGACGACGGCGAGGTCGGTGGCGGGGTCGGTGCCGACGATGCCGGCGTTCGCCGTCTTGCCGTCGCTGAACTTGACGCTCATCTGGCCGCCCTGGCCCGCGCCGACGACGACGTGGTTGTTGGTGAGGATGAGCCCGTCCTCCGAGAGCACGACGCCGGAGCCCTCGCCGGTCCTGCCCTGGATCATCACGACCGACGGCTGCACCCGCGCCGCGACCTCGGCGACGGTGAGCTGGTCGGAGGCCGACTTGAAGACGGGGCTGGGCGAGTCGCCGGCGCCGACGGCGACGGGCACGGGCTGGAACGAGGTGGCGACGGCGGCCCCCACGACGCCGCCGCCGACCGCCATGGCGGCCATCGCGAGCGCCGCGACGGCCTTGCGCGCGACGCCGGGCCGCTGCCCGGCGGGCGGCGCGGGATCGGCCGGGGGCCGCTGGTGGGGCATGGGGTGCGTGTGGTCACGCCGGGGGAAGCCCCCGGCGGCCGGCGGGGTGGCTCCGAACTGGCTCCACCCACCGGCGCCCCGCTCCTCGGGGCCCTGCTCGTGAGGCTCGTTCGCGTTCATCTGTCATCTCCCTCGAATCCCGATGCTCCAAGGGTGTCAAGAACCACGTAAGACCTGGTTAAGGCAATGGTCCGGGGACCCGGCGACCCCTGATGCCGGCCTTATCGGACGAGGTCGGACCGGGGTCGCCGCGGCGGGGGGAATTGCCAAGATTTTACGGTCACGCGGGCCGGTATTCGTCGCGCAGGAGCCGCTTGTAGAGCTTGCCGGTCGGGTGGCGGGGCAATTCGGCGCGGAAGTCGACCGACCTGGGGCACTTGTAGTGCGCCAGGTGCTCGCGGCAGTACGCGATCAGCTCCGCCTCCAGGTCCGGCCCCGCCTCCGCCATCGACACCGGCTCGACCACGGCCTTGACCTGCTCGCCCATCTCCTCGTCCGGCACCCCGAACACCGCCACGTCGGCCACCTTGGGGTGCACCGACAGCACGTTCTCGGCCTCCTGCGGGTAGATGTTCACGCCACCGGAGATGATCATGTACGAGCGGCGGTCGGTGAGGTAGAGGAAGCCGTCCTCGTCCAGGTAGCCGATGTCGCCGAGGGTGGTCCAGCCCCGGCCCAGCGGGTCCTGGGCGGAGCGGGTCTTGTCGGGGTCGCCGTGATACTCGAAGCGGCCGCCGTTCTCGAAGTAGATCGTGCCGTGCTCGCCCGGCGGCAGGTCGGCGCCGTTCTCGTCGCAGATGTGCACGACGCCGAGCAGCGAGCGGCCGACCGTGCCCTTGTGCCGGAGCCAGTCGCCGGGGCCGACATAGAGGAAGCCGTTGCCCTCGGTGCCGGCGTAGTACTCGTGCACGATCGGGCCCCACCAGTCGATCATCTGCTCCTTGACGGGGACGGGGCAGGGAGCGGCGGCGTGGATCGCACACTGAAGCGAGGAAATATCGTATTTTGCCCGGGTTTCCGGCGGCAGCTTGAGCATCTTGATGAACATCGTCGGCACGAGCTGCGAGTGCGTCACCCGGTACCGCTCCACCAGCGCCAGGTACTCCTCCGGGTCGAAGCGCTCCATCACCACCACCGTGGCCCCGAGCCGCTGGAACGTCAGGCTGTAGCGCAGCGGCGCGGCGTGGTAGAGCGGCGCGGGCGAGAGGTAGACGCTGTCGGCCGAGGGCGCGAACAGGCCCTGGATGAGCTTGAACAGCAGTCCTGGCTCCTCCAGCGGGCCGTGCGCGGCGGCCAGCTTGACGCCTTTGGGGCGGCCGGTGGTGCCCGAGGAGTAGAGCATGTCGGCGCCCGTGCACTCGTCCCGGACCGGCGTGACCGGCTGCTTGGCCACCGCCTCCTCGTACGGCTCGAAGCCCTCGGCCACGCCGTCCATCATCAGCCGCAGCTCGACGCCGGGGGTGGCGGCGGTGATCGAGGTGGCGACGTCGGCCAGGTCCGCGCTGGAGATGAAGACCCGGGCGCCGCAGTTGCCGACGATGTAGGCCAGCTCCTCGGTCCGCAGCCGGGAGCTGATCGGGGTGTAGTACAGGCCCGAGCGGTGCGCGGCCCAGGCGACGGAGAGGAAGCGGGGGTGGTTGGCGAGCATGAACGCGATGTGGTCGCCCGGCCGCAGCCCCGCGGCGCGGAACAGGTGGGCCAGCCGGTTCGACTCCTCGTCCAGTTCGCGATAGGTGATGACCTGTCCGGAGCCCGCCATGATCACAGCGGGCTTGTCGGGGGTGACTGCTGCGATGGCTCCCGGATACATGGACCGAACGATATTCTGCCGGCCACCTCCGCGCCAGGACCCCGGACATGCCGCCGCCGCGGCCCCTCGTCGGTTCCGGGCCGCGGCGGGGCGGGGCGGGTCACTCGGCGGCGATGACCGAGCCCTCGTACTTCTGCGCGATGAACTCCTTGACCTTCGGGTCCCGCAGGAGCTTGCCGAGGGTGACGATGTTGGCGTCCTTCTCGTGGCCGGCGGCGACGACCAGGCCGTTGACGTACGGGTTGCCCGCGGTCTTCTCCAGCACCAGGGCCTGCGAGGCGGGCTTGAGACCGGCCTCGATGGCGTAGTTGCCGTTGATCACCGCGGCGTCCACGTCCTCCAGCGAGCGCGGGAGCTGCGCCGCCTCCAGGGGCTTGAACTGCAGCTTCTTCGGGTTGCCCGTCACGTCGCGCTCGGTGGCCGCGGTGCCCGCGCCCTCCTTGAGCGTGATCACGCCGTGGTCGGCGAGCAGCTTGAGCGCGCGGCCCAGGTTGGTGGCGTCGTTCGGCACGGCCACGGTGGCGCCGCTCGCCAGCGCCGCCAGGTCGGTGATCTTCTTGGAGTACAGGCCGAGCGGCTCCAGGTGCACCGGCGTGACGAAGCTCAGCTCGGTGCCCTTGCTGGCGTTGAAGTCGTCGAGGTACGGCTTGTGCTGGAAGAAGTTGGCCGTGAGCTGGCCCTCCTGGAGCTGCACGTTCGGCTGCACGTAGTCGGTGAACTCCACGACCTCCAGCTTGAGGCCGGCGGCCGGGGCCAGGTTGTCCTTGACGTAGTTCAGGATCTCGGCGTGCGGCACGGGGCTGGCGCCGACCTTCAGCACGGTGTCGGCCGACTCGGCGGTCTTCGCGCCGGTCTCGGCGCCGGTGGCGGGCTGCGACGTACCGCATGCGGCGAGCGACAGAGCCAGCGCGACGGCACCCACAAGGCGGTGAATTTTCATGATTTTCCTTACTTATGCGATAGGCGCCGAGCGACCCAGTCGCCCAGGCTCTGCAGGAGTTGCACGATCACGAGCAGGAGAACGACCGTCACGATCATCAGGAGCGTCTCGAAGCGCTGGTAGCCGTAGCGGACGGCCAGGTCGCCGAGCCCGCCGCCGCCGAGCGTGCCGGCCATGGCGGAGTAGCCGACGAGCGCGACCACGGTCACGGTGAGGCCCGCCACCAGGCCCGGCAGTGCCTCGGGCAGCAGCACCTTGCGCACGATGGCCGTGCGACTGGCGCCCATGGCCTGAGCGGCCTGCACGACGTCCCGGCCGACCTCCCGCAGCGCGGTCTCGACCAGCCGGGCGAAGAACGGCACCGCGCCGACGGTCAGCGGCACCACGAACGCGGCCGTCCCGATGGTCGTGCCGACCACGAGCCGGGTGAACGGGATGATCGCGATCATCAGCACGATGAACGGCAGCGACCGCCCGATGTTGACCACGAACCCGAGCGCCGACTTCAGCGCGGGCAGCGGCCGCAGCCCGTCACGGTCGAACACCACCAGCGCCACCCCGAGCGGCAGCCCGAGCACCGCGGTGAACAGCGTGGCCCAGCCGACCATCTGCGCGGTCTCCACCGTGGCCGGCCACAGCAGCGGCAGCATCTCTTCCCAGGTCATGCGGCCCTGCCTTCCCGGGTCTCCCCCGCCACCTCGACGATCAGCCCCGTGCCGCGCAGGTACGCCAGCGCCGCGCCGGCCTCGGCGCCGTCGAGCGCCACCCGCAGGCGGCCCACGGAGCCGCCGGCGAGGTCCTCGATGGAGCCGCCCAGGATGCTGAGGTCCACGTCGAACTTCCGCACCACCTCCGAGACCACGGGCTGGCGCGGGTCGCCGGTGAACGTCAGGGTCACCGAACCGGCCGGCGCGGGCTCGGGCAGCGGGAAGATCTCGCGGGTCAGGCGGGAGCCGGGCGTCTTGATGAGGTCGGCGATGGCGCCCGACTCCTCGACGCGGCCGGCGGACATGATGGCGACGGAGTCGCAGACGCTCTTGACCACGTTCATCTCGTGGGTGATGAGCAGGATCGTCAGGCCCAGCTCGGCGTTGAGCCGCTTGAGCAGGGCGAGGATCGACTGCGTGGTGGCCGGGTCGAGCGCCGAGGTGGCCTCGTCGGACAGCAGCACGGCCGGGTTGCCGGCCAGCGCCCTGGCGATGCCGACGCGCTGCTTCTGGCCGCCGGAGAGCTGGTGGGGGCGGTCCTTGCCGCGCCCTTGCAGGCCGACGAGTTCGAGCAGCTCGCCGACGCGGCGCTCGCGCTCGCGCTTCGGCACGCCCATGACCTCCAGCGGGAAGGCCACGTTGCCCGCGACCGTGCGCGAGGACAGCAGCGCGAAGTGCTGGTGGATCATGCCGATGCGCTGCCTGGCGCGGTTCAGCTCGCGGTCGCCGAGCGCGGTCAGGTCCTGGCCCGCGACGGTGACGGTGCCCGCGGTGGGGCGTTCGAGCAGGTTGACGCAGCGCAGGAGCGTGCTCTTGCCGGCGCCGCTCTGGCCGAGCACGCCGTAGATCTCGCCTTCGCGCACGTGCAGGTCGACGCCGTCGAGTGCGACGGTCGTGCCGTACTGCTTGCGCAGGCCTGAAGCCTGGATCACGGAGAATCCCCACGACTGAGGGCGGCCGCCAGCGGGGCCGCGAGAACGTACATCACCGGAGAGAGGAGGGGCCGGGGTCAGCGGGTTCCGGGGTGGAACGGCAGGTGGCTCAGCCTGCGCAGCACGAAGCCTGGTGCGATCATGACGACCTTCGAGGAGAACGGGCGGACGGGTTGCTTCTAACGGGCCGGCATTCGCCCCATACGCATGCGGCGACACGCGGCGTCCCTGGGGGCGCTGCGGCCTGTCGCGTATGCCTCGTTCACGCCGTTGCTAACAATGGCCGGAGATCCCGCTATTCCTGATCTGTTTCGTGATCTGCGTCACTTTCCGCGATCGCCCATCCCGTTTGCGCCGTCCCCGCGCCCGGGACACGGGCTCGGGGCGGGCGGGAAAAGACGACCGCCCCGCCGCACTCGGCCGAGTGCGGCGGGGCGGTGTCGCCGGGCGGTGTCGCCGGGCGGTGTCGCCGGGCGGTGTCGCCGGGGCGGGTCAGGAGGCCACGGAGGCCGCCTTCGCCGGAGTCGGGCCAAGCGGCCGAGGAGGCCGCCTTCGCCCACCGGGACCGGGTCAAGCGGCCGCGGAGGCCGCCTTCACCGGGGCCGGGTCAGGCCGCCACGGAGGAGGCGACCTTCGCCGGGGTGAGCGCGATGTCCAGGACCTCGCGCACGTCGCTGACGGTGTGGATGGTCAGCTCGTTGCGGACCTCCTCAGGCACGTCGTCCAGGTCGGGCTCGTTGCGGGCCGGGATGAGGACGGTCGTGATGCCCGCCCGGTGGGCCGCCAGCAGCTTCTGCTTGACGCCGCCGATCGGCAGCACGCGCCCGGTCAGCGAGATCTCGCCGGTCATGGCCACGTCACCGCGGACCAGCCGCCCGGACAGCAGCGAGGCCAGCGCCGTGGTCAGCGTCACGCCGGCCGAGGGACCGTCCTTCGGCACCGCGCCGGCCGGGAAGTGCACGTGCACCGAGCGGTCCTTCAGCGCGGTGACCGGCAGCTCCAGCTCCGCGCCGTGCGAGCGCAGGTAGGACAGCGCGATCCGGGCCGACTCCTTCATCACGTCGCCGAGCTGGCCGGTCAGCGTCAGGCCCGTCTCGCCGGTCTCGGGGTCGGCCAGGGACGCCTCGACGTAGAGCACGTCGCCGCCCGCCCCGGTCACCGCCAGGCCCGTGGCCACGCCCGGCACCGAGGTGCGCTGCTTGGCCTCCGGCAGCGACGACTCCGGCACGAACCTGGGCCGCCCGATGTAGTCCACCAGGTCGCCCTCGCCCACGGTCACCGGCAGCTCGTCCTTGGCCGCCACCTTGCGCAGGATCCGCGCGACCGACCGCTCCAGCGAGCGGACGCCGGCCTCCCTGGTGTATTCGGCGGCCAGCCTGCGCAGCGCCGCGTCCTCGACCGTGACCTCCTCGGGGGTCAGCCCCGCCAGCTCCAGCTGCCTGGGCAGCAGGTGGTCGCGGGCGATGGCGACCTTCTCGTCCTCGGTGTAGCCGTCGAGCGTGACGACCTCCATGCGGTCGAGCAGCGGCCCGGGGATCGCCTCCAGGACGTTGGCCGTGGCCAGGAAGAGCACGTCGGACAGGTCGAGCTCGACCTCGAGGTAGTGGTCGCGGAACGTGTGGTTCTGGGCCGGGTCGAGCACCTCCAGCAGGGCGGCCGTCGGGTCGCCCCGGTAGTCGGCGCCGACCTTGTCGATCTCGTCGAGCAGCACGACCGGGTTCATCGAGCCGGCCTCGCGGATGGCGCGGACGATGCGGCCGGGCAGCGCCCCGACGTAGGTGCGCCGGTGGCCGCGGATCTCGGCCTCGTCACGCACGCCGCCGAGCGCGACGCGGACGAACTTGCGGCCCATCGCGCGGGCCACGGACTCGCCCAGCGAGGTCTTGCCGACTCCGGGAGGGCCGGCCAGGGCCAGCACGGCGCCGCTGCGCCGGCCGCCCACCACGCCCAGGCCCTTGTCCTGGCGGCGCTTGCGCACGGCCAGGTGCTCGATGATGCGGTCCTTCACGTCGTCGAGGCCGGTGTGGTCGGCGTCGAGCACCGCGCGGGCGCCGGTGATGTCGTAGTTGTCCTCGGTGCGGTCGTTCCACGGGATGTCGAGGACGGTGTCGAGCCAGGTGCGGATCCAGCCGGTCTCAGGGGACTGGTCGGGGGTCCGCTCCAGCTTGTCGACCTCCTTGAGCGCGGCCTCGCGCACCTTCTCCGGCAGGTCAGCGGCCTCCACGCGGGCCCGGTAGTCCTCCTCCTCGCTCTCGGTGGAGTCGCCGTTGAGCTCCTTGAGCTCCTTGCGGACGGCGGCGAGCTGCTGGCGCAGGAGGAACTCGCGCTGCTGCTTCTCCATGCCCTCCTGGACGTCCTTGCGGATCGTCTCGGCGACGTCGAGCTCGGCGAGGTGGTCGCGGGACCACTCGATCAGCCGGGCCAGCCGCTCGGCCGGGTCGGCCTCCTCCAGCAGCTCGACCTTCTGCGCCGTGGTCAGCCACGGGGTGTAACCGGAGCTGTCGGCCAGCACGGAGGGGTCGTCGATCTGGTTGACCTGGTCGACCACCTGCCAGGCGCCGCGCTTCTGCAGGATGGTGGTGGCCAGCGCCTTGTATTCCTTGGCCAGCTCCTGGGCGCGCTCGCCGGGGGCGACGGTGTCGATCGTCTCGGCCTCGACCCACAGTGCGGCGCCGGGGCCGGTCGTGCCGGTGCCCACGCGGACGCGGTTGACGCCGCGCACCACCGCCGCGGGCTCACCGCCCGGCAGCCTCCCGACCTGCTCGACCACGGCCTGGACGCCGATGGCGCCATAACGGCCGTCAATCCGGGGAACGAGGAGGACCCGTGGCTTGTTGCCACCGGATGCACGGGCCGCGTCGATGGCAGCGCGCACCTCGGAGTCGGACAGGTCCAGCGGAACCACCATGCCCGGCAGGACGACCTCGTCGTCCAGCGGCAGGACCGGGAGGATCAAGCTCTCACTCATGCGAACTCCAAAGGGTTGAGTTATACCGGCTCAACTCATCGGAGCCGGGTCCTGTTCCCTTCCCTGCCGATGTTCGCTCACGGCGATCGTAATGTTGTAAGCAGGACCTGAGGGTGAGGCCGGGATCAAACCCTGGTGTGACGACGGGGCGGGGCGGCGCTCCTAAGCTTGACCAGGTGATCCTCGTCCGGCGCGCCCGCTCGCTCGGCCAGGCGATCGGCCGGTGGCGCCCGTGGCGCAGCGCCCCGGCGACCGCCCCCGCCGAGCCCGGCGACCTGCCCGCCACCCCCTCCTCCCCCGGCGAGCCCCCCGCCCGGCCAGGTGCCACCGGAACACCGCGCGCTCCCGGTGGCGACGCGAAGCCCGGGCACGAGGCGAAGGGCGAGCGACGGCCGGAGCCGGCCGACGAACGCGCGACAACGCCGCACGACGACTCGGCACGCCCGGAAGGGCCCGTTGCGCGGTTGGAAGAGGCCCGGCACGACGAGACGGCACGGCAGGACGGGCCGGCCGAGGGGTCCGGGGAGGCGCGGCGTGGCGCGGCGGTGCGGGCGGCAGGGCCGGTTGAGCGGCTGAGAGAGACGTGGCGGGAGGGGGCGGTGCGGCGGGCAGGGAACGCGGCCGTGCGGCCGTTCGCGATGGCGTTGTTCCAGGGCGACGCCGACCCGCCGCCCGGCCCGCCGCGTCTGACGGTCCCGGTGCCGCGCTGGGTCGGCGTGCTGGTGCCCGTGCGGTCCGTCGCCCTGGTCCAGGCGGCCGACCTCCTCCTGGCCGTCGTCCTCTACGGCCTCACCGTGTCCTCGACGATGGCGGGCAACATCGCGGTCGGCCTGGTCCACGCGCGCAACCCGATGGCCCCCGGCCCGGTCGCCGACCTGTTCGTCTACCTGACCGCGATCGGCGTCTCCCTGCCCGTGGCGCTGCGCGACCGGTGGCCCCTGGCGGCCTGGCGGGTCGCGGCGGTGCTGCTGCCGGTCGTCACGTGGGTGACCCTCGTCGTCGACCAGAGCAGCCCGCCCTACGGCGCGGCGACGGTCCTGATGTACCTGCTCACCATCTACTCGGTCGCGGTCCGGTGCGACCGGCGGATCACGTTCGGCGTCTGGGCGCTCACGGTCCTCACCGTCTGGATCATCCACCCCGACTCGATGTTCCTCGCCGGCGTCATCGTGTCGGTCGCGGTGCTGTTCGGCTACAACGTGCGCGTACGCCGCAGCGCCACGGCCCGGCTGGTGCAGGAGGAGCAGCGCACCCAGCAGGCCGAGGCCGCGCAGGCGGTGCTGGAGGAGCGGGCCCGCATCGCCCGCGAGCTGCACGACGTGGTGGCGCACCACATGTCGGTGATCGCGATCCAGGCCGAGGCGGTGCCGCTCAAGGCGGCGGGCGACGCGGCGCAGCTGGAGGCGGGCCTGGCGGAGATCCGGGGGCTGTCGCTGGAGGCGATCGCCGAGCTGCGCCAGGTGCTCGGGGTGCTGCGCGATCCGCAGGGGCGCACGGACACGGCGCCGCAGCCGGGGCTCGACCGGATCGACGAGCTGGTCGCCAACGCCCGTGCCGCCGGGCTGGCCGTGCTGGTCAAGCGGAGCGGGTCGCTCGGCGGGCTGCCGTCGGCGGTGGAGCTGTCGGCGTACCGGATCGTGCAGGAGTCGTTGTCCAACGTGATGCGGCACGCGGCCGGGGCGACCGTCGCGGTGGACATCGCCCGCCAGGGCGACGAGCTGCACCTGCGCATCGCCAACGGCCCCGCCCCCGCGTCCGCGACCGGCACGGCGGGCGGGAGCGGCACGGCAGACCGAAGCGGCACGGCAGACCGAAGCGGCACGACGGGCCGGAGCGACACGGCAAGCCGGAGCGACATGGCGGGCCGGAGCGACATGGCCGGCGGGAGCGGCACGATGGGCGGGAGCGGGCGGTCGGCGGCGGGAACGGGCGGGCGGGGTGGCGGGCAAGGGCTGGTGGGGATGCGGGAGCGGGCGGCGTTGCTCGGGGGCGTGCTCGACGCCGGGCCCGTGGCGGGTGGAGGGTTCGAGGTGTACGCGAGGTTGCCGATCGCGGAGAGGGAGAGCGTTTGATCCGGGTTCTGATCGCCGATGACCAGGGCATGGTGCGCACCGGATTCACGGTGTTCCTGAGTGGACAGCCGGACATCGAGGTCGTGGGCGAGGCGGCGAACGGGCGGGAGGCGGTCGAGCGGGCCGCCGCGCTGAGCCCCGACGTGGTGCTCATGGACGTGCGCATGCCGGTCATGAACGGCCTGGAGGCGACCAGGGAGCTGATGGCGCGCCAGGACGCGGCGAAGGTGCTGATCCTGACGACGTTCGACCTCGACGACTACGTCTACGAGGCGTTGCGGGCGGGGGCGAGCGGGTTCCTGCTCAAGGACGCCTCGGCCGCGCAGCTCGCCGAGGCCGTGCGGGTCGTCGCCGCCGGTGAGGCGCTCATCGCGCCGGCCATCACGAAACGGCTGATCACCGAGTTCGCCCGGCTCGGCGCGCCCCGTACGGTGGCGGGCAGGCGGCTGGACGAGCTGACCGAGCGGGAGACGGAGGTGCTGGTCCTGGTGGCGCAGGCGCTGTCCAACCAGGAGATCGCGGACAAGCTGTTCGTGGCCGAGCAGACGGTCAAGACGCACGTGGGGCGGGTGCTGATGAAGCTGGGGCTGCGCGACCGCGCCCAGGCCATCGTGTACGCCTACGAGAACGGCCTGGTCCGCCCCGGCGAGTGAAGACCCCTCCTCCGACCCGTCATCGCCCGGTGGGGCGTTTCGGTGTGGGGGTGGGCGTCGTACAGTCGGCGGATGGACCCGGTTGAGCTCTTCCATCAGGTGGCGGCCACCGTGCCCGCCTACCGCAGGTTTCTCGCCGAGCATCGGGTGGACCCCGCGACGGTCGTGACGCTCGACGACTTCGCGCGGCTGCCGATGACCACCAAGGACACCTACACCCGCCGTCATCCCCTCCCCGACCTGTGCAGGGATGGCGTGATCGGGGACCTGATCGCGGTGTCCTCGGGATCCACGGGGGCGCCGGCGTTCTGGCCGCGTTCGGTGTCGGACGAGAGGGTGGTCGCCGACCGGTTCGAGGAGGTGTTCAGGGACTCCTTCGACGCGCGCGGGCGCCGTACGCTGGCCGTGGTCTGCTTCGCCCTGGGCACCTGGGTGGGCGGCCTGTTCACCGTCAACTGCTGCCGCCACCTGGCCGAACGCGGTTACCCGATCACGGTGGTCGCCCCCGGCACCGACCGGCGGGAGATCCTGCGGGTGCTCCCCGAGCTGGCCCCGTACTTCGACCAGGTCGTCCTCCTGGGCTACCCGCCGTTCCTGAAGAACGTCATCGACACCGAGGACCTGCCCTGGGCCGACTGGGACGTCAAGCTGGTCACGGCGGGTGAGGTGTTCAGCGAGGAGTGGCGCGCGCTGGTCGCCGAGCGGGCCGGGATCGCCGACCCGGTACGCGGCATCGCCTCCCTGTACGGCACCGCCGATGCGGGCGTCCTGGGCAACGAGACCGCGCTGTCGGTCGAGCTCCGCCGGTTCCTGGCGGCGCGGCCCGGCCCGGCCAGGGAGCTGTTCGGCGAGTCCAGGCTGCCGACGCTCGTGCAGTACGACCCGGGGGTGCGCTTCTTCGAGGAGCACCAGGGCACGCTGCTCTTCTCGGGCGACAACGGCGTGCCCCTCGTCCGCTACCACATCGCCGACGAGGGCGGGGTGCTGGCGTATCGGGAGCTGCTGGACTTCGTGCGCGGGCACGGCTTCGAGACCCGGCAGGAGGGACCCGAGCGGCCCTTCGTGTACGTGTTCGGCCGCAGCCACTTCACCGTCTCCTACTACGGCGCGAACGTCTACCCGGAGAACATCGCGGTCGGGCTGGAGCAGCCGGAGGTGAGCGGGGTGGTGACGGGGAAGTTCGTCCTGGAGGCGGCCGAGGACCAGCGGCACGACCGGCACCTGACGGTGACGGTGGAGCTGATGCCGGGCGAGAAGCCCTCCGACGAGGTCGCCCAGGCGGTGGGCGCGTCGATCCTGGCCCAGCTCCTGCGGCTGAACAGCGAGTTCGCGGCCTATGTGCCGGCGGGGCGGCAGATGCCGTTCATCCGGCTGCGCGAGTCGGGCGACCCGGAGTACTTCCCTCCGGGCGCCAAGCACCGCTACACCCGTTAGCCACGGCGAACTCCCCGTGGCGGTCCCCCGGCCGCGATCCCCTGTGGCGGTTCCTCCGTGGCGGTCTCCCCGTGGCGGTCTTCCTGTGGCGGTCTTCCTGTGGCGGTCTTCCTGTGGCGGTCTTCCTGTGGCGAGGGTGGGCGGCGGCGCTTACCGTCGAGGGGTCGGAGGCACGACGGTCTCTCCCATGGCGGTGACGGCTCATGCTGGAAGATCTCGACCAGGTGCTGGCCTGGCTGGTGGCGCACCTCGTCCGGCCCACGTCCGGACTGTACGGCGAGCACGACCTTCGTCCCGGCGACCGCGATCCGGCCCCTGGCCTGCCCGCACGGTACGGCGGGCGGGACCGGCCGGAGCTGACGGACGCCACGCACGTCCGCGACCTGCACCGGGACCTGCACGAGCTGGGTTTCCTGCTCGCCCCGGGTGACGCGACGGTCTTCACGACGGCGACGGAGCTGGCGGTCATGGAGTTCCAGCGGTACGCGTCCCTGCCCGACGCCGCCGTCGAACGCGAGCCCGGCTCAGCGGCCCTCGCCGAGGCGGTCACGGCGGACGCCGTCGTCCTGCGCGCCGGGCCCGCGACCGCCTTCCCCGCCGATCCCCCGTTCCGGATCCGCATCGACGACGAGGTCCTGGAGGTGACCGCCCTCGCCCCGACCCCTCAAGGCGGCCCGCGAGGCGCGACGGATAACGGTCCTCAAGGCGAAGCGGATGGCGAGGCGAATAACGGTCCGCAAGACGGCGCGGATGGCAGGGACGTCGTGGAGCTGCGGGTGGCGCGGGGAGCGGAGGGGACGGCCGCCGCCGGGCATGCCACGGGCGCCGCCGTGGAGCTGGTGCGGTGGTCGGATCGGCTGGTCCCCGTGCCGGCCCGCTTCTACGAGCGGTACGCCGAGCCGATCACCGGCGTCGTCAACCCGTGGACCCGGTTCGTGCTGTCCCGGTGGAAGCGGCGGCGGCGGCGCTGCCCGGTCGTGGTGGAGGCGTGGGAAATGCGGCAGGGGCAGCCGGACCGGATCCACACCATCCCGGCCGCCGACGGCCGTCCGGCCCGCCGGGCCGACAACGTCTGGGGGTATCGCGAGGTCACCTCGACCGCGCCGCGCTTCTACGTACGCGACCTGACCCGCACCTGGCCCCGCCCCGCACGCCCGCCGGTCGCGCCCGCGCACCCCGAGCTGGACGTGGTGGGCGACTACCGGGTGCTCGGCGACTGGTCGGGGCCCCGGTCCTGGCCGGAGCTCGGCCACACCTGGCGGCCGGAGGGCGAGATGCTGCCCGAACACCTGCTCCCACCCCTCGCCCCGAGCGCCCCGGGGGCGGGTGGCGGGGTGCGGAGGGGGCCGACGTTGCGGGAGCTGGTGGACTCCGGGGAGCGGGCCGTGCTCGGCACGTACAAGGTGGTGCGGGCGGTGAGCGAGGTCGAGGCGGTCGGCTACTTCGACGGGCTCAACGCCTACGACCGGGCGTTCCTGTCCCTGGGCCCCTGCCACTGGACGGCGGGGCTGGCGAGCGACCCCGCCCCGGGCAGCGCCGTGGAGGGGAGCGAGTTGTGGGGGTTCGTCTCCTGGTTGAAGTCGGCGGACCGGGTGGCGTTCGCCCAGGTGTTCGGCCGGTTCGGGGTGGACGTGGCGACCGGGTGGGGCGGGAACGGGGCGGCGCTGTTCAATCCGAGCCAGCGCAAGTACACCTCCCGGCCCACCGTCCCCCGTGAGGCCGGCGGGCGGCGGGCGCTGGCCAGGGTCGAGGAGTTCGACATGTTCCGCGACTGGCACTGGTTCTACCGGCTGCAGATGGCGGCCCGTACGGCGGACGGGTTCCGGCGGGGGATGTGGCACATGGCGCGCGTGCGCATCCGCGACGTCGGCGATACGCCATGGGACGGGCCGGCCGGCGCGCCCACCTGGACGGTGCCCGACCCGGCGGCGCCGGAAGGCGCGCGCCCGGCGCGCATCAAGGACGTGATCACCTCGGAGCGGGGCGTGGCGATCGTCTACCGCTGGCACATCAGGGCGCCGGCCAACATGGTGTCGGCGGGCCCGGCCACGGAGCCGCCCGAGGTCAGGAGGGTGGGGCGGGCGGGCCCCGTCCTGCGCGCCGCCTACGAGGCCGCCGCCGCGCAGGACCCGGACGCCTTCGCCGGCACGCCCGACACCTGGGGCGACGCCGCCGAGCGGGCGCTGGTCGGGCAGTTGCGCAAGCAGGGCGGCGCGTCGGTCGACTACGTGCACGAGTGGCCGCGCCTGGCGTCGGCGAACCGGGGCTTCACGCTGCCGTACGAGCTGCTGCCGGAGGCCGCCGACGGGGGCGGCCGGCGGCTGGCTCTGGACCGGGGGTCGTTCGAGCTGGACACGCGCGACCTGCCTCCGCCCCCGCTGTGACGGCGCGGGATCAGCCGCCCCGGGCGAACGGCGACAAGAGCGACGTACAGCACCCCGATCAGGGGTCCCGGCGGACGGCCACGAGGGCGACGTCGTCCTCGCGCGCCCCGAACGCGGCCAGCATGCGCTCGGCGAACTCCTCCAGGTCGTCCTCGACGGTCTCGGCGAGCCCTCTGGCCCGCTCCAGGCTCTCGTCGAGCGGGATGTCGCGGTCCTCCACCAGCCCGTCAGTGAACAGCAGCAGGGTGCCGCCCGGCGGCAGCTTCAGCCGGTCCACCGTGTACGTCTCCGGCAGCGCCCCCAGCAGCAGGTTGCCCAGCCGGTGGTAGGCGCAGCCGGGCCCGGCGAACAGCGGCGGGATGTGCCCGGCGTTGGCCACCTCGACCTCGCCCGTGGCCGGGTCGATGAGCACCAGGCACAACGTGGCGGTCATGCGCGGATGGTAGCGGCGCATCATCTGGTTGAGCAGGTCGAGCGAGACGCTCAGGTCCACCTGCCGGATGAACGAGGCGCGCATCGCGTGCCGCAGCTCCGCCATCACGGTCGCGGCGTGCAGCGAGTGGCCCTCGACGTCGCCGATCGCGACCAGCACCCGGTCGCCGAGCGGCAGCACCTCGTAGAAGTCGCCGCCGACCTCGATGTTGTCCACGGCCGGCTGGTAGCGCATCGCCACCCGCAGCCCGGGCACCTCGGGAATGCGGGTGGGCAGCAGGCTGCGCTGCAGGGTCAGCGCGATCGCGTGCTCCTCGGCGTAGGCGCGCAGCGCGTCCACGGCCAGGGCCAGCTCCTGGGCGAGCAGGCGCAGCAGGTTGACCTCGTCGTCGTCGAGCGGCGGGTCGGCCTCCACGCCGAGGTAGACGGGCACGCGGGAGTTCTTCGTCCGGGACAGCACGCCCGTGGAGGAGCCCTCCATCTGCACGTCCGGCAGCAGGCCGCGCCACTCCTCGGCGCGCAGCGTGAACACGTGGGTGCGCATGGACTCCCGCTGCACCAGCCCGCTCAGGCGGTCCAGCAGGCCGGGCCCGGCGCTGTGGGCGGTGGCCGGTTCGCCGGGCCGGGCCCTGAAGCGGCGGGTGCGCCCGTCGGGCAGCAGCGCCAGCGTGCCGGCGAAGCGGCCGAGCAGCCTGGCCGCGCCCTCGACCGCGACGGTCAGCAGCCCGTCGAACGTCTCGGCCTCGTTGATGCGCAGCGTCACCTCGGCCAGCACGGCCAGCCGCTCGGCCATGAGCTCGGCCCGCCAGCGCGCCCGGTAGTAGCGCAGCATGGCCTCCACGGTCGCGGCGAACTCGGCGGGCTCGATCGGCTCCGCCAGGTACGCGTCCGCGCCCCGCTCCAGCCCTTCGGCGCGCTCGGCCACGGTGATGGCGTTGGCCGACACCTGCACGACGGGGATCGAGGCCGTCGCCGGGTCGGCCTTGATCCGCTCGCACACCTCGTGCCCGGGAATGTCGGGCAGCCGCACGTCCAGGACGACCAGGTCCACCTGCCGCGCGGCGAGCGTGGCGAGGGCCTCCGCGCCGCCGCCGGCCTCGATCACGTGGTGGCCGGCGCGGCGCAGCCAGCTCGACAGGATGTACCGCTTGGTCGGCGTGTCGTCCACCACCAGCACGGTCGCCGCCTCGTTCACGCCCGGCTCCCCCTCGCGCTGCGGATCGCCTGGAGCAGCTCCTCCCTGCGCAGCCCGTGCTTGGACAGCACCACCATGTCGTCGGGGGCGCGCTGCGGCGCGATGGTCACCACGACCACGGGGGTGCGGCGCAGGTCGTCGTCCTCGGTCATCCGCTGGAGCAGCACGTGCCCGTCCATGCGCGGCATGAGCAGGTCGACGAGGATCGCGTCGGGCGGGGCCACCGCCATCAGCTCCAGCGCGGCGGCGCCGTCGGCGGCCTCGTCCACGTGGACGGCGAAGCCGTACAGCATGCGGCGGGCGGTGGCGCGGAAGACCTCGTCGTCGTCGGCGATCAGCACCCGCCCCAGCTCGGGCGGGCCGGCGTAGTGCGGCAGGCGCAGCGTGGCCGCGGTGCCCCTGCCCTCCTCGCTGGTCAGCTCCAGGGTGCCGCCGAGGGCCTCGGCGAGCCTGCGCGCGTACGGCAGGCCCAGGCCGGTGCCCCTGGACCTGACCTGGAGGGTGTTGGGGACCTGGAAGAAGTCCTCGAAGACGCGGCTCAGGTGTTCGGGCGCGATGCCGATGCCGGTGTCGGTGACCGTGATGACGGCTTCGTCCCTGGCCGCGTCGAGGCGGGCGGTCAGCCGCACCTCGCCGGCCACGGTGAACTTCAGCGCGTTCGACAGCAGGTTGCGCAGGATGCGCAGCAGCATGCCCTCGTCCACGTACAGCTCGGCGACGTCGGGGGCCACCTCGTGGTGCAGCTCGACGCCGGCGCGCTCGTTCGTGGGCCGCATGGTGACGCCGAGCTGGGCGGCCATCCGCTCCAGGTCCACCCGCGAGGGCTGCGGGTCGAGGCGGCCCGACTCGGCCTTGGCCATGTCGAGCAGCTCGCTGACGAGTTCGAGCAGCGTCTCGGCGGAGCTGCCGATGAGCCGCACCTGGTGGGCCTGCTCCTCGGTCATGGGGTCGCCGCCGGGCCCGATCAGCAGCCTGACCAGGCCGATGACGGAGTTGAGCGGGGTGCGCAGCTCGTGGCTGACCGTGGCCCAGAAGCGGTTCCTGGCCTCGCTGGTCTCGCGCAGCTGGCCGGACTTCTCGTCCAGCTCGGCGTACAGGGCCACCACTCCCCTGTTGGTCTCCTCCAGCTCGGCGGAGAGCTGGTTGTACAACGCCAGCACGCCCGTGTTGGTCTCCTGCAGCTCGGCGTTGAGCCGCATCACGTCCTCCAGGGTCTCCGCCAGCTCCCTGTTCTGCTCGCGCAGCTCGTCGAGGGCGGAGACCGGGGAGAGCCGGGCCAGCTCGTCGCGCATCTTCCTGGCGTCGGCGGGTTTCAGCCGCGGGGGCAGCCGCTTGGCGAGCGTGACGCTGCTCTCGGCCACCGTGATCTCGTCCACCAGGCGGCCGGCCAGCGTCAGGCCCTCCGAGCCGGTCAGGTCCTCGCGGTGCGCGTGCCGCAGGGTGATGAGCAGGTGCCGGTCGTCTAGGGCGACCACGGCGTACGAGCCGGGGCCGAACACCTCCCTGCCGGCCTCGCTGAGCGCGGTCGCCACCCGGATCTGGTCCTGCGGCTCCAGCCCGGCCAGCTCGGCGGCGGCGCGGCCGAGGCGGCGCAGCACGAAGACGTCCTGGTCGGTGTCGAGCCGTACACGGATGAGCTCAGCGGGGGCCACGGCGCGGCCTCACCATCGTGCGCTCCTGCGGGGGGCAGGCCGTCACCGGGGCGCCGGGCGGCCGCACGGTCACCACGCAGGCGTCGTCGCGCCTGCTGCCGGCCTCGCGCATGAGCCCGGCGGCGATCACGGCGGGCGTGCGGGAGAACAGCCCCGGCAGGTTCCCCGGGTCCCAGCGCTCGGTCAGCCCGTCGGTGTGCAGGACCACGGTGGCGTAGCGGGGCAGGTCGTAGGTGTACTGGCGCAGCCGGCCGCCCTGGTGCCCGGCGATCCCCGGCACCGACACCATGCCCTGCCGCCCCTCGGCGTGCGCGACCCAGCCGGAGACGTTGCCGAGCCCGGCGAACAGCACGCGGTCGGGCTCGACGCGGGCCACCGCGACCGCGCCGCCCCGGGTGCCGTCCATGCCGGCGTGCAGGCGTTCGACGACGGCGACCGGCTCCTGCTCGCCGGCCTCCAGGAACAGCTCGACGGCACGGTACGTCGCCTGCGCCGCGTTGGGCCCGTGTCCCAGCCCGTCGCAGACCAGCACGGTGGTGACCGGGCCCGCCTGGCTGATGGCGAAGCCGTCGCCGCACTCCGTCTCGTCGCCGATGGGCCGGGTCAGGCCGCTGGCCCGCAGCGGCGGCCCGGGCGTGTGGCGGGCGGTGAAGTGCATGGCCAGCACGGTGCCCTTGCCGGGCAGGGAGTGCACGTCGTAGCCGGAGGCGATGCGGGAGATCGCGCCCAGGCCGATGCCGAGGGTGCCCGAGGTCGAGTAACCGTCTCGCAGCGCCCTGGCCACGTCGGCCATGCCGGGCCCCTTGTCCACGGCGACCAGCTCCACCGTGGCGGGCGCCTCGGGGTGGGGGCGCACCATGACGGTGCCCTCGACGGCGTGCTTGACGAGGTTGGACACGGCCTCGCTCACGGCCACGGCGGTCTGGCCGATGAGCACCTGGTCGAAACCGGCCACCTCGGCGAGCTCGACGGCCCGCCGGCGTACGGCGCCGACCGCGCTGGGGTCCTCGGCGCGGACCCAGTGGCCCGTCCGCAGGCCGTTCACCGGGCACCCGCGAGACGGAGGTCCGCGCGGTCCTCCGGTGCGCGCCCGGCGGTCAACGGGCCCACTTCGTCACCGTCACGGTCGTGCCCTTTCCCGGGGCGGAGGCCAGGTCGAACTCGTCCACGAGCCGGCGCGAGCCGCCGAGGCCGAGCCCCAGGCCGGTGCCCGTGGTCCAGCCGTCGGAGAGCGCCTGGTCGATGTCGGGGATGCCGGGCCCGTCGTCGCTGACGGTCAGCTTGAGGCCGCGCCTGGCGCCGTTGCGGACGGTCTCGACGCGGACGTCGCCGCCGCCGGCGTACACCAGGGCGTTGCGCGCCAGCTCGCTCGCGGCCGTGACGATCTTGGTCTGGTCGACGAGCGACAGGCCCACCTCCAGGGCGACGCTCCTGACCAGCCGGCGCACGCCGACGACGTCCGCGCTGCTGGCGATCGCCATGTTCTGGTCGTCCGCCATGTTCCGGTCGTCCGCCATGTTCCGGTCGTCGCTCACGACGCCGCGCTCCTGAGGTGGTCGAGTAGCGCAACCCCCTTCTCCAGGTTGAGCGCCGTGCGGACGCCGTTCAGGGAGAGCCCGAGCTCCACGAGCGTGATCGCCACGGCCGGCCGCATGCCGACGACCACGGTCTGCGCGTCGAGCATGCCGCACATGGAGGCGATCGTGGCCAGCATCCGGCCGATGAACGAGTCGACGATCTCCACGGCCGTGATGTCGATGATCACGCCCTTGGCGCCGTGCGCGACGACCGCCTCGGCCAGGTCCTCCTGGAGGGCCAGCACGCTCTGGTCCTCCAGGTCCACCTGGATGGAGACGATGAGGACGTCGCCGAGCTTGAGTACGGGGACCCGCTGCACTACACGCGCTCCGCTCGGATCGCGACGTGCGCGCCGCCCCCGCCGCTGACCTGGAAACCGGAGCGCCTGAAGGCGTGGGCGAGCGCGTCGGCCAGCGACGCCTTGGTGACGATGTCGCCGAACTCGATGCCGAGGGTGACGATGGTGTGGGCGATCTGCGGGCGGATGCCGGAGATGATGCATTCGGCGCCCATGAGCCGGGCCGCGACGACGGTCTTCAGCAGGTGCTGCGCGACCTGGGTGTCGACGGCGGGCACGCCGGTGATGTCGATGACCGCGTGCTCGGCGCCGGTGTCGACCAGCGTCTGGAGCAGCTTCTCCATCACGACCTGGGTCCTGGCGGAGTCGAGCGTGCCGACCAGCGGCACGGCCACGATGTTCTCCCAGAGTTTGACCACCGGGGTGGACAGCTCCAGCAGTTGCTCGGCCTGGTCGAGGATGATCTTCTCGCGGGCGTCGGCGTACGTCTCGAACGTGAACAGCCCCAGGTCGTCGATCAGCCGCGAGAACCAGATGAACCCGCGCGCCGCCTCGACCCCGTCGGTGTCGGCCTCGACGACCTCGTAGAGCGCCTCCTTCAGGCCGAAGACGGCCCTGGCGGTGTCGGCCGGGGCGTAGCCGGCGCGGGCCCGCGAGCGCGACAGGTCGGCCAGCAGGCCGCGGACGTCCGCGAAGTCGTCCCTGCCCTCGTCGAGGACGGACAGCAGAGCCTGGTAGATCTCGCCCAGCTCCTCGGGGGAGGCTTTGGCTATCTCGGCCCAGCGGCGGACGGCCTGCTCCTCGTGTGCGCGGAGAAGCTCTTCGACGCGTCGCCTGGCTACGTCGGCATGAACAGACAAAGATCACTCCAGAGGGCGGCTGACGTTGCTCGTATGCTAATGCCCCTTTGCGAAAATCAGGGGCTCCCATTGCCTTCGCCACACCGCCGGCCTCCCGCCCTCCCGCTCTTGACCGGGCCATTCCTGGGTACGAGGAGGGAGAGGCAGGCTTTGGTGACAAGGTGTCGTCATCAGCTTGACGTTCCAGGCCGACGTTTGTGACACTTCGTCATGAAACGCCAGCACGAGCAGAGGTGGGCCGTGACCACGCCGTTCTCCGAGACCCTGAGAAACTCCACCTGGGCCGACCACGAGTCGGCGGAGTCCGAGGGCTACCTCTCAGCGTTGATGGGCGGCCGGTTGAGCGAGCACGACTACGGCGAGATGGTCGCCCAGCACTACTTCGCCTACGTCGCCCTCGACGGGGTCTCCAGGGAGCTGGCCGGCCATCCGGTCGCCGGCCGGTTCGTCTTCCCGGAGCTGTACCGGGAGCGGGCGCTGGAACGCGACCTGGCCACCATCTACGGGGCAGGCTGGCGAGACCGGATCACGCCGTCGAAGTCCACCCGCACCCTCGTGGCCCGCATCCAGCAGGTCGCCGACTGGCCGGGCGGCTACGTGGCCCACCACTACACCCGCTACCTGGGCGACCTGTCCGGCGGGCAGTTCATCCGGATGGAGCTGCAGAAGATCTACGGCTACGGCAAGGGCGGGGGCGTCGACTTCTACATCTTCGACGAGCTGGGCAGCCTGCCGCGCTTCAAGAACGAGTACCGCTCCCGGCTCGACGTGCTGGGACTGGAGCTCGACGAGCGCGAGCGCGAGCGCATGATCGGCGAGGTGCGGCTGGCCTACCAGCTCAACGCGGAGGTGCTGGCCGAGCTCCGCCACGTCGTCAAGGCCGCCGCCTGACCCGCGACCCGCGAGGCCGGCGGGTCACCAGGTCTCCCGGTAGGGGTCGCGCAGCGGGGTGACCCGCTCCGCGTACTCGGCCTTGAGCTCCGCCAGGCGGGGGCCGGCCTCGTAGTAGCGGCCCTTCGTCTCGCCGTAGGGCCGCAGCCAGCCTCTGGCCGCCAGGTCGCGCAGGTCGCGCGCGGCCTGCCCCTGGCTCAGCTCCTCGTCCGCCTGGTAGCGGCCGCGCAGCAGCCGCCTGTTGGCGAACGCCTCGTAGAGCGCGGTCACGCAGCGGGTGTTGAGCCCTTCGGCGTCCACCCGCTCCTCCAGGTGCGTCCAGATCTCGCCGGCCTCCCTCAGCCGCGCCGCCACCCGCTGGGCCTGCATGTGGTGGGCCCTCAGGCAGAAGCGCACCCAGTCGAGGGTGTCGCCGTGCGGGCTGAAACGGCGGCGGCCGACCGCGCCGAGCACGTCGTAGTACTCGATCGTGACCCGCTGCTCGCCGAGCCACTCCTCGATGGAGCAGAACTCGGGCGTCAGGATCTGGTCGCGGCCGAGGACCAGGCTCTGCAGGGCCCGGGACATGCGGCCGTTGCCGTCGCGCCAGGGATGGATCTTCACCAGGTTGAAGTGGGCCATCGCGGCCCGGACGTAGCTCGGGGCCTCCCGGTCGCCCTCGTTGAGCCACGCGACCAGCTCGTCCATGAGCGCCGGCACGAGCTCCGCGTCCGGCCCCTCGTAGACGACCGCGCCGGAGGTGGAGTCGCGCACGTAGATGGCGGCCGGGCGCGGCACGCCGGGCGTCTTGGCCCGGTGATGGCCGATCATCATGAAGTTCAGGGCGTTGAGCAGGCCGACGTCGTAGCGGAACACCGGGGCCCTGGACAACGTCCTGATGTAGGTCATCGCCTGCTGGTAACCCGCGATCTCCTTCGCCACGGCGGCCGAGGTGTGGAGAGGCTCCTCCCCCTCCATGATCGACTGGATGTCCTCGACGCCGGCGCGGTACCCCTCGATGGAGTTCGAGCCCTGGATCGCCCGCGCCTGCAGCTGCCTGCGGAGCTGGCCGTCCCAGCGGTGGGTCTCCGCCAGCCGGTATTTGAGGTCCTGCCGCATGTCCTCGATCTCCGCCAGCACGGTCTTGTCGGCGGGTTCGAGCGCGGGCGTGCCATAGAGCATGCGGCCAGCCAAGCATGAGCGAAACATTCGGTCAAACAGATGAATGATTTGACCATTTATGTCCGTGGTGTGCGGACGTTCCGGACCGGTGCGGGGACGCGCGCGGGCTCAGCGCGGGCAGCCGGCGCCGGCGAAGGTCGCGGCCAAGGGTTCTCTGTGGCTCGACGCCTCCGGCCTGATCACATGTCAGCGACGCGTTCTGCGGAACGCCGGAGCCGTCGCGCCTACCATGGGCCTATGCCCCGTATCTCGGCCGCCACGATCGGCGAGCACCGTGCTCAGACGCGTGACCGGATCCTGCAGGCCGTCTCGCGCCTGTCGAGGGTGCAGGGCATCGACGCCATCTCCATGACGGACGTGGCCGGCGAGGCCGGCATCACCCGTACCGTCCTGTACAACTACTTTCCCGACAAGGCCACCCTGCTGCTGGCCTTCGCCGAGCGGGTGACCAGCTACTTCATCGACAGCTACGAGCGCGACCTGCCCGAGGACGCCTCGCCGGCCGACCGGATCAGGGCGTTCGTACGCCTGCAGCTCGCCGGGCTGCTCGCCCACCCGCACCCGGGCGCGGCCGACCTCGGCGCGGCGCTCGGCCCCGACGCCTACCAGCGGCTGGCCGAGCACGTCGAGCCCATGCAGCGCATCCTGGTCGAGATCCTGGAGAGCGGCATCGAGGCGGGCGACTTCCGCGCGCTCGACGTCGCGGCGGCGGCGCGGATGATCCTCGCCGTCGTGGGCGCCGAGCGGGTGCCGCTGATCAGCGGCGACGTGACGGTGGAGACGGCGGGCGAGCTGGTGTCGGAGTTCGTGCTGCGCGCCCTGGGCAACACCGGCTGAGCCGGGCCGGCGGGGCGAGAGCAGGTCTTGGCCGACGCCGGCCGGCCTGCGCCGGCGGGGGGAGGGCAGGCCCCGGGCGAGGCCGGTTGAGCTGGGGCGGCGGGGTGAGGGCCGAGGGCCCCGCGAGAGGGGCGCGGGCCGGTGGGACCATGGACGCATGACCAACCGCGCGGGGGCACTCAACGGCCACGTCGAGCTCAGGTCGGCGCGAGGCCGCTGGATCCTCGGCGCGACCGTCCTCGGTTCCGGCCTGGCGATGCTCGACAGCACCGTGGTGAACGTGGCGCTGCCGTTCCTGGGCCGCGACCTCGACACCGACGTGGCCGGCCTGCAGTGGACGATCAACGCGTACACCCTCACCCTGGCCGGGCTGATCCTGCTGGGCGGCTCGCTCGGCGACCGCTACGGCCGCCGCCGGATCTTCCTCATCGGCACCGTCTGGTTCGCCGTGGCCTCCGCGCTGTGCGGGCTGGCGCCGAACATCGAGACCCTCATCGCCGCCCGCGCGCTGCAGGGCATCGGCGGGGCGCTGCTCACGCCGGGCTCGCTGGCGATCATCCAGGCGTCCTTCGTCCGGCACGACCGGCCCAGGGCCGTCGGCGTGTGGTCCGGGCTCGGCGGCGTGGCCAGCGCGATCGGCCCGCTGCTCGGCGGCTGGCTGGTGCAGACGGCCGGGTGGCGGTGGGCGTTCCTGATCAACCTGCCGTTCGCGGCGCTGGTCGTGTTCATCACGCTGCGGCACGTCCCCGAGAGCAGGGACGAGCAGGCGGCCGGGCGGTTCGACGTGCTCGGCTCGGTGCTGGCGGCGCTGGCCCTGGCCGGGATCACCTACGGGCTGATCGAGAAGGGCGCCCCGGTGCCGCTGGTGGCGGGGCTGGCGCTGGCGACGGCGTTCGTGGTGACGCAGATCCGCAGGTCGCCGGAGGCGCTGGTGCCGGTGAGCATGTTCCGCGACCGGGTGTTCACGGCGGTGAACGTGGTGACGCTGATCATGTACGGGGCCATGGGCGTGGTGTTCTTCCTGTTCGTGGTGCAGCTCCAGGTGGTGTCCGGGTTCTCCCCCGTGGTCGCCGGCACGGCGCTGCTGCCGGCGACGATCCTCATGATGCTGCTGTCGGCCAGGGCCGGCGAGGTGGCCAAGCGCGTCGGGCCCCGGCTGCTCATGACGATCGGGATCCTGATGGCGGGCGCCGCCTTCGTGGCCATGAGCACGATCGGGCCCGGCGCGTCGTACGCGCTGCACGTGCTGCCCACGATGTGCCTGTTCGGGCTGGGGCTGTCGGCGACGGTCGCGCCGCTGACGGCGACCGTGCTGGCCTCGGCCGACGAGCGGTACGCGGGCACCGCCAGCGGCGTCAACAACGCCGTGGCCCGCACCGGCGGCCTGCTGTCCGTGGCCGCCGTGCCGCCGCTGGTGGGGCTGGTGGGCGGGGCGTTCGAGCAGCCGGCGGTGTTCGACGCCGGGTTCCGGACGGCCATGCTGATCAGTGCCGGGATGATGGTGGTGGCGGCGCTGATCACGTTCTTCACGATCACGACGAACGTGCTGGCCGTCGATGACGACGACGCCGGCGACACCGGCCCGGCCCCGGCCGCCACCCCGGCGGATCGCACGGGCGATGGCACGGCCGCCGCCCCGGACCCCGGCACGGGCACCACCCCCGGCACGGGGGCCGGTCCGGGCACCGTCCCCGGCCCCGGCACCGTCCCGGGCACGGGCCCCGGCACCGGCCGGGGATCCGGCTCCGGCGGCTGACCGCGGCGGCGCGGCTCCGGCCTCCGGACAGCGGCCCCGGCCCCCCGGACAGGGGCCGGACGCGCGTCAGAAGGTGAAGGGCTGGCTGCGGACGCTGTTGTCGAAGTTCGACAGCAGCAGCTCGGGCTCGCCGACCGAGCGGACGTCGGGCAGGCGGGTCAGCAGCTCGCGGAACATCGTGCGCATCTCCTGCCTGGCCAGGTTGGCCCCCAGGCAGAAGTGCGGCCCCGGGCCGCCGAAGCCGACGTGGGGCTTGGTGTCGCGGGTGATGTCGAAGGCGTCGGCGTCGGGGAAGACCGACTCGTCGCGGTTGGCCGAGCCGTAGAAGAGCACGACCTTGTCGCCCTTCTTCAGCTCCAGCCCGCGCAGCGAGTAGTCCTCGGTGACCGTGCGGCGGAACTGCATGATGGGCGAGACGTAGCGGACCATCTCCTCGATCGCGCCGTTGATGTGCGCGTCGAAGTCGCTCATCAGCAGCTCGCGCTGGGCCGGGTTGTCGGTGAGGAGCTTGATGCCGTGGGCCATGGTGTTGCGCGCGGTCTCGTTTCCCGCCACCAGCAGCAGCGAGAAGAACGAGCCCAGCTCCTTGTCGGTCAGCTTCTCCCCGTCGGGGTTGGCGTTGACCAGCAGGGAGACCAGGTCGCCCTTGGGATTGGCGACGCGCTCGTGACCGAGCTTGATGACCATGCGCTGCAGGGCCAGCAGGGCCAGCATGTTCTGGCCTGCCATCTGCACGCTGCGGGCCAGGCTCGGGCGCACGCCGGTGTAGGCGGTGGAGATGTCGACGTGCTGGTGGACCTTCTCGCGCAGCTCGTACGGGATGTCGAGCATGTCGCAGATGACGTGGATGGGCAGCCGGGCGGCGACCTGGGTGACGAAGTCGCGCGGGCCGTCCTTGATCACGTCGTCGACGATGCGGGCGCAGGCGGCCTCGATGTCGCTCTGCAGCCCGGCGAGCATCTTCGGGCTGAACGAGCGGGTGACGATCCGGCGCAGGCGGGCATGGCGCGGGTCGTCCATGTTGACCATCGACTCGCCGAACACCTGCTTCACCCAGCCGGGCGGCTCGGGGTTGGTGACGGCCGGCTCGCTGGAGAAGATCTTGGCGTTGCGGCTGGCCTCGACCACGTCGGCGTGGCGCACGAGGGCGTAGAAGCCCTTGCCCGAGCGGAGGAGCGGCACCTTCTTCTCCGGGAAGAACACCGGGTGCTCCAGTTGCCGGAGCCGGGCGAACGCCTCATTCCGCTCTTTGAGTGGTTTCCGCCAGAAATCCAGATCAGCGAGGTCGATGTCCACCTGTCTATCCTGGCACGTTCCCGCGCCTCCGGCGGACGGCCGGACCACCGGCCGGAAGGCGATGTGCATCCTGCCCTCCTGGGCCGTTCTCGTGCCGTTCAGGCCGGGTTCGGGCGGGCCGGACATGACTTCCGGTATGAATGCGTTGCTCGCCGTCTGCCTGGTTCTCCCCCTCGCCTCCGGTTCGGCCCCCGCCGCCCGCGCATGCGGCGGCCACCCGCTCGACTTCGACGCCGACGGCCGGCCGGACCTGGCCGTGGCGGCCCCGTACGACGCCTCCAGGGCCGGGTCCGTCACCGTCATGTACGGCAGCGGCGAGAAGACCAGGCTCACCCAGGACGGCGCCGAGCCCGGCGACTCGTTCGGGTCGGCGCTGGCCGTGGGCGACTTCGACGGGGACAGGTGCGCCGACCTGGCCGTGGGGGTGTCGGAGGAGTTCACCGGCGCGCGGGTGCCCGGTGGCGACGGGAACGGCGTGGTGCAGATCTTCAACGGGTCGCCGCGCGGGCTGGTCGCGGGCAAGGAGCTGGCGCTGGGCAAGCCGGCCAGCGACCGGTTCGGGGCCGCGCTGGCGGCGGGGGACTTCGACGGGGACGGCCGGGACGAGCTGGCCGTCGGGGCGCCGAGTCACCGGTCGGGCGGGCTGGTGACGGTGTACTGGATGAAAGGCCGCAAGCCGTACCAGATCTCGCAGAAGACGCGGTGGGTACGGCAGGCCGCGAACGTCACCGACCAGTGGGGCGCGTCGCTGGCGAGCGGCGACTTCGACGGCGACGGGCGGGACGAGCTGGCCGTGGGCGCGCCCGCCGACAGCGTGACGAAGGACGGGCAGGGGTCGGTCACCGTGATCGACGTACGCCAGAGGCGGGCCCGGTTCCTCACCCAGAGCACCCCGGGGATCAAGGGCGCCGCCGAGAAGTGGGACAACTTCGGCGCCGCGCTGGCCACCGGCGACTTCAACGGCGACGGCCGCTCCGACCTGGCGATCGGGGTGCCCGGCGAGGGGCTCAGCGCGAACCAGCGGGCCATGGACTATGGCGACGGCACCGTGGACGTCCTGTACGGCTCGCGGGCCGGCCTGCGCACCGACCGGACCGAGGCGTGGTCGCAGAACTCCCTCGACGGCAAGCCCCGCTACTACGACCGGTTCGGGGCGTCGCTGGCGGCCGGGGACTTCAACGGCGACGGCAACGACGAGCTGGCCATCGGCGTGCCCGGCGAGAAGGCCGTGCAGGTGCTGGCGGGCCGGTCGTCGGGCGGGCTGACGCGGGTGGGCAACCTGCTCGTGAAGGGGAAGGGCCGGGACTTCGGCGCCTCGGTGGCGGCGCTGCCCGGCTGGGAGCGCTACCGGACGCTGGAGAGGCGGCGGCCGGTGTACGGGCTGGTGGTGGCGGCGCCGGACCAGGGGCTCGTGATGTACGCGCCGGGGCGGCGCGAGTCCGGGCTGAGGCTGGGCAAGGTGCGCGAGCTCAGCAAGGGCACCGGCCTGTACGGCTACGCCTTCGGCTGACCCCCGGGCCCGGCCCTGAAACCGGAGCCGGAACCGGAACCGGAACCGGAACCGGAACCGGGGTCGGGTTCCGGTTCGCGCTCGGCTCCGGGGTCGGGTCGTACCGGGAGGATGACCCGGAACAGGGCGCCCTTGCCGGGCTCGCTCTCCGCCACGATGATCCCCCCGTGCGCCTCCACCAGCGTGGCCGCGATCGACAGCCCCAGCCCCGACCCGCCGGCGCTGCGTGCCGGGTCGGCGCGGTAGAAGCGCTCGAACACCCGCTCGGCCACCTCCGGCGTGAACCCCGGCCCCTCGTCGGCCACCTCCAGCACGGCCTGTCCCCCGTCGCCACCCCTCCCGGCGCCGCCGGCGTCCCCGGCCCCGTCACCAGCCCCGTCGCCGGCCCCGTCGCCGGCCCCGCCGCCGTCGCGGATGCCGACCCGGACCTGGAACGGGGTGCCGGGCGGGGTGTGGGTGAGCGCGTTGGTGACGAGGTTGTTGAGCACCTGCGCCAGCCGCGTCTCGTCCCCGGTCACGAGCACCTCGCCCTCGCCGCCGTACAGGCGCACCAGCTCGATCCTCCTGTCGGGCGCCAGGGTCTGGGCGTCGATGACGGCGGTGGCGGCCAGGCTGAGCAGGTCCACGGGCCGCAGGTCCAGCGCGCGCCGCTGGTCGAGCCGGGCCAGCAGCAGCATGTCCTCCACCAGCAGCCCCATCCTGGCCGCCTGCCCCTCGATGCGGCCCAGCAGCCGTACGGCCTCGGCCAGGTCCTTCTCCTCCCCCAGCCGGTACAGCTCGGCGAAGCCCCTGATCGAGGTCAGCGGCGTGCGCAGCTCGTGGGAGGCGTCGGCCATGAACCGGCGCATCAGCTCCTCCGAGCGCCTGGCGGCCGTCGCCGACTCGCGGGCGGCCGTGGCGGACTCGCGGGCGGCCTCGGCGGCCTCCTCGCGCTCGCGCACCGCCACCTCGATCTGGGCGAGCATGGTGTTGAGCGAGCGGCCGAGCTTGCCGACCTCGGTGGTGCCGGCCCAGAGCGGCACGCGCCGCGACAGGTCCCCGCCGGCGATGTCGTTCGCGGTACGCGCGATCTCGCGGAGGGGGCGCAGGCTGCGGCGTACCAGCCAGTAGCAGGCGAACCCGAGCACGGCCAGCGTGCCCCCGCCGCCGACGGCCACGATCAGGCCGAGCTGGGAGACCGTCGCGTCCACGTTGGCCAGGCTGATGGCCGTCAGGCGGCTGTGGCCGTCGCGCGTCGGCACGGCGACGACCCGCCAGCTCGGCCCGCCGGCGTCCCGGGACTCCACGGTGAAGGGCCGGCCCCGCAGCTCGATGACCTGGCGGAGGGTCAGGCGGGGCAGGTCGGGCGTGTGCTCCTCGGTGGACTCGCTGATGGTCCTGACCGGGTCGCCGCCCGGCCCCAGCAGCACCCCGTGGAACAGGCCGAAGTAGCGTTGCGGCCGGCCGTCGGGGCGCGGGTCGGGCGGCGGGGGCGGGTCGCGCGGCACGGTGGCCACGCGGAGTTGCTGGTCCACCCGCTCGACCAGGTAGCTGCGCAGCAGCCGCACGGCGAACAAACCGGTCAGCGTGATGGCGAGGGTGACCAGCAGGAGGGTGGCCGAGACCAGGCGCAGCCAGAGCGGCGCCCGGGAGAGCTGTCTCCTGATCCGGCCCGGGTGGAGCCGTCTCCCGCGCCGGCTCATAGGCGCGGCGGGCGCAGGATGTAGCCGACCCCGCGCAGGGTGTGCAGGTATTTCCGTTCGCCGGTGTCGACCTTGCGACGCAGGTAGGAGACGTACGACTCGACGAGGCCGACGTCGGTGCGCCAGTCGCCGTTCCAGACGTGGTCGAGGATCTGCGTCTTCGACAGCACCCGGCCCACGTTGAGCATGAAGTAGCGCAGCAGCCGGAACTCGGTGGGCGACAGCCGCACCGCGACGCCGTCGCGCCAGACCTCGTGGCTCTCCTCGTCCAGCTCCAGGTCGGCCACCCGCAGCCGGTTCGGCGGCGGCGCGCCGCGGCGGGTCCTGCGCAGCACCGCCCTGATCCGGGCGATGACCTCCTCCAGGCTGAACGGCTTGGTCACGTAGTCCTCGCCGAGCCCCAGCCCGGCGATCCGGTCCTCCGGCGTGTCCTTGGCGGTCACGAACAGGACCGGGACCCGGCGGCCGCGGGACCGCAGCCTTCCCGCGACCGCCAGGCCGTCCAGGTCGGGCAGCATGACGTCGAGCATCACCAGGTCGGGGGTGCTCTCCTCCGCCACCCGCAGGGCCTCCATGCCGTCGGCCGCGGTCAGGACCTCGAACCCGGCCATGCGCAGGCTGGCCGAGAACAACTCCCTGATGTTGGGCTCGTCATCGACCACCAGCAGCCTGGCCTCGGCCTCGCTCATCGCGGGCCTCCCCCCTGGAATCCCTGTCCGCCTCCCTGGCTGATCGACGCGGCCGCGACCGCGCCGTCGTCGCCCTGCTGCCCGCGCACCACGACCGTGGTGCCGGCCTCCAGGTCAGAGACCTTACCGGGCTTCGAGACCCGCACGGTCGTCCGGTCGGTCGTGGTCACCGTGACGGTGGCGCCGTCCGCGGTCTTGACGTAGACCTTGCCGCCCTCGACCTTCTCGACGGTGCCGACGGTGGCACCCGCGCCACCGCCCGGCTGACCCGTGCCGTCCTGCTGTCCCGTGCCGCCCGGCTGACCCGTACCGTCCTGCCGGCCCGTGCCGGGCTGCCGGTCGGGCCGGCCGTACCCGGCCTCGCCGCCCTGGCCGCCGTACCCGCCCGGCTGGCGTTGCGCGCCGGCCGCCTGCGGGGGCACGTCGGCGGGGGCCGACCAGCTCGCCGCCTGGATGCCGATCAGGATGCCGGCCACCAGGACGACCCCGGCGCCGAGCGCCAGCGTGAGCTTCGAGGCGCCCTGGGCGGGCTGGACGGCGAGCTCCTCCCGCAGGTCGCCGGAGAACGGCGAGGAGTCCAGCTTGTCCATGTCCTTGTCTCCTTACTCGTGCGGCGGGGTCACTCATGGCGCAGGGCCTGGATGGGCCTGAGCTTGGCCGCCCGGTTGGCGGGATAACTGCCGAAGAACAGCCCGATGGCCAGCGAGACGCCCAGCGCCAGCGCCACCGACGACGGCACGAGCACCGGCTCGATGCCGGCGATGGTGAACCGGGTGCCCACGAACGCCACCAGCACCCCCGACAGCCCGCCGACCAGGCTCAGCAGCGTGGCCTCCACCAGGAACTGGCCCAGGATGGCGCTCCTGGGCGCGCCGACGGCCTTGCGGATGCCGATCTCGCGGGTGCGCTCGGTGACCGTCACCAGCATGATGTTGGTGATGCCGATCCCGCCCACGAGCAGCGAGATCGCGGCGACGGCGCCCAGCAGCACGGTGAAGGTGCCGGTCGCCTCGCTGACGGTCTCCTGGAGGGCGGCCTGGTTGAGCACGCGGTAGTCGGGGTTCGCGCTCGTGACGCCGTGCCGCTGGTTGAGGATGGCCGTGACCTCGGCCTGCGCCGTCGTGGTGGCCTCGGCGCCGGTGGCCTGCACGACGATCTGGCCGAGCGGGCCGAACCCGCTCAGGCTCTGCTGTACGGCGGGCAGCGGCGCGATCGCCACGTCGTCGGCGTCCTGCAAGCCGCCGGCCCCGCTCTCCTTCAGCACGCCGACGACCGTGAACGGCACCCCCGACACGCTGACCTGCCTGCCGATCGGGTCGGCCGTGCCGAACAGCTCCGCCGCCACCGTCCGGCCGAGCACCACGACCTTCCTGGCGGCCAGCACGTCGTCGTTGAAGAAGTACGAGCCCCGGGCGACGGGCTTGTTGACGGCCTCGAAGTAGCTGGGGTACGTGCCGACGAACTGGGCGATGGCATGGGAGGCGGCGCCGTACGAGGCGGTGGCGGAGGAGACGGTCGCCACCGGCGAGACGCTCTTGACCGAGGGGGCGAGCGTCTTGTCGGTCAGCGCCTGGGCGTCGGCCAGGGTGAGCTGCCTGGCCTGCGTGCGCGGCCCCGTGTTGCCGCCACCGCCTCCGCCAAGGCCACCGCCGCCGCCGCCGGGAGCGCGGATCGCCCCGCCTCCGCCGCCGCCCGAGCCTCCCGAGAAGGACGGGGAGATCGTCAGCGTGTTCGCGCCGAGGCGCTGGATGTTCTGCTGGATGCTCCGCGAGGAGCCCTCGCCCACCGCGACCAGCATGATGACCGCCGCGACGCCGATGAGGATGCCGAGCGTGGTCAGCGCGCTGCGCAGCTTGCTGGCCAGCAGGCCGCGCAGCGCGAAGCGGAGGATCTCGACCTGGTTCACGCCGGAGCCGTCCCCTCGGACCCGGACGGGCGCGGAGCCGCCTCTTCCCCGGGTCGCCGTATGGCGGTGCTCTCCGTCGCGGGCAGGCGGGGCGGGGGGCCGTCCACCGGGGCCTGGCGGCGGTCCTCCACGATCTCGCCGTCCACCAGCCTGATCACCCGCTTGGCGTGCCCGGCCACGTCGTCCTCGTGCGTGATGAGCACGATCGTGCGGCCGGCCGCACTGAGGCGGTCCATGATCTCCAGGACGTCATTGGTGGAGGCGGTGTCCAGGTTGCCGGTGGGCTCGTCGGCAAGCAGCAGCGCGGGCGCGGTGACCAGGGCCCTGGCGACGGCGACGCGCTGCTGCTGGCCGCCGGAGAGCTGGTTCGGCTCGTGGTGCACCCGGTCGGTCAGGCCGACCCGCTCCAGCGCGGCCAGCGCCCTGGCGCGCCGCTCGGCCGGGGCGACCCCGCCGTACACGAGCGGCAGCTCCACGTTGGCCAGCGCGCTCATGCGCGGGATCAGGTTGAACGACTGGAAGACGAAGCCGACCCGGCGGTTGCGCAGGACGGCGAGCCGGTGCTCGTCGAGCCGGCCCACGTCGGTGCCGTCGATGAGGTACGTGCCGGAGGTCGGCACGTCGAGGCAGCCCAGGATGTTCATGAGCGTGGACTTGCCGGAGCCGGAGGCGCCCATGATGGCCACGTAGTCCCCCTGCTGGACGTCCAGGTCGACGCCGCGCAGGGCGCGTACCCTGGCGTCGCCCTCGCCGTACTCCTTGACCAGGTTCCGCACCCGCAGGACCGGCACCGGGTCCACGACGCGCAGGCCGGCCGTCATCGCCCGCCCCCGGGCATCCCGCCGCCCCCGGGCATGCCGCCTCCGGGGAACCCGCCGCCGCCGAGCTGCCGCCGGTCGCCGCCGTTGCCTGTGGTGCCGGTGGCGCCGCCCGTGGTGGACGGGGGCACGATCCGGTCGCCCTCGGACACTCCGGACCTGATCTCCGTGAGCGCGGTGCCGCGCACGCCGACCTCGACCGGCGTCGTGGTCTGCCGCCCGTCCTTCAGCACGGTCACCGTGGTCCGGCCGCCGCTGGTGGAGACCGCCGTGGAGGGGACGGTGACGACGTTCTCCGCCCGGCCGACCACGACCTCGACGGTGGCGGTCTGGCCCAGCCTCACCTGGCCGGGGACCTGGGTGAAGGTGACCGTGACCGGGTAGCGCACGACGTTGTCGCTGGTGGTGGCGACCGGCTCGATCTGGGTGACCCGGCCGGTGGCGGTCACGCCGGGCAGCGCGTCGAACGTGATCGTGGCCTGCTGGCCCTGCTCCAGCTTGCCGACGTCCGACTCGGTGAAGGTGCCGACGAGGCGCAGCCTGGTGGTGTCGGCCAGCTCGACGAACCCTCCGGTGCCTGACGTGCTCGCGGAACCGCCCGCCGCGCCCTGCCCGCCCGAGCCCGAGCCGGTGCTTGAGCCGGTGCTTGAGCCGGTGCTTGAGCCCGAGCCGGTGCTTGAGCCTGTGCCTGAGCCCGAGCCGGTGGCCGTGCCGCCGACCGAGCCGTTCACCGCCGTCACCGTGCCGTCGAACGGCGCCTTCAGCACGGTCGCGGCGACCGCGCGGCGCGCCTCCCGGTAGGCGTTGCGGGCCTTGACGTAGGCGGCGTAGAGCCGCGCCGTGCCGGTCCCGTCGTCGAGGGCGCTCTGGTAGTCGGCCCGGGCCGCCGACAGGGTCTCCTGGGCGGCGGAGTCGTCCAGTTCGGCCAGCAGGTCGCCCTTGGCCACCTTGTCGCCCGCCTTGACGTGGATCCGTTCCACGGTGCCGCTCGTACCGAACGAGAGCGCCCGGGAGCGGGAGCTCTCCACCGCGCCCGAGGCGGACACCGAGGCCGTCACGGAGCCGCGGGCCGCGGTCACCGTGCGCACGGTCGTCTCGCCCGCGGCCTGTCCCGTGCCGAGCTGCGCGTAGGCGAGCCCGGCACCGCCCAGCAGGAGCGCCGTGAGCGCCCCGTTGGTAATCAGCGCTCTGCGCCTGATCGACACCTTCACGAGCGGTGACCCTCGCACACGATGCTGCGCCGCAGCCGGGAGCAAGCTGAACGTTCGCTGACAGCCGCCGCCCGCGCCGCGGCGTCCAGGGAACTCTGAGGGTGCTCACAGGCCGGCGCGATCTCGCCCGGCCAGGATGTCCCCTCATGAGACCGACTTTCGCGCTGGGCGGGCTCGCCCTGGCCGTGCTCGTGGCCGGGTCCGGCCTGGCGCTGGCGCTGCGCGACGACACCCCGCCCGCCGTCCCGGTACGGCTGGCCGCCGCGCAGCGCGGGCAGGTCACGGCCTCGGTGAGCGCGGCGGGGAACACCGTGGACGGCGCGCGCAGGGACCTGGCGTTCGGCTCTCCGGGGACGTTGACCAAGGTGTACGTCAAGGCCGGGGCCAAGGTGACGAAGGGCCAGGTCCTGGCCAGGATCGACGGGCGGGCGGCGCGGGAGGCGTACGCGGCGGCCAAGGCCGACCTCGCGGCGGCCGAAGAGGCCCTCAAGACGGCGTCGACCAGCACGGCCGCCGCCATCCGCCCCACCGGCGCCGCCTCCCCCACGCCAGCCTGCCCCCGCCCTTCCGCACCCACCCCGCCCAGCCCCACACCCTCCGACCCCACGACCTCCGGACGCGCCACGTCCGCCGGGAGGATGCCGACGACCGGCAACGTTCCCTCCCCGTCGGGCAGGGCCACCGGCGTCGTCGTTCCCGGGGACGCAGTAGCCGGTACGGGCGGTGGGGCCAGCGGGGCGCTCGGGCCGGCGGCGCCGGCTGACGAGAGGGCGGGGTCGCGTTCCGGCACGGGCACGGGCACGAGCCCAGCACTCGGCCGTACCCCACGCCCGGCCGGACACCCGGCCCCGCCTGCCACCGGGCATCCCACGACCACACCGGCCCCTGACCCCACCGGCCCCGGCCCGGAACCCACCGTGACGGTCACCGTAACCGCCACTGCCACTGTCACCACCACCGTCACCGTCACCGCCACCGCCACCGCCACCGCGACGAAGACGGTCACCGCCAGTCCGACGGGCGGCGCGTCCAGCGGGGGAACGGGCGGGCCCGGCGACGCCTCCGGCCCCGGGAACGGCGGCACCGGAGGGAACGGACAGCCTGGAGGGAACGGACAGCCAGGAGGACAGCCCTCCGCGACCGGCTCCCCGTCCGCCTCTCCCGCCGGCAAGCCACCCACCACCGGAAAGCCCGCCACCGGAAAACCCGCCACCAGCGCGAAGCCGTCGGCGAGCGGCAGGCCCACCGGAAAGACCTCCGCCAGACCCGGCGCCGGCGACCGCCCCGCCCAGGACTCCTGCGCCCGCACCGCCACGAGCGCGACGGGCAACACGGGCGACACGGGCGACACCGGCGGGGCCGGGAGCGGGATGAGTGAGGAGCAGGCGGCCGCGAGCGTGGACCGGGCCGAGGCCGCCCTGGAGGAGGCCGCCGACGCCGTACGGGGCACCCGGATCGTGGCCCCCGTGTCCGGCACGGTCCTGTCGGTGGCGGGCGCGCCCGGCGACGCCGCCGGCACCGGCACCTTCATCAGCCTCGGCGACCTGAACGAGCTCCAGGTGGCCGCCATGGTCACCGAGTCCGACGTGAACAGGCTCAAGCTCGGCCAGAAGGCACAGATCACCCTGGCCACCCGGAGCGGCGAGCGCCACCAGGGGACGGTGACGGCGATCGCTCCGACGGCCACCGTGGACGGCCGGCTCGTCCGGTACGCGGTCACCCTCGCCTTCGACGACCCGCCCACCGGTCTCATGCTCGGCCAGACCGCCTCGGTGACGATCACCACGGACGAGGCCAGGAACGCCGTGTACGTGCCGGCCGCCGCCGTCCGCACCCGGGCCGACGGCACCCAGGTCGTCACGGTCCGCGCCTCGGGCCGGGACGCGGCGAAGGCGGTGCGCACCGGCGTGCGCGGCGACCAGTACGTGGAGGTCGTCTCGGGCCTGGGCGAGAGCGACCAGGTGGTCATGCCCGGCAGCACGTCCGGCGCGTTCCCCGACGGAACCTGGCCCGGCACATGACGAACCCCGGACGCCCGAGCTCCCGGCGGATGGGCGGAAACGGTTGAGCGGATCCTCAGCGGGTTCCCAGCGGACGTTCAGCCGGCGCGGGGCGCCGCCGCCGCGCGGCGGGCCGCCGCGTCCCCGGCCTCGGCCGGGATGGTCAGGCGGTGCGCGGTCCTGGCGCGGGCGCCCCTGCGGGAGATGTAGTCGAGCGTGCGGAATTCGACCGACAGCTCGTCCCGGGTCAGCCGGGCCATCAGGTAGCCGCGCCGCTGGTCGATGTAGGAGATGTGCGGATTCTCCTGGAGAGCCTCGGAGATCCACGTACGGTCCCGGTACCCGTCGCCGTCGCTGGCGATCGACGAGGCCACCAGCTCCCTGGCCACGACCGGCGCGTCCGGGTCGTCGAAGTCGGTCTTGAGCTCGGCCAGGTGGTGCATGTGCGCGTCGCCCGTCAGCACGACCGGGTTCGACGTGCGGGCCAGGGACTCCAGCAGCCGGGTGCGCTCGGCCGCGTACCCGTCCCAGGAGTCCAGGTTCACCTCGCGGCCGGGCCCGACCTTGTAGTCGCGGTGGGCCACCATGATCTGCTGGCCGAGCAGGTTCCAGCGGGTGGTGGAGTCGTTCAGGCCGCTCTCCAGCCAGCGCCACTGGCCGGAGCCGAGCAGCGTGCGCCCGGCGGCGAGCCGGTCGTCGCAGCCGGCCCGCACGCCGTCCTGGCACGCCTGGTCGTCGCGGAACTGGCGGGTGTCGAGCAGGTGGAAGCGGGCCAGCGTGCCCCAGGAGATGCGCCGGTTCACCTTGAGCGCGGCGCCCTGGAGGCTGGCGCGGCGCAGCGGCATGTTCTCGTAGTACGCCCTGAACGCCTCCGCCCGCCGCCGGGCGAAGCCCGCCGCGCCGGTGCTGGAGACGGGGCCGGCCCAGTTGTTCTCGACCTCGTGGTCATCGAAGGCCACCAGCCACGGGGCGGCGGCGTGCGCGGCTTGCAGGTCGGGGTCGCTCTTGTACTGGGCGTGCCGCAGCCGGTAGTCGGCGAGCGTGCGGCACTTGCCGGGGGTGTGGCTGCGTACGCGGCCGGCCAGGGCGGTGTAGCCGCTGGGGCCGTACTCGTACAGGTAGTCGCCGAGAAAGACCACCAGGTCGGGCTCCTGCTCGGCGAGGCGGCGGTAGGCGGTGTAGTAGCCGTGCTCGTAGTGCGCGCAGGCGGCCACCGCGAAGGTGAGCGGCGTCTCCCCCTGGGGCGTCGTCCTGGTGCGGCCGGCCGGTGAGAGCCGGCCCTGGCTCCTGAAGCGGTAGAAGTAGTCACGGCCCGGCTCCAGCCCCTTCAGCTCGACGTGCACGCTGTGGGCGGCGCCCGCCCGGGCGGTGGCGGTGCCGGACTTGACGACCTTGGTGAAGCGCTCGTCGGTGGCGACCTGCCAGTCCACGTCCACGTCGCGGGCGGGCATGCCGCCGCGCCCGTCGCCGCCGAGCGGGTCGACGGCGAGCCTGGTCCACAGCACGAAGCCGTCGGAGGAGGGGTCGCCCGAGGCCACGCCCAGCGTGAAGGGGTCGGCTCTGAGGGTTCTCGACGACGAGACGGCGGCCGCCGCCGGGGTGGCGGGCGGCGGGAGGAGGAGGCCGGCTGTCGCCGCTGTCAGGAAGGCTCTGCGGTCCACGCCACCAGGTATGTCCACCCGCGCTGACCCTGCCGTGACAGCGGAGTCAAGGGCGGGTGAACAGCATCGGTCGGCCCGCATCCGCCCGGGCCGCGCCACCCGGGCGGCGATCCCGCCGCCATGGGGCGGAACGGGCCGCCGTCCTGGCAGGGGGACCCGCCGTCGTGGCAGGCGCGGGCCGCCGTCATGGCAGGTGCGGGCCGCCGTCATGGCAGGTGCGGGCCGTCATGGCAGGTGCGGGCCGTCATGGCAGGTGCGGGCCGCCGTCGCGTCGTCAGGGGTGGCCGCTGGGGACGCCCGGGAGGGTCGCGCGCAGGGTGGCCGCGTCGGTGAACCGTACGCCGGTCATGCCCGCGCGCCGCGCCCCCTCGACGTTCTCCTCGCGGTCGTCGATGAAGACGATCTCGGCGGGTTCGGCGTCCAGCGCCCTGGCCAGCTCGTCGTAGATCTGCCGGTCGGGTTTGACCAGGCCCATCCTGCCGCTGTAGAAGCGCTGCCCGATGGCGGCGACCCAGGGCAGCTCGTCCAGCCCCTCCCCGATGCAGACGGGCGCGTTGGACAGCAGCGCCACGTCACGGCCCGCCTCGATCAGCTCGCCGAGCAGGGCGACCGTACCGGTGTCGGGGTGGGCCCAGCTCGCCACGTCCATCGCGACCAGCCGCGCGACCTCGGTGTGCGTGACGGGCCTGCCCAGGACGGCCGACCAGTAGGCGTGCGGGGTCAGGCTCCCCCGGTCGAAGGCGAGCCGGTGCTCCCAGTAGCCCCGCTTGAACTCCTCGGGCTCGGCGCCCACGGCGTGCGCCATGGCCTCGGCGTCGGAGTCGGGCTGGGGCAGCGACAGGACACCGCCGTAGTCGAACACGATCCACGTCATGCCAGGAATGGTCGCAGATGCGGGACCAGCGCCGGGCAGCCCAGGTATTTCCCGGCGGTGTGGAAGTCGATCCAGTCGAGGTTGACCAGCTCCTCGACGTCCACGCCGGTGAAGCTGCGGGCCAGTTGCGGCGGGATGGCGGCGATGTCGTCCTTGTCGGCGATGTTGACCCAGCGCCGCACCCCCTTGGGCCGCTCGCCGCGCCCGTTGACGGGGGCGGGCAGGAGGTGCTCGAAGATGACGTTGCGCATGCCGAGCGGGCTGCCGAGGGTGATCAGCAGCTCGACCTCCAGGTCAGGTTCCGCCCACAGCGCCTCGTACGTCACCACGCTGCCGAGCGAGTGGGCGATCACCACCTTGGGCCGGTTCTTCCTGATGCAGCCGGCCACGGCCTGCCGGGACCGCTCGCGTCCGGCCTGGTCGGTGAGGTAGGCGGCCACCTCGGGCGCGAACAGCTTCGCGAAGGCCGCCGACCTGCCGTCCAGCCGCTCCAGCAGCCACCCGGTGAACGACTTGAGCGCCCCCGTGACGTGCTCGCCCAGGCCGAGCTGGCGGGCCCAGGCGACGAACACCTGCTCGGCCCGCGCCTCCATGACGGCGGCCGCCTCCGGGACGTCCGCGTCGCCGTGCTCGTCACGCAGGAGGTGGGAGAAGTAGGCGATCTCGGCGAAGTACGCCCGCGCCTCGCCCCCGAGGGCCGCGTGCAGGTAGCGGTCCCACTTGCGGCGCATGGCCAGCTCGGCCCCGGCGGCGGACCGGCCGGCCCGGAGGTAGTAGTCGTACTTGCCGATCCCGTGCACGCCGACGATGCCGGCCACCGCGCCTCCCCGCACCCCGTGATTGTTCGCGCTATTGACATACGCCGGGGGCGGCGGGGCCGTCAATCGGCGGCCCCGTGCGGAAAATGCCTTTGCGGGCGGCATAGGGCGGCCAGATACGGTGACAACTCGTACAAAGAACGCAGGTTCGCGAACAGGAGCTCCCCACATGCCCGGCCCGCTGGTCGTCAACGACTCGGTCGTCATCCCCGACGCCGAGCTCGTCTGGCGCTTCTCCCGCTCGTCAGGCCCGGGCGGGCAGGGCGTCAACACCACCGACAGCCGCGTGGAGCTGACCTTCGACGTGGCCGCGAGCACGGCGCTGCCGCCGGCGCTCAAGGCCCGCGCGCTCGACCGCCTGGGCTCTGCCACGATCACGATCGCGGCCTCCGAATACCGCTCCCAGCTGCGCAACCGGGAGGCCGCCGCGCACCGTCTGGCACAGCGCCTGCGCGAGGCCATCGCCCCGCCGCCCAAGCGCCGCCGCCCGACCAAGCCCAGCCGGGGCGCCGTCGAGCGCCGCATCGCCACCAAGAAGCACCGGGCCGACCTCAAGCGCCTGCGCCGCGACCCCTGACCCCGGCGCCGGGCGCCTGCCGTATGACCTCGGCCACTTCCGCGCGCCGGGCGAGCGGCCGCCGATCAGCCGATGAGCCGGGGCAGCGCCGTGATGCTGGCCGAGAGGTAACCGGCCACGGCCTCCGGGATGAGCTTCCTGGCGAAGATCTCCGACTGCTCCAGCGGCACCCGTTCCACCTCGTACAGTCCCCGCGACGGGTCGTCGAACTCGGGCCCGTCGCGCAGCTCCGGGTCCATGGACACCAACCGGCAACCGAAGACGTGCTGTGTCTTGACCTCACCCCGCCACGGGTACGACACGGTCACCAGAGGCGTCACCGCGCGCACGGTCGCGCCCAGCTCCTCGCGCAGCTCCCGGTGCAGGGTGTCCTCCAGCGTGCCGTCCCCGGGCTCCACGTGCCCTCCGGGAACGCTCCAGTAGCGGGCGCGGCCCGGCACCGTACGCCGGAAGAGGATGAGCCGTTCGTCGTGGTCGAGCAGGACTCCCCGGACACTAGGTCGCATAGGTGCACCTTATTTGACCGTTATGTCCTTCGGGTAGCCTAACCTACGGTACCGTAACCAGAAGGAGAAGATCTTTTATGGCGATGACTCAGACGGAGCTGCTGCACGAGCTCGAGCCGGTGGTTGCCGGGGAGCTCGACCGCCACGAGAAGATGGCCAAGGAGTGGTTCCCGCACGAGTACATCCCGTGGAGCGAGGGCCGCGACTTCGACGGCATCTACGGGGGCGAGGCGTGGCAGGACAGCGACTCCAAGATCCCCGAAGCGGCGCGCGTGTCGCTCATCGTCAACCTCCTGACCGAGGACAACCTGCCCAGCTACCACCACGAGATCGCCACGACCTTCGGCCGTGACGGCGCCTGGGGCACCTGGGTGCACCGGTGGACGGCCGAGGAGGACCGCCACGGCACCGCCATCCGCGACTACCTCACCGTCACCCGCGCCGTGGACCCGGTGGCGCTGGAGCGGGCGCGCATGGCGCACATGGAGGCGGGCTACGCCACCGAGTACAACACCATGCTCCAGCAGCTCGCGTACGTCTCCTTCCAGGAGCTGGCCACCCGCATCGCGCACCGCAACACCGGCAGGGCGTCGGGCGACGAGGGTTGTGAGCGGCTGCTGGCCAGGATCGCGGCCGACGAGAACCTGCACATGCTCTTCTACCGCAACCTGCTCAAGGCGGCCTTCGAGCTCGACCCCAACCAGACCATGCGCGCGGTGACCGACGTGGTGACCACCTTCCAGATGCCCGGCCAGGGCATGGACGGCTTCGCCCGCAAGGCCCTGATCATCGCCAACGAGGGCATCTACGACCTGCGCCTCCACCTCGACGACGTGCTCATGCCCGTGCTGCGGCAGTGGTCGGTCTTCGACAAGACCGGCCTGGACGCCGAAGGGGAGAAGGCGCGCGAGGAGCTGTCGGCGTTCCTGGCCAAGACCGACGCCACGGCCGCCCGGTTCGTCGAGCGCCGCGAGGAGCGCCGCGCCCGCGCCGCCGCCCGCCAGTGACGCCCCGCGCCACCCGCGGGTGACGCCCCGGACCGCCGGGTCCGGGGGACCGCGCGGACGTGGCAGGATGCTGGCCCATGGATTTCGCCACCGCGCTGATCGTCGGGCTCGTCACGTTAGTGATGATCATCCTGCTCGCCGTCGCGGCGCAGCGCCTGCTGGACGTCCGGTTCGGGGTGCTGCGCACGTTCGTGGCCGCGCTGCTGGCGTTCGGGCTGTCGCAGCCGATCCTGGAGCCGATCCTGGCCACGATCGGCCCCGTGGACCTCGGGCAGCCGCCCCCCGCCGCCGCGCTGGGGCTGCTGCTGCTGGTCGTGATGTGCGTGGTGCTCATCCCGATGGCGCTGCTGGTGCTGGCGGAGGCGCTGGTGCCGCCGGGCTCCCTGCCGGGGCCGCTGGAGCTGGTCAGGTCCGTACGCGGCCGCGTCTCCAGGGGCAGGCGCTACTCCCAGATCACCCGGATCGCCATCCGGCACGGGCTCGGCCCGTACCTGAGGGGCCGGGGCGAGCGGCTGGAGGACCACCCGGGCAAGCTGCGCCTGGCCAGGTCGCTGCGCCAGGCGCTGGACGACGGCGGCGTCACGTTCGTCAAGCTCGGCCAGGTCCTGTCCACCCGGCGCGACCTGCTGCCCGCCGAGTTCGTCGAGGAGCTGGGGCGGCTGCAGGACCAGGTGGCGCCGGCGCCGTGGGAGCAGATCGAGCCGGTGCTGGCCGCCGAGCTGGGCAGGCCGGTGGACGAGGCGTTCGCCGCGTTCGACCGGACGCCGCTGGCCGCCGCCTCGATCGGGCAGGTGCACGCCGCCCGCCTGCACTCGGGGCAGAGCGTGGTGGTCAAGGTGCAGCGGCCGGGGATCGGCTCCACGGTCGCCAGAGACCTCGACATCGTCCGGCGGCTGGCCGCCACGCTGGAGTCCAGGACCCGCTGGGGCCGCTCGCTGGGCCTGCGGGACCTGGCCGAGGGGTTCGCCGCGGCCATCAGGGAAGAGCTGGACTTCCGGGTCGAGGCGGCCAACATGGCCGCCGTGGCCGCCTCCTCCGGCGGCACCGTCACCTACCCCGCCCCGATCACCGCCATGTGCTCCGAGCGCGTGCTGGTCATGCAGCGCCTGTCGGGCCGCCCGGTCACCGCGGCCGACGCCACGCAGGGCCCGCGCCTGGCCCGCGACCTGCTCGACTGCCTGCTCAGGCAGATCCTGGTGGAGGGCGTCTTCCACGCCGACCCGCACCCGGGCAACCTCATGCTGCTCGACGACGGCACGCTCGGCCTGCTCGACTTCGGCTCCGTGGGCCGCCTCGACGCCTCCGTGCGCTCGGCGCTGCAGCGCTTCCTGCTCGCGATGAACCGGCAGGACCCCCTCGGCGTCACCGACGCGCTGCTGGAGGTCGTGCCCAGGCCCGAGGACATCGACGAGCCCGCGCTCGAACGGGCGCTCGGCCAGTTCATGGCCAGGCACCTGGCGCCGGGCATGGACAGCGTGCAGCTCTTCACCGACCTGTTCAAGATCGTCTCGGTGTACGGGCTGTCGATCCCGCCCGAGGTGGCCGCGGTCTTCCGGGCGCTGGCCACGCTGGAGGGCACGCTCGTCCGACTGTCGCCGGGCTTCAACCTGATCGGCGAGGCGCGCGAGTTCGCCGGGCGGTACCTGGCCGAGCAGGTCACGCCCGACACCATCGGCGAGTCGATCGGCCAGGAGCTGGCCGCGCTGCTGCCGATGCTGCGCCGCCTGCCCCGCCGGGTCGAGCGCATCGCCAGCGCGGCCGAGCACGGCCGCTTCGGCATGAACGTGCGGCTGCTGGCCGACGACCGCGACCGCCGCTACATCACCGGCCTGCTGCACCAGGTGCTGCTCACGGTGCTGGGCGGCACGGCGGGGGTGATGGCGGTCATCCTGCTGGGCAGCGACGGCGGGGTCGAGGTGCTGCCCTCGACGACGCTGATCCACCTCATCGGCTACAACCTGCTGGTGATCTCCGCGATCCTCGGGCTGCGCGTGCTGGCCCTCATCTTCCGCCGCCCCCGCGACGCCGGCGAGCGGGCGGCGGGCCGCTGAATTCCCGTCTTCCCCCGGCGGCGGGAAGTCTGTGCGGCTCTTGACCTGGAGATGGTCTTGGACATCCCCGACATCGGGCAGGTTCCCGGTAACACCGGAACCCCTGGGGAGCAGAGGGTGAAAATCATCGGGATCGCCGCGAGCCTCCACGCGGGGTCGTTCATCACCAGATTGCTGGACGCGGCGGGCGGCGAGCTGCCGGCGGGCGTCGGCTTCGAGGTGTGGCGGGGACTGGGCGAGCTCCCGGGCTACCGCCCCGGGCCCGTGCCCGCCCCCGCGCGTGAGCTGCTCACGCTGGTCGCGGGCGGCGACGCGGTCCTGCTGACCGCCCCGGAGCACAGCCTGCTGCCGCTGGAGCTGACGAACGCGCTGGACTGGATGTCGGCCCGCGACGGGCTGTCGGGCAAGCACGTGGCGGTGATGAGCGCCAGCGCGCGGGCCTGCGGGGCCATGTGGGCCCAGGCGGAGCTGTACAAGCGGCTGCTGGAGGCCGGGGCGGTGGTCATGGGCGCCGAGCTGGTGATCTCGCCCGCCTGCCCGCACTTCGACGAGAACGGCCATCTGGCCGCCCCGGAGCTGCGGGCCCAGGTGCGCAAGGTGATCCACCAGCTCTGCCCGGCCGAGGTCATGGAGCCGGCCCTCTCACTCTGAAACGGCGCGGGCGGTTCAGGGGCCGGCGATCAGGGGCCGGCGATCAGGGGCCGGCGATCAGGGGCCGGCGATCAGGGGCCGGCGATCAGGAGGCGGTCGAGCTTGATGCCGAGGTCCATGATCTCGGAGCGGAGGAAGCTGAACTCCTGCTGGAGCTCCGACCGGATCACGCCGAACTCGACGGCGATCTCCGCCCGCACGTCCACGGCGTCGACGCGCTCCCGATCGGGCGTGACCGCGGGCGGGAATCCGGCGGGGCGCGCGGCGACCTCCCGCCTGACCCCCTCGACCTCGGTGCCGACGGCCGCGAACTCCTCGCCGATCTCGGCCCTGGCCCGGGAGAGCTGGGCCTTGAGCGAGGCGACCTCCGCCTGCAGCCTCTTCGACCGGTCGACGATCTCCCGCAGCAGGGCCTCCTGCCGCTCCAGCCCGCCGGCCTGCTCCGCGTTGGTCTCGAGATCCTCGACACGGAGTTTCAGGTCGAGGATCTCCGCACGTACGTCCACGCACCCTGCCCTTTCCCCCGGTGCCGCTCCTGTCATCACATCGTCGCAGCCGGTGAGCGGCGGGCGCGATCAGGAGGAAGATCGCGGGTGTGATTCTTTCCCCCGGCTGGTGAGCGGCAGGGTGCCGAGTCCGACATGCCGCACAATTCCGGCGCGAATCAGCGGGCGCATCACCACTTTCCACGCGAAATACCCGCGAGGGCAGGCGGGGGAAAATCCTCTACCCGGCGCCCGCGTCCGGCGGGCGCGGGCGTCAGGGAGGCGATCCGGGCGCGGGCGCGCATCCGCCGGGGGGCGCCGGGCTCAGATGAGGTCGATGAGGTCGGCGACCGAGTCGACGATCAGGGACGGGCGGTAGGGGAAGCGGTCGATCTCGTGGCGCTGGGTGACGCCGGTGAGGACGAGGATGGTGAACAGCCCGGCCTCCATGCCCGAGACGATGTCGGTGTCCATGCGGTCACCGATCATGGCCGTGGTCTCGCTGTGGGCCTCGATCTCGTTGAGCGCGCTGCGCATCATGCGGGGGTTGGGCTTGCCCACGAAGTACGGCTCCACGCCCGTGGCCTTGGTGATCATCGCGGCGACGGCGCCGCAGGCCGGCAGGGAGCCCTCGGTGGAGGGCCCGATGGGGTCGGGGTTGGTGGCGATGAAGCGGGCGCCGGCCTCGATGAGGCGGATGGCCCGGGTGATCTGCGTGAAGCTGTAGGTGCGGGTCTCGCCGAGCACCACGTAGTCGGGGTCGAGGTCGGTCAGCACGTAGCCGACCTCGTGCAGCGCCGTGGTCAGCCCGGCCTCGCCGATCACGTACGCCGAGCCGCCCGAGCGCTGGTCGTCGAGGAACTGGGCGGTGGCCAGGGCGGAGGTCCAGATGGACTCGGCCGGCACGTCGAGGCCGGCCCCCGCCAGCCGCACCGACAGGTCGCGCTGGGTGTAGATCGAGTTGTTGGTCAGGACCCGGAACTTCCGGCCCGACTCGCTGAGCCGCTTGATGAATTCGTCCGCCCCTGGGACGGGCCGTCCCTCGTGGACGAGCACGCCGTCCATGTCGGACAACCAGGAGTCGATCCGCTTACGCTGAGTCACGTGGCCCATCGTACCGAGCGCGCCTTATCGACTTCCCGCCCGGCACGTGAAGAATGTTCTTCATGTCGTTCACTGAATCCGCCCAGGACATGCGGGACGAGCTGGTCCGGCTGCGCCACTCCCTGCACGCCACTCCCGAGCTCGGCCTGCACCTGCCCCGCACCCAGGAGAAGGTGCTGGCCGCGCTGGAGGGCCTGCCGCTGGAGATCAGGACGGGCACGGGCCTGAGCAGCGTCACGGCCGTGCTGCGGGGCGGCCGGCCGGGCCCGTCGGTGCTGCTGCGGGGCGACATGGACGCCCTGCCGGTGACGGAGAAGAACGACCTGCCCTACATCTCCCAGTTGCCGGGCCAGATGCACGCGTGCGGGCACGACCTGCACACCACGATGCTGGCGGGCGCGGCGCACCTGCTGAGCGCGCGGCGCGAGGAGCTGGCCGGTGACGTGATCTTCATGTTCCAGCCGGGCGAGGAGGGGCACGACGGCGCCCAGCGCATGATCGACGAGGGCGTGCTGGACGCGGCCGGCACGCGGCCGGTCGCGGCGTACGGCATGCACGTGGTCTCCTCGATGCTGCCGCCGGGGCTGTTCGCCTCGCGGCCGGGGCCGATCATGGCGGCGGCCGACGTGTTCTGCGTGACGGTCAAGGGCCGCGGCGGGCACGGTTCGAGCCCGCACCGGGCGCTGGACCCGATCGCGGCGGGCTGCGAGATGGTGACGGCGCTGCAGACGATGGTGACCAGGGGCTTCGACGTGTTCGACCCGGTCGTGGTGACGGTGGGCAGCTTCCACGGCGGGTCGGCGGAGAACGTGATCCCCGACGAGGCCAGGTTCGACGCGACGGTGCGGACCTTCAGCAAGGAGAACCGCGCGCTGGTCAAGCGGCGGCTGGTGGAGGTCGTGCAGGGCATCGCGGCGGCGCACGGGCTGGGGGTGGAGACGTCGTTCGGGATGGGCTACCCGGTGACCGTCAACGACCAGAGCGAGGCGGAGTTCGTGGGCAGGGCGGCCGACGAGCTGTTCGGCCCCGGCCGCTACTTCGTGGCGCCGCAGCCGGTGATGGGCTCGGAGGACTTCTCGTACGTGCTGGAGAACGTGCCGGGCGCGTTCGTCTTCCTGGGGGCGTGCCCGCCGGACCGTGACCCGTCCACCGCGCCCTACAACCACTCCCCCGAGGCGCGGTTCGACGACTCGGTGCTGCCCGACGGCGCCGCCCTGTACGCCACGCTGGCCTTCTCACGGCTGTCCTGACGGCCGTGCGCGCCTGGGTGGTGGACCGGCCGGGGCCCGTGCCGGCCGCGCCGGGAGCGCGCGGCTCCGGGCCGCTGGCGCTGGTCCGGCGGGAGGCCCCCGAGCCGGGGCCGGGCGAGGTCCTGGTCCGGGTGGAGGCGTGCGGCGTGTGCCGTACGGACCTGCACCTGGCGGAGGGCGACCTGCCGCCGCGCCGGCCGCGCACCGCCCCGGGCCACCAGGTGGTCGGCCGGGTCGAGGGCACCGGTGAGCGGGTGGGCGTGGCGTGGCTGCGCTCCACCTGCGGCACGTGCCGGCACTGCCGCGGGGGTATGGAGAACCTGTGCCCCTCCTCCGCCTACACCGGCTGGGACGCCGACGGCGGGTTCGCCGAATACGTCGCCGCCCCGGCCGACTACGTCTACCCGCTGCCCGGCGACCTGCCGGCGCGGTGGCTGGCGCCGCTGCTGTGCGCCGGGATCATCGGCTACCGGGCGCTGGCCCGGTGCGACCTGCCGCCGGGCGGGCGGCTGGGGATCTACGGCTTCGGCGCCTCGGCCCACCTGGCCGCGCAGGCCGCGATCGCGCGGGGCGCGGTGGTGCACGTGGTCACCAGGTCCGCCGCCGCCAGGGAGCTGGCCCTGGAGCTGGGGGCGGCCTCGGCCGGCGACCGGCCGCCGGAGCCGCTGGACTCCGCCGTGCTGTTCGCGCCGGCGGGCGAGCTGGTGCCGGCCGCGCTGGAGGCGCTGGACCGGGGCGGGACGCTGGCCGTGGCCGGCATCCACCTCAGCGACGTGCCGGCGCTGAACTACCAGCGGCACCTGTTCCAGGAGCGCACGCTGCGCAGCGTGACGGCCAACACCAGGGCCGACGGGCGGGCCTACCTGGAGCTGGCCCTGGCGCACCCGCCGCGCGTGACCACGACGCCCTATCCGTTCGAGGAGGCGGACAGGGCGCTGGCGGACCTCGCGGCCGGCCGGGTCGGCGGGGCCGCCGTCCTGGTCATGAGCTGAGGAAACCCTTGATGGCGCTTAGCGCCACTCCGTACACTCATGAAGGAAAGTTACATTAGCCTCACAACCTCTGGAGATTATTGACGCTGGTTCGGCGCGATCGTAATGTCCGGTCAATCCCTAGAGACATCCCCCGGAGCGGCAAATGAAGCGACTGGCAGCGGTAGTGACGTTGCTGGGCCTGGCCACCGCGACTGCAGCGTGCAGCGGTGGTTCCACCAACACCTCGGGCTCGGGCGGCGGTGGCGGCGGCGGGCTCTTCACCACGATCGACGTGACCCGGCCAGGACTCGAGGCGACGGCGCCGGCCAACCCGTACCACCCGAAGGGCAACTCCTTCGTGGGGTACAACGCGATGCGGATCGGCTGGGTCAAGAACCACCTGACCGACCCGAACCAGGCCCTGCCCGGCATCGCGGCGAGCTGGGAGATCGCGCCCGACAACTCCTCCATCACGCTGAAGCTGCAGCCGAACGCCAAGTGGTCGGACGGCAAGCCGGTCACCGCCGAGGACGTCAAGATGTCCATCGGCATCGCCTACACGCAGGGCAGCACCGCCTTCTCGATCACGCCGGGCGCGGCGGGCGCGGCGGCCGATGTCACGGTCGTCGACCCGCAGACCCTGAAGATCACCCAGGACATGGACAACCCCAGCCCCACGTTCGCGCGCAACGTGCTCGACACCAACGTGCTGCCCGCGCACGTGTGGGGCAGCGTGCTGCCGGCCGACTTCTGGGACAAGCTCAAGACCGCCCGCGGCGACGGCGCCGACGCCGAGAAGGCGCGCGAGGAGATCAGCGCGCTCGGCGAGAAGGTCCTCGCCTTCGCCCCGCCCAAGGACGTCTCCGCCGGCCCGTTCGTGCTGGAGCGGGTCAACCCGTCCGAGGCGCTGCTGGTCAAGAACAAGAACTTCTTCAACGCCGCGAACGTGGCCCCCGCGCAGGTGAAGTTCCTCAACTACACCGGCAACGAGCAGATCTGGAACTACCTCACGCAGGGCAAGCTCGACCAGGCCGGCTTCACCGCCACCCCGAGCGACGTGATGAACCGGATCAAGCAGGCCCCCGGCAACGAGATCATCAAGGGCTACTCGCCGGTCGCCGTGAGCATGGCCTTCAACCAGTCCAAGAAGCCGTACGACAACGTGCACGTGCGCCGCGGCCTGGCCTACCTGATCGACCGCGACCAGGTCACCAAGGTCGCCTCGCCCGAGGGCGGCACGCCGGCCCTGACCACCAGCGGCATCCACCAGAAGGCCGCGCAGGCGTGGATCCCGGAGACGGTGCCGCAGCTCGAGCCGTACAAGGCCGACGTGGCCAAGGCCGAGGCCGAGTTCGAGAAGGCCGGCCTGAGCAAGAAGGACGGCAAGTGGACGCTGGCCGACGGCTCGGCGTGGAAGGTCTCCATGCACGCGCCCTCCGGCTTCACCGACTGGCTGTCGGCCCAGGAGAACATCAAGAGCCAGCTCATCGCCGCCGGCGTGGACGCCGAGGTGGTCACGACCGCCGACTACCCGCTCTACCTCCAGGAGCTGGCCGACGGCAAGTATGACGTGGGCTTCTGGCTGATGGCGCTCGGCCCCGCGCCGTACGACATCTTCCAGCGCCTCTACGGCGCCTCCAACGGCTGGACCAACGTCGGCAACAAGGTCACCCACAACGCGCCGGGCAAGAACGGCAACTGGATGAGCGGCCCCGAGGAGATCGAGGTCGGTGGCGAGAAGATCAACCCCGGCGAGCTGACCGCCAAGCTGAACACGGTCGGCGCCGAGGAGGCCAAGCCGATCATGGCCCAGCTCGCCAAGGCCGCCAACCAGGACCTTCCGGTCATCCAGCTCTGGGACTACGTCAACACCCAGTTCGTCAACAACAGCCGCTTCACCGGCTGGCCCAAGGACGACGAGCTGCTGCGCGGCGGCGGCAAGGTGCTGATGTCGGGCGTGTGGATCCAGCAAGGTCTGATCAAGGCGAAGCAGTAGCCTATGACGCTCATCGCGCGACGACTCGCGGGCCACCTGGCCCGCGGGCTCGTCATGATCCTCGTAGTGGCGACGATCACCTTCTTCATCGTCAACAACATCCCGGGCGACCCCATGGCCGCCCAGTACGAGAAGCTCATCGAAGGGGGCATGTCCCCCAACGCGGCCGCGCAGGCCGTGAAGGTGCTCTACGGGTTCCAGCCCGACGGCACGCTGTGGCAGCAGTACCTCGACTACGTGTCCGGCCTGTTCCGCCTCGACCTCGGCGTCTCCGTCACCCGGCCCGGCACGCCCGTGCTCGACGTGCTGACCGAGGCGGCCAAGTGGACCGTTCTACCGGTGCTGGCGGGCACGCTGCTCAGCTTCCTCGTCGGGATCATCCTCGGCGTGTTCGCGGCCATCAGGCGCACCGGCAAGCTGGGTGACGCGCTGGCCATCTCCGGCTCGCTGCTGCACGGCATCCCGCAGTACGTGCTGGCGATGCTACTGGTGGTGATCTTCGCGACGCTGATCCCGATCCTGCCCGCCGACGGGTCGGTGGACATCCTGTACGAGCCGGGCTTCAACGCCGGCTACCTCGGCTCGCTGGCCGAGCACGCCGTCCTGCCGGTGCTGACGTACGCGCTGTCGGCGTACGGCGGGTGGATCCTGGCCATGAAGTCCAGCGTGGTGACCGTGCTCGGCGACGACTTCATCCTGGCGGCCGAGCTGCGCGGCGTGAAGCGCTCGATCGTCTTCCGCTACATCGCGCGCAACGCGATCCTGCCGCTGTTCACGATGCTGGCCCTGTCGCTGGGCCTGCTGCTCGGCGGCGCGGTGTTCATCGAGAAGATCTTCAACTACCCGGGGCTCGGCTGGCTGCTCATCGGCAGCGTCCAGGACCGCGACTACGCGCTGATGAGCGGGGCCTTCCTGCTGATCACGGTCGCGACCATCCTCGCCAACATCGTGGCCGACCTGTTCTACACCGTGATCGACCCACGGGTCCGCAGCGGAGAGGAGGCGTCGTGAGCGCCACGCTCATCCCCGAGACCGGCGCGGGCACCGCGGCCTCCGCCATGCGGCGCAACTTCTGGCGCGGCGTGTGGCGGGTGATGCGGCGCAAGCCCAGCCGGATGGCCGGCGTGGTCATCCTCATCGGCTTCGTGCTCATGGCCGTGGTCGGGCCGATGGTCCTGCCCGAGCACCTGCCGTCGAACCCGGACGCCCTGACCCGGCCGCCGAGCTGGGACCACTGGTTCGGCACCGACCCGCAGGGCCGCGACGTGCTCGCGCTGGTCATCAAGGGCTCGCGGTACGTGCTGCTGACCGCCGCCGTCACCGCGCTCATCACGGTCGTCGTCGGCACCGCGATCGGCCTGTACTCCGGGTTCAAGCGGGGCCGCTGGGACACCGTGCTCATGCGGCTGACCGACATGAAGCTCACCATCCCCGGCCTGCCGCTGCTGCTGGTGCTGGCCACGGTGTGGCAGTTCGGCAGCCCGTGGCAGATGGGCCTGGTGCTGGGGCTGCTCGGCTGGGGCGGCGTGGCGCGGGCGGTGCGCTCGCAGACGCTGTCGCTGCGCGAGCGGGGCTTCATCGAGGCGGCGCGCGGCCTGGGGCTGTCCACGACGCACATCATCGGCAGGGAGCTGCTGCCGAGCATGGCGCCGTACATCGCGATGAACATGCTCATCTCGGTCACCGGCGCGGTCTACTCGCAGGTGGGGTTGTTCTTCCTGGGCGTGCTGCCGTACGAGTCGGACAACTGGGGCGTCATGCTCAACCTGGCCGTCTTCCAGGCCGGCGCCATGATCACGCCGTACGCGCTCGGCTACCTGCTGGCCCCGCTGCTGGCGATCCTGCTGCTGACACTCGGCATCGTGCTCGTGGTGGACGCCATGGACGAGATCTTCAACCCCCGGCTGCGCGAGGAGTAATCAGTGGTCGACCAGGCGCCGGGAGTGCGCATCGACGGCCTGACGGTCGTCTACAAGACCCCCGCGGGCGAGCTGCCCGCCGTCCGGGGCGTCAGCCTGACGCTGGAGCCCGGCTCGATCACCGGCATCGTCGGCGAGTCGGGCTCGGGCAAGTCCACGCTGGCCCTGTCGCTGCTCAACGCCGTGCAGCCGCCCGGCAGGATCGCGGCGGGCAGCGTCGAGATCGACGGGCTCGGCGACGTCGTGGGGCTGGCGGGCGAGCAGCTGCGCAAGGCCCGCGGCAAGCACATCGGCTACGTCTTCCAGGCCGCCCAGAACTCCCTGAACCCGCTCAAGACGGTCGGCAAGCAGCTCCTCGACCTGGGCCGCTCGCACGGCGTGGAGGACCTGCGCGGCCTGGTGCGCGAGGCGCAGGAGCTGCTGGCCAGGATGGGCCTGGACGGCGCCCGGGTGCTCGACTCCCACCAGCACGAGCTGTCCGGCGGCATGCGCCAGCGCGTCGGCATCATGCTGGCGCTGGTGCTCAACGCGCACGTGGTCGTGCTGGACGAGCCCACGACCGCGCTCGACATGATCACCCAGGCGAACATCCTGAAGATCGTCCGTGAGGTGCACGCGGAGCGCGGCCTGACCACGCTGGTCATCACGCACGACATCGGCGTGGTGGCCGAGGTGGCCGACCGGCTGGCCGTCATGTACGGCGGCCGCCTGGTCGAGCAGGGCCCGACGAGGAAGGTCCTCGGCGCGCCCCGCCACCCGTACACCAAGGGCCTGATCAGGGCCATCCCCCGGCTGACCGGCGACATCGGCGAGGCGCGGGCGCTGCCCGGCCGGCCGCCGACGCTGGCCACCGTCCCCAAGGAGGGCTGCGTGTTCAGGGAGCGCTGCGAGCTGCGCATGGACGTGTGCGACACCGTGGACCCCGACGCCGTCACCCACGGCGGCAGGACCGTGGCGTGCCACGCCGTGAGTGTGAAGGAGCACGCATGATCACCGGGACCGGGGTCGTCAAGACGTTCAAGCAGCGCGGCAAGCTGCTCGGGGCCCGGGAGGTGCGGGCGCTGCGGGGCGTGGACTTCACGATCCCGAAGGGCGGCGCGGCCTCGTTCATCGGGGAGTCCGGGTGCGGGAAGACCACGCTGGGGCGGATCATCGCGGGGCTGGAGACGTACGACGAGGGGGAGATCGCCATCGACGGCGTCTCCATGTCCTCGCTCAAGCCCAAGCAGCGCCAGCCGCACTTCCGCAAGATCCAGATGATCCACCAGGACCCCTACTCGGCGCTGAACCCGACCAGGACCGTCCACCAGACGCTGCACGCCCCGCTGAGCCTGCGCGCCCGGCAGACCGGGCGGTCGCGGGCGTGGATCGACGAGCGGGCGGCCGAGGTGCTGACGCTGGTGGGGCTGGACCCGGGCTCGGTGCTGTCGCGCTACCCGCACCAGCTCTCCGGCGGCATGCGACAGCGGGTGGTCATCGCCCGCGCGCTGACCGTGGACCCGGAGATGCTCGTCGCCGACGAGGCCGTCTCAATGATCGACGTCTCGCTCCGGCTGGGCATCCTGGCGCTGCTGAAGGACCTGCGCGAACGGCTGGGGGTGAGCGTGCTGTTCATCACGCACGACGTGGCCACCGCCCGCTACATCGGCGACGACGGCGAGCTGTACGTCATCTACCGCGGCCAGGTCGTCGAGCGCGGCCCGGTGGACACGATCATCACCGACCCCGTGCACCCGTACACGCAGTCGCTGCTGTCGGCCATCCCCGTGCTGCACGGCCTGGAGCGGCCGGGCGAGGAGCCCGTGGTGCCGCTGGAGTCGCTGGACGAGAGCCAGGCCGACCACGGCTGCCTGTTCGCCCGCCGCTGCCCGTTCCGGGGCGAGCGGTGCGCGCAGGAGCGGCCGCTGCTCCAGCTCACCGAGGGCGTGCCGCAGGAGCACGCGTGCTTCTACCCGCAGCGGCGCAGCGTGATCGCCCGCCCGATGAGCGAGGTGTGATGTCCGGCGCTGCAGACCTCGCGGAGGCGGCCGGGATCGCCGGGGCCGCGCTGACGCTCGACGCCCCGGAGGCCGCCGCCCTCGTCGGTCACCTGTCGCGGCCCCCCGGCGACCGGCGGTGGACGGCCCTGGTCGGCGGCGGCGGCGTGGTGATGGCCTCCATGTCCGCCAAGGACCCGGAGCTCGGGCACATCGACCTGCTCGCCGTGCACCCCGCCGCCCGGGGGCGGGGCCGCGGCCGGGAGCTGGTGCGCGCGGCCGAGGAGTGGCTGCGCGGGCAGGGGGCGCGGCAGGCCCGCTTCGCCGGGAACCCGCCGTGCTACGCCTGGCCCGGCATCGACGTGCGCTACACCGCCGCCGCCTGCCTGGCCGAGAGCCTCGGGTACGAGCGTTACCACGTGGCCTGGAACATGACCGCCGACCTGGGCGCCGCGGACCTGTCCGTGTCGGACGACCTGGCCCGGCTGGAGCGGGCCGGCGTCACCGTGCGCGCGGCAGGCGGGGACCGGGCGCGGGTCGCCGCGTTCGCCGAGGAGCACTGGAACGAGCGGTGGGCCTGGGAGGCGGTCACCGCGACCGGCCTGCACTACGCCGAGCGCGACGGCCGGATCCTCGGCTTCGCCGCCTGGGGGTCGCGGCCGTCCTGGTTCGGCCCCATGGGCACCGCCCCGGACGCCCGCGGCCTCGGCCTGGGCCGGGTGCTGCTGCGCAGGTGCCTGGCCGAGCAGCGGGCCGCCGGGCAGTCCACGGCCCAGATCGGCTGGGTGGGGCCGCTGCGGTTCTACTCGCGCGCGGTGGGCGCGCGAGCCGAACGCGTCTTCTGGCTCTACCGGCGCGACCTGGCGTGATGTCACGAGTAGAGCAGCCGCCCCTCGGGGTGCCGGGGCGGCGGGCACAGCTCGCGCGGGTCGCCGCCCGCCTCCAGGCACCTGGTGAGGGCGTCGGACCCCCACAGGTCGTCCAGGAACAGGTCCTCGGCCTTCCAGTTCAGCTCGCCGGGGTAGAGCTCGCGGGCCACGTGCAGGATGGACAGCCCCGTCAGCACCGGCCTGAAGGCGTCGCGGTCGTGCACGTGGAGCTGCACGCCGCGGACGGGGAGCCCGGCGTGCTTGTGGAACATCGGCGTGAACCACGCCTCCCTGAACCGCACCCCCGGCAGGCCCAGCGCGGCCAGCGCCGGCGCGAACCGCTCGTCGGCGTACGGCGCCCCGACCAGCTCGAACGGCCGGGTCGTGCCGCGCCCCTCGGAGAAGTTCGTGCCCTCCAGCAGCCCGGTGCCGGGATAGACCAGCGCGGTGTCCGGCGTCGGCATGTTCACCGACGGCATCACCCAGGGCAGCCCGGTCTCGGCGTAGGCCATGTCCCGCCGCCAGCCCTCCATCCTGACGACGGTCAGGTCCAGGTCGAACCCGAACAGCCCGGCCAGCTCCCCCACCGTCCTGCCGTGCCGCAGCGGCAGCGGGAAGCGGCCCACGAAGCCGGCGAACGCCGGGTCGAGCGGCGGGCCCTCCTCGACGGTCCCGCCCAGCGGGTTCGGCCGGTCCAGCACCACGAACCGCAGGCCGAGCCGGGCGGCCGACTCCATCAGGTCGTACATCGTCCAGACGTAGGTGTAGAAGCGGGCCCCGGCGTCGGCGATGTCGAAGACCAGCGTGTCCACGCCGGAGGCGGCCACCACGTCGTCCAGGGCGCGGCCGGAGAGCAGGTAGGTGTCGTACACCGGCAGCCCCGTCCGCTCGTCCACGGTGTCGGCCTCGGCCCCCGCCGCCTGCGCGGTGCCGCGCAGGCCGTGCTCGGGGCCGAACAGGGCGGTCAGGTCGAGCCCGGCGGCCGGCAGGGCGTCCAGGGTGGGGGTCAGGTCGGGCAGCACTCCGGTGGGGTTGGTGATCAGGCCGAGGCGGGCGCCTCCCGCGAGCGCGGGGTCGGTGGCCAGCCTTTCTGCTCCGGTTCGTACGTACGGCATGAACCCATTGTCTGAAAGATATTTACAAGAGAGAAGTAAAGGGTGGAAATTAGCGACATGATTGATCCGCTACCCGAGCTGTCCACTGAGCAGAGCGATCCCCGCTACAGCCAGATCGACCGGCTGCCGACCGAGCGGATCGCCCGCCTGATGAACCAGGCCGACGCCGCCGTGCCCGCCGCCGTCGCGGTGGCCATCCCGGCGATCTCGGCCGCCATCGACGCCATCAGCGACCGGATGGCCCAGGGCGGCCGCCTCCTGTACGTCGGGGCCGGCACCTCCGGCCGGCTGGCCGTGCTCGACGCCAGCGAGTGCCCGCCCACGTTCGGCACCGATCCGTCGCTGGTGCAGGGTGTCATCGCGGGCGGGCCCGAGGCCCTGACCCGGTCCGTCGAAGGGGCGGAGGACGACGCCGAGGCGGGCGCCGCCGCGCTGAAGGACCTGGAGGTGGGCCCGCTGGACTCGGTCGTCGGCGTGTCGGCCAGCGGGCGGGCCCCGTTCGTGCTGGGCGCGCTGGCCGAGGCCGCCGCCCGCGGCGCGCTCACGGTGGCCCTGTCGTGCAACGACGACGCGCCGCTGTCGGCCGCCGCCGAGCACGCCATCGAGGTCGTCGTGGGGCCCGAGGTGGTGACCGGCTCGACCCGGCTGAAGGCCGGCACGGCGCAGAAGCTCGTCCTGAACATGATCTCGACGATCTCCATGGTGAAGCTGGGCCGCACGTACGGGAACAAGATGATCGAGATGTCGGCCATGAACAGCAAGCTCGCCGGGCGGGCCATGCGCATCGTCAGCGACATCACCGGCGCCGACCGCGAGACCGCGGGGGCGGCGCTGGACGCGGCGGGCGGGCAGGCGAAGATCGCCGTGCTGATGATCAGGCACGGGCTCGACGCCGAGGCCGCGCGGGAGCTGCTGGAGTCGCACGGCGAACGCCTCAGCGACGCCCTCAGCACCTGACCACCCGCCCGGCCGGGGTACGCCCCGGGACCGGGACAGCAGGACCGGGCGAGCGGGCCCCACCGGAACGGGGCCCCGGACAGCGAACGCTGAACACGACGACGAGGGGGACGGGGATGAGTGACCGGCTGGAGGCGATCCTGGCCGACGGGGTGCCGCGCGTCTGCGCCGCCGCGATCGCGCTGATCGCGGTGGACGGCTCCCTGGCGGCCGCGGCCGCCACCGGCGAGCTCGTCCGCTACACCGGCCCCATCGCCGAACCAGGCCCCCCGCCAGGCCCCTCCGGCGAGCCCGAGCGCCCGCCACACTCGCCAGGCGAGCCCGGGCCCCGGACCGGCGCCACCGGCGAGTCCGAGCGGCCGTCAGGCCCGGCGGGCGAGCCCTGGGGGCGTTTCGACGCGTGGGGAAGGCTCGCCGGGGTGCGGCCGGCGGCGCGGCTGGACTCGATCTTCGACCTGGCCTCGGTCAGCAAGCTGTTCACCACGGTCGTGCTGCTCTCGCTGGCCGAGGAGGGGCGGCTGGACCTCGACGAGCCGGTGGCCGGCCTGATCCCCGGCGCCGACCCGCGCATCACGCCGCGCCGCCTGCTCACCCACACGGCGGGCCTGCCCCCGACCCGCCGCGTCGACCTGGAGCTGCCCGGCGCGGACCCCGCCACGCGGATGGCCGCCATGGTGGCCACGCCGATCCTCCACCCGGTCGGCGGGCCCTACCTCTACAGCGACGTCGGCATGGTGATGGCGGGGCGGCTGGCGGAACTGGCCGGCGGCGCGCCGCTGGACGCCCTGGCCCGTACCCGGATCACCACGCCGCTCGCCCTCACGGACACCGCCTACCGCCCCGTCACCCCCGCCCTCCGGACGGCCGGCCCCGCTCCCCGCGCCTCCGGGGCGATGGGGGCCGTCGGAGCGGTGGGCGCGGAGCCGCCGGACGGGACGGCGGGGCGGGTCGCGGCGACCGAGTGGAAGCCGGAGCGGCCGGGGCCGGGCTGCGTGCGCGGCGAGGTGCACGACGAGACCGCGTACGCGCTGGGCGGCGTCGCCGGGCACGCCGGCCTGTTCGCCACGGCCGGGGACCTGCTGACCTTCGGCGAGACGCTGCGGCGCGGCGGCGGGCCCGTGCTGCGCCCGGAGAGCGTGGCCGAGATGACGCGCGACCAGGGGGCCGAGGGGGCGCCGTTCCGCCACGGGCTGGGCGTGCGCCTCGGCGACCCCGGCATCATCGGCCCGCTGGACGGCGCGTACGGCCACTCGGGCTTCACCGGCACCTCGCTCGTGATCGACCCGGCCCGCGGCCTGACCGTGGTGCTGCTGACGAACGCCGTCCACCCGGTCCGGGGCCGCGCCGGCATCCGCGAGCTGCGCCACGCGGTGGCGGCAGAGGCCCTCCGCCTCCGCTGACGTAACCTGGAACCATGTCCGTCCAGCTGAACCACACGATCATGCCGGCCAGGGACAGAGACGCGACGGCCGCCTTCCTCGTCGAGATCCTCGGCCTGGAGCCGGCCCCGGAATACGGCCCGTTCCGGGTCGTCACGCTCGGCAACGACGTCTCGATCGACGTCGTGCAGGCGGGTGACGACCTCCCGGAGCTGCACTACGCCTTCCTCGTCAGCGAGGACGAGTTCGACCGGATCTGGGGCCGGATCAAGGAGCGCGGGCTGGTCTACTACGCCGATCCGCACCACCGGCACGCGGGGCAGATCAACACCAACGACGGCGGGCGCGGCCTGTACTGGTCCGACCCCAACGGGCACAACCTGGAGATCATCACCGTGCCGTACGGCGGCGGTTAGGGCGCCAGCGCCTCCAGCGCCTCCTCGGCCCGGCGCATCGCCTCCTTGGCGTCGGCCACGGGGATCTCGGGGTCGAAGTTCAGGTCGTGGAAGACGTCCGTGACGCCGCGGGCCGCCAGCTCGGCCACGTCCTGCCTGATCTTGTCGTACGTGCCGGTCAGCGGGCGATCCTCGGCGCCGGAGGCCGCCCGCACCCGGGTCACCCCGCGGCACACGAAGCGGAACGCGTCCGCGTCGCGGCCCGCCGCGGCCAGCTCGGTCTTGATCAGCTCGATGCGCCCGGCGATCGCGCCCAGGTCCTCCCTGCTGGCGCTGACCCATCCGTCGGCCAGCCGCGCGGCCCGGCGCAGCGCGACCTCCGCCCCGCCGCCGAGCAGCACCCGGGGCGGCCCCGGCACGGGCTTGGGCTCGATGTGGGCGGGCGGCACGCGGTAGAAGCCCCCCTCGTGCTCCACCACGTCGTCGGTCCACGCCTTGCGCAGGACCGCGACGAACTCCTCGCCCCTGCGCCCGCGCCGCGCCATGTCCACGCCGGTCGCCTCGAACTCCTCGGGCAGCCAGCCCAGGCCCAGCCCGGCGGTCAGCCGGCCGCCGGAGAGCGTCTGGAGCGTGGCGAGCTGCTTGGCCAGCGGCACGGGCTGCACGTACGCGTTGACCACCGCGACGCCCAGCCCGATGCGGCTCGTCACGGCCGACAGGTGGGCCAGCGTGATCAGCGGGTCGTGCACGGACCGATAGGTGTCACCCATGGGGTGCCCGACGGGGTAGAGCAGCCGCTGGAACGTCCAGAGCTGGTCGTAGCCGAGCTCTTCCGCCCTGGTGGCGATACGGCGCATGTTCTCGGGGGTGGCCCAGGGGCCCGACACGGGTACGGCGAAACCGACTCTCATGCCTCCCAGTCTGACGGAGACGCGCCGGCCCGAGGGAGGGGCCCTTTCACGCGGAGGAGAACGTCTCATCGACCCGGCGAGCGTCGACGCACCGGGACCGCGACGCCCTCCTCACGGGCCTGTCCGGTAGACGTCCAGGACCACGAGCGCGTCGGCATCCGACTTCTCCACCGCCCGGGTGATCGCCTTTTTCTCCTCCGTCTGCAGGTCAAGGGTCCCGAGGGTGAAATCTACGCTGGTGAGCGATATCCGCGTGGACGGCCATTCGTCCGACTCCAGCTGGACCCAGTCGGGCAGTCGGGCCGCGATCTCCGCCCAGCCTCGCGCGGTGAGCGAGTCGCGCGCCTTCTCCAGAGCGGTCGCCCCGCCATCGGGCCGCACCTCGACCACTCTGGACTCCGTCACGGTGGTCACCCCGTCCCAGTACTCCTCGCTCGTCGTTTCGGCCAGCACGACGCCGGTCGCGCGGAGATCTTGCAGCACCCGCGGATCGACCCGCAGCTCGCGGGAAGGGAACTCCGAGCGACAGGCCGTGACCGAGGCGAGCAGCACGAGCAGGAGCACGACGTGACGCATGGTCCGCGCACCAGGCCCGTTGGGCCGGCCCCATGAATACACCTGATGCCTCTTTTCGGCTTTACTCGTCGTAACCGGGTTGCTGCGCACCGCCAGTGTGCCCGAAGCCACCACCGGCGTGCAGGCCGCTGACCATCATCGGCCGCCGAGCCGCCACCCGGGAGCCACGCGGGAGCCACGCGGGAGCCACGCGGGAGCCACGCGGGAGCCACGCGGGAGCCACGCGGGAGCCACGCGGGAGCCGCGCGGGAGCCACGCGAGGACGGCCGTGACGCGCGCCGGCTCAGGCGGGGCCGGCGCCCGGTGCCGGGCCTTGGGGCTGGACGCCGCCGCCCGACCCCCGCCCTCCCCTCCCCTCGGGCTGGGCGGCACCGCCCGAGGTCCGGCCTTCCCGCTCCTCCCTGGCGCGGGCCCGAGCCCGGGCCAGGGAGGTCTCGCGCGCCAGCGCCTCCTTGGCCGCCTCGATCTCCGCCTCGCCGGGGCCGGCCGCGGGCTGCGGCTCCGTCGCCCACCGCGTCCGGGCCGGCGCCTCCTCCGCCGCCGGACCCGCGCGCCCGGCCCGCCGGCGCTCCGCCGGCCGTCGCTCCCGGCGTCTCCGCGCGGCCTCCTGCTCCCGCTCCCGCATCGCCCGCGCCGCCTCCGGAGAGCTCGCCTTCAGCCACTCGCGGATCAGCGCCGCCCACTCCCTCGCCTGCGCCATCACGACACCTTCCCCGGCCGCGCAGTGACGATCCTCGCCCCGCCGCGCAGTGACAATGCTCGCCCGCCACGCAGTGACGATCCTCGCCTCGGTCACCCGCCCTCTACCCCCGCCGGCGGTGCTCCACCTCTTCCCGGCCCCCCTCGGCGGGCGACGCCACCCTCCCGTGCGCACCGGCCGCCGTCCCGATACCGGCCAATAGTCTGTACGCGTGGGTCTTCAAGCGGAGTTGGCGGATATCGCCGCGGCGTACGGCGGCACGGGCACGCCCGTGGTGCATCCGACGCGCACGGACGTCGTGGTGTTACGCATGGGAGAGGTCGTGGTCAAGGCCCACTCGGCCCGTGACGACGCCGGCGAGCTGCGGCCCCGGTTACGGGCCGCCGCCTCCGCCGCGGTCAACGGGGTGCTGCTGGCCCCGCTGGAGCGCGAGGTGCTGTCGGCGGGCGGGCGCGCGGTGACGGTGTGGCCGGCGGGCCGGCCCGTCTCGCACGACGACCCCGGCTCGGCGCCGTGGGAGGAGGGCGCCCGGCTGCTGGCCAGGCTGCACGCCGTCCCTCTCACGCTACTGCCCGCGCTGCCCCCGGCGGGCGGGCCCGCCAGGGCGGCGCGCGCGGTGGACCGCATGAGCGGCGACGGGCCGGTGGAGCAGCTCGTCAGGCGGGCGTTCAAGGAGCTGCCCGAGCCGCCGCCGCTGCCGGGCCTGCTGACGCACGGCGACTGGCACCTGGGCCAGCTCGTCCACCGCGACCGGTGGCTGCTGATCGACGTGGACGACCTCGGCGTCGGCGACCCGGCGTGGGACCTGGCGCGACCGGCCGCCTGGTACGCCGCCGGGCTGCTCGAACCGGCCGTGTGGGAGCGGTTCTTGGGAGCGTACCTGGCCTCGGGAGGGCCCGCGCTGGGCCGGGGCGACGACCCCTGGTCACGGCTCGACCTGCCCGCCCGCGCGCTCACCGTCCAGCTCGCCGCCGTGGCCGTGGTCAACGCCGAACGTGACGGCCGGGAACTGGACGAGGTCGAGCATTCGTTAATCGAGTCGTGCAACAGGATCGTCCGAGCGTGACGGGGTTGCGCGCGGTAGGTTTCATCCTGAGACCTCGAAGCCAAGGAGAGCGACTTAGATGCAGTGCCCTAAGTGCCGCGGGAACATGCGGACCTATGAGCGCAACGGCGTCCACATCGAGCAGTGCGACAACTGCCGCGGGATCTTCCTCGACTACGGCGAGCTCGAGACCCTGACCAGGATGGAGACGCAGTACCACGCGGCTCCCCCGCCTCCCCCCGCCCCCGGCGGCCCCGCCTGGGGCGCCCCGGCCCCGCACCACGGCGGCCACTACGGTCACCACCGCCAGCGCAGCTGGGTGGGCATGCTGTTCTCGACCTGATGCGGAAAGGCCGCGCACCCGGGGTGCGCGGCCTTCTCGGTCACCGGGGAGCGCCGGCGCGCCCCCGGAAGGCGGGCTCAGCCGGGGAAGTCGTCCGGGTCCACCGGCTTGGTGGGCGCGTTGCCGCCGGAGACGGCGTGCAGGGTGATGCGCCAGTCGTGCCAGAGGATCTGGGTGGCGGTGAACGTCGTCTTGAACTTCGCCGCCTTCTCGAACCTCTCGAAGCTGCAGTTCCTGGTGAACGTGCGGTTCTTGCCCTCCCAGTCCGCCCCGTGCGTGAAGTAGATCCGGTAGGTGCCGTCGCGCACGCCCCGGACCTTGAACTTCGCCTTCTTGCGCACATAGACGCTGAACGCCTTGCTGCCGCCCTTGACGACGCTGACCACGGCGTCGAAGTTGCCGCCGTTGCTGATCTCCAGCGAGCCGCGCCCGTTGAGCGTGCCCTTGGTGATGAACGAACCGTTGCGCAGCCGCCTGGTCTGCCGCTCCCCCGCCTTGACCGTGACGACGTCGGCCGGATAGTCGCCGGCGCTCTGCAGGGCCCGGCCCGCCTCGTCGAGCGCGGTCAGCTCGTCCCCGAGGTCGGCGAGCACGGCCGAGGAGGTGCACAGGTCCCGCGCGCCCACCTTGTCGGAGGCGGAGCCCAGCTTGGTGGCGACGTCACGCAGGCTGGTCACGTACGCCTCGTGCTGGGCGCGCACGTCCTCGGGCGGGGTGAGCGCGGACAGCGCGTCGGCGGCGCCGGTCAGCGCCTCCTCGGCCCGCCCCACCCGCTGGTCCAGGGCCTTGACCCCGCGCGCGCCGGCCAGCGCGGAGATCGCGTCGGTCATCGGCTCGCGCCGGCTCTCCAGCTCGCTCTTGTATCCCTCCGGGGTCAGCGCGGCCGGGCTCCGGCCACCGTCCGCGCCGGCGCCCGGGGCGGCCCCGTTGCCTCCCGCGACGCCCGTCACCTTGGGCTCGCCGCCGGCCGGCGACTGCGCTCCCGAGGAGCACGCGCCGACGGCGGACAGCGTCGCCAGGGCGAGCGCGCAGGAGATCAACCGAGGTCTGACGGGTCTAACCACCTGCCCCACTATCGTCCGATTGATCCCCAACCGTCAATGTCGATTCCGCCAGTCCCTCGTCGCGGTCCTGCCGCAGCCACCGGGTGATCCCCAGCGTCTCCAGGAACGGCACGTCGTGGCTGGCCACGATGAGCGCCCCCCGGTAGGCCGACAGCGCCTGCGCGAGCTGGCGGACGCTGGCCATGTCGAGGTTGTTGGTCGGCTCGTCCAGCAGGAGAAGCTGCGGCGGCGGCTCGGCCGACAGCAGCGCGGCCAGCGTGGCGCGGAACCGCTCGCCGCCCGACAGCGTGCCCACGGCCTGGTTGACCCGGTCCCCCCGGAACAGGAACCGGGCCAGGCGCGCCCGCACGTCGTTCACCGAGGCGGACGGCGCCACGGCGCGCACGTTGTCCACCACGCTGAGCGCGTCGTCGAGCAGGTCGAGCCGCTGCGGCAGGTAGCGGACGGGCACGTGGGCGCCGTGCTCGACGATGCGCTTGAGCAGGGTGGTCTTGCCCGACCCGTTCGGGCCGAGCAGCGCGATCCGCTCGGGGCCGCGCACGACCAGCGTCTCCAGCACGGCCGCCCGCGCCCTGCCCCGCGCACCGCCGCTCTCGTCCCCGGGGTCACCGGGACCGTCCCCGCCGGCGGGGTCCGGCACCGCGCGGGGTTCGAGCGGGCCGGGTTCGAGCGGGCCGGGTTCGAGCGGGAGGGTGAGGACCGTGCGGCCGGCCGGCACCTCCGTGCCGGGGAGCTGGATGCGGATCGCGGCGTCGTCGCGCACGGCCTGCTCGGCCTCGGTCAGCCGCTCGCGAGCCTCCTCCAGCTTCTCCAGGTGCAGCGTGCGCTGCTTGCCCGCTGTCACCTGGGCCTTGCGCTTGAGGGCGCTCGCGACGATCTTGGGCACCTTCTTGTTCTCCTGCGCCTTCCTGCCGTTGCGCAGGCCCCGGTCGATCCTGGTCCTGGCCTCGATCAGCTCGCGCTGCTGGCGGCGCACCTCGCCCCCGGCGGTGCGCACCGAGCGCTCGGCGGCCTCCTGCTCGGCCGCGACCTGCTCCTCGTAGGAGGTGAGGTTGCCGCCGTACATGCGCACGGCGCCCTCGCGTAGCTCGGCGATCTGGTCCACCAGCTCCAGCAGCGCCCGGTCGTGGCTCACGACCAGGAGCACGCCCTGCCAGGCGGCGACGGCGGCGTAGAGCCGGCGCCGCGCGTCGAGGTCGAGGTTGTTGGTGGGCTCGTCGAGCAGCAGCACGTCGGGCCGCTTCAACAGCTGCGCGGCCAGCGCGACCATGATGGTCTCGCCGCCGGACAGCGTGCCGACCGTACGGTCGAGGCCGAGATGGCCCAGCCCGAGCCGGTCCAGCTCGGCCCGGGCGCGCTCCTCGACGTCCCAGTCGTCGCCGACGGCGGCGAAGTGCTCCTCGGCCACGTCACCGCTCTCGATGGCGTGCAGCGCGGCCCGCGTCCGGCTGATCTCCAGCAGGTCGGACACGGTACGCCGGGCCGCCAGCGGGACGTTCTGCGGCAGGTAGCCGACCACGCCCGAGACGGACACGCTTCCGGACAGCGGCGTCAGCTCCCCGGCGATGATCTTCAGCAGGGTGGACTTGCCGGAGCCGTTGAGCCCGATGAGCCCGGTACGTCCCGCGGGGAACGCGGCGTCGAGCCGGTCGAGCACCTTGGTGCCGTCGGGCCAGCCGAAGGACACGTGATCGACGACAATGGAAAAGGTCATAAGGCGGCTCCCATCACAAAAATCGAAATTTCGTGACTTGGCGGGAATCACCGCATACACACGCGACACGGGAAGAACACGGAGCCGGGCTCCGTGACCGGGGGCGAGGATGCCCACGAGGCCGAAGTGACGCGCGCATGCCCACGACAGGGCGGAACGGCGCGGTGCCCGCGACCTCAGATCCTCACGTCTGCTGCCCCCACGGATCGGCGATAAGACGTCGGGATTCTATGCGACACCCCGATCCCCCGCAAGGCGCCGCCGGAACAGGATCTCGTGCCGCGATCCATCGACTGAGACGGTGTCGTCGTCCTAGAGTCGGGGCCAACACCCCCAGGAGGTCAGGCATGTCCAGCATTCCCTCCCTGTTGCGCGACCGCGTCGCGGCCACTCCCGACGCCGAGGCCTACCGTGTGCCCTCCGGCGCCGGATGGACCTCGTTGACCTGGCGGGAGGTGGGCGAACGCGTACGCACGCTGTCGCTGGCCCTGGCAGGGCTCGGCGCCGGCCCCGGCACCCGCATGTCGATCCTCTGCTCCACCCGCCTCGAATGGATCCTGTGCGACCTGGCGGTCCTGGCGACGGGGGCGGCCACCACCACCATCTACCCGTCGAACACGCCCGCCGAGTGCGCCTTCGTCATCACCGACTCGGGCAGCACGCTCGTCATCGCCGAGGACGAGGACCAGGTGGCCAAGCTCAGGTCGGTGCAGAAGGAGCTGCCCGACGTCACCCACGTGGTGGTCATCGACGGCTCGCCGGCCGACGACGGCTGGGTGGTCACGCTCGACTCGCTCGCCGCCCGCGAGGCGGAGGGCGACACAGAGGCCGACACAGAGGGCCACTACGACGCGATGGTGGACGCCATCGCGCAGGACGACCTGGCCACGCTCATCTACACCTCGGGCACCACCGGCCGGCCCAAGGGCGTGGAGCTGACCCACGACAACTGGCTCTACGCCGCCGGCGCGGTCCGCGAGATCGACCTCATCTCCCCCTCCGACCTGCACTTCCTCTGGCTGCCGCTGTCACACTCGTTCGGCAAGCTGCTGGAGGTCGTGATGATCGACATCGGCGTGCCCACCGCGATCGACGGCCGCCTCGACAAGATCGCCGACAACCTCGGGGTGCTGAAGCCGACGGTGATGGCCGCCGCGCCGCGCATCTTCGAGAAGATCCACAACACCGTGGTGGCGAACATGCAGCGCGAGGGCGGCCTCAAGCTGCGCATCTTCGAGTGGGCGCGCAGGACCGGCGGCCGGGTCGTCAAGGCCAGGCAGCGCGGGGCCGCGCTGCCGGTCACCACCCGCGCCGAGTACGCCCTGGCCGACCGCCTGGTCTTCGCCAAGCTGCGCGAGCGCTTCGGCGGCCGCATCCGCTACTTCATCTCCGGCGCGGCCCCGCTGAACCAGGACGTCGCCGAGTTCTTCGATGCCGCGGGCCTGACGATCCTGGAGGGGTACGGCCTGACGGAGTCGTCGGCGGGCAGCTTCCTCAACCGTCCCGAGTCGGTCAAGTTCGGCACCGTGGGGCCGCCGCTCCCCGGCACCGAGGTCCGCATCGCCGAGGACGGCGAGATCCTGATCGGCGGGCGCGGCATCATGCGCGGCTACCACGGCCTGCCGGAGGAGACCGCCGCGACGCTGGAGGACGGCTGGCTGCGCACGGGCGACATCGGCGAGCTGGACGAGGCCGGCCGGCTGCGCATCACCGACCGCAAGAAGGAGCTGATCAAGACCTCGGGCGGCAAGTACGTCGCGCCGACCTACCTGGAGGGCCGGATCAAGGCGGCCTGCCCGTACGTGTCGCACGTGTTCGTGCACGGCGACCGGCGCAACTTCGTCACGGCGCTGGTCACGCTCGACATGGACGTGGTGCGGCCGTGGGCGCAGGCCGAGTCGCTGCCCACCGAGGCCGAGGCGCTGCGCGAGCACCCGCGCATGCGCGCCGAGGTCGAGAAGGCGATCAAGCACGTCAACGAGGGCGAGGCGAGCTACGCCACGGTCAAGAAGTTCGCGATCCTGGCCGAGGACTTCTCGGTGGAGACGGGCGAGCTGACGGCCAGCCTCAAGATCAAGCGCAAGGCCGTCGAGGAGCGGCACGGCGCGACCCTCGACTCCTTCTACACGTGACCTCCCGCCGGCCGGTGATCGCGACGTGGTGGGTGACGACCAGCACGGTCAGCAGGACCCGCAGATTGCCGATCGCATGGAGCCTGGTGGGCGTGGCGGTCGCGGCCGGTGCGGTCATGCCATACGGCCTGGATTCAGGCCGTATGGTCGAATCGCCGGCCGAACGGATCAGAGGGGGCGGGCCGGGTCAGGTCAGGCGCGCCTGGTAGACCGCCCTGGCCTGCTGCAGCAGGGACATGTGGTCGCCGAACTGGTACGGGCTGGCCAGCCTGCCGTGCTGCCTGATCAGCTCCTCCAGCAGCTTGAGCCACTCCAGGCACCACAGCACGTCGTCGCGCCTGGCGACCTGGCCGCCGTCCACGTCCACGTAAACAGGGCTGGTCAGGGCGTAGCCGGTGGCGGTGAGGGTGCGCGGATGGGTCTCGCACAGCACCTCGGCCACCACGTACGTGGGTGAGTCCAGGGCCAGCTCGGCCGTCACGGTCAGCGGGTCGTCGCCCCGGCCACCGCCGGGCAGCCGCTCCGCCCCGGCGCGCGTGCCGTCGGCCGTCCGGATGCGCACCGCCACCACCTCGGGGCCGATCGCGGTGGCCGTGACGCTGACGGTGTCGCCCCGGCGGGCCTGGATGACGTGGCCGGGGCCGTGGCCGTCGACGGCCAGCTCCAGCCACGGGCCGGTGGTGGCGAACGTGCGCCCCGCGCGTACGGCCTGGGCGAACGACCGGGCGGTCAGCTCCCCCTCGATCCTGGCGTAGACGCGGGCCCACCCGGGCGGGTTGGACTGGTTGTCGGACCGGGTGAAGGAGATCATCGCGTCGGTGCCCGCGGTCACCGCCAGCCGGTTGCCCGCGCCGATCAGCCGCCGGTACACCGCCGCCGTGGCCGGGATCGAGGCGTGCGTGAGCACGTCGAGGCTGTCCACGAGCCCGAGCGCGGCGTCGGCGACCAGCTCGCGGGCGGCGCAGTTGCGCGGCACGGGCGAGACGACGCCCTTGGGCGGGTCGCCGTCGCCGATGGGCGTGCGGAACGGGTGGCTGTAGCCGACGAGCGCGCCGAGGCCGCGCAGCTCGCGCAGCCCGTCGGCGTTCGGCGGCCAGTCGGCGTCGCCGTCGAAGCCGGTGTGGTAGCGGCCGGGGGCCGAGCGGGGCGCGAAGGCGTAGATGTGGCCGAGCAGGTCGTTGCGGTATTCGACGCCCATCCTGGCCAGGTGGGTGGCGTCGGACCAGGGCAGGTCGCGGCCGGTCCAGTGTTCCAGGGCCTCGCGGTCGTACACGCGCCGGCCCGAGACGTTGCCCGCCAGCAGGTTGAGCACGTGCAGGTCCTCGCCGTGCTGGGCGGCGGCGGCGTCGGCGGGCACGGCCACCAGGTCGCCCGCCCAGTTGAGGTGCACGTGCATGTCGCCGCCGTACCAGCCGCGGGCGGCCGCGTCGTACAGGCGGGTGGGGGCCAGCCGCACCAGGTGCTCGCGGCCGGGGCTCGGGGTCAGCTCGGTCTCGGCCTCGTCGTACTCCATGCCCCTGGCGGCCCTGACCGTCAGAGGGAGGCACGGGACCTGGAGCACGAGGTCGTCGCCGTGGAAGTAGGGGCGGCCGTGGTAGTCGTAGCGGTGGGGGGTGCCGGACGGGAACCAGCCGCTGCCGTCGGAGGCCACCACGCTCCACCTGCACGGCATCCCGGCCGACAGGCGCAGCCAGGACGACGGGATGGTGCGCAGCAGGCTGTCCAGGGCGACCCGCACGCCGTCGGCGACGACCACGCTGTCCTGGTCCACCTCGACCAGCCAGGCCCCGCGCGGGTCCAACAGGCGCCGGGTGCCGTCCACGCTGACGGGGCAGGGCTCGTCGCGGCTGGAGTCGAACAGCAGTGAGATCCGCTCCTCGCCCCGGCCCGGCAGCGGCCCGGCGGGGGCGAGGCCCTCCCGCCACGGCGGCGGCGTGGCGGTCTCGCCCCGCTCCGCCCGCGCGCCGCCTCCGAGCAGCAGGGTGGTCAGGTCCTCGGCCCAGCGCCCGGCCTCCGCGGCCGGGGGGAGCAGGACCGTGCGCGGCGTTCCCTGGAGCGAGACGCCGCCGGGCGCGATCCGGACGGCGACGAGGTGGGCCGGCAGCTCCCCGTCGAGGGTGTCGCGCAGCACCCGGTCGTAGTCCGGCTCGGCCAGCCGGGCGGCGAGCTGGTCGCGGGGCTCGTCGGGATGGCTCTGCGCGACCGTCTCCATGACCAGCCGCCAGAACCGGTCGAACAGCGCCGGGGGCAGCACTCTGCGCCTGGCGAAGAACTTCACGTAAGGGATCTCCGGCTCGCCCCAGGTGATCCCGTGCTCGCCCAAAAGGCGGCCGTACTCCTCAAGCGCGTCCGTCACCCTGTCGGGCAGCATCGATTCCGCGGCCATACGAGCCCTCCCACTGTGGTTGCGCGACATCGTGACATGGATCACGCAACCCCTCCGCCCGGCCCCGGCCCGGGAGGGGGAGAGAATTCATCCTCGGGAGTGGTATCTCCACCCAGGGGTTTCCGATGCTGCCCCGGCGTTCCTTCGCGCTTGCCTTCAAAGACGTTTGAACGCGGACAAAATTCGGTCGGCGGCCAGGGACGGAGTCAGCTCGCCCGCGAGCACTTCCCTCTTGACCTCCTCGCTGATCGCGGCCACCGCGGGATCGTCGCGCAGCTCCGCCAGCAGCCGGTCGCGCACCAGCGCCCACGTCCAGCCCACCTGCTGGCGGCGGCGCTTGCCGGCCAGGTCGATGGCGTCCTGGTGGGCCAGCACGCGCCGCCACAGCTCGTCCAGCCCGTCGCCGGTGAGCGCGCTGCAGGTGAGCACGGGCGGCGGCCCCGCCGCGGAGTCCGTCCCCGGCCCCGGGTCGAAGCGCAGCATGCGCAGGGCGCCCGCCAGCTCGCGGGCCGCCTTCCTGGCCGCCGGCTCGTGCTCGCCGTCGGCCTTGTTGACCGCGATGACGTCGGCCAGCTCCAGCACGCCCTTCTTGATGCCCTGGAGCTGGTCGCCCGTGCGGGCCAGGGTGAGCAGCAGGAACGTGTCCACCATGTCGGCCACCGCCGTCTCCGACTGGCCCACGCCGACGGTCTCGACCAGGACGACGTCGAACCCGGCCGCCTCCACCACGACCATGGCCTCCCTGGTGGCCTTGGCGACGCCGCCGAGCGTGCCGGAGGTGGGCGAGGGCCGGATGAACGCCGCCGGGTCGGCCGCCAGGCGGCCCATGCGGGTCTTGTCACCGAGGATGCTGCCGCCCGTCCTGGTGGAGGAGGGGTCCACGGCCAGCACGGCGACCTGGTGCCCCGCCGCGGTCAGCCGCGTGCCGAGCGCGTCGATGAACGTGGACTTGCCGACCCCGGGCACGCCCGAGACGCCCACCCTGCGGGCCCGCCCCGACAGCGGGGTGAGCTCCACGAGCAGCCGCTGCGCCAGGGCGTCGTGGTCGGGCCTGGTCGACTCGACCAGCGTGATCGCGCGCGCGATCCACGTACGCGAGCCCGCCCGCACGCCGTTGGCGTAGTCCTCCAGCGAGTGCACCCTGCTTGCCCCTTTCTTCGCAGTTGATCAGCCTAACTTCTGACAAGACTTGACTTTTGCCAGTAGGGTGCTGGAGTTCTAACCTCAGCCGTCACAGGAGTCACTCCCCTCATGCCCAATGTCGAACCCCTCCGCGAGGGCGACCCGGCAGCGGTGGGACCCTACCGGCTGGTCGGGCGGCTCGGCGCGGGCGGCCACGGTGTGGTCTATCTCGGCCAGGCGCGCAACGGGACCCCCGTCGCGGTCAAGGTGCTGCGCGAGGGGCTCGCCGTGGGCGACCGGCTGGCCAGGGAGATCGCCGCGGCGCGCCAGGTCGAGCCGTTCTGCCTCGCGCAGGTGCTCGACGCCTCGACCAGCGGCAGGCCGTACATCGTGTCCGAATACGTGGACGGGCCCTCGCTGCAGCAGGCCGGCCGGCGCGGCGGGGCGGAGCTGCAGCGCGTCGCCGTGGCGACCGCGACCGCGCTCGACGCCCTGCACCAGGCCGGCGTCGTCCACGGCGACCTGACGCCGGGCAACGTGCTGCTCGGGCCCGACGGGGCGCGGGTCGTCGACTTCGGCGTCGCCGGGGCGCTCGGCTCGGGCGTGACGGCGACCAGCGCCATCGTGGGCACGCCCGCGTACATGGCGCCGGAGCAGCTCGCGGGCAAGCCGGTGGGCGCCGTGGCGGACGTGTTCTCGTGGGCGTCCGTGCTCGTGTACGCGGCCACCGGCGTGCCGCCGTTCGGGGACGACGCGCTGCCCGCGGTGATCAACCGCATCCTGCACGAGGAGCCGCGGCTCGACGAGCTGCCCGCGCCGCTGCGTGAGGTCGTGGCGGCCTGCCTGGCCAAGGAGCCGGCGGCGCGGCCCGCGATGCGCGACGTCCTGCTGCGGCTGACCGCCCCCTCGCGCCTCCCCTCGGCCCCGCCCCAGCCCCCGGCCCCGTACGCGGCCCCGCCGCCCCAGGCATCGGCGCACCAGCCCGCCGCGCACCAGCCGCCGGCGTGGCAGTCGTCCGAGCAGCACGACACCGTGGACGTGCAGCCGCAGCGGCCCCCGCGCGAGACCCCGCCACGCCACCGCGCGAGCGCCCATCACACCGCCCCGGCCGAGCCACCCGCCCAGCCACCCGCCCCGCACGCCACCCCGGCCGCGCACCCGTCGCAGCCCGGCCCGGCGGGCCAGGACGCGGCAGGACACAGCACGGCGGGACACAGCACGGCAAGCACGGCAGGACACAGCACGGCAGGACACAGCACGGCGGGACAGAACGGGGCAGGACCGGCGACCTCGCCGCTCCAGGCGCTGTTCGACCTCTCGTCCCAGGTCGAGCAGACCCAGGCGCCCGGACCGCAGGACCACGCACGACCGCAGGCGGCCTGGTTGGAGGAGCAGCGGCAGGCGGCTGAGCGGCGGGGGCCTCAGGGTGCTCAGGTGCCGGAGCCGTCCATGCCGCACGCCGTGCAAGCGCCGGAGCCCGCGACCGAGGCGCCCGCGCACGGCGGGGCCGGTGCGCACGGCGGAGCCGGCGCGCACGGCGGAGCGGGGGCGCGACCGGCCGCCGCGCGGCGGGGCGGGCGGCGGGCCAAGAAGGTGCTCGTCGCGGGCGTCTCCGGCCTGTCCGTGTGCGTCCTGGGCGCCGCGATCGTCTGGCTCACCCCCACCGAGCCCACCCCGAAGTCCAGGAACGCGGCGGTGACCGGCGACGCCTCCACGACCTCGCCCGCCACCTCCGAGGCCACCCCCAAGCGCACCCGCAGCCCCCGGCCGACCCCGCAGGCGGACGGCACCCCGAGCAGGCTGCCGGGCGACGGCGAAGAGGCCGCCGACCGGCTCAGCGTCGTCTACGTCCGCGCGAACGGCACCAGGGACGGCGAGTGCTGGGCCGGCGGCGAGGTGACGCTCCGGGCGCTGGTGCGCCGCACCGGCGACCCGGTGAGCTTCAGCTACACCTGGATCGTGGACGGCGCCTCCGTGGGCCGCGCCACCGCGCTCGTCCCGGAGAACGGCCGGCGCTACGTGACCGCGCCGCGCACCCTGACGAGCACCGGCGGCACCCACAGCGTCACCCTGCGGATCACCTCGCCCGTCACCGCGCAGAAGACGGTCTCGGTGCCGATGTGCGCGCAGCAGGGCGCCTACTGACCGCTCCGGAGCTGCTCCAGCAGGTCGAGGGCGGCCTCGGCGATCACGGTCCCCGGCGGGAAGATCGCCGAGGCGCCCGCGGCGCGCAGCTCGGCGTGGTCGCCCGGCGGGATGACGCCCCCCACCACGATCATGATCTCGGGGGCGTCGAGGTCGGCCAGGGCCTGGCGCAGCGCGGGCACCAGCGTGAGGTGCCCGGCGGCCAGCGAGGAGACGCCCACGATGTGCACGTCGGCCTCGACCGCCTGCCTGGCGACCTCCTCCGGCGTCTGGAACAGCGGGCCGACGTCCACGTCGAAGCCCAGGTCGGCGAAGGCGGTGGCGATCACCTTCTGGCCCCGGTCGTGGCCGTCCTGGCCCATCTTGGCCACCAGGATGCGCGGGCGGCGGCCCTCGGCCCGCGCGAACTCCTCGCAGGCCCGGCGGACGCGCTCGATGTCTCCGTGGGAGCCCGACTCGTCGCGGTACACGCCGGTGATCGTACGCACCTGCTCGGCGTGCCGGCCGAACACCCGTTCCAGCGCGTCGGAGATCTCCCCCACCGTGGCCTTGGCGCGGGCGGCGTCCACGGCCAGCTTGAGCAGGTTGTGCTCCAGGCCGGGGGCGGGGTGCCCGGCGGCCTTGGTGAGCGCGTCGAGCGCGCGCCGCACGGCCTCGCCGTCGCGCTCGGCCCTGAGGCGGGCGAGCTTGTCGAGCTGGCGGGCGCGTACGGCGCTGTTGTCGACCTTGAGCACCTCGACGTCCTGGTCGTCGTCCGCGCGGTACTTGTTCACGCCGATCACCGGCTGCCGGCCGGAGTCGATGCGGGCCTGGGTGCGGGCGGCGGCCTCCTCGATGCGCATCTTGGGCAGCCCCGCCTCGATGGCCTTGGCCATGCCGCCGGCGGCCTCGACCTCCTGGATGTGGGCCCAGGCGCGTTCGGCGAGGTCGTGGGTGAGCCGCTCGACGTAGTAGGAGCCGCCCCAGGGGTCGATCACCTGCGTGGTGCCGGACTCCTGCTGGAGCATGAGCTGGGTGTTGCGGGCGATGCGCGCGGAGAAGTCGGTGGGCAGCGCGAGCGCCTCGTCGAGGGCGTTGGTGTGCAGCGACTGCGTGTGACCCTGGGTCGCGGCCATGGCCTCGACGCAGGTGCGGGCGACGTTGTTGTAGACGTCCTGGGCGGTCAGCGACCAGCCGGAGGTCTGGCTGTGTGTACGCAGGCTCAGCGACTTGGGGTTCTTCGCGCCGAACCCGGACACGAGCCTGGCCCACAGCAGCCGGGCGGCGCGCAGCTTGGCGACCTCCATGAAGAAGTTCATGCCGATGCACCAGAAGAACGACAGGCGCGGCGCGAACCGGTCGACGTCGAGCCCGGTCGCGACCCCGGCCCGCAGGTATTCGGCCCCGTCGGCGAGCGTGTAGGCCAGCTCCAGGTCCAGCGTCGCGCCGGCCTCCTGGATGTGGTAGCCGGAGATGCTGATGGAGTTGAACTTCGGCATCTTCTCGCTGGTGTAGGCGAAGATGTCGGAGATGATGCGCATCGACGGGGCCGGCGGATAGATGTAGGTGTTGCGGACCATGAACTCTTTGAGGATGTCGTTCTGGATGGTCCCCGCGAGCTGCTCGGGCGCGACGCCCTGCTCCTCGCCCGCCACGATGTACAGCGCGAGGACCGGCAGCACGGCGCCGTTCATGGTCATCGACACCGACATGCGGTCGAGCGGGATGCCGTCGAAGAGCCGGCGCATGTCGTAGATCGAGTCGATCGCCACCCCGGCCATGCCGACGTCGCCGGCCACCCTCGGGTGGTCGGAGTCGTAGCCCCGGTGCGTGGCCAGGTCGAACGCCACCGACAGGCCCTTCTGCCCGGCGGCGAGGTTGCGCCGGTAGAAGGCGTTGGAGTCTTCGGCGGTGGAGAAGCCGGCGTACTGGCGGATGGTCCAGGGCTGGTTGACGTACATGGTGGGGTACGGGCCGCGCAGGAACGGGGCCGCGCCCGGGTAGGTGTGCGGGAAGTCGAGGCCCGCCACGTCGGCGGCCGTGTAGAGCGGCTTGACCGCGATGCCTTCCGGCGTGCGCCACACCTCGCCCGCCGGTTCCCCCGCCTCCCGTGCCCGCTCGGGCAGGGGGTCGAGCGGGATGCCGGAGAAGTCCGGGATCATCGGGTCACCTCCAGGTCGTCGAAGGTCTCGTGGAGCACGGCCAGCGCGTCGCAGCCGGCGTGGAGGACGGCGTCCACGCCTTCGTACCGTCCCTTCCCCGCCAGCCAGACTTTTCTCGCGCCGGCCCTGCGCAGGGCGGCGGCCACGGCGGCGGCGTGCTGGGTGTACAGCTTGTCGCTGGAGCACAGGCAGGCGACGGTGGCGCCGCTGACGGCGAAGGCGGTGGCGATCTGCTCGGGGTCGGTGCCGGGGCCGGCCGTCTCGGTGGCCAGGCCGCCCGCCTGGAACAGGTTGGCGGCGAACGCGGCCCGCGCGGTGTAGGCGGCGAGGGGGCCGATGGTGGCCAGGAACACCTTGGGCCGCTCGGGCTGCGCGTCGGCCAGGTCACGCAGCCGCTCGAACGGCTCGGCGTAACGCACCCTGGGCAGCTCCCCGCCCTCCGGCCCCGCGGGCGCCGGCTCGGGCGCAGACGGCTCCGGCTCCGGTTCCGCGCGGGCGGGCTCGGGCGCAGACGGCTCCGGCTCCGCGCGGGCGGGCTCGGGCGCGGGGCGGGCCGGCTCCGCGGCCGCCGGGCGGCGCAGGGGCTTCTCGTCGGGGTCGGGGTATTCGCTGACGCCGGTGATCGGGAGGCGGCGGTGGGCGATGTCGTCGTCGCGGCGGGCCCGGGTGGCGGCGATGCGGGCGGAGACCAGCTCGCCGGCCGCCACGATCCCCCCTGCGGCCTCGATCTCCCTGAAGAAGGCCCAGGCGGCTTCGGCGAGGTCGGCGGTGCGGCGTTCGACGTACCAGGAGCCGCCCGCCGGGTCGATGACCCGGCCCAGCCCCGACTCCTCCAGCAGCAGCGACTGGGTGTTGCGGGCAATCCGGCGGGAGAAGGCGTCAGGCAGGCCGAGGCAGGCGTCGAACGGCTGCACGGTCACCGCCTCGGCCCCGCCCACGCCGGCGGCGAAGCAGGCGACGGTGGTGCGCAGCAGGTTCACCCACGGGTCGCGGGCGGTCATCATGGCGGAGCTGGTGACGGCGTGCTGCCGCTGGCCGCCGGCCTCGGGCGCGCCGCAGACCTCGGCGACCCTGGCCCACAGGCGGCGGGCGGCGCGCAGCTTGGCGATGGTGGCGAACTGGTCGGCGGTGGCGGCGTAGCGGAACTCGAGCTGCCCCAGCGCCTGCTCCACCGGCAGCCCGGCGGCGGTCAGCGCGCGCAGCTCGGCGACGCCCCGCGCGATCGAGCAGGCCAGCTCCTCCGCGTCGCTGCCGCCCGCGTCGTGGTACGGGGTCGCGTCCACGGTGATCGCCCGCAGCCCGGGGAACTCGGCGGCGCAGCGCAGCGCCAGCTCGGCCCCGTCCGGCCCGCGCACGGCGGACGCCCCCAGGTTGCCGCTCAGCGCGACGCGGGGCCCGGGAGAGGCGCCCGGCGCGGCGGAGGCGGCCGGGGCCGGGCCCTGCCGGTCGCCGGCGGCGCTGTCACGGGCGGCGCTGTCACGAGCGGCGCTCTCGAAGGCGCCGTTCTCGCGGGCGGCGGCCAGGGTGAACAGGGTCTCGGCGGCCTCGCGCACCGAGTCGCCTGCCTCCAGGACGACGGGCGCGAGGTCGAGGTAGACGTCCTGGAGCACCCGGCCCAGCTCGCCCACCGGGATCGCGCCGTCCCCGACGACCAGCCACAACGACGTGACGCCGTTCTCCAGGTCGGCCAGCACGGCCTCGGGGTCGGCCACGGCGTGCCGCTGCCGCACGTCCCATCCGGCGGCGGCGCGGCTCCCCCGCACGTACGGGGCCGCGCCCGGCAGCCCCGGATCGCCGGGCAGGTCACCGGCGTCGTAGAGCGGCGCGACCCTGATCCCGTCGTAGGTCGTCCGCGACAGCGCCTCCTCCGGCGCGTCGGTCTCGACCCCGGACTTGCGCAGGACCTCCGCCGCCAGCGCGCGCCAGTCGTCCCGGGAGATGGACGCGAACCCCGCTGCCAGTTCCATGGTTCGGATAGTAGGCGGAACGCCCGCGCCTCAGTAACCCCGCCCCGCCACCGGGCGGCCGGCCGGCCCGCTCCCCGCGCCCGGAGGGACGGGGAGCGGACCGGCCGGGGGCGCGGCTCAGGTGAGAGGGGCCTCCCAGGTCAGCCGCCACGTGACCGGCCCGACGATCCCGTCGTCGGCGATGCCCTGCTGCCGCTGGAAGCGCAGGCACACCTCGCGCGACTCGCTCCCGTACGCGCCGTCCACGGCCAGGTCCCAGCCGCGTTCGCGCATTCGCGCCTGCCAGGTGCGCACGTCCTGGCCGCGCAGCACCGGCGGATACCTCAGCAGCCGGCCGGGGAACGCAGGCGCCGCGGGCGGCGTGGGCGGGTCGCCGTTGCCGCCGGGACGGGGCGCGCCGCGTTTGACCCAGGCGTAGAGGGGCTCGCCGGGGCAGTCGGTGGCGAAGCCGTCGCGGTGTCCCTTGATCTCCTTGCCGGCGTTGCCGTTCTGGCGGGCGTGCTCGATGGCGTCGAGGATCGCGTGCAGCATCGCGTCGGGCGGCTGGACCAGGCCCGAGTTCCCGACCAGGCCCAGCACGGCGTAGTGGCCGGCGTTGAGCCCCGGGCCGTTGGCGGCGGGCAGGCGGTGCAGGCCGCGCCCCTCGAACACCTTCTGGTGCGGGCAGGCGACGAAGGAGTTGCCCGTGAAGTAGACGGTGCCGGCGCGGCGGGCCAGCCAGCTCTGGTTGGGGGTCCGGGGGCACCAGATCTCCCCGTCGTACGGCTCCCGGGTGATCGTCAGCCGTCCCTGGGCCGCGGCGGTGCGGGGGGCGAGGTGCCGCTGCCGCGGGACGCGTACCCGCCACCTGGCGCCCTTCCTGGTCAGGACGGCCGGCGCGCCCGTCAGCAGCACGGCGAGCAGGAACGCCTCGGCGGCGGCCCGGTCGGCCCAGGCGGTCGCGCCGTTCACCTCACGCGTGATCTCCACGAACAGCGAGAGCTGGGCCCTGGTGAGGGAGAGCAGGAAGTCGTACGAGGGCACCCGGCCCGGCGCCGCCGCCGGCAGCTCCCGCCCGGCCTCAGCTGGCAGGGCGGAGGAGCCGGACGCGACCAGCGACGGCGCGCCGCCGGACGCGGGGGCCGAGAACCGGGCGACGAGCTCGACGAACGCGTCGGACCACTTCGCCTCGGCGGGCAGCTCGGCGCACGGGGCCGCGAGCGGCACGCGGTCGTCCGGCCCCATGTCCTCCGTGGTCGTCCAGACCCGGTCGTATCCGTCGCCGCGCGGCCGCTCGACCGGCCAGCGGTGCGCGGGGGTGGTCAGCGAGGAGTGGAAGTCGCCCTCCATCCGCACCATCTCGCGCCTGCGCGCCGGGAAGACGCAGACCTCCAGCACAGGCTGCCACTGCGAGCGGCCCGTCTCGTGGTCGAGGGTGAGGACCAGGTCGCCGGCGCGCAACCGCCGGTAGTCCGTCCAGCCCCGGCGGGTGAGGATCTCGGTCTCCTCGTCCGCGCAGTAGCCGATGTCGATCCAGCCGTTGCCGTCCATGTGGAAGCCCTGGATGGTCCTGACCAGGGCGGCGCACTCCGCATGGTCGTCCACGAGGCGGGGCGGCACCAGGCCGCCCGTGTAGTGGACCTTCACTCCTCTGGTGGAGTCGAGCTGCGTGTAGTCGCCGCGGGGCGCGCGCGCCTGCCAGTCACGGCGTGGTACCAGGTCGATGGCCACGGTTCTCTCCGGGGGTCGAGAACATGATGACCGAGCGTAACGCGATCGTGCCTGCCTGGTCCGCGCGATCGCCGAAATGCCTTACGGCCTGATCACCCGCTGCTCGGTGACGATGGCGGTGATGAGGTCGTGCGGGGTCACGTCGAAGGCCGGGTTCCACGCGCGTGTGCCCTCCGGCGCCACCCGCACGCCCCGGACGGTGACGATCTCGTCCGCGTCGCGGTCCTCGATCTCGATCTGGTCGCCGGAGGGGGTGTGCTGGTCGATCGTGGACTCGGGCGCGACGACGATGAACGGCACCCCGGCGCGTTCCGCGCCGAGCGCGAGCGCGTACGAGCCGATCTTGTTGGCGGTGTCGCCGTTGGCGGCGACGCGGTCGGCGCCGATGAGCACCGCGTCCACCTCGCCCTTGGCCAGCAGGTACGGCCCCGCGGAGTCGGCGATGAGCCGGTGCGGCGCCCCCATCCTGGCCAGTTCCCACGTCGTGAGCCTGGCGCCCTGCAGCAGCGGCCGGGTCTCCAGGGCGAGCACCTCGGCCAGGCGGCCGCGCTCGTGCAGGGTCTGGACGACGCCGAGCGCGGTGCCCCGCTCGACGGCGGCCAGCCCGCCGGTGTTGCACACGGTCATGATCCGCAGCCGGTCGCCTTCGAGCAGGTCGGCCCCGCGCTCGCCCATGGCGCGGCAGGCGGCGATGTCGTCGTCGCGGACCCGCAGGGCCGCCTCCAGCACCGCCTCGCGCCCCTCGTCCAGGTGGGCGGCGGCCTGGTCGACGCCCCAGGCGAGGTTGACGGCGGTGGGCCTGGCGGCGCGCAGCGCGGCGATCTGGGCGGGGTCGCCGTCGGCGAGCACGACGCCGAGCGCCCCCGCCACGCCGAGCGCGGGCGCGCCGCGCACGGCCAGGCGGCGGATGGCGTCCACGAGCTCGCCGACGGTGTGGATGCGCAGCATCACGCACTTGTCGGGCAGCAGGGTCTGGTCCACGAGCTCGACGGCGCCGTCGACCCAGTCAATCGTCCTCACAGGACAAACGCTAACTGATCCACCGATAGGCGACCGGCGTTCCGGCGTTCTGCCGTTCGGCGTTCTGATGGGCCCGCGTTCTGGGGGCCGGCGTTCTGGCGGGCCGGCGTTCTAGCGTTCGGCGAGGACGATGACCGAGTCCTTCTGGCCCAGGACGATGGGCGTCGTCTTGTCGGGGTTCAGCACGATGCCGTAGTGCGGGGGGTCGTTGCGGGCGGTGGCGTTGCGATAGCCGATCGCGGTCTCGCCCCTGCGCCGCGCCGACTCCACCACCGTGGAGAACGACACCTGCGTGCCCGTCTTGACGTAGTCGCCGGCGGGGCGGGGGTAGATCTCCGAGCCGTGCGAGTCGAAGAGGTAGGCGAACACGTCCGCCAGGTGCCGGTTCTCGGCGAGCTGGGCCAGCAGCAGGCCGATGACGGTGTCGCTGATCACGATGTCGTCGGCCTCGGTGACCTCGGCCAGCGCGCGGTTGTTCTCGTCGTGCATCTCGCTGACGATCGAGTAGTGCTCGCCCAGCGTGCTCTGCATGTCGCGTAGCTGCAGCAGCGTCATGAGCGTGCGCGTGTCGGCGTGGTGGGCGTCGAAGCGGTCGTCCGACAGCACGATGACGTGCTGGAACAGGCCGACGCCGAGCGACTCCAGGGCGAACCTGTCGGTGGTGTCGCAGTCCTTGACGTTCACCGTGAGGTTGCGCAGGCCCACCAGGTCCGCGCCCGCGCCGGGGTGGTCGGCGGCGATCTCCAGGACCGAGCCGGGGGCGACGTAGCCGTCGAGGTAGCGGATGATCTGCTCGGCGCGGCCGTTCCAGTTGAGCAGGAGCGTGCGCTCGGGCTGGGTGGGCGCGTGGCCGGCCACGACGATCGCGGACTCGTCCAGCGACGGCTTGCCGGCGGCCAGGCGGACGTGGGAGTCGTCGTGCGCGATGACGATGACCTGGTCCTCGGCGTCGATGACGGTGTCGGAGGGCGGGTTCAGCACGACGCCGGTGGGCCGGCGCAGGCCGATCACGGAGGCGGTCTGGTAGGCGTGCAGCGCGTCGCCGTACGTGACGCCGACGAGCTTCTTCGGCGTGCGCAGGTAGATCTCGCCGCCGTCGAAGTTCAGCAGGTCCATGCAGACCACCGACATGCCGGACTGGCGCGAGGACTGCACGATGAGCCGGGAGGCGGTGTCGTCGGAGTCGACCAGGTGCACGTCGGGGCCCCCGGCCAGGCGGGCGGCGGCGATGTTGCGGCTGGAGGTGAGCCCGGCGACCACGGGCGGGTGCGCGCCGTGCCGCTTGGCCAGGGCGAGCAGGATCTTGATCACGTGCGCGTCGGGGTCCTCGCCCCCGGGGGAGAGCACGACCACGGAGCGGGCCTCGGCCAGGTTCATCAGCGCGAGGTCGCGCGGCTCGGTGGGCCGGCCGGTGCGGCAGACCACGCGGGTCCTGCCCAGGTCGCCGACGTGCTCGCGGATCGCGTCCTCCATCTCCAGCTTGTCACGCTCCGCCAGCACGGCGATCACCGAGCCCTTCTGGCTGGCGTGCGCCTTGACCAGCTCGGACACGATCGTGAACACCTGGTCCGACCAGCCCAGGATCACCGTGTGCCCGGACTCCACGATGCGCGACCGGCCCTTGCGCAGGCGGTCCACCTTCTGCTTCAGCCCGTTGGCCAGCAGGCCGACGAGCATGCTGACGATGAACAGGCCGCCCAGGGAGCACACGAACATCACGGTCATGTACGCGATCGAGCCCTGGTCGCTGGCCACCTTGCCCGGGGTCAGGGCGTGCATGAGCGCGATCCAGAGCACTTCCCCCGCGTGGCCCACTCCCTCCGGCTCGCCGGGCGCCAGCCACATCGTCAGGCCCGTCACGATCACGATCAGCGCGATCGACGCCACCGCCAGCCACCCGATCAGCGATGCCGTGCCCCTGGACATGGTGTTGTCGAACCAGTACCGCGCCCGTTCGCGGAACGTGACCTTCGACACTTCCCCGATACCTCCGTGTAAGGAGTGATTTGAGTCGACGACACAAGGTACCGGTGGATCTTGGCTTCCGCATGACGACCGGTAACGTATCGCCCTATGGTGCACCCCCTCACCCCCGACGACCCGGCGGCGCTGGGCGGCTACCGCCTGGCCGGCCGGATCGGCGAAGGCGGGCAGGGCGTGGTCTACCTCGCCCACGACGGCGACGGCGAGCCGGTCGCGATCAAGCTGCTGAACACGGGTGACGCGGCCACGCGGGCCCGCCTGGCGCGCGAGCTGGACGCCCTGGAGAGCATCGCCTCCTTCTGCACCGCCCGGGTGATCGGCGTCTCGGCGAGCGGGGCGCGGCCGTACGTGGTGAGCGAATACGTCGAAGGCCCTTCACTGTCCGAGCGGGTCGCCGCGCGCGGCCCCCTGCGCGGCGGCGAGCTGGAGCGCCTCGTCGTCGGCACGGCCACCGCGCTGGCGGCCATCCACGCGGCCGGGATCGTGCACCGCGACTTCAAACCGGCCAACGTGCTGCTCGGCCCTGATGGGCCGCGGGTGGTGGACTTCGGCATCGCCAGGGCCGACGGCGCGGCGACCATGACGTCGGGGCTGATCGGCACGCCCGCGTACCTGGCGCCCGAGCAGATCGGCGGAGCGCCCGCGGGGCCGGCCTCCGACGTGTTCGCGTGGGCCGCCTCGATGGTGTACGCGGCCACGGGCACGAGCCCGTTCGGCGCCGACACCGTGCCGGCGGTGCTGCACCGGGTGCTGCACGCGGAGCCGGACCTGTCGGCGCTGCCGGACCGGCTGCACCACGTGATCGCCTCCTGCCTGGCCAAGGACCCGGCGCGGCGGCCGACGGCGGCGCAGCTCATGGTCTCCCTGGTCAACCCCCGCACCCCGCCGCAGGGCGTCCGCCAGGACACCGGCCCGCCACCCCCTGCCCCCGCCGCCCCGCCGGCGCGCCCCCAGGGCGGCGGGCATGACGGCGGGCCCACCGGGCCGCGGGCGCCCGTGGAGACCACGGGTGGCGCGCGGCGCGGGGGCCGGTCGCGGGCCGGCCTCGCCGCCGTCGTGGTGACCGTGGCCGTCCTGGGCGCGACCGGCGCCGCCGTCCTGCTGATGAACCGCGCCCCGGCCACGGACGACGACCGCGTACGTCCGCCCGTGGCCGCCACCACGGACGCCGGGCCGTCGCCCCAGACCTCGCAGCCCGCCCAGGACCCGCGGACCCCGCCGTCTTCGCCGACCCCGGAACCCTCGCCGTCCGGGTCGGCGCCGGCCGGGGAGACCAAGGCCGGCCCCGGCCTCGAGATCCCGGCCGCGTTCGAAGGGAAGTGGTCGGGCCACACCACGAGCACCAACCCGCTCGACCCCGACGGCGCGGAGAACACGGTGGACCTGGAGGAAGGAGAGTCCACGGCGGCGTGGGAGGAGAAGCACGACAACGCCGAGTGCCAGGGCGACATCACGCTGACCAAGGTGGAGAGCGGCAGGCTGACCTTCAGCCTGGGCCAGAACGACGGCAACTGCATCCCCGGCACGATCACGCTCGAACTGGCGGGTGACACGCTCACCTACACCTGGCGCGACGTTCCGGGCCTCGGACTCGTCACGCAGACGGGTACCCTCAAGAAGAACTAAGCGGATTCCCCGTCAAAACCCTTCGACATCCGGCCCCGAGACGGAGATCATTAACGGTATGTCTGTGATTAGGGAGGTGCCGTTCCCCAGCCCGGACTCTTCTGAGCTCCCGATGAACATCTGGATCGACGACGCCGACTCTGCCATCGACGTCATCGACGCCCTGGCGCTGTCGCCGTTCGCGACGGGCGCGCAGCCGTGGTCCCGCCTGGCCAACCTGGAGCGCGTACGCCCGGACGCCACGCTCGCCCCCGCCGGCGGGCGCGTCCTGCGCACCGCACGGGTCGAGGACGGCTCCGAGTCGCGGCTGATCTGCGGCGACGGCTGGACGCTGCGCGTGGTGCGCCACCGCAACCGCAGCGCCACCGTCAGCGTGACGGCGGTCGACGAAGACCTGGCCAAGACCGTGCTCGCCGAGAGCATCGAGGGCGCCGAAGAGCCCGTGCCCGACGTCGACCACGTCGAGATGGGCTTCTGGTGGCGCGGCATGCACGGCGGCACGCGCTCCGAGAAGCCGATCACCGCACAGCCGTGGGACGAGATCAAGACCAACTACTCGGCCAAGGCCCGCCCGGCGCTCGAACGGCTGATGGCGGTCACGCCCGCCGACGTCAACGGCCGCCTCATCCTGCTGCACGGGGAGCCCGGCACCGGCAAGACCACGCTGCTGCGCTCGCTGGCCAAGCAGTGGCGCGACTGGTGCCAGGTGGACTGCGTGCTCGACCCCGAGCGGCTGTTCAACGAGCCCGGCTACCTGATGGAGGTGGCGGTCGGCTACGACACCGACGAGGACGCGCAGCGCTGGCGCCTGCTGGTGCTGGAGGACTGCGACGAGATGATCAGCGCGGGCGCGAAGGCCCAGGCGGGGCAGGGGCTGTCGCGCCTGCTCAACCTCACCGACGGGCTGCTCGGCCAGGGCCGTGACGTCCTGGTGGCGATCACCACCAACGAGGACCTGGCCCGCCTCCACCCCGCCGTCGTCCGCCCGGGCCGCTGCCTGGCGCAGGTCGAGGTGGGGCCGCTGAGCAAGGAGGAGGCGGTCGCGTGGCTGGGCCGGTCGGAAGGGGTGGGGCCGGCGGGGGCGACGCTGGCCCAGCTGTACGCCCTGCGCGCCGGCCGCGACATCGCCCCGACCATGGGCGACGAGTCCACCGGCCTCTACCTCTGACCCCTCCCCACCCCCTCGGGGGCCGTCGGCCAGAGGGCTGCCCCTGGGCCTGAGGACCAGCGGCCCGCGCCGTGCGCGCGGGCCCCGGTCGGTCTGTCCCGTGGTGCGGCAGGACCGCGGGGGTGGGATCAGGTGAGGTAGGTGTGGAGCCGGCGGGCTTCCCTGACGAAGTTGTTCGACGCCCGGCGCGCCGCGATCTCCGCCACGCACGGCACCGCCCCGCGCGCCCGCGCCCACCGCGCCGCCCGCGCGGCGAACACCAGCCCCTGCGTGTGCCGGGTGTGCGAACGCTCCCCCGGTCCCGGCAGGAACACGGCCAGGAACCCCGTCATGATCCGCCACACCTCCCGCTGCGCCCCGAGCGCCGCCGCGCGTTCCAGGGTCTCGAACACCGGCCCCGGCTTGAGCTCCGTCCTGCGGACGAGCAGCGCGAGCTGCCGCCCCACCTGCTCGGCGTCGAGGTCACCGCGGGCGGCCAGCTCCACCAGCGGCCGCGCCCGCGCCCGCGGGTCGGCGGAGCGGGCCCGGTCGGCCGCGAAGTACGCCTGCACGAGCGCGACCGCCTCCCCCGCCGGCCCGTCGGCCAGCGCCAGGGCCCACGCCTGGGCCGGCTCGGCCCGGGCCCGCTGCCACCGCTCGGTCAGGTGCGGCACGAGGTGAGCCGCGACGGCCTCCCGGTCGGACGGCATCAGGTACGGCCACCAGGACATGAGCCCGTCGTGCTCCTTGAGCCCGTGCCCGACCTCCCCGCCCAGCAGCTCCCGGACCCACGCCGGCCCTCCCCCCACGTCACCGGCCCCTGCCCCGTCGCGGGGGAAGCCCCGATCGGCCCTCGACGGTTCCGGGAGCGGCGTGAGGTGAAGCTGCGACGCCAGCTCGGACAGTCCCGACCCCGGTCCGGCCGTGTCGTGGTCGTTGTCGTAGGGGCGCCGGTCGCCATGGCCGGGTGTCCCGGCCGGCGGGTAGTACCACCAGGTGATGCGCGTGAGGGGTTCGGGCCGGTCGCCGCCCATCCACCGGGCCGCCGCCCGGCCCGCGCCGGAGGTGAGCCGGGCCGCCCGCGCCACCACGTCCGGCGGGATCTCGCGCGGCAGCCGGAGCAGGGCCTGCTGCAGGTCTGCGGGGAGCGGCGCGGCCCCGGCCCGCTCGTAGCCCGCCAGCCGCTCCACCAGCTCCCCCGGGTCGAGGTGACCGGTCATCGCGGTGGGCTCGGCCAGCAGGTACGGCGGCGCCGTCCCGGCCTCGATCGCTTCGTACACCTCCGCCCAGCGCCACAGCAGGAACCGATGCGGCCCCGGCGCCTCCCCGGCCCCAGGCACCCGCGCCCCCTTCCCCCGCCGCGCCTCCACGCCCGTCCCCGTCCCCGTGCCCGTCCCCGGCCCCGTGCCGGCGCCAAGAGCCTCCTCTCCGCGCACCGCTTCGGAAGGCGTCGCTGCCGGACGGCCCGGCCCGGCCTCCCTCACCACGAGGCGGGCGATCTCCTCGGCCCACCCCGACACCTCCAGCCGGTGCCCGGCCTCCTCCTCCGGCCGGCTCTCGGCCGGGCGGGCGGCGGCCAGGCGGGCGGCGAGGGCGGCAGGGTCGGCGGAGCAGAGGCGGACGACGCCGGCCAGCCACAGCTCCCCGGCCTCCCACCGGCCCTCCTTCGGCCGCACCTCCAGCTCCCCGGCCGCCGTGACGGGCGGGGGGAACGGCGCGGCCGCGAGCGGCGCGGGCAGCGGCACGGGCGTGAACCCGTCGGCCTCGCGCGGGTCCTGCCACGCCTCCCCGCCGAACACCGCCGCCAGCGTCTCCCCGAGATCCCCCGGCAGGACGGCGATCGCGTCCCTGACGGCCCGGGCGCCCTCCGCGCCGAATCGCTTGGCGTGCTTGACCACCAGCCGCACCGCCCGCCCCTGCACGTCGGCGGACTCGCAGGCGAAGGCGTACCCGAGCGCGGGCGCCAGCGCGGCGAGGTCGGTCGAGGGGTCGGCGGCGACCTCGTCGAGCCAGGTGAGCCCGGCGGTCAGCAGCTTGCGCTCGCCCCTGGACAGCAGCGCGAGCAGCGCCTCCGTCACGTCCTCCGGGTCCAGGTCGGGCAGCCGCCGCAGGTGCCTGAGCGCCTGCTCGGCGACGGTCCCCGGCGCGGCGGGCAGCAGCCTCAGGTAGTCGTGGCGGCGCCGGCTCACCTCGTCGGGGGTGGGGCCGAGCAGCTCATGCAGGCGTACGAAGAAGCGCAGGTCGGCGACCTCGCCGCCGCGCAGGAAGCGGCGCAGGCACCCGTCGAGCAGCAGGTCGCGGCCGATCCGGCCGTCCCGTTCCAGGGCCAGGAGCGCGCCCAGCCAGCCGGTCGGCGCGGGCGGGTCGGCGCGCTCGTCGCGCAGGGCCCGTCCGACGCCCTCGGCCTCGAACAGCCGGGGCAGGAGGTGGTCGAGCAGCGGGTCGCCGGCCAGGCCGGCCGCGAGGGGCGGGCGGGCCGCCCAGGCCACCACGAGCGGGTCGTGCCCGGGCGGGACGGCGCCGCTGCGGCGCAGCAGGGACAGCACGAGCGCGGCCATGGGGTCGTGGCCGCCGCGCCCGCGTGTGACGGGGCGGAGCCGGCGCGCGGCGCGGACGGCGAAGTCGGCCTGCCAGGCGGCGGGGCGGAGCGCCAGCACGCGTTCGAGCACGGCCCAGGAGCCGTCGTTGGGCCGCTCCTGGAGGTCGCGGCGGTTGAGCCAGGCGGCGACCGCCGCGGGCCCCGCGAAGGCCGCCGCGCCCGCCACCCGCATCGCGCCGGCCCACCGCTCGTCGCGGCCGGGGAGGACGGGGCGGTTCCAGGGGGCGTCCCAGCGCAGGCGTTCGTGGTCGTAGACGGTACGGCCGGCGCGGGCGGCGGCGCGCAGGTGCTCCTGCCAGGCGGCCTCGTTCTGCCGTTCGCGCCGGGTCACGCGCGCCATCCTGCGCGCCTGCGCGCGTTTCTCGGCCACGGGGAGGTGGGCGGGAAGCGCTGCGGCCACCTCGCGGCGGCCCCGTTCGTCGAGGCCCAGCACGCGCGCGGCCACCTCGTCGGGGTCCCCGGCGTCGATGGCCGCCACCACCGCCGCCCACGCCGACCCGCCGGCACCCGGGTCTCCCGGCGGGCCGGGCTGTCCGGTCTCGCCGGAGTCCTGGACCGAACCCGGCGTCACAGGGTCGCCTCCACCGCCGCCCGGGCGGCGATCCTGGCCGACAGGACGTGCTTGCACGGCCCCCGCGAGCCCCGGTGGTCGAACCACCACGGGCACGTGCACGAGCCCTCGGTGATGCCGACGTCGCGCACGCCGCCGGAGGTGGTCACCTCGGCCCGGCCGTCGCCCAGCAGGCGCACGGAGCCGGAGTCCACGAGCTTCCTGGCCGCCGTGAGCCGCGGGTTGAGCTCGGCCACCTGCTCCTTGTCGTAGGGCAGCTCCCGGTGGAAGTGGCCGGCGTCGTGCAGGTCGTAGCCGACCCGGCCGGCGGCGCCGAGCTGGGTGAGCGCGGCGCGTACGCGCTCGACCGGCAGCCCCGAGCGGCCGGCGAGCAGCCCCAGCTCGACGGTGGGCTCGAAGTTGAGCAGCATGCCGACCACGTCGGCGTCGCCCGCGGCCTCCTCGGTGGCCAGGTCGTCGAGGACCTGGCCCTCCCCGGAGAAGCCGCGTGACGGCTGCGGCGAGACGGCCAGCGCGTAACGCATGCCGGGCAGCTCCAGCTCCCACGCACTGGCCGTGGAGGAGCCGTCGGCGGGCCCGTAGACGCGCAGCGCCCTGGCGAAGCGCAGCAGCGGCAGCAGCGTGGCGACCCGGCCGGTGCCGGCCAGGCACACGCCGCCGCGCCCGGCGGCGGCCGACAGCCGCAGGTCGCGGCCCGCGGGGACGGCCCAGACGGTGGAGCGGGCGCCCTTGGGCAGGGCGCGCAGGAAGCGCACGGCCTGCGGCGCGGCCAGCTCGGCCCGCAGGTCCCAGCCCGCGGCCATCACCTGCACCTCGGCGAACCCGCGCAGCCACCGCGCCGGCAGCGGCACCTTCTTCTCCACCACCGCGCCGTCGAGCGTGGTGACGGTCAGCTCGTCGGGCCCGACGCCCAGGTGCAGCGGGTCCTTGCCGCCCACCCTGGCCAGCGCCTCGCGCAGCGGGCCGTTGACGTCGACGTTGGTGGTGCCCCGGTCGAGTACGTCGCCGTCGAGGCCGAGCACGTCGAGGCGGGCGTAGACGCCGCCGCAGGCGGAGAACGACTCGAAGCGCAGCCGCCCGCCGTCGCAGGTCACCACCGGGTCGCGGGTCCAGCCGGGGCGCGGCTGGTGGTAGCGGGCGAGCGCCACGTCGGCCACGGCCAGCAGCCCGGCGGCGGCCGGGGCGGCGTGGGTGAGCAGGCCGCTGAAGAACCTGGGGTGGGCCTGGGGCCCGGACAACGCGGTGCCGCCGGAGGTGGACAGCCCGAGCCTGCCCCCGGTGAGCGTGGAAGGGCCGGCGTAGGCGTACGCCTGTGTCGCTGAAGTCATGCCCCGAACCATAGAGATGATCACCGACACAAATCGCCGCCCCTGGTACGTAAACCATCCGATGTGGCGACACGGGGTACAAAACCACAATGTGCCTGGTGCTCACCGTCGATCTGGCCCGTGTGGCCTTCGCCCGTTTCGTCGTACCTGACGGGGCCGAGGCGTGGACCGGCGAGGAACGGCCGATCGGGTTCGCCGCCACCCAGCTCGTGCCGTCGTGGACCGCGCGCACCCCGCCCGGCTCCTGGATCGAGGTCGCGCTGCGCGCCCGGACGGCCGAGGGCGAGCTGACCAAGTGGTACGTCATGGGCCGCTGGTCCGAGCACGGCGCCCCGCGCACCTCGGTGCCCGGCCAGGGGGACGGGCACGGGGACGTCGCGGTGGACACGTTCGTGGCCAGGCGGCCGGTGGTGGCCTACCAGGTGCGCGTGACCCGGCACGGCGCCGGCGCCCGGGTGACCGGGCTGGGCGTGATGGCCTCGGCCCTGCCGCGCCACCCGCCCGAGCCGAGCCCGCCGGGCCCCGGCGGGGCCGTGGAGCTGGCGGTGCCCCGGCACTCGCAGCACACGCACGCCGGGCACCATCCGCGCTACGACGGCGGCGGCGTCAACTGGTGCAGCCCCGCCTCGGTGGCCATGGTGCTGGGCTTCTGGGGGCGCGGCCCGGAGCCGGACGAGCTGGGCTGGGTGGGCGACGGCGACCCGGCGCCGATGGTGGACCACGCGGCGGCCGGCACGTACGACGAGAGCTACCAGGGCACCGGCAACTGGCCGTTCAACGTGGCCTACGCGGGGCGGTACGGGCTGGCCGGGTTCGTCACGCGGCTGCGCTCGGCGGCGGAGCTGGAGCTGTTCGTGCGGGCCGGCATCCCGGTGATCACCTCGCAGTCGTTCAAGGCGCACGAGCTGCCCGGCTCCTGCTACTCCACCAGCGGCCACATCCTGGTCGTCACCGGTTTCACGGCCGGCGGCGACGTCGTCGTCAACGACCCCGCGGCCGCCGGGGAGGCCGAGGTCCGCCGGGTCTACCCCCGGGCGGCCTTCGAGCACGTGTGGCTGCGGGCCTCGGGCAGCGGCGGCATCGCCTACGTCGTGCATCCCGCGGACTTTCCTCTTCCTCCTTCGATCAACGGCAATTGGTGAGTCAAGTTCATGAGCATTCGACCGATCGACGTGGCCCGTACCGACGGCGGCCCCCAGTGGGTGGAGGCGGTGGCCACGCCCGCCGGCGTCGAGGTGTGGTGGGACGAGCCGCGCCCGCACGAGGGCGGCAGGCGCTGCGTGGTGCGCCGCCTGCCGGACGGGTCCCGCGTCGACGCGCTGCCGGCGGGCTGGAACGCCCGCAACCGCCTCGTCGAGTACGGCGGCCGCTCCTGGCGCCCCCTGCCCGGCGGCGGCCTGGTCTTCACGAACTGGGCCGACCAGCGGCTCTACCGCCTCGACGGCGCCGCGCCGGCGCCGCTCACGCCAGAGGGCGAGGCCCGGTACGGCGACCTCTACCTCCCGCCGGGCCGTGACGAGGTGTGGGCGGTCAGGGAGCTGCGTGACGTGCGGGACCTGGTGGCGGTGCCGCTGGACGGGGGCCCGCTCAGAGTCATCGCCAAAGCCCAGCATTTCCTGATGAACCCCCGAATCTCGCCTGACGGACGACATGTCGCCTGGATCGGCTGGGACCACCCCAACATGCCGTGGGACGGCACCGAGCTGTGCGTCGCCCCGCTCGGCGCGGACGGCACGGCCGGCCCGTACGAGGTGGTCGCGGGCGGCCCCCGCGAGTCCGTCGCCCAGGCCGAATGGCGCGACGGCGCCGGCCTGTACGCGGTGACGGACCCCACCGGCTGGTGGAACGTGCACCTGGTCCCCCTGGACGGCTCCCCCGCCCGCAACCTGGCCCCGATGGAGCTGGAGTTCGGCGCGGCGGCCTGGAAACCGGGCCTGACCTGCTTCGCCGTCGCCGGGGACGGCCGCCTGGCGGTCGTCTACGGCACCCCCGACCACCGCCGCCTGGGCGTGCTCGACCCGGACGGCGGCGGCCTGCGGGAGATCGGCGGCGCGAACACGCACTGGTCCTCGACCGTCTCCGTCGCCGGCGGCCGGGTGGCGGCCGTGGGGGCGACGCCGTACACGCCGCTGGAGGTCACGCTCGTCGGGCTGGACGACGGCGCGCACGAGGTCGTCTCGCCGCGCAAGCCGCTGCCGGACCGGGCGCTGCTGCCCACGCCCGAGGCCGTCACGATCGAGGGCGTGCACGCGCACCTCTACCCGCCGGCCGGGGAGCGCGGGCCGGGCCCGTACGTGATCTTCGTGCACGGCGGCCCCACCGGGAACCTGCCGCTCGTGCTCGACCTGGAGATCGCCTACTTCACCAGCCGGGGCATCGGCGTCGCCGTCGTGAACTACGGGGGCTCGACCGGCTACGGCCGCGCCTACCGGGAGCGGCTGCGCCACCAGTGGGGCGTGGTGGACGTGCAGGACTGCGCCAAGGTGGCGCGCGGCCTGGTCGAGCTGGGCCGCGCCGACGCGGCCAAGCTGGCCATCAGGGGCGGCAGCGCGGGCGGCTGGACCACGGTGGCGGCGCTGGTGCACAGCGACGTGTTCGCGGGCGGGGTGGCGCACTACGCGATCACCGACCCGGAGAGCTGGGCGGCCGAGACCCACGACTTCGAGTCCCGCTATCTCGACGGCCTGGTGGGGCCGCTGCCCGAGACGCGCGAGCGCTACAGCGAGCGCTCGCCGCTGCTGCACGCCTCCCGCGCCTCCGGCCCGTGCCTCATGCTGCACGGCCTGGAAGACGCCATCGTGGACGTGAGCCAGGCCCGGCGCTTCACCGCCGAACTGGACAGGCACGGCAAAGAGTGGGCCCTGCTCACCTTCCCCGGCGAGCAGCACGGCTGGCGCAGGGAGGAGACTATCGTCGCGGTGCTCGAGGCCGAGCTGGCCTTCTACGAGCTGATCTTCGACATGGAGACGCCCGGGGTGCCGCCTTTGACACTGAAGGGAAGAGCGTGAAGAGCGTTGCCGAGATCTGCTCGGATCTGATCAGGTTCGACACCACCAATCCGGGCTCCGGGGAGCGGCCGGCGGCCGAGTACGTCGCCACGCTGCTGGCCGACGCGGGCCTGGAGCCGGTCGTGTTCGAGTCGGCTCCGAAGCGGACCACGGTCGTGGCCAGGATCGACGGCGACTCCCCCGACGCGCTGCTCGTGCACGGCCACCTCGACGTGGTGCCCGCCGACCCGTCGGAGTGGCGGATGCACCCGTTCTCCGGCGAGATCACCGACGGCTGCGTGTACGGCCGGGGCGCGGTCGACATGAAGGGCTCGTGCGCGATGACCCTGTCGGCCGTGCTCGGCATGCTGGCGCGGGGCGAGCGGCCCCGGCGGGACCTGGTGCTGGCGTTCCTGGCCGACGAGGAGGCCACCGGCGACTACGGCTCCCGGCACGCCGTCAGCGCGCACCGGGAGCTGTTCGACGGGGTGAGCGAGGCCATCAGCGAGTCGGGCGGGTTCAGCGTGAGCTCCGGCGGGCACCGGGTCTACCCGATCGCGGTGGGCGAGCGCGGCACCGCCTGGATGGAGCTGACCGCGCACGGCGTGGCCGGGCACGGGTCGCGCCCGCCGGTCGACAACCCGGTCGCGACGCTGGTGCACGCGCTGTCGCGGGTGGCGGCCCACGAGTGGCCGGTGCGCCTGACGCCGCCGGTCGTGGCGCTCATCCGGAGCCTGTCGGAGATCACCGGACAGCCGATCGACCTGGACCGGCTCGACGCCGAGGCCGCCCGGCTCGGGCCGCTGGGCAGCCTGTTCAAGAGCCAGATCCGCAACTCGGCCAATCCCACCATGCTGGAGGCCGGCTACAAGGTCAACGTCGTGCCCGCGACGGCCTCGGCGCACGTGGACGGGCGGTTCATGCCGGGGCTGCAGGAGGAGTTCCTGGCCACGATCGACGAGCTGCTCGGGCCGAAGGTCACCCGCGAGTTCGTGAACCTGGAGGACGCGCCCGACGCGCCCTACCCCTCGCCGTTCTTCGACCGGCTCGCCTCGTGCCTGGTGGCCGAGGACCCGGCGGCCCGGCCGGTGCCGTACGTGATGGCGGGCGGCACGGACGCCAAGTCCTTCGCCGCGCTCGGCATCAAGGGCTACGGCTTCGCGCCGCTCATGCTCCGGCCCGACCTGGACTACTTCGGGATGTTCCACGGCAAGGACGAGCGCGTGCCCGTGGAGGGCCTGGAGTTCGGCACCCGCGTCCTGACCCGGCTGTTCACGTAGCGGCGGGCCCGCCCGGCCGGAAACCCGTCCGGCCGGGCGGGGGCGGCGTCAGCCGGGGCGGCGGAGCGTGCGGCGGACGGCCAGGCCGCCGAGCGCCCCCGACGCGAGCACCAGGATGCCCGCCTCGGTCCACTGGAAGCGCCAGAATCTGGCCGGCGGATGGTAGTAGACGGCGTACCGGTACCCCTTGGCGAACAGGCACTCCTGCCACGCCTCCGCGTTCCTGCTGCTGCGTCCCGCGTCGGCCCGGCGCGGGCAGGAGCCGGCCGGCGGCTCGGCGACCTCCCTGCCGGACGGCTCCACCCAGGCGCCGCGCACCAGCCGGGCGTCGGGGTCGTCCAGCAGCACGGTGCCGGACAGCTCGGCCCGCACCGGCTCGGCGTAGTGGTCGCTCACCTGGAGCAGCGTGAACATCGTCGCCGCCACCCCGGCCACCACCAGGGCCATCGCGGGCAGCGTACGCCGGAACAGGGCGCCGGCCAGGGTGCCCAGCGCGAACGCGTACAGCCACCAGGCCGCCGGCGCCACCCCGACCATGTTGAAGACGCCGATGTTGCCGAAGGTGGAGTCGACGCCCGCCCGGAACACCGGCCGCCACAGGCTGACCATCGCCGACAGCAGCAGCCCGCCCGCCACGACCGCCCCGCCCAGCAGCGCGAGCTTGACCGCCAGCCACCGCCACACCGGGACGGACTGGGTCCAGGCCAGGCGGTGGGTGCCGCGCTCGTACTCGCGGCCGAGCAGCGGCGCGCCCCAGAACGCCCCGATCAGCGCGGGCAGCACCAGCGGCATCCAGCCGAACACCGTGTAGACCGCTTCATAGCGGTACGCCAGCCCCACTTCCACCTCGCCGCAGGCCACGGCGGGCCCCGGGCAGCCGGGCGGGGCGTGGCCGGCGACGTACACGCCCGCCTCCACGGCCGAGCCGAGCAGCAGCAGGCCCAGCAGCGCCAGGAATCCGCCCGTCACGAGGATCTGCGCCCGGTGCTGGCGCCACGTCACCCAGATCACCCGTTCACCCCCGTCAGGCGGGGCAGCGCCGCCGGCCCGGGGCCGCGCAGGTGGCCCATGACGAGCTCGTCCAGCCCGGGGCGCCGCACCTGCCAGCGCGGGTCCCGCGGGGGCTCGCCGCGCGCGAGCAGGCTGACCTGCCGTCCGGTACGGCTCGCCGACACGACCACCGGCCCGCCCGCCACCCCACCGGCCAAGCCCCGCCCCCTGTCCCACGCTCCTCCCGGCGGTTCGCCCGGCGCTCCACGCGGCGGTTCGCCCGGCGCTCCGCCCGGCGGTTCGTCGATCAGGTCGGCGGGCCCGGTCAGCACGAGATGCTCGCCGAGCAGGTCCTCGATGTCCCCGCTCACCTGCAGCCGCCCGCCGTTCAGCACGACGAGCCAGTCGCAGGTCTCCTCCAGATCGGCCACGACGTGCGAGGACAGCAGCACGGTCAGCTCCCGCTCGGCCACCTCGGCCATGACCGTGCGCATCACGTCGTGCCGGGCGAGCGGGTCGAGGTTGGCCAGCGGCTCGTCCAGGATCAGCAGGTCGGGCCGCCTGGCCAGCGCCAGCGTGATCGCCACCTGGGCGCGCTGCCCGCCCGACAGGCCGCCCACCTTCCTGCCGAGCGGCACGCCCAGCCGGCCCAGCCGGTCGGCGGCGGACGTGCCGTCCCACCGGGAGTTGGTCCGGCGGCCGAAGGAGAGCGTCTCGGCGACGGTGAAGCCGTCGTACAGCGGCTTGTCCTGCGCCACGAACGCCGCCTCGCCGCGCACCCGCACGCTGCCCAGCGCGGGCCGCAGCAGGCCGACGGCGGCGTGCATGAGCGTGGTCTTGCCCGCGCCGTTCGGGCCGACGAGCGCGGCCACCCGGCCGGCGGGCACGGACAGCGAGCAGTCGCGCAGCGCCCAGGCGCGGCGGTAGCGGACGCCCAGCCCGGCCGCCTCCAGCGCGGCCCTCACGCCACGCCCTCCTGCCCCGAAGGCCCGCTTTCCTCCCGCCTCGAAGGTCCGCCTTCCTCCCGCCTCGAAGGCCCGGCTTCCTTTCGACCGGCGCCGGTTCCCCCGCTCCCGGACGCCGCTCCCCCACCCGCGGACCCGGCTCCCCCACCCGCGGAGCCGGCCCCGTCCCTGGTGACGTCGGTCAGCACCACGGCGAACAGCGCCCGCAGGTCCTCGTGGTCGAGCCCCGCGTCGCGGGCCTCGCGCACCCACGCCTCCAGCCCGCGCCGCAGCCGGGTGTGGTCGGCCAGCGTCGCCCCGCCGACCCCCTCCCGCACGAACGTCCCCATCCCCGGCCGCCCCTCGACCAGGCCCTCGCGCTCCAGCTCCCGGTACGCCTTGAGCACCGTGTTGGGGTTGATCGCGAGGCTCTCGACCACCTCCCGCGCGGTGGGCAACTGATCGCCGGGACGCAGCGTGCCGAGCCTGAGCGCCTGTTTGACCTGGTGGACGAGCTGCAGGTACGTCGACACGCCCGAGCCGCGGTCAAGGCGGAAATCGATCACCAAAACACCCTTTCACTATTCGAATAGTGAAAGGGTGTTGCAGTGGATCTCTCTTGTCAACCGTCAGGCGAACTTGCTCTTCGGCCGCTCCTGGAGGACGCCGTCCACGTACACGTCGAGCTTCTCGTCGTAGAACGCGATCAGCCCGGCGACCTTGGCGCTCTCCGGCAGCGGCGTCCGGTAGGACCACGCCAGGTCCTTCTTGCCGTTGACCGACCAGTATTCGGCCGTGCCCTTGTACGGGCAGTGGGTGACGGTGTCGGTGCGCTCCAGCAGGTCCAGCCGCACGTCGGTCTTCGGCAGGTAGTAGCGGGCGGGCAGCCCGGTCTCGAAGAGGATGCGCGGGCTGGCCGACTCGGCCACGGTGACGCCGTCCACCTCGATCCGGACGTGCCGCGAGCTGCCGAGGATGTCGACCCTCGTGTACGGGTCGCGCGGGTGGAAGAAGACCTCCTCGTCCTCCTCGAACCAGGCGTCCATGGCGTCCCACTCGAAGCGGACGTGGCCGCGGATCTGCTCCAGCGGGGAGTCGGGGTAGGCCAGGGCGGCGTCCACGGCCTCGGCGGCGCCCGAGGTGACCGTGTAGACCACGGCGTCACCCCTGCTCGGGGAGTGCTTGGTGGCTCCGGTGGCCTTCAGCGCGGACTCGTCCACGTCTTTCAGCGGGAAGTAGTAGGTGGGGTAGTAGGGCACCTCCCACACCAGGAGGGCCGAGGTGGTGTCGGCCACCGCCCGGCCGCCGAGGTAGGTCCGCACACGCTTGGCCGTGCGCTCGACGCGCACCCGGCCGCGGTTCGTGACATCCATGCCTGCGCCAACCCCGGCGCCGACGCCCCTATTCCAGACGACGCCGCTCCAGGCTGCCCCTGTTCCAGGGCCCCTGCCCCAGGCGGGCCCCGTTCCAGGCGGGGCGGCCGGACGGGGCGGCCGGACGGGGCGCTCAGCCCAGGCCGAAGGCGCGCAGGGTCGCCCACGTCGTCAGCGTGCCCACCGCGCAGCCGGCGGCGACCTGGGCCCAGGTGTGGTGCGCGAGGCGTACCCGGGCCCAGCAGACCAGCCCCACCACGGCCGCTCCGGCGATCGCGGTCGGCACCGGCGGCAGGACGTGCGTGAGCACCACCACCGTGCCGGCGGACACCGCGGCGTGGAAGGAGATCTTCCACCGCAACGTGATCGGCACGGTCACGGCCAGCGCCGCCAGCATCGCGGTCACGGTGGCGACGAGCAGCGTCGGCGCGCCCATCACGACCAGCAGCGCCAGCGCCACCAGGACGGCCGCGACGGCCGCCAGCAACGGCCCGGTACGGCGGGCGCGGTCGACGATGTGGTGCGAGTCCAGACGCCCGGAACGCACGCCCAGGGCGATCACCGCCGCCGGCACGCCCCCGCAGAACGCCGAGGCCACCAGCCCCCACGCGGCCCCGCTCCAGCCCTGCGCGATCAGGCCGACGACCGGCGGCATGACGATCACCAGTACTTGCGGTGCCAGCAGATTCGTCACCCGTTTCGCCACAAGGTCGGCCGTCATGTCACGAAAGGTTACGCGATCATGCCCCGCCTGCCTTCACGGACCCGCCCGCCCTCCCCGCACCCGCCGGCCCCTGCCGAGCGTGTCACCCGCTCCGGCCGTCAGCCCTTGCCGGCCGCGTTGACGATGCGGGTCGTCGAGCGGTCGGGGATGGCGGCCATCTCCCAGCACTCGGCCCCCAGGATCGCCGCCGCCGCGGCGCGCCCGCCCGCGTGCGGGTCGCCGGCCGTGTGCGCCAGCGCGGCGGGCCGCATCGGGGCGAGCAGGTCGATGTAGTCCTCCGGCCCGTGCGCCTCCGGCGGCCCCGTCACGATGAAGACCCCGGCCACGAAGCGGAGCGCGGCCAGCACCTCGGCGCGCTCCGCCGATGGGTTGAACGGGCGGCTCGGCCCCTTCCACGCCCGTACGCGCGGATCGTCCTCGACCCCGATCACGAGCGGCAGGCCACGCTCGGCCACGGCGCCGAGATAGCGTACGTGGCCGACGTGCAGAATGTCGAAGACGCCGGTCACGACCGCCGCCCCCGGCCGCTCGTACGGCTGCGTCCAGACGGCCTCCAGGCTGCTCACGCGACCTCCTGCTCCCCCACGGGCCTAGACGACTCGTCGATCGCAGCGTACTCGAACGCCCTCCCGGTCCGTGCACGCGACCTCGGGAAAGGTCATTCCTACCTTTTCGCGATAATCCCTGGGGCCTCTTTGGCGCGTCTCATAACGTCATCCGATTTGGGGGAGGTCGCCGTGGCACCGCCGGACTCGCATCACGTGGATGGGGACGATCAGCCCGGCCCCGGCGATCTCGTGGTCCGGCTGCCGGGGGTTCCCTCCCAGGTCGCCCGGGCCAGAGAGCTCATCACCGTGGCCCTCGGCCGCGACCATCCGGTCCATGACGACGCGGTCCTGCTCACCAGCGAGCTGGCCACGAACGCGATCCTGCACACCAAGTCCGGCGCGGGGGGCTCGTTCACGGTGACCGTGGCCAGCTCGGAGACGGCGGTGCGGGTGCTGGTGTCGGACGGCGGCTCGGAGGAGCCGCCCTGCGTGTGCGGCACGGCCGCGCAGTCCACGAGCGGCCGGGGCCTGCCGCTGGTCGAGGCGCTCAGCCGCCGCTGGGGGTTCACCCGCGAGGACGGCGCCACGACGGTCTGGTTCGAGCTGCCGCACCGCCGCGTCCCCACCCCCTTGCCCGTCTGAGGCTGGGATGGGGGTTGATCCGGGGGCGGGGGCGGCCGATCATGGGCGGCGGGAGCGGATCGACGGGAGGCGCGGCGTGGACCACGACGGCCAGGACGCCCGTAAGGTGAAGCGCCCCGCGGAGCCCGGATCGCCGCCCGGCGCTCAGGACACCTGTCCGGTGGTGCGGGCCGGCGACGGCACCTGGCGGGTGCGCGGCCACGCGCAGGCCCGGGCCGTGCTGCGCAGCGACGCCACCGTACAGGCGGGGCTGGGCATCGAGACCGTCGAGAAGCTGCCCGCCAGGATCAGGCGGCCCGTGCTCTACCGGGACGGCCCCGAGCACCGCGAGGACCGGCGGCAGACGGCGCGCTACTTCACGCCCCGCCGGGTGGACGAGCACTACCGCGAGCTGATGGCGCGGGTCGCCGACGCGCAGCTCGCCAGGCTGCGGGCGGCGGGCCGGGCGCCGCTGGGCGAGCTGAGCTTCGGCATGGCGATCGAGGTGGCGAGCGCGATCATCGGGCTGACCGCCGGCAGGCCGGGCCTGCGCGGCCGCCTGGAGCGCTTCTTCCCCGAGAAGTACGGCCGCCCGGGCCTGACCAGCCTCACCGGCCTCTACTGGCTGGTCAGGCAGAACGTCAACTGGGCCCGCATCTACCTGGCCGACGTGCGCCCCGCCATCCGCGACCACCGCCGCGAGAGGCGCGACGACCTCATCACCCACCTGCTGGACCAGGGCTGCACGGCCGCCGAGATCCTCGGCGAGTGCCTGACCTTCGCCGCGGCCGGGATGGTGACCACGCGCGAGTTCATCTGCGTGGCGGCCTGGCACCTGTTCGGCGACGAGGCGCTGCTGGCCCGCTACCGGGCCGCGGACGAGCCGGGGCGGCTGGCGGTGCTGCACGAGATCCTGCGGCTGGAGCCCGTGGTGGCGCGGCTGCGGCGACGTACGACGGCCGCGCTGGAGCTGGACGGCGGCGACGGCCCCGTCACCCTGCCGCCGGGCGCGGTGGTCGAGGTGCTGGTGGACGCGGCGAACACCGACCCCGGGGCCGTGGGCGCGAACCCGCTGTCGGTGTGCCCTGGACGCACGATCGACGGCGGCGCCGGGCCCGCGGGGCTGTCCTTCGGCGACGGCGCGCACAAGTGCCCGGGGTCGGGGGTGGCGATCCTGGAGACCGACGTCTTCCTCACCCGGCTGTTCGCGATGGAGGGCGTCCGGATGGCGCGGGCGCCGCGGGTCACGTTCGACAACGACATCGGCGGCTACGAGATCCGCGACCTCATCGTCACCACCGCTCCCGACCCCTGACCTCTGGTCCCGGGGCCGCCCCGACCGGCCGGGAGGCGGGCCGGTCAGCCGGGGGTGGCGGACTCGCAGGAGTGGAGGCGGCGGCGGAGGTGGGCCCGTTCGGGTTCGGTGCCGGCCGTGGCGAGCGCCTCGCGGTACGCCTCGGCGGCCTCGCGGTGCCGCCCCAGCCGTTCCAGCAGGCCCGCCCGCGCCGTCCGGTACGGATGGTATCCGCGCAGCCGCGGCTCCCCCGCCAGCTCGTCGAGCAGCGCGAGCCCCGCCTCGGCGCCGTCGCGCATGGCCACGGCCACGGCCCGGTTGAGCGCGACCACCGGGGACGGCGCGAGCGCGAGCAGCACGTCGTACAGGGCGACGATCTGCGGCCAGTCGGTGGTGGCCACGTCGGCGGCCTCGTCGTGCAGGGCGGCGATGGCGGCCTGCACGCCGTACAGGCCGGGCGGCCCGCCGGTGAGCGCGACGACCACCAGCCCCCGCCCCTCCTCGATCATCGTGCGGTCCCAGCGGCCCCGGTCCTGGTCGCCGAGGAGCACCAGCGCGCCGTCGCCGCCGACCCTGGCCGCGCGCCTGGCATGGACCAGCAGCATCAGCCCGAGCAGCCCGGCGACCTCCCGCTCGCGGGGCAGCAGCCGGCGCAGGATGCGGGCCAGCCTGATGGCCTCCTCCGCCAGGTCGAGCCGCTGGAGGTCGGGGCCGGCGCTGGCGGCGTACCCCTCGGTGAAGATCGAGTAGATCACCTGGAGCACGCCGGGCAGCCGCTCGGGCAGCTCGTCCGCCGCCGGCACCCGGAACGGGATGCGCGCCTGGCGGATCTTGTTCTTCGCCCGCACGATCCGCTTGGCCATGGTGGCGGGCGGGAGCAGGAAGGCCCGCGCCACCTCCGGCGTGGTCAGCCCGGCCAGGCAGCGCAGCGTCAGCGCCACGCGGTCCTCGGCGGGCAGGGCGGGGTGGGCGCAGGTGAAGAAGAGCTGGAGGCGCTCGTCGGGCAGCTCGCCGTCGCCGTCGCCGGCGTCGGCGGACGGCGCAGGGCCGGCGCGGTCCGCCTCGACCTGGAGGACGGCCAGGCGGGCGGCGTACGTCCGGTCGCGGCGCAGCCGATCGACGGCCTTGCGCCGCGCCGTGGTCATCAGCCAGGCGCCGGGCTTGGGCGGCACCCCGCCGGCCGGCCAGTGCACCAGGGCCGCCTCGATGGCCTCGGAGGCGACCTCCTCGGCCAGGTCGAGGTCGCCGAAGCGGCGGACGAGGGCGGCGAGGAGCAGCCCGCGCTCCCGGAAGACCGCCTCGACCGACGGCCCCACCTCGCCCATCTCCGGCCCGGGCCCCGCCTCCGTGTCCGGTTCCGGACGTTCGTCCGCCGCCATCGCGGCCTCCTCCCCCGCCCGGCCCGGGCTCAGTCGAACTCCGCCACCGGGCGGACGACGACCGAGCCGCCGCCGCGCGAGCCGGGGCAGCGGGCCGCCCAGTCGAGGGCGACGTCGAGGTCCGGCACGTCGATGACGTAGAAGCCGCCGAGCACCTCCCGCGTCTCGGCGAACGGCCCGTCGGTGACCGTGCGCTCGCCGGAGGCCGCGACGCGGACGACGGTGGCGGTGGTCAGGTCGGCCAGCGACTCGCCGGAGACGTAGACGCCCGAGTCTCTGACGCTCTTGTCGTAGGCCAGCCACTCCTCGAACGTGGCCGCCTCGCCCTGCCCGGCGTCGTCCCCTCCGGCGGCGCTGTTGATGAGAAGCATGTACTTCATGTCCGTCTCCCTGTCTGGTCGTGCGTGCGGCGTGGGCGCCGCATCGACATGTCTACGAACGGGACGGACGCGGATGGACACATCCCCGGGAACTTTTCTACCGCGATGCCGCGAATGATCGCAGCGCGGCCGTGACGTGCCAGGATCACTTCCATGCATATGTCGAGAAATGAGCTGGCGCGCTGGCAGTTCGAGCTGACCTGGTCGTTGTTCGAGTACCACCTGGAGCGGCTGCGGCCCGGTGACTTCCTGTGGGAGCCGGGGCCGCGGTGCTGGACGGTGCGCGAGGACGCGGCGGGGAGGTGGGTGCCGGACTGGGTGGAGGTGGAGCCCGACCCCGTGCCGGTCCCCACGATCGGCTGGGTGAGCTGGCACATCGGCTGGTGGTGGAGCGTGGCGATCGACCACCTGAGCGGCCGCGAACCCCGGGAGAGGACGGAGGTCACCTGGCCGGGCGACGGTGAGGCGGCCGTCGGGTGGCTGCGCGGCCTGCGTGAGGAGTGGCTGGCGGTGCTGGACCGGCTCTCGGACGCCGATCTCGACGCCACGGCGCCGTTCCCCTGGCAGGGCGATCCGGCGTACACGGTGGCCCACATGATCGCCTGGGTGAACACGGAGCTGACGAAGAACGTCACGGAGATCGGCCAGCTCCGGCTCCTGCGCGCCGCCTCCGACGCCTGAGCGGCGGTCAGACGTCCAGGCGGCACAGCCCTTCGGCGAGGGCCTTGGTGGTCAGCCGGGTGCGGCTGTCGCAGCCCAGCTTGGCGAAGATGTGCTCCAGGTGGGTGGTGACCGTGCGCACGCTGAGCACGAGCGCCGCCGCGATCTGCGGGTTGGAGTCGCCGGCCGCCACCCGGGTCAGCACGTCGAGCTCGCGCCCGGTCAGCTCGTACGGCAGCGGGCAGGGCCGTTCGGCGGCCACCGCGCCCTGCACCCGCCCCTGGAACCCGACGCCCGCCCGCAGCAGCCGCACCTCGCGCCAGCCCCCGTCGGCGGCGAGCCAGAGGCCGTGCCTGCTCAGCTCGCGCGAGTCGATGAAGGCCCGCGCGCAGGCGGCCATCGCCGGGTCGTCCCACAGCGCCGGCGAGGGCTCGTGGCCGGGCACCTCGCGGCGGGTGCCGAGCCGGTCGAAGGCGACGGCGCGGAAGCCGGGGGGCAGCCCGACGGGGTCGATCACGCACTTGCTCAGGTCGGTGACGTGCGCCAGCATCGGGCTGACCGCCGCCAGCAGCGCCCCGGTGGCCTGCGGGAAGGACCGCCTGGACGCCAGGTGCAGCAGCCCGGTGTAGCGGCCCTCGCTGAGGAACAGCGGCGCGGTCAGCCCGGCCCGCCAGCCGTAGGGGGCCAGGTGGCGGCGGAAGTAGCGCTCGGTGCCCGGCTCGGGCATGGCGACGGGCGCGCGGGTGGCCATGGCCCGGTGGTAGGCCTCCAGCCCCGCGTATTCCTCGGCCGCGTCGTGGTCGATGCGCCGGTGGCCGTCGGAGAGCACGCTCTGGTGCCGCCCGGTGGCGGGGTCGTAGGCGACGAACTCGTAGGCGTCGAGCGCGACCACGCGGCGCAGCGCCGTCATCGCGCCGTGCGCGCCGCCACCGCCCGCGACCTGGTAGCCGACCTCGGCGAACGCCTGAAGATGGCGCACGTCCACGGTGATCTGGGCCACGGTGCTTTTATACCACCGCGAGATCTCCCGGGAATTTGCCGGAGACCCGGCCGGGCCGGGGATGTTATGGTCGTGCGCATGCAGCGCGCCTTCGTCACGACGACGCCGGACACCGTCCCGGCGCGCTGACTGCATGCCTCCCGGGCGGACGCCCGGGAGCTTCGGTCGTTCGCCCTTTCCACGAAAGGGATGATCATGAACGACCACCGCAGGCTCGGCCGCGAGCTGGGCATCTTCGACACCGACCCGCTGATCGGCTCCGGCCTGCCCTACTGGCTGCCCGCCGGCGCGGCCGTGCGCAAGGCGATCGAGGACTACGTGCACGAGCTCGAACGCCGCGACGGCTACCAGCACGTCAACTCGCCGGTGCTGGGCAAACGGGAGCTGTACGAGCGGTCGGGCCACTGGGCCCACTACGCCGAGGACATGTTCCCGCCCATGGAGGTGGGCGGCGAGGAGTTCGTGCTGCGGCCGAGCCTGTGCCCGCACCACGCGCTCATCTACCGCTCCCGCCAGCGCAGCCACCGTGACCTGCCGCTGCGCGTGGCCGAGCTGGGCGGCATGTACCGCTCGGAGCTGTCGGGCGTGCTGGGCGGGCTGACCAGGGTGCGGGCCATCCAGCTCAACGACGGCCACGTCTTCTGCCCGCCGGAGCTGGCCGCCGCCGAGGTGTCGGCCGCGCTCGACCTCATCGAGGCCGCGCACGAGCGGCTCGGCATCCGGGCCGCGCGTTACCGGCTGTCGCTGCGCGGCGAGGGCGCGAAGTTCGTGGACGACCCGGCGATGTGGGCGCGGGCGGAGTCGGTGCTGCGCGAGGTGCTGAGGGAGCGCGGGCGCGCGTACGACGAGGAGCCCGGCGAGGGCGCCTTCTACGGGCCGAAGATCGACATCCAGATCGCCGACCCGGCCGGGCGCGAGGCGACCCTGTCGACCGTGCAGGTGGACCACTTCCAGCCCGAGCGCTTCGACCTGCGTTACGCCGGGGGCGGCCGGCCGGCGATGGTGCACCGCAGCGTGGTCGGCGGCATCGAGCGGCTGGTCGCCCACCTGATCGAGGTGCACGGCGGGGCGTTCCCGGCCTGGATGGCGCCCGTGCAGGCGGTGGTGCTGCCGCTGTCGGACGCCGAGCTGCCGGCCGCCGAGGGCCTGCTGCGGCGCTGCCTGGCGGCGGGGCTGCGGGCGGAGCTGGCGCCGGCCGGCCGGGGCAGTCTCGGGGCCCGGATCAGGGCGCACCGGCTGGTGCCGTACCAGCTCGTGGTGGGGCCGCGCGAGGCGGCGGGCGGGAGCGCGTCGGTGCGGCTGCGTGACGGGAGCCAGGCGGGCGAGGTGCCGGTCGAGCAATTGGCCGCACAATCGCGACCGTTCGCCTGACGGGCGCGAATCAAATGGATAACGGAGGGTTCCCTGATCATGTAAACGGCTCGTAAAGTCCCTGCAACGCCTGTCGGGGAGGACGAACTTGACCGAGCTGAGCGAACGTGAGGCCGCGCTGGTCTCCGCCCATGAACAGGAGCGTCCGGCGCGGCGGCTCGGCCGGCCGCTCAAACTCGGCGTGTGGGTCATGGGCGGGCTGCTGTCGGCGTACTCGCTGGTGGTGGTCTTCCGGCCGGTCGAGGCGATCCAGCACCGGATGACGTTCCTGGCGGTGGCGCTGCCGCTGGTCTTCCTCTGTTACCGCTCGGGGCTGGCGCCGCTGTGGCGGCGCCTGCTGCGGCGCCCGGAACCCGCGCCCGAGCAGCGGGGGGAGCGGCGGGCGGAGTGGCCGAGCGGGGCCGACTGGGCGCTGGCGGCGGCGGCGCTGGCGGTGCTGGTCTACCCGCTGCTCGACATCGACGGCTTCCGCGACCGGGGCTCGGGCGCGGCGCTGACGGACGTGGACGTCGTGGCGGGGATCGTGCTGACGGTGCTGCTGCTGGAGGCGGTACGGCGCACGGTCGGCTGGTCCTTCGCCATCATCTGCATCATTTTCCTGCTTTATGCCTATTACGGCGGATATCTGCCGATTGATTGGACGATCGGGCATTCCGGCTTCGACATCGCGCAAATCGTCTCGCAGCTCTACACGGGCACCGAAGGCTTCTTCGGCGTCCCCATGCAGGTGGCCGCGAGCTACATCATCCTGTTCACCATTTACGGGGCGGTGCTCGACCACTCGGGCGCGAGCAGGTTCTTCATCGACCTGAGCTTCGCCGCCTTCCGCAGGTCCCGCGCCGCCCCCGGCCGCACCGTGACCACGGCCGGCTTCCTGCTCGGCACCGTCTCCGGCTCGGGCGTGGCCACCACGGTCAGCCTGGGCAGCGTCGCCTGGCCGGTGCTGCGGCGGGCCGGCTACCCGAGGGAGCCGGCCGGCGGCATCCTCGCCGCCGGCGGGATCGGCGCCATCCTGTCGCCGCCCACGCTCGGCGCGGCGGCGTTCATCATCGCCGAGTACCTCGGGGTGAGCTACCTCCAGGTCCTCCTGTACGCGACCATCCCCACCCTCCTGTACTACCTGGGCATCTTCCTGGCCATCGAGATCGACTCGCGCCGCTTCGGCACCCACGCCGTCCCGGTGGACTCGCCCGGGGTCGGCCGGCTGCTGCTGCGCTTCGGCTACCACTTCAGCTCGCTCGTCCTCATCATCGTGCTCATGGCGCTGGACCGGTCGGCGTTCCAGTCCGTGGCGATCGCCACCGCGGTCGCGTTCCTGCTGTCCTTCCTCGACCCCGCGCACCGCATGGGCCCCCGGCGGGTCGGGCGGGCGCTGGCCAAGGGCACGCTGGAGGTGCTGCCGGTGACCGCGGTCTGCGCGGCGGCGGGCATCATCGTGGGCGCGATCACGCTGACCGGGCTCGGCCAGAGCCTGGCCGACATCATCGTGGACATCGGCGCGGGCAGCCTGGTCCTGACGACCGTCATGGCGGCCGTCGCGGTGCTGCTGCTGGGCCTGGCCGTGCCGGTGACGGCCAGCTTCATCATCGCCGCCGTGATCATCGGGCCCGCGCTCTTCGAGCTCGGCGTCACCCGGCCGGAGGCGTACATGTTCGTCTTCTACTACGCGGTGCTGTCGGAGGTGAGCCCGCCCACGGCGCTGTCGGCGGTCGCGGCGGCGGCCATCACGGGCGGCAACACGTACCGGACGATGATGATGGCCTGGCGTTACACGCTGCCGGCCTTCCTGGTGCCGTTCGCGTTCGTGCTGACGCCGAACGGGCAGGCCCTGCTCTTCCAGGGGCCGATCGGCACCGTGCTGCTGATGACGGCCGTCTCGGCGGTCGCGGTGGCCGCGCTGGCCATGGCCACGGGCGGGCTCGCCGCCTGGCCGGAACGGCTGCTGGCGGCGGTGGCCGCGGTGCTGCTGCTGTTCCTCGAACCCGTCCCCATCGTCGCCGGCCTGGCCACGCTGGCCCTGGCCGCCGCTGTGCACCTCATCAGAAGAAGGAGAAGGGACCCAGCGTGAAGCGGATTCTCACGATCGTCGCCGCCGCCGTCCTGGCGGCGGGCTGTGGCGGGCAGGGCGCGGGCGGGGGCTCGGGCAACCGCATCTCGATCGCCACCGGCGGCACGACGGGCGTCTACTACGTCTACGGCGGCGGCCTGGCCAAACAACTGAAGGCGAACATCCCCGACACCAACGCCACCGCCTCGGTCACCTCGGCCTCGGTCGAGAACATCAAGCTGCTGGTCTCGGGCAAGGCCCAGATCGGCTTCTCCCAGGCCGACACCGCCGCCGACGCGGTCAACGGCAAGGACACCTTCACCGGCCCGCAGCCGGTCAAGGCCATCGCCCGCATCTACGACAACTACACCCATCTGGTGGTCTCCCCCGGCGTCGAGGCGACCGAGGTCGCCGACCTGAAGGGCAAGCGCGTCTCGCTCGGCCCCGCCAACTCCGGCACCCAGGTCGTGGCCAGGCGCGTGCTGGAGGCGGCCGGGCTCGACCCCGACGCCGACATCACCAAGCAGCAGCTGTCGATCAACGAGTCGGTGCAGGCGGTCAAGGACGGCACGATCGACGCCTTCTTCTGGGTCGGCGGCCTGCCCACGGCCGGCATCACCGACCTGGCCTCCAGCAAGCCGGACATGAAGATGATCGACACCGGCGGCGACGTGCTGGCCAGGATGCAGTCCGCCTACGGCCAGCAGTACGTGCCGCTCGACGTGGACATGTCCACCTACAAGCTGTCCGGCACGATCAAGACCGTCGGCATCGCCAACGTGCTGCTGGTGCCGTCCTCGATGAGCGACCAGCTCGCCTACGACATCACCAGGACCCTGTTCGAGAAGAAGGCCGAGCTGAGCGCCGTGCACCCCGAGGCCAAGAAGCTCGACCCGGCGCTCGGGCGGCAGGTGGCGCCCGTCGAGCTGCACCCCGGCGCCGCCCGCTACTACCAGGAGAAGGGCTGATCAGGCCGGCGCTGGCGCTGACGCTGGTGGCGGCGCTCGGCTCCGGCGACGGCGCCGGGCGCCTGACCGTGAACGGGCTGCCGGTCGTGGACGGCTCCTTCGCGATCGCGTACGTGCATTCGATCTACCGGGCGCCCTCCGCCGAGGTGTTCACCGTGGCGGGCCGGCGGTTCACCATGCGGGCGGTGGTGTCGCTCAGCGGAGGCGTGCTGGACTACTACGCGCTGGAGGGCGAGCGGGCGCGCCTGCCCGGCGGCGGGTGGCTGCTGCGGCCGGCCGCGCCCGCCGCGTACGAGGAGCTGTCGCTGCTGACCACCCCGATCGGCCGCAGGACGCTCATCTCCGGCGGGCGCTGCCTGCCCCTCCATCCGGCGGCGGGCGCGGGCGAGGCGCGGGTGACGCTCACGCTGACCCGGGACCCGCGCGGCCACCCCTGCCCGACCCCCTACGACCAGGCCCTCTTCCTGACGGGCGCCGTGCCGGGACAGACGCCTGCGCGCTAGGTGGCGAGCCTGGCGAACCGTCTGGCGTTGCGCACGGCCGCCCCTCCCGGGTCGTTGTTGAAGTAGACGTAGGCGTCCTGCCAGCCCGCCTCGCGCACCCGGGCGGCCCAGGTGCGCAGCGCCCGCTCGCCGTAGGCGAAGCCGGCGCGCCCCTGGTGCAGGCGGACGTAGCCCCACTCCGCCGTACGCCAGAACGGGCTCCGCGGCCGGCCCAGCCGGTCGGCCCAGCACAGGGCGGCGGAGCGCGCGAGCAGGATCTGCCGCACCTCCTCGGTCCACCAGGAGTCGTGCCGCGGCTCGACCGCCACGCGCACGCCGGCCGGGAAGCAGCCCAGGCACCGGTCCAGCCGTCCCGGGTCGGCCTTCAGGGTCGGCGGGAGCTGCAGCAGGATCGGGCCGAGCTTGCCCTTCAGCTCCGCGGCGGCGCCCATCAGGCGGGCGACCGGCTCCTCCGGCTCGTCCAGCCGCCTGATGTGGGTGAGGAACCTGCTGGCCTTGACCGCCATCACGAACCCCGGCGGCGTACGGTCGCGCCAGGCGGCGAACGACTCCGGGCGCGGCAGCCGGTAGAAGGCGTTGTTGCTCTCGACCGTGGCGAACTCGGCCGCGTACGTCTCCAGCCACAGCCGCTGCGGCACGCCCTCCGGATACAGGACCCCGCGCCAGTCCTTGTACTGCCACCCGGAGGTGCCCACCAGCCATGTCATGCCGTCTGGCCTACCCAGGGGCACCGGGTGCAGTACAACTGTCCTAGTTCGTCAGCCGAGGAGGACATTTCACGCGATGGGCGCCAACCACGGTCACGGCACCGCCGTCCCCAGCTCGCGGCGCACGGTGGTGGCCGGGCTGGCCGTCCTGGTGCCGCTGGCGATCGTCACGCTGGCCGCGCTGCTGTGGCTCTGGCCGCAGGGCGGCGGCGAGGACCCCGCCGCGGCGCAGCCCGGCGTGGAGCGGCTCACCGGCACGGTCGTCGGCGTCACGCTCAAGCGCTGCCCGGCCGTGCCCGAGGGCTCGCCCCGGCCGCACCCGGCGACCTGCGGCAACGCGGTGGTGAAGGTGGAGGGCGGGCCCGACGCGGGCAAGGACGTCGAGCTGCGGCTGCCGAGCGGGCCGGGGGCGCAGCACTTCGGCGTGGACGACGACGTGATCCTGCTGCGCGGGGCCGACGGGACGTACCAGATCTCCGATCACGACCGGGCGGTGCCGCTGTGGGTGTTCGGGGCGGCGTTCGTGCTGGCGGTCATCGCGTTCGGGCGCTGGCGCGGGGTGACCGCGCTGGTGGGGCTGGCGGTCACGTTCGTGCTGCTGCTGACGTTCGTGATCCCCGGCATCCTGGAGGGCCGCTCGCCCATGCTGGTGGCCATCGTGGGGGCGGCGGCGATCATGCTCACGGTGCTCTACCTCACGCACGGCTTCTCGCCGTCCACGTCCGTGGCGGTGCTGGGGACCCTGGCCAGCCTGACGCTGACGGGGCTGCTGTCGTACGGGGCGCTGGGGTTCGCCCGGCTCAACGGCATCACCGACGACAGCGCGCTGGCCCTGGACATGAGCCTGTCCATCGACACGCAGGGGCTGCTGCTGGCCAGCATCATCATCGGCGCGCTGGGGGTGCTCGACGACGTCACGGTCACGCAGGCGGTGACGGTGGCCGAGCTCGCCCACGCCAACCCGTCCTACGGCTTCGCCCGGCTCTACCGGGCGGCGAGCCGGATCGGGCGGGCGCACATCGCCTCGGTGATCAACACCATCATCCTCGCGTACGCGGGGGCGTCGCTGCCGCTGCTGCTGCTGTTCAGCATCGGGGAGCAGCCGCTCGGGAACGTGCTGACGACGCCCGTGATCGCGCAGGAGATCGTCCGCAGCGTGGCCGGCACGCTGGGCCTCATCGCGGCCGTGCCCATCACCACGGCCCTGGCCGCCCTGGTCGCCTCCCGCCACCGGGACGAGCCCGCCGGAGCCCGCGGCGCCCGCGAAGGCGCGCCGGGCACGGGCGACGGCCCCGCCGGCCCACCCGGCGGCCCCGCGCACGGACACGGGCACGGACACGGGCTTCGTGACGGCCACCGCACCGATCACCACGCCGATCACCACGCCGATCGGCCCTTTGAGCGCCGCGCGGATCGGCGCGACGACGAGCACGACCTCTTCGCCCCGCGCACCGCCGACGAGGACTTCTTCGCCCCCCAGCAGCCGCGCGCCGTGCCCCGCGACCGCCCCGCGTCCCGCGGCCGTCGCCGCCGCACCGGCCCCTGACACCGGCGAGGTCCGCGGCGCGGGCCCGACGCCGGACGGGGGCGGGTCAGTCGGCCTCGGCGCTGCCGTCCACGCGGAGCTTGCGGCGGGCGCGCTCGTAGAAGGTGGTGCCCAGCCGCACCACCTTGGCCGCGCCGGGCCAGGCGGAGACCGTGAGGCTGTCGCCGGGGCACAGGTGCCCGACCACGGCGCCGTCCACCTCCACGGCCAGCCGCCCGCTGCCCGGCAGCACCTGCAGCGCCACCTCCTCGTCGGCCGGCAGCACCAGCGCCCGGTTGAACGACGAGTGCGCGGCCGCCGCCACCACCAGCACCGCCTCCACCCGGGGCGAGACGATCGGCCCGCCGGCGGAGAAGCTGTAGGCCGTGGACCCGGTGGAGGTGGCCACGATGACGGCGTCGGCGGAGTAGCGGACGAACGGGCTGCCCGACGGGGTGACCGACACGGCGGCCAGCCCGGCGCCGGGGAAGCGCACGAGCGCGATGTCGTTGAAGGCCGTCACCTCCTGCCCCGCCACCCGGGCGCGGATCGCCATGCGCGGCTCGATCGTGTACGCGTGCTCGTCAATCGCCGACAGCGTCCGCGGCAGCTCATCCACGTCGATCTCCGCGAGGAACCCGAGCTTGCCGAGGTTGACCCCCAGGATGGGCGTCGCCCGGCCGGCCAGCAGCCGCATGGTGCGCAGCATCGTGCCGTCGCCGCCCAGCCCGACCATCAGGTCGGCCCGCTCCACCAGCGTGGTGGCGTCGACCGCGACGGCGGTGCAGTCGATGCGGCCCACCTCGTCGGGCAGGCCGAGCACGGTGGCGCCCTTGGCGGCCGCCCACCGCAGGATGGTGTCTATCGCCTTCTTGGAGTCGCGCCGCGGATGCAGCACCAACCCGACCGTCCCGACCATGCCCATGGCGCAACCCTATGACGTGCCGATCGGTGGCGAGGTGACGCCCCCGCCGCCGGGTCCGTGGGCGGGGCGGATCTTCGGTAGCGTCGTGGTCATGCGGCTTCACGTGGGATGCGCGATGTGGACACACGCGCGGTGGCAAGGACGTTTCCTCCCCGGCGACCTCGCGCCGGGCGACCGCCTGCGGGCCTACGCGACCTGGTGCGACGCGGTCGAGGGCAACACCACGTTCTACGCCACCCCGTCCCGCGCCACGGTCGAGTCGTGGGCGGCGCAGACCTCGCCGGACTTCCGCTTCGTGGTCAAGCTGCCCAAGCCCATCACCCACGAGCGCCGCCTGACCGGCGCCGGGGAGGAGCTGCGGGCGTTCCTGGAGGCGATGGAGCCGCTGGGGCCGCGCGTGCACGCGCTCTGGATCCAGCTGCCCGGCTCGTTCGCGCCGTCCGACGTGGGGACGCTGGCGACGTTCCTGCGCGGGCTGCCGCAGGGCCACCGCTACGCCGTGGAGGTGCGCCACCGCGACTTCTTCACCGAGGAGCGCGCCGAGCGGCTGCTGGAGCGGGTGCTGGCGCCCGTGGGGGCGGAGTGGGTGCCGTTCGACACGACGGTGATGTTCGCCGCGCCGCCGACCAGCGACGCCGAGCGGGACGCGTGGCTGAAGAAGCCGCGCGTCCCGCGCCGCACGCGGGCGCTGACCGGTCACCCGATCGTCCGCTACCTGGGGCGCGACGCGGAGGAGCGGACGGTCGAGGGGTGGCGGCCCTGGGTGGAGCGGGCCGCGGAGTGGCTGCGCGAGGGCCGCGAGCCGACGGTGTTCATCCACACGCCGGACAACGCCGACGCGCTGCGCCTGGCCCGCCGCTTCCACGACGAGGTACGCGAACGCGTCCCCGGCCTGGCCCCGCTCCCCGACCCGACGCCGAACGAGCCGCTGACCCTCTTCTGACCGGCGGGCCTCAGCGGACGAGGCAGGGGCGCTTCGGGTCGAACGTCCACCCGGCCACCAGGAACTGCATGGCCACCGCGTCGTCCCTGGCCCCCAGCCCGTGGCGCAGGTAGAGCTCGTGGGCCTCGGCCAGCGCCGCCCGGTCGAGCTCCACGCCGAGCCCCGGCGTGTCCGGCACCTCGATCGCGCCGTCGACGATCTGGAACGGCCGGGTGGTCAGGGCCTGGCCGTCCTGCCAGATCCAGTGCGTGTCCAGCGCCGTGATCTCGCCCGGCGCGGCCGCCCCGACGTGGGTGAACATCGCCAGCGAGATGTCGAAGTGGTTGTTGGAGTGCGACCCCCACGTCAGCCCGAAGTCGTGGCAGAGCTGGGCGACGCGGACCGACCCGGCCATGGTCCAGAAGTGCGGGTCGGCGAGCGGGATGTCCACGGCGTCGGAGCGGATGGCGTGCGCCATCTCCCGCCAGTCCGTGGCGATCATGTTCGTCGCGGTCGGCAGCCCGGTGGCCCGCTTGAACTCGGCCATCGTCTCCCGCCCCGAGAAGCGCCCCTCGGCGCCGCACGGGTCCTCGGCGTAGGCGAGCACGCCCCCGAGCCCCCGGCACAGCCGTACGGCGTCGGCCAGCAGCCAGCCGCCGTTGGGGTCGAGGGTGACGCGCGCCTCGGGGAAGCGCCGGGCCAGCGCCTTGACCGCCTCGACCTCCTCCTCGCCGGGCAGCACGCCGCCCTTGAGCTTGAAGTCGCTGAAGCCGTAGCGCTCCTGGGCGGCCTCGGCCAGCGCGACCACGGCCTCGGGCGTGAGCGCCTCGCGGCGGCGCAGCCGGGACCAGCGGTCCTCGCCCTCGTCGTCGACCAGGTACGGCAGGTCGGTCCTGCCGGGGTCGCCGACGTAGAACAGGTAGCCCAGCATCGGCACCCGGTCGCGCTGACGGCCCTCGCCGAGCAGGTCGGCCACGGGCAGGCCGAGGAACTGGCCGTGCAGGTCGAGCAGGGCGGACTCCAGGCCGGTGACCGCGTGCACGGTGGTGCGCAGGTCGAAGGTCTGCAGCCCGCGCCCGCCGGCGTCCCTGGCGGCGAACCGCTCGCCCACCAGGCGCAGCAGCGTGCGGTAGCGGGCCACGGACTCGCCGGCCAGCAGCTCGCCGGCCTCGTCGATGGTCCGCCTGATGGCCTCGCCGCCGGGCACCTCGCCCAGGCCGGTGCGCCCGTCGGAGTCGGTGACGATGACGATGTTGCGGGTGAAGAACGGCCCATGGGCGCCGCTGAGGTTGAGCAGCATGCTGTCGTGCCCGGCGACCGGGACGACCTCCACGCTCCTGATGGTGGGAGACACGCGATCCCGCCCCTAGCTGATCTTGTTGATGAGGGCGGTCAGCTCGGCGAGCTCGCCGTCCTTCAGGTTCGACAGCGGCGGGCGGACGGGGCCGGCCGGGCGGCCGACGGCGGCCAGGCCCGCCTTGATGATCGACACAGCGTATCCCTTGGTGCGGTCGCGGATGTCCAGGTAGGGCAGCACGAACTCGCGGATGCGCCGGTAGACGGCCTCGCGGTCCTGGGCGCGCACGTCGGCGTAGAAGTCGAGCGCGTACTGCGGCACGAAGTTGAAGATCGCCGAGGAGTACGTGCTCATGCCGAGCTGCAACAGCGGCAGGGCGAAGGTCTCGGCCGTGGGCAGGCCGCCGATGTAGGCCAGGCGGTCGCCGACGGCGGCGTAGATGCGGGTGAGGTTCTCGATGTTGCCCACGCCGTCCTTGAAGCCGACGAACGTCTCGTTCCGGTCGGCCAGCGCGGCGACGGAGCGGTCGTCGAGCACCGCGTTGGCGCGGCTGTAGACGACGACGCCCAGCCCGGTGGCGCGGCAGACCGCGGAGATGTGCTCGACCAGGCCCTCCTGGCCGGCCTCGGTGAGGTAGGGGGGCATCAGGAGCAGGCCGTCGGCGCCCGCCGCCTCGGCGGCCCTGGCCTGCTCGACGGCGGTCGCGGTGCCGCCGGTGGCCGGGGCGATGACCGGGACCTTGCCGTTGACCTCGCCCACCGCCGCGCGGACCACCCGGTCGATCTCGGCGGGCGTCAGCGAGAAGCCCTCCCCGGTGCCTCCCGCGGCGAACAGCCCGGCCACCGGGTACGAGCTCAGCCACGCCAGGTGCGCCCGGTAGGCGGTCTCGTCGAACTCCAGGGACTCGGTGAAATGGGTGACGGGGAACGACAACAGACCGCTCTTGAGCTGTGTGGCGAGCTCCTGCGGGGAGTAATTGGGCATGGTGGCGCTCCTCGCTTCACTTGCGGTCGTGGGATTTCCCCGCACCGCCGGTAAGGACTGACGCCGACAGGCTAAGAAGGTGGGGCGATTCCTGTCCAAGTGCGATTCTGAATCTGGCGATACCTTCCGGGCATCATGGAGCCGGGGCCTCCAGATCGGGGAGCAGTTCGAGCACGCGGCCGAGCGCCGGGTTGGTGGAGGTGCGGTCCCAGATCACGTGCAGCTCGACGGGCTCGCCCGTGCCCGCGTCGCCGTCCAGCGGGTCGCCGCCGCCGCGTACGAGATCGCAGAAGGCGACGCCGTCCACGCCGAGCGAGCGGGCGCTGGCGGGCGCCAGCGCCACGCCCCGGCCGGCCGCGACGAGGAGCACGGCGGTGAGGATCTGGTGCACCTGCTGCTCGATGCGGGGGTGGGCGTTGGTGAGGAAGCGCACGGTCAGCTCGTGGAAGTAGCGCGACTGCACCGGGTTGTAGCTGACCACGGGCAGGCCGTCGAAGTCGTCGGGCGCGAGCGGCCGGCCCAGCGCGGCCAGCCGGTGCCCGATGGGCACCACGGCGCACAGCGGCTCGCGGAAGACGACGCGGGAGTCGAGCGTGTCGATGTCGAAGGGCGGGCGGGCCAGGCCCAGGTCGAGCTCGCCGCGCAGCAGGCCGTCCACCTGCCCGGCGGTCACCCGCTCGTGCAGGATGACGTCGATCTCCGGCAGCTTCTCCGACAGCCGACGCAGCAGCGCGCCGAGCATGCTGATGGCCGAGACGGCGGTGAAGCCGAGCCGCACGGTTCCGGCCGCGCCGCTGGCGATCCTGCGCGCCCGGTCTCCGGCGGTGTCGACGAGCGAGAGCATGCGCCGGGCGTCCTCCAGGAAGCCGCGGCCGGCGTCGGTGAGCATGACCCGGCGGTTGTCACGCTCCAGCAGGGTCACGCCGATCTGCCGCTCCAGCTTCTGGATGTGGCGGCTGAGCGGGGGCTGGGTCATGCGCAGCCGCTCGGCCGCGCGGCCGAAATGCAGCTCCTCGGCGACGGCCACGAAAGCCCTGATCTGATCGAGCGTCAGCATGATGCACATAGAGTATCACTTGATACCGAATTGAGCCTGGACAGGCATCGAGGCAGGTCCATAGTCTCCGGAGACTACAGAGCGGAAACCTTGCCGTAACCTTACGCAACCCCCTCTCTCCGCTTCACAGAGATCCACGGGCGGTCTCCGCCCGCATGAAGGAGAAGTCAATGCCGACATCTCGGACAGCCCCCCGCCGCATCCTCCAGGGTGTCGTCGGCGCCGCCGCCGCGATCGCGCTGACCGCGTGCGGTGGTGTCAAGACGACCTCCTCAGGTGGCGGGGACGGGGACTATCCGTCGGGCAACATCGAGTTCAGCGTCGGCGCCTCGGCCGGCGGCTCGTCCGACCTCATCACCCGCGCGCTGGCCCAGGGCATCAGCAAGGAGCTCGGCGTCTCCACGCCCGTGCTGAACAAGCCCGGCGCCAACGGCGCGCTGGCGGCCAAGGAGCTGCAGTCGGCCAAGCCCGACGGCTACAAGATCGCGGTGCAGAACGCCTCGCTCTTCACGATCACGCCGCTCACCGTCTCGCCCGCCGAGGCCACGAAGATCGACTCGTTCGACGTCATCACCGGCGTCTCCCGTGACGACTACGTCATGGCGACCAACCCCAAGTCCGGCTTCACATCGATCGAGGACCTCAAGAAGGCCGGCAAGACGATCAGGTACGGCACCACCGGCGTCGGCACCGGCGCCCAGCTCGCCTCCGCGCTGACCTTCGGGGCGGCCGACATCAAGTCCACCGCCGTGCCGTTCGACGGCGGCGCCCCCAACCTGACCGCCCTGCTCGGCAACCAGGTGGACGTCTCCACCATGCAGATCGGCGAGGCCATCGAGAACATCAAGGCGGGCAAGCTCGTCCCGCTGGCCGTCTTCTCCAAGGAGCGCATCCCCTACCTGCCCGAGGTGAAGACCGCCATCGAGCAGGGCTTCGACGTCCAGGTGACGCAGTACCGCTTCCTGACCGCGCCCAAGGGCACCCCGGAGAACGTCAAGGCCAAGCTGCTGGAGGCGGCCAAGAAGACGTTCGCGACGCCGGAGTACAAGAAGTTCAACGAGGAGAACTCGCTGACCCCGATGGAGGTCGCCCCGCAGGAGGTCCTCACCTCCCTGCAGAACGACGCCACCACGTTCAAGTCGCAGCTGGACAAGTTCGGCATCAGCCTCACCGGCTGAGCCCCCGGCGGGCGGCCGGGGCAGCCCGGCCGCGCCCTGCCCCCTCGCCCGCCTCGAAGGAGTGTGCATGTCCATGTCCGACCCCACCCGGCCGCCGGGCGCGGAACCGGCCGGCCCGCCGGACGACGATCCGCGGCGTGCCGACGCGGATCTGCTGCAGGCCGAGGCCGACCGGCTGCAGGCCGAGCTGGAGGAGGCCAGGCCCCCGCACGCGGGCCCGCTCTCGCAGCTCTCGGCCGCCGTGGTCGCGCTCGCCGTCGGCGTCGCGGGTGCGGTCGGCTCGTACGCGCTCGGGCTCGGCCGGCTCACCCAGCCCGGCCCCGGCCTGTGGCCCTTCGCCATCAGCGTCGTCATCATCGTGCTGTCGGCGGTGCTCGTCGTCACCGGCCGCCGCCTCCAGGACACCGAGCGGTTCTCGCGCTCCAGCCTGCTCACCGCGGCCGGCCTGGTGACGCTCGTCGCGCTCGCCGCGCTGCTGCCCGTGATCGGCTTCGAGATCCCCTCGCTGCTGTTGATGTTCGTCTGGCTGCGCTGGCTGGGCAAGGAGTCGTGGCGCTCCTCCATCGTGATCAGCATCGGCGCCGTGGCCGCGTTCTACGTGCTCTTCGTGCTGCTGCTGCAGATCCCGCTCCCCCGCCTCATCTGAGAAAGTCACATGGACATCTCCCCGATCCTCGAAGGCTTCGGCGTCGTCCTGGAGCCGGCCAACCTGCTCTACTGCTTCGTCGGCGTCATCATCGGCATGCTCATCGGCGTGCTGCCCGGCCTCGGCCCCGGCGCGACGATCGCCATCCTGCTGCCGATCACGTACGGCATCGGGCCCGTGTCGGCGATCATCATGCTGGCCGGCATCTTCTACGGCGCCCAGTACGGCGGCACGATCACCTCCGTCCTGCTCCGCCTGCCCGGCGAGGCGTCCTCCGTGGTGACCGTCTTCGACGGCTTCGCGCTGGCCAAGCAGGGCAAGGCGGGCACCGCGCTGGGCATCGCGGCCATCGGCTCCTTCATCGGCGGCACGGTCTCGATCCTCGGCCTGACGCTCGTGGCCCCGGTCGTGGCCGGGTTCGCGGTCGACTTCGGCCCGCCCGAATACGCCGCCCTGGGCATCCTCGGCGTGCTGCTGATCTCCTCGATCGGCAACGGCAACAAGCTCAAGGCCATCATCGCCGCCTGCGTCGGCCTGCTGATCGCGACCGTCGGCCGCGACACCTTCACCGGCGCCGAGCGCTTCACCTTCGGCAGCCTGAACCTGGCCGAGGGCATCGACTTCATCCCGATCGCCATGGGCCTGTTCGGCCTCAGCGAGATCCTCTACAACCTGGAGGAGCGGCACAACCAGGTGCACTCGCCGGCCAAGGTCGGCAACGTGTGGCCCTCGCGCAAGGACCTGGGCCAGGCCAAGGGCGCGATCGGGCGCGGCTCGCTGATCGGGTTCGTGCTGGGCGTGCTGCCCGGCGGCGGCGCGGTGTTGTCGTCGCTGGCGGCGTACGCGCTGGAGAAGCGGCGCGCCAAGCAGCCCGAGCGGTTCGGCCGCGGCGCGGTCGAGGGCGTGGCCGCGCCGGAGACCGCCAACAACGCCGCCGCGACCTCGTCGTTCATCCCGCTGCTGACCCTGGGCATCCCGGCCAACGCCACCATGGCGCTGATCTTCGGCGCGCTGCTCATCCAGGGCATCCAGCCGGGGCCGCAGCTCGTCACCGAGCACCCGGACGTGTTCTGGGGCGTGGTCAACTCGATGTACATCGGCAACATCCTGCTGCTGATCATGAGCATCCCGATGGTGGGCGTGTTCGTGCGGATCCTGCGGGTGCGGCCGGCCATCATGGCCCCGATCACGGTGCTCATCACCCTGCTGGGCGCGTACACGGTGCGCAACCAGGTCTACGACATCTTCCTGGTGATCGTGTTCGGCGTGCTGGGCTACCTGATGAAGAAGTTCGGCTTCGAGCCGGGGCCGCTGGTGCTGGCGTTCGTGCTCGGCTCCATGATCGAGAGCTCGGCGCGGCAGTCGCTGCTCATCTTCGGCGGCGACCCGGCCGGCTTCCTCACCCGCCCCATCTCCGGGACGATCTTCGCCCTAGTCCTGCTCGTCGCACTCTGGCCGCTGATCGGCAGGTTCGTGCGCCGTAAGACGCCCGCTCGTGTTGAGGAGAAGATTTCGTCATGACCATCCTCGTCGGTTACCTGCCCACGCCGGAGGGCGCGGCCGCGGTCGACGCGGGCCTGCGCGAGGGCGCGCTGCGCGGCGAGCGCGTGATCATCGTCAACTCCCCGCGCCGCGGCGCCCCCGTCGACGAGCACATGATCGACGACGCCGCCGGGGCGGAGCTGCTGCGGCGGGCGCGGGAGGCGGGCGTGGACGCCGAGCTGCGCCAGCCGCTGCACGACGACGACCTGCCCGAGACCTTCGAGCAGCTCGTCCGGGAGACCGGCGCGACGCTCATCGTGATCGGGCTGCGGCACCGCTCGCTGGTGGGCAAGTTCATCATGGGCAGCGAGGCGCAGCGCATCCTCATGGAGTCGTCCGTGCCGGTGCTGACCGTGAAGGCGGCCCAGTGACGGGCGCCGGGCGGGTCAGCGGGGTCACCGTCACCCCCGTCGCCTTCCGCGACCCGCCCCTGCTCAACGTCGTCGGCGTGCACCAGCCGTACGTGCTGCGCGCCATCGTCCAGGTGCGCACCGACGAGGGCCTGGTCGGGCTGGGTGAGACCTACGCCGACCAGGCCCACCTGGGCCGGCTGGAGGCGGTGGCCGCCGCCCTGCCCGGCGCGGACGTCTTCGACCTCAACGCCCTGCGCCGGATCGTCACCGACACGCTGGGCGCCGCCACGGGCGGCGCGGGCGCGAGCTTCGGCGGCATGCTGGAGGTCTCCAGCGCCGTGGACACCGTGGTGTCGCCGTTCGAGGTGGCGCTGCTCGACCTCCAGGGCAAGGCGCTCGGCCGGCCGGTGAGCGACCTGCTGGGCGGCGCCGTACGCGAGCGGGTGCCGTACTCCGGCTACCTGTTCTACAAGTGGGCGGGCCACCCCGGCCACGACGAGGACACCTGGGGTGAGGGCCGCACGCCCGAGCAGATGGTCGCCCAGGCGCGCCGGATGATCGACGAGTACGGCTTCACCGCCATCAAGCTCAAGGGCGGCGTCCACGAGCCCCGCCACGAGATGGAGACCGTCGAGGCGCTGGCCGCCGCCTTCCCCGGCCACGCCCTGCGCATCGACCCCAACGGCGCCTGGACCGTGCGGACCTCGATCGGGGCCGCCGAGCGGCTCTCGGGCGTGCTGGAGTACCTGGAGGACCCGACGCCCGGCATCGCGGGCATGGCCGAGGTCACCAGGCACACGAGCCTGCCGCTGGCCACGAACATGTGCGTGATCGCCTTCGAGCACCTCAAGCCGGCGGTCGCCGCGGACGCCGTGCAGGTCGTCCTGTCCGACCACCACCTGTGGGGCGGCCTGCGCCGCTCGGCGCTGCTGGGGGGCATCTGCGAGACGTTCGGCATGGGCCTGTCGATGCACTCCAACTCGCACCTCGGGGTCAGCCTGGCCGCCATGACCCACCTGGCCGCCGCCACCCCGAACCTCACCTACGCCTGCGACACCCACTACCCGTGGAAGACGGAGGAGGTCGTCAAGCCGGGCGTCCTGGAGTTCTCCGGCGGCGCCGTCACCGTGCCCACCGGCCCCGGCCTGGGCGTCGAGCTGGACGAGGACGCGCTGGCCACGCTGCACGAGCAGTACGTGCGCTGCGGGCAGCGGGGCCGCGAGGACACGGCGTACATGCGCTCGATCGTCCCGGACTTCACCCCGAACACGGCCCGCTGGTAGCCCGGCCACGGCCGGCCCCTCCTGCCGAGCGCCGGCCGTGGCCTCCCCCCGCCCCGCCGCCCCCCACCGCGCCCCGACGGGATCGAGCCGTGAGGGCTGATTCGTCCGGGGGTGATCTCTTCTGTCAGGATTCCCGGGATCGATGTTGACCCTGAGGAGTGACCCAGATGGACAGGAGACGTTTCCTCACGCTGGCCGGGGCCGCGGGCGCGGCGGCGGCGACGGGGCTCGCGGAGCCGGCGCTGGCGGCGGGATACCCGTTCTTCAACCGGCGCGTCCCCGACGAGGCGCACCAGAAGATGAAGGAGCTGGCGCCCTACCGCATCACCACCTTCGCCTTCACCCCGTCCAACGGCTGGGTCATGGTCACCGCGGACGGCCGCTACTTCGCCCGCGGCATCCCCGACGCGTGCTTCGCCGAGCTGAAGAAGCTGGTCGCGGCCGGCCGGCGGATCCACTGCGTGGCCTTCCCGCCCGAGGGCGGCGACCGCTGGGTGATCACCACGGACCGGGGCGTGTCGGCGCGCGGACTGCCGGCGGAGTGCCACCAGCGCATCAGCGCCTACTACGGCGCCGGGCAGCAGGTGGAGCACGTCGCCTTCCCGCCGGCGGGCGGCAACCGGTGGGTGCTGGTGGCGGGCAAGGCCACCTTCGCCCGGGGCATCGACGACGAGTGCTACCAGATGATGCGCAACCTGACGCAGGGCGGCCGGCGGGTCACGCGGGTGGCGTTCCCGTACACCGGGGGGTGGGTGGTCGTCGCGCAGGACGAGTTCCACGCGCGCGGCATCGACGACGAGTGCTACACAGAGCTGAGCGACATGGTGGCCGCCGGCTCGGAGGTGCACAACGTGGCGTTCTCGCCGGTGAACGACGGCTGGTCGCTGTGCTCGCGCGGCGCGCTGCCCGCCCTGCCCGCCGACCCGGTGCGCAAGGTGGAGTACGCGGTCGGCGGCGCGGACGTCTGGCAGCGGATGCGCGCCTACCGCACGCCCGGCGTGGCGGTCGCGGTGGTGACCGGCAACCGCATCGCCTGGTCCACCGGCTACGGCCTGCTGGAGGCGGGCGGCGGCGCGGCCGTGCATCCCGAGACGGCCTTCCAGGCGGCCTCGATCAGCAAGGCCGTCGCCTCGGTCGGCGTGCTGCGCCTGCTGCAGACGCTCGGCAAGCCGGTGACCGACGACGTCCGCCCGTACCTGGGCTGGACGCTGCCGCGCCGCGACTGCGTCCCCGCCTCGGCGGCGCCGACGATCGAGCGGCTGCTCACCCACCGGGCCGGCGTCATCGGGCGCGGCTCCACCCACCCGCTCGACGCCTGCTCCGGCTTCTCCGCCGGGGGCGGCGGCTTCCCCGGGTACGGCCCGGGCGTCACCGTGCCGTCGCTGCTGCAGGTCATGAACGGCGAGGGCAACACCCCCGCGATCGAGCTGTCCACCGTGCCCGGGGCCGAGTATCACTACTCCGGGGCCGGGTTCGTGCTGCTGCAGCGGATGGTCGAGGAGCAGAGCGGCCTGTCGCTGGCGCAGTACATGGAGCGGGAGGTGTTCGGCCCGCTCGGCATGAAGACCAGCTCGTACGCGCTGGAGCCCGCCTTCGAGCGGGCCGCGGGACACACCGCCACGGGCGCGGTGATCCCCGGCAGGCGCAACCGCTACCCCGAGTCGGCCGCCGCCGGCCTCTACACGACCGTGCAGGACCTGTGCCGGCTCGTGTGCTACCTGAACAAGGCGTGGACGGCCGCCGGCGACGTGGCGGGCCCGCTCACCCGGGCGTCCGTGCGGCGCCTGCTCGGCCCCGGCCCGCAGAGCGGCATGGGCCTGGGCGTGTTCACCGCCGGCTACGGCACCCGGAACTTCTCCTACACCCACGACGGCTCCAACCACGGCTTCAAGTCGGTCTTCAAGGGCTATCCGGAGCTGGGTGCGGGCTACGCGATCCTGGCCAACGGCAACGACGTGGGCCTGGTGAACGAGATCGCCGCGGCGATCAGGTCGGTCTACGGCTGGGCCTGACCGCCGGGAGGCTAGGGCGGCTGGAGGCGGGCGCGGGAGTTGGACAGGTGCAGCCGCATCGCCGCCCGCGCCGCCGCGGAGTCCTGGCCCGCGATGGCGCGGTAGATGTTCTCGTGCTCCAGCGTCACCCGGGTGAAGTGCCCGGCGTCGGAGACGGTGTAGACGTGCTCCAGCCGGGTGCGCGGCAGCATGATCATCATCGGGCCGAGCGAGGTGAGCAGGTCGGAGTAGAAGCGGTTGTTGGCGGCCAGCGCGATCTTCAGGTGGAACTCGAAGTCGGCCTCGACGGCGTTGCCCGGCTGCTCGTCGGAGCGCCCCAGGTCGATCAGCGCCCGCTCGATGGCCTTGAGCTGCAGGTCGGTCCGGCGCTCCGCGGCCAGCCCCGCCGCCTCCGACTCGACGCCGATGCGGAAGTCGATCATGTCGAGGACGTCGCGGTGGGTGCGAACCTGCGAGGCCTCCACGGAGAAGGCCGTGGAGGCGGGCAGGGCCAGCACGAACGAGCCGCGCCCCTGGAAGGTCTCGACCAGCCCGGCGGCCTGCAGCCGCGAGATGGCCTCGCGGACCACCGTGCGGCTGACGCCGAACTCCTGGATGAGCGAGGACTCGGTGGGGAGCTTCTGGCCCGGCTCGATCTCGCCGGCGAGAATGCGGGCCTTGAGCCGCTCGACGAGCTCGTGCGCGAGCCCGCGCCCGGTGTCGCGGTCGAGCCTGTGATCTGCCGGCACGGGGGACAATCTACCGGCCGCCGGCGCGGAACTCGACGTCGTCGAGCCGCCACTGCCCGGCCCGCCCGGCGAGGCTGAGGCCGAGCCCCGGCCGGTCCGGCACGGTCATGCGCCCGTCGCGGGTCTCCAGCCGCTCCTCGAACAGCGGGGAGAGCCATTCGATGTGCTCGACCCAGGACTCGCGCGGGTAGGCGGCGGCCAGGTGCACGTGGATCTCCATCACGAAGTGCGGCGCGACCTGGAGGTGCGCGTGGTCGGCCAGGGCCGCGACCTTGAGGTAAGGGGTGATGCCGCCGACGCGGGGCACGTCGGGCTGCAGGAAGTCGGCGGCGCGCAGGTCGACGAGGCGGACGAGGTCGGCCGCGCTGGAGAGCATCTCGCCGGTGGCGATCGGGGTGTCGAGCGCGGCGGCGAGCTGGGCGTGCCCCTCGGCGTCGTAGGCGTCCAGCGGCTCCTCGATCCACACCAGCCCGAGCTCCTCCACCGCCCGGCCGAACCGCAACGCGCTCGGGCGGTCCCACTGCTGGTTGGCGTCCACCATCAGCGGCACGCCGTCCCCGAGGTGCTCCCGCACGGCCGCCAGCCGCCGCAGGTCCTCCCGCATGTCCGGCTGGCCCACCTTGATCTTGATGCCGCCGATGCCCTCCGCCAGCGACTGCGAGGCCCGCGCCTTGACCTCCTCGACCGGCGCCTGGAGGTAGCCGCCCGAGGTGTTGTAGACCCTGACCGAGTCGCGGTGGGCGCCCAGCAGCTTGGCCAGCGGCAGCCCCGCCCGCTTCGCCTTCAGGTCCCACAGCGCCACGTCGATCGCCGCCAGCGCCTGCGTCGCCACGCCCGACCGGCCCACCGACGCCCCGGCCCACAGCAGCGAGTCGTAGACCTTGCCGATGTCGGAGGGGTCCTGGCCGAGCAGGTGCTCGCCGACCTCCTTGACGTGCGCGAACTGCGCCGGCGTGCCGGCCCGGGTGGTGTAGGAGAAGCCCAGCCCGCTCAGCCCGTCGGCGCTGCCGATCTCGCAGGTCAGGACGTCGAGCTGCGACAGGGGCCGCTGCCGCCCGGTGGCCACCTTGGCGTCGCTCACCGGGCGGGCGAGCGGCACGGCGTGGCGTGCGAACCGGACGGACTCGATGCGGTCGCCCACGCGCTCAGGCCTTCCCGAACGCGACGCTGTCCACGACCCACGCGCGGCACTGCTCGCTGAGCGTGAACCCGAGCCCCGGGCGGTCCGGCACGATCATGCGCCCGTCGCGGGTCTCCAGCCGCTCCTCGAACAGCGGGTTGAGCCACTCGAAGTGCTCGACCCACGGCTCGCGCGGGTAGGCGGCGGCCAGGTGGAGGTGGATCTCCATGGCGAAGTGCGGCGCGAGCTGCAGGCCCGCGTGGTCGGCGAGGGTGGCCAGGCGCAGGAAGGGGGTGATGCCGCCGACGCGGGGGGCGTCCGGCTGGATGATGTCGGCGGCGCGGGCCTCGATGAGGCGGACGTGCTCGGCGACGCTGGAGAGCATCTCGCCGGTGGCGATCGGGGTGTCGAGCGCGGCGGCGAGCTGCGCGTGGCCTTCGGCGTCGTAGGCGTCCAGCGGCTCCTCGATCCACACCAGCCCGAGCTCCTCCACCGCCCGGCCGAACCGCAGCGCGCTCGGGCGGTCCCACTGCTGGTTGGCGTCCACCATCAGCGGCACGCCGTCCCCGAGATGCTCGCGCACGGCCGCCAGCCGCCGCAGGTCCTCCTTCATGTCCGGCTGGCCCACCTTGATCTTGATGCCGCCGATGCCGTCCGCCAGCGACTGCGAGGCCCGCGCCTTGACCTCCTCGATCGGCGCGTGCAGGAACCCGCCTGAGGTGTTGTACGTCCTGACCGAGTCGCGGTAGGCGCCGAGCAGCTTGGCCAGCGGCAGCCCCGCCCGCTTCGCCTTCAGGTCCCACAGGGCGATGTCGATGGCGGCCAGCGCCTGCGTGGCCACGCCGGAACGGCCGACGGAGGCCCCGGCCCACAGCAGCGCGTCGTAGACCTTGCCGATGTCGGAGGGGTCCTGGCCGATGAGGTTCTCGCCGACCTCCTTGGCGTGCGCGTACTGGGCGGGGCCGCCGGCCCGCTTGCTGTAGCTGAACCCGGTGCCGCCGTGGCCGTCCTCGGTGGTGATCTCGGCGAAGAGGAAGGCGATCTCGGTCATCGGCTTCTGCCGCCCGGTCAGCACCTTGGCGTCGCTGACGGGCACGTCGAGCGGGAGCGTGACGGAGGAGAGCGAGACGTGACGGATGCGGTCGGATGCCATGGGGAGGGGTCCTCAAGGGGTCGGCGACAGGGAACTCATATGTCATCGTATGAATCCATAAGTCGTATGACAAGCTCCCCCGGGGCCGGTCAGGCGGGGGCGACCGCCTCGTAGTCCACGAGCAGGTGGCGCGGTCCCCTCAGCACGGCGCTCGGCCGGTACGGCGGCGGATCCGCCACCAGCCGCGGCCCGCGCAGCCGGCGGATCAGCTCGCCCAGCACGATCTGCGCCTCCAGCCGGGCCAGCGGCGCGCCGAAGCAGTAGTGCGCTCCCCCGCCGAAGCCGAGATGCTCGTTGCGCGGCCGGTCGAGGTCGAACCGGTCGGGATGGGGCACATGCGCCGGGTCCCGGCTGCCGGCCGCGACGGCGAGCACCACGGGCGACCCGGCCGGGATCGTGGTGCCCGCGATCGTGATGTCGTCGAGCGCCACCCGGGAGGAGATGAACTGCACGGGCGGCTCGTAGCGCAGCAGCTCCTCGACCGCCGGGATGATCAGGCGGGGCTCGTCGCGCAGGCGCTCCAGCAGGTCGGGCCGGCGCAGGAAGGTGAGCATGCCGTTGGCGATGAGGTTGATCGTGGTCTCGTGCCCGGCGATCAGCAGCAGCACCGAGGTGGAGACCACCTCGTCCTCGGTCATGCCGCTCTCGGCGACGAGCCCGGAGAGCATGTCGTCGCGCGGCTCACCGCGCCGCGCGACGGCCAGCCCGCGCAGGTAGTCCGCCAGCTCCAGCGCCTTGGCCTGCCGGGCTCGCTCGCGCTCGGCCCGGTCCTCCTCGCCCGGCCCGAGCGTCTCGATGATCTCGTCGGCCAGGGCGTGGAAGTACGGCTCGTCCTCCTGCGGCACGCCCAGCAGCCGGCAGATCACCGCCACCGGCAGCGGGTAGGCGACCTCGTCCACGATGTCGGCCCGGTTCCGGCCGGCCAGCGCGTCGATCAGCCCGGTGGCGATCTCCAGCATCCGCGGGCGCAGCCGCTCGACCGTCTCGGGCGCGTGCGGCGGCCCGAAGTGGCGCATCGCCAGCCGGCGCAGCCGGTCGTGCTCCGGCGGGTCGAGGCCGATGAAGGAGGTCATGAGGGCCGGCGCGGCCTGCCCGCCGTCGCCGAGGTTGCGCCGGTCGGAGCTGATGCGCGGGTCGTGCAGCAGGGCGACGATCTCGCGGTAGGTGCTGACCACGTACGTGCCGTCCTCCCGCCGCGCGACGGGCTCCTCCCGCAGCGCGCCGAAGAACCGGTACGGATCCGCACGGCCCCCGGGATCGAGGATCCGCTGGAAGGCGTCGTGCATGCTCTCCCCCTACTCCGGCTGCACCAGCGAGGCGCGCCGCTCTGCCGGGTCGTGGCCCGTCACCACGACCGTCGCCCCCGCCGTGGCCACCAGCCGCTCCGGCACCTGGGCGGGCACCGGAACGCCGTCGTCCGGCCGCCGCCCGACGTGGCGGAAGGCCGGCGGGAACGGCGCGGCCTGCTCGATCTGGCGCTGGTAGAACTCCAGCCACATGGCCTGGTCGAAGGTGACGGCGGCGGTGACGCGGCCCTGGTGCCCGTAGACGGCCACGAAGCGCCGCTCCGCCGTCGAGCCCTGGACGATGACGATCTGCTCGGCGAACGTGGGCACGCCGACCGACTTGATGTTGACGCCGAACTGGCTGGACCAGAAGACCGGCACCGCCAGGTGCGGCCAGCGGTGCGCCTGGTCGCTGACCATGTTGTGCGCGGCGATCTCGGCCTGCGCGACCGCGTTGCCCCAGTGCTCCAGGGTCATGAACTGGTACTGGTAGAGCGGGTGCGGGAAGCGCGCGATGTCGCCGGCCACGAAGACGTCGTCCATGACCAGGCCGTTGGTGTCCACGGCGCGGCAGCCCGCGTCGCAGGTCACCCCCCACACCCCGGCGGCCAGGCCGGAGCCGCGCAGCCACTCCACGTTGCGGATGGAGCCGAGCGCCACCACGGCGACGTCCGCCTCGACCGTGCCGCCGTCCGACAGCCGCGCCCCGCGCAGCCGCCCCTCACCGTCACCCAGCAGGGCGGTGACGGTCGTGCCGCAGCGCAGGTCCACGCCGTGGTCGCGCTGGAGCTGCGCGGCCACGCCGCCGATCACGCCGCCCATGGCGTTGTAGAGGGGGGCGGGGCCGCGTTCGACGACCGTCACGGGCAGGCCCAGCTCCCGGCAGACCGAGGCGATCTCGCTGCCGGTGAACCCGGCGCCGAGCACCAGCACCCGGCGCGGCCCGGCGGCCAGGGCCCGGCGCAGCGCGGCCGCGTCATTCGCGTCGCGCAGGGTGTGCACGCCCTGGAGCGCCGCTTCGGCCTCGTCCGGCCAGCGGCGGGCGCGGGTGCCGGTGGCCAGCAGGACCCGGTCGAAGCCGATCTCGCGGCCGTCCGCCAGCAGGACGCGCTTGCCCGCCACGTCCAGCCCGGTGGCCGGCGTGCCGCACAACCACTCGGCCTCGACCTCGCGCAGGCGGGGCAGCAGGGTGTGCTCGGGCGGGACCTGCCCGGTGAGCACCTGCTTGGACAGCGGCGGCCGGTCGTACGGCTCGCGCCGCTCGTCGCCGATCATCGTCAGCGTGCCGGTGAAGCCCTCCCGCCGCAGCACCTCGGCCGCCCGCGCGCCGGCCAGCGAGGCCCCGACGATGACGATCCGCCCCTCGCCCTTCCCCCCGGACCGCCGCCCGCCGGCACCGGCGGGGCCGGGCCCGACGGGATGGGCACTCCCGTCGGCGTGGACGCTCCCGTCGGCGCGGGCACCGCCGCCGGTTCCGGCGCTCCCGTCAGTGCGGGCACTCCCGCCGGCGTGGGCGCTCCCGCCGGGGTGAGCGCTCCCGTCGGTGCGGGCGCTGTCATCGGCGGGTTCGGGGCGGTCGAGGTGGGCCGGGCCGGTCAGGTGGGCGGTGCGGTCGAGGTGGATGGCCTGGACCGGGCAGGCGGCCGCGGCGCGCAGCACGTGCTCGCGCTGCTCGTCCGCGGGCTGCAGGTCGTACAGGAGCGCTTCCTCGTGCATGGTGAAGACGCCGGGCGCGAGGAACACGCACTGCCCGTATCCCTGGCAGCGCGTCAGATCGACGACGACTCTCACAGGCCACTCCCCCGGTCGGGGCCCCGCCGCACCGCCCTCTGCCTGTCGTCGCGGCGGGACCCGGCCCCCGCGGGAACCTTCCCCCTCCCCCGCGCGCCCTAGCTCGCCGCCACCGATCCTTTCCCGGTCCTTGCCCTGAACGGCACCCGGCCCACGAGGGTCAGGTCTCGACCACGTCCGAGCGGGCCAGGACCCGCAGGTGCTCCAGCATGTCCTTGGGGTTGTCGGCGAGCGGCTGGAGGCAGACGTGGTCGGCGCCGGCCTCGAAGTGCGCCCGTACCCGCTCGATGATCTTCTCCGGGTCGCCCCACGCCACGATCGCGTCCACCAGCGCGTCGCTGCCGCCGCCGGCCAGGTCTTCCTCGCCCCAGCCCAGGGCGCGCAGGTTGTCGGCGTAGTTGGGCAGCGCCAGGTAGACCGACATGAACTGCCGGGCCGTCCGCCGGGCCCGGTCGGCGTCGGTGTCGAGCACGACCGTCTGCTCCGGCGCCAGCAGCGGCCCGGGACCGAGGACCTCGCGGGCGCGGGCGGTGTGCTCTGGGGTGACGAAATAGGGGTGCGCGCCGTGGCTGCGCCGCGCGGCCAGCTCCAGCATCTTGGGCCGCAGCGCGGCCAGCACGCGCGGCGCCCGCTCGGGCAGCGGCCCCGCGTAGGAGGTGGCGTCCATGGCGTCGAGGTAGTCGCGCATCGCCGCGACCGGCCTGCGGTAGTCGTGCCCCCGCTGCGTGACCAGGGGCGCGTGGCTGACGCCGAGACCGAGCACGAACCTGTTGTCGAACGCCTCGGCCAGCGCGTTCGCCCCGTTGGCGGCGGCGGTGGCGTCGCGGGCCCAGATGTTGGCGATGCCCGTCGCGACCGTCAGCCGCCGGGTCGCGCCCAGCAGGAGCGCGGCGTGGGTCAGCGCCTCCTTGCCGTCGGGGGTCTCGCCCACCCAGAGCGCCCCGAAGCCCAGGCTCTCCACCTCGGCGGCCGCCTCGCGCTCGAACGCGGCCGACTCCCTGCTGAGCGTGGCGTTCCACACGCCCACCCGCCCCAGCCGGCGCTTCAGCGCCTCGATCTCATGTGCCTCCGGCATCACGCCTCACCCCTTCTCCGCGGCCGCCCGGCCCCGATCTTCCGCTTCCTACCCGTACACCATGCCGATGGACGCATCCGGTTGCCCCTCCGATTACGCGTGGCTACACTCGGTTCCGCGGAGCTGCTAGCAGGGGCCGCATCGTCACGCGTCCTGGCATTCTCCCGTCACGCGTCCCGGCGTTCATCGTCGCACCTCTTTCTCACGTCTGCGTCGTCAGCCGTCCCCCTTTTCCGCCGTCATTTCCTCACGCCGTTCCCCATCGCCCCATCGCGCCGTCCCCGCGTTTCACGTCGCCGCGGCGAACCTCAGTACGTCTCCCCGTCTGAAGCATTCCATCATCCTGCCATCGCCCCTTCTCGGAGAATCAGCACCGAAAGGTATGGCAATGCGCGAAAGGATGTGGCTCGCCATTCTCGGAGTGACCGCCGTAGAGGCCGTACTGTTCCTCATCGAACCGGCCCTCGGGTGGACCTTCGTGCTGGCAGTTCTCGTCGGAGCTCTTCAGGAACTCCTCAAGAGCGAATGACCGAGCTGACATAGACGCGTAGGAGGGCCTGCGTTGCCGCAGTCCCTCCTTACAAATCACGGGAAGTTCACATGGTACGAGCAATCATCGACATCACCCGGGCCAATCCGGGCACCGAACGCAAGCTGGTGGAGGCGGTGCTCGCCCAGGACGGCGGCCGATTCTCCGCGCGTCCCCTCGTCACCGGGTTCAACAACCAGGAATCGCGGCTGAGCGGGATCGCCGCCATGGTCCAGTTCGCTTCGCTGGGCGACTGGCTGCCGGAGGCCGAGATCAACGAGCAGACCGCCCGGCTGGCGGCCACGCCGGCCTCCGAGGCGGGGAGGAGCGGCGACACCGTCCTCATCTACTCCTTCCACCACAGCATCCTCAACCTGGAGGGAGCCGTCGGCTCGGTCTCGCCGCGCCCGCTCACCACGCCCCTGCGCGCCTACGCCCGCAACACGGCGATCATCCTCACCGAGTGGCCCGACGAGCTGATGCCCCTCGACCAGGCCGTGGCCAGCCTCGCGGCGACGCTGGCGCGGGAGGGGGCGACGGTGGAGCGGCCGGTGGCCAAGACCAACGTGCGCCCCCAGCTCGTCCGGCAGGACCCGCGCTTCGACAAGCGGGCGCACCCCTCGGCGGCCCTGCCGGGGCTCATCACGCTGCTGCTGGAGAAGGCGCGCGACCGCGGGCTCATCCAGACGGTGGGGGTCGATCCGGGCACCCAGGTCTACCTGACGGCCGCGGGGCAGGCGTACGCGGCGGCGGCGCACGCGGTGCCGCACCTGCCCGCCACGGCCGGCTCCGGCTCCGGCTCCGGTGCCGCCTCCGGCGCCGAGGTCGCGGCCTCGGACCCGGTGGGCATCACGGCAGGAGGGTCGTCCGGTGGCGGGCAGGACCGTTCGGCGCTCTTCCAGACCATCCTGCGCCAGACGGACTTCGGCATCTTCCCCCAGGTGCGCCAGGACTTCTACGCCCACATGAAGCAGATCGCGGCCGAGTTAGGCGACGGCCCGCCGACGAGCCGCGAGCTGTGCCGCCAGGCCGCGCGCCGCACGAAGGAGGGCGCGCCCGACAAGATCAAGCAGTCGCGGCGGGACGAGAGCAAGGGCGAGATCCCGAAGGACGCCTACCCGTGGAAGAAGCTCGAGCAGTTCGGGATGCGCGCGCTCGCCAGGGCCGGGCTGCTGGCCGGCCCCGACGGCCGGTCGATCGGTGACGGGGACCCGTGGCGGATCCCGAGCGCCCGGGTCGCGTCCCTGCCCGACGACCTGGCCGACCTCCTCGACGGCGAGATGGTCGTGGAGATCATCAGGAAGTGCCCCGACGTGGGGTGGCAGGACTGCGAGTCCCTGGCCGGGGCCGTGCTCGACGGGCGCTCCGACGACGACTCCGACCGGATCGCGGGCATCGTGGTGATGCTCATCGAGCAGGGGCGGATCGAGTGGGACGCGACCACGCAGGTGCTCAGGATCGGCCCCGTCGTCCCCACCGCGCCGGTCGTCCCCGCCGTGCCGGTAAAGGAGTGGACGGGACGAGGCCCGGGCTTGTAGCTTGCGGGTGACCGTGACACCGCCCGAGGAGGTGAGACCCATGACCGAGACATCGATGTGGGTGCTCCCCCTTCCCGTCACGGCCGGGCGATCGAGGTAGGTGTCGCCGGGAGCGCCTCGCCACCAGGCACTCCCCGAAAGGCAACACCTGATGAACTTCCCGATCGATGTGATCATCGCCGGATGCGGGCCGACCGGTGCGATGCTGGCCGCCGAGCTGCGGCTGCACGGCGTGCGCGTGCTCGTCCTGGAGAAGGAGACCGAGCCCGCGTCGTTCGTCCGCATCGTCACCCTGCACATCCGCAGCCTTGAGCTGATGGCGATGCGCGGGCTGCTGGAGCTCCTGCTCCCGCACGGAAGACGCCGCCCGGCCGCCGGGATCTTCGCCGCCATCGACAAGCCGGCGCCCGAGGGCCTGGATTCCGCGTACGCCTACCTGCTGGGCATCCCGCAGCCGGTCGTCGTCCGCCTGCTCGAAGAGCACGCGGCCGAGCTGGGCGCGCAGGTGCGGCGCGGCAGCGAGCTGGCCGGGTTCGAGCAGGACGACGAGGGCGTGACCGTCGAGCTGGCCGGCGGGGAAAGGCTGCGTACGCGCTATCTCGTCGGCTGCGACGGCGGGCGCAGCACGGTGCGCAAGCAGCTCGGCGTCGGCTTCCCCGGCGAGCTGTCGCGGGCCGAGACGCTGATGGGCGAGATGGAGCTGGGCGTGCCGCAGGAGGAGATCGCGGCCCGGCTGGCCGCGCTCGGCGAGACCCCTCAGCGGTTCTGGCTCCGGCCCTTCGGCGCGGGGATCTACAGCGTCGTCGTCCCGGCCGAGGGGGCCGGCGACCGCGCGGAGCCGCCCACCCTGGAGGACTTCCGGCGGGGGCTGCGCGCCGTCGCCGGCACCGACTTCGGCGTGCACTCCCCGCGCTGGCTGTCCCGCTTCGGGGACGCCACCCGGCTGGCCGAACGGTACCGGGTGGGGCGGGTGCTGCTGGCCGGCGACGCGGCGCATGTCCATCCACCCATCGGCGGGCAGGGCCTCAACCTGGGCGTCCAGGACGCGGTCAACCTCGGCTGGAAACTGGCCGCGCAGATCCGCGGCTGGGCGCCGGAGACCCTGCTGGACACCTATGAGGCCGAACGCCATCCGGTCGCCGCGGACGTGCTGGACAACACCCGGGCCCAGACGGAGCTGCTGTCCCCCGAGCCCGGTGCGCGGGCTGCTGGCCGAGCTGATGGACTTCGACGAGGTGAACCGCCGCCTGATCGAGAAGATCACCGCGACCGGCGTCCGCTACGACTTCGGTCCGGGACCCGACCTGCTCGGCCGCCGCCTGCCCGACCTCGACGTGAAACAGGGCCGCCTGTACGACCTGCTGCGTCACGGCCGTGGCCTGCTGCTGGACCGCACCGAACGGCTGAGCCCCGGCGGCTGGTCGGACCGGGTCGACCACCTCGCGGACCCCACCGCGGCACTGGACGTACCAGGCGTGCTGCTGCGCCCCGACGGCCATGTCGCCTGGGTCGGTGACGATCAGCGGGACCTGGACGACCACCTCGCCCGCTGGTTCGGCAGGCCCGCCGGCTGACCTCTCAGAACGACGGCGGAGGGCCGGCCTCCCGGCCGGGCCCGGTGACGACCGGGTCCGGCCGGGGACGGAACGTTGGCGCTCCAGCGCCCCCGCTGGAGCACCGCCAGATTACTGCCTTGATGTCCGGTTTGTATAGCTTTTCGCCCGAGCGCTTAGATAGCCGCCTGGTACGCGCTCGCCCGCATGCCGGCCAGCAGCCCGGCCGTCTGCTCGGGGGTGAACCGGCGCACCGGATCGTGGTGCAGCAGCCCCTCGATGAGCGGCCGCATCACTCCCGCGCGGCGCGGCGGCGGGTAGGGCCCGCTGCGGGCCATGCCCAGCACCGTGGCCGCGTCTTGCCCCGGATAGGGCGGCTGGCCCTCGATGGCGCTGTAGAGCGTGGCGCCGAAGGACCACATGTCGGCCTCCTTGCTGGCCGGCCCTCCGTGCAGCCGCTCCGGCGCCATGAACGCGGGAGTGCCGCGCAGGCGGCGCGAGGTCGTCATGCGGATGTCGCCCTCGGCGGTGGCGATGCCGAAGTCGGTCAGCACCACCCGGTCGCCCGTCAGCATGACGTTGGCCGGCTTCACGTCACGGTGCAGCACTCCGGCCTGGTGGGCGGTGCGCAGCGCCGCGAGCAGGTGCTGCCCGATGGCCGCCACCGACTGGGCGGGCAGGGTGCCCACCTGGGAGAGCAACTGGTGCAGCGAGAGCCCGTCGAGATATTCCATCACGATCCAGAGCTTGCCGCCCTCTTCGATCAGGTCGTGGACCGTGATGATGTTCGGGTGCGTCAGGCCCGCGGCCATCCTGGCCTCACGCAGCACCCGGCGGCGCACCATCTCGGCCTCACCGGCCAAGGTCAGCTCCTTAAGCGCCACCGTACGGTGGAGGAGCTGATCGAACGCCCGCCAGACGACTCCCATACCCCCACGACCGGCCTCCTCATTCAGGAGGTACCGTCCGCCGATCTTCCGCATACCATCCCCTCAAGCTCGGGGATAATCATGTCACCTCAGCACACGCCGTAGGGTGACTAATGTGATCCGGATATGTCGGAAAGTGTAGGTTCGCTGGTCAGAGGCCCAGAAAATTGATCTGACAAAACGCGCCACACCAACCCGACTGCCGCCAAACATACTCCAACCGCGCCCACGAGGGCGGCCGTCAGCCCCGCGAACTCGGCCACGACGCCTCCCAGCGCCGCCCCGAGCGGCATCCCGCCCATCCCGATGAGGCGATATGCCGAATTGACCCTGCCGAGCAGCTCCACCGGGATCAGCCGCTGCCTGGCCGAGATCACCAGGACGTTCCCCGCCGCGCCGACCAGCCCCCACAACACGGCGGTCGGGTAGAGCGCCCACGGCGACGGCACGACGACCGGCACCAGCAGCAGCAGGCTGCTGATCAGCCAGTTGCCCACGAGGGTCCCCAGCTCGCCGAAGAGCGCCGCGGCGCGGGCCGCCAGCAGCGAGCCGAAGATCGCGCCTACGGCGAAGGCCGTGGTCATGAGGCCGTACTCGCCCGGCTCCAGCCCGATCCGGGAGCCGTCGCCGACCGCCCAGAGCACGAAGACGGCGAAGAAGCCGGCGTTGGCGAGGTTGAGCAGCCCGGCCGTGACCGCCAGGCTGCGCAGCACGCGATGGCCCCACAGGTAACGCAGCGCCTCGCCGATGTCGGCCCGCATCGGGCGGCGCGCGGCCGGCGCGGGCAGCCGGTACGCCCCCCGCATGCCCAGCAGGAGCAGCCCCGCGGCGGCGTACAGGACGGCGGGGCCGCCGAAGAGCGCCGCGGGCAGCGCCACGACGAGCAGCCCGGACACCGGGGCGCCGACGAAGTCGTTGCCGATCATCTGCGCGGTGGAGACGCGGCCGTTCGCCCTGGTCAGGTCGTCCCGGGAGACGGCCATGGGCAGGATGGACTGCGCCGACAGGTCGGCGAAGACCTCGCACACGCCGGCCAGCAGCACCGCGGCCAGCAGCAGCCACAGGTTCAGCAGGCCGAGCGCGGCCAGCGCGGTGACGGCGGCCAGGAGGGCGGCGCGGATCAGGTTGGCGCGCACCATGATGCGGCGGCGGTCGGCCCGGTCGGCGATCGCGCCCGCGTGCAGCGCCAGCAGCAGCCACGGCAGCGTGGCGGCGGCCCCCACCAGGGACACGAGGGTGGGCGAGCGCGTCATCGTCACGGCCAGCAGCGGCGCGCCGACCTTCAGCAGGCCGTCCGCCAGGTTGGACAGCCCGGTGGACGACCACAGGAAGGCGAACGATCGACCCAGACGTGCCATGCCGTGCTCCGATAGTGTGTAGGGAAAAGTGTGCACAGTTTTCTTTGCAAAGATAGGCATGCACAGGATGCAGATCAAGAGCTTCTCCGCCCGCACCCTCGACGCGAACGCCCTGAAGTCCTTCGCCCACCCGCTGCGCCTGCGGATGTACGAGCTGCTCGAACAGCACGGCCCCGCGACCGCCACCGGGCTGGCCGCCCGGCTCGGCCAGAACACCGGCGCCACCAGCTACCACCTCAGAGAGCTGGCCAAGCACGGGATGATCGAGGTGGTGCCGGGGATGGGGCGGGGCAAGGAGAAGTACTGGCGCGTCACGCCCGGCGGCTACTCCTACGGCGAGGCGCGGCCCGCCGACCCCGAGGTGGCGGGCGCGCTGGACTATCTGCTCGACGACCTGGTGCGCCGGCGCGGCGAGGAGCTGTCGCGCTGGCGCCAGGAGTCGGACCGGGCGCCGGAGGAGTGGCTGGCGGCCTCCGCGTACGGGCGGCGCTCGCTGCGGCTCACCCCGGAGGAGACGGCGCGGATGCGGGACCAGGTGTTCGAGGTGCTGGAGCGCTACCGGGCCCTGTCGGACGGCCGGGCCGAGTCCGGCGCGCCCGGCCCGGCCGGCCAGGTGGTGGTGCACTTCGACGTGCTGCCCTTGGGCTCGCTGCCGGAGGAATGACGAGCAGGCCCGGGGCCGGATGGGCCGCGGTCAGGGCCGGGGCGGGCCGAGGCGGGTCCGGCTCCGGCTCCGGCTCCGGCTCCGGCTCCGGCTCCGGCTCCGGCGCGATCATCGGACTAGGGAGATCCCTAGGTGCCGCCCTGAGGCCGGTGACTCGCGCGCGCCCGTATCTTCTTCGTCACCCGGCCTTCCACTGGCGCAGGAGCCGATCAAGGCAGGCGGCACCGGCACGGCGCGGCCGGAGGGCGCCGCGCCCTCCGGCTGGAACGCTCCAGAACGCGCGGGCCGCGCGCCTGGCGGCCGACAGACCTCCGGGCCCGCCGGACATAGGGCCCGGACGGAGGCGCCCCCGTCCCGGGCTGGAGGGACGGGGGCGCCTGCACCGGCCGGACGGCCACCGGAAGGCGGCCGGTCAGGTGATCGGGCTCAGGGCTCACTCGGTCAGGTGATCAGGCTCAGGGCTCGCTCGGTCAGGCCCTCGGGGGCCGTCTTCGGGGAGCCGGCGTTGAAGGGCGGCTGCGGGTCGTACTCGATGGCCAGTTGCACGCTCTGCGCCGTCTCCACGTCGCTCGCCAGCGCCAGCAACGTCAGCGCCATGTCGATCCCCGCCGACACTCCGGCCGCCGTCACGACCTTCCCGGCCGTGACCACGCGCTCGCTCACCGGCTCGGCCCCGTAGCGCGGCAGGAAGTCGAGGATGGCCCAGTGGCTGGTCGCCTTCTCCCCCGTCAGCAGCCCGGCCGCGCCGAGCAGGAGCGACCCGCTGCACACCGAGGTGGTCCACCGGGTGTGCTCGTGCGCCTGCCTGATCCAGCCCACCAGGGCCTCGTCGGACAGGGCGTCCAGGGTGCCGATGCCGCCGGGCACCACGATCACGTCCGGCGCCGACACGTCCTCGTACGACGCCGTGGCGGTGATCGAGAGCGTGCCGCGGTCGTCGGAGACCGGGCCGGGCTGCCCGGCGACGAACGTCACCGTGCACCCCGGCGCGAAGGCCAGCACCTGGTACGGCCCCACCGCGTCCAGCGCGGTGAACCGATCGTAAAGCGGAATGGCGACATGCATGGACTTACCTCTCCTTCGTCTGGAATCTGCGCCGGTGATCCCCCGGCGAGACGCGCCAGTGCCGCCTGAAGACGCGGTAGAGCGTCTCGGGCGTGCCGAGGCCCGACTCCCTGGCCACGGCGTCCAGGGGCAGGGAGGTCACCTCCAGCAACCGCCTGGCGGTGTCGGCCCTGCTGAGCTCGACGTACCGGCCCGGGGACAGGCCGGTCTGCTCGGTGAAGACCCGCGAGAAGTGCCGCTCGCTCATCCCGGCGCGCGCGGCCAGCGCGGGCACGCTGAGGTCGGCGCCCGGGTTCGCGTCGATGTAGGCCTGCAGCTCCCGCAGCGGCTCGCGGCGCGGCGTCATGGCCCGCATCGGCATGCTGAACTGGCTCTGCCCGCCGGGTCTGTGCAGGTAGACGACCAGGCCGCGGGCGACGCTCCCGGCCACCCCGTGGCCGTGGTCCCTGGCCACCAGCGCCAGCGCCAGGTCCACGCCGGACAGCACCCCGGCGGAGGTCCAGACGTGGCCGTCCTCGATGTAGAGGGGGTCGGCGTCCACCTCGACGCCCGCGTAGCGGCTCTTGAGCTCGCCGGCGACCAGCCAGTGCGTGGTGGCCCGCCGGCGTTCCAGCAGCCCGGCCTCCGCCAGCAGGAACGCGCCGTTGCAGACCGAGGCGACGCGCCGGGCCGAGGCCGCCAGCCGGACGATGCCGTCGATCAGCTCCCGGTCGCCGAGATGGCCGGGCACCGCGAGGCCGCCCGCCACCAGCAGCGTGTCGATCGCGCCCGTCACCTCGCCGAGCGGGGCGGCGGTGACCGTGACGCCGTTCGCCGCGGTCACGGCTCCGCCCTCGCCCGGCGCGACCAGCTCCACCCGGTAGCCGGCCTCGCCCAGGAGCAGGCTCGCCGTCCCGAAGACGTCGGCGGGACCGGCCATGTCGAGGAGCTGGAAACCGGGGAAGACGACGATCAGAATCCGTCGCTGCATGCCTTCATGCTGGTCGCGGGCCCGGCATGGCGTCAACGACAGGAATCTTGCACATTAGGCCACGGGGGTGCCGAGGACGACGACGGGCGCGTTCTCCGCGGTCACCTCCCCGGCGTCGAATCCCACGCCGGCGGCCTGCTCGATGAAGGCGAGCGCCGCGGCGCACCGGCCGTCGAAGTCGCCGGAATCGAGGCCGTCGAGCATGGCGCGCAGCCCGGCCAGGACGGCGGGGTCGCCGTCCTCCTCCCGGCGTTCGCCGAACACGAAGTCCCGCATGCGCGCCCTGATCCGGCCGCCGGCCGCGTAGAGCACCGTGTGGCCGCCGTTGACGCGCCAGCTCGCCATCCACACCCTGGCCCGCTCGCTGATCGCGCCGACGACCGGCTCGGGGAGGGCGTGGCCGGAGGTGAACTCCAGCAGCCCCCAGCCACCGTCATCCTCGAAGACGAAGAGCACGGGCGCGTCCGCCTCCAGCGCCTCCTCCGGCGGGTAGGCCATGACGCGCCGCTCGGGGTCGCGGCCGCCGTTCAGCCCCCATAAGCCGTTCAGCCGCCATAAGACGTCGTCGATGCCGGGCTCCTCGTCGAGGGGCTGCACGACGACCCAGCAGAGCGCGTCCAGCCAGCCGACGCGCCGGAACACCTCGCGGTAGTGATCGATCACCCGCACATCGAAACACGCCGAGAGCCCCCGGGGGCAGTACCCGGAGGCTCTCGCCGGAGATGGGCGGAGGGTGCTCAGCCCATGTGCGGGTAACGGTGGTCGGTCGGCGGCACGAACGTCTCCTTGATCGCGCGGGCGCTCACCCAGCGCGTCAGGTTGTGGATCGAGCCGGCCTTGTCGTTGGTGCCGGAGGCCCGGCCGCCGCCGAACGGCTGCTGGCCCACGACCGCGCCCGTCGGCTTGTCGTTGACGTAGAAGTTGCCCGCCGCGAAGCGCAGCCGCTCGGCGGCCGAGGCGATCGCGTACCGGTCCTGGGCGATGATCGAGCCGGTCAGCGCGTACGGGGCGATGCCCTCCATCTGGTCGAGCACCGTGTCGTAGTCGCGGTCCTCGTAGATGTGCACGCCGAGGATCGGCCCGAAGTACTCCTTGACGAAGATCTCGTCGGTCGGGTCGGCGCACTCCAGGACAGCAGGCTTGACGAAGTAGCCGACCGAGTCGTCGTAGGAGCCGGTGAGCACGTCGATGTTGCCCGCCGCCCGCGCCCGGTCGATCGCCTCCTTGTGCTTGGCGAAGGCCCGCGCGTCGATGACCGCGCCCATGAACGTCGACAGGTCGGCCGCCACGTCCCCGACCGTCAGCGACTCGGCGGTGGCGACGAAGTCGTCACGCATGCGGTTCCACACCGACCGCGGCACGTACGCCCGCGAGGCCGCCGAGCACTTCTGCCCCTGGTACTCGAAGGCGCCCCTGACCAGGGCCGTCGTGAGCACCGCCGGGTCGGCGGAGGGGTGCGCGAGCACGAAGTCCTTGCCGCCGGTCTCCCCGACGAGGCGCGGGTAGCCGTGGTAGGAGGCGATGTTCGCGCCGATCGTGCCCCACAGGTGCTGGAAGGTCGCGGTCGAGCCGGTGAAGTGGATGCCCGCCAGCGCCGGGTGCGGCAGGGCGACCTCGGAGACGGCCTGCCCGTTGCCGGTGACCAGGTTGATCACGCCCGGGGGCAGCCCGGCCGCCTCCAGCAGCCGCATCGTGAAGTGCGCGGCGAACTGCTGGGTCGGCGACGGCTTCCAGACCACGACGTTGCCCATGAGGGCCGCCGACGTCGGCAGGTTGCCGGCGATGGCGGTGAAGTTGAACGGCGTGATCGCCAGCACGAAGCCCTCGAGCGGCCGGTACTCCATCCTGTTCCACACGCCCGGCGAGGAGATCGGCTGGTCGGCGTAGAGCCGGCGGGCGTAGGCCACGTTGAAGCGCAGGAAGTCGATCAGCTCGCAGGCCGCGTCGATCTCCGCCTGCTGCACCGACTTGGACTGGCCGAGGATGGTCGCCGCGTTCAGCGTCGCCCGCCACGGGCCGGCCAGCAGGTCGGCCGCCTTGAGGAAGATCGCCGCGCGCTCGTCGAACGACAGCGACCGCCAGGCGGGGGCCGCCGCCAGCGCGCTGTCGATCGCGTCCCGCACGTCCTGGGCCGTAGCGTCGTTGGTACGGCCCAGGACGGAGGCATGCTGGTGCGGCTGCACCACGTCGATGGGGGCGCCACCGCCCGGGCGCTGCTCGCCGCCGATGGTCATGGTCAGGTCGAGGGACGCCCCGGCCAGCTCCTTGATGCGGTCCTCCAGCGCGACCCGCTCGGCGCTGCCGGGCGCGTAGCCGTACACGCGCTCGTTCGCGGGCACGGGGACGTTGCTGATGGCATCCATTTACTTACCCCCAAGGGCACGAAGGAAGAAGGCGACGTTGGCCGGGCGCTCCGCCAGGCGGCGCATGAAGTAGCCGTACCAGTCGTCGCCGTAGGGGACGTACACGCGGACCGTGTGACCGGCGCCGGCCAGGGCCTCCTGCCGGTCGGTCCTGATTCCGTAGAGCATCTGGAACTCGTGGTCGCCGATCGACCGCCCGAAGCGGTCGGCGAGCAGCTCGGTGATCGCGATCATCCGGTCGTCGTGCGTCGCCACCATGGGGTACCCCTTCCCCGCCATGAGGATGCGCAGGCATCGCACGTACGCCTTGTCGACGTCCGTCTTGTCCTGGTGCGCGACGGAGGCGGGCTCGCGGTAGGCGCCCTTGACCAGCCGCACGCGGGAGCCCTCCGAGGCCAGGTCGCGGCAGTCCTGCTCGCTGCGGAACAGGTACGCCTGGATGGCCACGCCGGTCGAGGGGTAGTCCTCGCGCAGCTTGCGCAGGATCGACAGCGTGGAGTCGACCGTGGTGTGGTCCTCCATGTCGAGCGTGACGGACGAGCCGTTGGCCGCGGCGGCGGCGCAGATCTCGCGGGCGTGCTCCAGGGCCATCGACTCGTCGAGCCGCTGCCCGACGGCCGACAGCTTGACCGACACCTCGCCCCGGTCGCCCAGGTTTAGCGGCGCGACGGTGCGCAGGAACGTGAGGTAGGCGTCGGCGGTGGCCTCGGCGGCGCGCGCGTCGAGCGTCTCCTCGCCGAGGTGGTCGACGGTCACGGCCAGGCCGGCGTCGCGCAGCCGTTCGATCGCGGCGCTGGCCTCCTGGACGCCTTCACCCGCGACGAACCGCTTCACGACCTTCTTCGTGAGCGGGAAGCCTGACACGGAGCGGCGTACGACACCGCTCCTGGAAGCGGCGAGCAGCAGTTGACCCAGCATGGGCCCAAGTCTAAAAACGCAGCTCAGAGGGGGCCATCGACGGGCGTAACGGCGGTTGTGGCAGGCTGTCGTACAAATGCACAACTCGGCAGACCTACAAGAGATCGTCGACGAGATCGCCGCCCGGCTGGGGGCGTCTGCGACGCTGGAGGACCGCTCGTTCCGGCTGCTGGCCTACGGCGCGCAGCACGGCGACATCGACACGGTCCGCCAGGAGTCGATCCTGCGCCGGCGCGCCACCGGCGAGGTGCGCGACTACTTCGAGCGCTACGGCATCGCCCGGGCCGGCGGCCCCGTCAGGATCCCCGCCGACGCCGAGCTGAAGGTCCTGGCCCGCATCTGCTGGCCGCTGCGCCACGCCGACGTCACCTACGGCTATCTGTGGCTGCTCGACTCGGGCGAGCTGACCGACCAGCGGCTCGCCGCCGCCGCGCCGCTCGTCGCGCGGGCCGCCGCCGCGCTCGCCCAGGAGGCCAGGAGCAGGCAGGACGTCGGGCGCGGCCTGCGCGCGTTGTTCTCCGCCGACCCCGAGGAGCGCGCGGAGGCCGAGGTCGAGACGCCGCCGGGCCCGGTCACGGCCATCGCCGTGCGCGAGTCGCAGGAGCGGGTGGCCGCGCTGTGGACGCTGCCCCGGGGCGTGCTGGCCCGCCCCGGCTCCCCCGTCGCCCTGCTCGCCCCCGCGCACCTGGCCGGCGAGGTGGCGCAGACCGTGCAGAGCGCGTACGGCACCGCGGCCGGCATCGGCGCGCCCCGGACCGACCCGGCCGACGCGTGGCTGAGCTGGCGCGAGGCCCGGCAGGCCCTGCGCGTCGCCGAGCACTTCCCGCGCCACGCGCCCATCGCCCGCTGGGAGGACCTGGGCGTGCACCGCCTGCTGGCCCGGCTGAGCCAGGCCGACCTGCGCGAGCTGGCCGCCGAGACCGCGGCGCTGGACGCCGAGCTGGCCCAGACGGTCGAGGTCTATCTGGACCGGGGCGGGCACGTGCAGAAGACGGCGGCCGAGCTCGGCATCCACCGGCAGACGTTGTACTACCGGCTGGGCAAGGCCGAACGCCTCACCCATCGCGACCTGTCGGACGGGGACGACCGCCTGGCCGTGCACCTGGCGCTCAAGGCCACCCGCCTCCGCGCCCGCGACACCCCGTGACAGCCGGACTCTTCCGAGGCCGCGAGCGCCCCCATGCCCGGCCCGCCCAAGACAACCGCCCCGCCCAGGACGCCCGGCCCGCCCAGGACACGGCCGGGCCGGGTGGCGGGGTCACTCGCCGAGGACCTGGCGGAGGGTGGCGGCGAAGCCTTCCGGGTCGCCGGGCGGCATGCCGTATTCGCCGCCCATGAACCCGCCGTGGTCGCTCGGAAAGGTCACGGGCTTGAGGCCGAGCCGCTCGGCCACCCCTTCTCCGCCGCGGTGGGCCAGCTGCCCCTGGGACTCGGCCCCGACGCCCACGACGATCCGGGTCGAGGCCGCGCGCAGCGCCGCGAAGTCGGGCTCGTAGTGGGTGCAGGTGATGAGGTTTTGCCCGAGCAGCGCGTCGTCGCGGGAGCCGTCGTCCTCGACCGGCAGCCCCATCTGGGCCGGGTCGGGCATGGGCCGGCGGGCGAAGTCGGCGGGGATCTCGCCCTCGTGGGAGGTGAGCGCGATGAACATCGCCATCGCGGGCCCGAAGCCGTCGCGCTGGTAGACCTCGCGCATGGCGGCGATGGCGGCCAGCGCGTGGTCGCGGTCGGGCAGCACCTTGGCGACCGGCGGCTCGTGCGCGACGAGCGTGCGCACCTGCCCGGGGTGCGCGGCCACCAGCGCCAGCGCGTTGACCGCGCCGCCGCTGCTGGCGAACACGTCGACGGGGCCGCCGCCGATCGCGCCGATCAGCCGGTGCAGGTCGTCGGCGTGCAGCTCGGGCGTCGACTCCGCGGCGCCGTCGGTGCGCCGGCTGCGGCCGGTGCCGCGCGGGTCGTAGGTCACCACCCTGCGGTCGCCGAAGAAGCCGGCCAGGCTGGTGAAGCCCGTGGCGTCCATCGGGGAGCCGATCAGCAGCAGGGCCGGCGCGCCGCTGCCCTCGCCCTCCCGCACGTCGTAGGCGAGCGTGGCGCCGGGCACGTCAAGGGTGTGGGTCTTCGGCTCGGTCATGTCGTCACTCCTTCGTCGATGGCCGCCAATGTAGACCCCGCCACCGACGAAAACCCGCCGCGCGCTCCCCGGCCCCGATCCCGCCCCGCCCGCCCCGCCCACCTCGGCGCGCACGATGGGCGCACGAGGGGGCACGCGAGGGGTGCACGAGGGGGCACGCGAGGGGCGCGCGAGGGGGCACGCGAGGGGCGCGCGAGGGGGCGCGCCTCACGACACGATGAGTCCCGCCTCGGCGAGCACGGACAGCAGCAGCCCGAGGCACAACAGCGCCACCGGCCACACCTTCTGGGTGAGCGCGATGACCATGCCCACGAGGAGGGCGGCGAGGGCGAGAAAGCTGAGAGCGTCCACGGAGGGTTCCTGCCCGCGTACGAGGAAGTCAGGCCCCCGACGCGCGGTGCGCGTGCGAGCGGAACGGCCGGTGAATCCCCGGAGAACTTTCATGATCGTTCCAGAGCGGCGGCGACCCTTTCTGCTTACATCTCCATGGCCGAAACTGCCGTCGAGCAAGGACCGAAAGTGAGGAGAAGCGCATGGCGCCCCCGGATCAGCCCGACTTCCTGGACCGGTTCACCGAGCTGCGGGAGACCGCGACGGCGGCGAACGGCCTGGTCAAGGTGGAGGTCGACGGCACCGGCGACCTGGTGGGGCTGCGTATCGACCCCCGGGCGATGCGCCTGCCGTCCGAGGAGCTGTCCGGGGCGATCAGGGACGCGTTCGGCCGGGCCCGCGCCGCCGCCCAGGAGCGCGCCACCGAGGCCATCCCCGAGGCGCTGCGCCAGGAGAGCCCCGAGCTGACCGCCCTCCTCCAGGACGTCAAGGCCGACGCCCACAGCAGCATGAACGAGATCCTCGTCGTCGCCAACGAGCTCACCATGCGGCTCGACCGGCTGATGCGCAACGCCTCCTGAACCCTCACGACCCCCGGGACACATGGACATGAGTGACGACGGCAACCCCGGCGAGACGCGGGTCGTCTTCGGCAGCAGGCTCGTCTCGGCGGCCTGGCTGGCCGAGACTGCCGACGGCCTGGACCGCGCGCTGACCGCCTCGCTCGGCCGGGCCGCCGGGGCGGGCGGCCCCGGCGCGGACGAGCGGCCGGGCAGGGAGTTCGACGTGGAGTTCGCGGGCCTGACCGACCTGGTGCGCGACGCCTTCGGCAGCACGTCGCGGGCCCTGCGCGACCGCGCCACGGGCGCCACGGCGTCGGAGCGCAACTACGTACGGGCCGAGCAGGCCAACGTGCAGGCCTCCGAGCGCCTGCGAGCTTCCGTGGAGGAATGGTGACCTGGGAACTTCCCGCCGCGCTCCAGCCGGTGCACGGCCTCGTCGCGCCGGAGGCGCCGTGGCGGCGCGAGGACGAGTCGCGCACGCTCGACGCGGCCGGCGCGTGGCTCGACCTCGCCGCCGCCTCCCAGAGCGGCCGCGCGCAGTCGCAGGACGCGGTCGCGCACGTCCGCGCGGCCGGCAACCTCGGCTCCGACGTCTCGGTCTTCGAGGACTCCTACGGCTTCGACGCGCAGCGCATGGACGACGACTTCCTGGCCAACGCCCTGGTCGGCACGGGGACGACCACGGTCGTCGTGCTGCGCACCGTCTGGAAGTACGTCGTCGTCCTGACCCTCATCGCGCTGCTGCTCTCGCTCGTCCGCGGCTTCCGGCTCGGCCCGGCGCTGGGCGCGCTGTTCGCCAGGCAGCAGGTCCTGGGCGCCCGCAAGGCGCTCGGCGCCGCCCTGGGCCAGGTGGAGCGGAACATCGCGACCGGCGCGCTCAACTCCCTCCACGTCGCCAAGCGGCTGCTCGCCCGCGGCATGGTCATCCCCGCGCTCCAGACGGCCGGGGTGGCGGCCAACATGCTCTCCCTCGACCCGTACGACGACAACCCGGAGGCCCGCAGGGACGCCGAGGCCGTCCTGCGCCAGACGCCCGAGGGCCGTGAGGCCCTGAGGTACGCCGCGGAGCACGGCATCACCGCCCTGTTCCAGCAGGACCGCAACTCGGTCTGGTCCGACTACAACCGTGACCTCAACGTCGTCCGCATCGGCGGGGCGGGCACGGCGAGCGCGGAGTCCCTGGCCGCCGAGTACGTCCGCCAGGTCGAGATGCTCAAGGACCGCTGGAACCCGAGCCCCATGAGCGACGGCTACATGGAGGCGCGGGAGAAGGAGGAGCGGGCGGCCAACCAGGCGGCGTACCGGATGGGCAGCCAGCTCGGCCACGAGCAGGAGGCCCGCGAGCGCTTCCTGGAGGGCGGCCACGGCTCCGGCTACCAGCAGCGTTGGCGGGAACGCGAGGACGGCCTGGAGCAGGCGATCCTCGGCGGCCCCTTCAGGCTCTTCAACGACGGCCCCCTCGACTTCACCTGACACCGCCGCCGCGACCGGCCGGTGCGCCGCCCCCGCCCGGCCTGGCACCCTCGCCGGTCAGGCCACCGCGCTCCTGCGCGAATACGGCCCCGTCCACGCGGGCTCGCCGGCCGGCGACTTCGGCGTCATCGACCTGGACGACGCGCCGGGCTAACTCCGGCGACCGTGCCGGATGTTCGAGAGATTTCCGATGTCAGCAGAGAAGGCCGTAGTAGCTGTGCGGTCTGGCGGTATGGGCGGCGACGTGTCCAGGACATGCCGCATCGCCAGGCGGCGCGCCAGAGGGAACGCGCCCGAGCCGTCCGCCGAGAGCCCGGAAGAACGGCCGAAGAGCGTGCTGTGGTGGACTGCCCCTGTGAGACAAGATGACGTTGATGGTTCATCGGGCACACGGAGCGGCGAACGTGAGTGATTACGACGTGTTCCTCGCCGATTGTCCCGCCCGCAGCACGCTGAAACTGATCGCCGACACCTGGTCGGTGGTCGTGGTGTTCGGGCTGGGCCGCGGCCCGCAGCGCTACAGCGACCTGCGCGACCGGATCGGCGGGATCAGCAACAAGATGCTCACCCAGACGCTCCGCAGGCTGGAGCGCAACAACCTCGTCCAGCGGCGGAATCTGGCCACCGCGCCCGCGGGCGTGGAGTACCGGTTGACCGAACTCGGCCACAGCCTGCTCCAGCCGGTGACGGTGCTGGCCCGGTGGGCCGAGGAGCACGCCGAGGACCTCGCCGGCGACGACGGCACCTGACTGCGCAGGGAACCCGTCGGTTCCCTGCGCCTTCCTAGCATGCGGTGCATGAGAATCGGAATCTTCGGCGCCGGGGCGATGGCCGACGCGCTCGGCACCCGGTGGGCCGCCGCCGGCCACGAGTTGATGATCAGCGGCCGTACGCCGGACAAGGCCCGAGCCCTGGCCGGCAAGTGGGGCGCCCGCACCGGTAGCTTCGAGGAAGTGGCCCAGTTCGCGGACGCCGCCCTGATCGCCGTGCTCTACCAGGGAATGCCGTCCACGCTGGCCCGGATCGGCGGCGCGCTGGGCGGCAAAGTGATCATCGACTGCAACAACCCGGTTGAGGTCGAGCACTTCACCCTGGTCACCGCACCCGGCAACTCGATGGCCCAGGAGATCGAGCGGGCCACCGGCGGGCATGTCGTCAAGGCGTTCAACCTCTGCCACGCGCGGGTCTGGCAGATGGACCCACCGGTGTTCGACGGCCGCCGCCTGTTCGTGCCCTACTGTGGTGACGATCCCACCGCGTTGGACACCACTCGCCGGCTGATCGCCGACATCGGCTGCGAGCCGCTGCCTGTCGGCGATCTCCGGCACGCTCACCACCTCGAAGCGATGGCCGCGATCGTGATCTCGCTGCTGTTCGGCGGACGCGACCCGCTCACGGTCTTCAACCTCGTCGACGTTGCCACCGTCCCCACGGGGACCGGCTCGGCGGGGTAAAGGCCGGCACTGACATCTGAACAGACCGTCAGACCGCTCATGGGCCCTCGCGGGCTACGACAAGTGGGTGCGGTAGTCGCTGCCGGCCCAGGACTTGGTGAAGGTGGGCCGGGCCGGCAGCGGCGGCCCACCGAGCCGCGTCCGGCACCCGGCGGATTCGCCCCCCCGGAACCAGCTCGTCGGACGCGCTGGCCGCGAACAGCGCCGATCCGTACGTGTCGTACAGATCCTGCCCGGTGGTCGGGCACGCGACCAAGGCAGCACTCCAGATTGATAGGGATCGGTCCCTGCCGGCTAAACTTTAGGGAACGAACCCTAACATCGCAATCGGGAAGGGCGCCGTGCACAGAACCGCCGACAAGACCAGAGCCCACGTCCTGGAGGTCGCGGGCGAGCTGTTCTACCGCAAAGGCATCCGGGCCACCGGCGTCGACCTGGTCGCGGCCGAGGCCGACGTCGCCCCCACCACCCTGTACCGGCTCTTCACCTCCAAAGACGGCCTGGTAGGCGCCTACGTCCAACGCACCCACCAGGACTTCGAGAACCTCGTGAGCACGGTGATCGAGGCCGCCGGGCCCGACCCGCGCGACCAGATCCTCGCCATCTTCGAGACCGTCTTCACACAAGTCACCTCCGAGCGATACCGCGGCTGCCCCATGCTGATGGCACTGGCCGAGTTCCCCGACCCCGACCTGCCCGCCCACCGCAACGCCGTCGCGGCCAAATCCTGGCTCCGCGCCACCATCGGCCACCTGACCGAACGGCTCGGCGTCGACGACCCCGCCGAAATGGCCGACCACCTCATGCTGGTCTTCGAAGGCCTGCACGCGTCCAGCCAGTCCCTCGGCCCGGACGGTCCCGCCAAACGGGGACGAAGCCTGGTCCAGAGCATCCTCGCAACCGCCGCACCATCACCCAGCCGGCCGGTAGCGAGCCCATACGGGGGCCTGCCGAGCCACGAGCTGAGCTGATCGCTCTCGCGAAGGGGCGCACTGGCAGGAGAGCGGCGAAGACCGGCGGTTTTCGCGATCGGTTGACCGTGTTGGCGACGACGGGCTCCAGGCGCGGCCCAAGGGCTGCGATCCCGCCAAGATGGCCTGCGCCAACTTCCAGCCGGCCGGCCCCGAAGTGATCGCCGGGGTAGAGCCGCTCGGTCAGGTAGCTCCCCCGTACGGCGTCGAGCCCTTCCCGGCTGGGACCAGGCGGCACGAGCTTGTCGTCTTCCCCGTGCAGCCACAACGTCGGCAGGTCTCCGAACGTGCCGCCCTTGGCGATCGTGGCCATCGCTGTGACGAATGCCTCCAGGGTGGCCCGCCTGAATGCCCCCGTCCACACCAGCGGGTCGGCTCCAGCGGCCTCTCCCACGGAGGGGTCGCGGGAGAGCATGGACGGGTCGAGGGGAGCGTCGGGAATCTCGTCGAAGGAGAGCAGCGTGGAGACGACCTCCCACCGGCCGATCACGGGCGCGGAAAGGACGAGCGCGGCCAGGCCGGCGCCGTACCGCTGGGCGTAGCGGGCGGCGATCATGCCGCCCATCGAGTGGCCGATCGCCACCACGGGCACACCGGGATGGTCCTCCCGGGCACGTTCCTCGACCGTGTGCACGTCGGTGACCACGTCCTCAAAATCCTCGATCAGCGCGCGCTCACCCCCGGACTTGCCGTGACCGACATGATCCACGCCGTAGACGGCCGCGCCGTGCCGGACGAGCCGGTCGGCCACGTACTCGTAGCGGCCCACGTGCTCACCGTAGCCGTGGATCAGCAGAGCCACGTAACGCGGCCGGTCGCGGGGCCATTCCCGCACCATGTTGCGTCCCCGGACACCGGTGACGCGATACTCTCGCGACTCGTTCATTGCTCACTCCTGGACGCACGTCTCGGCTACACGAAAGGGCCGGCTCGGCGGCGCGGAAGGCCCGCCACACCGCCTCACCGGTGTCACGCGGACTTGGACACGATGTCCGGGGCAGAGCCGGCTCCCGGACTCTCGTCAACAACCGGCGGCTTGAGGAAGCCGGTGGCCCAGGCGACCGGGATGGCGATCACGGCGATGATCAGGCCGGTGATCACCGGGGCGGACGAGGAGAAGTTGCCGATCGCCGCGCCACCGGCGACCGATCCGGCGGCGATGCCCACGTTGGCCGCCGAGGCCGGCAACGACGACGCCAGCGCGCCCCCGGGGCCGGCCAGGTTGACCACGCGGTACTGCAGCGATGGCACCATGCCCATGGCGAACAGCCCCCAGGCCAGCAGCGCCAGCACCACGAGGAACGCGATCGCGCCCACCAGGTAGAGCGCCAGCAGGCTGATGGCCACCCCGATCGTCCCCACGGTCAGGGTGCGGGAGGCGTTGCTGTCGGCGAAGCGGCCGCCGGCGATGGAGCCGGCCGCGCTGGCGGCGCCGTAGGCCAGCAGGAAGGCGCTGATCAGGGCGCCGGAGATGCCAGTGACATTCTCCAGGAAGGGCACGATGTAGGTCAGGGCCGCATACAGCGACGCGAACCCCAGGGCTTGCAGGGCGAGCATGGCGAGCACCCGCGGGGCGAAGGCGTACCTGGCCTGGTCGCCCGCTCGCACGCTGGCACCGGCCACGGACGGCACCAGCGGGAGCGTCGCGAGCAGGGCGACCACGGCCAGCGCCACGACGGCGATGAACGAGCCGCGCCAGCCGAGCTGCTGGCCGATCAACGTGCCCAGCGGCACGCCCAGTGCTCCCGAGACCGCGAAACCACCGAAGACCGCGGAGATTGCCTGGCCCATACGCTCCGGCGGCACGATCGAGGTGCCGACGATGAACGCGACGGCGACGAACAGGCCACCGAGCGCGCCGGTGAAGGCGCGTGCGGCGACGAACAGGGTGTAGTCGGCGATCAGCACCGGCACCAGATTGCCCACGGCGGACAGCAGGAGTGCCCCGGCCAGAACGGTGCGTTTGTTCAGCTTGATCGTCAATGCGGTGAGGAGCGGACCGCCGATGGCCACACCGAGGGCGTACGCGGTCACGAGTGCGCCGGCCGCGGAGATGGACACCTTGAGGTCGGTGGCGATCACATTGAGCACGCCGACCGGGAGCAGTTCGGCGCTGCCCAGCACGAACGTTCCCAGGAACAGCGTCGCCAAGGCCAGGGCAGTCTTCCGTTGGCTCTGCGCCGCTTGCTGCCTCTTCATGCGGACCCTTTCTCGTCTTGTCGCGTTCTTGCTCTGTCGCGCCGAACGCGGTTGCCACGGCGAACGGCCGCCGAGCTGACCGGCTGCTCGGTGGCCGGAGCGGCGCCGCGATGTTAGGGATCGTTCCCTACCCGCAGGACTATAGGGAACGATCCCTAACATTGGCAACGGGACCCGGAACCCCGGATTCCGGCCTCCTCCCCTGCTTTCGCGGGGATCAGCGCGGTGAGGGTCGCAGCATGTCGATGGTCGCGGTCGCGTCGCCGGTGTGATGGCAGACGTGGGCGAGTGCCAGAAGCGCCGCGTGGCGAGCCGCGCCAGCTCCCAGTACGGCCGCACGGCCAGCCGCGTGCCGGCGATGGGCAGAGCGAGGGGAAGCTGCCCGCAGGCGGCGCCGAGGTCGTCGGCGCCCGGCATCTGTCTCGGTCAGCGGCCTGGCGACGCGGCGGCCGGCCCCCACATGGCCCCACCTGAAGATCGCGTAAGGTGCACAGCTTTCCGGATGCCGAACAAAAAGGCCAGCCGACCTGGGCTATCACCCAGGCGCGCTGGCCTTTTCAACCGTCGGGACGACAGGATTTGAACCTGCGACCCCTTGACCCCCAGTCAAGTGCGCTACCAAGCTGCGCTACGTCCCGGATCGAGCTGTGTCGGCCGCCCCCTGCGGGGCGGGACGTCATAACCTTAGCGCACATCGGAGGTGTGCGCGTACACGGAAACCGGAGCGGAGGCGGCAGGTGGGGCGTAAGGCGACCATCGATCGGAAGGAGCTGGCCAGGCTCGTCGCCGAGGGCAGGAGCGTGCAGGAGCTGGCCGCTCACTTCGGGGTCAGCGAGTCGGGGGTGCTGCAGGCCAAGCGGGCCGCCGGGCTGGCCAGGCCGATGCTCGACCACAGCGCCGCCCTGCCCTGGAAGCTGGCCCGCGCGCACGCCCAGTCCGGGCCCGCCACGAACCTGCGGAACCTGTCGGCCGCCGCCCAGGGCAAGCCGCCGGCGGCCGAGCGGCTGAACACGGCGCTGCGCTGGGCCCAGCGGCTCGTCGACGCGGGGCTCGACGTCCGGTACGACGCCGCCGACGGGTTCACGGAGGTCCCGGCGGCCCCGCAGGGCTCCCATGTCGCGTCCGTGCTGGCAGCGGCCAGGAAGGTGCTCGAAGCCCGCTGAGAACGGCGTTTCGACCTGCCGTTCGAGGGCAGTCGCTGGTCTCGACACACAGACCGGAGGCGAACATCATGACCACCTGGGCATGGGTGGCCGTCGTCGTGGTCGCGGTGGTGGCGCTCGCCGCAGTGGGTTACTTCGTGCTGCAGCAGCAGAAGCGCCGCAACCATCTCCGCGAACGCTTCGGCCCGGAGTACGAACGCATAGTCGCCGAGCACGACAACCGGCGGGAGGCGGAGCAGGAGCTGCTCCACCGCGAGCAGCGGCACGCCGAGCTCGACATCCGTCCCCTGACGGAGGAGGCGCGCGACACCTACGCCAGCCGCTGGATCGAGGTGCAGGAACGCTTCGTGGACGCGCCCGGCTTCGCGGTGACCGAGGCCGACCAGCTCGTCACGGCGGTGATGGCGGAGCGGGGTTACCCGACCGACGACTTCGAGCAGCGCCTGTCCGACCTGTCGGTGGGGCACGCGGCGACGCTCGACCACTACAGGACGGCTCACGAGATCAGCGGCCGCGCGGCCAGGAAGGAGGCCTCCACGGAGGACCTCCGGCAGGCCATGGTGCACTACCGCGCGCTGTTCGAGGAACTGCTGCACGAGACCACCCGAGGACGGTGAACCGATATGGGCGACGAGCTGAAAGTGCCGTCGCAACGTGACGAGGCCCGCAAGAACGACGAGGAGAGGACCACCCCCGGCGCCGGTGAGGCCCGCGTCGCCACCACCGGCGGCGACCCCACCACGAACCGGGACGACCGCGACAACGACGGCCGGGACAAGGACGACTGGGACAAGGACGGCCGCGACAAGGACGGCCGGCCCGGAGACGTCCTGGACGGAGACGGCCGGTTCAAGGACGGCCGCGACGGCAGTCGCGCCGGCGACGAGGAGTTCGCCCGGGACGGGCGGCTCGACGATGACGGGGTGACCGGCCGCAGTCCGCGCGTGGACGACGAGTACGCGGCCGCCGTCCCCGGCGCCACGACCGGCGGCGCCACCCCCGGCACCGTATCCCCGACCAGCGGCGCCCCCGGCTCCGCGGCCCCGACCGGCGGCAGTGTTCCCGGCGCCCCGACCGGCGGCAGTGTTCCCGGCGCCCCGACCGGCGGCAGTGTTCCCGGCGCCCCGACCGGTGGCGCCATCCCCGGTGTCGCTCCCGCCGCGGCCGTCCCCGCCCCCGGCGACACCACCGACGACGAGGAAGCACCGTACCGGGACCCGTATGCCAGGACCGGCGGTGGCATGGAGGCCGGGCCCGACCCGGCGCACGCCACCCCGCAGGCCGGCGAGACGCCGGCCCACGCCGCCCCCGACGACATCGTCCTGTTCGACCAGGACCCCACGCAGGTGCAGGCCCGCTGGCGCGACCTGCAGTCCTCCTTCGTGGACGACCCGGGCCAGGCGGTGCGGCGGGCCGACGGGCTGGTCAGCGAGGTGGTGGAGTCGCTCACGACCACCCTCACCTCGCGGACCGGCGCCCTGCGCGACCGCTGGAAGGACGCCGAGGCCTCCGACACCGAGCAGCTGCGCCTGGCGCTGCGCGACTACAGGAGCGTCCTGGAGCGCCTGCTCGCCCTGTCCAGCAAGTCCCCCACTCAGCCTGCTCAATACCAGAGTCAGGAAATGAGGTGACATGACATGCTCGCGGTCATCGCAGCGATCATCTTCGGGTTGGGCTTCCTGCTCGACCTGGTAGGCGCATCGATCCCCGGCGGGTTCTCCGGCATGACGTTCGTCCTGCTGGGGCTGACCCTGCTGGCCCTGCACCAGGCAGGTGTCGGCACGGCCAGCATCCGCACGGGATACAGCAACTGGCGCCGCCGGAGCACGGCGGGCCCCCGCCCTGGACGGCAAGCCCTGCCGGGAACGGCGTGGACGGCCCCATGGACGGCCCGTAGATGGCGGGCCCCGCCGAGCCCCACCGGGAACGGCGTTGGACGGCGGGCCCCGCTGTCACCCCTTGCCGGGGAAGCGCATGATCACCGTGCTGCCGCCGCTGCCGACGCGCAGGGTCAGGTCCGAGGAGAGCAGGCGGGCCACCCAGAGCCCCATCCCGCCCACGGACCCGGGCAGCGGGCCCGGCTTCCAGGCGCCCTCGTCGTGCACCTCGACGACGAGATCCCCGCCGATCACCCAGGTCCGGATGAAGGCGTCGCCGGCCCCGTGCGTGACGGCGTTGGTCGCCACCTCGTTGACGGCGATGACGAAGTCGCCGATGGCCTCTTCCGGCATGCCGGCGGCCCGGGCTTCGTCCTCGGCGAACTGCCGGACCTGCGGGAGGTCCGGCAGCCGGAAGAGAAGCTTCTTCACGGGCGCGCCGGGTGGCGGGCTCGTGTAGCCCGACTGAGGCTCGACGTCCTCGTTCACCCGGCGACCGCCCTCGTCAGCCGACCAGCTCGGTGCGCAGCTGGTCGAGAACTTTGCGGAGAATGCGCGAAACATGCATCTGAGAGATTCCGAACTCGGCCGCGATCTCGGCCTGCGTCATGTTGCCGAAGAAGCGCAGCAACAGGATGTGCTTCTCGCGGGAGGGCAGCGCGTCGATGAGCGGCTTGACGGCCTCCCGGTCGACCATGTTGCTCAGCGTGTCGTCGTCCTCGGGGATGACGTCGCCGAGCGAGGCGGCGTCGTCGTCGGTGCCGAGGGGCGCGTCGAGCGACAGGGTGCTGTACGCCGCGGAGGCGTCGAGGGTGAGCAGCACGTCCTCCTCGCTGATGTTCATCTTCGCGGCCAGCTCCGCCACGGTCGGGGACCTGCCGAGGTCCTGACTGAGGTCGGCCACGAGCCGGTTGAGCTCCGAACGGCGCTCCTGGTAGAGCCGGGGCACCCGGATGGCCCAGGTGCGGTCGCGGAAGTGGCGCTTGACCTCGCCGGTCATCGTCACGACCGCGTAGCCCCTGAACGCGTGTCCGAGGGTCGGGTCGAAGCCGTTGACGGCTTTCATCAGGCCAACATACGCGGCCTGGAGGAGATCCTCCAAAGGCTCGCCCCGGTAACGGTAGCGTCTGGCGATCTCCATGGCGAGCGGCCGGTGCATCTCGACGATGCGCTCGCGCAGGCGCTCCTTGTGGCTGTCGGGTGTCTCCTCCCTGACCATCTCGGCCAGGAGTTCTTCCGCGGTCATCTCCTCGAGGACGTATTCCTGCACAGCCATGGCTGCTCCTCATATGGATCGCAGGCGCGCCCCTGACATGCGAAAAAGCCCATGCAGAGGCACGCCTCGCTCTACTCTCGAGACCGAAGCCCTCTGCTGGACTTCGGATCCAGTCTCCCCCATGTGGCGGGAAGTATTCCTCGATCGCGCGGTGACAGTAGGGTTGCCCCGTGACAATGCCGGAGAACGGCGAGGAGCCAGTGACGGCCCTCAGCCTGACGTCGACGACCACGGACGACATCACCGTGGTCAGGGTCGATGGCGTGCTCGACGCCACGACCCGCGCCCAGTTCGCCGACTATCTGGCGATGGCCGGCTCCGACCTGATCCTGGATCTGGCCGGGGTGACGTTCATGGATTCGCGCGCGCTCGGGCTGATCGTCCACCACTGGCAGACCAGCCTGGCGGCGGGCGCCAAGTTCGCGCTGATCGGTGTCGAATACTCCAAGTCCAAGGTGATGTGGATCACAGGGCTGGCCCAGCGCCTGCCGCTCTACGACACCCTGGACGAGGCGCTGGCCGCCATCAGCTAAGCCGAGACGACCCGACGGAGGCCCCCGAGGACAAGCCCCCAAGGACACCCGGCGCCCGGCACGCCCCGGCGCCCGGACCGCTCGTTTCAGCGCTTCGACGACGACTTGCGCTGATGCTCCTCGACCAGCAGCCTAGCCAGGTCGGCCACCTTGACCTGGTGATGCTGGGAGATGCGGCGCAGCTCCTCGAAGGCCGCCTCGGCGGTGCAGTTGCTGGTCTGCATGATGATGCCCTTGGCCTGGTCGATCACGGACCGGCCGGCCAGGGCCTCCTGGAGCTGGGCGGCGTCGGTGCGCACCTCCTCGAACTCCCACATGTTCGACATGGCCACGCCCACCTGCTCGGCCAGCATGTCGGCCAGCGCGCCCGCGCCGTGCGGGGAGAACGCCCCCGGACGCACCGAGTAGAGCCCGACGACCAGCAGCGCCGGCGGCACCTCGATGGGCACGACGAGCGCCGAGCGCACGCCCCAGCGGGTGGCCAGCGCGTCGTAGCGGGGCCAGCGGGTCTCTTTGAGCACGTCGGTCACGGTCGCCCGGCCGCCGCTCTGCCGGGCCTCGATGGACGGGCCCTCGCCGAGCTCGCGTTCGCCCTCGACGAGCATGATGAGCTCGCTGTGCGAGCCGGAGACCAGGACCCGGTGGTCGCGCCAGTGCTCCGCGGAGGCTCCCGAGCAGTTGGGCACGCCCGCCGCCAGCGCCGTGGTCAGGCCGCGCAGCACGCTTTCCGTCGAGGTGTCCTCCCCCAGCCGGCCCAGCGCCGCCAGGTCGCGGGCGAGCCCCGGAGTGATCATCGCGGTTGATTCCATAGCAACAAGCCTCTACCCCTTATGGCTAGCATTATCCCGAGTGGCGTAGCGTCAGACCATGACCATGCCGGACCTCGAACACGCGCTAGACGCGCTGGCCGGGCGCGTCTCGTCGTTGCGTGCGGCGAGGGCCGCCTACCCCGCCGACCTGGCCCCCACGCTCGACGCCGCCCTGGCCGAGCTCGACACCGCCGCCGAGCTGCTGGCCGAGGCCCGCGCGGAGCTGCGCAAGGCTCCCAAGCGGGCCAAGAAAGACGGGGCGCAGCGGGAGCTGAAGCTGCTGCGCCAGGTCTTCAGGGCCTTTCCCGTGCCCGTCATCGTGCTCGACGGCGGCGGCGTCGTCAGGCGCATCAACCCCGAGACCTCACGCGTGCTGGGCAGCCCCGACGGCTACCTGGTGGGCCGGTCGTTCCCGCTGCTGGTGGACGTGTCGCGGCGGGCGGCGTTCCGGTCGCACCTGACGTCGGTGCTGCAGACCGGGCAGCCGTCGGCGTTCGAGACGCGGCTGGCGCACCAGGGGCGCACCCACACCGTGCAGCTCGCGCTGACCAGGCTGACGATGCCGGGCGAGCCGCAGCAGATGGTGGCGGCGGTGGCGCTGCCCACCGAGGTGCAGGTGCCCGAGCCGGGCGCGCGCCGGCCCGAGCAGACCGACGGCGCGCTGCTGCTGGCCGCGGCCAGGCGGCAGGACCTGCTGACGCGGATGGCCAGGCTGCTGCTGGACGAGGAGGCGCTGGTGCGCCCCGTCGCGCTGCAGCGCTCCATGCGGCTGCTGGCGGCCGAGTGGGCCGACTGGGTGATCGCCGACGTGGTGCGCGACGGCATTCCGCGCCGCTCGGTCGTCATGGCGCCCAAGGACCACCCGCTGGGCGACCTCGTACGCCAGGTGGAGTCCGCCGAGCCGGCCGGCAGCCAGCTCGTGCTGCAGGTGCTGGAGCGCGGCTCCGGCGTGGTGCTGGAGATGGTGGACGACGACACGCTGCTCGGCTTCTGCGGCGACGGGCCGCTGCTGACCGCGATGGGCGCCGGCTCGGTGCTGTGCGTGCCGATGGGCCGCTCCGACGGGGCGCTGACGCTGGTGCGCGGGCACGACAAGACCCCGTTCACGCTCGCGGACCTGGCCGTCATGCAGGAGGTCGGGCTGCAGATCGGCCTGGCCGTACGCGCCCAGAGCAGCTTCCAGAGCCGCTCGCGCGCCGCGGACGCGCTGTCGGCCAGCGTGGCCCCGCGCAACCTGCCCGACGTGCCCGGCTACGAGGCGGCCGCCGTCTACCATCCGGGCTCGTCGGTGGGCGCCGAGTTCTACGACGTCTTCCCCGTCTCCGGCGGGTGGGGCTTCGCGCTGGGCGGGGCCGCGGGCAAGGGCGAGGAGGCGGCCTCGGTCAGCGCCATGGTGCGCGGCGGGCTGCGGGTGCTCAGCGTCTGGGAGTCCGACCCCGACCTGGTGATGCGCAAGGTCAACGAGGCCCTGGTGGAGCAGGGCAGCGGCATGTTCGTGATGGCCGTGGCGGGCTTCGTCAAGGGGCGCGAGATCCGGCTGTCGTCGGCCGGGCACCATCCGGCCGCGGTGTTGTCGCCGGACGGCGGCGTGCGCTTCGCCACCGGCGGCGGCGTGCCGCTGGGCATCGCCCGCGAGGCGGAGACCGGGGTGGAGACGCTGAAGGTGGCCCAGGGCGAGACGCTGGTGCTCTACTCGGAGGGGCTGATCTCCTCCAGGGACGAGAGCGGCGAGCCGTACGGCGAGGAGCGGCTGGCCGACGTGCTCAGCCGGTGCGCGGGCCAGGCGCCGTCCACCGTGGTCAAGGCGGTGGAGGCCGACCGGCACACGTTCTCGGGCGGCCAGGTGTGGGACGAGATCGTGGTGTTCGCGCTGCGAGGTGTCTGACCGCGGGGTGTCTGACTGTGAGGTGTCTGACTGTGAGGTGTCTGATCTGCGGGGGTTTGCGATCTGCACGAATCTGGGTATGGTCGGAGTTGTAGCAACGACGTGCCTAAGACGCAGGCACACCTTTAACGCTTTCCACGCCGAGGTGTGCCATGAATATCGCGATCGTCGCTTCCGCCAACGGTAACCAGCGCCACCGCATTCTGTCTGTCGCTCGTGAGCTGGGCCGTGAGCATCACGTCACCATCTACTCCCGTCGTGACAACGCCGAGGGCAAGCCCAAGACGCGGGTGGCCCCGGGGGTCACGCTGGAGCACATCGACGTGGGCCCGGCCAAGCAGCTTGCCGGCGACGACGTGGTGCCCTATCTCAACGAGGTGGGCAACCAGTTGATGCAGCGGTGGAGCCAGGAGCGGCCCGACGTGATCCACGCGCACTCGTGGACCGGCGGGCTGGCCGCCGTGGCGGGCGCCAAGGGGCTCGGAGTCCCCGTGACGCAGACGTTCCACACCGTCGACGCCACGCACGTGGAGCTGGAGCGGGCGCTCGGCCGCCGGGCCGACGCGGTCATCGCGGGCTCGGGTGACGAGGAGTCGGCGCTCATCAGGCTGGGCGTGCCGCGCAACAACATCGCCGTGGTGCCGTACGGCGTCGACACCGAGCGCTTCCAGCGCCGGGGCGCGGTCGCCACGCGCGGCACCCGCAAGCGCCTGCTGCACGTCGGGCCGCTGTCCATCGACCGCGGCGCGCACACCATCGTGCGGGCGCTGCAGGGCCTCGGCGACGTCGAGCTCGTCATCGCCGGCGGGCCCGAGCCGGAGGACCTCGACCAGGACAGGGACGCGCGCCGGTTGCGCGCGCTGGCCGAGCAGCTCGGCGTGGCCGACCGGGTGACGCTGCTCGGGCAGGTCAAGCGGGCCGCGGTGCCCAAGCTGATGCGCAGCGCGGACGCCGTGGTGTCGGTGCCGCGCGAGGCCGTGACGGGCATCGTCGCGCTGGAGGCCATGGCCTGCGGCGTGCCGGTGATCGCCTCCGCCGTGGGCGCGCACCTCGACTCCATCATCGACGGCGTCACCGGGCTGCTGGTGCCGCCGGACCGGCCCGCCCGCACCGCGCGGCTGGCCCGCGAGCTGCTCTACGACCCCACCCTGCGCACCGCGCTCGGGTACGCGGGCGCCGACCGGGCGCGCTCGCGCTACTCCTGGGAGCGCGTGAGCCAGGAGCTGGTACGCGTCTACGAGGCCGCCTGCGCCTGAGAGCGCACGAGGCGGCCGGGCCGACCACCCCGCGCCCGGCCTTCCGCAAGAACCCCGGGCATTCGTAGCACACCGTCCTTCCGCAGAGCACCGTCCTTTCGCAGAGCACCGTTCTTCCGCAGAAAACCGGGCATCAGGACACCGGCAGGTGGCAACGGCCACCTGCCGGCGCCATGTCCGGCACCTCAAAGTGTGACGAAAGTGACCGATGGGACGGATGGGCTGACATCCCGGCGAAACCTTGCTTCGATGGTCCGTATGTCCAGACGCAGCCTGATCACGGCGGCGGCGGTGCTCGCGGGCCTCGCCGCCCTCCCCCAGACCGCCCACGCGCAGACCTCGCCGTCCTGGGGAGACCCCGTCCTCGTGGAGAACTTCGCCGGCTCCTCGGTCGACACCAGGCGATGGATGATCTACCACTCGCCGGACGCCGAGCGTAATCCGCGCACCGGCAGGGCGGCCACGGTCGCGAACGGCGTGCTGCGCCTCAAGGGCGGCATGTACGGCGGCAAGGACCTGTCGGGCGGCGTGGCCACCCGGCTCGCCCAGGAGTACGGGCGCTGGGAGGTCAGGTTCAGGGCGGAGGCCGGAGCCGGCTACACGCCGGTGGCGCTGCTCTGGCCGGCCGCCCAGGGCGAGGGCGGCGACTACGCCGAGATCGACTTCGCCGAGATCGTCGACCCGAAGCGGCGCGGCGGCGGCATCTTCGTGCACGGCGGGCACGGCCGGGCCCAGCGGCAGCTCCGCGCGGACTTCACCCGGTGGCACACCGCCGCCGTGGACTGGCTGCCGGGACGGCTGACCTTCTGGCTGGACGGCAGGAAGGTCTGGGACTACCGGGGCGAGCACGTGCCGCGGGGCCGGCGGATGGGACTGGCGCTGCAGAACGACGTGGTGTGCGAGCCGCGCTGCCGCGACTCCGCCACGCCGGCCACCGTCTCGATGTACGTCGACTGGGTGAAGGTCTACAAGGCCCGCTGACCCCGCCGGCCCGCGAGGGCGCTCAGTCCTCCCTCTTCGCCCTGGCCTCGGCCTCGGCGGCGTCCATGGCCGCCGCCTCCTCGGGGGTGGGCGCGGAGCCGCCGAGGTGGGCGGGCTGCCACCACACGCCCGGGGGGATCTCCGGGTAGGTGCGCTGCGCCCGGTCCACCAGCTCCGACAGCCGGGTGTGCAGGGTGGCGGTGTGCTCGGCGACGTTCTCCCCGCGCTTGGGGTGCATCGGCTCGCCCACGAGGATGGTGACCGGGACGTGCCGCTGCAGCAGCTTGCGCGGCCGGCCCTTGGTCCACAGCCGGTGGTCGCCCCACAGCGCCACCGGGATCACGGGGGTGTTGGTGGCCTGCGCCATCCGGATGGCGCCGTTCTTGATCTCCTTGACCGTGAACGAGCGGCTGATCGTGGCCTCGGCGAACACGCCCACCACCTCACCGGCCTTGAGCATGCGCAGCGCGGTCGCGTACGAGCCCGCGCCGGCGTCGCGGTCGACCGGGATGTGGTGCATGCCGCGCATCAGCGGCCCGGAGATGCGGTTGTCGAACACGTCCTGCTTGGCCATGAACCGGACCAGCCGCTTCGCCGGCAGCGCGGCGAAACCCGCGAAGATGAAGTCGAGGTAGCTGATGTGGTTGCTCACCAGTACCGCTCCCCCGGACCGCGGCACGTGCTCGGTCCCCTCCATGTGGAAGCGGATGTCGAGCACGCGAAAGAGGGTCCGCGCGGCGGCGATCACCGGCGGGTACACGATCTCAGCCATGAGCAGAAGGTAACCTACTCGGCCGGGTGTGACGGTAGCCGGAGGCCGCCGGCCACCGTGACCGCGTCCACTCCGCCCCCGCCACGGCGCTTGCGCGGTCGTGAAAACGGGCAGATGTTTTGACCATGAAGAAGCTCATCAACACGGCAGACTCCGTCGTTGAGGACGCGCTGAACGGCATGGCCGCGGCCCACCCGTCGTTGCGGGTCCGCGATCGGGTGGTCTACCGGGCCGAGGGCCCGCGGCCGGGCAAGGTGGGGCTGGTCTCGGGCGGCGGCTCGGGGCACGAGCCCCTGCACGCCGGTTTCGTCGGTCACGGCATGCTCGACGCGGCCTGTCCCGGCGAGGTCTTCACCTCGCCGGTGCCCGACCAGATCATCGAGGCCACGAAGGGCGTCGACGGCGGCGCCGGGGTGCTGCACATCGTCAAGAACTACACCGGCGACGTGCTCAACTTCGAGATGGCCGCCGAGCTGGTCGAGGGCGTCGAGGTGGCCTCGGTGCTGGTCGACGACGACGTCGCCGTCCAGGACTCCCTCTACACCGCGGGGCGGCGCGGCACCGGCGCGACGCTGTTCGTCGAGAAGATGGCCGGGGCGCTGGCCGAGGAGGGCGCGCCGCTGGCGCGGGTCGCCGCGGTGGCGGCCGAGGTGGACGAGCGCAGCAGGTCCTTCGGCATCGCGCTGAGCTCGTGCACCACCCCCGCCGCCGGCAAGCCCACCTTCGACCTGCCGGAGACGGACGTGGAGCTGGGCATCGGCATCCACGGCGAGCCCGGCAGGGCGCGGGTGCCGATGGTGTCGGCGCGCGAGCTGGCGGGCGTGGCGATGGAGGCGATCCACGGCGACCTGCCGCTCACCGGCGACCTGCTGGTGATGGTGAACGGCATGGGCGGCACGCCCCTCATGGAGCTGTACGTGGTGTTCGCGGAGGTGGCGGCGTTCGTCAAGGGCAAGGGGGCGCGGGTGTCGCGCTCGCTGGTCGGCAACTACGTGACGAGCCTGGAGATGCAGGGCTTCTCCGTGACGGTCTGCCGCCTCGACGACGCCCTCACCCGATGGTGGGACGCGCCGGTCGAGACGCCGGGGCTGCGGTGGGGGCGATGATGGAGGCCGAGCTGTTCGTGGCCTGGTTCGAGGAGGCGGCCCGGCAGGTCCGCGACAACCGCGACCGGCTGACCCGCCTCGACGCGGCGATCGGCGACGCCGACCACGGCACGAACATCGACCGCGGGCTCACCGAGGTGCTCAAGGAGCTGGCCGAGTCGGCGCCGCGCTCCCCCGGGGAGGTGCTCACGACCGCGGGCGCGACGCTGATCCGCCGCGTCGGCGGCGCGTCGGGGCCGCTGTACGGGTCGCTGTTCCGCCAGATGGGCAAGACGCTGGAGTCGCCGGTGACGCTGGCCCGGTTCGCGGGGGCGTTCGAGGAGGGCGTGGTGGCGGTCGAGCGGCTGGGCAAGGCGACGATGGGCGACAAGACCATGGTGGACGCGCTGATCCCGGCCTCGCGGGCGCTGGCCCTGGCCGTACGCGACGGGGTGGACGTGCGCCGGGCGCTCGACCAGGCGGCGCGGGCCGCCGCGGAGGGCGCCAAGACCACGATCCCGCTCCAGGCCCGCAAGGGGCGGGCCAGCTACCTCGGCGAGCGCAGCATCGGCCACGAGGACCCCGGCGCGGCGTCGGCGGCGCTGTTCATGGCGGCGCTGGCCGCCGTGGCCACCTGAGGGGGCGCCGTGGTCGGCGTGGTGCTGGTCTCCCACAGTGCCGGGCTGGCGGCCGAGACGGTGGCGCTGGCCCGCGGCATCGCGGGCGAGGACGTGCCCGTGGCGGCGGCCGGCGGGACCTGGGAGGGCGGGCTGGGCACGAGCGTGGACGTCATCGAGGCGGCGGTGCGCGGCGTCGATCAGGGGGACGGGGTGGTGCTCATCCCCGACCTCGGCAGCTCGGTGCTCACCGCCCGGCTGCTGGAGGACGCCGGGCGGGTGGTGGTGGCGGACGTGCCGTTCGTGGAGGGGGCGATCGCGGCGGCGGTGACGGCGGGCGCGGGCTCGCCGCTGGCCGAGGTGCTGGCCGCCGCCGAGGAGGCCCGCACCTACCGCAAGCTCTGACCGTCCGCGCCCGCTCGCCCGCGCCCGATCTCAGTGGCCCTTGAAGGCCTCCTCCAGCCACCAGGAGCCGCGTTCGGCGGTCACCTTGGCGTGGACCAGCAGCGGGCGCTCGCGCGGGCCCTTGAGCCACTCGGCCACGCCCGCGAGGTCCTCCCGCGCGGTGACGGTCACGGCGGCCATTCCGTGACCCCGGGCGATGGCGGCCAGGTCGGCCGGGGGGAAGGTGACGGTGTCCAGCGGGTGGCCGTGCGGGCCGAAGTGGTGCACCTCGGCGCCGTACGCCTCGTCGTCATACACGACGATCACCATGGGCAGGCCCAGCCGGACCACGGTCTCCAGCTCGGCCAGGCCCATGAACGCGCCGCCGTCGCCGAGCGCGGCCACCGGGAGCCGGTCGGGGCGGGCCACGGCGGCGCCGATCGCGCTCGCCAGGCCCAGCCCGACCGACTGGAACGCCTGCGTGAAGCAGAACCCGCCCTCGTCCGGCACGTCGAGGAACATCGACGGGTATCCCATGAAGTTCCCGGAGTCGACGGCCACGACGCGCTCGGCGGGCAGGAGGTCGTCGAGGGCGATCGTGAGCGTCCTGGGATCGATCCGGCCGCCGCCGCTCTCGTCCTCGTACGGCACGGCCCGCCAGCGCCCCTCGTCCCGGATGCGCCGTGCCACCTCGGGCGTGCGGTAGCCGCGGGCTGTGGGGCCGGCGGGCAGGGCGGCCGTCAGGGCGCGGGCGACGTGGGCCGCGTCGCCCGTCACGCCCAGGTCGGCGGGGACGTGCGTGGTGAAGGCCGCCGGGTCGAGGTCCACCTTGGCCACCCTCGTGCCGGAGGAGATCAGCGAGCCGTGGCGGGTGGTCCACATGTTCAGCGCGCAGCCCCAGGCCACGACCAGGTCGGCCCCGCGGATCAGCTCGGCCGTCAGCGGCGTGGCGAAGCCCCCGGACACGTCCAGGTCCCACGGGCTGCCCCGGAACAGGCCCCTGGCCACCGCGGAGGTCGCCAGCAGCGCCCCCGTCCGCCCGGCCAGCTCCTCCAGCTCCCGGCGCGCGTGCCGGGCGCCCCGCCCGGCGATGAAGACCGGCCGCGCCGCCGCCTCCAGAGCCTGCGCCAGCGCCGCCAGCTCCCCCTCCACCGGGGACGGCGGCGCGGATGGCAGGGTGGGCGGAAGGAGGCGGGTGACGAGGGCGGGCACGTCGGGCGGGCCGGCGTAAGGGGCGGACTGGACGTCGAGCGGCAGGTTCAGCAGGACCGTGCGCCGCTCCGCCACCGCCACCCGGTATGCCTCCACCACCTGCTCCACCGCCGCCGCGGCGTCCGTGACCCGCAGCGCCACCGCCCCCACCGCCGTGGCCAGCCCGGCCTGGTCGATGTGGAAGTTGGACTGCGCCTCCCGGGTCTCCCCGGCCGGCACGATCAGCGGGGTGCGGCTCTTGGCCGCCTCGGCGATGCCGGTCAGGGCGTTGGTGAGCCCGGGCCCCTGGTGCACCGACACGATCGCGGCCCGGCCGCTCATCCGGGCGTAGGCGTCGGCCATGGTGGCGGCCCCGCCCTCGTGGCGGGCGGCGACGAAGCGCACGCCGGCGGCCACGAGGGCGTTGGTGACGTGGAAGTTGCCGCTGCCGACCACCCCGAAGGCGGCCCCGGCCCCGCAGGCGGCCAGGGCCCGGCCCACGGCCTCGGCGACGATCAACGTTCCACCAGGGCCAGCACGCGCACGGGGCTGCCCGAGCCGCCCACGATGGGCAGCGGCGGCGCGACCACGACGGCCCCGGTCACCGGGAGGCGGTCGAGGTTGCGCAGCTGGGTCAGGCCGTACTTGCCCGCGCCCAGCAGGTAGGAGTGGCAGGGGAAGGCCGGGTCGAAGGAGTGGGCGGCGCCCGCGTCGGTGCCGACGGTCTCGACGCCGATGCCGAGGACGGGGGTCTCGGCGGCCAGCCACCGGGCGCACTCGGCGGAGACGCCGGGGGTGTGCGGGCCGGTCTCGTCGGCGTTCAGGAAGGCGGCCTGGTCGCCGGAGCGGGCGTCCCAGCCGGTGCGGTAGAGCAGCCAGCCGCCGTCGGGCAGCGGGCCGTTGGCCCGCTCCCACTCCTTGACGTGGTCGATCTGGAGGAGGAAGTCGGGGTCCTTGGCCGCCTCGGCGGCGAAGTCGAGCACCACGGCGGGCGCGATGAGGCTGCGCGCCGGCACCTGGGAGACGTCCTGCCCGTCGCGGGCGGTGACCCAGTGGACGGGGGCGTCGAAGTGCGTGCCGGTGTGCTCGCCGGTGTGGATGTCGTTCCAGTACCAGGCCGGGCCGCGGTCGTCGTAGCGGCTGATCTCCTCCAGCCGGAACGGGATCGTGTTGCCGAACGGCTCGGGCAACTGGAGGATCGGCGTCTCCGCCGAGAGGGGCGCGGTCAGGTCGATCACTTCGATCGCCCCGCTGCGCACGCTGTCCACGAAGCTCTGCAACACCGACATGGTCTTCCTCCTTGGTGGGCTGAGCGCATCCTCCTACTCCCGGCCCTACCAGTGCAAACGCCATGACAGGCGGTGATCGGGCCGGATCAGGCCCTGGTCCAGTCGGCGCAGCCGCCGGTCTGGAACGCCTTGTCGGTGGCCTGGATGGTGACGACGACGGGGCCGGCCGGCATGCCGGTGGCGATCACGCCGCCGGTTGTGTCGCGCAGCCTGGCCCAGTAGCACATGGGGAACCCGGAGGCGGGCCCGGTGGTGCGGTACGTGCCGGGCTGGATGTCGGTGCCGACGACGAGCGTCTTCAGCAGGGAGGACAGGTCGACGGCGGGCCCGGTCGCGCCGCCGCCGTCCGGCGGGGCCGTCTGGCCGGGCCCTGTCTGCCCCGGCTGGGGCTGTCCCGGCTGCCCGGTCTGCCCCGGCTGGGGCTGTCCCGGCTGCCCCGTCTGGCCGGGCTGGGGTTGCCCCGGCTGGCCGGTCTGGCCGGGCTGGGGCTGGCCGGTCTGACCCGGCTCGGGCTGGGTGGAGGGCTGGGCGGGGGCGGTCTCCTCGGGCAGCGGCGGCTCGCTCTCCTCGACCGTCACCGTGACCCTGGGCTCGGGCTCCTCCTCCGTCGTGCCCGCCCCGAACCCCACGAGCACCCCCAGCAGGAAGCCCAGCAGGGCGGCCAGCCCGGCGACGAGCACGATGATCGGTGGACTGCTCGTCGCCTTCGGGTATTCAGGCACCCGGGCGTAGTGGTCAGGAGGGGGCGGCCCGTACATCACGGGACCAAGCGTGCCACCCCTGTCAACGGTGCAGATAGTCGACGAGCGACGCCTTCTCGGTCTCCAGCTCCTCGATCGCGCTCTTGACCACGTCGCCGATGCTCACGATGCCGACCAGGCGGTCCCCGTCGACGACCGGCACGTGGCGGAAGCGCTGGGTGGTCATGGTGCGGCGCAGCGAGTCGACGTTGGCATCGGGGCCCACCGTGGTGACCTCGGTGGTCATGATCGCCGAGACGGGGGCGTCGAGGACCTCCGCGCCCCGGTCGTGCAGGCGCCGCACGACGTCGCGCTCGGAGACGATGCCCTCGATGGTGACGCCGTCGGTGGAGACGACCACGGCTCCGATGTTGTGCTCGGCCAGCCGGGCGAGCAGTTCGCGCACGGTCGCCGCGGGCGACACGGTCGTCACCTCGCTGCCCTTGCTCCGAAGGATCGTACCGATGAGCATGTGCACCACCCCTGCCCTCAGTGTTCCAAGCCTGGGTCCAGGCAAACAAGGGCGTGGGGCGGCGTCAAGCGGTCACGTAGGCTGCTGCCGTACGAAATCCCGTACAAAAACCGCAATATCACCCAGGGATTGCCATATGACCGAGCCGCTCAACACCGGAAGCCACGACCTGCCCGTCACCGAGGAGCTGGCCGCCTTCATGCGCACCGGCTGGGCACCGGGCGCCGGGGCCGAGGTGAGCGCGCGGCCGATCGCGCCGTGGGCGGCCAAGCGGCGCGCCGCGCTGGCGCAGCGCTTCCCCGGCGAGCGGCTGGTGATCCCGGCCGGCACGCTGAAGGTGCGCAGCAACGACTGCGACTACCGGTTCAGGCCGCACAGCGCCTACTCGTACCTGACGGGGGCGAGCGAGTCGGACGACGTGCTGGTGATCGAGCCGTCCGGCCAGGCCGTCCTGTACGTCAGGCCGCGCGCCCCGCGCGAGGAGGGCCAGGAGTTCTACCGCGACCGCCGCTACGGCGAGTTCTGGGCCGGGCCGCGCCCCGACCTGGCCGAGGCCGCCGAGCTGTACCAGATCGAGTGCGCCCACATCCGCGACCTGGAGCTCGGGGCCCCGGCCAGGGTGCTGCGCGGGGTGGACGCCTCGGTGGACGCGCGGGTGCCGCGCGGCGACGGCGACGCCGAGCTGGAGTCGTTCCTGTCGGAGATGCGCCTGGTCAAGGACGAGTGGGAGCTGGGCGAGCTGCAGGGGGCCGTGGACGCGACCGTCCGCGGCTTCGAGGACGTCGTGCGCGCGCTGCCCAAGGCCATCGGGCACCCCAGGGGCGAGCGGTACCTGGAGGGCGTGTTCGGGCTGCGCTCGCGGCTGGAGGGCAACGCGGTCGGCTACGACAGCATCGTGGCGGCCGGGTCGCACGCCTGCGTGCTGCACTGGATCCGCAACGACGGCGCGCTCGACCCCGGCGACCTGCTGCTGATGGACGCGGGCGTCGAGGCGGACACCCTCTACACGGCCGACGTCACCCGCACCTTCCCGCTGTCGGGCCGGTTCAGCGCGGTGCAGCGGCAGGCGTACGAGCTGGTGTACGAGGCGCAGACGGCCGCCATCGCCACTCTGCGCCCCGGCGCCCGCTTCCGCGACTTCCACCTGGCGGCCATGCGCGTCATCTGCGACGGCCTGCGCGACTGGGGCCTGCTCAAGCAGTCCACGGACGAGCTGATGGAGACGGGCCTGTACCGCCGCTACACGCTGTGCAGCAGCGGCCACATGCTCGGCCTGGACGTGCACGACTGCGCCAGGTCCCGCGCGGAGGTCTACCTGGACGGCGTGCTGGAGGAGGGGCACGTGCTGACCGTGGAGCCGGGCCTGTACCTGCAGCCGGACGACCTGACGCTGCCCGAGGAGCTGCGCGGCATCGGCATCCGCATCGAGGACGACCTCGTGATCACGGCCGGCGGCGCGTCCCTGATGTCCGCCGCGCTCCCCCGCCACCCGGACGAGATCGAGTCGTGGATGAGCGCGCTGATGTAACGGCGCGGTCGCGTTTCGTACCCGGCTGACAACGTGTGAGCCGGGTCTCATCGCTTTCCCGCAAATTCCCGCCCGAGCATCGACTACTGGACGGCCCGTCAGTAAGGTTGCCAGTCCGTAGGCGGCGGAGGTGGTGATGGCCTGGTCCGGGCATGTCGGACGCCGCGCCGGCTCGGCCCTCGGCCAGGTCGGAGACCTGTTCGTCATCGTGCTGGAGGGCCTGCGCCGGAGCTGGGACGTCCGGCGCTGGTGGTGGGAGTTCGTCGACCAGTGCTGGTTCCTGGCCCGCGTCACCAGCGTCCCCGTCCTGCTGGTCGCCCTGCCGCTGGGCGCCACCGTCGCCTTACAGGTGGGCGAGCTGGCCCGCCAGCTCGGCGCCGGCTCGGCCACCGGCAGCGCGGTCTTCGTCGGCCTCATCCGCGAGGTGGCGCCGCTGGCCAGCGCGCTGCTCATCGCCGGGGCCGGCGGCAGCGCGATGACCTCCGACATCGGGGCGCGCCATATCCGCGACGAGCTGAGCGCGATGGAGGTCATGTCGGTCAACCCGATCCATCGCCTGGTCACGCCGCGCATGTGGGCGGCCAGCACGGTCGCGGTCTGCCTGTGCCCGCTCGTCATCGTGGCGGGCGCGGCCGGCGGCTACTTCTTCAACGTGGTCGTGCAGGGCGTCACGCCGGGCGCGTACTTCGACGGGGCGCTGTCGCTCGTCGTGGCCTCCGACCTGTACGTGACGCTGTTCAAGGCGTGGATCTTCGGCTTCGTCGCCGCCGGGGTGGCCTGCTGGAAGGGCATGACGTGCGCGACCAGCCCGGTGGGCGTGGGGCGGGCGGTCAACCAGGCGACCGTGGTGACGTTCATGCTGGTGTTCACGTTCAACTACGTGATCTCGGCCGTGTACTTCCTGGCCTACCCGCCGAGGTCGCTCTGATGGTCACGCGCATGGTCACGCGGACGGCCGGCCTGAGGCTCGCCCTGCGGGGCCGGGACGCCGCCGAGCGGTTCGCCACGCTGGCCGACTGGCCGGTGTTCGTGTGGCGGGTGCTGTTCTACTCCGTACGCGACGTCGTGCTGCGCCTGAAGTACGCCAAGGTCGTCCTGCGGCAGGTCAGCGACGTCGTGGTGGGCGTCGGCGCGACCGTCATCGGCGGCGGCATGATCTTCGTGGTGTTCACGATGGCGTTCGTCGTGGGCGCGACCGTGGGGCTGCAGGGCTACCAGGGGCTGCAGGCCATCGGCGCGGAGTCGTTCATGGGGCTGGTCGGCAGCTTCGCCAACGTCCGGGAGATCACCCCGATCATCGCCGCCACGGCGCTGGCGGCGCAGGTCGGCTCGTCGTTCACGGCGGAGCTGGGCGCGATGCGGATCTCCGAGGAGATCGACGCGCTGGAGGTGATGGGCATCAACGCCTTCACCTACCTGATCTGCACGCGGGTCGTGGCGGCGCTGCTGGCGCTGGTGCCGATCTATCTGATCGCGCTGTTCGCCAGCTTCTTCGCGACGCGGCTGATGTGCACCGTGCTGTTCGGGCTGGCGCCGGGGGTCTACGACTACTACTTCTACCTGTACCTGCCGGTCAGCGACATCGCGTTCAGCGTCGCCAAGGTCGCGGTGTTCGCCTTCGCCGTCATCGTGATCCACTGCTTCCACGGCTTCCACGCCACGGGCGGGCCGGTGGGCGTGGGGGTGGCGGCGGGCCGGGCCATCCGCCAGTCGATCGTCACGATCGTGCTGCTCAACCTGCTGCTGTCGTACGTGTTCTGGGGCGGCGGCGGCAACATACCGCTGACGGGGTGAGCCGGTGGCCCGAGCAGACCTCCCACTCCCCGCCCGCCTCGGCATCGCGCTGGCCCTGGTGGCGGTGCTGGCCGCGAGCGCCCTGTACGCCGTCCGCAACGCCACCGCGGTCCCCGGCACCCGCATCCAGGCGGTGTTCGGCCGGGCCGGGCAGGGCCTCGACGGCGGCTCCCCGGTCAAGATCCGCGGCGTCACGGTCGGCGAGGTGACCGGGCTCTCGCTCGACGCCAGGGGCCGGGCCGTGGTCACGATGCACGTGACCGTCAGGGTGCCGGCGACGGCGGTCGCCTCGGTGGAGCCGGCGTCGGTGTTCGGCCCCAAGTACGTCGGCCTGGAGCCCGGCGCGGGCGAGACCACGGGCCCGTACCTGGCGGCCGGCGCGGTGATCACCGACACCCGGGACCCCGTCGACCTGTCCGACACGCTCGGCGACGCCTACCGCGGCCTGGCCGCCGTCGATCCGCGCGAGGTCACGGTCATCGTGCACACCCTGGCCAAGGGGCTGGAGGGCAAGGGCGCGAGCCTGCGCGAGCTGATCGGCGACGCCGGCGAGGTCGTCGGCGTGGCGCACCGGCACCGGGCGCGGGCGCGGCAGTTCCTGCGCGACGCCGCCCTGCTCGGCACGGCCCTGTCGGACAAGGGGGACGACCTGGTCGCCATCTCCTCCGACGTCAACGTCATCACCCCCGGCCTGCTGGCGCGGGCCGGCAGGGTGCGCGCCCTGCTGGAGGAGGTCACCTCGCTCTCCGGGCAGGTCTCGCACGGCCTGGCCCGGCACCGGGGGAACCTGCGGGCCGGGGTGCGCTCCGGCGAGCGGGTGGCCGCGCTCATCTACGCCCAGCTCGGCCTGGCCGGCGACGGCGTGCGCGGCCTGGGCACGCTGGTCGGCCTGCTCAACGAGCTGATCGAGGCGCAGGGGCCCGGCGGCAGCCGCCAGCTCCAGGTGGAGGCGTTCATCGCCACCGACGTCTGCGAGCTGATCGTCGGCGCCTGCGGCCCGACCGACGGGAGGCGCTGAGGCATGGAACGTGTCCGCCGCCGCTGGACCTTCGTCCGCTTCGTGCTGTTCATCGGGCTGACCGGGTCGCTGATCGTGCTGATCGCCGTGCAGATCGCCCGCGTGGGCACGGGCGGCGGCTACCGGCTCGTCGCCGTGTTCGACGACGTCTCGGGGCTGGTCGAGGGCGACCAGGTCAAGATCGCCGGTGCGCCCGTCGGCCAGGTCGAGGCGATCAGGGTCGTGGACGGGCGGGCGGAGGTGAGCATGGAGGTGCTGGACGCGGTCAGGGTGCCCACCGACACCGAGGCCGCCGTACGCTGGCGCAACGCCGTCGGCCAGCGCGTGGTCTACCTGCTGCCCGGCACCGCCCCCGGCAGGCTGCCGCCCGGGTCGCGCATCACCCGCACCTCCTCCGTCGTGGACATCGGCGAGCTGGTCGGCGACCTCGGCCCGCTCACCCGCAGCCTGGACCCCGAGCAGATCAACCAGCTGCTCACCGCCGCCGCCACCGCCCTCAAGGGCAACGACGAGAACATCCCGCGCCTGCTCGACAACGTCAACGCCATCACCACCACCGTCGCCGAGCGCAAGCGGACGATCGAGCAGCTCCTGGAGGACTACGCGACCGTCACCGGCGTGGTGGCCAAGCGGGACAGGCAGATCGAGCGGCTCGTGGACAACCTCGTCACGCTGTCGGAGGCGTTCGCCCGCAACCGCAAGCTGGTGGACGACGCGCTGGTGGAGCTGTCGGCGACCTTCCACACCTCCAACGAGGTGCTCGGGAAGAACGCCGCCGAGCTGGGCCGCCTGGTCGACAACCTGTCCGGGCTGACCGGCGGCATCAGGCGGCACGTGGGCGAGATCGACAAGGTGGTCAGCACGTTCCCGCCGCTGTTCACGCGGGCGTACTCGACGGTCAGCCGGGGCCGCTACTTCATCACCGCCGTGCCCTGCCTGGCGCTGAACGCCGCGCCCTGCCCGTACGGGATGCGGGCGCCGCCGCCGCTGCGCAACACCAGGATCTCCAGCGAGAAGGACCTGCGGAAGCTGCTGGTGGGCCGATGATGGCGGGCAAGTCCTTCAGGGACCGCAACAAGCACGCCGTCGGGCTGGTGTCGCTGGCCACGCTGGCCGTGCTCCTCGTGACGACGTTCCTCGTGGGCAACCTGGGGCTGCTGGAGGGCGGCTACGTCGTGTCGGGCGTGTTCGCCGACTCCGGCGGGCTGCGCACCGGCAACGACGTCCGGGTCGCGGGGGTGCGCGTCGGCAAGGTCACCGAGGTGCGCGCCGACTACGGTCAAGGTCACGTGGTCGTGACGTGGAAGGTGGACGACGGCGTCCGGCTCGGCCGCGCCACCCGCGCCGACATCACCCTGTCCAACCTGCTCGGCGGCCGGTACGTCAAGCTCAGCGGCCCGGTCGCGCCCCCGTACCTCGACCAGCTCCCCGAGGAGCGGCGGCGCATCCCGGTCGAGCGCACCGGCGTGCCCACGCTCATCAACGACGCCGTCAAGGACGCCACCCGGCTGGTGGAGCGGCTCGACACCGGCGCCGTGGACGACCTGCTGGCCGAGCTGGGCAAGCTCGACGTGGTCAAGCGGGGTCGGGTCACCCGGCTGCTGGACGACATCGGCGACCTGGCCGACACCATCAGCAGGAGCGAGCCGCAGCTCCAGCGGCTGATCGACAACGGCACGAAGGTCATGGAGCTGCTGGAGAAGAAGGACCGGCAGCTCGGCCGGCTCATCGACGCCGTGGACGTCATGCTGACCGAGCTGCGCACGCGCAGGAACGAGCTGCGCACGCTGCTCGGCGACGGCAGCGAGCTGGTGCGGAGCACCACCCGGCTGATCGACGAGCACGAGGGGTCGCTGATCGAGGTGCTCGACGACAACGCGGCCATCACCACCCGGCTCAGCGGCAGCAACGAGCGGCTCAACACGCTGCTGGCCTGGGCGGGGCCGACGTTCTCCGGGCTGGCCACCATGGGCGGGCAGGGGCCATGGCTGGAGGCCATCGCCACCGGGCTCGGGCCGGTCAACCCCGAGGTGCTGGCCGCCATCGCGAAGGACGGCAGGAGTGACCGATGAGACGGCTCACGGCGGTGTTGCTGGCCTGGGTGCTGCTGGCCTCCGGCTGCGCGGCGGGGGCGGGACCGTACCGGCTGGTGGCGATCTTCGCCAGCGCGCCGTCCCTGTACGAGGAGGCGCGGGTGAAGGTGATGGGACTCGACGCCGGATACGTCGACCGGATCCGGATCTCCGGCGACAGGGTGCGGGTCGAGCTGCTGATCGACCCGCGCGTGCCGCTGCCGTCCGGGGTCAAGGCCGTGGTCGCGCCGCAGAACACGCTCGGCGAGCGCAACGTCGTGCTCTACCCGCCCTGGCGGCCGGGCCAGCAGCGCATCCGGCCGGGCGCGACCATCCCGCTGGAGCGCACCGACCTGCCGGTGGAGATCGACGAGGCGCTGGACGCCTTCACCCGGCTGACCGACGCGCTCGACGGCGACAAGCTCGGCGACGTGGCCGGCGACCTGGCCGACGGCGTCAGAGGGCGGGGCAGGACGATCAACAAGGCGATCGCCGACACCTCCGAGCTGACCGGCGTCCTGGCCAAGCAGGACCAGCGCCTCATCGAGCTGGCCGACGGGCTGAACAAGCTGGCCACCAGCCTCAACGAGCGCGAGAGCCAGGTGACCGGCGCGATCGACGCCTTCTCCGAGGCCGGCGCGATCCTGGCCGACGAGCGGCGGCGGCTGCGCGGGTTCGTCTCGTCCATGGCCGGCTTCGTCCGGCGCGGCGACGTCATCATCGAGCAGTACGCGCAACGGCTGCCGCGGGCCGCCACCACGCTGGCCGAGCTGGTGCTCACGGTCAGGGCCAACAGCGCGTCGGCGGCGCGGGCGGTCAAGGGCGCGGCCGACTTCGCCGACGTGCTGATCGACTCCTGGGACAGGAGGCAGCACGTGCTGAAGATCCGCGTCGTGCTCAACGCGATGACCAGGGCCTGGCTGACGCCGCTGTTCGACGCGCTGGACCTGGGCGAGGTGCCGTGCCTGCCCGGCGGCCTGAGCAACTGCCCCTTCCAGCGGCGGGGAGGCGCCCGATGACCCTGCGACCGGCCACCGCCTGCGCGGCGCTGCTCCTGACCGCCTCGTGCTCGCTGCAGACGCTCGGCGCGACCACCGGCGACCTGACGCTGAACGCCGTCTTCGACGACGTGCAGAGCCTGGTGACCGGGCACAGCGTGCAGATCTCCGACGTACGCGTGGGCACCGTGACCGGCATCCGGCTGGAGGGCTACCGGGCCAGGGTCACCATGTCGATCCTGTCGGCGCACCGGGTGCCCGAGGGCAGCACGGCCACCGTGGCCAAGACGTCCGTGCTGGGCGAGAACTACGTGCTGCTCAGCCCGCCGCCGGGCAAGGACCTGGCCACGGGGCCGTACCTGAAGGACGGCGCGACCGTCGCCGACACCTCCGTGGAGCCGGACATCGAGCAGGTCACCGCGCGGGCCGGGCCGCTCATCGAGGCGCTCGGGGCGCAGGACGTCAACGCCGTCCTCGACGCCGCCGCCACCGCCTTCTCCGGGCAGGGCGCCGACGTCAACCGGCTGATCAGGCGGACCGCGCAGGTCACCGACGCCTACGCCGCCGCCCGCCGCGACCTGGCCACCTCGATCGACTCCCTGGCCAGGCTCGGGGACGACCTCGCCGAGGGCAGCGCCGAGCTGGACCGGCTGCCGGGCACCCTGTCCGCCGCCACCGAGCGCCTCGCCCACGGGCGGCGGCACGTGAAGAAGGCCGTGGTCGCGCTGACCAGGCTGGCCAAGGAGGCCAACCTCACCGTCTACCCGCGCCACGCCGCCCGGCTGCGCACGCTGCTGCGCGAGCTGGAGGCCGTCTCCTCCGCCATGCAGCGGGGCAAGGAGGACCTCAAGACGCTGGTGGCCAGGCTGCAGAAGTTCATCGACGCGCCGCCGATCACCGTCAACGGGCAGGTGCTGATCTACGTGTGGCTGAAGGGCCTGCTGCCGTCGGTGCGGGACCAGCCCGCGCCGGACCGGGCCGAGGACTTCCGGCTGCTGCTGGGGCCGCCGCGATGAAACGGCGCATCTGGCTCAACCTGGGCTTCTTCGTGCTGCTGGGGATCGTCATGACGGTCTGGGCGTTCAGCACGATCATCCGGCTGGACGCGATCGAGCGGCCCTACCGGGTCTCGGCCGAGTTCGTCTCCTCCCCCGGGCTGATCCGGGGGTTCGACGTGGCGTACCTGGGGGTGCGGGTCGGCAGGATCGGCGACGTGCGGCTGGCGCCCGGCAGGATCGTGGTGGGGCTGGACATCGACAGGGAGGTCCGGCTGCCGAAGGGCGTCACGGCCGAGGTGCGCCGCCGCTCGGCCATCGGTGAGCCGTACGTCGAGCTGTCGCCGCCCGCCGCCGGCGTCACCGGGCCCCCGCTCGCCGCCGGCGACACGATCCCGCTGGCCAGGACGACCGTGCCGCTGGACTACAAGAAGCTGTTCGAGGGGGTCGGCAAGCTGCTGAACGCGGTGCCGCCCGAGGACGCCGAGACCATCGTGCACGAGCTGGCCGTCGCGCTCGACGGGCGGGCGCCCGCGATCAGGCGCATCATCGACGACGCCCACTCCCTGACCGGCACCCTGGCCGACAACGCCGAGCTGCTCGACGACCTGTCCGTGCAGCTCACCCGGCTCACGCACACGCTGGCCGGCAGGCGGGGCGAGCTGGCCTCGGGGATCACGGACCTGAGCGCGGTGACGGCCGCGCTGCGGGAGTCGCGTACGGACCTGCACGCCTTCCTCGACCGGGGGCCCGGCGTCTTCGCCCGGCTCGACGCGGCCGTCAGGTCGTCCAGGCCGGGGTTCTCGTGCCTGCTGACGGCGGCCGGGCTGCCGCACCGGCCGGTGTTCTCCGCGCGCACCTCCCAGGACGTGCACCACCTGCTGAGCATCATGCCGACCGCGCTGAGCCTGGCCGGCGACATCACCGACCGGCGCGGCGACACCGTGTACGGCAAGGCGGCGTTCGTCTTCAGCGTGCCGGGCGGGCCCACGCCCGCCGAGGAGTACGCGGGCCCGCTCGGCCCGCCCACGGTGCCCCGGCTCCGCGCCTGCCCCGCCCGCGCACCCGCCGCCGACCCCGGGAGCGGCGCCGACTCCAGGACGGGCACCGGCTCCAGGACGGGTGCCGACGCCGGAACCGGCGCCGGCCCCGGAGACGGCGCCGACCGCCGGGCGGACGCCGCCGACCGCCCGGACCCCACCGACCGCCCGGACCCCACCGGCAGTCCCGGCCCCGGCGAGGACGCCCCCTCCCCGGACGGGTCCGCCGCCCCCGAATCCCGTGAGACCCCCAAGGGCACGGCCGCCCCCCGTGCCGCGTCCGGCACCCCGACGAACGCCATCCCGCTGATTGCCGCGATCTTCCTCGCCGTGGTGGCGAGTGGTGGCATCGTGGGCTGGACCGCCGCGGGCCGGGCCGCCCGCCGCCGTGAGGAGTCACGATGACCACCAGCCAGGACCTCACCGATCAGGCCCACCCCGCCGCCCCGCCCGAGGACACCGCTCCCCCTGCGGCCACCACCCCGGAGGCCACCGCTGCAGAGGACGCAGCTCCGGAGGACGCCGTCCGGAGCGGGGACGCCACGCCGCCTCCGGACGCCGCCGCGCCGGAAACCGCCGCACCCGGGCCGGACGGCCCGAAGCCTCCCGCCACGCAGGCGGAAGAGGCCGGGGAGGCGGAGGCCGGGCGGTTGCGGGGAGCGGCCGGGGTGAGGCGGGCCAAGGTGCTGGGCGCGCTGGCCGCGATGCTGGTGACCGCGCTCGCCGCCACCGCGGTCCTGCAGTGGATGGCCGCCGCCCGGGCCCAGGACGCCGGCGCCAGGCTGGAGTCCGAGCGCGCCCTGCGCCTGGAGGTCTCCGGCGCGGCGGCCGCGTTCAGCCGCGCCCTGCTCGGCTACGACTACCGCAGCCTGCAGAGCAGCCGCTCGGCCCTGGCGGCGCAGGCCACGGGCGACTTCCTGGCCACCTACGACGCGGCCTTCGGCGGCGCGATGGCGCAGGTCATCGTCAAGCTCAAGGCGACCGCGCAGGCCACGGTGCGCGAGGTGTACGTGGCCGACGTGGACGAGGCCACCGCCCGCGCCATCGTCGTGGTGGACCAGCAGGTGAACACTTCCGAGGCGATCCGCTCGGTGAAGGATTCCCATCTTAAGATCAGCCTTGTGAAGGAGAAGGGGACCTGGAAGATTCATGACGTGACCGTGCTCGGCGCGGCCTCGGAAGACCAGTACAACCTCAACGGCGACGACGAGAAGAAGAAGGACTGACGATCGGCCCCTTAGCGATGGGTGGCCGCCCCGACGAGGTGCGCGCCCCGGACGAATGGCTCACAGAGGTGGAGAGGGAGCGGGCCGCCCGCTTCCGGTTCGAGGAGGACCGCACCTGCTTCATCGCCGCCCACCTCCTGGCCCGGCTCTGCGCCGCCGCCGTGCTCGACGCCGACCCGGCGGAGCTGACGCTGCTGCAATACTGCGACCTGCACGGCCTGGGGCACGGCAGACCGTACCTCGAACAGGCTCCCGACCTGGGGCTCAGCTTCAGCCACACGCGCGGCTACGTGTGCGCGGCGGCCGGGCCCGGCAAGGTGGGCATCGACGCCGAGCACGTGCGCCCGGGCCCGCTGGACACGATGCTGGCCGACCGGGTGCTCACCCCGCGCGAGCGCGCGCTGGTCACCGGCAACGACGAGCTGATCAGGCACTGGACGCGCAAGGAGGCGCTGGTCAAGCGGGGTGAGCTGTCGCTGGACAAGCTGGCCGCCGGCGGCGACGACCTGACCGGCAGGCATCTGCTGGAGTGGAGCGTCGGGCCGGACATCAGGGTGGCGGTCGTCACCGACGCGCCCGCCCGGCGGGCGCCCATCCCCGAGCGGGTGAGCGGCGGGCGGCCGGAGTGGAATCTCAGCGGCGAGCGGCCGGCGTGGGATCTCAGCGGCGAGCGGTCGGGGTGGGATCGAGGAAGACCTGGCTGATCCCGGGGAAGCGCTCGCGCAGCCGCCGGTCCACCTCCTCGCAGGCCAGCTCCACGCCGGCCGCGCTGGCCGCGTCCTTGAAGTCGATCTTCGCGGCAACCAGGATGTCGCCCGGCCCGATCATCATGGTGAGCAGCTCGACCACGTCGTCCACCTCGGGCTGCGCCATCAGCACGGCGCGGATGCCGGTCTCCACGCTCTGCGGCGCGGCCTGCCCGATGAGCAGCGACAGGTTCGAGGCGATCAGGATGAGCGCCACGACCAGCAGGAGCAGGCCGATCGCGACGGACGCGAGGCCGTCCCAGAGCGCCGAACCGGTCAGCTGCGAGCCGAGCAGCCCGGCGGCGGCGAGCAGCAGCCCGACGAGGGCGGCGGCGTCCTCGAACAGCACGGCCTTCAGCGCGGTGTCGGAGGTGAGCCGCGCCAGGCGCGCGGGGCTGACGTCGTGCCGGGCGGCCTCGCCCCGCAGTTGCGAGAGCGCCTTGGCCAGCGAGATGCCCTCGATGACGAACGAGACCGCCAGCACGATGTACGAGGGGGTGAGGTTCGCCAGCTCCTCACCATGGCTGATCTCGTGCAGCCCGTGCGTGATGGAGAACCCGGCCCCGCCCACCAGGGTCGCGACCGCCGCCATCATGGCCCAGAAGAACCCCGCCTTACCGTGCCCGAACGGATGCCGCCGGTCGGCGGGCTTGCCCGCGCCGCGCACCGACACCAGCAGGAGCAGCTCGGTCACGGTGTCGGCGGCGGAGTGGGCGGCCTCCGACAACATGGCCGCCGAGCCGCCGATGAGACCGGCGACGAGCTTGGCCAGCGCGATGGTGAGGTTGGCCGCCCCGGCCACCAGCACCGTGCCCAGGCTCTCCCCCGACTTCTCCGCCATAGCGCACCACCTTAGTTGCGCTATCTTGGAGATCTTGGCTGCGCCCTGCCCTCAGGACGGGGATTCCCGCCGCACCGCGCCGAAGGAGAATCGATGAGCGCGCCTCGCTGGCTCTCACCCGCCGAACAACGCGCTTGGCGCACGCATCTGGCGCTGCACAAGCTGCTCATGCACCGGCTCGACCGCGAGTTGCAGGAGCACTCGCTCTCGCTGAACGACTACGAGATCCTCGTCAACCTCTCCGAGAGCCGCGACCGGCGCATGCGCATGAGCGACCTGGCCGACGCGACCATCCAGTCACGCAGCCGGCTGTCGCACCAGATCTCCCGCATGGAGGCCAAGGGCCTGGTCACCAGGGAAGACTGCCGTGACGACCGGCGGGGCACCTTCGCGGTGCTGACCGACGAGGGCTGGGAGACGATCCAGCGGGTGGCTCCGCACCACGTGGGCGGCGTGCGCGAGCACTTCGTCGACCGGCTCACCGACGACCAGCTGGAGGCGATCGAGGAGGCGTACGCGCCGATCGTGGAGCATCTGAAGAAACTGCGCTGACATCCAACCGATATCGGCGACGGCGCGCGGCCCTCACGGGCGATCGATACGATCCGGTCATGCTCAGAAGACTCCTCGTCGTGGCCCTGCTCGCGCTGGTGTCCGCCTGCTCGTCCGGGGGCGGCGGGGCTGAGCTGCCCGCCGGTCCCGACCTGATGAAGAAGGCCGCGGACGCGATGACGGCCGTCAAGTCGGCCAGTTTCTCGATCACGACCGAGGGCGAGCCGAAGGTCCCGGTCAAGAAGGCCGACGGCCGGCTCACGGCCGGGGGCGACGCCGACGGCACGCTGACGATCGACGTGCTGGGCACCCTCCAGGAGGTCACCTTCGCCCTGGTCGGCGAGACGGTGCACTTCAAGGGCCCGACGGGCGGGTTCCAGAAGATGACGCGGGAACAGCTCGCCCAGTTCTACGACCCGTCGGTGATCCTCGGGCCCACCAAGGGCATCGCCGGGCTGCTCTCCGCGGGCACCGACCCCAAGGTGGAGGGCGTGGAGAGCGGCTCCTACCGGGTCGCCACGACCTTCCCCGCCGACGTGGTGGCGCGGATCGTCCCCGGCGTCACGCAGGGCGTCAGCGGCAAGGTCTGGCTCGACCAGGCCAGCGGCCGCCTGACCAGGGCGAGCCTGCCGCTGCAGGGCGGCACGGTGACGGTGACGTTCAGCGACTACGACGCGCCGATCACGATCACGCCGCCCCCGGCTTCATGAGGGCGCGCTTCATGAGGACCCGCCTCACCGGACACCGTTCATGAGGGCCGCTTGATGAGGGCCACCTGATGAGGCGGGCGCGCCGGGTGGCCCTGGGCGCGGGCGGCGCGGTGGTGCTGCTGGCCGCGCTGGACGCGTACGTGGTGGTCACGGTCCTCATCGACATCGCCGAGGACGTCGGCATCCCGCTCAACCACCTGGAGCGGGCCACGCCGATCGTCACGGGCTTCCTGCTCGGCTACGTCGCCGCGATGCCGCTACTCGGCCAGCTCTCCGACCGGTACGGCCGGCGTCCGCTCATCCACGCCTGCCTGGCGGCCTTCGCCCTCGGCTCGGTGCTGACCGCGCTGGCGGCCGGCGAGGTGATGGTGGTGGCCGGGCGTACCGTGCAGGGGGTGGCAGGGGGCGCGCTGCTGCCGATCACCATGGCGCTCATCGGCGACCTGTGGGAGGAGCGGGAGCGCCCGCTGGCCCTCGGCGCGGTCGGCGCCGCCCAGGAGCTGGGCAGCGCGCTCGGCCCCCTGTACGGCGGGCTGCTCGCGCTGATCCCCGGCACCGTGGTCGCGGGGGTGGAGCTGGGCGGCTGGCACGCCATCTTCTGGATCAACGTCCCCCTCGCCGCCCTGGCCGCCCTCGCCGTCCACTTCACCGTCCCGCCCGCCACCCCCCGCACCGCCACGAACCCGGCGCCACACCCCCGGAACGCTCCGCCGGCTCACGAGCCGGACCCGGTGACGGCCGCGCCGGACGTGACGCCGGACGTGACGCCGGACGTGACGCCGGACCCGCCGGACGTGACGGCGGACGCGCCGGACGTGACGGGACGGTCGGCCGGGCAGGCGACCGGGCAGGTGACCGGGCGGGCGACCGGGCGGGTTGATGTCGTCGGTGGGGTGTTGCTGGCGCTGGCTCTCGGCCTTCTGGTCGTGGGCCTCTACAACCCCGACCCGGCCACCGCCGTCCTCCCTCCCTGGGGCCTGCCGGTGATCGCGGCGGGCGTGCTGGCCGGCGTCGCCTTCGTCTGGTGGGAGATCCGCTCCCCCGTCCGCCTCCTCGACCTCACCGGCACCCGCAAGGGCCCGCTGCTGGCCACCCTGGGCGTCAGCTTCCTGGCCGGCGCCGCGCTGCTGGTCACGATGGTGTTCGTGCAGATCGCCGCGCAGACCCTGCTGGGTGAGGAGGCGCTGGGGGCGGCGCTGGTGCTGGCCAGGTTCCTGGCGGCGCTGACGGCCGGCGCCCTGCTGGGCGGGCTGCTGGCGCGCAGGCTCGGCGACCGGGCGGTGGCCGTGGCGGGCATGGCGCTGGCGGCGGCGGGCTACTGGCTGATGAGCCGGTGGCCGCTGGACCTGGCGGGGGCGGGTCTCGTGGTGGACCGCGACCTGGTGGTGGCCGGGCTGGGCCTCGGCCTGGTGATCGCCCCGGTGTCGTCGGCGGTGCTGCGCGTGAGCTCGGCGGCCCAGCACGGGGTGGCGTCGGCGGCGGTCGTGGTGGCCAGGATGATGGGCATGCTGATCGGCATCGCCGCCGTGTCGGCGTGGGGGTTCTACCGGTTCCAGTCGCTGACGGCCGAACTGGACACGCCGCTGCCGTTCGGGGTGGACCCGGAGACGTACCAGCGGCGGCTGGCCGACTACACCGCGAAGGTGCAGTCGGCGCTGCACACCGAGTACACGGAGATGTTCCTGGTCACGGCGTTCATCTGCGTGCTGGGCGCGGCCGTCGCGCTGCTGATGCCGGCCCGCCGCGAGCCGTCGGCGGGCTCGGCGAGCACCTCGACCCGCGGCGAGACCAGCTCGTAGCCGCCCGGCGCCTGCTCGCTGGCGGCCACCGTGCCGGTGACCTGGACGACGCTCTCCTCGGGCGGCAGGTCGTGCGCGGTGACCGCCTGGGCCAGGCCGGCGCGGTCGCGCACGATGAGGAAGGAAACGGACTTGAGCCGCCGGCGGCGATGGACCCAGCCGGCGATCGTCACTCGTTGCCCGGCGTGCTCAGCGAGCTCCGCCGACATGACACGAGAGATCATTACAGCTCCTCACGGAAGTGCATGACCCCTTGGAAGTGCGGGGGAGAAGGGCTTGCTCCCGGTGCCACCGCACCTTCGCCGCCCGGAGGCGGCCTCGACGACCCGATGACGGGGTCAGACCGGCGGGGCATTTCCTCCCCGCACTCGGGAGTGTCTTCACCGGCGGGGCACGGCGCCGCCTTCGCAGCTACCGGCGGCTCTCTGGACCCGCGCGGGCCCGCTGGTTACTCGTCTCCGTCAACGCGTTGCCGCCGATCCTACGGTCACGCGGGATCGGCGGCAACGGAGTTACCAGCTATTTATCCTTCTTTGCCCGCTTTTCCCGGATCTTCATCGTGACCTCGATCGGCGACCCCGCGAAGCCGAACTCCTCGCGGATGCGCCGCTCGATGAAGCGCCGGTAGGTGTCCTCCAGCCAGCCCGAGGTGAACAGCACGAACTTGGGCGGCTCGACCGACGCCTGGGTGGCGAAGAGGATCTTCGGCTGCTTGCCGCCGCGCACCGGCGGCGGGGTCTGCTGCACCAGCTCGGTCAGGAACGCGTTGAGCCTGGCCGTCGGCACCCGCGTGGACCACGAGTCGAGCGCCTTCTCCAGGGCCGGGACGAGCCGGTCGACGTGGCGGCCCGTCTTGGCGGAGATGTTGACGCGCAGCGCCCACGGCGTGCGCACGAGCTGCCGGTCGATCTCCTTCTCCAGGTAGTAGCGCCGGTCCTCGTCGACCAGGTCCCACTTGTTGAAGGCCACCACCATCGCCCGGCCCGACTCGATGACCAGGCCGATGATGCGAAGGTCCTGCTCGGTGAGCGGCTGGCTGGCGTCGATCAGCACGATCGCCACCTCGGTGCGCTCCAGCGCGGCGCGCGTGCGCATGGCGGCGTAGAAGTCGGCGCCCTGCAGCTCGCGGTCGCGCCGCCGGATGCCGGCGGTGTCGACGAAGCGCCAGGTGCGCCCGCCCAGCTCGATCAGCTCGTCGACCGGGTCGCGGGTGGTGCCCGCCATGGGGTCGACCAGCACCCGCTCCTCCCCCGCCAGCTTGTTGAGCAGCGAGGACTTGCCGACGTTGGGCTTGCCCAGCAGGGCGACGCGGGCCGGCCCGCGCTGCTCGCCGAAGGTGACCTCCGGCGTCTCGGGCAGCGCGTCGAGCACCACGTCGAGCAGGTCGCCGCTGGAGCGCCCGTGCAGGGCCGAGACGGGGTACGGCTCCCCCAGCCCCAGCGCCCACAGCGCCGCGGCCTCCAGCTCCAGCTGCTGGTTGTCCACCTTGTTGGCGGCCAGGATGACCGGCTTGCCGGACTGCCGCAGCACCGAGCCCACGATCTCGTCGGCGTCGGTCGCGCCCACGGTGGCGTCGACCACGAACACGATCACGTCGGCCAGCTCGACGGCCACCTGGGCCTGCTCGGCGATGCGCAGGTTCATCCCCGTGGCGTCAGGGTCCCAGCCGCCGGTGTCGACGACGGTGAAGCGGCGGCCACGCCAGTTGGCGTCGTAGGTGACCCGGTCGCGGGTGACGCCCGGAACGTCTTCGACGACCGCCTCACGGCGGCCGATGATGCGGTTGACCAGCGTGGACTTGCCGACGTTGGGCCGCCCCACGATGGCGACGACCGGCACCGGCGCACCGTGGTGCTCGTGCTCGTCGATCTCAAGCTCGTCGAGGTCGGCCTCGACCCAATCCCCCGTTGACACGATATTTCATCCTTAAGTGAGTACCGCACCTGAAGGTCAGGTGCGCTCCTTGACCAGTCTCAACACCTCAGCGATGACCTCGTCGAGGGTCAGCGCGGTGGTGTCGAGCTCGATGGCGCCAGCCGCCATCGAGAGCGGGTCGGTCTTCCTTGTCGAGTCCAGGGTGTCACGCCGGGCCATGGCCTCCTGCTGCGCCTCCACCGTGGAGCCGTGGACCTCGGCGCTGCGGCGGCGGGCGCGGGCCTCCGCGCTGGCCGTCAGGTAGATCTTGACGGCGGCGTCCGGCCAGACGGCGGTGCCGATGTCGCGGCCCTCGACCACGATGTCGCCGGAGCCGATGATCTCCCGCTGCAGCGCCACCAGGCGCACCCGAACCTCGGGCACGGCCGCGACGGCGGAGACGGCGGCGGTGACCTCGGCCTCCCTGATCGGCCCCGCCACGTCGACGCCGTCGACGTGGATCGTGGGGCCGTCGGGGTCGGTGCCGGAGACGATGGCGGGCTCGCCGCAGCGGGCCGCGATCGCGGCGGGGTCGGCCAGGTCGACGCCCTGCCGCAACATCCACCAGGTCATCGCGCGGTACATCGCCCCGGTGTCGAGATAACGCAGGCCCAGCGCGCGGGCGGCCCCGCGCGAGACGCTCGACTTGCCCGACCCCGAAGGGCCGTCCATGGCGACGACCAGACCGGTCACGGCCTCTCCCTCTTCACGTATGTCGCTGCACCCTAACAAGGGTTGGTCCAACCTGAAGAGGCTACCGCCTCCGCGTCAGTCGGCGATCCAGCTTCCGTGGAAGCCGAGCGGCACGCGGGCGGGCAGGTGCACGGTGGCGACCGGGGTGCCGGTGAAGTCCTGGGCGGACAGGATGACCAGATCGGCCGCGCCCCTGTCGGGATTGTTGACGTAGGACATCACATAACCGTCGTCCTCGGCCTCCCCAGCGCCGATGAAGACGGGCTCGCCCACGTACGCGCCGCGCCCGAACTGCCGCGACTCCTGCGTGCCGCGCAGGAGGTCGTGCTTGATGAGGGTGTTGTCGAAGGCCGGGTCGGGCAGGTCCTCCAGCTCCGCGCCGATCAGGTCGTGCAGCTCGCGCGTCGCGGCGGTGTAGCCGTAGCGGTAGGGCCGGCCGGTACGGCGCTCGTCCATGCGCGGGAACTCCTGGGTGCGGTCGTCGAGCGTGGCCACCCCGACCCTGCCGGTGCGCAGGTTGATCCGCCACCGGTCGAGCCTGGGCGGGCCGCCCTGGTCGAGCCGCGCGTCCACGAAGCCCCTGGGGTAGCTCACCACGTCGACGACCACCTCGTCGCCGTCGTCGTAGGCGTTGAGGGTGTGGAAGACCCAGCACGACGGCCCCTCCACCCACCGCACGTCGCCGGTCTCGCGCGACATGAGCCCGATGCGGGCGGGGTGGCCCTCGTTCCACGCGTACGGCAGCTTGTGCCCCTTCTCGGCGTGCACCAGGCTGAACGTGACCGGCAGGTCGTAGATCACCACGAACCGCTCGGTGATCGCGAAGTCGTGCACCATGGGCGCGTCGGCGATCGGGATGTTCCTGACCTGCGCGACCACGCCCTTGGGGTCGACGACGATGTGCTGGTGGTGGTCCCAGCCGAAGTAGTAGGCCAGCGCGTGCAGCTCGCCGCTGACCGGGTCGAGGTGGGTGTGCGCGGCGTAACCGCCGGGCAGCCCGCCGTCGAAGTCGCACGGCCCGATGGTGTCGAGCTCGTAGCTCAGCTCGTACGGCAGCGCCCCCGCCTCCACGGTGGCGAACGTGCGCCCGGCCACCCCGATGACGTGGGTGTTGGCCGCGAAGTCCATGTCGGCGTGCACCGGCCCCGGCCGGACCGGCTCGCCCAGCCGCTCGGCGACGCCGGCGCTGCGGACCCAGCGGTTGCGGTACCACTCCGCGCGACCGTCGCGCAGCCGCACCCCGTGCACCATGCCCTCGCCGAAGAACAGGTGGGAGGCACTGGGGTCGTCGAGGCTGAGCGGGTTGGGGCCGTTGCGCAGGTAGCGGCCGTTGAGCTCGGCCGGGATGCGGCCGGTGACCTTGAGGTCGAAGGCGGTGACCTCCTCGGTCGCCGGGGTGAAGCCGCCCGTGAACGGTGTAGTGGTCATGACATCTCCCTCTCGGCTGCGTGCCCGTCGTCGCGCTGGTCGTCGCGCTGGTCGTCGCGCTGGTCGTCGTGCTGGTCGTCGTGCTGGTCGTCGTGCTGGTCGTCGTGCTGGTCGTCGTCGCGCTGGTCGTCGTGCTCGTCGTCGTGCTGGTCGTCTGTGTGCGCGCCGCCCGCATGCCCGTCGGGAGCCAGGAACGGCGTGAGCACCGAGGTGCACAGCAGCCGGAAGCGCTGCTCGGCCTCGTCCCGATCGAAATATCCCGAAATTTCCAGACTCACGGCGCCGTGCATGGCCATCCACACGATGTCGGCGATCTCCCCCGCCTCGGCCCCGCGCAGCACGCCCGCCTCCAGGCAGTCGGCCACGCCCTGCACCAGCAGCCCGAACGTGCGCTTGGCCGCCGCCATCGCCTCGGGCCGCGCCGCGAACCCCGGCAGGGCGCTCTGGAACATGACCCGGTAGTAGTCGGTCTCGCTGAGCGCGTAGTCCCGGTAGGCCATCAGGCCCCTGTGCAGCCGCGTGAGCGGGTCGGCGTGCGGCAGCTCCGCCAGCAGCCACCGCTCGAACCTGGCGAACCCCTCCAGCCAGAGCGCCTCGCTGAGCCCGTCCTTGCCGCCGAAGAGCGTGTAGATCACCTTGGTCGAGCAGCCCGCCTCGCCGGAGATCCGCCGCACGGTGAGCGCCGCCGGCCCCTCGGTCATGAGCAGCCGCTTGGCCGTGTCGAGGACCGCCGTCCTGACGGCGTCCTGCCCTTCCCGCTGGGCCTGCTGGTACGGAGATCCGGTCATAGGTGGTAACGTCGTTTCTGGTCGGTAACGCTGTTACCATCATCTATACGTCACCCCCACCCGTCCGTCAACCACCCGTACGAGGACTAAGTCGGTCCCGCCCGGTAAGTGGCACCTTGTGAAGAACGGAGCCCGCGTCACCGTCGTCGTGGCGAGCAAGGACAGGGTGCGGGCGCTGACCCGTACCCTTCCCCTGCACCCGCGCCCGGTCATCCTGGTGGACAACGGCTCCTCCGACGGGACCGCCGGGTTCGTCCGCCGTCACTTCCCGGACGTGCACGTGGTGGAGGCGGGCCGGAACCTGGGCGCCACCGCCCGCAACGTCGGCGTCCGGATGGCCGAGACGCCGTACGTGGCCTTCGCCGACGACGACTCCTGGTGGGCGCCGGGCGCGCTGGAGCGCGCCGCCGACGTGCTGGACGCGCATCCGCGCCTGGCGTTGCTGGCCGCCCGCGTGCTGGTGGGCCCCGAGGAGCGGCTGGACCCGGTATCCGAGCAGATGAGCCGCTCGCCGCTGGGCGTCGAGCCGGACCTGCCGGGGCCGAGCGTGCTGGGGTTCCTGGCGTGCGGGGCGGTGGTGCGCACGGAGGCGTTCCTGGAGGCGGGCGGGTTCGACGACGTGATCTTCTTCTTCGGCGAGGAGGAGCGGCTGGCCATGGACCTGGCCGCGCAGGGCTGGGGGCTGGCGTACGTGGCCGACGTCGTGGCCCACCACCACCCCTCCCCCGCCAGGGACCCGCGCGGCAGGCAGGTGCTGGCCGCGCGCAACTCCTTCCTGACCGCGGTGCTGCGCCGCCCCTGGCGGGTGGTGGCCAGGCGGGCGTTCGAGGCGGTGCGCAGCGGGCCCACGGGCTGGGCCGGGCTGCGTACGGCCGTGCGCCGGCTGCCCGCGGCGCTGTCGGAGCGGCGCGGCCTGCCGCGCTCGGTCGAGCGGGCCCGGCGCAGGCTGGAACGTACCGGCGGCTGATCCCCGTGCGGAGGCCGCCATGGCGTGGAAGACGGGGGCGCGCCGTTACGTTTCCCGAGGCGGGGTAGCTGGCGGGTATGAGCACTGCACCGAATCCGATCGACCTGCAGAAACATCTCAGCGGGGTCGACTATCCGGCCAGCAAGGACGACCTGGTCAAGGCCGCCCGCGACCACAACGCCGGCGACGACATCGTCCAGGCCCTGCAGAACATGCCCGACCGCCAGTACGACGGCCCGAACGCCGTCAGCGAGGCGGTCACCAAACGCTGAAGCGTGGGGGTGCGGCGGGCGGGACCGATCCCGGTCCCGCCCGCCGCGCGTTCACCACGTCAAAGGACCTGCCGGGCAGGCCCGTCGCAGTCAGGGCCCCTGCAGTCAGGGCCCCTGCAGTCAGGGTCCTGCGGTCAAAGGGCTCTCCGAGGCCAGTGCCCCGAGGCCAGTGCCCCGAGGCCAGTGCCCCGAGGCCAGTGCCCCGCCGTCAAAGGCCCCCGCGTTCAGGGGACCTGCCAGCCGCGCTCGTGCAGGGCCTCGGTCAGGGTGGCGGCCGCGTCGGGCTCGACCGACAGCTCGGCGATGCCCAGCGGCAGGCCGGGGGCGTGCTCCAGGCGCACGTCCTCGACGTTGACCCCGACCTCGTCGCACGCCTGGAACAGCCGGGCGAGCTGGCCGGGACGGTCGCCGATGACCACCTGGACGGTGGCGTAGGAGGAGGCGGGCCCGCCGTGCTTGCCCGGGATGCGGTCGTGGCCGGCCACGCCGCGCTTGAGCAGCTGGGTGATCTCGTGGGTGGCGGTGCCGTCGCCGTCGGCCAGGGCGCGCAGCGCGCTCGCCGCGTCGGCCAGGTCGTTGGCCACGGCCTCCAGCACCTCGGCGACCGGCGAGGCGTTGCCGGCCAGGATGCCCAGCCACAGGCCCGGATCGCTGCCCGCGATGCGCGTGACGTCACGCACCCCCTGCCCGGCCAGCCCGAGCGCGACGTCGGTCGCGTCGGCCAGGCGGGCTGCCACGGCGGAGGCCGCCACGTGGGGCGCGTGGGACACCACGGCCACCGCGCGGTCGTGGTCGATCGCGCCCACCTCGACCGCGTTGGCCCCGCACAGCTCGATCAGCCGCAGCACGGCCGCCTTCGCCTCGGGGTCGGCCTCCTCGGTCGGGCACAACGCCCACGGGCGTCCGAGGAACAGGTCGTCCCTGGCCGCCCCCGGCCCCGACTTCTCCCGCCCGGCCAGCGGGTGGGAGGCGACGTAGGTGGTCAGGTCGCAGCCGAGCTGGACGGCCCGGTGAATGGGCTCGGCCTTGACGCTGGCGACGTCGGTGTAGAACCGCGCCGCGCCGATCCGCTGCAGCTCCAGCAGCTCGGACGCGACGTGCGCGGGCGGCACCGCGATGATCGCCAGATCGGCCGGATCGGACGCCGCCGTCGCGGGCAGCCAGTCTTCGCCCGCGCCCAGCTCCCGCGCCAGCCGCACGGCTCCCGGGTCACGGTCGGCCAGCAGCACCCGCACGCCGCGCTTGCGCAACGCCAGCGCCACGGAGGTGCCGATGAGGCCGGTGCCGACGACGAGCACGGTACGAAGTTCCATCTCGGTGTCCTGATAGATCGGGCCGTACGGGCCGGTGACGGATGGTGCCGGGAGCCGCCGGCGCCGCGTGGCCATTGTCGCTCCCGCCGGGTTGCAGGGCGGTTTACAAGAGCGGTCTGCCGAAGGATCTGCTGGGCGTTTTTACCAGGCGGATGGCCGGGCTGATGACTGGACGGATTACTGGGCTGATTACTGGGCGATGTCCTGGCGCAGCGCCACCGCGCCCCGCAGATAGACGTGCTGGATCTCCGAACGCGGGCGGTCGCTCTCCACGTGCGCCATCAGGCGCACGACGCGGGGCAGCGCCCCCGGCACGTCGATCTCGGTGCAGCAGATCAGCGGCACCTCGTGGAAGCCCAGCTTGCGGGCCGCCAGCGCGGGGAACTCGGCCGTCAGGTCGGGCGTGGCCGTGAACAGCACGCTGATCACGTCGTCGGGCGTCAGGCTGTTGCGCTCCATGATCGCGCTGACCAGCTCGGTCGTGCCCGAGATGACCGACTCGCGGTCGTTGGCGTCCACCTGGATCGCCCCGCGGATCGCCCGCACCATGTGGTTCGTCCCCTCTATGCCGGGAAAGCCCGTGCGGAGATTCGCACGGGCTCCTGCGTCCGGCCAGATTACAGCTTAACGGCCGCGTAAAGTTCGCCGACTTCCTTCAAGCTGAGCGACCTGACGGTGCCCGGCTTGGTACGGCCCAGCTTCACCGGCCCGAACTCGATCCTGGCCAGGTCGATGACCCGGTGCCCGGCCTCCTCCAGCATCCGCCTGACCACGTGCTTGCGGCCCTCGTGCAGCACCACCTCGACCAGCGCCTGCTGGCCGTGCTCCTGCACGATGGCGAAGGAGTCGGCCCTGGCGATGCCGTCCTCCAGCTCGATGCCCTCCCTGAGGCGCCGCCCCAGGTCGCGCGGGATCGGCCCCGGCACCTTGGCCCAGTATTTCTTCTGCACGCCGTAGCTCGGGTGCGTCAGCCGGTTGGCCAGCTCACCGTCGTTGGTGAGCAGCAGCAGGCCCTCGGTCTCGGTGTCGAGCCGCCCGACGTGGAACAGCCGCGGCGCCAGCTCCTGGACGAAGTCGGCCAGGCACGGGCGGCCCTGCGGGTCGTCCATGGTGGAGACGACGCCGATGGGCTTGTTGAGCGCGTAGTAGACCAGGTCGGGCGCGGTCGGGATGCGCTTGCCGTCCACGTGGATGACCTGCGTCGCCGGGTCGACCTTGGCGCCGAACCTGCGGACGACCTGGCCGTTCACGGTGACGCGGCCGTCGCCGATCATCTCCTCGCAGGCCCTGCGGCTGGCCACGCCCGCCTGGGCGAGCACCTTCTGCAGCCGCACGCCGTCCGGCACCTCGGTGGTGTCGCGCTCGTCGGTGTAGCCCTCGGGGTAGAAGTTGCGGTCGCGGAGGGGCTGGCGCGCGGCCTTCACCCGGTCGTGCTGCGGGCTGGCGGGGCTTTCGCCCTGCCGGCCACCGTAACCGCCGCCCTGGCCGCCACCGTAACCGCCGCCCTGGCCGCCACCGTAACCGCCGCCCTGGCCGCCACGCTGCCGGTCGCGCGAGCCGTACGTCCCGCGCCCGCCGCCACCGATGGTCTGCACGTCGTCATGGCGCGGCGTACGCCCGCCACGCCCGTCCCCGAAGCCCGACCGGCCCCGGTCACCACCGGCCGACCGGCTGCGGTCCCCGAAGCCCGTCCGGCCACGGTCGCCACCGGCGAACCTGTCCCGGTCACCACCGCTCGGGCGGCCCCGGTCGCCACCGGCGAACCCGCCGCCGGCCGGCCGGCCGCGGTCGCCTCCGGCGAACCTGTCACGACCGCCTCCGGCGGACCTGTCACGACCGCCACCGGCGAACCTGTCGCGGTCGCCGCCCGAACGGCTCCAGCCGCCGCCGCTCTGGCCCGGCCGCTCGTCGCCGTCGCGCCGGCCGTAGCGGGCCCGGGACGCGTTCGCGCCCCTGGGGGCGACGTCCTCACGGCGCCCGCTGCGCCCGGCCCGGAACCCACCGGCGCGCTCGTCACGCCGGTCGTCGCCCCGGCCACCGGACCTGTCGTCGCGCCGGTCGTCGCGCCGGTCGTCGTGGCGGCCGTCGCGCCGGTCGTCGTGGCGGCCGTCGCGCCGGTCGTCACGGGCCTCGGAACGGTATCCGCCCCGCTGCTCCTCGCCACGGAACCGCTCGGAACGCTCGCCCCGCCCCTGGCGGTCCTCACGCCCGTAACGGTCGTCGCGGCCGAAGCGGCTCTCCCGGTCACCCCGGCCAGAGCCCTCACCCCGGCCGTACCGGTCCTGACGGTCACCACCGCCGAAGCGGCCCTGACGGTCACCGCCGACCTGGCGGTCACCGCCGAACCGGCCCTCGCGGTCACCGCCGCCGAACCGCGCCTGGCGGTCGCCGCCGGAGAACCGGCTCTGGCGGTCGCCGCGGTCGAAGCCGCCCTGGCGGTCGCCGGCGCCGAACCTGCCCTCGCGGCCGGTGCGGGCCTCGCCCTCGCCGTCGCGCCGGCCGTACCGGGCACGGGACCCGCTCCGGTCGGCGCGCAGGGCATCACGCGAGTCGCCCGAGGGCCGCCCGCGGAAGTCGTCACGGCGGCCACTGCCGCCGAAGTCGTTGTCGCGGCGGGGACCGCCGCGGGAGTCGTCGTCGCGGCGGAAACCGCCGCCGCGGCTGTCGTCGGAGCGGAAGGCGGGACGCCCGCCACGGCCGGAGCCGCCGGCACGTCCTCGACCGCGTCCATCACCGGACGGGGTGCTGCGCCTGTTGATCACTTTGTCGTCTCCTCGAGATTCTCCACGTCGTCGGGGAGGAAGGGCGCGAGCTCAGGAAGCTCGCTCAGATCCCGCAGTCCCAGACGTTCAAGGAAGTATGAGCTTGTCCGGTAGAGCACTGCCTGGCTCTCCGGGTCGGTGCCGGCCTCTTCGACCAGCCCCCTGGCGACGAGCGTTCGCATGACGCCGTCGCTGTTGACGCCGCGCACGGCGGCGACGCGGGCGCGGCTCACCGGCTGCCGATAGGCCACGACCGCCAGTGTTTCCAGCGCGGCCTGGGTCAGCCGCGTCTGCTGGCCGTCGCGTACGAACCGCTCGACCAGCGGCGCGCAGTCGGCACGGGTGTAGAACCGCCAGCCGCCCGCGACTTCTCTCAAGTCAAAACCCCGCCCGGCGGCCGTGTATTCCGCCGCCAGAGCACGCAGAGCGGCGGCCACTTCGTGCGTGGGCCGCTCCAGCACCTGAGCGAGGGTCACTTCGGCGACGGGCTCGTCGACCACAAGCAGGATAGCCTCCAACGCCGCCTCCAGCGTCGGCCCCACCGCTTCCCGCTCGCCCTGCACCCCGTCCTCGTAGCCGCTCACCTCGGTCTCGGCGCCGTCCACCGCCCCGGACGGCGTCTCCGACCGTGACGCCTCAGGGGCCCCCGAGGGCGGCTCCCCAAGGGCAGCGCCCCCGAGCGGCATCGGCCCGGCGTCCTCAAGCTCCGCGCCCTCCGGCCCAGCGTCCTCAGGCTCCGCGCCCTCCGGCCCGGCGTCCTCAAGCTCCGCGCCCTCCGGCCCAGCGTCCTCAGGCCCGGCGTCGTCCTCAAGACCGGCGTCCTCAAGCTCCGCGTCCTGGGACCGCGTGTCGGCCGGGGGCGGCTCGGGGAGCTCCTCGGTGTCCGGGGGCGAAGGCGGGAGGGCGTCGGGGTCGGCGGGCGGGGCCGGCTCGGCTTCCGCCGGTGGGGCGCCGCGCTGGGCGAGGGAACCGGGGAGGGTCATCCAGGTGGGCAGCGGCGGCTCCGAGTCGGGCGAGCGCCGGGGGTTGGGCAACGGGTTGTCGTCAGTCATGGGATGGTTTCTCCGCGGATTCCTCGTAGTCGTCCCCCACCGCGACGTCGCCGTCGTCGGAGCCCGTCCAGGTCACGTGGAGGTCTCCCAGCGGCTCGATCTGCTCGAAGGTCACCGCGGACTCCCTGAACAGCTCCAGCACGGCCAGGAACCGGGCGATGACCTCGAAGGTCCCCTCGCAGTCGGCCACCAGCGCGCGGAAGGTGGCGCGCCGCAGCCGGCGCAGGTGCATGACCAGGATGGCCGCCTGCTCCTTGACGCTGGCCAGCGGCTGGTAGATGTGCCCCACGTTGACGGTGGGAGGCAGTTTCGGGGTGAAGGCCCTGGCGGCGATGCGGGCGAGCTGCTCGGGCCCGATGCCGAGGATGAGCTCGGGCAGGAGGTTGGCGAACTGCTCCTCCATCGGCACGGTACGGGGAAAGCGCAGCGCCTCCTCCGCCATCCGCCCGGCGAAGACCTTGGCCACCTCTTTGTACGCTTTGTACTGCAGCAGCCGCGCGAACAGCAGGTCCCTGGCCTCCAGCAGCGCCAGGTCCTCTTCGTCCTCCACCTCGCCCGTGGGCAGCAGCCGGGCCGCCTTCAGGTCGAGCAGGGTGGCCGCGACCAGCAGGAAGTGGCTGGTCTGGTCGAGGTCCCACTCGGGCCCCCGCGACTTGATGTAGGCGATGAACTCGTCGGTGACCTGGGAGAGCGAGACCTCGGTGATGTCGAGCTTGTGCTTGGCGATGAGGCCGAGGAGCAGGTCGAAGGGCCCCTCGAAGACGTCCAGGTGGACCTGGAAGCCCTGGGGCTCGGTCTGCTCTGCGGTCACCTGGCCATTGTCGCAGGCGCCGGCCAGCGCGAGAGCACTTCGCGGGCCAGCTCACGGTAGGCGTTGGCGCCCAGGGACGACGGGTCGAACGTGGTGATGGGCTCGCCGGCCACCGTCGCGTCGGGGAAGCGCACGGTGCGGTTGATCACCGTGTGGAAGACCTTGTCGCCGAACGCCTCCACCACGCGGGCCAGCACCTCGCGGCCGTGCAGGGTGCGCGCGTCGTACATGGTGGCGAGCAGGCCCTCGATCTCGAGCTCCTCGTTGAGCCGCTCCTGGACCTTGGAGATGGTGTCCATGAGCAGCGCCACGCCGCGCAGCGCGAAGAACTCGCACTCCAGCGGCACCATGACGCCGTGGGCGCAGGTCAGCGCGTTGATGGTGAGCAGGCCCAGCGACGGCTGGCAGTCGATGAGGCAGACGTCGTAGTGCGGCAGCAGCGGCTTGATGACGCGGCCGAGCACCTGCTCGCGGGCGACCTCGGTGACGAGCTGCACCTCGGCCGCGGACAGGTCGATGTTGCTGGGCAGCAGGTCGAGACCCTCGACGCCGGTCTGGAGCAGCACTTCCTCGGCGGTGACGCCGCGCTCCATGAGCAGGTTGTAGACGGTCAGGTCGAGCTGGAGCGGGTTGATGCCCAGGCCGACGGAGAGCGCCCCCTGCGGGTCGAAGTCGACCAGCAGCACCTTGAGGCCGTATTCGACGAGCGCGGCCCCCAGGTTGATGGTGGTCGTGGTCTTGCCGACGCCACCCTTCTGGTTGACCATCGCGACCACGCGCGCCGGACCGTGCACGGCGGGGGGCACCGGCTCCGGGAACACCGGCCGGGGCCGCTGCGTCGGGCCCAGGTTGACGCCGTTGGAAGGCGCGTTGGTCTTCGTGTCACCCCAGGGGTTGTCGGGGGTCCCCGGGGTCGAACCCTTGGTCTCCACAGTCACCAGCTCGAACCTCCCTGACGATCCCGAACCGGACCGTCCGGACGGACACTATGGCGTCACCACTTAACGCTGCAAGGCGGCACGCCGTGGTCGGCGCACGTCCCAAAAGACTATAGATCACTGCCGGGCGCGTGGATGCGCCGCGGCGTAGACCTCGCGGAGTTTGTCGACCGTGACCAGCGTGTAGACCTGAGTGGTCGTCACGGAGGCGTGCCCGAGCAACTCCTGTACCACCCTAACGTCAGCGCCGCCGTCCAAAAGGTGAGTTGCGAAGGAATGCCGGAGTACGTGGGGGCTTATCCCGTCGAGTCCGGCGCGTTCGGCGGCGGCCTGCAGCACCTCCCAGGCGCCCTGCCTGGTCAGCCGCCCGCCGCGGGCGTTGAGGAAGACGGCGGGGGTGCCGCGTCCGTGGGAGAGCAGCCCGGGACGGGCTCGTACGAGGTAGGCGTCCAGCGCGGAGCGCGCGTAGCGCCCCAGGGGCACGACGCGGGTGCGGTTGCCCTTGCCGCGCAGCCGCACATGGTCGTCCTCCAGGTCGTCCACGGCCAGGCCGACGGCCTCGGAGATGCGGGCGCCGGTGCCGTACAGGACCTCCAGGAGGGCGCGGTTGCGCAGGGTGAGGGGGGCGCCGTCGGGACCGGAGGCGGCGATGAGGCGCTCGACCTCGGCCACCCCGATGGCCTTGGGCAGCCTGCGGAGCTGGCGGGGCGGGCGCACCTGGTGGGCGGGGTCGTGGGCCGTGACGCCTTCGCGCAGCGCGAAACGGTGCAGCCCGCGCACGGCTGAGACGGCGCGGGCCGCGGAGCTGGCCACGAGGGCGGGATGCTCGCCGTCGCCCTCGCGCAGCGCGGCGAGGAAGGCCAGCACGTCGGCCTCCCCCACCTGGTCGAGCTCCAGGCGCCCGCGTGCCTGGAGGTGCTCGAAGTATCGGCGCAGGTCACGGCGGTAGGACGCGAGCGTGTTGGCAGCCAGGCCCCGTTCCACCGCCAGGTGGGCGAGGTAGCTGGAGAGCACTGCCTCCACGAACTGGTCCTTCCCTCACGCCTCCGGGGCGTCGGCCGGGCGCAGCAGGGCGTGCCCCTCGACCGAAGCCGCATATGCGGCGAGGATACCGGCCACGGTCGAGGAATTGTGGATCATTCCCATGAGTGCCTTCTCGACCGCGTCGGCCAGAGGGACCCATTCGACCGGCATGTCGATCTCCTCGTGCCGGTGCTCGAAGCCGTTCTCCTCGTCGGGGATCTTGCTCAGGCCGCGCGCGAGGAACACGCGGACGCGCTCGTCGGTCATGCCGGGCGAGGAGCGCAGGTCGAGCAGGGTGTACCAGGTGTCGGCCCGGTATCCGGCCTCCTCGGCCAGCTCGCGCGCGGCGGTGGCGGCCAGCGGTTCGCCCGCCACGTCGCGGATCCCGGCGGGCAGCTCCCACATCAGGTGGCGGGTGGGGTGGCGGTACTGCCTGATCATCAGGACGCGGTCCTGCTCGTCGAGGGCGACCACCGCGACGGCTCCCGGGTGGACGACGTAGTCGCGCTCGGCGACCTCGTCACGCGGCATCGCGACGGTGTCGGTCACCACCTCGATGACGTGACCCTTGAACCGGTGCTTCGTGCCGACGACCTCCCACGCCTCGGGCGTGTCCTCGATCCTCACGGGCCCACCTTCGCGGCCACGCGGCTGTCGGCGTAGACCAGGGCCGCGTTGACGAGCCCCTTGAACATCGGGTTGGCCCGGGTGGGCCGGGAGCGGAACTCGGGGTGGGCCTGGGTGCCGATGAAGAACGGGTGCACGTCGATGGGCAGCTCGGTGTACTCGACCAGGCGGCCGTCGGGCGACAGGCCCGAGAAGACCAGGCCGACTTTCTCCAGCTTGTCGCGGTAGGCGTTGTTGACCTCGTAGCGGTGACGGTGGCGCTCGTCGGCCTTGGCCTTGCCGCCGTAGAGCCGGCGGGCCAGGGTGTTCTCGCCGAGCTTGGCGGTGTAGCTGCCCAGGCGCATGGTGCCGCCCATGTCGCGCTCGCCGGCGACGACGTCCTCCTGGTCGGCCATGGTGGAGATGACGGGGTGCTTGGTGTCGGGGTCGAACTCGGCGGAGTTGGCGTCCTCGATGCCGGCCAGGTTGCGGGCGGCCTCGATGACCATGCCCTGCATGCCGAGGCAGATGCCGAGCAGCGGGATCTTGTTCTCGCGGGCGTGGCGGATGGCGCCGATCTTGCCCTCGATGCCGCGCACGCCGAAGCCGCCGGGGATGAGCACGCCGTCCACGCCGTCGAGCTCGCGCTCGGCGCCCTCGGGGGTCTCGCAGTCGTCGCTCTTGACCCAGCGGATGTTGACGCGGGCGTCGTTGGCGAACCCGCCGGCGCGCAGCGCCTCGGTGACCGACAGGTAGGCGTCGGGCAGGTCGATGTACTTGCCGACCAGCGCGATCGTGACCTCCTTGGCCGGCCGGTGCACGCGGCGCAGGAGCTGCTCCCACTCCTTCCAGTCCACGTCGCGGAAGGGCAGGCCGAGGCGGCGCACGACGTAGGCGTCGAGGCCCTCGGAGTGCAGCACCTTGGGGATGTCGTAGATCGAGGCGGCGTCGACGGCGGAGACGACGGCGTCCTCGTCGACGTCGCACATGAGGCTGATCTTGCGCTTGATGGCGGTCTGCACCGGCCGGTCGGAGCGCAGCACGATCGCGTCGGGCTGGATGCCGATGCTGCGCAGCGCCGAGACGCTGTGCTGGGTGGGCTTGGTCTTCAGCTCGCCGGAGGGCCCGATGTACGGCAGCAGCGAGACGTGCAGGAAGAACACGTTGTCGCGCCCGACCTCGTGCCGGATCTGCCGCACGGCCTCCAGGAACGGCAGCGACTCGATGTCGCCGACCGTGCCGCCGACCTCGGTGATGACGACGTCCACGTCGGGGCCGGCCATCCCGCGGATCCGGTCCTTGATCTCGTTGGTGATGTGCGGGATGACCTGGACGGTGTCGCCCAGGTATTCGCCCCGCCGCTCCTTGGCGATGACGTTGGAGTAGACCTGGCCGGTGGTGACGTTGGCCGAGCCGTGCAGGTCGGTGTCGAGGAAGCGCTCGTAGTGGCCGACGTCGAGGTCGGTCTCGGCGCCGTCGTCGGTGACGAAGACCTCTCCGTGCTGGAACGGGTTCATCGTGCCGGGGTCGACGTTGAGGTAAGGGTCGAGCTTCTGCATGGTGACCCTGAGGCCGCGCCCTTTGAGCAGGCGACCGAGGCTGGATGCCGTGAGCCCCTTGCCGAGACTGGAGGCGACACCGCCGGTGACGAACAGATGCTTGGTTTGCGATGCGCTGCGCAAAGGGGCTCCCGTGGCTCGAGGTGTGGTCGAAGTGTCCACGGGCTCTCAGGATATCAAACAACGCCCCTCACATGCCTGAACGGCATGACCTAGCGGTAACTTTGGTCCCTATGTCAGTAGTTCGGCGGGCATTTGGCACGTTGATTCACCGTGCCTACACGGCGATCCGCCACGCCGGCGCGATCACTCCGGCCAGCCCCGCCGGTTATCGATTCCGCCGTTTCGGCGACGGCGCCAGCATCGCCTTCCCTCCCGGCGCGATCTTCGGGGAGCCGTGGATCGAGATCGGCGACCACACGCTCATCGGGGAGCGGGTGTCGATCTCGTGCGGCATGGTGCCGGGGCCGGACCTCGGCCCCGGCTCGATCCTGCGCATCGGCGCCGGCTGCTCGATCGGCCGGGGCAGCCACATCGTCGCCCACCAGTCGATCGACATCGGCGACGACGTCTTCACCGGCCCGTACGTCTACATCACCGACCAGAACCACGTCTACGACGACCCGGACATCCCCATCGGCAGGCAGTGGCCGCGCAACAGCCCGGTCTCGATCGGGTCGGGCTCGTGGCTGGGCGCCGGCGCGATCATCCTGCCCGGCACCACGCTGGGCCGGCAGTGCGTGGTGGCGGGCGGCGCGGTGGTGCGCGGGGAGTTCCCCGACCACAGCGTGGTGGCGGGGGTCCCGGCCAAGCGGGTACGCGGCTACACGCCCGGGCGCGGCTGGCACACCCCGGTCGCCCTGGACACGCTCTCCTGAGCCGCCCGCCGCCTCCCCGCTCCCCCGAGCCTCCCCGCTCCCCCGAACCTCCCCGCTCCCCCGAACCTCCCCGCCCCCCTGACCGTCCCCCGCGCCCCCTGAGCGGCCCGCCGCCTCCTTTCGAGGCCGGCGATGGGCAGGGATGGACCGAACAAGGTTCTGACGGTTAGCGTCATTGCATGCGGACCGCCATATGTCAGCGTTTGGGGATCGAGATCCCGTTGTTCGCCTTCAGCCACTGCCGCGACGTGGTGGCCGCCGTCACGAACGCGGGCGGGTTCGGGGTGCTGGGCGCGGTCGCGTACACGCCGCAGCAGCTCGACACGGAGCTGACCCGGCTGGACGAGCAGGTGGCCGGCCGGCCGTACGGCGTGGACGTGCTCGTGCCGGGCAAGGTGGACGACTCCGTCCTCGACCGGCGCATGCACCTCATGGAGTCCGTGCCCGACCGGCACCGGGACTTCGTCACCCACCTGCTGTCCAAGTACGGCGTCAGCGCCACCGGCAGGCCGTTGACGGCGACGGCCGACGAGTTCGGCAGGCGGATGACGGCGAGCGGGGCGACGGGGCTGATCGAGGTGGCGCTCAAGCACCGCATCGGGCTGATCGCCAGCGCGCTGGGCCCGCCGCCGCCCGAGATGGTGACCGCGGCCAGGGAGGCCGGCGTGCCGGTGGCCGCGCTGGTCGGCACCGTCGAGCACGCCCGCAGGCAGGTGGCGGCGGGCGCGGACCTCATCGTGGCGCAGGGCACGGAGGCGGGCGGGCACACCGGCGAGGTCTCCACGATGGTGCTGGTGCCGCAGGTCGTGGACGCGGTCGCGCCCGTCCCCGTGCTGGCGGCGGGCGGCATCGCGTCCGGGCGGCAGATGGCGGCCGCCATGGCGCTCGGGGCCCAGGGCGTGTGGTGCGGCTCGATCTGGCTGACGACCGAGGAGGCCGAGACCTCGCCCGCGATCAGGCGCAAGCTGCTGGCGGCCTCGTCGCTGGACACGGTCAGGTCCCGCTCCCGTACGGGCAAGCCCGCCAGGCAGCTCAAGTCGGCCTGGACCGAGGAGTGGGACTCCGGCCAGGAGAGCCCGGGGCCGCTGGGGATGCCGCTGCAGATGCTGGTGGCCGAGGGCGCGATGGCGCGCATCGGGGCGGCGGCGGAGAAGGGCGAGCCGGGGGCGCTGGAGCTGCTCACCTACTACGTCGGGCAGGTCGTGGGCCAGCTCGACCGGGTCAGGCCCGCCAAGGACGTGGTCCACGACCTGCTCGGCGAGTTCGGCGAGGCGGTCGAACGCCTGCGCCGCCTCTCGGACCGCTGACGGCCGTCGCGGGAGTGGTCACGGTCCTCGCGAAGGGGCGGACGGTCGCGGAAGTGGTGGCGGTCGTCGCGGAGGCGGCCGGGTGCGTACCGGCTGTCGGAATGGCCGCGTTCAGGCGGTAACCTGCGCCTGTGGTCGGGAAACCGCCTGAGCTGGAGCGCGGCACCGGCGTTCCCGCGCACGTGCAGATCGAGCGCTGGCTGCTCGCCTCGATCGCCGGCGGCGAGCTGGCGCCGGGCGACCGGCTGCCCGGCGAGCGGGAGCTGGCCGGGCGGCTCGGCGTGAGCCGGATGACGCTCAGGCAGGCGCTGGCCACCCTGGAACGCGACGGGGTGCTGCTGCGGGTGCCGGGCCGGTCGGGCGGCGCGTTCGTCGCCGAGCCGCCGGCCGAGCCGCGGATCGAGTGCGACCTGACGGGGCTGGCCGGGTTCACCGAGCAGATGCGCCGCGCCCACCTGCGGGCCGGGGCGCGGATCCTGACGGCCGCCACGGTGCCCGCGCCCGCCGCCGCGGCTGTGGCGCTCGGCGTCGCGGCGGGCGCGCCGGTGCACGAGGTGGCGCGGGTGCGCTCGGCGGGCCGGTCGCCGGTGGTGCTGGAGCGCTCCTACTTCCCGCTCCTGCCGGGCCTGCTCGACGAGGATCTCACCGGTTCCCTGTACGACCTCCTGGCCACCCGGTACGCCCTGGAGCCGCGCACCGCGGTCGAGCACCTCGACCCGGTGATCGCCCAGCCGGCCGAGGCCGCGGAGCTGGGCATCGCGCCCGGCACGCCGCTCATGCTGATCGAGCGCACCGCGTACGCCGCGGACGGCACGCCCGTGGAGTACGCCCTCGACCTGTTCCGCCCCGACCGGGTCCGCATCTCGGTGCGCAGCGGCCCCGCCCGGTGACCTCGGGCGGTGTCAGGGCACCAGAGGGCTCTTGACCACGGCCCCCGGCACCCACCTGCCCTCGACCTCGACCTCCACCCGCGCCCCCGGCTCCGCCTCCAGGTAGGCGTAGGCGATGGACTCGCGGGCGGTGTAGCCGTAGCCGCCCGAGGTGACCCTGGCCACCACCTTCCCGTCGAGGCGCACCGGCTCGTTGCCGAGCGCGACCGCGCGGGGGTCGGCCAGCGTCAGGCAGCGCAGCCTGCGCCGGGGCGCCGGGTCGAGGGCGTCCTTGCCGAGGAAGTCCTTGTCGGTCTTGACGCAGAAGCCGAGCCCGGCCTCGTACGGCGTCGTCTCGGGCCCGATGTCGGCGCCCCACACCCGGTAGCCCTTCTCCAGCCGCAGGCTGTCGATGGCGCGGTAGCCGCCGGTCACCAGCCCCCACGGCTCCCCCGCCCGCCACAGCGTCTGCCACAGGGCCAGGCCGTACTCGCTGGAGCAGTACAGCTCCCACCCGTGCTCCCCGACGAACGTCACCCGCAGCGCCAGCACCGGCACGTCGCCGACGGTGAGCTCGCGCGCGGACATGAACGGGAAGTCCAGCGGGTCGGGTGTCAGCCCGGACAGCAGGTCGCGGGCGCGCGGCCCCCACAGGGCGAAGCAGGCGTACTGGCCGGTCACGTCGGCGATCCTGGCCGTCGATCCGGTCGCGGCGGCCTGCTTGCGCAGCCAGCCGAGGTCGTGGGAGCCGAACGCGGTCCCGGTGACGATGAGGAACTCCTCCTCGCCGCGCCGGGTCACGGTGAAGTCGCACTCGATGCCGCCGCGCCGGTTGAGCGCCTGGGTGTAGGTGACCGCACCGAGGTCGCGGGCCACCCGGTTGTCGCACACCCACTCCAGCAGCTCGGCGGCGCCCGGCCCGGTGACCTCGATCTTGGCGAACGAGCTCTCGTCGAACAGCCCGGCGGCCTCGCGCGTGGCCCGGTGCTCGGCCCCGATCGCGGACGACCACAGCCGGCCCGCCCACCCGTCCGGCCGCTCGTCCTCGCCGGGGAGCTCGTTGGAGGCGTAGTAGTTGACCCGCTCCCAGCCGGACTTCTCCCCGAAGACGGCCCCATGGCCGGCGTGCCAGCCGTAGGCGGGCGAGACCCGCAGGGGCCGCCCGGCCGAGCGTTCGTGGCCGGGGTAGCGGATGTCGTAGTACGTCTCGTAGTTCTCGACGGCCCGCTTGATCGTGTACGACGGCGAGCGGTACTGCCGTCCGAACCGGCGGATGTCCATGTGCCACAGGTCCATGCCGGGCTCGCCCTCGACGATCCACTCGGCCATGACCTTGCCGATGCCGCCCGCGCCGGCGATGCCGTGGGCGCAGAACCCGGCCGCCACGAAGAACCCGGCCACCTCCGTCTCCCCCAGGCAGAACTCGTTGTCCGGGGTGAACGCCTCGGGCCCATTGATCATCTTGCGGATGCCCACGTCGGTCAGCGCGGGCACGCGCACCAGCGAGTTCTCGGAGATCTCCGCGAACCTGGGCCAGTCCTCGGGGAGCAGGCGGCCGTTGAAGTCGGGCGGGACGGCGTCGAAGGCGTCGGCAGCGGCCGTCCAGGGGGCGCAGGTGCGCTCGTACCCGCCCATGACCAGGCCCCGCACCTCCTGGCGGTAGTAGACGAGCAGGTCGGGGTCGCGCAGCGTGGGCAGGCCGGCGTGGTCGTGGAAGGCGTCGGTGACGACGTACTGGTGCGACATGGGCACGATCGGGATGCGCACGCCGGCCATGCGGCCGATCTCGGCGGCGAACATGCCGCCGCAGTTGACCACGATCTCGCAGTCGATGTCGCCCTGGTCGGTGCGCACGCCGGTGACGCGGCCGCGTGCGACCCTGACGCCGAGCACGCGGGTGCGGGTGCGCAGCGTCGCACCGCCCTCGCGGGCGCGGGTGGCCAGCGCGTAGCAGAGCTGGGAGGGGTCGATCTGGCCGTCGGTCGGCAGGTACGCCGCCCCGATCACCCCCTCGGGGTTCATCAGCGGGAACAGCTCGACGGCCTCGGCCACGGAGATCTCCTCCAGCGGCAGCCCGAACGTGCGCGCCCAGCCGATCTGGCGGCGGATCTCCACCATCCGCTCGGGCGTGGTGGCCAGCTTGATGCCGCCGCACTCGGTCCACCCGGCGTCGAGGGTGCGGTAGAGCTCGACGGAGTACTGGTTCATGCGGGTCAGGGTGGGGTCGGCGCGCAGCTGCCCGACGAGCCCGGCGGAGTGGAAGGTGGAGCCGCTGGTCAGCTCGTCCCGCTCCAGCAGGACGACGTCGCGCTCACCGAGCCGGGTGAGGTGGTAGGCGACGGACGCGCCGCCCACCCCGCCGCCGATGATCACGATCCGGGCCGAGTCGCTCATGGTCGCGAGGCTAACCCGGCGCGCCGTTAAAGGTCTAGACCGTTTAGGGCGGCGGAGCTAGCATCGAGCATGGCCGCGCCCGAGGTCCTCGATCGCATCCCCCTGCTGTCCGGCGTGCCCCGCTCCGTCGAGGAGCTGCCCGGCGGGCTCACCAACCACAACTACAAGGTCACCACGCCCGCGGGCGCGTACGTGGTGCGGGTGTGGGCCGGCAACGGGGCGCTGCTGGACATCGACAGGGACGCCGAGCACGCGAACACGATCGCGGCGGCCCGCGCCGGGGTCGGCGCGCCGGTGCACGCCTACCTGCCGGGGCTCGGGGTGCTGGTGGTGGGGTTCCTGCCCGGCCGCACGTTCACGCGGGACGACCTGCACGATCCGGCGAACCTGCCGCGCGTGGCGGAGGCGTGCCGGCGGCTGCACCGCGGGCCGCGGTTCGTCCGGGACTTCGACATGTTCGAGGTGCAGCGGCGCTATCTGGAGATCGTGCGCGAGCGGGGCTACCGGCTGCCGCCCCGCTACCTCGACTTCATGCCCGTCCTGCCCCGGCTCCGGGAATGCCTGGCCGTCAGGGCCGAGGGGACCGTTCCGTGCAACAACGACCTGCTGCCCGGCAACATCCTCGACGACGGCCGGCGCCTGTGGCTGATCGACTACGAGTACGCGGGCAACAACGACGCCTGTTTCGAGCTGGGCAACATCTGGAGCGAGTCGGACCTGCCGCTGGAGCACCTGGAGGCGCTGGTCACCGCGTACTACGGCCGCCCGCTCCGCCACAAGATCGCCCGCGCGCGGCTGCTCGGCCTCATGTCCAAGTACGGCTGGACGCTCTGGGCCTCCATCCAGGACGGCGCCAACGAGACCATCGACTTCGACTTCTGGTCGTGGGGCATGGAGAAGTACGAGCGGGCGGTGGCCGAGTTCACCGGCCCCGCCCTGGCCTCCCTCATGGACGAGGCCGCCCGGCCGGACTGACCGGGGCGGCATGAGCAGGCGGGCCGATCAGGGCGGGGGCGCGGGCGGGCCGCACGGGGCGGGGACGGCGGGCAGACTGAGGGCATGCTCGCCGCACTGACCGGTCTGGGCCTGTCCACGGCCGCCGGGCTCAACGCCTACATCCCGCTCCTGGTCGTCGGCGTGCTCGCCAACCTCACCGACGCCGTCCGGCTGCCCGACGGCTACTCCTGGCTGTCGAACTGGGGCGTGCTGGCGGTGCTCGCGGTGCTGCTGGCCGCCGAGGTGGTGCTGGACAAGGTGCCCGCCGTCGACACCGTCAACGACGTGATCCAGACCGTGGTGCGCCCGGCCTCCGGCGGCGTGGTCTTCTCCGCCACCAGCGCCGCCGCCGAGTTCGAGAGCTCGGCGTGGATGGCCGAGCACCCGTGGGCCGGGTGGCTGCTGGGGATCGTGGTGGCGCTGGCCGTGCACGCGCTCAAGGCCGCCGCCCGCCCGGTGATCAACGCGGGCACGGCCGGGGTGGGCGCGCCGGTCGTGAGCACGGCCGAGGACGCCGGGTCGCTCGGGATGAGCCTGGTCGCCGTCTTCCTGCCCGTCCTGGTGATCGTCGTGCTGCCGCTGCTGGCGGTGGTGGCGTGGTGGCTGATCAGGCGGGTACGCCGCTTCCGCGCCCGCAGGCGGGCCGGGAATCACCCGCCAGGCTGACCCGGGCTCCGCCTCCGGGCTGATCCGCGGCCCCGGGCTCCGTGCGTACCGTGGAGCCCGTGGCGAACGGGCCTGTGAGCGTCACCCGTGGCCCCCGACCCTGGCACGCTCACACGGCCGGCGCCCGGCGGCGATCCCTCGCCGCCGGGCCCCTCGCCACCGCCCTCACTGCTCGCGCAGCAACCCTCGCAGTCGCGCGACCACCTCTGGCACAGCTTGCGCAGCCGTCCTCACTGCTCGCGCAGCCGTCCTCACTGCTCGCGCAGCAACCCTCGCAGTCGCGTGACCACCTCTCGCAGAGCTTGCGCAGCCGTCCTCACAGCTTGCGCAGCCAGCCCTCCAGCACCTGGACGAACTCCTCCGGCCGTTCCTCGTGCAGCCGGTGGCTCGCCCCCTCCCAGCACACGACCACGGACGCCGGGTCCTTGAGCAGCCCCGCCTCCCAGGCCGCCCGCCCGGGGTCGGCCCAGATCGACAACACCGGGCACCGCCTGCGGGCCAGGTAGTCGTCGCTGGCCGGCCGCACGCCGATGGCGTCCCGGCCGACGAACATGGCCTCGAACGCCTCGGCGAGGACGTGCGGCGGCATGCCGTACAGCCGGCGTTTGTGCCAGCGCCTGATGAGGGCGGGGGTGGCGGCGTTCGTGCACCACTCGTCGATCCGCTCGGCGACCTCGTGCGGGCGCTCGCCCCGCAGCCCCTCGATCATCCGGGGGAAGCCGCGCGCGATCTCGGCCGCCATGCCGTAGCCGGGGTCGAGGGCGGCCAGCGCCCGTACGCGCGCGGGATGCTCGACCGCGAGGATGGACACCACCTGCCCGCCCATGGAGTGCCCGATGGCCACCACCTGGGGGATGCCCAGGCGGCCGAGCAGCAGGTGCAGGTCCTCGGCCATCATGCGCGGCGTGTTGCCGGTCTCGGGGACCGAGGAGTAGCCGTGGCCGCGCAGGTCCACGGCGATCACGCGGTGGGCGGCGGCGAGCGCGTCGATGTGCCACGACCACTGGTGGGAGTCGGTCCCCCAGCCGTGGACGAGCAGCAGCGGCGGCAGGTGGCCGCGCTCCGTGCCGTCGTCGGTGTAGAAGAGCCGGACGCCCTCCCCGGCCTCCGCGTACGGCATCTACGCCTCCTCGGGTATCCGGGGCGGGGGCAGCAGGGAGCCCTCCCCCGCGGTCCAGCCGCCGTCGATGGCCAGCTCGGCGCCGTTGACGTACGAGGCGGCGTCGGACAGCAGGAACGCCACCGCCTCCGCGACCTCCTCGGCCTCGCCCCACCGCCCGATCGGCGCCAGCCCGAACGTGCCCTCACCCGACACCGCTCCGAGCGACTGCGTCATCGGGGTGACGATCATGCCGGGGTGCACGGAGTTCACCCGGATGCGGTCGCGCCCGAACTCCACCGCCGCGATCTTCGTCAGCCCGCGCACCCCCCACTTGGACGCCCCGTAGCCGCCCGTCATGGGCAGGGCGAACAGCCCGGCGACCGACGACAGGTTGACGATCGCGCCGCCGCCGGCCTCACGCATGGGCCCGACCACGGCCTTGAGCCCGAGGAAGGTGCCGACCAGGTTCACCTGGAGCACCCGCTGGAACTCCTCCAGCGGCTGATCCTCGATCCTCAGCATGGTGGCGACGCCGGCGTTGTTGACCAGGCCGTCGATGCGCCCGTACGCCTCCAGGGTCTCGGCGACCACCGTCGCCCAGGCGTCCTGGCTCGTCACGTCGTGCGCGATGAAGCGGGCGCCCAGGTCCTTGGCGGTGGCCGTACCCTCGTCCACCAGCACGTCGGTGAGCACGACCCGCGCGCCGGCCGCCGCGCAGCGCCGGCCGGTGGCCGCCCCCATGCCCCTGGCGCCGCCCGTGATGATCACAACCTTGCCATCCAGCACGGCATATGCCTTTCCTGGTGGTTCTGGAATCATGTGAACTGAAACACAACGCCCGGATCCGATCAAGAGTTTGCTTGGGCGGCGCGGGCGCGCCGGCACCGCTCCGGCCGACTATCCTTCAAGTCACCAACACCAACAGGGGGTGGCGAACATCGGCGAGTTCCTGGTCATCGTGCTGGTGATCCTGGCGTTCCTGCTGTTGCTGGGCGGCATCGGCATCTATCTGCTGGTCAAGCTGGGCAAGAAGGCCGCGGTGAAGGCCAAGGAGGCCACCGTCCGGCTCTCCACGCACGTCAACGCCATGGGCACGGGCGACGCCGCCGAGGTCGAGCGCCTCCGGCTCGACCTGCGCCGCGAGGTCTCCCTCACCCGCCAGGCCGTCGAGCAGGCCCAGCGCCAGGGCTGGGGCCTGGGAGACCTGCCGCACCTGCTGGCCGACCTCACGGCCCAGGCCGACGTGCACGACTCCCAGCTCGGCATGTACGCCCAGCAGCGCCGCGTGTCCCCGTACGTCGACCACGCCACGCTCGGCCGCCTGCGGGAGCACCAGGCCAAGCTGACGGCCATGTGCGCCCGCATCCGCGCCGACCTCCTCGGCGACCAGGTGCAGCACACCGCCACCGGCATCGCCGACCTCAGCTCCCGCACCGACCTGGAGATCGAGGCCCGCCGCCAGGCCCCCGTCGACCCCCTCGACCAGATCGACGAGCTCTACCGCCGCACGATGGAAGAACGCCGCACGGTGGAAGAACGCAAAGACCACCCCTGACGGCCCCCGCACGTGACACCACGAACGCGTCACGCGAAGTCCGTCGAGGAGGGCGCTTCCATGGGCACCGCCTGGCCGGAGTGGCTCAGTCCCGGCCCTCCCGGCGGGGCGTGAGGTGGCTCAGTCCCGGCCCTCCCGGCGGGGCGTGAGGTGGCTCAGCCGGCGCCCCAGTCGCGGTGCATGTGCGTGATCAGCTCCTGTTCCGTGGCGCCGCTGTTCGCCAGGGCCTTGATGGCGCGGGCCTGGGCGCCCGTCGGGAGGCGGCCCTCGATCAGGAGGGGCAGCGACTGGCAGCGCAGGAACACCTCCGAGGCGGAGATCCCGGACGGGCGGCGGGCCACCGACACGTTCACCCGCAGCGCGTGCTCGTTGCCCGGCGGCACGGCGGGCCGGTCGATCTCCACCGCGACGTAGCGGAAGCCGTTGGCCAGGTCACAGGGGCCGCAGCCGGCCGGGCCCCTGCTGAGCCTGCCGCCGCACTCCGGGCAGGTCAGGCGGTCGTACGCGGCGTCCACCACGCGCCAGAGATGCCGGTCGGGCTCGTCGACGACCATCTCGGCGACCTGGCGCTCCTCCTCGGGGCCGAGGACGCCGAACTCGCGCGCGACATAGGCCCGCCAGCCCTCCTCGACGATCTCGTCCACCAGCCGGGCGCACCGCGCGCACCCGGGCGCGCCCGCGGGCTCCCAGTGACCGCATTCCGGGCAGCGTCGCATGCCCCGCACCGTACAAGGACACTCCGCCCCGGTGCACCACGATATCCACCCGCCCCACCCCCCAGGCGCCCCGGCCAACGGCCCGGAGGCCGGGGCCCCTCGAGGGCCCCGCGAGGGTCCCGCGCGGCAACCGCCGGCCCCGCACCCCGACCGGCAGCCGCAGCCCCGACCAGCGGCCGGCCCTTGGCCGACCGTGCGGCCCGCCGACCGGGCCCGTGACCGGCCGTGCGGCCACCGGACCGCACGCCCGACGCTGACGTTGGTCGGGCGGGCCGGGGCCCGATGGCCGCATGGCGCGGCTTCGTGCGGGTGGGCGGGTCAGGAGGTGGTGGCGTTGTTGCGGGTGACGGCGCCCGTGGCGGCGTCGACCGCGACCTCGTGCTTGGTCCCGTCAGGCGTGACCACGTCGGCCTCCCACACGGTCTTGCCCTGCTCGGTGTCGAGGTTCAGCTCCGTGACGCGGCCCTCCGGCACCGCCGCGGCGATGGCGTCGGCGGCCTTGGCGTAGTCGAGCTTGGCCGCCGCGACGCGCTCGCGGTGCTTGGTCTTGTCCGCGGCGTCCTCCTCCTCGGTGGTGGGGCCGGTCACGACCTTGCCCGCCTCGACGTCCATCTGGTGCTCGGTGCCGTCTTTCCCGACGACCTGGACCTCCCACCGCGTGCCGCCCTCCTCGGTCTCGATCGAGATGAGGGTCGAGCCGGGCACGGCGGCCAGCGCGGCCTGGGCGGCCTGCTTCAGGTCGCCGGCCCCGGGCCTGCCCGGGGTGCCGGTGGCGCCGCCGGGCGGGGAGTCCGTCGGGCTGCCGGGCAGGGTGGCCGTGGGCGTGCCGATGGTGGGCGAGGACTGGACGGCCAGCCGCTCGGCCTCACGCAGCATGGTGCCGCAGCCGCCCGCGAGCACGGTCGCGCCGACCAGGGCACCGACGATCGTCTTGTTCATACCTGGACGCTGCCCACCAGAAGGAGGAGCATTCGCCCAGGTCAGAAGGCATAGCGACTATTGAACCCCCGCCTCGCGCATGTCGCGCAGCTCGCGCTTGAGCTCCTTGATCTCGTCGCGCAGCCGGGCGGCCACCTCGAACTGCAGATCGGCCGCCGACTGGTGCATCTGCTCGGTCAGCGACTCGATGAGGGACTCCATCTGGGCGCGCGGCATCTCGCCCGCGATGGCCTTGGCGTGCTGGCCGGCCTGGCGGGCGGCGAAGCCGGGCACCGGCGCCTTGCCCCGCGACTGCTGCCGGCCGGCGCCCATGAGCTGCTGGGTGTCGGCGTCCTCGCGGGTCAGCGAGTCGAGGATGTCGGCGATCTTCTTGCGCAGCGGCTGCGGGTCGATGCCGTTGGCCTCGTTGTAGGCGATCTGCTTGGCCCGGCGCCGGTTGGTCTCGTCGATCGCCCGCTCCATCGACGGGGTGACCTTGTCGGCGTACATGTGCACCTGGCCCGAGACGTTTCGGGCCGCGCGGCCGATGGTCTGGATCAGCGAGGTCTCCGAGCGCAGGAAGCCCTCCTTGTCGGCGTCGAGGATGGCCACCAGCGACACCTCGGGCAGGTCGAGGCCCTCGCGCAGCAGGTTGATGCCGACCAGCACGTCGAACTCGCCCGTGCGCAGCTCGCGCAGCAGCTCGATGCGGCGCAGGGTGTCGACCTCGCTGTGCAGGTAGCGGACCCGGATGCCCAGCTCCAGCAGGTAGTCGGTGAGGTCTTCGGCCATCTTCTTGGTCAGCGTGGTGACCAGGACGCGCTCGTCGCGGTCGGCCCGCTCGCGGATCTCGTGGACCAGGTCGTCGATCTGCCCCTTGGTGGGCTTGACCACGATCTCGGGGTCGACCAGGCCGGTCGGGCGGATGACCTGCTCGACCACGTCGCCCTTGACCCGCCCCAGCTCGTAGGGGCCGGGCGTGGCCGACAGGTAGACGGTCTGGCCGATGCGCTCCAGGAACTCCTCCCACTTCAGCGGCCGGTTGTCGAGCGCCGACGGCAGCCGGAAGCCGTGCTCGACCAGGGTGCGCTTGCGGGAGGCGTCGCCTTCGTACATCGCGCCGATCTGCGGCACGGTCTGGTGGGACTCGTCGAGCACCAGCAGGAAGTCTTCGGGGAAGTAGTCGAGCAGCGTGTTGGGCGCGCTGCCCGCGGGGCGGCCGTCCATGTGGCGCGAGTAGTTCTCGATGCCGGAGCAGGTGCCGATCTGGCGCATCATCTCGATGTCGTAGGTGGTGCGCATGCGCAGCCGCTGCGCCTCCAGCAGCTTGCCCTGCCGCTCCAGCTCGGCCAGCCGGTCGGCCAGCTCCGCCTCGATGCCCGCCACCGCCGTGGCCATGCGCTCCTCGCCGGCGACGTAGTGGGAGGCGGGGAAGATGTAGAGCTCTTCGTCCTCGGTGATGACCTCGCCGGTGAGCGGGTGCATGGTCGAGAGCTTCTCGATCTCGTCGCCGAACATCTCGATGCGCACGGCGAGCTCTTCGTATTTCGGGATGATCTCGATGGTGTCGCCGCGCACCCGGAACGTGCCCCGGGTGAAGGCCACGTCGTTGCGGGTGTACTGCATGTCGACCAGGCGGCGCAGGAGCTGGTCGCGGTCGATGTCCATGCCGACGCGCAGGCGGGTCATGCGGTCGACGTATTCCTGCGGGGTGCCCAGGCCGTAGATGCACGACACCGAGGCCACCACGATCGTGTCGCGGCGGGTGAGCAGCGAGTTGGTCGCCGAATGGCGCAGCCGCTCGACCTCGTCGTTGATCGAGGAGTCCTTCTCGATGTAGGTGTCGCTCTGCGGGACGTAGGCCTCCGGCTGGTAGTAGTCGTAGTAAGAGACGAAGTATTCGACCGCGTTGTTGGGCAGCATCTCGCGCAGCTCGTTGGCGAACTGCGCGGCGAGCGTCTTGTTGGGCTGCATGACCAGGGCGGGCCGCTGCAGGCGCTCGATCAGCCAGGCGATCGTGGCCGTCTTGCCGGTGCCGGTGGCGCCCAGCAGGACGCTGTCCTTCTCCCCGGCCTTGACGCGGCGCTCCAGCTCGGCGATGGCCGTCGGCTGGTCGCCCGATGGAGTCATCTCGGTGACGACCTCGAAGGGCGCCACCTTCCGCTGCAAATCAGTGACCGGTCGCATGCTCCCAATGTAGGCGGCCCGACCGACAGAATCGGTCAGGCCGGACGCTCGCCTATGCGCGGGAACGGCGTGGTGGAGAAGACCACCTCGACCGGCACCTCGAAGTATTCGGCGATGCGCAGCGCCAGGTGGAGGCTGGGGCTGTATTCGCCGCGTTCGAGATAGCCGATGGTCTGATAGTGCACCCCGAGGGCGTCCGAAAGCTGCCTGCGGGTCACGTTCCGCTCTGCGCGCAGCAGCGCGATGCGGTTGTAGACGGTCTCACTCATCGCCGCGTATCTTCTCAGCCGACGCGCCGGAGCACCCCGCTGACGGCGCATCTCCATCAGCGGGCCGTCCGGCGCAGGATCGGGAGCCGCCGGCACGGCCCGGCCACCGGCCCACGCGAGCAGCGCGACCGTCTCCGCGGCCCGGCCGCCGCGGCGGCGGCGGCGTTCCTCCCGAGCTCCGCGCCGCTGCCAAGCTCTCTCATCCGTCCTGTAGTAGAACCACTACATTCATAGCATATCTAATACGGGACGCAATAGACATATGACACCACATTGCAAGCGAACAGTAAGTCGCACCCGATACGGTCGGAATCGCCTGTAGCGGAAAAGGAAGGTTCGATGTCACGACCCAGAGAGGCACTGATCCAGGCAGGTCAGGGCATAGCCCAAGCGGTGGCGCAAGGGGGTGACGTACGACAGGCGATGGGCCAGGCCGTGGGGCAGGCCATGGGCCAGGCCGGTCAGCTCGCGGGCCAGGCCCCCGGCTTCAGGCTGAACGCGGGCGACTTCGCGGCCGCCCGCGACGGCGGCGCGTCCGTCGGCACCCTCATCGAGGCCAAGACGGCATCGCTGAACGAGGCCGGCGAGATCGTCAACCGCAGCTTCGCCGAGAACGGCATGCACGTCATCTCGCCCGTGGTGATCCCCAAGGGCAGCACCGCCAAGGTGATCGTGCCGCTGGGCATCCTCGTGGCGCTCGGCCTCATCGGCGCGCTCGGCAACATCGTGCCGAGCGCCGAGGTGGTCTTCGGCCCGCACTACTGGGTGGTGCTGGTGCTGGCCGCCGTGTTCCTGTGGTGGCGGCGCAGCGTGGTGATGGTGCCCGAGGGCTGCAAGGCGCTCATCACCCAGTTCGGCAAGCTGGTGCACATCGCGGACCCGGGCCGGGTGACGCTGTTCAACCCGTGGAAGCGGGTCAGCTACATCGTCAACACCACCCGCGAGTACCCGTTCAACGCGCCGATCAGCGAGGCCCCGACCCAGCAGGGCGTCAAGGCCAGCGTGGACCTGTTCCTGCAGTTCAGGATCGAGAACCCGGCGGAGTTCATCTTCGTGCTCGGCTCGGTCAGCGGGTTCCAGTCCAAGCTGCAGAACGCGATCAGCGAGGTCACCCGCTCCCTCATCTACGCCCAGCGCGCCGAGGAGATCTACGACCTGGTCGGCGAGAGCACCCACGGCATGCTGGAGAGCCTCAACCAGCAGTTCCTGCCCGCCGTACGGCTCACCGACGTCAACATCACCCACGCCGAGCCGTCCAGCCAGGAGTACCGCATGGACCTGGCCGCCCCCGAGATGGTCCGGGTGGCCAAGGAGGCCTACACCTACGAGTACGAGCTGCAACTGCGCAAGGAGCAGAACGAGGGCGACCTGATCAAGGAGCTGGCCGGGCTGCAGGAGACGCTCAGCGCCATCCAGGCCGAGATCGCCGGCTACCAGGCCCGCATGGACACCGCGCTCGAACGCGCCACCCACCAGGCCACCGCTCAGGCGAGGCAGCGCCTGGTCGAGGCCGAGTCCACGGCCAACGCCAACGCCGCGCTCCTGGAGGCGCAGGCGCTGGACATCAGGGCGCTGTCGGCCGCCGAGGCGCCCGAGATCCTCGACTACCGCTTCCAGCAGGACCTGCTGGGCAAGCTGGAGTCCGTCTCCGGCAGGATGCCGCAGGTCGTGCAGGTGGGCGAGGAGACCGACATCGACTTCCTGGCCCTGGCCCAGCAGCTCGTGGGCGGCAGGGGCGCGGCGCTGTTCTCCGCCGAGGACATGGCCGCCATCCGCGGCAGGCTCGACGAGATCGGCGCGCGCGTGCGCGGCCGCGAGGCCGAGATCGCGGCGCTGCTCGAACGGGCCGCCGCGGGCGTGGAGCAGCCTCCGGCGACCCCGGAGCCCGACTCCGAGCTGGACAGGACCGTCGAGCGGCTGCTGCCGTCCGGCAAGCACCACGAGCAGGATGAGGTCTGATGAGCAGAGAGTTCTCCAAGATCAAGGAGTCGCTCGCCTCCTGGGGAGAGATCCGCCAGCTCCTGCGCGGCGGCGAGCAGGGCCAGCTCGTGCCCGTCGTCATCCCCAAGGACCGGCGCGGCTTCGCCTGGATGACGCTGGTCTTCCTGGCGATCTACTTCGCCGGCATGGCGGCGCTGACCGACCTCACCCTCGTCGCGGCGCTCGCGGCGCTGTTCTTCCTGCTCCTGGCGCTGGTCACGATGTGGCGCAAGGCCATCATCGAGATCGAGGAGGGCACCACCGGCGTGCGCAGCCACTGGGGCGCCATCACCGGCACGCTGCCGCCCGGCCGCCACTACCTCTGGCTGCCGTGGGACCGGGTGGACGCGGTGGTCGACACCTCCACCGAGATCCCGTACTCGGCCCCGATCGTGGCCTGCCCCACCGCCGAGAACGTGCCGCTGAAGTCGATCGAGTTCTTCCTGAAGTTCCGCATCGTGGACCCCGTCGCGTTCGTCCGCACGATCGGCGCGGGCAACTTCGACCTGGTGCTCTCCAGCGCGGTCCAGGACGCGATCAGGCAGCGCAGCCGCCGGGTCAACACCGAGCGGGCCTACGACCTGCGCGGCTCCGACGTCGGCGACATGCAGGACGCGCTCAACCGCCAGCTCGGCCGCTACGGCGTGCGCATCACCGGCGCGAACATCCCCGACGTGCAGCTGCCCGACCAGTACCAGCAGCACCTGGCCACCCGCGAGAAGGTCGCCAAGGAGCTGTCGGCCTACGAGCGCGAGTGGGAGCTGACCCGCAAGCGCCGCATCGACACGCTGCTGATGGAGATCGAGCGCTCCAAGAAGACCCGTGACGCCCGCGTGGTCGAGGTCAAGGCCGCCCACAACAAGGCGCGCAAGGACGTGGCGCGCATGCTGGAGGAGCAGGAGACCGAGGCGCAGCGGGTGACGTGGGAGATCGAGGCGCGCGGCAGGGCCGAGCTGACCGCCGCCGAGAACGAGGCCAAGGCGCTGCGCCGGCTGGCCGAGTCCTACCGCGACAACCGGGCCGTGCTGCAGTACGAGCTGGCCCGCCGGCGCCTCGACGTGGGCGCCAAACTGGCGGAGAACGCCCCCCAGCCCCTGGTCGTGCGGACCCAGCAGGGGCAGACCGACTCCGCGCTCTCCACCCTCCTCCTGGCCCAGCTGCTCCCCCGCATCTCGGGCACGGGAACAGGCCAAGTGAACGGCCACACACCTTCCGTTTAGGAGAACCCCATGGTGTTCCGCAAGTTGATGGCCGCCTTCGGCGCGGGCGTCGAGGTCGACACGGTGTTGACCGACACGGGCGTCCGCCCGGGCGAGCCGCTGCGCGGCGTCGTGCACTTCCGCGGCGGCAACTCCGACTACAAGGTCGAGGGCATCCACATCGATCTGACGGCCGTGGTCGAGGTCGAGTCGGGCGACAACGAGTACAAGACCAGCTACAGCTTCCTGCGCCAGCAGGTGGCCGGGACCTTCCAGCTCGCGAAGGGCGCCCAGCACCAGCACCCGTTCGAGATCCCGATGCCGTGGGAGACGCCGATCAGCGCGATCGGCGGGCACCCGCTGCACGGGATGAAGCTGGGCGTGCAGACGGAGCTGGCGCTGGCGGGCGCGCTCGACAAGGGCGACCTCGACCCGCTGTTCGTCAGCCCGCTGCCCGCGCAGGAGCACGTGATCGGCGCGCTCGACCGGCTGGGCTTCCAGTTCAAGAAGGCCGACCTGGAGCGCGGCACCCTGTACGGCTCGACCATGCCGTTCTTCCAGGAGATCGAGTACTACGCGGGCGGGCAGTGGCGGCGTCACTTCAACGAGCTGGAGCTGACGTTCATCGCCGGGCCGCGGCAGATGGACGTCATCCTGGAGGCCGACAAGCGGGGTGGCTTCCTCAGCTCCAGCCACGACGCCTACAACCGTTTCACCGTCCGCTACGACGAGCCGCCGAACGCGGCGGACGCGGCCCTGCAGCGGGGGCTGGAGCAGATGGCCCGCCACCGCGGCTGGTTCTGAACCGCGCCAGGCTCTGACGCGGAGGGAAACCGCGGCGGGAACGGCTCCGGGCGATGATCGGGAGCCGTTCCCGTTCCCGGTAAGGCCCCACCGGCGACTTCACGCTGCGCGACCCGTCCGACGCGCCGGAGCTGCCCAACCTGGCGGTGGCGGGCAAGGGCCACTACCGGGTGCGGGTGCACTACCGCGAACCGGACTGGGAGGCGTGGACCCCGCAGCACCTGCTGGTCATGGTCTACCCGGGCCGCGGCGACGAGGTCGTCGACCTCAAGCGCGCGAGACGGCCAGCAGGTGGCCGCTGACCCCCAGCAGCGCGGGCTCGCACTCCAGGCGGCGGGCGGCGTCGAGCAGCAGCTCGCGCCGCCCCTCGTCGTCAAGCCAGTCGTCCACGTCGCCGTAGAGCCAGAAGGCGCACTCCAGGCCGTAGCGGCGCGGCTCGGGCAGCCCGGCGTCGGTGAACTCGCCGAGGATCTCCTCCGGGTCGTGGAAGTAGCCGCGGAAGCCGCTCTCCGTCTTGCCGGAGACCATCACGCCCGTCTCCACCGAGCGGTAGTCGGCCGCGCGCTGCCCGGCGTCGAGGAACGTGCCGTGGTAGACGCTGTCGAGCACGCCGGCGTACCGGCTGATGAGGGCGGCGGCGACGAGCCCGCCGGGGCGCACGGCGCGGCGCGCCTCGGCCAGCGCGCGCACGCGGTCGGCCCGCTCGGGCAGGTGGTAGAGCGGGCCGAGCAGCAGCACCGCGTCGGCGCCCCCGCCGGGGACCGGCAGGTCGCGGGCGTCGCCGAGGCGGGCGCGCACGCCGGGCAGCGCGGCGGCCCGCTCGACGTGCAGCGGCACGGGGTCGATCAGCTCGACGTCGTGGCCCTCGGCGGCCAGCCATTCGGCGTGCACGCCCGCGCCGCCGCCCACGTCGAGCACCCGCGCGGGCGCCGGCGGCAGGACCCGGCGCAGGACGTCGCGCGTGCGCCAGTATTCGAGCCGGTTGCGGCCGCTCCGCAGCCTGGTCAGCTCGCCGCCCCGCTCGTAGTAGCCCATCACGGCCGGATCCATGACCATGCCCCCGGATCCTACGATCGTCCCCGGCCCGGGCGCGAGGGAATATCGGGCGGCATCTTTCGCTAGGTGATCGCTCCTTTGCGTGTGCTGGCAGTCGCATGACGCGGTCGTTACCATGACTGCGGGAACTGACTTGATCGTCGGACGGCGGGGCGAGCGATGGCACGGTTCATGGCGGCGTTGAAGAGGACCGCCCCGTGGGCGGCGCGCAACGCGGACGGCGCCATCGCGCTCACTCTGGCGGTCGTGGTCGGCGTGCTCGGCATCCTGCCCGACGAGATCTTCGGCCCCGAGGGCGAGGGCGACGACATCCAGCGCCAGCTCGTGACCGCCGCGACCCTGGTGATCCTCGCGCTGGTGGCCACCGCCCTGCTGCGCGACCGCGCCCGCCAGGCTCCGGTGGAGAAGACGATCACCTCGGGGGCGCTGGCCGAGCTGCCCGTGCGGCTGGCCCGGCTGGAGGAGATCGAGACGCTGGCCCACAGCACCCGCCGGGCGCTCGACGCGCTGCAGCTCGTCAGGGTGCTGGGGAGCATGCAGGAGATCGCGCAGTCCCACGCCGAGGCGCGCAGGGACACGACCCGGTGGAGCTTCAAGGGCGGCACCGGCACCTACCTGCGCGCGGTCACGCTGCCCGAGTGCGTGGCGGCGGCCCGCAGGGACAAGCGCCACCTCACGGTCCGGGTCGAGATCATCGACCCGGCCAACGCCGAGGTGTGCGAGACCTACGCCCACTACCGCCGCTCGCTGTCCGACGCCCCCGACGGCACCGGCGAGACGTGGACGCCCGACCGGGCCAGGAAGGAGTCGTACGCGACCATCCTGGCCGCCTTCTGGCACCGCCAGCGCTACGGCCTGCTCGACATCGAGGTGGGCCTGTCCTCGACGATGACCACGTTCCGCTGGGACCTGTCCTCGACCCGGCTGATCATGACGGTGGAAGACCCGAACATGGCGATGACCGCGCTGGCCGACACGTTCTACTACGAGAACTGCGACACCGAGCTGCGGCTCAGCTTCGAGCAGGCGCGGCGGGTGCCGCTGGAGATGTACAAGAAGGTGCCGCTCAGCGACGAGCCCACCATCGAGGAGGTGCAGGAGCTGTTCGAGCGCATCGGGGTGCCCCTGCCCAGGACCTACAACGGCCGTGACGTGGTCGACATCGCCCGCAAGGCGCTGCGCGCGGTCAACCCGTACCAGCCATGAGCTACCGCGGCGTGCGGGAGCTGGTGCGCGGGGGCGGGGCCAGGGCGTGGGCCCTGGCGGAGCTGGCGCGTCCGGGGCTGCGCGCGGTGCGCCATCCGCTCGGGTTCGTCTGCCTGCCGCTGGAGCGCGACGGCGGCGAGGGGGTATGCCTGCACCTGTGGTCCGACTCGCTCGCGCACGCCGAGAGCACCACCTCCCAGATCCACTGCCACAGCTGGGACCTGGTCAGCCACGTGCTCTACGGCCAGGTGCGCAACGTGCACGCGCTGGTGTCCGACGCCGCCGCGGACGCCACCCACCGGGTGTTCGAGGTGGTCAGCGGGGCCGGCGGTGACGAGATCTCGCCGACCCGCCGCACCGTGCGGCACGCCACGGGCCTGGTGGAGGTCTTCGGCCCCGGCGACACCTACACGCTGGCCGCCGGGCGCTTCCACAGCAGCGTCGTGCCGGAGGGCGGTGACGCCGCCACGATCGCGCTGGGCCGCGGCAGGCCCGGCAGTCGCGACCTGTCACTCGGGCCGCTCGACGGCGGCCCCCATCACGTGTCCCGTCAGCCGCTCGACGCCGGCGAGACGGCCCTGGCCATCCGACTGATCACCGCGCACCTGACCTGAGAGGGCATCCGATGGACCTGGAGCACGCGCGCACGGTCGCCGTCGAAGCCGCGGAGGCAGCGGGCGCGCTGCTGCGGGAGGGCGCGCGGGGCGCGCTGGGCGTGCGCGGCAAGGGCGGGGCGGGCGACGTGGTGACCGATCTCGACCTGGCCTCGGAGAAGCTGCTGCTGGAGCGCATCCTGACCGCGTTCCCGTCGCACGCGGTGATCGCCGAGGAGTCGGGGCTGGCCGGGGCGGCGGGCGGCGAGTGGACGTGGCTGGTCGACCCGCTCGACGGCACCAACAACGTGGCGATCGGGCTGCCGGCGTACGTGGTGGGCGTGGCGCTGTGCCGGGGCGGGCGGCCGCTGCTGGGCGTGGTGCACGACCCGGTCTCGGGGCAGACGTGGTCGGCGGTGCGCGGCCGAGGCGCGGTCGCGTCGTCGGGGCTGCGCCTGGCGCCCCCGTACGCGCCGAGCCCGCACGGCCCGCTGCTGGCCTGGACCCAGGGGTACGGCCTGGCCAGGGACGACGTGACCGTACGGCGGCTGAAGACGGCGCTCGACCTCAACGCCCGTCGGGTGCTGCAGCTCTGGGCCCCGCTGCTGGCCTGGGCGATGCTGGCGCGCGGCGACATCGACGGCATCGTGGGCTACCGGGCCGGGGTGGTGGACCTGCCGGCCGGGGCGCTGCTGGCGCAGGAGGCCGGCATCGAGATCCGGGCGCTGGACGGCGGTCCGTACGAGGAGTGCGTCGTCGGCCCCGACGAGCAGCGCAGCTTCGTGGCGGCGCACCCGAGGGCCATCCCGGGACTGCTGGCGTTCATCCGGTGAACCCGTTGAACCCCGGGGCTGCCGGCGTTCGTCGGGCGAATCCGGTGAATCCGGGGCTGCCGGCGTTCGTCCGGTGAGGAGGCCGGGCGCTCAGCCGAACTGCACCAGCGCCCACACCGTCGCGGCCACCCCGATGACGGCCAGGCCGGCGCCGGTGAGCAGGAAGCGGCGCATCGGCACCTTGACGTCGTGGCGGCGGCACGACTCGAACCACAGCAGCGTGGCCAGCGACGCCCACGGGGTGATCACCGGGCCGACGTTGGTGCCGACCAGCAGGGCCAGCAGGCGGTCCTGGTCGGCGGGCGGGATGACGGCCTCGACGGCCCAGTAGGCGGGCAGGTTGTTGATGGCGTTGGCCAGCCCCGCGCCGACGGCGGCGGTGCGGTAGGGGTCGCCCTCGGCGCCGATCAGCCAGGTCATCACGGTGTTCAGCCCGTGCGCGCTGAGCGTGGGCACGACCAGGAACAGGCCGGTCACGAAGATGATGAGCTGCCACGGGATGAGGCTCCACCTCAGCCGCTCGCGGGCGCGCAGCACGAAGGCCGTCACGACGATGGCCGCCGCCGCCGTGGCCGCGACGGCGACGTGCGCCTTGACCAGCAGCAGCACGATGAACAGCAGGCAGCCGGCCGAGGCGGCCGAGAACAGCGCGCGGTCGGCGACCGGCTCCAGCACCGGCGGGGTGTAGCGCAGGTCGCGCCGCTCGCCGCGCCGCCAGAAGAACACCCACAGGAAGGCCATCGTCACCGCGATCGAGGCGAGCTGCGGCGCCCACATGCGGGCGGCGAACTCCTGGGCGTCGAGGCCGATCTTGTTGATGCCCAGCAGGTTGGTCAGGTTGGAGACCGGCAGCAGCAGGCTGGCCGTGTTGGCCAGCCAGATCGTGGTCATGGCCAGGGGCAGGGCGGCGATGCGGGCCTTGGGGGCGAGGGCGAGCATGACGGGGGTGAGCAGGACGGCCGTCGTGTCCAAGTTCAGAAATATCGTGACAAATGACGCAAAAATGGTGCAAAGAAAGAACAGGGCGGCGTAATTACCACGGCCGAGCACGGCCATCCTCGTCGCGATCGCGTCGAAGACCTGAGCCTCCTTGGTGAGCTCGGCGAGCACGATGATCGCCACCAGGAAGATCAGCAGCGGGCCCACCTCGTCGAGGCTGCGCAGCGCGTCCTCCCAGGGCAGCAGCCCGGTGGCCACGAAGGCCAGACCCGCAACGAGCAGCCCGACCCTGATCATGTCGAGCACGCCAAGACGCCGCCACACCCGACGATGATCGCACATGGACTGCCGAACGCCGATCCCACAGGGGATACTGAACGAATGGCACGCGACGGCAGGCCGACCGACATCTTCGTCAGCTACTCCCCGGCCGACACGGCGTGGGCGACCTGGATCGCCTGGGAGCTGGAGGCGGCGGGCTACAAGACCATGATCCAGGCGTGGGACTTCGTGCCCGGCACCAACTTCATCGACTTCATGGACCGCGGGGTCAGCCAGGCGCAGCTCGTCGTGGCCGTGCTGTCGCGCAACTACCTGGGCTCGCGCTACGGCCGGATGGAGTGGCAGGCCGCGCTGCGGGCCGACCCCGACAACCCCTCCAACAAGCTCGTCACGATCCGGCTGGAGGACGTCCCGCTGGAGGGCCTGCTGTCCACGATCACCTGGGTCGACCTGCTCGGCGTCACCGATCCCGGGCAGGCCAGGGCGCTGCTGCTGGGCCGGGTCAGAGAGGCCCTGGCGGGCCGGGCCAAGCCCGAGGCCCCGCCGGCCTTCCCCGACGGCTCCGCCGCGCCGCCGCTCACGCCGACGCTGCCGCCGCCCGACGAGGGGGCCAGGGCCAGGCGCACCCCGATCGCGGCGCCCAAGTTCCCGCCCGCGGCCGGCCAGAGCGGCGGGCGCGAGTCGATCAGCGTGCTGCACATCGGCGGCCCCAGATTCGGCAGGGCGCTGCCCGACCCCGGCGAGCCGTTCACGCCGGAGGACATGCAGGCGCGCATCTGGGCCGACCTGACCGGCATGTACGACCGGGGCATGCCCCGCCCCGGCCTGATGGTCATCAGCGGCGACCTGACCGAGTCGGGCAGCCTGGGGCAGTTCGGGCAGGCGACCCGGTTCGTCACCGATCTGAGGCTCCAGCTCGGCCTCGAACCGCACCGCGTGGTGCTGCTGCCCGGCCCGCGCGACGTCACCAAGGCCGCCGCCAGCGCCTACTTCATGACCTGCGAGGCCGACGACGTGAGCCCGCAGCCGCCCTACTGGCCCAAGTGGCGCCACTTCGCCAAGGTGTTCGGCGAGGTCTACCAGGGGCTGGACGACCGGGTGTTCGACGCCGGGCAGCCGTGGACGCTGTTCGAGGTGCCCGACCTGAAGGTGGTCGTGGCGGGGCTCAACTCGACGATGGCCATGAGCCATCTGGAGCGCGACGCGTACGCGCTGCTCGGGGAGGCGCAGGCGGCGTGGTTCGCCGAGCGGCTGCGGCCGTACGAGGAGAGCGAGTGGCTGCGCCTGGGCGCGATGGGGCATCCGCCCCAGGAGCTGCGCGACGCGGCGACCTACGAACGCCTGCTCGGCCACCGGATCAACCTGCTCTTCCACGGCGGCTCGGGCCCGGCGGCGGAGGGCCGCGTCGGCGCGCCGCGCTCCGGGCGGCACCACGTGGTGGAGATCGGCCCCGACGGGCTGCGCACCTGGCTGCCCGACGACTCGTCCGGCGGGTCGTCCCGCGGGCCGTCCCGTGGGGGCCGCCCCGAGCCGGTCCGCGCCCGCTGGCGGGCCGCGCGGGCGCCGTTCACCGGCGAGCTCCGGCCCGCCGCGCCGCCCGCGCCCAAGCCGGAAGAGCGCGCGCCGAGCCCGCTGGAGCTGCTGCTCGACCGCATCACCGAGGTGTGCGAGGCCAGGCACGAGCGCGCCCGGATCCGCAGGTTCGACACCCACCTGGTGGTCACCCATCCGGAGGACGGCTTCGTCCGGCAGACGATGATCGGCGCGCACGTGGGCGAGGTGGGCGAGGAGGCGGCGGCGGAGTTCGCCCGCCGGGCGCACGCCTCGGGCCTGGCCGCCGAGCTGGTCTACCAGGGCCCGCCCGCGCCGCGCGCGCTGCGCGACGACCTGATGCGCAAGGGCGTGCGGCTGCGCACGTTCGTCGAGTTCCAGGGCCTGCTCGACCTGAGCGGCTACGTCACCGAGCAGACCGCCAGGCTGACCGGCGACCGGCGCTACCCGCCCGCCCTCTACGTGCCGCAGCGCTACCGCGAGCTGGACCGCCCCGGCAGCCAGGTCGAGCAGGGCCTGACCGACGAGCTGATGCGGCTGCTCTCCGCCGACCACGGCCGCTTCGTGCTGCTGCTCGGCGACTTCGGCCACGGCAAGACCTTCGCCCTGCGCGAGCTGGCCCGGCGCATCCCCGAGGAGCTGCCGCACCTGACGCCGATCCTCATCGAGCTACGCGCCCTGGACAAGGCGCACTCGGTGGACACGCTGGTGGCCGCGCACCTGGCCGCCCACGGCGAGGAGTTCATCGACCTGAAGGCCTTCCGCTACCTGCTGCGGCAGGGGCGGATCGTGCTGCTGTTCGACGGGTTCGACGAGCTGGTGACCCGGCTGACCTACGACCGGGCGGCCGACCACCTGGCCACGCTGCTGGCCGCGGCCGAGGACAAAGCCAAGATCGTGGTGGCCAGCCGCACCCAGCACTTCAAGTCGCACAGCCAGGTGCTGACCTCGCTCGGCGAGATGGTCGGGGTGCTGCCGCAGCGGCGGGTGCTCGGGGTCGAGGACTTCACGCCCGACCAGATCCGCTCCTACCTGGCCAACCGGTTCGCCGGCGGCGAGGAGGCCCGGGCGCGCATGTCGCTGATGGGCGAGATCGAGGACCTGCTCGCGCTGGCGCAGAACCCGCGCATGCTCAGCTTCATCGCCGACCTCGACGCCGACCGGCTGCGCACGGTGGCCGAGGCCCGCCACACGATCAGCCCGGCCCTGCTGTACGAAGAGATCCTCAGCTCCTGGCTGGCCTTCGAGGAGCGGCGGGCCAGGATCCCCGGCTCCCCCGCGGCCCTGACCGTGCAGGAGCTGTGGCGGGCGGTGACGGCGCTGGCGGTGCGGCTGTGGGAGTCCGGCGAGTCGCTGATGGGCGTCGACGAGCTGACCGAGATCGCCGAGACGCTCACCGACCTGGCCGACGGCCAGCTCACGGCCGCGCACGCCGCCTTCCGCATGGGCTCGGGCAGCCTGCTGGTGCGCACCGAGGAGGGCATGTTCGGCTTCATCCACGCCTCGGTGATGGAGTGGCTGGTGGCCCGGCACATCGCCACGACGCTGGACCACCCGGCGCTGCTGTCGCGCCGGCCGCTGTCGGCGCTGACCGTGGAGTTCCTGTGCGACCTGGCCGACGTGCGGGCGCTGCGGGCGTGGGCGGCCGACCCGCCGCCCGACGACGTGTCCAGGACCAACGCCGTCAAGATCTCGGCCAGGCTGCGCACGCCGGCCCGCGCCGACCTGCGCGGGGCCAACCTGAAGGGCGAGGACCTGTCGTCGCGAGACCTGCGCGAGGTCGATCTCACCGGGGCCGACCTGTCGGAGGCGACGCTGGCCGGCGCCAACCTGTCCAGGGCCGTCCTGCGCGGGGCCAGGCTGGTGGGCGCGCGGCTCGACGGCGCCCTGCTCACCGGGGCCGACCTGCGCGACGCCGACCTGTCGGGGGCGCGGCTGGCGCGGGCGGACCTGAGCGACGCGGCGCTCGACGGCGCCCGCTGGCACCGGGCCTCGCTGATCAACGTGACCGGCACGCTGCCGCACCTGCCCGGCGCGGCCGTGGTGCCGGGCCAGCCGGTCGAGGTGGAGTTCGCGCCGGCCGGCATCGGCGTCCCGTACGGCTACCACTTCCGCACCAGCCGCCTGCCCGAGCCGATCGCCTACAGCCCCGACGGCGCGACGATCGCGATCGGCAACGAGGACGGCGGCGTGCTGCTGTGCGTGGCCGGCGCGCCGGTGCGCACGCTGCAGGGGCACCGGGGCCGCGTGTACGCGGTCACGTTCGGCGGCGACCTGCTGGTCACCGGCGCGGCCGACGGCATGGTCGTGGTGTGGAACGCCGTCACCGGCGAGCCGCTGCACCGGCTGACCGGCCACCCCGACGGCGTGTGGCCGGTGCGCCTGAGCCCCTCGGCCGACCTGGTGGCCGCGGGCGGCGGCGACGGCGTCGTCCGCGTCTGGGAGACGGCCACCGGGCGGCTCGTGCACGAGCTGGCCGGGCACGAGGCCCCGGTCTACACGGCCTCGTTCGGCGGCCCGGCGCTGGTGACCGGCGACGCGGCGGGCGTGGTGCGGGTGTGGGACCTCGGCTCGGGGCAGGTCAAGGAGACGCTCGGGGAGCACCGCGGCAGCGTCTACCGCACCGTGCACAGCCCCGGCGGCCGGCTGCTGGCCACCGGCGACGAGGCCGGCTCCGTACGGCTGTGGGACACCGCCACCTGGACGCTCACCCGCGAGCTGACCGGGCACCAGGGCAGCGTCTACTGCGTGACGTTCTCCCCCGACGGCACGCTGCTGGCCACCGGCGACACGGTGGGCAGCGTGCGCCTGTGGGACACCTCCGGCACGGCCCGCGGCGTGCACACCACCCACGCGGCCACCGTCTACCAGGTCACCTTCAGCCCCGACGGGCAGATCGTGGCCAGCGGCGACTCCGGCGGCGTGGTGCGGCTGCAACGGCTCGCCGGCGGCCAGCGGGTCGAGCTGACCGGGCACCGCAGCTCGGTGTGGCCGTTCGCGTTCAGCCCCGACGGGCGGCAGCTCGCCACCAGCAGCAACGACGGCACCGTGCGGCTGTGGGACCCGGAGACGGGCCAGTGCCAGCGGCTGCTGCGCGGCCACGGGCGGCGCATCTCCTCGGCCCGGTTCAGCGCCGACGGCACGATGCTGGCCACCAGCGGCAACGACGGCATCGTCCGGGTGTGGGAGCCACGCACCGGGCGGCGGCTGCGCGAGTTCACCGGCACCTCAGACCGGCTGATCTCGGCCTCCTTCTCCCCCGCCGGGCCCGTGCTGGCCACCTCCAGCAACGACGGCGGCGTGCACCTGTGGAACGCCGCCACCGGCGACTACGAGCGCGAGCTGCACGCCGAGACCGACCACGTGTGGGCCGAGGCGTTCAGCCCCGACGGCGACATGCTGGCCACCGCCAACGACGACGACAGCGTGCGCATCTGGTACCGCCCGACCGGGCGGCTGGCGGGCAACCTGGTGGACCACCGCGGGCGGGTGCGCTCGATCGCGTTCAGCCCCGACGGCACCTACGTCGCCACCGGGTGCGACGACAAGCTGGTACGGCTCTGGCACGTGGAGTCCGGCGGCCGGGTGGCCACCCTGGAGGGGCACACCGACCGGGTCTACTCCGTGGCCTTCTCCCCCGACGGCCGCCACCTGGCCAGCGCCGGAAACGACGGCCGGGCCATGATCTGGGAGCTGCGGCCCGGCCAGCCCTGGCAGCCCCGCCTGGTGCACACGCTCGACCGGCACGAGGGGCGGCTGTGGAGCGTGGCGTACGACGCCACGGGCGCCCGGCTGGCCACGGGCGGCGACGACCTGCTGGTCCGCGTGTGGGAGGCCGCCACCGGCCGCCTGCTGCACACCCTGGCCGGGCACGCGCGCAGGGTCTGGTCGGTGGCCTTCAGCCCGGCCGCCGACCTGCTGGCCAGCGCGGGCGACGACGGCGTGGTGATCCTCTGGGAGGGTGGCGAGCGGCGGGCCACGCTGCTCGGGCTGCCGGAGGGGTGGGCGGCGCTGGCCCCCGACGGGCGCTACAAGGTGCAGGGCGACACGGGCGGGCAGTTCTGGCACGTGGTCGGGATGACGCGGTTCGAGCTGGGCGAGCTGGACCCGCACCTGCCGGGCGTCCGCCAGGTCCCGCTCGACTCGCCCTTCTGACGGCCTCGCCGGGCGGGCGCCGCCTGGAGCGCCCTTTCGGCGTCGTCTCAGCCGCGGGCGGCGCGGCGCAGGAGGTCGTGCCAGACCTCTTCCACCCGTGTGTCCAGCTCGGACAGGGAGCCGTCGTTGGGGATCACGATGTCGGCCGCGGCCAGCCGCTCCTCCCGGCTCGCCTGGGCCGCGATGCGGGCCCTGGCGTCGGCCTCCGGCATGCCGCGGTGCTCGGCCAGCCGCCGGATGCGCAGGTCGTCGGGGGTGTCGACGACGATGACCACGTCGTACATGGGGGCCAGGTTGTTCTCCACCAGCAGCGGCACGTCGTACACCATGATCGTGTCGTCGGCGGCCTCCCGCTGGAGCTGCGCCACCCGCTCGCCCACGAGCGGGTGCACGATCCCGTTGAGCGCCGCCAGCTTCTCGGAGTCGGCGAACACGACCGAGCCCAGCTTCTCCCGGTCGAGCGAGCCGTCGGGGCGCAGCACCTCCTCGCCGAACGTGGCCACCACCCGGGCCAGGCCGGGCGTGCCGGGCTCCACCACCTCGCGCGCGATCTTGTCGGCGTCGATCACCATCGCGCCCTTGTCCGACAGCCGCCTGGCCACCTCGCTCTTGCCAGAGCCGATCCCGCCGGTGAGTCCGATCTTCAGCACCGGAAAAGCCTATCGACCGGCGGGGCACGGCGGGGCGGACGGCCGGTCCGGGATCCGGCCCGCCAGCCCGCGGCCGGGGCCGCCCGCGACGTACACCCGTAAGATGGCTTACGTTCGTAAGGCTGTCTTACGGCTGTAAGCTTGTCAACCCGTCGTCCCAGGAGCCGTCGTGTCCCCACCGCAGCCCTCTCGGCAGCCGCTCAGCAGAGCCCTGGTGCTGGAAGCCGCGATCCGGGTCGCGGACCGCGGCGGCGCCGAGGCGATCACCATGCGGCGCGTGGCCCGGGAGCTGGGCGTCGAGGCGATGTCGCTCTACCACCACGTGCCGAACAAGGACGCCATCCTCGACGGCGTGGTCGACACGGTGTTCGCCGCGATCGAGCTGCCGCCCGCCGGGTGCGCCGACTGGCGCGAGGCGATCCGGGCGCGCGCCCGCTCGGCGCGTACGGTGCTGGCCCGGCACACCTGGGCCCTCGGCCTCATGGACTCCCGCCGCACCCCCGGACCGGCCACGCTGCGCCACCACGACGCCGTCCTCGGCGTGCTCAGGCGGGCGGGGTTCACCCTGGCGATGGCCGCGCACGCCGTCTCGCTCATCGACAGCTACGTCTACGGCTACGTCATGCAGGAGGCGAACCTGCCGATCGCGACGCCGGGCGACGTCGAGGAGGTGGCCGGCGGCATCCTGGAGAGCCTGCCGGCGGACGAGCTGCCCCATCTGGCGGAGATGATCGCCGAGCACGCCCTGCGGCCGGGCTACGACCACACGAGCGAGTTCGGCTACGGCCTGGACCTGATCCTGGACGCGCTGGAAGCCCGCCGGAGCTGACGCCGGCTGGCCCGGGCGGGCGGCGCGATCACCCCTGCGGCGGGGACGGGTCGGGCGTCCTGCGCAGGTGGACCATGGTCAGGTGGTCGTCCATCCGCTCCCGGCTCGTCTCCCGGTAGCCCAGCCGGCGGTAGAGGCGCAGGTTGCCCTCCGACAGGTGCCCGGTGAACAGGTCGAACGCCGTCGCCTCCGGCATCCGCTCGTGCAGGGCGCGCAGCAGGGCCGAGCCCACGCCCTGGCCCTGGCGGTCGGGCGCGACGACCAGGCGGCCGACCAGGCAGGTGGTGCCGGACAGCTGCCCGCGCACCGCGCCGACGATGCGGCCGCCGTCGAGCGCCTTGAGCACCAGCGCGCCCTCGACGGCCTTGCGCATCTGCTCCAGCGACTCCACCAGCGGCGGGATGTAGGGGTCGCCGTAGAGCTGGGCCTCGCTGATGTACGCGGCCCGCTGGAGGGTGAGGATCTCGCCCGCGTCCTGCGGCACCGCCCGTTCGATCACCACCCGCAGCACTCTATCCCGAGGAGCCCGGATCCGCCGTCAGCTCCGCCGGGCAGGAGGTGCGGGGCGGGGGCGTGCCGTTGACCAGGAAGTCGTGCACGCGGGTGCGCAGGCAGGTGGCGCGGAGCTTGCGGGCGCCCTGCAGCAGGTACGCGCCGTGGCCGTCGCCGTGCCACAACACCACGGCCCCGGGGACGCGGGCGGCCACCCGGGCGGCTCCCGAGGGCGGGCTGTCGATGTCCAGCCGCCCGATGCCCACCATCACGGAGGGCCCTCCGCCCGATCCCCGCTCCGTACGCGCCGCCGGGCCTCGGTCCCCGCCCGCGGCGGCGGGGCGGGCCCGGCCCGGGAGCCAGCTGGGGCCGGCGGTCAGGCCCAGGCAGCGGCCGATCTCGTACCGGCCGGTCAGCCAGCCCACCCGGGGGGCCAGCTCGCGCAGGCGCGCCTCCATCGCCAGGAAGCGCCGGTAGCCCGGCACGGCGGGCATGAAGTCGTGACACCACGACGAGCGCGTCACCATCGCGGGCGCCACGGGCTCGCTCTCGGCCGCCAGGGCCGCCAGCGCGCGCGTGTCGCCCTCCTCGGCCGCCGACAGGGCGTGCGCCAGCTCGGGCCAGCGCTGCGGGGCGAGCCCGGCCAGCACGGCCGCCACGATCCGCCGCTCGTCCGGGACCCGCCCATCGGAAACCCGCCGGTCCGGGAGCCGGCCGCCGAGCGCCCGCCCGTCCGGGGCGCGGCCGTCCAGGAGGTCGTCGAGCACCGAGACGGCGTCGTCGTCGAGGGGGCAGTCGATGCGGCTCGCGCACCAGTCGCGGAAGGCGGCGAGCTGCCGCTCTGCCGCCCGGGCGTGGGCGATCAGCCGGCGTCCCAGCCCCGCCTGGGTGTGGTCGGGCACGCCCTCCAGATACATCCGCTCGACGCGGCGCGGGAACAGCTCCAGGTACGCCTGCCCGTACACCGCCCCGTAGGAGTTGCCGAAGTACCGCAGCCGGGGCTCGCCGAGCGCCGCGCGCAGGGCGTCGAGGTCGTGTGCCACCTGCCAGGACGTGAGGCCCTCGTAGGCGGGCCCGGAGGCGATACGGCAACTGCGGTCATAGGCGGCGTTGTCACGCGCGTAGGAGCGCCATGAGGCCTGTCCAGGGGCAACCTGGAGCCGCCGGGGATCGGGCTGGGGCACGGAGCAGCGCACCATCGCCGCGCTCCCCCGGTCGCCGATCCCGCGCGGCTCCATGAACACCACGTCGAACCACCTGGCCAGCTCGCTGACGGTGTCCGGCCGCTCGCGCACGCCCTGGACGGTGGAGCCGGCGCCGGTGTTCACCACCAGCGTCCCGAGGCTGCGGGCGGGGTCCGGCGCCGCCATCCTGGCCACGTCGACCGTGGTACGGGGACCGCGCGGCCTGGCCCAGTCGACGGGCACGGAGAGCTTCCCGCACCGCAGCCCGTCCCCGCACTCCCACCACACCACCCCCTCGGGCCGGGCCACCCCCTCGGGCCGGGCCACCCCCTCGGGCCGGGCGGCCGCCGCGGGCCCGGGGGCCGGCGGCAGTCTCCTGGCCTCCGGGAGCGCCGGGACCGCCGGGACGGCGGTGGCGGCGACGGCGGCCGCCAGGACGGCCGTCGCCCGGATCATCCGCTGAACCATGCCCACTGCGTTGCTCCCGAGAGTTCGCGACCATCGGCGCCGCCCAGTCTCTCAACGGGCAACCACGCAGGTCAGAGCCTTTGGCAAAGACCCTTGGGTAAAATCTCGGCCGCCTCAGCGAATCATCCGGAAAAACTGCCGAATGCCCTCCACCAGCGGGCCGGGCGCCGCCATCGCCACCATGTGGCTGGGGCTGTGCGCCTGCCCCCAGTACACGATGTCGTTGCCGCGCTCGGCGATCCGCCGCAGCACGGCCGGCCCGCCGTGCGTGACCCCCGTGGGGACCGGCTTCTGGTCGACGGGCAGCCCGGCCGCCCCTTCGTAGTACGTCCAGGACGAGGAGCCGCCGGTCCCCGTCACCCAGTACAGGGTGGCGTTGGCGAGCACCCGGTCCCGGTCGACGGGCTCGGCCTCCGACCCCCACCCGTCGAACTCCTTGAACCGCTCCACCAGGTAGGCGAGCTGCGCCACCGGGGAGTCGGCGAACCCGTACGCGAGCGTCTGCGGCCTGGCGGCCAGGTACGGCCCGTACCCGCTGCCCGGCCCCATCCACGCGCTCAGCTCGCCCAGCTCGGCGAGCTCCTTCTCGCCGAGCCCGTCGAGCTCGCCCGGCTCGCCCTTGGGGAGGCCGAGGCCGGAGGTGATGAGCGAGCCGGTCACGTGCTCGCTGTCCAGCGCGGCCAGGCGGGGCGTGACCAGGGCTCCGGCGTCGTTGCCGTGCGCGCCGTAGCGCCGGTACCCGAGCCGGCTCATCAGCTCGGCCCACGTGCGCGCCACCCGGTCGACGCTCCACGGCCGCGCGTCGGCGGGCTCGGGGAACGGCGAGAAGGCGAAGCCGGGCAGCGACGGGGCCACGACGTGGAAGGCGACGCCGGGGTCGAGCCCGTGCCGGCGCGGGTCGGTGAGCGGGCCGATGACGTCGAGGAACTCGGCGACGGAGCTGGGCCAGCTGTGCGTGATGATCAGGGGCAGGGCGTCCGGCTCGGGTGAGCGCGCGTGCAGGAAGTGCACCTGCTGCCCGTCGATGGTGGTGGTGAACTGCGGGAAGGCGTTCAGCCTGGCCTCCTGCGCCCGCCAGTCGAACCCGTCGGCCCAGTACGCGGCCAGCTCGCGCAGGTACGCCACGGGCACGCCCCTGCTCCAGGCGCCGGGGCCGGGGAGCTGCGCGGCCCACCGGGTGCGCCTCAGCCGCTCCCGGAGGTCGTCGAGGTCGGCCTGGGGGATGTCGATGCGAAAGGGTTCGATCTCGTTCATGCCTACGACGGTAGAACCCAATGCGGCAAGCTTCGTTCCGCATTCCCCCCGACTCGAAGGCCCCGGAGACCCGAACCCCCGGGTGGCCCCGTCCCGGGGACAGGCGGCAGCCGGAGCCCGCGCTCCTCGGAGCGGGCATGCGAAAGGCCCCGCACGGTCTTCCCGTGCGGGGCCTTTCGTCCTAACGGCGCCTCAGGCGGCCGAAGTCCTCACGGACCTCAGCTCTGGCCGCCCGCGAGCTTCTCGCGCAGAGCCGCGAGCGCCTCGTCAGAGGCGAGCGCGCCACTGGCCGGAGCCGACGAGGAGCTGCTGCCCTGCGGGGCAGGCGTCTCACCCGCGTAGGACGAGGGAGCGGCCTCGCCGGCCTCCGCCTCGGCCTTGCGGGCCTCCTCGATCTGCTTCCTGTGGGCCTCGAAGCGCTGCTGGGCCTCGGCGTACTGCCGCTCCCACTCCTCACGCTGCTTGTCGAAGCCCTCGAGCCACTCCCCGGTCTCCGGGTCGAAGCCCTCGGGGTAGATGTAGTTGCCCTGCTCGTCGTAGGTGGCCGCCATGCCGTAGAGGGTCGGGTCGAACTCGACCTCGGCGCCGACGCCCTCGTTGGCCTGCTTCAGCGAGAGGCTGATGCGGCGACGGTCGAGGTCGATGTCGATGATCTTCACGAAGATCTCGTCGCCGACCTGGACGACCTGCTCCGGGATCTCCACGTGGCGCTCGGCCAGCTCGGAGATGTGGACCAGGCCCTCGATGCCCTCCTCGACCCGGACGAACGCGCCGAACGGCACCAGCTTGGTGACGCGGCCCGGCACGACCTGGCCGATCTGGTGGGTGCGGGCGAACTGCTGCCACGGGTCTTCCTGAGTGGCCTTGAGCGACAGGGAGACGCGCTCGCGCTCCATGTCGACGTCGAGGACCTCGACCGTGACCTCCTGGCCCACCTCGACCACCTCGGACGGGTGGTCGATGTGCTTCCAGGACAGCTCGGACACGTGGACCAGACCGTCGACGCCGCCGAGGTCCACGAACGCACCGAAGTTGACGATCGAGGACACGACGCCCTTGCGGACCTGGCCCTTCTGGAGGGTGTTGAGGAAGGTCTGGCGAACCTCCGACTGCGTCTGCTCAAGCCAGGCGCGGCGCGACAGGACCACGTTGTTGCGGTTCTTGTCGAGCTCAATGATCTTGGCTTCGAGCTCGCGGCCGACGTACGGCTGCAGGTCGCGGACACGGCGCATCTCGACCAGGGACGCCGGAAGGAAGCCACGGAGGCCGATGTCGAGGATGAGACCACCCTTGACGACCTCGATGACGGTGCCGGTGACGATGCCGTCCTCGTCCTTGATCTTCTCGATCGTGCCCCAGGCCCGCTCGTACTGAGCGCGCTTCTTGGACAGGATCAGGCGGCCCTCTTTGTCCTCCTTCTGGAGAACCAGGGCTTCGACGTGCTCCCCGACCTCCACGACGTCAGCGGGATCGACATCGTGCTTGATCGAAAGCTCGCGCGAGGGGATGACACCCTCGGTCTTGTAGCCGATATCGAGAAGAACCTCGTCTCGATCGACCTTGACGACGGTGCCCTCGACGATGTCGCCGTCGTTGAAATACTTGATGGTCTCGTCGATCGCCGCGAGGAAGGCTTCCTCGGACCCGATGTCGTTGACCGCTACCTGCGGGGTGCTCGAGGTGGCCTCAGTGCTGGACGTCATGTGTGGAATTGCTCCGAACGCGGACAGGATGTCGATGTGGCGGACGCGCGGCAGGCCCTCTTCCGCATCAAGCCGAGGAATTACGACATCGACGTGACCGAGCGCGAGCCCGCTCCGTCCGAGGCGCGCGCGAGCCCACAGCGCAGCGATCAGCATATGAGACCATCGCCACGGGGTCAATCCGGGGCGGAGTCAGTAGGCGATGACCTGGAGCCCCCGCTTTGCCACGATCTTACCGCGACGTTCCCGTGGGACGGAGATCCGCCGTGGGTCGCCGTCGCTCACGTAGCGCTCGCCAGGGTGTTCGTCCAGCCAGTCCAGCCAGTGCTGGGAGCACCACTTGCGGCACTCGCCCTTCATGCCGTTGCTCTGGATCCGCTGGATCGCCCCACGGTCGAACTTTTTCGCGTAGGGCGAAAGCGACGGCTCGGCTCCGGCGAGGAACACGCCCGCGAAATCATACCGCGTGCCGTCCCACGCTCCGGCTCTCGCGGCCTTCCTGTCACGGGGCGGCGACCCGTACGGCAGGGCCATGGTCGTGGAGGGCGGCGCGCCGAGCTTCTTGAGCAGCCGCTCGACCCGGACGATCTGCTCGGCGACCTTCTTCCGCTTCAGCAGGCGCAGGTTGGGATGGGCCCAGGTGTGGTTGGCCACTTCGTATCCGTGTTCGACCAGCCATCGCACCGCCGCCTCCTGGGCGCCCCGCTCGCGCAGCCCGAACGGCTCCCGGTTGACCCAGAACGTGGCCACGGGCCGGAAGCCCGGATGCCGGGCGGCCACCTCCTGGATCACGGCCACGGCGGTGCCGGGCAGCGGGTTTCCGGCCGCGTCCAGCCCGAAGTGGCTGGGGTGGCCGTCGTCGAAGGTCAGCACGACGGGGAACTTCCCGGCCGGCACGTGGATGTCGCCGGTGACGAACTCCCTGGCCGTGATCGGCACGTAGCCCCGCTCCGCCAGCTTCTCCAGCTCCTTCCTGAGCTGGCCGGGCGTGCGGTCGAGCGGGGCGCGCCGCTTGCGCAGGATGCGGTGGTACATCAGGACCGGCACCCGCCCGGCCTCGTTGGCCCGCACCTGCCGGGCGAACTCCGGCGTGGCCACCACCCCGGGCGGCTGCCCGACCGGGGCCAGGGACGGCCGCGGGGACGCGGGCGGGGTGGCCGCGCCCGGCTCCTGCCGCGCCTGCGGCCGGGGGTCGCCGGGTAAGAGGCTCAGGCCGATGAGGGCGACCGTCAGCACCACGATGTTCGCGATGCCGATGATCCGCGGAAGGAACGCTGGTATCCGCACGAAACTCCTGGCCGTTCGGTGAAGACCGCTTCAGGCTAGTGCAGACCCGGCACGGCCCCGCCGCTCCCCTCCCCCGGCCCGGCGAGAAGCCCGGCCGGGAGCCCGGCAAGGAGCCCGGCCGGGAGCCCGGCAAGGAGCCCGGCCGGGAGCCCGTCAGGGAGCCCGTCGCTCAGTGGCCCGCGTCCTCCCAGGTGCGGCCCACGCCCACCGAGACCTCCAGCGGCACCCGCAGGTGGTAGGCGGCGTTCATCTGGTCGCACACGAGCTGCTTGAGCCGCTCCAGCTCGCCCGGCGCCACCTCGAACACCAGCTCGTCGTGCACCTGGAGCAACATCCGCGAGGCCAGCCCCTCCTCGCCGATGGCCTGGCGCACGTTGAGCATGGCGACCTTGATGATGTCGGCGGCCGAGCCCTGGATCGGGGCGTTGAGCGCCATGCGCTCGGCCATCTCGCGGCGCTGGCGGTTGTCGCTGGTGAGGTCGGGCAGGTAGCGGCGGCGGCCCATGATCGTCTCGGTGTAGCCGTCGGCGCGGGCCTGGGAGACGATGGCGTTGAGGAAGTCGCGCACGCCGCCGAACTCCTGGAAGTATTCCTCCTTCAGCGCCCGCGCCTCGGCCACCGGGATGTTGAGCTGCCCCGACAGGCCGAAGTCGGACAGGCCGTAGGCCAGGCCGTAGTTCATGGCCTTGATGCGGGCCCGCAGCTCGCCGTCGATCTGCTCGGGCGGCAGGTCGAAGACCCGGGCCGCGGTGGCCTGGTGGAAGTCGTGGCCCGACTCGAACGCCTCGATGAGCGACTCGTCGCCCGACAGGTGGGCCATGATGCGCAGCTCGATCTGGCTGTAGTCGGCGGTCAGCAGCGTCTCGTAGCCCTCGCCGACCGTGAAGCCCTGCCGGATGCGGCGGCCCTCGGCGGTGCGGATCGGGATGTTCTGCAGGTTGGGCTTCTCCGACGACAGCCGGCCGGTGGCCGCGATGATCTGGTTGAACGTGGTGTGGATGCGGCCGTCGTCGCCGATCTCCTTGATCAGGCCCTCCACCGTGGTGCGCAGCTTCTGCTGGTCGCGGTGGCGCAGCATGATCGTGGGCAGCTCGTGCTCGGTCTGGGTGGCCAGCCAGGCGAGCTGGTCGGCGTCGGTGCTGTAGCCGGTCTTGATCTTCTTGGTCTTGGGCAGGTTGAGCCGGGTGAACAGGATCTCCTGGAGCTGCTTGGGCGAGCCCAGGTTGAACTGCTCGCCGACCGAGCGGTGGGCCTCCTCGACGGCGTGCTTGACCGCGGCGCCGAACTCGGCCTCCAGGCCGGCGAAGTATTCGCTGTCGACGGCGATGCCGGCGCGCTCCATCTCGGCCAGCACCGACAGCAGCGGCAGCTCCACGTCGGCCAGGAGCTGGGTGCCGCCGCGCCCGGCCAGGAAGCTCTCCAGGGCCTGCGCCAGCTCGCGCACGGCGTGGGCGCGCAGCGCGAGGTCCTTGGCCGGGGCGTCCTCGTCGTCGCCGAACAGCGCGGCCTGCCCGCTGGGCTCCTCCTCGGCGCGCAGGTCGCGGTGGAGGTAGCGCCTGGCCAGGTCTTCGAGGGCGAACGTGCGCTGGCCCGGCATCGCCAGGTAGGCGGCCAGGGCGGTGTCGCAGCTCAGGCCACGCAGCTCCATGCCCTGGGCCCACAGGGCCAGGATGGGCCCCTTGGCGTCGTGGACGGCCTTGGGCTTGGTGTCGTCGCCCAGCCAGGCCCGCAGGGCCGCCTCGTCGGCCTCGGTGAGCTTGACGGGGTCGATGTGGGCGGCGGTGCCGTCGGGCGAGGCGATGGCGATGGCGTCGATGCGCCCGGTGCCGCTGCCGTAGGAGCCCTTGAAGGCCAGGCCCGCGCGGCCCTCGGGCAGCGCCCGCAGCCAGCCGGCGACCCGGTCGGGCCCGAGCAGCACGGTCTCGACCTCGAAGCCCTGCTCGGGCTCCTGCTCGCCGGTGCCGAGCACCTTGAAGACGCGCTCGCGCAGCTCGCCGCGGATCTGCAGGGTGTCGAAGAGCTTGTTGATCTCCTCGCGCTCCCACGTGCCCTGCTTGAGGTCGCCGAGCTCGACCTCCAGCGGCACGTCGCGCAGCAGCTCGGTGAGCCGGCGGTTCATCAGCACCTGGGCGACGTGCTCGCGCAGCTTGTCGCCGACCTTGCCCTTGACCTCGTCGACCCGGTCGACCAGCGCGGTCAGCGAGCCGAACTCGCGCACCCACTTGGCGGCGGTCTTCTCCCCCACGCTGGGGATGCTCAGCAGGTTGTCGCTGGGGTCGCCGCGCAGGGCGGCGAAGTCGGGGTATTGGGCGGGGGTCAGGCCGTATTTCTCCTCGACGGCCTCGGGCGTGAACCTGGTCATGTCGCTGATGCCGCGCCGGGTCATCAGGACGGTGACGTGGTCGTTGACCAACTGCAGCGCGTCGCGGTCGCCGGTGACGATCAGGACGTTCATGCCCTGCTCGCCCGCCCGGGTGGCCAGGGTGGCGATGAGGTCGTCGGCCTCGAACCCCGCCTTGGACAGGCGCGGGATGCGCAGCGTGTCGAGCAGCTCGAAGATGAGCTGCATCTGACCGCGGAAGTCTTCCGGGGTCTCGCTCCTGTTGGCCTTGTAGTCGGCGTATTCCTCGTGGCGGAACGTCGGCTCCGACCGGTCGAAGGCCACCGCGACGTGCGTCGGCTGCTCGTCGCGCAGGATGTTGGTCAGCATCGAGGTGAACCCGTAGACCGCCTCGGTGTGCTGACCGTCGGTGGTCATCAGGTTGGCGTCCTTGAGCGCGTAGAACGCGCGATAAGCCAGGGAATGCCCGTCGAGCAACAGCAGGCACGGGCGGCTGGGGGTCACTTCACTCTTCGGCACGTACGCAGCCTAGTCTGCGTCTGCGACAGAAAACCCGAGCTCGGAAGAGTGGAGACATCCCTTTGACGCAGACCAACCCCGTGGACCTCAGCGTGTTCGGCGACCTGCACCAGGGCACGCTCGCCGACCGGATGGGGATCGAGTTCCTGGAGGCCGGCGCGGAGCGGGTCGTGGGCCGGATGCCGGTGGAGGGCAACACGCAGCCGTACGGGCTGTTGCACGGCGGGGCCTCGGTGGTGCTGGCCGAGACGCTCGGCTCGGTGGCCGCGGCCATCCACGCCGGTCCCGAGCGGCTCGCGGTGGGCATCGAGATCAACGCCACCCACCACCGCCCGGCGACCTCCGGTTACGTCAAGGGGGTCGCGACACGGTTGCACGCGGGTCGCTCTTTGGCGACGTATGACATCGTGATCACCGATGAGCAGGGGCGGCGCGTGTGCACCTCCAGGCTCACCTGCATGTTGCGCGACCGCTGACCGTTCGCGTCGCTTCCGTCACTTTCACCGACCCTTTGCGCACGGCCCCCGGGGCTCGCTACGGTTGTCCGAACAGAGCCCGCGGGGAGGCCCAGTAGAAAACGTGTTCGGCCCCACGCGTGCGGGGAGGTTCTCCCGCATACGACAGGGGAGCCCTGCATGGCCCCAAAGGCCATCCCCGCGGGCTCGTCCATGCATTTCCCGCGATCGTTATTGACTCGTTTCCCCAAAGCGCCAGGCGTCTCCGGTGATTTAGCCCCTGACCAGGCTTGTTGTTTCCTCACATGAGTGACACACACATGTCACTAATTGGTGACGAACGATACTGAACCGGGCGTCCCCGGAATAAGCTCCCGCCATTGCATCCCAGTTGTGCCTGCGATGCGCGCGTGTCGAGATGGAGGGGCACAACCCCGCCTTGACCTACTTTGAGGGAGCACCATTGCGCAGAGCCGTGATCGCGTTCACGGCCTTCCTGGGTGGACTCGTCTTCCTGCTCGCCGGTCCGGCTCATGCCGGCCCCGCCGATTGCCAGGGTTTGAGGGGCACACTCACATTCCAAGGCCAGCCAGTGAACGGCGCCAAAATCGTGGTGACCACCGAGGGCGGACAACCCGTCGAGGAGGTCACCAGTAACGCGCAAGGCGCGTGGGACGTCCAGGTTGAAGATCCCGGTAAGTTCAAGGTCACGTTGGATGTCAGCACCATTCCGCAGAACGCCGCGCCACGCGGCGGCGTGAATGTCCGCACCCCGACGGTCTTCGAGGGCAACTGCTCCACCGTCCTGTTCCCGCTCGACCCCAAGGGCGCCGGCGGGCAGCCGCAGCAGGAGGCCACCGGGCAGAGCTCGTTCTGGGGGCAGGCCGCCCAGCTCACCTTCGAGGGCGTCAACCTCGGCCTGATCATCGCCCTGGGCGCGCTCGGCCTGTCGCTCATCTACGGCACCACCGGACTGACGAACTTCGCCCACGGCGAGCTGGTGACGCTCGGCGCGGTCATCGCCTACGCGTTCAACGTCGGCTTCAGCATCCAGCTCATCCCGGCCGCGATCCTGGCCGTCGTGGTCGCCGGCGCGCTGGGCTACGGACAGGACCGATGGTTCTGGGGCCAGCTGCGCAAACGCGGCACCGGCACCATCGCCATGATGATCATCTCGATCGGCGTGGCCATCCTGCTGCGCAACCTCATCCAGTTCTTCTTCGGCGCCCAGACCGAGAGCTTCACCGACTACAACACGCAGGCGGGCATCACGGTCGGCCCGATCAGCGCCGCGCCGAAGAACTTCTGGGCGATCGGCATCGAGCTGGCGGTCCTCGTCGTCGTCGGCCTGGCCCTGATGAAGACCCGCACCGGCAAGGCGGCGCGCGCGGTGTCCGACAACCCGGCCCTGGCCGCCTCCTCCGGCATCAACGTCGACCGCGTCATCCGCATCATCTGGACCGCGGGCGGCGCCATCGCCGCGCTGGCGGGCGTCATGCTCGGCCTGTCGCAGTCGCTGAAGTTCACCATGGGCCAGGACATCCTGCTGCTCATCTTCGCGGGCGTCACGCTCGGCGGGCTCGGCACGGCGTTCGGCGCCCTGATCGGCTCGCTCGTGGTGGGCATCTTCATCCAGGTGTCGACCCTGTGGGTGCCGCCGGAGCTGAAGTCGGTCGGCGCGCTGGCCGTGCTGATCATCGTGCTTCTCTTCCGGCCGCAGGGCATCCTGGGCCGCCGCGAGCGGATCGGCTGACGGGGGTAGGACATGGACTGGCTCACGATTCTCACCACCACCGTCCACGCCGCCATCGGCTGGGAGACCGTGGTGTACGGCCTGGCCGCGATCGGCGTCAACATCCACTTCGGCTACACCGGCCTGCTCAACTTCGGCCAGGCGGCGTTCATGGCCGTGGCCGGCTACGGCCTGGCCGTCTCCGTCACCGTCATGAACCTGCCGTTCTGGATCGGCATCCTGGTCGGCCTGGCCGCCGCCGCGGTGCTCGCGCTGCTGCTGGGCATCCCGACCCTGCAACTGCGGGCCGACTATCTGGCGATCGTGACGATCGCCGCGGCGGAGATCGTCCGGCTCGTCTTCCGCTCGGTGTACTTCAAGGACATCTTCGGCGGCTCCGACGGCCGGCGCGGCTTCAACACCGACTTCTACGCGATGAACCCCTACCCGCCCGGCCGCTACGGCATCGGCCCGTTCGGCTTCGGCGAGCGCACGATGTGGCTGCTCACGGTGGGCTGGATCGTCGTGCTGCTCTGCTGCCTGGTGGTCTACCTGCTGATGAAGAGCCCGTGGGGCCGCGTGCTGAAGGCCATCCGCGAGGACGAGGACGCCGTGCGCGCCCTGGGCAAGAACGTCTTCGCGTACAAGATGCAGTCGCTCATGCTGGGCGGCATCATCGGCTGCTTCGGCGGCTTCTTCTACGGCCTCTACAACGGCTCGGTGCAGCCCGACGTGTTCGGCACGGAGATGACGTTCTTCGCCTACACCATCGTCATCCTCGGCGGCGCCGCCCGCGTGTTCGGGCCGGTCGTCGGCGCGATGATCTTCTGGGTGCTGTTCGTCTTCATCGGCAACACCCTGGCCGAGCTGGTGGCCAACGGGTACATCCCCTTCATGAGCACCATCCAGGTCGGCCCCATCCGCTACGCCCTGGTCGGCCTGGGCTTCATCCTGTTGCTGGTCGTCCGGCCACAGGGCATCTTCGGGGACAAGAGGGAGATCGCCATCGATGCGCGATGACACGATGACCGCAGGCCCGAAGGCCACCGCCCAGGCCGCGTTCAAGGACCTGGCCCGCGAGCCCGGCGTGCCCAAGCCCGACCCCATCCTCGTGGTCGACAACGTGGTGCGCCGCTTCGGCGGCCTGACCGCCGTCGAGGTGAGCCACGTCGAGATCCAGCGCGGCTCCATCACCGCGCTGATCGGCCCCAACGGGGCCGGCAAGACCACCTTCTTCAACCAGCTCACCGGCTTCGACACGGCCGACTCCGGGACGTGGACGTTCAACGGGCGTCCCATGAACGGCCTGCCCGCCCACAAGGTGGTCAGGGCCGGTATGGTGCGCACCTTCCAGCTCACCAAGGCGCTCTCGCGCCTGACCGTGCTGGAGAACATGCGCCTGGGCGCGCAGAAGCAGAAGGGCGAGAGCTTCTGGCGGGCCCTCGTGCCGAGCTTCTGGCGCGAGCAGGAGGACGAGATCACCGAGCGCGCCGAGGAGCTGCTGGCGCGGTTCAAGCTCGACGCCAAGCGCGACGACTTCGCCGGCTCGCTCTCCGGCGGCCAGCGCAAGCTGCTGGAGATGGCCCGCGCGCTCATGGTCAGGCCCGAGCTGGTCATGCTCGACGAGCCGATGGCCGGCGTGAACCCGGCGCTGACGCAGTCGCTGCTCGGCCACGTCAAGGACCTGCGCGAGCAGGGCATGACGGTGCTGTTCGTGGAGCACGACATGGACATGGTCCGCGACATCAGCGACTGGGTGATCGTCATGGCGCAGGGCGCGGTGATCGCCGAGGGCCCGCCCTCGACCATCATGTCCGACCAGCGCGTGATCGACGCCTACCTGGGCGCCCACCACGACGCCCCGCTGTCGGACAGCGAGCTGGCGGCCCAGCTGCACGAGGCCGAGGCCGCCCTGGAGGCCGAGATCCACGACCCCGGGGCCACCAGGTCCGCGAGCACGGCCCCCGGGGCCGAGACCACAGAGGAGACGCAGAAGTGAGCGCCGACGAAGCGCCCGTCGAGGAGGCCCGGTCCAAGGCCGCAGTCACCGACCGCACCGCCCACCTGGAGGGCGCCAAGGACGCGGTGCTGCGCTGCGACGAGCTGATCGCCGGCTACCTGCCCGGCGTCAACATCCTCAACGGCTCCGACCTGTACGTGAAGGAAGGCGAGCTGATCGGCATCATCGGCCCCAACGGCGCCGGGAAGTCGACACTACTCAAGGCCATGTTCGGGCTGGTCAACATCCGCAGCGGCACGGTGCTGCTCAAGGGCGAGAACATCACGAACATGAAGGCGCACTCGCTGGTCTCCCGCGGCGTGGGCTACGTGCCGCAGACCAACAACGTCTTCCCCAGCCTCACCATCGAGGAGAACCTCGAGATGGGCGCCTACCAGGTGCCGGGGAAGTTCAAGGAGCGCTTCGAGTTCGTGGCCGAGCTGTTCCCCGCGCTCAAGGAGCGGCGCAAGCAGCGCGCCGGCTCCCTGTCGGGCGGTGAGCGGCAGATGGTGGCGATGGCCAGGGCGCTCATGACCGAGCCGTCGGTGCTGCTGCTCGACGAGCCGTCGGCCGGTCTGTCGCCCAAGCTGCAGGACCTGGTCTTCATCCAGGCCCAGCAGATCAACAAGGCCGGCGTGACCGTGATCATGGTGGAGCAGAACGCGCGGCGCTGCCTGCAGATCTGCCACCGCGGCTACGTCCTGGACCAGGGCCGCAACGCCTACACCGGCACCGGGCGGCAGCTCGCCAACGACCCCAAGGTCATCGAGCTGTACCTCGGCACGCTGGCCAAGGCGTAACCACCGCGCCGAGAAACGGGGAAGGGGCTCCCGCCGGGCCCTTTCCCCGTTCTTTCATGTGGGACGTGGCGCGGGGCCGAGGGCAGCGGGAAGGGCCCGGTCACGGGGTGACCGGGCCCTTCCTCGACGTGCTGGCGACTGTGCGGGAGAGGTGTCAGCCGGCGATGTTGCCGGTGCGGTACTCCAGCGCCTTGGTGCCGTACTTGTTGTCGTCGCCGTACTGGTAGATGCCGATCGTGGCGACCGCCGGGTCACCGGCCTCGTCGAACTCGACCGGGCCGCTGACGCCCTCGTAGTCGATGTCCGTGCCGGCCTTCAGCAGGTCCACGCACTCCTTGAAGTTCTTGCACTTCGTGCCGCCCTTGCTGACCTCCATCAGCTTGGCCGCGATGTCCACGCCCGCGTCGCTCTTGGCGGCCTCGGCGGCCAGCGCGATCAGGTTCGCCGCGTCGTAGGACTCGGGGGCGTAGCTGAAGTCCTCCAGGTCCTTGTTGATCTCAAGGAGCTTCTTCTGGAAGTCCTCCGGCGAGGCCGCGCCGGGGATGGTGCCCTTGACGCCCTTCAGCGTGCCCTTCGGCATCTTGACGTAGTTGGTGTTGGAGGTGTTGCCGTCGACCATGTACCACTTGTGCTTGTCGGCCGGCATGCCCTGCTTGACCAGCTCCTGGATGACCTTGGAGGTCTCCTCGAAGCCGATCAGCACGATGCCCTTGGGGTTCTTGGCCTTGATCTTGGCGACGTCGGCGGAGAAGTCGGCCGCCTTCGGGTCGTAGTCGACGCGCTCGACCACCTGGCCACCGCCGTCGGTGACCGTCTTCTGCACCTGGTCGGCCAGGCCGGTGCCGTAGGAGTCCTGCATGGCCAGGATGCCGACCGTGTCGTTGCCGTCGGCCACGACCAGGTCGCCGAGCACGCGGCCCTGCAGCTTGTCCGGCGGGGAGGTGCGGAAGTACAGGCCCTTGTCCTCGATCGTGGTGAACTTGTCGGAGGTGTTGGCCGGTGAGAAGTGGATGACACCCGCGCCCGTGATCTTGTCGATGACCGACTCCGACACCGACGAGGAGGCGGCGCCGATGATGGCGTCGGCCTTCTGCGCCAGCAGCTTGTCCACCGACTGCGAGGCGATGTTCGTGGTCGTGTCACCGGAGTCGGTGTCGAACTTGGCCACCGGCTTGCCGAGCACGCCGCCGGCCTCGTTGATCTCCTTCAGGGCGAGGTCGACCCCCGCGAACTCGGGCGGGCCGAGGAACGCCAGGGAACCGGTCTGGGGCAGCAGCGTGCCGAGGGTGAGCGTGCCATCGCCCTTCGCCGCCGGTGCGGACGACGAGGCCGGTGCGGCACTCGGGGAAGTCTGCGTGGCGGTGTCACCGCCACCACCACCGCAGGCTGTCAGGGCCAGGCTGGTGGCAGCCACGACAGCCAGCGCCCGTCCCACGGGAGCAATGCGGATCATGAAGTGTCTCCTTCATTTCCAGGCCGGGATCCGTCAGCACCGCCGAGCGTTCCCGATCGAATGACGGAAACGTACAAAATCGGTGCAGACTCCAACCAGGTCCGCTGGGGAACTGTCGGCACTTGGATGCGGAGTCGTAATCAGTCCTCAACTTACGGACCTGTGTGAGGAGGCTTAATGTGCGACGGGTGAAGCGCATTACCCTCCCGCTCGCGCTGGCCCTACTCGTAACCGGTTGCGGTTCGCCGGAACCGGCCTCTCCCCCGCCCGCCGATCCGCCGCCGGGAGTGTCCGTCTCACTGGCGCAATGGCGTTCCGACGAGCCTGTTCACCAGCTTCAGGTGGCTGTCCGAAATATTGGAGAAACACCGGTTTATTTTGCTGATGTCCAGCTTGTCACGCCATCCTTCAAAACGATGCCGCCACAACGGGCCGACGCGGTCATCGGGAAAACCGAGCGCACGGACCTGCCCATCCCGTACGGCGCCGCCAACTGCCTGCCCCAGGGCCTGCCCGAGGTCGGCCCCGCCACCGTCGTGGCCCACGTCGGTGGCGGCTCCGCGCCGCCGCGCAAGGTCGTCTTCCGGGTGCCGCACCCCGATCCGCTGCTGGCCAGGCTGCTGCGCGACGAGTGCTCGGAGTTCCTGATCAAGCAGGCGGCAGGCATCGAGTTCGGCCCGGAGTGGAAGGAGTCGGGCAAGGTCATGCGGGGGAACCTGGTGGTCACCAGGCGCGGGCCGGGCACGGTGACGCTCAACGAGATGGGCGGCACCACGCACTACATCGTCACCGCCGGGGGCAGGCCCCTGGGCACGCTGGCCGCCGGGGCGCAGCGGCTGGAGGTGCCGGTCGAGCTCACCCCTGGCCGGTGCGACCCGCACGCGTTCGCCGAGGCCAAGAAGGCGTTCCTGTTCCCGGTGCGGGCCGCGATCGACGGGGGCGAGGAGCGCGTGGTGATCGTGACGCCGCCCCAGCCGCTGCAGCACCGCCTCATCGCGTACGCGATGCGGGCCTGCGGCCTGGGCGAGCGGAGCACCGGGCCCGCCGGCTGACCCGCGGGCCCGGCCGATGAGACCTGGGCCGGTGAGTCCTGAGCCGCCCGGTCGGCTCCGGGCACGGCCGCCGGTCGGTACGGGTCCGGCCGGTGGTGCCCCGGGCCCGGAAAGGGTGGGTTTCCGGGCCCGGGCGGGATGACCCGGGAGGTCAGCCCTCGATGTTGCCGGTGCGGTACTCCAGCGCCTTGCCGGGGTACTTGTTGTCGTCGCCGTACTGGTAGACGCCGATCGTGGCCACGGCCGGGTCACCGGCGTCGTTGAACTCGATCGGGCCGCTGACGCCGTCGTAGTCGATGTCCTTGCCGGCCTTCAGCAGGTCGGCGCACTCCTTGAAGCTCTTGCACTTCTCGCCGCCCTTGCTCACCTCGGGCAGCTTGGCGGCGATCGACTTGCCGGAGTCGTCCTTGGCGGCCTCGGCGGCCAGCGCGATGAGGTTCGCCGCGTCGTACGACTCGGCGGCGTAGGTGAAGTCGTCGAGGTCCGGGGAGATCTCCTTGAGCTTCTTCCTGAACTCGTCCGGCGCCTCGGCGCCCGGGATGGTGCCCTTGACGCCCTTGAGCGTGCCCTTGGGCATCTTCAGGTAGTTGGTGTTCGACATGGTGCCGTCCACCATGTACCACTTCACCTTGTCGGCGGTCAGGCCCTGCTTGACCAGCTCGGCCACGACCTTGGCGCCCTCCTCGAAGCCGATCAGCACGATCGCCTTCGGGTTCTTGGCCTTGATCTTGGCGACGTCGGCGGAGAACTCGGGGGCCTTCGGGTCGTAGTCGACCCGCTCCACGACGCTGGCGCCGGCCTCCTCGGCCGTCTTGGTGATCTGGTCGGCCAGGCCCGAGCCGTAGGAGTCCTGCATGGCCAGGATGCCGACGGTGTCGTTGCCGTCGGCCACGACCAGGTCACCGAGCACGCGGCCCTGCAGCTTGTCCGGCGGCGCGGTACGGAAGTACAGGCCGTTGTCGCTGATCGTGGTGAACTTGTCGGAGGTGTTGGCCGGCGAGAACTGCACCACCCCGGCCCCCGTGACCTTGTCGATGATCGACTCGGACACCGAGGAGGAGGCGGCGCCGATGATGGCGTCGGCCTGCTGCGCCAGCAGCTTGTCCACCGACTGCGAGGCGATGTTGGTGGTGGTGTCGCCCGAGTCCATATGGATCTTGGTGACCGGCTTGCCGAGGACGCCACCGGCCTCGTTGATCTCCTTGACGGCCTGGTCCACGCCGGCGAACTCGGGCGGGCCGAGGAACGCCAGCGAACCGGTCTGCGGCAGGACCGTGCCGAGGGTCAGCGTGCCGTCGCCCTTCGCCGCCGGCGCCGAGGAGGCCGCCGTGGACGGCGCAGCGGAGGCGGGCTGCTGGGCGGCCGTGTCGCCACCGCCGCCACAAGCAGTCAGGGCCAGGCTCGCCGCGGCCGCGACGGCCAGCACGCGCCCCGCTGGAGCAATGCGGTTCATGAAAGAGACTCCCCCAATCTCGGCGAAGAGACGATCACCTCCGCCGGTTTTACGAGTTCAGCTTGCCTGTCCCGTGCCGAGATGGGGAGTTCTTACGCGGCTTTTATGCTGATTTGTAATGTCCCAAACACCCATCGTCATGGTGTGTTTCAGGAGAGTTACGGCCATGAAGCTGCCCTGATCCGAAATATCCGGATCAGGGCAGAAATGGGCGATCAGCCGGTGATCTTACCCTGGCGATATTCGACCGCCTTGGCGGCGTTGAACCGGTTGTTGGGGCCGTACTGGTAGACGCCGATCGTGGCGACCGTCGGATCGCCCGCGTCATTGAAGTCCACCGGCCCGCTGACGCCGTCATAGTCGATGTCCGTGCCGGCCTTCAGCAGGTCGGCGCACTCCTTGAAGCCGGTGCACTTGCTGCCGCCCTTGCTCACCTCGACCAGCTCGGCCGCGATCGCCTGGCCCGAGTCGTTCTTGGCCGCCTCGGCGGCCAGCGCGACGAGCATCACGGCGTCGTACGACTCCGCCGCGTAGGTGTACTCCGCCAGCTCCGGATTCACCACCAGCAGCCGCTTCTGGAACGCCTCCGGCGCCTCCGCCCCCGGGATCGTGCCCTTGACGCCGTCGAGCGTGCCCTTGGGCATCTGCAGGAAGTTGGTGTTGGAGGTGTTGCCGTCGACCATGTACCACTTGTGCTTGTCGCTGGTCAGCCCCTGCTTGACCAGCTCCTGCACCACCTTCGAGGTCTCCTCGAAGCCGATCAGCACGATGCCCTTGGGGTTCTTGGCCTTGATCCTGGCCACGTCGGCGGAGAAGTCGGCCGCCTTCGGGTCGTAGTCCACCCGCTCGGCCACCTGGGCGCCGGCGTCCGTGACCGTCTGCTCCACCTGGTCGGCCAGGCCGGTGCCGTAGGAGTCCTGCATCGCCAGGATGCCCACTGTGTCGTTGCCGTCGGCCACCACCAGGTCCCCCAGCACCCGGCCCTGCAGCTTGTCCGGCGGCGCCGTACGGAAGTACAGGCCCTTGTCCTCGATCGTGGTGAACTTGTCGGAGGTGTTGGCCGGCGAGAAGTGCACGGCCCCCGCCCCGGTGATCTTGTCGATCACCGACTCCGACACCGACGACGAGGCCGCCCCGATGATCGCGTCGGCCTTCTGCGCCAGCAGCTTGTCCACCGACTGCGAGGCGATGTTCGTGGTCGTGTCACCGGAGTCGGTGTCGTGCTCGGTCACCGGCTTGTCCAGCACCCCGCCGGCCTCGTTGATCTCCTTGAGCGCCAGGTCGACGCCCCCGAACATGGGCGGGCCCAGATAGGCCAGCGAGCCCGTCTGCGGCAGCAGGGTGCCGATCGTCAGCGTGCCGTCCCCCTGCGCGACCGCGGGCGAGGAGGGCGCGGCCGGCGTGGCACTCGTGGTGCCGGAACCGGCGCCGGTGCCGCCGGACGAGCACGCCGCCAGCGCCAGGCATGCGGCTGTGGCCGCGAGCGGCGCACGAAAAATGCGGATCATGGAAAGCGTCTCCGATCGAAGATGAGCGAACCTTCCGTCCGCCCATCAGTTACGCGCCGGGACGCCAGCCGCGTAAGCTCCCGAAGCCGGTTGGATGCCCAGTCGTGACCGCACCACAACCCGCCGGGTCAAATCACTTGATATAGGGCTTTTTCAGGACCGCTCCGCCGCATCGTCTATAACGATCTGAGCAACCTCGCGCATGCTCAACCGGCGGTCCATCGACGCCTTCTGGATCCACCGGAACGCCTGCGGCTCGGTCCAGCCGTGCTGCGCCATCAACTGCCCCTTGGCCCGCTCGACCAGCTTCCTGGTCTCCAGCCGCTCCGACAGGCTCGACACCTCGGCCGCCAGCGCGACCATCTCCTCGTGCCTGCTCACCGCCATCTCGATCGCCGGCACCAGATCCGCCTTGGTGAACGGCTTGACCAGGTAGGCCATCGCCCCGGCGTCCCTCGCCCGCTCCACCAGGTCGCGCTGCGAGAAGGCGGTCAGGATGAGGCACGGGGCGATCCGCTCGGACACGATCCGCTCGGCCGCCGAGATGCCGTCGAGCACGGGCATCTTCACGTCGAGGATCACGAGGTCGGGTTTCAGGTCGGCGGCCAGCCGGATCGCCTGCTCACCGTCACCGGCCTCGCCCACGACGACGTAGCCGTCCTCCTGGAGCATCTCCTTGAGGTCGAGGCGGATCAGGGCCTCGTCTTCCGCGATCACTACTCGCCGCTGCGTACTCACGAGCAGAAGAGTACAGATGTCCGGTAGATTAGATCCACGCCGGTGCGGCTCGGGCACGACACCCCGAGATCACAGACCGGACATATGCCGCCCCGGTAGACCAACGGCAGAGTCGATGGCCTCAAAATCCATACAGTGTGGGTTCGAATCCCACCCGGGGCACCGACCCGACCCCCGTCCCTCCCGGCCGGGGGTCTTTTCGCCCCACCCCTCGCCACACCGCGCATGGGGCTCACTCCGCCGCGTCACGAAGGCGCGCTCCTGACGCCGCGATGAGAGCGTGACGGTCCCGGAACTGTCGGTGACTTCTGTCACGCTCGGTCCATGCACCCCCGCCACACCGTGGAGCGCGCCCTCGGCCTCTCGGCCCAGGGCCGGTCCGACCGTCAGGTGGCCGAGCTGTGCGGCGTGTCCGTCGGCGCCGTCCGGAAGTGGCGCACCGGCGCCCGCCGCGCCCGCGACGGCGCGGACCCGCGCCGCCGCCGCTCCTGCCCCCGCTGCCACGGCCGCCCGCTCGACGCCGCCGCCTACGCCCACCTGCTCGGGCTCTACCTCGGCGACGGCCACATCGTGCGCGAGGCCAAGCAGGTCTACCGCCTCACCCTCTACTGCGACGCCCGCCGGCCGGGCCTGATCGAGGAGGCCGCCCGTGCCATGGCGCTGGTCATGCCCACCTCATCGGTCGGCCGGCGCCGCCGCAAGGGCTGCACGGAGGTCAGCAGCCGCTCCACGCACTGGGCGTGCCTCTTCCCGCAGCATGGCCCCGGCAAGAAGCACGAGCGGACGATAGTGCTGGAAGCGTGGCAGCAGGAGATCGTCGCGAGGCATCCGGACAAGTTCGTCAGGGGGCTGATCCACTCCGACGGCTGCCGCGGGGTGAACCGCGTGCGCCGCGAGCTGCCCGGCGGGGCCCGGTGGTACGAATATCCGCGCTACCACTTCAAGAACGAGTCGCGCGACATCCTGGCCCTGTGCTGCGCCGCTCTCGACCTGCTCGGCGTGGCCTGGCGCTTCAACAACCGCAACGAGCTCTCGGTCGCCCGGCGGGAGGCGGTGGAGCTGCTCGACCGGCACGTGGGACCGAAATACTGAGGCCGGGGGCAGACGGGGACGGACGGGGCGGACGGGGGACGGACAGGGGACGGACGAGGGCGGACGGGGGCGCGCGGGCTCCGGCCCCGCGGCACATGCTGCGTGGGGACTTCGCGGACGGGGCGCGCGGCCGGCCTCGGGGCGCATGCCGCGCGCGTGGGGACTTTTCGGGATGGCTCCCACCGGGAATAGGCGTTTCAAGATCGATGAATACGGGGGTGGGCGGATGGCGCTGAGCGTGACGGCGCGGGAGACGTTCCTGGCGGAGCCGCACATCGCGAGTCTGGCCGTCGAGGCGGGCACCGGCCGGGCGCCGCTGACCGTGCCGGTCTGGTACGACTACAGCCCCGGGGGCGAGCTGCGGTTCCTGACCGACGGTGACTCGCGGAAGGCGCGGCTGATCGCGAAGGCGGGCCGGTTCTCGGTCCTGGTGCAGCGCGTCAGCCCGACCTACCGCTACGTCTCGGTGGAGGGGCCGGTGGTCCGTTCGGGGCCGACGACACTGGACGACCTGACCCGCATCGCGGCCCGCTACCTGCCGCCCGACGCCGTGTCGGGCTACGTGCAGGGCTCCGACCTCAACATGCTCGTGACGTTCCGGATGCGGCCCGAGCACTGGCTGTCGGCCGACCTCGGGGCCCTGGGCTGACCTGCGAAACGGTATTTTTGGGCCCGTGACTGCTATCGATCCTGCTCCGACCGGCGCCTTCGGCGTCGGCCTGGCCACCATCGCCGCCGACGGCACCGTACTCGACACCTGGTTCCCCGCGCCCGAGCTGGGCGACCCGCCCGTGAAGGGCACGCAGCGGCTCTCCGCCGAGGAGGCCGGTGAGCTGGCCGAGCTGGTCGGCCCCGACGCGGCGCGGGGTGTGGAGGTCGTGGCGGTGCGCACCGGCATCGCCGACCTCTCCGAGCCGCCGGCGGACACGCACGACGTCTGGCTGCGCCTGCACCTGCTGTCCACGCGGCTGATCCGGCCCCACGGCGCCAGCCTGGAGGGCCAGTTCGGGCTGCTGGCCAACGTGGTCTGGACGAACTACGGGCCGTGCCCGGTGCCGGACTTCGAGCGCACGCGGCTGCGGCTGCGGGCGAAGGGGCCGGTCGCGGTGTACGGGGTGGACAAGTTCCCGCGCATGGTGGACTACGTGATGCCGTCGGGCGTGCGGATCGCCGACGCCGACCGGGTGCGGCTGGGCGCCCACCTGGCCGAGGGCACCACGGTCATGCACGAGGGCTTCGTCAACTTCAACGCCGGCACGCTGGGCGCGGCGATGATCGAGGGCCGGGTCTCGGCGGGCGTGGTCGTCGGCGACCACTCCGACGTCGGCGGCGGCGCCTCGATCATGGGGACGCTGTCGGGCGGCGGCAAGCAGGTCATCTCGATCGGCGAGCGCTGCCTGCTGGGCGCCAACTCGGGTCTGGGCATCTCGCTGGGCGACGACTGCGTGGTGGAGGCCGGCCTGTACGTGACGGCGGGCACCCGGGTCACCCTGCCCGACGGCAAGGTGGTCAAGGCGGCCGAGCTGTCGGGGTCGAACGGCATGCTGCTGCGGCGCAACTCGCAGTCGGGCGCGGTGGAGGCGCTGCCCCGCAAGGGCAACGGCATCGAGCTGAACGCGGCCCTGCACGCCAACGACTGAACGCGGCCCTGCACGCCACCGACTGATCGCCTTCGCCCGTCATCGGGGCGCCGCCGGCGGGCACCGGCGCGCGGACGCCGATGGGGCAACGCCGTGACGCGCTGCCCCATCGCTGTTTCCGGGCCTCACCGGGCGTTTCCCGGAGGGCCGCCCGCCGGAGTGCGGCGGGCGGCAGGCCACGGCGGAGCGTAAAGGTAAAAGAAAATTTAATGCGCGTGCGAGACGGCGGAGCCGATCGTGTGGACGCGCAGGGCGTTGGTCGAGCCCGGCGTGCCGGGAGGGGAGCCGGCCACGATGACCACCTTGTCGCCCTTCTCCAGCCGTCCCAGCGACAGCAGCGAGGCCTCCACCTGCCGCACCATGTCGTCGGTGTGGTGCACGAACGGCACGTGGAACGTCTCCACCCCCCACGTCAGCGACAGCTGCCCCCGCACGTGCGGCGCCGAGGTGAAGGCCAGCAGCGGGATCGGGGAGCGGTAGCGGGCCAGGCGGCGCGCCGTCTCGCCCGACATCGTGAACGCCACCAGCGCCTTGGCCCCGACGATCGCCCCGACCTCGGCCGCGGCCCGCGCGATGGCGCCGCCGGTGGTCTCCGGCATGCGCTCCAGCGTGTGGGTGGCCTGGAGGGAGGACTTCTCGGCGGCGCAGGCGATGCGGTCCATCGTGGAGACGGCCTCGATGGGGTAGTTGCCGACCGAGGTCTCGCCCGACAGCATGACCGCGTCGGCGCCGTCCATGACCGCGTAGGCCACGTCGGAGGCCTCGGCGCGGGTGGGGCGCGGGGCGTTCATCATCGAGTCGAGCATCTGGGTGGCGACGATGACCGGGCGGGCCTTCTCGCGGCACAGTTCGATGATGCGCCGCTGCACGATCGGGACCTGCTCCAGGGGGAGCTCGACGCCGAGGTCGCCGCGGGCGACCATGATGCCGTCGAAGGCCTCGACGATGTCGGGGAGGCGGTCGACGGCCTGCGGCTTCTCGATCTTGGCGAGCAGCGGCAGGCGCACGGCTTCCTGCTCCATGATGTTGCGCACCACGTCGGCGTCGGACGGGCGGCGCACGAAGGACAGGGCGATCATGTCGAAGCCGGTGCGCAGCGCCCAGCGCAGGTCGGCCTCGTCCTTGTCGGTCAGGGCGGGCGCGCTGACGTTGACGCCCGGCAGGTTGAGGCCCTTGTTGTCGGAGATCATGCCGCCGATGACGACCCGCGTGGTGATGCGCTCGTCGTCGACGCGCGTGGCCTCCAGCACGAGGCGGCCGTCGTCGACGAGGATGGTGTCACCGGGGCGGACGTCCTTGGGGAGCCCCTTGTAGGTGGTGGAGACCTGCTCGCGGTCGCCCGGCACGTCTTCGGTGGTGATGGTGAAGACGTCGCCGAAGCCCAGCCTGACGGGGCCTTCCTCGAACGTGCCGACACGGATCTTGGGGCCCTGCAGGTCGGCGAGCACGCCTACACCGCGGCCGAGGTCGGCCGCCACCTCCCGAACCCGGTCGTAGACCTCTCTGTGCATGTCATGGTTGCCATGGCTGAGGTTGAACCGTGCCACGTCCATGCCCGCGGCGATCAGCTCGCGGAGGCGTTCTTTGGAGGATGTGGCGGGGCCTAGGGTGCAGACGATTTTCGCGCGACGAGTCACGAGTCCTACCTTAATTGGTACAGACCACTTGGCAGTCACTGACGACGGAGAACGTACCCGACGTAGGAGAACAGAACGAGAACGGCGACTCCCAGTCGCGCCAAGTTCGTGTACTCCTCCGGGTAGATCACGCCTTCGATGTAGTGGTCGATGAAGCCGCTGGCGGGCAGTCCCTCCAGTCCGGCGTTGCGGCGCCCCCAGTCCTCCACGAGGGTGAGCGGGCATTCCATGCCGGTCACGACCGAGAGCACGCCCCAGGCGGCGACCGCGAGGTGCGCCCAGATAGTACGCCTCCAGCGCCACGTCAGGAACCCGCCCACCGCCATGTAGACGAGAAAGGCGAAGTGCACCACCATCGCTGCGTCGGCGAGGAGGCGATACATCATGGTTCGACGGTAGCCGCCCGGTAGGCGTCCACGACGCCGTGACCGTAGAATCCGTTGTCCGACTTGTCTCCCTCACACTCGTGCGTCTCTGTCTGGCCGAACACCTTGTAGACGTACTGGCGGGGGGTGGGGCACGCCTTCTGGGTGGCGGTCTTGTAGAGCAGCTCCTCGACGGTGGCGGGCGCGAGCTCCACGCCGCCCTTCCCGGGCTTGCCGAAGCGGCTGACGAGGATGGCGGCGACGCCGGTGGCGTGCGGCGCGGCCATGGAGGTGCCTTCGAGATACTGGTAGTAGGAGCAGGCGCCGCCGGTGCAGTCCTTGACGACGTCGGCGCCCTTGGGCTCGCCCTTGGCGTCGATGCGGCCGGCGGCGCGCAGCACGCGCTCGGGGGCGGCGGCCAGGATCGACCGGGTGGCCTTGGTGCCCTCGCCGTCCAGCACGTCGCCGCCGGGGGCCGAGAGGTCGGCCTGCTCGGTGCCGTAGTCGCTGTAGAGCGCCTTGCGGCCGGAGGGGCCGAGGGCGGCGATGGAGAGGACGCCGTTCGACTCGGCGGGCACGTTGAGGCAGGAGTTGTCGACCTTGCGCTCCTTCTCGTCGCCCTTGGGGTAGCCGGGGCTCTGCTTGTCGACCGTGGGGCGGCCGAGGTCGGTGGAGCCGTTGCCGAGGGCGGAGACGAGCGTGACGCCCCGCCGGCGGGCGTAGTCGAGGGCGCGCTGCATGCCGGTGATGATGGCCTGCTGTTCGAGCTGCTGCTTCTTGGTGTCGGAGGCGTTGTTCCGGCAGTTGAACAGCCACGGGTCGACGAAGTAGCTCATGTTCACGACGTCCACGCCGATGTCGCCGGCGTAGGTGAGGGCGTCGAGGCTGGGCTTGAGGAAGAAGAAGCCGGAGTCCTGGCCCGCCCTGAGGTTGACGATCTGCACGCCGGGCGCGACGCCGGCGATGCCGATGCCGTTCACCGGGGAGGCGATGGTGCTGGCGACGTGGGTGCCGTGGCCGTCGTCGTCCGCGTCCACGGGGTCCTTGCAGCCGGCCGCCTCGCAGGGGCCGTCGAGCGTCTCGCCGTACTCGTCCTCGGGTTTGTCGGTGACGAAGTTGCGGCTGAGCTCGCGGTTGAAGTTGGGGGCGATGTCGGGGTGCCGGCCGTCCACGCCGGTGTCGATGACGCCGACGAGGACCTGCTTGGTGCCGGGTGCCTTGGCGTGGGCGCGGTCGGCGCCGATCATGCGCATGTCCCACTGGCGGCCGGCGAGCGGGTCGCCGTGGCTCCTGGTGAACGCCTGCTCGTCGGGGAACGTGCCGGCCCGCCCGGCGTCACCGCCGCCCCGGGTTCCCGCGGTGGCGCGAGTCCGGGTGCCGGCGCGGCCCTCCGCGGTGGTGGTGCGGCTTTCGGCGGTGGCGGGGCTCTCAGCGGAGGCTGAGGCGGTGGCGGGGCTCTGAGCGGTGCCCGAGGCGGTGGCTGAGGCGGTGGCGGGGCGGGCGGTGGCGAAGCCGATGCGGCGGTCCGGCGAGACGCCGACCACGGACCGGTCCGCGCCCACGGCCTCCTCGAACCCGTCGCCGGGCCCGGCCGCCATGAGGTAGCCGAGCTTGGTGTCAGTGGAGACGGTGGTGCCGCCGGCCCGCTCGACGGCGGCCAGCGCCTCGGCCTGCTTGCCGTGGTCGTAGAAGACGAGGAACTCGGCCTGCGGGGCGGCGCTCTCACGGGACGCGCCGGGCGTGCAGGCGCCGAGCGCGACCACGGCGGCCAGCACCGTCATGCCAGAGGCGACCCGCCGCATTCTTCCCCCATCCACCGACTTGCCGCAGAATCTGAATCTTCCCGACAGTAATCCGGTGATGCAACTTAGTGGTGAAATTTCGGTCTATACGCGACGAAGCGGACCCCTCCGGCCGGCCTGTGACCACGCGGACGACCAAGGGCGCGCACGTAGCGGCGGCCGGCCCCGTGCGGGTTCAGCGGGCGTTTCCCTGGAGGCCCCCGGCCACGTGCGGCGGGTGGGGGGACGCCGGCCTGCCGTAACGAAAGGTGATCTTGACAACGGCGACGGCCCGGCTGTGAGAGCCGGGCCGTGCCGTAGGACGAGCGGAGAAGGCTCGTCAGACGAGCCGAGAAGCCCTCAGACGAGCGGACGGGCGGTCGGCAGGATCGGGTACGGGAGCGCCGTGTCGCCGGTCAGGAAGCGGTCCACGCCCGAGGCGGCGGCGCGCCCCTCGGCGATGGCCCACACGATGAGCGACTGCCCGCGCCCCATGTCGCCCGCCACGAAGACGCCGTCCACCTTGGACATGTACGTCTTGTCGCGCGCCACGTTGCCCCTGGCGTCGTAGAAGCCGTCGCCCGCCACCTCGGACAGGTCCTGCAGCAGCGCGCCCTTCTCCGGCCCGACGAAGCCCATGGACAGCGTGACCAGCTCGGCCGGGATCTCCCGCTCGGTGCCCGGGATCGGCTTGAAGCCGCTCTGCGGCCCCTCGACCTCGACCAGCCGCAGCGCGCGCACGTTGCCGTCCGCGTCGCCGACGAACTCGGTCGTGGAGACGGCGTAGACGCGCTGCCCGCCGCCGTCCTCGAGCTCCTCGTGGGCGCTCTCCATCTTGAACAGGATCGGGAAGGTCGGCCACGGCTGGTTGCCGGGGCGGCTCTTCGGCGGCTGCGGCATGATCTCGAGCTGGGTGACGGACTTGGCGCCCTGCCTGATCGCGGTGCCGATGCAGTCGGCGCCGGTGTCGCCGCCGCCGATGACGACGACGTGCTTGCCCTCGGCCGAGATGGGCGAGGTCTCGAAGTCGCCCTCCTGGACCTTGTTGGACAGCGGCAGGTATTCCATCGCCTGGTAGATGCCCTTGAGCTCGCGCCCGGCGACCGGCAGGTCGCGCCACTGGGTGGCGCCGCCGGACAGCACCACGGCGTCGAACTGCTCGCGCAGCTCGGCGGCGGTGATGTCGACGCCGACGTCGACGCCGGTGCGGAACTCGGTGCCCTCGGCCCGCATCTGCTCGAGACGGCGCTCGATGTGGCGCTTCTCCATCTTGAACTCGGGGATGCCGTAGCGCAGCAGCCCGCCGACGCGGTCGGCCCGCTCGAACACGACCACGTCGTGCCCGGCCCGGGTGAGCTGCTGGGCGGCGGCCAGGCCCGCGGGCCCGGAGCCGACGACCGCGACCTTCTTGCCGGTCTTGACGGCCGGCGGCTGCGGGGTGACCCACCCCTCGGCGAAGGCGCGGTCGATGATCTCGACCTCGACCCGCTTGATCGCCACCGGGTCGGAGTTGATGCCGAGCACGCACGCCGCCTCACACGGAGCCGGGCAGAGCCTGCCGGTGAACTCCGGGAAGTTGTTGGTGGCGTGCAGGCGCTCGATCGCCTCGCGCCAGTCGGTGCGGTAGACGAGGTCGTTCCACTCGGGGATGAGGTTGCCCAGCGGGCAGCCGTTGTGGCAGAACGGGATGCCGCAGTCCATGCAGCGGGCCGCCTGCTTGGTCAGCTTCTCCTGCGAGAAGTCCTGGTAGACCTCGCGCCAGTCGCTGATGCGGACGTCCACGGGGCGGCGCGCCGGCAGCTCCCGGTCGTGCGTGAGAAAACCCTTCGGGTCAGCCATTCGGTACGCCTCCCTTAACCCTTCACCGCGGCGGCCATGACCGCCTCGTCGATGTCCCTGCCTTCGATGCGGGCGGCCTCGGCGGCCTCCAGCACCCTCTTGTAGTCGGTCGGCATGATCTTGCCGAACCTGCCGAGCGCCGCGTCCCAGTCGGCCAGCAGCTCCTTGGCGACCGGCGAGCCGGTCTCCGCGAAGTGCTTCTCGACGGTCTCCTTGAGGAACTCGGCGTCCTGCTCGGTGAGCGCCTCGATGGCGACCATCTCGCGGTTGACCCGCTCGGGCCTGAGGTCGAGCAGGTAGGCCACGCCGCCCGACATGCCGGCCGCGAAGTTGCGCCCGGTCTGGCCGAGCACGACGGCCCGGCCGCCGGTCATGTACTCGCAGCCGTGGTCGCCCACGCCCTCGACGACGGCCGTGGCGCCGGAGTTGCGCACGCAGAACCGCTCGCCCACCACGCCGCGGATGAACACCTCGCCGGAGGTGGCGCCGTAGAGGGCGACGTTGCCGGCGATGATGTGCCCGTCGAGCGGCGCCTGCTCGTGCGGCCGGACGGTGATTCGCCCGCCGGACAGGCCCTTGCCGAGGTAGTCGTTGGCGTCGCCGGTCAGCCGCAGCGTGATCCCGCGCGGCACGAACGCGCCGAACGAGTTGCCCGCCGAGCCGGTGAAGGAGATGTCGATGGTGTTGTCGGGCAGGCCCTTGCCGCCGTGCCGCTTGGTGACCTGGTAGCCGAGCATGGTGCCGACGGTGCGGTTCACGTTGCGGATGGGCAGCTCCAGCGTGACCGGGGTGCCGTCGTTGATGGCGCCCTCGGCGAGCTGGATGAGCGTGTTGTCCAGCGCGTGCTGGAGCCCGTGGTCCTGCTCGGCCGTGCGGCGCAGCGGGGTGCCCGCGGGCAGCTCGGGCTGGTGCAGGATCGGCGACAGGTCCAGGCCGCTGGCCTTCCAGTGGTCCTCGGCCGCCGTCATGTCGAGCATCTCGGCGTGCCCGATCGCCTCGTCGAGCGAGCGGAAGCCCAGCTCGGCGAGGTATTCGCGGATCTCCTCGGCGATGAACTCGAAGAAGTTGACCACGAACTCGGGCTTGCCGGTGAAGCGCTTGCGCAGCTCGGGGTTCTGCGTGGCCACGCCCACCGGGCAGGTGTCGAGGTGGCAGACGCGCATCATGACGCAGCCGGAGACGACCAGCGGCGCGGTGGCGAAGCCGTACTCCTCGGCGCCGAGCAGCGCGGCGATGACGACGTCGCGGCCGGTCTTGAGCTGGCCGTCCACCTGGACCACGATGCGGTCGCGCAGGTCGTTCAGCAGCAGCGTCTGCTGGGTCTCGGCCAGGCCGAGCTCCCAGGGGGCGCCCGCGTGCTTGAGCGAGGTGAGCGGCGAGGCGCCGGTGCCGCCGTCGTGCCCGGAGATGAGCACCACGTCGGCGTGCGCCTTGGACACGCCGGCCGCGACCGTGCCGACGCCGACCTCGGCGACCAGCTTCACGTGGACCCTGGCCTCCGGGTTGGAGTTCTTCAGGTCGTGGATGAGCTGGGCGAGGTCCTCGATCGAGTAGATGTCGTGGTGCGGCGGCGGCGAGATGAGGCCGACGCCGGGCGTGGAGTGCCGGGTCTTGGCGATCCACGGGTAGACCTTGTGGCCGGGCAGCTGGCCGCCCTCGCCGGGCTTGGCGCCCTGGGCCATCTTGATCTGCAGGTCGTCGGCGTTGACGAGGTATTCGGAGGTGACGCCGAACCGGCCGGAGGCCACCTGCTTGATCGCCGACCGGCGGGCCGGGTCGTAGAGGCGCTCGGGGTCCTCGCCGCCCTCGCCGGTGTTGGACTTGCCGCCGAGCCGGTTCATCGCGATGGCGAGCGTCTCGTGCGCCTCCATCGAGATGGAGCCGTAGGACATCGCGCCGGTGGAGAACCGCTTGACGATCTCGGAGACCGGCTCGACCTCCTCGATCGGGATCGGGTTGCCCTTGCGCAGCTTGAACAGGCCGCGCAGGGTCATCAGCCGCTCCGACTGGGAGTCCACGAGGTTCGTGTACTCCTTGAAGATCTCGTAGCGGCGGGTCCTGGTGGCGTGCTGCAGCTTGAAGACGGTCTCGGGGTTGAACAGGTGCGGCTCGCCCTCGCGCCGCCACTGGTATTCGCCGCCGACCTGGAGCCTGCGGTGGGCGTTCTCCACGCGGGGGTAGGCGTGACGGTGACGCTGCGCGACCTCCTCGGCCAGCACGTCGAAGCCGACGCCGCCGAGGCGGGAGGTGGTGCCGGTGAAGCAGGAGTCGATGACCTCCTGGCTCAGGCCGAGCGCCTCGAAGATCTGCGCGCCGGTGTAGGAGGCGACGGTGGACACGCCCATCTTGGACATGACCTTGATGACGCCCTTGCCGTACGCCTTGATCAGGTTGCGCACCGCCTTGCGCTTGTCGAGCTGCAGCGCGCCGGTGTCGACCAGGTCCTCGATGGTCTCGATCGCCAGGTACGGGTTGATCGCGCCGGCGCCGTAGCCGATGAGCAGCGCCATGTGGTGGCACTCGCGGGCCTCGGCGGTCTCGACGACCAGGCCGATCTTGGTGCGGGTCTTCTCCTGGATCAGGTGGTGGTGCACCGCGCCGGTCAGCAGCAGCGACGGGATCGGCGCGAGGGTGGCGGTGGAGCCGCGGTCGGACAGCACGATGATGCGCGCGCCGTCGGCGATCGCCCGGGAGGCCTCGGCCCTGATCTCCTCAAGGCGCCGCAGCAGCGCCTGGCCGCCGCCGGCGACCTCGTACAGGCCGCTGATGACGTACGGGTGGAAGCCCGGCAGGTCGTGCTCGTCGTTGATGTGGATGATCTTGGCGAGCTCGTCGTTGTCGATCACCGGGTACGGCAGCACGAGCTGCCGGCAGGAGCTGGGCCCCGGGTCGAGCAGGTTGCCCTCGGGCCCGACGGTGCTGGCCAGCGAGGTGACCAGCTCCTCCCGGATGGCGTCCAGCGGCGGGTTGGTGACCTGCGCGAACAGCTGGGTGAAGTAGTCGAACAGCAGCCGCGGCTTCTCGCTCAGCACGGCGACGGGCGTGTCGGTGCCCATGGAGCCGATCGGCTCCTGGCCCGTCTTCGCCATCGGCGACAGGATGACGCGCAGCTCTTCCTCGGTGTAGCCGAAGGTCTGCTGCCGCTTGACCAGCGCCTCGTGCGTGGGGATCTCCCGCTGGCGGGCGGGCAGTTCCTCGAAGCGGACGAGCCCGGCGTGCAGCCAGTCGGCGTACGGCAGCTCGGCGGCGAGCTCCGCCTTGATCTCGTCGTCCTCGATGATCTTGCCGCGGGCGGTGTCGATGAGGAACATGCGGCCCGGCTGCAGGCGGCCCTTGCGGACCACGTCCTCGGGCGCGATGTCCAGCACGCCGGCCTCGGAGGCGAGCACGACCAGGCCGTCGGCGGTCACCCAGAAACGCCCGGGGCGCAGGCCGTTGCGGTCGAGCACGGCGCCGGCGAGGGTGCCGTCGGTGAAGGTGATCGAGGCCGGGCCGTCCCAGGCCTCCATCATCGTGGAGTGGAACTCGTAGAAGGCCCGGCGCGCCGGGTCCATCTCGGTGTGGTTCTCCCACGCCTCCGGGATCATCATGAGGACGGCGTGCGGCAGGCTGCGGCCGCCCATGTGCAGCAGCTCCAGGGCCTCGTCGAAGCTGGCGGTGTCGCTGCCGTCGGGGTCGCAGATGGGGAACAGCCGCGAGATGTCGCCCGGGATGTGGGCGGAGGCCAGCATCGCCTCACGGGCCCGCATCCAGTTGCGGTTGCCCTTGACCGTGTTGATCTCGCCGTTGTGCGCGACGTAGCGGTAGGGGTGGGCCAGCGGCCAGCTCGGGAACGTGTTGGTGGAGAAGCGCGAGTGCACCAGCGCGATCGCGCTCTCGTAACGCTCGTCGCTCAGGTCGGGGAAGAACGGCTCGACCTGGTCGGGCGTGAGCATGCCCTTGTAGACGATCGTCCGGGCCGACAGCGACGGGAAGTACACGTCGGCCTCGTGCTCGGCCCGCTTGCGCAGGCAGAAGGCGAGCCGGTCCAGCTCCAGGCCCTCGCGCCCGCCGGGGTCGGCCACGAAGAGCTGGGCGAAGTGCGGCATGACGGCCCGGGCGCTCGGCCCCGGCAGGTCACGGTCGACCGGCAGCTCGCGCCAGCCGAGCACGGTCAGGCCCTCCTCGGCCGCGATCTCCTCGATCAGGCGCACGGCCACGGCCCTGGCCTCGCCGTCGGACGGCAGGAAGGCGATGCCGGTCGCGTACGCGCCGGCGGCGGGCAGCGTGAACGGCACGACCGCCCGGTAGAACCCATCGGGGATCTGCGTCAGGATCCCGGCTCCGTCGCCGGTGTCCGGCTCGCTACCCTTGGCCCCCCGGTGATCAAGATTGCACAGTGCCGTCAGCGCCTTGACCACGATGCCGTGACCACGGCGCCCGGCGACGTCGGCGACCATGGCGACACCGCAGGCATCGTGCTCGTTGGCGGGGTGGTAGAGGCCCTGGGGCTCGGGGAACCCGAGGTGGGCAGCAGGCATTGAATCCCTCCCGTCGTCTTCGTCTGTCTGGAACTGCTTGTCAGGCGAGGGACGACGTTGGCCCTGCTGCGTATCGTGGGTAGAGGTTACCTCACCCTGCCGGAATGGTGCCCGCCGAGTCCGTATTGCGAACATTGGCGGCATCTCGACATCCGAACTCTCTATCCCAAAACCTGGGCATTGGCAACGGCATTCCCGGTCCAGGTCACGAAAACGCGTCACCGGGAGCGAGTACTCCGAGCCGATAGGGTTCAGCTCATGGAACGTGACGGTGTCGAGCGGCTGCTCAGCGAGGCGGGGGCCGACAGCAGGCGGCTCAGGCACGCCCTGGCCCTGCTGTGCCACGGCCAGTGGCAGACCCTGCCCGGCCTGGTCAGGCAGACGGCCACGAGCCGGCGCACGATCGAGGCGCTGCTGCGCGAGCTCGTCCTGGAGCGCGACGGCGACCGCTTCCGCGTCCCGCCCGCCGGCACCTCCGGCTACCAGGACCTCATCGCCGTGGCCCCGCCCCCCGAAGATCCGGTGGCCCACCTGCTGGCCCACTACGGGCCCGCGCTGGAGCGCCTGACCGCCCTCGTCGCCAAGGCCCCGCGCGCCCGCCACGTGCTCGACCACGTCTCGGCCACGCCCGAGACCGTGCTGCGGCGGGCGCTGCTGCTCGGGGCCCGCTTCTGGCTGCCCGGCGCGCGCCTGCTGTGCGTGGGCGACCACGACCTGACCTCGCTGGCCGTCAAGCTCGTCCACCCCGAGACCGACGTCACCGTGGTCGACGTGGACGAGCGCATCCTGGCCTACATCGACGACCAGCGGCTCGGGGTGCGCACCCGCTGGGCCGACCTGCGCCTCGGGCTGCCGGCCTCGGTCAGGGAGCACGACCTGGCGCTGACCGACCCGCCGTACACTCCGGAGGGCATCGGCCTGTTCGTGGCGCGGGCCGTGGAGGGGCTGCGCGACGAGGGGCGGGTGCTGCTGGCGTACGGGGCGAGCGAGCGCACGCCGATGCTGGCCCTGAAGGTGCAGCAGGAGCTGACCGAGCTCAACCTCGCCTACGAGGCCATCTACCCGGATTTCAACCGCTACTTCGGCGCCGAGGCGATCGGCTCCGCCGCCGACCTGTACATCCTGCGCCCCACCACCAAGACCCGCCCCGCCGTGCAGTCCCGGCTGAGCCGCCAGGCCACCGCCATCTACACCCAGGGCCCGCAGGCGGTCGAGAGCGCCGCCGGCCCGCGCCCGGAGCCCGTGACGGGCCTGGCCGAGGCGCTGGCCGGGTTCGACGCCGAGCTGCTGGTGGGCGAGTGGCCCAAGGAGCTCGCCCAGCCCCGGGTCAAGCTCGCGACCTGGCTCGCCAAGCCGTACGCCGCCGCGCCCGGCCGCGTGGCCGTGGCCCTGCCGCCCGGCCTGGAGGCCGCGCTCCCCCGCCTGCTCCTGGCCACCCGCGCCGGCCACGTCCGCGTCGTCGCCCCCGACGGCCTGCCGCCCGCCCTGCCGTCGGCCGAGGTCCTGTCGGCGGTCTACTCACTCACCCCGGCCGGCGCGGGCGTCCTCGACGCCGTACGCCTGCCGCAGCCGTCCGGCGAGACGGACGTGGTGCTGCGCAGGATCCTGGACAACGGGCACGCCAAGCTGGCCAACACGTGGCGCGAGGCGCTCATCGCGGTGGCCCGCGCCCAGGGCTCGGCGCTCACCAAGAACGAGGCCCGCACCCTGATCCGGGAGGCGGCGGACTGGTCGGACGCCCTGACCCCGTTGGAGGCCCCGCTCCACCGCCTGTCCACCCTCCGCACCGCCGTCGCCGCAACGGTCACGGCGCTGACGGGCACCACGGCCCCCACCTGAGCCCCCGTCCGGTCACGACACTGACCGCACCGCCGCCTCCACAAGCCCTTGCCGGTCACGCCGGAACGGGGCAGGCGGAATCCGCTCCGGGAGAGCAGAGCCGGGCGGGGGCCGGCGGGTCAGGTGGCGGCGACGATGCGGCCCTGGACCACGCGGCCGAGGCCGTCCAGCGCGATGAGGGCCCTCACCAGGTCCTGGCCGCGCGCCGCCGCCGTGGAGCCGCCGGCCCAGCTCACCGTCACGAAATGCCCCATGGCGCGCGCCTGCGCCCGGCTGCCGGCGGGCTCGAAGGCGATGCCCTGCCGGACGAACCCGTCCTTGCGCAGCGCCGCCACCAGCGCGTCGGCCGCGCGCCCGTCGCTCAGGTTGAAGATGACGAACTGCCCCGCCAGGGACCCGCCTTCGTACGTCGCCCGCAGCGCCTGCGTGCAGCCGGCGGCCGCGGCGCCCCAGAGCACCTCGTCACAGTCGGTGAACTCATGCGTCTCGACCAGGCGCAGGTTGCCCAGGGTCCGGGCTTCGGAGGTGAAGACCTCCTCGGCGGTCAGCGGGGCGGCGTCGTTCCGGCGGTCGTCGATGGCGGCGTAGAAGGCCGAGGTGGGCTCGGCGTGGAACGTGGCCGGGCGAGGCTCCTCCCGCCCCAGCCACCACCACCCGCCCACGGCGACGGCCGCCGCCACGACGAGCGCCGCGGAGATGACGAGACCACGCGCCATCAGGAGGCCGGTCCCGTGATCGAGACGACGCGGCGGTAGACGGCCCGCTCCGCCGCCCGCAGTGCCATCGTGAGGGAGACGAAGTCGTCCTTGGCCGTGGGTTCGGCGCCGTCCAGCCGGCCGACCCACACCAGCCCGACGTAGTGCCCGAGCGCGTAACCGCCCGCCTCGGAGTAGCCGCCCGGGGGGAAGGCGGCCCTGGACGAGGTGAGGGGCCGCACCCAACCGCCACGGTAAAGAGTCTTCAAGGTCTCGACCAGCTCGCCGGCCGACTTGCCGTCTTTGAGGTTGAGTAACGTGTACTGGCCGATGTAGCGGCCGTCGGAGCTGGTGTAGAGCCCGCGGGCGGCCTGGGTGCATCCGGCTTCCGTCACCCGTTCGAGGAGGTTCGCACCCCACAGCGCCGCCGAGCAGTCGCTGTCGAGCTTCTTGGCGACGAGCTTGAGCTTGAGCTTCTTGGAGACGGCCAGCTCGTTCTGGTCGAACACCTCCTTCTGGGTCAGCGCCTTGGCGTCCTTGGTCCGCTCCGCCAGGGGGTCGAACAGCTTGGGCGAGTTCCAGCCGTGGAACACCTCCGGCACGACCGTGTCCGGCCCCAGCACCGCCGCACTGGCCTGCCGCTCCGGCGTGTACGTGCCCAGCGACGTCACGACCGTCACCAGCCCCGCACCGCCCGCCAGCACGCCGACGACCGTGGCGATGATCACGATGAGCCGCTGCTGCTCCGGGCGCAGACCCCAGTCGGTGAGCAGCGGGAACTGCCAGTCGGACCGAGGGGTACGCCGCCGCTTCTCCCCGGCCCCCCGGCCACCCTCCGCAACACCTCGCTCGCCATCTGATCCCCTGCCGCCCTTCGCAGCACCACGCAGGCCGCCGACCCCCCTGCCGCCCTTGGCGGCACCCCTGTCACCACGGGCCCCACGGACGCCTTGCCCAGCATCCTCGTCACCACGGGACCCCCGGCCACCCTGCCCGGCACCCTCGTCACCAAAGAATCCCCGGCCACCCTGCCCAGCGCCCTCGTCACCAAAGAATCCCCGGCCACCTTGGCCGGCGCCCTCGTCACCACGGGACCCCCGGCCACTTTGCGCAGCACCTCTGTCACCGGGCCCCTGGTCCCCTTGCCCGGCACCTCTGTCGTCGCCGGATCCCCGGCCGGCGTCCACGCCGCCCCTGCCGCCTCCGGCGTCCGTCTCCCAGCCCGCGGCCGTGTCCGTGTCCTTGCCGCCGACCTGGCCGCCGCCCGCCGGCCGGCCACGGCCGAGTCTGCTCACGGAGCGCACGTTCTGCAGGTCCCTCGGCGGCCACGTGCCCTCGACGTCGGCCGCCGCCGACCAGCCTTCATCGTCCGACCGGGAACCACGCCCCCGGCCACCACGCCTCTTCCGCTGATCGCCGTCGGCCCCCGAAGCGGCCCGCCGACCACCGCCATCGGCCGCCCCCGAAGCGGCCCGTCGTCCACCATCTTCAGCCGCCGTCCCCGAAGAGGACCGTCGTCCAACGGCGTCGGCCGTTCCCGAGGAGGACCGGCCTTCGCCATCCTCTGCGGTGCCGGATGGGAACCGCCCACCGCCATCAGCGCCCGCACCCGCCAAAGGCCAACCGCCGCCATCCGTCGCAGCACCGGACGAGGGCCAGCCTCCGCCATCGGTCGACGTGGCCCGCGACGGACGACCGCCGCCATCCGTCACGGCATCGGACGAGGGCCGGCCTCCGCCATCGGTCGTCGCGGCCGGCCATTCGCCGCCTGCGGGTTCGGGAGAGCGGCCGGCGTCGCGTGAACGGGCGGCTCTCCGGCGGCTGCGGCTGCCCGTCGAGCGCCTGACCGCCTCCGCGCCTGTCCCCGCCTGCTCGCCGCTGACGGCCTGCCGGCCGCCCCCATCGGTGCCGCCCGGCGACGGGGCACCACCCTGGGCACGGGCCGCCGGCCAACCGCTGTTGTCCGTGGCCGCGGCGAACCAACCACTGCTGTCCGTACCGCTCGCCGGCCGACGACCGGCGTCCGCGCCCGCCCCAGGCCAACCGCCGCCATCAGTGCCAGTGCCCGGCCACACGCTGCCGTCCCCGCCGGCAGCCGGCCGACCACTACCATCGGCGCCCGCAGCGGACCAATCACTGCTGTCCGTACCGGCAGCCGAGCGACGGCCAGGATCGGGGTCCGTCGCCGGCCGACCGGCGCCGTCGGTGCTCGTGGTGGGCCAGGCGCCAGGGTTGCTGCCGGTGGCGGGCCAGCCGGTGCTGTCGGTGCGTGCGGCAGAACGCTGGCCGGGGCCCGTGCCTGCGGCCTGCCAGCCGGTGATGTCCGTGCCCGCGGCCGATCGGCGGTCGCCGTCGATGCCACGGCGGTTACCGTCCATGCCATGGCGGTTGCCATCCATGCCTCGGCGGTTGGCGTCGGTGCCTGCCGCCGGTGTGTCCATGCCTGCCGTTGCTCGGCTGCCTCCATCGGGGTCGGCACTCCGTGAGGTGCCCCAGCCACCGAGGTCGGCACCTTGCGAAGCGCCCCAGCCACGGGGGTCAGCGGGCTGGCCGCCCCAGCCGCCCGTGTCGGCGCCCCGGCCCTGGTCCCCCCAGCCGCCTGCGTCGGCGCCCCGGCCCTGGTCGCCCCAGCCGCCGGGGTGGGTGCCCTGACCCTGGCCTCCCCAGTTGCTGGAGTCGCTGCCCTGAGCCTGGCCCCTCCAGCCGCCGGGGTCGGCCCCTTGACCGCCCCAGCCGCCCGTGTCAGCACCCTGACCGTCCCAGCCGCCCAGGTCGGCGCCCTGGATTGGCCAGGTGCTGCCGGAGCCGTGGCCGTGCCGCGCGCCGCCGGCGGGGCCGTGGTCCTGGAGGCCGGGGTCGTCAGAACCGGGCAGGTGGCGGCTGGTGCGGCCGCGGCCGGTGCGGTCGTCGTTCGATCGCCCGCCGGAACCGGACGGGCCTCTTCTCCGGGCCATCACAGTCCCGCCGGACCTGACTCGCCGCCCCCCACGGATGACCAGCCAGGGGTGACGCCGACGGTCGCGCCAGCACCAGTGCCGCTCCCGCTCCCGGCGCCAGTGCCGACCCCGGTCCCGGTCCCGGTGCCGGCGCTGGTGACAGTGCCGCTTCTGGTCCCGGGGCCGGTGCCGGGAAGGGTGTTCGCGATGAGCGCGAAGTTCGGCACCAGGCCGCCCATCGCGCCCGGCACCGAGGGCCGTGGGCGGCCTCCGGTGACGCCACGACGGTGGTGGTGGATCTTCGCGCGACCGTTCATCGCGAGTTCTTCTCCTTTGTCGCCGTTTCGGGGTCGGAAAGCGTCGCCCCGTCGTCCTCCGTCTTCGGAGTCTCGCTCTCGCCGGAGCCCTCCGGCTCGGACGGCCCCTCGGACCGCTGCGATGAGGCCGGGCCGGCGCCGGCCGTGGCTTCCCTGTCGGGGTCCGCCTGGCCGGCCGCGTGCAGCGGGTCGAGACCGTCGTCGGACTGGCCGCTCTTGTGGATCGGGTCCACGCCCTCGTCGGACTGCCCCGCCGCGTGCAGCGGGTCGAGACCGTCGTCGGACTGGCCGCTCTTGTGGATCGGGTCGACGCCCTCGTCGGACTGGCCGGTGGCGTGCAGCGGGTCGCCGGACTCGGCGTCGTGGGCGGCGGACGAGGGCGAGACCACGACCTCCACCCCCGATTTGTTCCTGGTCGCCCAGAAGTACACCAGCGCGGCCACGAACAGCACGATCGAGGTCCACTGGTTGATCCGCAGCCCGAGGAACTCGACCGCGTGGTCCACCCCGCCCACCGGGTCGATGCGCAGCCCCTCGATCCAGAAGCGGCCGAGCGTGTAACCGGCGACGTAGAGGGCGAACAGCCGCCCGTGGTGCAGCGCGAAGCGGCGGCCGGCGAGGATGAGCAGGAAGCCGAGCGCCACGTCCCACAGCGATTCGTACAGGAACGTCGGGTGGTAGAGGACGCCGGGCTCGCCGCCGTGATCGATGTCGATCTCCAGGCCCCACGGCAGGGTGGTCGGCGAGCCGTACAGCTCCTGGTTGAACCAGTTGCCCCAGCGGCCGATGGCCTGCGCGAAGGCGATGCCGGGGGCGATCGTGTCGGCGAGGGCGCCCATGGACAGGCCGCGCCTGCGCGCGGCCAGCCAGACGCCGAGCGCGCCGAGCGCGATCGCGCCCCAGATGCCGAGGCCGCCCTCCCAGATGAACAGCGCCTGGTAGGGCTCCTTGATCGCACGGCTGCCGAAGTAGGTCTGCCAGTCGGTGATGACGTGGTAGAGGCGACCGCCGATCAGGCCGAAGATGACGGCGGGGACGGCGATGTCAATGATCGTCCCCTTCTCGCCACCACGAGCGCGCCAGCGCCGCTCGCTCAGCCAGACGGCGACGATGACGCCGAGCACGATGCATAGCGCATAAGCCCGGATCGGGATGATTCCGAGATACCAGACCCCTTCGGCGGGGCTGGGAATCGAGGCTAGGGGCATGTCAGGTGAGGGTAGCGGAAGCGAGCCTACTTAGCCGCCTCGGTAATCTCATCGCGCAGCTGACTCGGACTGAAGAGCACCTGATTGTCTATTTCTGTTCCGTTCAATTTCACTGTCGGCGTGTGGGTGAGCTTCTGCTCGTCACCGATTTTCTTGCTGTACGCCAGGTGCGCGTCGGCGTTCTTCTGCGAGGTCACGCAGGCGTCGAAGCCCGGGTCGGTGACGCCGGCCTCCTTGCCCCACTCCTTGAGCTGATCGACCTTGAAGCCCTCCTCGCTCTCCGGAGGCTGGTTCTCGAAGAGCAGGTCGTGCAGGGCCATCCACTGCTTGCCGTCGGCGACGCAGCGCACCGCGTTGGACGCGCGCACCGAATTGGACTTGGTCGGCTCCTGCGAGAAGATCGTGATCGGGTGGTAGACGACCTTGGCCTTGCCCTCGGCGGCGAGGTTCTTGAAGGTCTGGCCGCTGACCCGCTCGGCCTCCTTGCAGGCCGGGCACTGGAAGTCCTCATAGATGTCCACCACCGGCGCGTTGACGCCCGGCTTGGCCATCACGACGCTGCCGTCGGCCTGCACGGTGATCGGCGCGAGGGCGCTGGTGGCCTCCTCGGAGCGGGAGATGCTGGCGGCATACCACCAGCCCAGCCCGACGGCGGCCACCGCGACCACTCCGGCGGTGGTGTAGGTCACGATCCGCCGGCGCCTGTCGCGGGCGGCCTGCGCGGCCTGCTGTGCCTTGATCTTCTCGCGCGCCGACTGCGACTTCGTCTTCGTGCGCTCGCCCTTGCCCATCAGTTGTCCTCCCCCTCATCACGATTGTCGCCCCCGAGGCCGAGGGCACCGTCGAGCGCGAACCGGCCCGGCGGGAAACGCGCGGCCCAGGCGCCGAGCAGCACGAGACCGAAGTCGCGCACGATGTCGAGCAGGTAGGTGGGCTCCTGCCCCGCTCCGAGCTGGCCGCCGCCGCCGAAACAGCCGCAGTCGATCCGCAGGCCCTTGGCCCACGCCCACGCGATGCCGAACACGAACGCGAGCATGAGCAGCCCCGCGATCACCGCGGCCACCCTGGTCAGCAGACCGACGACCAGCAGCACGCCGACCACGATCTCCAGGATCGGCAGGGCGTAGCCCACCGTGACGGCGATCGACTCGGGCAGCAACTGGTATGCCTTGACCGCCACGACGGAGTCGGCCGGGTTGCCGATCTTGAGCGCACCCGCCGCGATCAGCACCCCGCCCAGAACGAGCCGGGCGACGGTCGTCACCCAGGGTATCGCCGTTCTCGCCTTAGGTGACGGTTGTGACGCGGCCACAAGTGTTCTCCTCTGTCTCTGCGCCGGGATGGCGCACAGTACCGGTGACTCCATCCGATCACGCCGAGGATAAGCATCAGCTAAGCGAGGTTTCCGCCGATGACCTGGGCGTGTTTCCACCTTTAACTACCAATGTAAGAAATTACGCAACGCCTCTGAAACGGGGACGAGACGGTGACGAGAGCCGCCAGGAGGGGCCGTTCGCCGGGGCGACGCGTGAGCGGCCGGTTCAGGGCCCCGGCCACGGCGGCGTCCATCGCCCGGCGAAACCGCTGGTCCCCGCCGTACGCCGGGCTCAGGCCCGCCTGAGGCCCTCTCCTGACACGGCGAAGCGCGGCCTCCCGGACGGGAACCCGCGCTCAGCCCGATCAGCGGTCGTGGACGCGCCTCAGCGGCGCACGCCCTTGGCCATCTCCCCGGCCAGGGCCCCGATGGACGCCAGGCCCGCGGCCTCGTCGGGCGCGTCGAGGATGCGGCGGATGAACGCCGACCCGACGATGACGCCATCGGCGTAGCCGGCCACCTCGGCCGCCTGCGCGCCCGTGCCGACCCCCAGGCCCACGCAGACGGGCAGGTCGGTGTGCGCCTTGGTGCGCTTGACCAGCCCCTCGGCGGCGACGTTGACGGTCTCCCTGGCACCGGTGACGCCCATGAGCGAAGCGGCGTAGACGAAACCGGTGCAGCAGTCGACGACGGCCTTGATGCGCGCCTCCGTCGAGCTGGGCGCGACCAGGAAAACGGTGTCGATGCCGGCCGCGGCCGAGGCGGCCCGCCACGGCTCGGACTCCTCCGGCGTCAGGTCGGGCGTGATCGTGCCCACGCCGCCGGCGTTGGCCAGGTCGCGCGCGAATCGGTCGGCGCCGTATTTGTCGATCGGGTTCCAGTAGGTCATGACCAGCGTGGCGGCGCCGGTGGCGGCCACGCCCTCGACCGTGCGCATCACGTCGGCGATGCGCGTGCCGTTGGTCAGCGACCTGTGCACCGCGTCCTGGATGGTCGGGCCGTCCATGAGCGGGTCGGAGTAGGGCAGGCCGATCTCGATGACGTCGCAGCCGGCCTCCACCAGGGCCGCGGCGGCGGTGATGGCGCCGTCCTTGGACGGGAAGCCCGCGGGCAGGTAGCCGACGAGCGCGGCCCGGTTGTCCGCCTTCGCCTTGGCGAAAACCGTCTGAAGAGTCGTCATGTCTGTCCGTTTCGAAGGTCGAGTCTCCCCCATGATGCCCTGCCGCGCGCCCGCGGCAGAACCCCCGCGCCGGTCGGGCGGAAGACGTGTCGCGGACCCGCGGCAGAACCCCCGCGCCGGTCGGGCGGAAGACGTGTCGCGGGCCCGCGCCCGGCCCGGCGCAGGCCGTCAGGGACCCGGAGGTGTCAGAGGTTGAAGTACTTCATGGCCGTGCCCATGTCCTTGTCGCCGCGGCCGGAGAGGTTGACCAGGATGGTCGCCTCGGGGCCGAGCTCGCGGCCCAGCTCCAGCGCGCCCGCCAGGGCGTGGGAGGACTCGATCGCCGGGATGATGCCCTCGGTCCTGGCCAGCAGCGAGAACGCGGCCATCGCCTGGTCGTCGGTGACGCCGTGGTAGGAGGCGCGGCCGGAGTCCTTCAGCCAGGCGTGCTCGGGGCCGACGCCCGGATAGTCGAGCCCGGCCGAGATCGAGTGGGACTCGATGGTCTGGCCCTCGTCGTCCTGCAGGACGTAGGTGCGCGAGCCGTGCAGCACGCCGACCGAGCCCGCGGTGAGGGTCAGCGCGTGCTCGCCGCTGTCGAGGCCGTGCCCGGCGGCCTCGTAGCCGTGCAGCCGCACGCCCTCGTCGCCGATGAAGGCGTGGAAGATGCCGATCGCGTTGCTGCCGCCGCCGACCGCCGCGCACACCGCGTCGGGCAGCTTGCCGGTCAGCTCCAGCATCTGGCGGCGCGCCTCGACGCCGATGATGCGCGCGAAGTCGCGCACGATCTCGGGGAACGGGTGCGGGCCCGCGACCGTGCCGAACAGGTAGTGGGTGGTGTCGACGTTGGTCACCCAGTCGCGGAAGGCCTCGTTGATCGCGTCTTTCAGCGTCTGCGAGCCGTTCGTGACCGGCACCACGGTGGCGCCGAGCAGCTTCATCCGGGCGACGTTGAGCGCCTGGCGCTCGCAGTCGACGGCGCCCATGTAGATGACGCACTCCAGGCCGAGCAGGGCCGCGGCGGTGGCGGTGGCCACGCCGTGCTGGCCCGCGCCGGTCTCGGCGATCACCCGCTTCTTGCCCAGCCGCTTGGTCAGCAGCGCCTGGCCCAGCACGTTGTTGATCTTGTGGGCGCCGGTGTGGGTGAGGTCCTCGCGCTTGAGCACGATCCTGGCGCCGCCGGCCTCCTCGCTGAAGCGCGGCACGTCGGTCAGCGTGGTCGGCCTGCCCGCGTAGGTGCGCAGCAGGTGGTCGAACTCGCGCAGGAACTGCGCGTCGTTCTTGGCCTTCTCGTAGACCGAGGCCACCTCGTCGAGCGCCGGGATGAGCGCCTCGGGCACGTATCGGCCGCCGAAGATGCCGAACTTGCCGTGCACGTCGGGATCGTTGCCGTATGCGCCGTTGCCCGCCAGGTCGGCGGCCGTCAGGATGGTGCCTTCGTTTGCCACTGCTGCTATCCCTCTGCTGAGTGGTCGGGGCGCGTCGACGGATGGGCGCCGGCGGTCACCAGCGCCTCCACAGCCTTGCGCGGGTCGTTGCCGGTGACCAGGCTCTCCCCCACCAGGACGGCGTCGGCGCCGCCCCTGGCGTAGGCGAGCAGGTCGTGCGGGCCGCGCACGCCCGACTCGGCGATCTTGAGCACATTATCGGGGATCTTCGGCGCCAGCTTCGCGAAGACGTCGCGGTCGACCTCGAGTGTCTTCAGATTGCGCGCGTTGACCCCGATGACCCGGGCGCCGGCGGCGACCGCCCGCTCGAGCTCCTCTTCGGTGTGCACCTCGACCAGCGGGGTGAGCCCGATCGACTCGGCCCGCTCGATGAGGGACACCAGCGCCTCCTGCTCCAGGCTGACGACCATGAGCAGCGCGAGGTCGGCGCCGTGGGCGCGGGCCTCCCAGAGCTGGTAGGAGGTGAGGATGAAGTCCTTGCGCAGGATCGGGATGTCGACCCTGGCCCGCACCGCGGCCAGGTCTTCGAGGCTGCCCCCGAACTTGCGGCGTTCGGTCAGCACGCTGATGACGTGTGCGCCACCCGCTTCGTAGTCGGCCGCCAGCGCCGCCGGGTCGGCGATCGCGGCGAGCGCGCCCTTCGAGGGGCTGGAGCGCTTCACCTCGGCGATCACCGAGATCCGGTCGCCTCCCAGCGCGGCCATCGCGTCCCTGGGCGCCGGTGCCCGCTCGGCCCGCTGCTTGAGCTCGTCAATCGAGACGGCCTGCTGACGTGCGGCGAGGTCGGCGCGCACCCCGTCGAGGATGTCGTCGAGGACACTCGGCCCTTCCGTCCGCTCACTCACGCGCTTGAGGTCCCTCCGGTCGGCTTCTGGGGGCGGCGGAGAGTTCGCTTCGCGTCCGCTCTCTGCCTTGTCTTGCGATGGTATCGGCCCGGGTGGGGTCACCTCACCACTGGTACCCCCAAGTGCCGGCCGCCTGTCGGCGGCTAGGGGGCAAGAAACGCCCCGAATGGCAGATTACGGACGACCCAGTAGACCACGATGATCGCGATGAACGCCCACAGCCACGCCGGATGGGCCAGCGTGGTGCGCCGCGGCCCGCCGCGCCAGGCCCGCACGACCCAGCGCCCCCACCAGAACAGCAGGAACGGGATCGTCGCCACGGCGAGAGGGTTGAGGCCGATCGCGGCGACCGGGTCGAGGTGGGCCAACGCGTGGATGGTGCGCAGCGTGCCGCACCCCGGGCAGTAGAGGCCGGTGACCGCCAGGAACGGGCAGGTCGGGTAGTGGCCCTGCTCGTTGGGGTCCACTACGCCGACGAACGCGAACACCGCGCCGGTGGCGGCCGCAACACCGAGCGGCGGCAGCAGGTCCTTCAGACGCCGGCGCTCGTCCCGCCCGGTTGTTGCGATGCTCATGTTCCCAGTATCCGCCTTCCCGTACGTGCCGATCGTGGTGCGCCGGCTCAGTACGACGAGTAGGAGGACATGCTGGCGGCCAGGATCACGAAGAACAGCACGTACGCGATGATGCTCAGGCCGATCATGATCGCACCGACGATCAGGCTGCGCTTCCACCACGTCTTGGCCTCTTCGGACGCCTGCTGCGCGCCCGCGTAGTCGCCGATCTGCCACTTCTGGTTGACCTGCGACGACTTGACGATCGACACGATGCCGAGCGGCAGGCAGCAGAACAGCGTGGTGAGGATGGCCGGGACGAGGTGGTTGTCCGGCGGGGTGCCGCCGGGCCCGCCCGGGCCGCCGTAACCGCCCCCGTAGCCGGGGGGCTGCTGGCCATAGCCGCCACCGCTCGGGGGCTGCTGGCCGTAGTCCCCGTAGCCACCACCACTCGGAGGCTGCTGCCCGTACCCGCCGGGAGGCTGCTGGCCATAGCCGCCGCCACTCGGGGGCTGCTGCCCGTAGCCGCCACCGCTCGGAGGCTGCTGGCCGTAACCGCCACCGCTAGGAGGCTGCTGGCCGTAACCGCCGTAGCCACCACCGCTGGGCGGCTGCTGGCCGTAACCCCCGCCGGGCGGCTGGGCGCCGTAACCGCCGTCGCCCTGGTTGCCGTAACTCATGCTCATGACCCCTTATGTCGCATCTTTGATTCGAGGTGCGCGCGGCACTCTAGCGAGAAACCATCTCCTACGTGGATTAACGCCCACTTTGCGGACAATTCGTAATCGGACCGCAAGCGGCTCGTCACGGTGCGGCTACGCTGCGAACGGGTTACCGGCCGGTCAATAACCGTAGGAAGAGGTGGCCGCCGCGCTCAGGCCGAGGATCGACAGCACGAAGCCGCCCCAGATCAGCCAGCACAACACCCAGATCACGACCGCGATGTACGAGGTCACCAGGCCGGCCATCGCCATGCCCGAGCCCTCCTCCCCCGTGCGCTTGATCCGGTTGAGCGCGACGTGCCCGAAGATCACGCCCAGGATGCTGGTGACGCCGCAGGAGACCAGGCCGATGATGCCCAGGACGAGCGAGGCCACCGCCATGCCGTTGGTGGGCCTGGACTGCGCGTGCGGGCCGTAGGGGCCGTAGCCCGGCTGGCCGTACCCGCCGGGGCCGGGGGGCTGCTGGCCGTAGCCGCCGCTCGGGGGGAGCTGGCCGTAGCCGAGCTGCTGGGGATGGCTCGACGGCTGCTGCCCGTAACCGTACCCGCCGCTGCCGGCCTGCTGGCCGTACCCGCCGCTGCCCGCCTGCTGGCCGTACCCGCCGCCGGCGGGCGGCTGCCCGTAGCCGCCGCCGTTCTGGGGAGGCTGGCCGTAGCCGCCGCCGTTCTGAGGATGCTGCCCGTAGCCGCCGCTCTGGGGCGGCTGGCCGTACCCGCCACCGGTCTGGGGCTGTTGCCCGTAGCCGTCGCCGTGGTTCGGCGGTGGCGCGCCGTAGCCCCCGTTGGCGCCCTGATCCCCGTAGCTCATGAGCCGGCTCCCCAAGTGTTCGTGACGAGTTGCAACGGCAGCTTATTGAGGAAACGCCCGCCGGGGAGGGAAGGGTTCAGAACAGTGGAGAATTCGCCATCGCCGGATATCAGCGGTGATCGGTGGGATCGTCGCCCCGGTCGAGCGCGTCCCAGAGCGCCTTGTCGTCCTCGGGCCGCCCGGCGGCGCCGCCCGGCTTGGCCGCCCCTCTGTCGTAGCGCGCCGACATGCCGGCCCACCTGCCGCCGCGTACGATCGCCGCGACCCCGCCGGCGAGCATCAGCGCCGCGCCCACGGCGGAGACGGCCGGCCACAGGGGCGCGCTCTCCCAGGGGATGCCGGCGGCGCCCTGCAGCACGTTCTGCTCGCGCAGCCAGGCGGTGACGCCGCCGCCGTCGAGCGCCGCCCACGTCGCCGCCCCGGCCCCCAGGCCGCACAGCGCGAGCAGCGCGCCGACGAGGCGGCGGCCCAGGCCCTTGGTGGCCAGCACGGCCACCACGCCGGCCAGCCCGGCCAGCGCCACGGGGCTCAGCGCGGGGCTGAGGTCGCCGCCGGCCGGCGCCGCGACGTCGGCCCCCTGCAGCACCCGCACCCACGCCCGGCCCGCGGCGACCAGCACCAGCAGGCAGCCCAGCGCGGTGCCCGCCAGCCAGACCCACAGCTCCCGGCGGCCGGCCGCCCGCTCGTCGGTCTCCATCGCGGTCAGCCGAGCGCGATCTCGAGCGGGCCGGCGTCGAAGCAGGTGCGGTCGCCGGTGTGGCAGGCGGCGCCCGTCTGGTCGACCTTGACCAGGATGGTGTCGCCGTCGCAGTCGAGCGCCACGGACTTGACGTGCTGGACGTGGCCCGAGGTGTCGCCCTTGACCCAGAACTCCCCGCGGCTGCGGGACCAGTAGGTCGCCCTTCCGGTGGTCAGCGTCCGGTGCAGGGCCTCGTCGTTCATCCAGGCGAGCATGAGCACCTCGCCCGTGTCGTACTGCTGGGCGATCGCGGGGACCAGCCCTTCGGGGTTGCGCTTCAACCGCGCGGCGATCTTGGGATCGAGCGACATGCCGCCCATTCAACCAGCCCGGCCCGGTGACCCCGCCAACGAGCCCCCGCCGGGGCCCGCCGCCCGCCTCAGGCCAGAGCCTGGGCGAGCGTGTCGTAGACGGGGAAGACCCGCACCAGGTTGGTGCGGCGCAGCCGCCGCAGCACCGGCCCGTCCGGCGCGACCGGGGACATGGTGCCGTTCCTGTCACGCAGCGAGGCCACCAGCAGCCGCACCAGCACGCCCAGCCCCGTCGTGTCGATGAAGGTCAGCCCGTCCTCGGGGAGGTCACCATCGTGGTGCACGTCGCCGGCGGCGCCCTCGATCCCGACCTGGGCGACCACGTGTGCCTGCCGTTCGAGGGCGAGCGGGAGCGGCGCACGGCCACGCGGGTCTTCACCCTGAACGGCCTGCGCCGCCGTACCAGGGTGGTGATCCTCACGCACACCGACAGCCCCGGGCGCACGCGCGGCTGGCTGGCGCCGCTCGTTCCGGGGCTCGCCGACGCCGAGTCGGCGGGGCACGTCGAGATCCTGGCCTGCGCCGACCGTCGTACGAGGCTGAGCGTCGTACGAGGTCGAGCGTCGTACGGGGCTGGCCGAGCGCCCCTTCCCGGCCGGAGCGGGCTCGGCGGACGGGAAGGGGCGTCAGGAGCGGGCGGCCGAGACCCAGGAGGCGTGCAGGTCGGCGTACACGCCGGGCCGGCCGACCAGCTCCGCGTGCGGGCCGCGCTGCACCAGGCGGCCGCCGTCGAAGACCAGGACCTCGTCGGCGTTCTCCGCCGTGGACAGGCGGTGCGCGATCGAGACGGCCGTGCGGCCGCGGGTGACGCCTTCGAGGGCGCGCGCCAGCCGTACCTCCGTGGCGGGGTCCACCGCGGAGGTGGCCTCGTCCAGCAGGAGCAGGTCGGGGTCGGCGAGGTAGGCGCGGGCCAGCGCGACGAGCTGGCGCTCGCCCGCCGACAGGGACTCCCCGCGCTGGCCGACCGGCGTGTCCAGGCCGGCCGGCAGGCCCTCCATCCAGTCGGCCAGGCCCAGCTCGGTCAGCGCCAGCTCGATCTCCTCGTCGGTGGCCGACGGCTTGCCGTAGCGGATGTTGTCGGCCAGCGTGCCGTCGAACAGGAAGCCGTCCTGGGGGACCATGACGATGCGCTCGCGCAGCGAGGAGAAGCGCACCTCGCGCAGGTCGTGGCCGTCCACGGTGACGCGCCCGGAGCCGGGGTCCATGAGCCGGGTCAGGAGCTTGGCGAACGTGGTCTTGCCCGACCCGGTCTCCCCCACCACGGCCACGCGCGAGCGCGGCGGGATGGCGACCGTGACGTCGCGCAGCACGGGCACGCCGCCGGGGTAGGAGAAGTGCACGTTCTCGAAGGCGACCTCGATGGGCCCGCGCGGCAGCTCCACGCCCGTCTCGCCGGGGTCGGCCACGTCGGGCGGGGTGTCGATGACGCCGAGGATGCGCCGCCAGCCGGCGACCGCGTTCTGGGCCTCGTTCAGCACCTCGGTGGCGGTCTGCAGCGGCGAGACGAACAGCGTGACGAGGAAGAGGAACGCGACGAGCTGCCCCTGGGTGATGTCGCCGGACAGGCCGAGCCGCACGCCGAGCAGCACGACGCCGGCGATGGCGACGGCGGCGACGATCTCGGTGAGCGGGAAGACGAAGCCGACGATGGTCTGGGCCCTGGTCTGGGCCCGCTTGTTGGCGTCCACGGCCCGGTCGATGCGCTCGGCGGTGCGCTGCTCGGAGGCGTAGGCCCGGATGACGGCGGCGCCGACGACGGACTCGCTGACCGCCGCGAGCATGTCGCCGGTGCGCTCGCGCACGATCGTGTACGCCCGCGACAGCAGCCGCTGGAAGCGCGGCAGGGCGATCATCAGCGGGATGAAGCAGGCCCAGACCAGCAGCGTGAGCTGCCAGGAGTAGACGAACATCAGGACGGTGGCCACCAGGAGCTGGCCGGCCGCCACGATGATCATCAGCCCGCCCCATTGCATGAAGTTGCTGATCTGGTCGATGTCGTTGGTGACGCGGGAGACCAGGGCGCCCCGGCGCTCGGTGTTCTGGGTGAGCACGGACAGGTCGTGGACGTGGCGGAAGCCGCGTACGCGCAGGGTGGCCAGCGACGACTCGGTGGCCTTGTAGAGCCGGACGTTCATCACGTAGGCGGCCAGCGCCGTCAGCACCACGGCCGCCGCGCAGATGACGACAGCGCGCGTGATGTACGAAATGTCGGGTGTGCCGCTCTTGAGTCCCGTGTCGATCGTCTGCTGCACCGCGATCGGCACGATGATCTTGCCGATGGTCGCGATGACGGCCAGCGCCAGCGTGCCGGCCAGGCCCTTGCGGAACTCGGGCGTGAGCGACAGGCCGTGGCGGATGGTGGCCAGCGCCGACCGGTCCTGGTCGCGCTGGATGCTCTGCGCGGCCGGGTCGCGCTGGATGCCCTGCGCGGCCGGGTCGCGCTTCGTGCTCTGCGCGGCCTGGTCGCGCTTCGTGCTCTGCGCGGCCTGGTCGCGCTTCGTGCTCTGCGCGGTCATGCGCCGACCTCTTCCTCTTCCACTTCGCCCGCGTCGGGGGCGGCGGGCACGTCGATGGCCGCGCGCTCGGCCTCCTCGCGCTCGTAGGCGGTCACCAGGTTGCGGTAGCCGGCGCAGCGCTCGATCAGCTCGTCGTGCGGGCCCCGGTCCACGACGCGGCCCTTGTCCAGGTAGACGACCTCGTCGGCCAGGGCGATCGTGGCCATGCGGTAGGCGACGACCACGACGGTCGACGCCTCGGCGGCGTCCCGCAGCCCGTACAGGATCTTGGCCTCGACCTGCGGGTCCACGCTGGAGGTGGCGTCGTCGAGGACGAGCAGGCGGGGGCGGCGCACCACCGCGCGGGCCAGGGCCAGGCGCTGGCGCTGCCCGCCGGACAGGGAGGCGCCGCGTTCGCCGACGCGGGTGTCGAGGCCGTCGCGCAGGCGGTTGACGAAGCCGTCGGCCTGGGCCAGGCGCAGGGCGGCCCACACGTCCTCGTCGGTCGTGGCGGCGTCGAGCGCGACGTTGCCGCGCACGGTGTCGTCGAACAGGAACGTCTGCTGCGGCACCAGCGCCACCGAGGCGGCCACCTCCCCGTAGGGCAGCTCCCGCAGGTCCACGCCGTCGAGCAGCACCCGGCCCGCGTCCGGGTCGACCAGGCGGGCCAGGAGCTGCACGAGCGTGGACTTGCCCGACCCGGTGGGGCCGACGAGGGCGACGGTGCGGCCGGCGGGCACGTCGAAGGCGACGTCGTGCAGCACCTCGGCCTCGCCGTAGGCGTAGGAGACGTCGCGGACCGCCAGCTCGGCGGGGGCGGTGGAGGTGAGCCGGGCGGAGCCGTACTCCATGGAGCCGCTCGCCTCCAGCACGGCCTGCACCCGCTGCCAGCCGACGACGCTGCGCGGCAGCTCGGCCAGCACCCAGCCCAGCGCCCTGATCGGGAAGGCCAGCAGCGTGAACAGGTAGGCCACCTGCACCAGCCCGCCGGCGTCGATCGCGCCCGCGGACAGGCGCATGGAGCCGACGGCCAGCACGGCGAGCACGCCGAGCGTGGGCAGCGCCTCCAGCAGCGGGTCGAACAGCCCGCGCACCCGGCCGACGGCGATGTTGGCGTCGCGCAGCTCGTGGGCGCGCCGCCGGAACCGCTCGGTCTCCAGGTCCTCGCGGCCGAGCGTCTTGACGACGAGCGCGCCGTCGAAGCTCTCGTGCGCGATCTCGCTGACCTCGGCGCGCAACTGCTGGGCCCGGGTCGCCAGCGGGCTGAGCCGGCGCTGGTAGACCAGGTTGAGCAGGGCGATGGCCGGGAAGATCAGGAAGCCCACCAGGGCCAGCACGAGGTCGGTGAACAGCATCGCGACCGCCGCGGTGACCAGCATGACGACCACGCCCACGGCCATCGGCAGCGGCGCGAGCGGCGCCCAGGCGGCCTCGGCGTCGGCGCTGGCGTTCGACAGGAGCTGCCCGGTGGGGTGGCGGTGGTGCCACGACAGCGGCAGGCGCAGGTACTGCTTGGTGACGTCCCTGCGCGACCTGGCCTGCATGCGGTACTGCATGACGCCGGCCAGGATGCGCCGCCCGGCGACGCCGAGCGCCTTGAGCAGCGCGGTGCCGAAGATCAGCAGCACGCCGGTCCACAGCACGCCCGGCGCGACGGCGCCGGAGGCGAACGAGGTGAGCACCACGTTCTGCGTCGCCCACCCGAGCGCCCAGGCGGAGGCGACGGTCATGCCGCCGTAGACGGCGCTGGCGATGACCGCCAGCGCGAACACCGCCTTCTCTGTGCGAATGGCCACCCCAAGGACGCGGAGTCCCTGACGCATCACGGCCGAGGTGACCTTGTTCGCCACTCGGTGAGCTTCCTCTCAAGTATGACGTTTCTCCGTATGTCAGTATCTCGTCTGATCATGTGGTTATTCCCGGCGGTAGGGTGGGACCCGTGACTCACGCCCGTGCCGAACGCTCGGCGCTCTGCGATCTGCTCGACCGGCTCGGCCCGGACGCGCCGACGCTGTGCACGGGCTGGACCACCGCCGACCTGGCGGCCCACCTCGCCGTACGCGAGCGCAGGCCCGACGCCATGCCCGGCATCGCCCTGGGCTTGCTGGCCGGCTACACCGCCTCCGTGCAGAGCTCCTTCAGGGCCCGCCACTCCTACCCCGCCCTGGTCTCCGTCGTCCGCAGGCCCGGCGGCGTCTACGCCCTGCTGCCCGCGCTCGACGAGGCGGTCAACACGCTGGAGCTGTTCGTCCACCACGAGGACGTGCGACGCGCCCAGCCGTCGTGGGAGCCGCGCGAGCTGCCCGCCGACCTGGAGACGGTCATCTGGAAGCGGGTCTCCACCGGCGCCCGGCTGATGTTGCGCAAGTCACCCGTGGGCGTGGTGCTGCACCGGCTCGGCGGCGGCGTGGCGCTCGGCGGCCCCCGCGGCGGCTCCCGGGTGGAGGTCACCGGCAGGGCGGCCGAGCTGCTCGTGTTCTGCTTCGGCCGGCAGGCCCACGCCAGGGTCGAGCTGACCGGCGACCCCGCCGACATCGACGCGCTGCGCGCCGCCTCCCTGGGCGTTTAGCCCGCGCGGCCGGGACCCGCCGCCGCTTCTCCCAACGTGCCGAACTCCCGGCGCGGCAGGCGCTCGCGCGCCGATTCGAGCCCGTACCATGGCATGAGTAAGAAGCCCCCCGGTTAGGATCATGTACATCTTCACAGAAGATGCCTAGTGATCGCCCAGATCCGGGTATATACGGCTGGGAATGGACTGCAGGAGGCCCCCCATGCAGGTCAAGAAGGTGATCACCTACGTGGCTGTCGCGTTCGTGGTCTTCTACCTGTTCACCCGGCCGGCCCAAGCCGCCGCCGCGGTCAACGGTGTGTTCGACGGAATCATTCAAGGAGCCAATCAGTTGGCCGTGTTCTTCTCAAGTGTTCTGACCTGACGGACGGTTCTGTCTGCGTCAGGTGCTTCCCCGCACTGCCAGATCGTGTTACGCAGACAGGATGAGAGATCGCTCCGGCGGCACCAAGCCCCAACAGCTCGACCCACAGGCGCGGCGCATCCTCGAGCGAGCCGAGCTCGAGGGCATCGAGCTGATCCGGTTCCTGTACGCCGACCACGGTGGCGTGATCCGTGGGAAGGCGGCATCACGGTCGCGGTTGGCCGAACGGCTCGGCACGGGCATCGGGCACACGGTGGCCATGATGGCGATGAACATGCTCGACCAGCTCCAGGAGGTCGAGCACCTGGGTCCGGTGGGTGAGGTACGCATCGTTCCCGACCCCGCCACCTACGTCCCGTTGCCCCACGCCCCCGGCGCGGCGGCCATGCTGTCGGACCTGTGCCTGCCCGACGGCACGCCGTGGGGGGCGTGCCCGCGGACGTTCCTCAAGGACGCCATCGCCGAGCTCGGCACCGAGGGCTACGCGCTCGTGGCCGCGTTCGAGCCGGAGTTCACGCTGGGCCGGCGCCTGCCCGACCCCGGCGGCGGCCCCGACCGGCTGGTGCCGCTCGACGACTCGCTCTGCTATGCCGGCACGGGCTTCGACACCGCCCACGACTACACGATCAAGCTGATCCGCGCCCTGGAGACCCAGGGCCTGCGCGTCGAGCACTACCACCCCGAGCTCGGCCCCGGCCAGCAGGAGCTGTCGGTGCGCCACGCGCCGGCCCTGCGCGCCGCCGACAACCACGTCATCTACCGCGAGACCGTGCGCGGCGTGGCCATGCGCATGCAGATGTGGGCCTCACTGGCGCCCAAACCGCTGGCCGACCAGGCCGGCAACGGCGCCCACCTGCACCTGTCGCTGTGGCGCGACACGCACAACCTCTTCGCCGAGGACGGCGAGGTGCGCGCCGGCTTCATCGGCGGACTGCTCGCCCACCTGCCCGCCCTCACCGCGCTGACCTGCGGCAGCGTCAACAGCTTCCGCCGCCTGGCCCCGCGCGTGTGGTCGGGCGCCTACGCGGTGTACGGCCCCGACAACCGCGAGGCCGCCGTCCGCGTCTGCTCCCCGCTGGGCGACACCGGCGAGCCGAACCTGGAGCTGAAGCCCTCCGACTCCTCGGCCAACCCCTACCTGTCGCTCGGCGCCGTCATCCACGCGGGCCTGGACGGCATCCGGCGCAAGCTCGACCCCGGCGAGGCCGTGGACGTCGACCCGGACAGCCGTCCGGGCCGCTATCCGCGCCTGCCGGCCACGCTGGACGAGGCGCTGGACGCGCTGGAGGCCGACGAGATGCTCATGGAGGCGCTCGGGCCGTTGCGGCGCAGCGCGTACCTGGCCGTCAAACGGTCCGAGGCGGCCGCGTTCGCCGCCAAGGACGTCTCCTACGAGCTCTTCCACCACCTGCGCGTGTTCTGACCCGGCGCGCCGGGTCAGCGGACCGGGTGGCCCGCCATCCTGAGGGTCTCCTTGACCTCGGAGATCTTCAGCGTGCCGAAGTGGAACACGCTGGCCGCCAGCACCGCGTCGGCGCCCGCCGCCACCGCCGGAGGGAAGTCCTCCAGGCGGCCCGCGCCGCCGCTGGCGATCACCGGCACCCGCACGGCCGCCCTGACCGCGCGCAGCATCTCCAGGTCGTAGCCGTCGAGCGTGCCGTCGCCGTCCATCGAGTTGAGCAGGATCTCGCCGACGCCGAGCTCCTCGCCGCGGGCGGCCCACTCGACGGCGTCGATGCCCGTGCCGCGCCGCCCGCCGTGCGTGGTCACCTCGAAGCCGCTGGCCGTGCCGGGCGCGCGGCGGGCGTCGACCGACAGCACGACGCACTGCGCGCCGAACCGCCTGGACGCCTCGGTGAGCAGCTCGGGCCGGGCGATCGCGGCCGTGTTGAGCGACACCTTGTCGGCGCCGGCCCGCAGCAGCCGGTCCACGTCCTCGACCGAGCGGACTCCCCCGCCGACGGTGAGCGGGATGAACACCTGCTCGGCGGTCCTGCGCACCACGTCGAGCATGGTCTCCCGCTCCCCGGACGACGCCGTGATGTCCAGGAAGGTCAGCTCGTCCGCGCCCTCCTGGTCGTAGCGCCGCGCCAGCTCGACGGGGTCGCCCGCGTCGCGCAGGTTCTCGAAGTTGACGCCCTTGACCACGCGGCCGGCGTCCACGTCGAGACAGGGGATGACTCTTACCGCAACGGTCATGTTCGCAACGCCTCGATCTCGATCTCTACCAGCATTCTCGGGTCGACCAGCCCGGCCACCCTGACTCCGGTGCAGGCGGGCCGCACCTCGACGAAGACGTCGTGGATGGCGCGCCCGACGAGGTCGAAGTGACGCTGCTCCACCACGTAGTAGCGGACCATGACGACGTCTCTCGCCGTCAGGCCGCCCATCAGGACCGCTTCGAGCGCGATGTCGATCGCCGTCAGGCTCTGCTTGTAGGCGTCGCCGACGTGGCGCACCTCTCCGTCGACGGTGGAGGTGCAGCCGGAGACGATCACCCGCTCGCCCGCGACGACGGCGCGGGCGTAGCCGTACTTCTCCTCCCAGATGCCGCCCGAAAACACCCTGAACCCGGTGCTTTCCATACCGATGCTGCTGACGCTCATCTCGCCCCCTCCCGGCAAGAGCTACACGCGTACCGCGGCAAGCGCGTCTTCCAGCGTGAACGCGTGAGCGTACAGGGCCCTGCCCACGATGGCGCCCTCCACTCCGACCGGAACGAGAGAAGACAGTGCCACCAGGTCATCGAGGCTGGAGACACCGCCGCTGGCGATGACGGGCCGGTCGGTACGGGCGCAGATCTGGCGGTACAGGTCGAGGTTGGGCCCCTGCAGCATGCCGTCCTTGGTGACGTCGGTCACCACGTAGCGGGGGCAGCCGTCGGCCTCCAGCCGGTCGAGCACCTCCCACAGGTCGCCGGCGTCCTCGGTCCAGCCGCGCGCGGCCAGCGTGGTGCCGCGCACGTCGAGCCCGACCGCGATCTTGTCGCCGTGCTCGGCGATGATCTTCCGGCACCACTCGGGGTTCTCCAGCGCGGCGGTGCCGATGTTGACCCGCCGGCAACCGGTGGCCAGCGCGGCGGCCAGGGACTCGTCGTCGCGGATGCCGCCGGACAGCTCCACGTTCACGTCCAGCCGGCCGATCACCTCGGCCAGCAGCTCCCGGTTGCCGCCCCGGCCGAACGCCGCGTCGAGGTCGACCATGTGGATCCACTCGGCGCCCGCCTCCTGCCAGGCCAGCGCGGCGGCCAGGGGCGCGCCGTGGACGGTCTCGGTGCCGGCCTCGCCCTGCGTCAGGCGTACGGCCTGGCCGTCCACGACGTCCACGGCGGGCAGCAATACGAGCGACATTCAGGTCCTCCGGTCGAATGCGAGGGTCACGACAACGGGTGCGAGCAGCAGGGACAGCACCAGGGCGGCGAAGCTGATCGGGAACGACCCCCACACCAGCCAGACGATCACCTGCACGATCAGGAAACCGAGCGCCACCGCGGCGTTCTGGGCGCGGTGGCGGCGGGCCAGCAGGCCGCCCTGCCGGTAGAAGCGCACCGGGCGCGGCGTCAGCCGGACCAGGAGGGCGCGGCGGCGGGCCCGGCGCGCCTGCCGCTCCTCGTTGGCCCGCATCGCGCGCGCCCGCTCCGCCTCCCGCTCGGCCCTGCGCCGCGCCCGCTCCTTGCTCATGGCTGCGTGCTCATGGCACGCGCTCCCTGGTCACGGCATGCGCTCCCTGGTCATGGCCTGCGTCTCCTGCTCACGGCATGCGCTCCCTGCTCGCGGGGTGGCCGGCTCATAGGGTGGCGAGCCAGTTGCGCAGCAGGGCGGCGCCGGCGTCGCCTGACTTCTCGGGGTGGAACTGGGTGGCCATCAGCGGGCCGTTCTCGACGGCGGCCACGAACGGCACCCCGTGCTCGGCCCACGTGACCACGGGCTCGGCGAAGCCGTCACCGGTGCGCAGCTCCCATTCGCGCACCCCGTAGGAGTGCACGAAGTAGAAGCGGGTGGCCGCGTCGAGCCCGGCGAACAGCACGCTGCCCTCGGGCGGCTTGACGGTGTTCCACCCCATGTGGGGCAGCACCGGCGCGTCGAGCCGCTCGACCGTGCCGGGCCACTCGCCGCACCCCTCGGTCTCCACGCCGTGCTCGACGCCCCTGGCGAACAGGATCTGCATGCCGACGCAGATGCCCAGCACCGGGCGGCCCCCGGACAGGCGGCGGCCGACGATCTGGTCACCGCGCACCCCCTTGAGCCCCTTCATGCACGCCTCGAACGCGCCCACGCCCGGCACGACCAGCCCGTCGCACGCCAGCGCCGCGTCGAAGTCGGACGTGACCGTCACCTCGGCGCCCGCCCTGGCCAGCGCGCGCTCGGCCGAGCGCAGGTTGCCCGAACCGTAGTCGAGCACCACGACGTTCTTCTTGCTCACCACCACAACACCCCCGCCGTGATCGCCATCGCCGCGGCCAGCGCGCAGACGGCAGCACCGATCTTGATCCCCTGCCTGCCCAGGGAGAACACGCCTCCGGCCAGGAACAGCCCGAGGAAGAGCATCGCGACGGCGAGCAGGTTGTCCGTCACAGGACGCCCTTGGTGCTGGGCACCCCCGTCGCCCGCGGGTCGATCTCCGACGCCTCGCGCAGCGCCCTGGCCAGCGCCTTGAACTGGGCCTCCACGATGTGGTGGGCGTTGCGGCCGTAGGGGACGTGCACGTGCAGGCAGATCGCCGCCTGCGCCACGAACGACTCCAGGATGTGCCGGGTCATGGTGGTGTCGTATTCGGGCCCGATCATCGGCGCCATGCCCTCGGGCTCGGAGTGCACGAGGTAGGGGCGGCCGGACAGGTCGACGGTGACCTGGGCGAGGGATTCGTCCAGCGGGCACGACGCGCTGCCGAACCGCCTGATGCCCGACTTGTCGCCCAGCGCCTCGCGGAACGCGGCGCCCAGCGCCAGCGCGGTGTCCTCGATCGTGTGGTGCGAGTCGATGTGCAGGTCGCCCTCGGTCTTGACGGTCAGGTCGAACAGGCCGTGCTTGCCGAGCTGGGCCAGCATGTGGTCGTAGAAGCCGACCCCCGTCGACACCTCCACCCGGCCGGTGCCGTCGAGGCCCACCTCCACCAGGACCGAGGTCTCCTTCGTGACACGCTCGATGCGACCTACGCGGCTCAAAGCACTCCTTCCAGGGCGGCGCGGAAGGCCGCCATCTCCTCGCCCGTGCCGATCGAGACACGCAGCCATTCCGGCGGGCCCACCTCGCGGATGAGCACGCCGCGCTCCAGCAGACCCTCCCACACCGCGCGCCGGTCGGGGAAACGCCCGAACAGCACGAAGTTGGCGTCGGAGTCGGCCACCCTCAGCTTCTTGGACCGCAGCCACGCCACGGTGTCGTCACGCTCGCGCCGCAGCGCGTCGACCGTGCCGAGCAGCTCCTCGCGGTGCCGCAGCGCCACGCGCGCCGCCGTCTGGGTGAGCGTCGACAGATGGTACGGCAGCCGCACCAGCAGCAGCGCCTCCACCACGGCCGGATGCGCGGCCAGGTAACCCACCCGCGTGCCCGCCATGGCGAACGCCTTGGACATCGTCCGGGTGACGATCAGCCTCGGGTGCGCCGGCAGCAGGGTCAGCGCCGACGGCGTGCCCTCGCGGGCGAACTCGGCGTAGGCCTCGTCGACCACCACCATGCCGGGCGCCGCGGCCAGCACGGCCTCGATCGTCTCCAGCGGCTGCGCGGTGCCGGTGGGGTTGTTCGGCGAGGTGAGGAAGACGATGTCGGGGCGGTGCTCCTCGATCGCGGCCGTGGCCTTGCCCGGGTCGAGCGAGAAGTCCTCCTCGCGGCTGGCCTTGACCCACTCCGTGCTGGTGCCGCCGGTGATGATCGGGTGCATGGAGTAGGACGGCTCGAACCCCATGGCGGTGCGGCCGTGGCCGCCGAACGCCTGGAGGATCTGCTGGAGCACCTCGTTGGAGCCGTTGGCCGCCCACACCTGCTCGGTGGACAGGCCATGGCCGAGGTAGGCGGCCAGGTCGGCGCGCAGTTCCACGGCGTCGCGGTCGGGGTAGCGGTTGAGCTCGCCCGCCCGCGCCCCGATCTCCCCGGCCAGGTCGGCGACCAGCGCGGGAGAGGGCGGGTAGGGATTCTCGTTGGTGTTGAGCCGGACCGGCACGTCGATCTGGGGCGCGCCGTAGGGCGTCTTGCCCCGCAGGTCGTCGCGGATCGGCAGGTCGCCGAGGCTTACCCCGGCCCTGGTGGTCTCTCGGACGCCGGTGGTCTCTCGGACGCCGCCGGTCTCGCGGTCGCCGGTGGTCTCGCGGGCACTGCTCACTCGGGCACTCGCCAGTCGAATCGGGCGCGGATCGCCGCGCCGTGTGCGGGCAGGTCTTCGGCGTCGGCCAGGACCGACACGTGCGCCGCCGCGCCCGCGAGCGCCTCACGGCTGTAGTCGACGACGTGGATGCCGCGCAGGAACGACTGCACCGACAGGCCGCTGGAGTGGCAGGCGCAGCCGCCGGTGGGCAGGACGTGGTTGGAGCCGGCGAGGTAGTCGCCGAGCGAGACCGGCGCGTAGGCGCCCACGAAGATCGCTCCGGCGTTGCGCACCCGCGCCGCGACGGCCGCCGCGTCGGCGGTGTGAATCTCCAGGTGCTCGGCGGCGTAGGCGTCGACCACCTTCAGGCCGTCGTCGATCGAGCTGACCAGCACGATGCCCGACTGCCTGCCGCTCAGCGCCTCGGTGATGCGCTCGGAGTGCCTGGTGGCCGAGACCTGGCCGGGCAGCTCCTTCTCGACCGCGTCGGCCAGCTCGGCGCTGGTGGTCACCAGCACGGCGGCGGCGATCGTGTCGTGCTCGGCCTGGCTGATCAGGTCGGCCGCGACGTGCACCGGGTCGGCCGTCTCGTCGGCCAGGATGGCGATCTCGGTCGGCCCCGCCTCGGAGTCGATGCCGATGCGGCCCTTGAGCAGCCGCTTGGCCGCCGCCACCCAGATGTTGCCCGGACCGGTCACCATGGTGGCCGGCGGGCACTCCTCGGTGCCGTAGGCGAACATGGCCACGGCCTGCGCCCCGCCCACCGAATAGACCTCGTCGACGCCGAGCAGCGCGCACGCGGCCAGGATCGTCGGGTGCGGCAGGCCGCCGAACGCCTTCTGCGCCGGGCTGGCCACGGCCAGCGAGCCGACGCCGGCCTCCTGGGCCGGCACCACGTTCATCACCACGCTGGACGGATAGACCGCGCGGCCGCCGGGGACGTAGAGGCCCACCCGGTCGACCGGCACCCACCGCTCGGTCACCGTGCCGCCGGGCACCACCTCGGTGGTGACGTCGGTGCGCCGCTGGTCGCGGTGGACCAGCCTGGCCCGCCTGATCGACTCCTCCAGCGCGGCGCGCACCTTCGGGTCGAGCTCGGCCAGCGCCCTGTCCAGGGCCTCGGCGGGGACGCGGGCGGAGGCGATCTCGACGCCGTCGAACCTGGCGGTCAGCTCCCGTACGGCTGCCGCCCCGCGATGGCGCACGTCCTCGCAGATGGGCCGCACCTTCTCCAGGGCGGCCTCGACGTCGAGGTCGGCGCGGGGCAGCACGTCGCGCAGGTCCTCGGGCAGGCCACTGCGCATGTCGATACGGGAAATCACCCTCATAGTCTACGGAGTCCGGGCCCTGAATCTGGTTCTGTCCATCATGCGGACATCCGGGCCGCCGGAGACGAGGAAACGGCGGCCGGACAGGTGAGGGGGCGCGGGGCGGCGCTCGCCGACGTCCGCCCCGCGCCCGCGAACGCCCCGGACCGGGCCTGCCGGGGCGGCGCCGTGGCCGTCACGGGGGTACGGCCACGACCGGGAAACGCTCAAGGCGTCACCACTGCCCGAGACGCGCCGCCTCTAACACGACGGACCAAGAAAAACTTCGGGTCAGCAAAAGATAACGTTACGTGGCCGCCGCACGAGGGGCGTGTCGGTGCGCGTCCTGCGGGGATTCCGGCCGGTGCGGGCGCGGCGGAGGCCCGACATTACCTGTCCATTATGTCCGGCCCCTTACCCTTACGGCATGGGACAGTGGCGCGGGCCCGACGGCATCCTGGTCGAGGCGATCATCCTGGGCGACCGCCCCCTGCTGCGCGTCTCCCACCAGGTCGGCGACCGCACCTACCTGCGCGGCTACTGCACCACCGTCACCGAGCTGGGCGAGCACGGCGTGGACCTCGCCGAGCTGGTGGAGGACGGCCGCACGGCGGCGGACAGCCGCCTTGACCATCTGTAGACCCCCGGCCGCCACTGCCGGCCGCCCCGGCGGGGTACTGCCTGCACCATGGTGCTGCCGGCCTACGCGCCGATGCTCGCCCAGCTCGGGACCCTGACCTCCGTCCAGGGTGACGACTGGGCCGTGGAGATGAAATGGGACGGCGTGCGCGCCCTCGCCTACGTCGAGGACGGCGCCGTCCGCCTCATGTCGCGCAACGGCAAGGACATCACCGCCGCCTACCCCGAGCTGCAGCTCATGGCCGGCGCCACCGGCCGGCGGGCGGCCGTGCTCGACGGGGAGGTCGTGGCGTTCGACGAGGCCGGACGGCCCAGCTTCGGCGCGCTGCAACCCCGGATGCACCAGCGCAGGCCCGCCGCCGTGGCCGAGCTGGCCAGGGCGGTGCCGGTGACGTACATGGCCTTCGACATCCTGCACCTCGGCGACGCCGCGGTGATCGCCCGGCCCTACACCGAGCGGCGCGAGCTGCTGGAGGGCACGCTGACGCCCGGCTACCGGTGGCAGGTGCCCGTCTGGTTCGCCGACCACGCCGAGCGGGCGTTCGACTCCTCCCGGCAGCTCGGGCTCGAAGGGGTCGTGTGCAAGCGGATGAGCTCGCCGTACCGGCCCGGGCGGCGCAGCGGCGAATGGACCAAGGTCAAGAACGTCAGCGCGGTCGAGGTCGTCATCGGCGGCTGGAAGGCCGGCGGCGGGCGGCGCTCGGGGATGATCGGGTCGCTGCTGCTCGGCGCGTACGACCCGGACGGCCGCCTGCGGTACGTCGGCCACGTCGGCACCGGCTTCACCGAGGCCATGCTGCGCGACCTGCTCGACCGGCTGGCCCCGCTGGAGCGGCCCGACCCGCCCTTCGGCGAGGCGGTGCCCCGCGAGCACGCCCGCGACGCGCGCTGGGTGGAGCCCCGGGTGGTCGGCGAGGTGCAGTACGCCGAGGTCACCGGCGACGGGCGGCTGCGGCACCCCTCGTGGCGGGGGCTGCGGCCCGACCGCTCCCCCACCGACGTGACCACGGCCGGCATCCTGCCGGAGCGGGGCACGGGCGACGGCACGGGTGACGGCAGGGGCGAGGCCGTGGCGGGCTGATCCGGGCGTTCTCCGACACGCGGCACCCTAACCACAGTTCGCACCCTTATGGTGACTTAGAGTGATCGAGAGGTTGTCGAGCCGCTCGGGGGACACTGTGCACAAAACTCTGGTCACCACCTTGACCACGCTGGCCGGCGTCACGCTCGCGCTGCCCGCCGCGGCCGACCAGGCACCCGCCGTCCCGGCCGGCCGCACGAGCACCGCGGCGAACGCCACGTCCGTCCCGACCACCGTCCCGACCACCGTCCCGACCACCGCCACGACCACCGCCACGACCACCGCCACGTCCGCGGCGACATCTGGCGTGCCGACGCGGGCGCCGGTGGCCGAGCAGCCGCCCGCCGCGCCGGTCGGCGCCGGGCGGCCCGCCCGGCCCACCCGCTCCTGGGGAGCCGTGGCGTCGCCGGTGATGCGCCCGGGACGCGCCGTGCGCTACTGGACCGCGGGCAAGCAGGCCAAGGCCAAGGCCGCCGACCTGCCCGAGAGCCTGCCCAGCACGGCCACGCCCGGCGGGACGACCGGCGCGGCAGCAGGCGCGACGGCAAGGGTGACGGGCGGCGGAACGGGCGCGGCGCGGGCCGGGGCGGATGGTGAGACCTCGGGCGGCGCAGCCGAGGAGACGGCCGGCGGCACCGCAGGGGTGACGACCGGCGGCACCGCAGGCCAGGCGGCCGGTGAGGCGGCAGGCAAGACCGCAGGCGAGACGACCGGCGCAGCCGCAGGCAAGACCGCAGGCCAGGCGACCGGCAGAGCGGCGGGCAAGACCGCAGGCAGGGCGGCCGAGCGGCGGAGCGTGCCGTCGGCCAAGCGGATCACCCCCGGCGGCGACGCCAACGGATACGCCCGGGCGCGCAGGCCGTACACCGCGACGCCGTACAGCCGGATCAGCGGACGGCTGTTCTTCGTCAACGCCTCCGGGCAGGGCGACTCCTGCACCGCCTCCGTCGTCCGCTCGGCGGCCGGCCTGCTCGTCGTCACCGCCGCCCACTGCGTGTACGGCGTCCCCGACGGCGCGACGACCGGCAGATGGCACACCAGCTTCGCCTTCGTGCCCGCCTACGACGGCCGGGCGACCACCCAGCGGCAGCGCGAGCCGTACGGGAGATGGGGCGCGCGGCGGGCGTGGAAGCCCGACGGCTACACCGGGATGAGCGGCGGCGACTGGAACTCCATCTACGACGTCGCCCTCATCGAGGTCGGCCGGCGCAACCGCACCCTGCAGGACGCCGTCGGCGCGTTCACCCCGCTGCTCAACCAGGGCGGCAGGCACACGATCGCCACCACCGGCTACCCCGGCCTGCTCGGCAGGAAGCCGTACGACGGCAGGGACCAGCTCTGGTGCCTGGGCAGGACCAGGCAGGCGCTCGGCGTCACCGGCGCGGAGACCATGCTCGCCGCCCGCACCGCGGTCCCCGCCGCCAAGGCCGGGCGGCTGGAGACGCAGAACTGCCACCTGTTCAAGGGCCACAGCGGCGGGCCGTGGTTCCTCAGGGCCACCGGCGACCTGGTCGGCGTGCTGTCGGCGGGCAAGGAGGACGGCGAGTCCGACGGCAACTCCGTCGCCAACGCGATCAACCTGGAGGGCTACGGCGCGATCGTCAAGCAGGCCGACCCGCGCGGCGTGTACGACGCCCTGTCCGTCGCCCTGTCCGGCCCCGCCCGGCCGGCCAGGCGCGGCGGCACGGCCACCGTCACGGCCACCGTCACCATGCGCGGCCTGCTGGCCGCCTCCCAGGTGCCCGTCACGCTCACCCTGCCGCCCGGCGCGACCCTGACCGGGACCGGCGGGGCCACCTGCAAGAGCGCCTCCCGCGCGGCCGCCTGCACGATCGGCGTCATCCGCCCCGGCCGTCCCGTGCGGATCACCGCCCAGGTGCGAGTGGCCGACGACGCGCCACGCCGCCTGCCCGTGACGGCCCGCGTCACCAGCACCCGCCTGGACCCGACCCAGCGCGACAACACCAGCGTCCTGCGCCTGCCGGTCACCGGCTGAGCGCCACGCGTGCGGGGCCCGCTCCCCCGAGCCTTCCACCGCCGGGAAGCGGGGCCCGTCCGGCGTGACACCGGAGCCGGCCCCCGACCCGGGCGGGCGGGATCCGGGCCGGTCTCGCGTCAGGCGGAGGCCGGGGCCGGATCCTTGAGGGTGCGCGCCAGGAGCCAGGCCAGCGCCGGGAACACGATCAGGCACGCCAGCGCCGTCCGCAGCGACGCCGCCTGCGCCACCGCCCCCACCACCGGGCTGACCAGGCCGCCCACGCTCACCGCCAGGCCCAGGGTGACCCCGCCCGCCGTGCCCACCCTGGTCGGCAGGAAGTCCTGCCCGAGCGTGACGTGCAGGGAGAAGGGGGCGTACAGGGCGATGGAGGCGGCGGCGACGCACACGTACGCGGCGGGGCCGGGCACGAACACCACCCCGGCCACCGCCGGCACGGCCAGCGCGTACGCCAGCCGCATCGTGGGCAGCCGGCCCCGGCGCGCCGCCATCCTGCCGCCCAGCACCGTGCCCACCGCCCCGCCCGCGAACAGCACGAACAGCGCCACCGCGCCGGCCGCCCCGCCGCCCAGGTGGAGGGCCACGAAGGCGCTCAGGCCCACGTACACGACCGACCGCAGGACGATCACCAGCGTCAGCCGGACGAACGACGGCCAGTCGTCACGTCCCGCGACCGGCGCGGCGGCCCGCGCCGCGCCGCCCCGCCCGGTCAGCGCCAGCACCGCCGGCAGCGTCACCACCGCCCCCAGCACCGCCGGCAGCGCCAGGAACGGCGAGGCGTCCAGCCCCCACCCCGCCAGCAGCGGCGTCACCAGCACCGGAGCCGAGGCGAACCCCAGCGTCCCGCCCAGCGAGAACCAGCTCATCCGCACGTGGCTGCCCGCGCTGGCGACCCTGGCCAGCCGCGCGGACTCCGGGTGGTAGGCGGCCACGCCCAGCCCGGACGCGGCCACGGCCAGCCAGATCAGCGCGTACGAGTCCGCCGCGCCGCCCGCCGCCACCCCCGCCCCGGCCAGCACCATGCTCGCCGGGATCAGCCAGGGCATGCGCCACCGGTCCGTCAGCACCCCGAACAGCGGCTGCACGATCGACGACAGCAGCGTGGCGGCCAGCACGATCCCGGAGACCGCGACATATCCGTAGCCGCGCTCGGCCACCAGGAAGGGCACGAGCGCGGGGACCGCCCCCTGGTAGAAGTCGACGGTGGCGTGACCGGCGGCGAGCATCGGGATTTTGTTCACGCTTCGATCCTCGACCGGCCGCCGCGTGGCCCGCTTCCGATAATGTGCCAGCTTATGAGGGAAATCCGCCACGTGTCCGAGGCGCCCACCGGACGGCGTCCCCTCGCGCCCGGCGCGGGCATCACCGCCCACCGGCACGACACCCACCAGATCGTGTACGCCTGCCGCGGCGTCGTCTCGGTCACCACCGACGCCGGCACCTGGGTCGCCCCCGCCAACCGCGCCCTGTGGGTGCCGGCCGGCACGGTGCACGAGCACCGCGCGCACGGGGACACCGACCTGCGCCTGGTCGGCCTCACGGGCAACCCGCTGGGCCTGGCCCGGCCCGCGGTGCTGGCGGTCGGCCCGCTGCTCCGCGAGCTGATCATCGCCTACACCGACCCGCCTCCGGCCGGCGCCCCCGGCGCCGGAGGCGATCGCGAGGCGGAGCGGGGGCGGCTGCTGGGCGTGCTGCTCGACCAGCTCAGGCACGCCCCCGAGCAGCCGCTCCACCTGCCCACCCCCAGGGACCCGCGGCTGGCCGCCGTCTGCGCCGTGCTGCACCGCGACCCCGCCGACAACAGCACCCTGGCCCGGCTCGCCGCCCGCGCCGGCACCAGCGACCGCACGCTGGCCCGCCTGTGCCGGGCCGAGCTGGGCATGAGCTTCCCGCAGTGGCGCACCCAGCTCCGCCTCCACCACGCCCTGCTGCTGCTCGCCGGCGGCACCCCGGTGACCGCGGTCGCGCACAGGTGCGGGTGGGCGTCGGCGAGTGCGTTCATCGACGTGTTCAAGAGGGCGTTCGGGTACACCCCCGGCCGCGCCTTTACACTGTAGATTCGCTACAATCGGATCTCGTGAGCACATCGAAGGGCAAGGGGGGCACCCCCGCCACCATGGCACTGGCCAAGGCGAAGGCCGAGTTCACGCTCCACCCGTACGATCACGACCCCTCCGCGCAGGCCTACGGGGAGGAGGCGGCCGACGCGCTCGGCGTGCCGTACGAGCGGATCTTCAAGACCCTCGTGGCGGAGGTCGAGAGCGGGCTGGCCGTGGCGGTCGTGCCGGTGGCGGGCAAGCTCGACCTCAAGGCCCTGGCCGCCGCGCTCGACAGCAAGCGGGCCGCGATGGCCGACGCCGCCAAGGTGGAGCGCGTCACGGGTTACGTCGTGGGCGGCATCAGCCCGCTGGGGCAGCGCAAGCAGCTCCCGACGGTGGTCGACTCCTCGGCGCTCGACTTCGAGACGATCTACTTCTCGGCCGGGAAGCGCGGCCTGCAGATCGAGACCGCACCCGACAACCTCATCACGCTCACCAGGGCCGTCACCGCCCCCATCGGCAAGGCCGGCTGACCCCGCCCGGCCTGACCGAGGCCCGGCCTGACCGACGCCCGGCTGACCGACACCCGGCCGACCCGCCCGGCGCGCCGTCACCTCGGAGCCCCGTCACCTCGGAGCCCCGTCACCTCTGATTCCGTCAGGGCCGCCGCGGTGCCGCCACCCCTCGCCGCGCCCGCGACGCGGCCGGTCGGCCTCCCGCCCGGGACGCCGCGCCCACGGCGGCTCCCCCACCCGCCGGTCCCGGCCCTCCTGGCGCCGTACGCCGGGCCGGAGGGCGGGGGCGCCGTCGATGGCGTCGCGGCGCAGGCGCTCCAGCAGCCGCTCCCCGCGCTCCCGCCCCGGCGGCGCGGCGGGCCCCTGCCCGAGCAGCCACTCGAACAGCCGCCGGTGCCGCCTGCCCCCGAACGGATGGTCACCGCGCCGCTTCTTGCGCTCCTCCTCGGCCAGCGCCTTCTCCAGCCCCGGCGTGTGCCCGCCGCCGAACCGCGACATGTCCGGCCCGGGGAACCCGCGCGGCTCCGTACGCCGCAGCGCCGCCCCCATCGACTCCACCCAGATCGGCCCCGGCAGCGACGCCCCCTGCACCGACCCGTAGCTGCGGCCCCCGATCTCCACCCCCTGCAGCGGGTACTTGTAGGACCCCCGGATGTCCCCGACGCTGACCGCCGCCGCCAGGTCGGGCGTGTAGCCGGCGAACCAGGCCGAGGTGTAGCCGTTGTTGGTGCCGGTCTTGCCGGCGGCCGGCCGGCCGATGCTCTGCCCCTTCATGGTGCCCTTGTCGAAGACGCCCTCCAGGACGTGGTTGACCGCGTCCGCGACGGGCCGCTCGATGGCCTGCTCGCACGAGGGCGGCACGTGCGTGCGCCGCCCGTCCCTGCCGGTGATCTCCACGATGGCCAGCGGCCGGCAGTACCGGCCCCGGCTCGCGAACGCCGCGAAGGCCGCCGCCACCGTCACGGGGTCCATCTCGTTGACCCCCAGCGTGAACGTCGGCACCTCCTTCAGCGGCTTCCCGTCGGCCCGGCTGATGCCCAGCGACCGGGCCGTGCGCACCACGTCGCAGAGCCCGACCTTGCGCTCCAGCATCATGTAGAAGATGTTCACCGACTTCCACGTGCCGGTCTCGATGCTGTGCGGGCCGCCCTCGCCCTCGCCGCTGGCGTTGAGCACCCGCGTGCCGGGGTCGTTGACCGGGCGGCCCGAGCAGTCGCGGTAGCCGTGCGACGGCGTCATCGCCCCCGGCGTCTGGAAGCCGTCGCCGAAGCGCCACCCCTGCCGCAGGGCGGTGGCCAGGGTGAACACCTTGAACGTCGAGCCGGCCTGGAAGCCCTGTCCCCCGCCGTGCGCGACGTCGGCGGGCAGGTTGAAGGTGGTCTTGGGGCCGTTCCTGCGGTTGCCGGGGTTGCGGCCGAAGCGTTTGCTGGCGGCCATCGCCCTGATGCGGCCGGTGCCCGGCTCGACCATGGCCTCGGCCGCCACCTCGGTGTCCTCGGGCGAGACGTGCTCGCGGATGGCCCGCTCGGCGGCGCGCTGCGCGATCGGGTCGAGGCTGGTCCTGATCACCAGGCCGCCCCTGGCCATCCTGGACTGCCGCTCGCGGGCCGAGTTGCCGAAGACGGGGTTGGACAGCAGCTCGCGTTTGACGTACATGCAGTAGAAGGGGTACTGGCTCTGCTCGCAGCCGCCGGGCTCGGGCCGCAGCCGGATGCCCAGCGGCGCCGCCTTGGCGCGCGCCGCCTCCTGCCGGGTGATCTGCTTGAGCCCGGCCATGCGGTCGAGCACGAGGTCGCGCCGCTCCTTGAGCCGCTCCCGGTGCGCCTGCCCGAGCGAGGGGTCGGTCGAGTACGGCATCCGCACCGCCCCCGCCAGCGTGGCCGCCTGGTTCAGCGTCAGCCGGGAGGCCGAGGTGGAGAAGAAGCGCCTGGCCGCCGCCTCGACGCCGTGCGCCCCGGCGCCGAAGTAGGCGATGTTCAGGTAGCGCTCCAGGATCTCGTCCTTGCGGTACTTCTTCTCCAGGGCCAGCGCGTACCGCAGTTCGGTGATCTTGCGGGCCAGGTTCGGGGCGCGGGCCTTGTCGCGTTCCTCGTCGGTGCGGGCGCTCTCCACCAGGATGTTCTTGACGAGCTGCTGGGTCAGCGACGAGCCGCCCTGCCGGATGCCGCCCGCCTGGGTGTTGGTGAGCAGCGCCCTGATCGTGCCCCTGACGTCCATGCCGCCGTGCTCGTAGAAACGGGCGTCCTCGATGGCCACGATCGCCCGGCGCATCACGGGCGCGACCGCGCCGAGCGGCACGGCCGTCCTGTTGGCCTCGTAGAACTGGGCGAACGGGCGGCCGTCCTTGTCCAGCAGCCTCGTCACCTCGGCCAGCGGCTCCTCGCGCGGGGCGGGCGGCAGATCCACGAACGTGTTCGCGACGCCCATCGCCGCGATGCCGCCCCCGCTCACCACGGGCGCGGCCAGTGCGGCCGCCAGCACTCCGCCGAGCGCCCCCGCCAGCCCGAGCGCCCCGACGGATCTGAGTACGGTCACGTCAGATGATGTGCGACGTCCGGATCGGCGGCAAACGCCCGCTTCCGACCTCTTTACCGAGGTTTACCGTTGCCGGGTGATGTGCAGCCCCAGGGACGCGAACTGCTCGAACGGCCGGTGGTAGCCGCGCTCGATGTGGTGCACGCCCCGCAGCGTGGAGGGCCCGTCGGCCACCGCCGCCGCCAGCACCGCCGAGAAGCCGGCCCGGATGTCGGGCAGCGTCACGTCGGCGCCCTTGAGCCGGGACACCCCGCGCACGACGGCCGAGTGACGGGCGTTGGTGTCGTGGTAGCGGCAGGCGGGCCCGCCCAGGCACTGGTCGAACACCTCGATCTCGCAGCCCATCTTCTGCAGCGCGGGCACGTACACCAGGCGGTTCTCGAAGACCGTCTCGTGCAGCACCGACATGCCGTGGCTCTGCGTGAACAGCACCATGAGCGGCGTCTGCCAGTCGGTCATGAACCCGGGGTGGGTGTCGGTCTGCACGGCCGCCGCGCGCAGGCCCTCGGGCGGCGCGGTGGCGCACAGGTACTCGTCGTTGATGTCGAACTGGGCGCCCATCCTGGCCAGCGTGGTGATCGCGGTGACCAGGCGGTCCTGGGGGCAGCCGTGCACGCGGACCTCGCCCTGGGTGACCAGCCCCGCCGCCAGGTACGAGAACGCCTCGATGCGGTCGCCGGTCAGCCAGGTGGAGGCGCCGCGCAGCCGTTCGACGCCCTCGATGACGATCCTGCGGTCGGGCGACAGCTCGATCCTGGCCCCCATCCGCTGCAGGAACAGCGCCAGCTCCACCACCTCGGGCTCGGTGGCCGCGTTCTTCAGCACGGTCTTCCCGTCGGCCAGCACCGCCGACATCAGCACCGTCTCCGTGGCGCCCACGCTCGGGTACGGCAGCTCGATCCGGGTGCCGTTGAGCCGCTTGGCCTTGGCGTAGATGCCGGCGTCGCCCACCTGCACCTCCGCGCCCATCGCGCGCAGGGCCTCCACGTGGAAGTTCACCGGCCGCCGCCCGATCGGGTCGCCGCCGACCAGCGGCACGAACGCCTCGCCCGCCAGGTGCAGCAGGGGGCCGAGCATGAGGATGGGGATGCGGTTCAGGCCGGTGAAGGCGTCGGGGACCCGGGGCTCGATCTCGGCGCCCTTCTCGATCCTGATCTCCGTACGGGAGATCTCGACGTTGATGCCCAGAGCGCGCAGCATCGCGGCGGTGATCTCCACCTCGCCCACCTCGGGGGCGTTGTGGATGCTGCTCTCGCCGTTGCCGAGCATGGCCGCGACCATGTGCTTGGACACGCCGTTCTTGGAACCGCGCACTTCGACGTCCCCCCGGAGCGGACCGGAGGGCTCTATCAGCCAGACCTCTTCTTCAATCACGAAGTTCTGCCCTTTTCAATCGAGGTCGTGCGCAACCGCGCACGATGCACGATCGTACGTCGAGGCGCCCGGCAGTCCGCACTCGTGTTCCGCACCCGTGTTCGCGCACCCGTGTTCGCGCGCTCGGGTTCCCGGTGGCCGGGCGGGCGGGAGCCGCGGCCCGGCCTCCGATGGGAGCGGAGGGAGCCTGACCGAGGGATACCATCGAGCTGATTCGGACGTACATGTGAGGGGGAGTGGCGTGACGAGGGAAGTGCGCGCATTTGCGGTAACTGTCCTCGCACTCGCCGCTCTCGGGGTGGCCGCCGGGCTGCTCTGGTCCGGGGTGACGCCCCGCGCGCCGTACCAGGTCACCGAGCGGGGCACGGTCCTGGCCGACCCCACCACGCAGGCGCTGATCGCGGCCGACGGCTGGTTCGCGGTGATCACCGGCGGGCTGGGCCTGCTGTGCGGCGGGGTCGCGTGGTTCGCGGGGCGGCGGTGGATGCTGCCGGTGCTGCTGGGGCTCTGCGCGGGCGGGGTGCTGGCCTCGTACCTGACGTTGTGGACCGGGTCCACGTTCACGATCGGGGCCGTCACGGTCGAGGCGGCCGCCCTGCCGGGGGACACGATCGTGCCAGGCGCGCTGAGGCTGACCGCCCGCGGGGTCCTGGTGTCCTGGCCGCTGCTGGCGGTGGGGTTCTTCGCGCTGCTGGAGGGCATGCACGGCTACCGCGAGTCCCCCCTGCGCCAGCCGTACGGCGGGATCGGGCCGACGCAGGGGCTGTGACAGGACCTTGAGCCGGCCGCGGGGCCTCGACGAGCGCGGCCGGCGCGGGGCGGCTTCGGGGCCTCAGAGCGGCGGCCGGCGCGGGGCGGCCCCGGAGCCTCAGAGCGGCGGCCGGCGCGGGGCGGCCCCGGAGCCTCAGAGCGGCGGCCGGCGCAATCCGTGGCCGGTCGCCTCCTCGAACGCCCGCGCCACCCGCAACACCCTGGCGTCCTCGAACGGCCGCCCGACGATCTGCACGCCGACCGGCAGCCCGTCCCCGGTGAACCCGGCCGGGACCGAGGCGGCCGGCGAGTGCAGCGCGCTGATCCAGTAGGCCGAGCGCATCCACGTCAGGTAGTCGGGCAGCCGCTGCCCGTTGATCTCGCTGACGTGCGGCTGCTCGACCGGGAACGGCGGCACCTGGCTGACCGGCGCGATCAGCACGTCGTAGGTGTCGAAGAAGTCGGCCATGCGCTGGTAGAGGCGGCTGCGCGCCACCTCCGCCCGGGCCAGGTCGGCGCCGGTGAGCGCGCGGCCCTGCTCGACGTTCCACGCCGTGTTGGGGCCCAGGCCGCTCTTGTCACCGTGGGCGAGCAGGTAGTACCAGGCCCGGTAGGTCCTGAAGGCGTCGTCGGCGCCGGTCAGGTCCAGCTCGACCTGCTCGACGCGGGCCCCGAGCCGCTCGAACACGCCGGGCGCGGTCGCGGTCACCGCCGCCGTCCGGGTGTCCACGGGCAGCCCGCCCAGGTCGGGGCTCCACGCCACCCGCAGCCCCGCCACCCCCCGCTCGGGCTCCGGGGCGAACACCTCCTTGATCGAGTACGGGGAGCGCCGGTCGAACCCGGCCACGGCCCCCAGCATCAGCGTCACGTCCTCGACCGTCCTGGCCATCGGCCCCGGCACCGACAGCGTGTACCAGGCGGCGAGGTCGGACGGGGCCGGCACCCGGCCGGGAGTGGGCCGCAGCCCGACGACGTTGCAGAACGAGGCGGGGTTGCGCAGGGAGCCGCCCATGTCGGACCCGTCGGCCAGCGGCACCATGCCGGTGGCCAGCGCGGCGGCGGCGCCACCACTGCTGCCGCCGGCGGACTTGGACAGGTCGTAGGGGTTCCTGGTGGCGCCGAACACCTCGTTGACCGTGTGGGAGCCGGTGCCGAACTCGGGGGTGTTGGTCTTGCCCACGGTCACCGCGCCCGCCGCGCGCAGCCGCCGCACGATCACGTCGTCCCTGGCCGGGACGTGATCGGCGAAGAGCGGCGAGCCGTACGTCGTGCGGATGCCCGCGGTGTCCACCAGGTCCTTGTGCGCGACCGGCACACCGTGCAGCGGGCCGGCGGGCTCGCCCCTCGACAGGGCCGCGTCGGCCGCCCGCGCCGCCTCGGCCGCCCGGTCGGCCACGAGCGTGACGATCGCGTTGACCCGGGGGTTGACCTCCTCGATGCGGGCGAGGCAGGCTTCGAGCGCCTCCACGGCGCTCACCTGCCGGGTTCTGATGAGGCGGGCCAGCTCGCTCGCGGTCAGGTAGTGCAGTTCGCTCACCCTGCGATCCTGCCTCACGACGGCCGCGAAGACGACGGTGAGGCCGCCCGCCCCTCCTGGGCAGCGCCCTCCCCGCTCCGCGGCGCGCCCTCCCCGCTCCGCGGCGTGCTCTCCCCGTCCGCGCGCCGGCGCAGGAGCAGCAGCCCGGCGGCGCCGAGGGCGCAGGTCAGGATGACGAGGTACAGGCCGTACCGGACGTCCTGGGCGGGCAGCACCAGGTGCCCGAGGTGGAAGCCGGTGTGCGCGCCGACCGCCGCCCAGATCGTCCCCGTGCGGGCCCGCGCCGCCCCGCAGAGGAAGCCGAGCGCGACCGCCTGCACCACGAAGAGCAGGCGTTCGGCGAGCGTGTCGGCCTGGCTGCGCGAGATGATGTGCAGCGCGCCGAACGCCACGGAGGTCACCACCAGCACGGCCCTCGGCGACAGCCGGTCCGCCAGCATGTCGTACGCGTGCCCGCGCCACAGCAGCTCCTCCGGGAAGGACTGGCCGAGCAGGACGATGACGATCGCGAGCGGCAGGTAGGGCAGCTGCCCGAGCACCAGGTCCCACGACCCCCACGTGGCCACCCCGAGCAGCACCGACAGCGCGCCGGCGACGACCACCGCGAGCGTGCCCGCCAGCACGCCGGCCAGCAGCTGCGGCACCGCCCGCCAGGACCGCCCGAACCCCGCGCCGCGCCACGACCGGCGATGGACGAAGCGGCGGACCAGGTAGATCAGCCCGAGCGAGGCCAGCGTGACCCCCGCCGTGCCGAGCGGGCGGAAGAGGGGGTGTCCCGGGTCGAGCAGCAGGGGCAGGGGCAGGGCGGGGAGGAACACCTGCGCGAACATGACGGCGACGGCGATCAGCACCGTCCACACGGGATGGGGGGCTCTCATGACGGCCACGCTAGGCAGCGGGCCGGTGACCGCACATCGTGCCACGGGCCGATCCCGCGGTGAAAATGGTCATGCCGCCACCCCATGACCATCGTCATGCGCCACGCCGTCCGCGCCGTGGCGGAGCGGAGCGGGTCACGCCCCCAGGCAGGCCGGGCCGAGCAGTTGTTTGAGGTCGCCCATCAGCGCCGGGGACGGCGTCACGCGCAGCCGGTCGTCCACCCGCATCACCGTCGTCCTGGGCCCGTTGTGCACCTGCAGGTGCACCTCCGACGTGCCCGGGTGGGTGGTGAGGATCTCCTTCAGCCGCCCCACCACGGGCGGCGTGCAGCGGGTCAGCGGCAGGCTCACCAGCAGCGGCCCGCCGGCCTCCACGGTGAGGTCGGGCGCCGTCACCTCCATGGCGATGATCTTCGCGACGTCCTCGCGCTTGTCGATGCGGCCCTTGACGAACACGATCGCGTCCTCGGCCAGCAGCGTCGAGCACAGCTGGTAGGCCGACGGGAAGATCATCACCTCGATCGAGCCCGCGAGGTCCTCGAGCTGGGTCAGCACCCAGGTGTCGCCCTTCTTGGTGACCTTGCGCTGCACCCCGCTCAGGATGCCGCCCACGGTCACCACCTGCCCGTCGGCCCGGCTCTCGTCCTGCACGGCCCCGATCGAGCAGTCGGCCCCGGCCGCCAGGATGTGCTCGACGCCGAAGAGCGGGTGGTCGGACACGTAGAGGCCGAGCATCTCGCGCTCGAACTGCAGCAGCGTGTTCTTGTCCCACTCGCCCAGCGGGATCTGCACGTCGAAGGTCTGGTCCTCGCCGCCGTCGATCGCCCCGAACAGGGAGTCCTGGCCGATGGCCTCGTTCTTCTTGATGTCGATGATCGCGTCGACGGCCTGCTCGTGCACCATGACCAGGCCCTTGCGCACGTGGCCCAGCGAGTCAAACGCGCCCGCCTTGATCAGCGACTCGATCACCCGCTTGTTGCAGACGATGGCCGGCACCTTGCGCAGGAAGTCCTTGAAGTCGGTGAAGCGGCCCTTCTCCTTGCGCGCGGCGATGATGCCGTCGACGACGTTGCCGCCGACGTTGCGGATGGCCGACAGGCCGAAGCGGATGTCGGTGCCGCGCGGGGTGAAGTCGAAGTCGGAGTCGTTGACGTCGGGCGGGAAGACCTTGATGCCCATGCGGCGGCACTCGTTGAGGTAGAGGGCCGACTTGTCCTTGTCGTCCTTGACCGACGACAGCAGCGCGGCCATGTAGGCGGCCGGGTGGTTGGCCTTGAGGTAGGCGGTCCAGTAAGCGATGAGGCCGTAGGCGGCGGTGTGGGCCTTGTTGAAGGCGTAGTCGGAGAACGGCAGCAGGATGTCCCACAGCGCCTTGACGGCCTCGGGGGGATAGCCCCTGTCCAGCATGCCCTTCTCGAAGCCGGCGTACTGCTTGTCCAGCTCCGCCTTCTTCTTCTTGCCCATCGCGCGGCGCAGCAGGTCGGCGGCGCCGAGCGAGAAGCCGGCCACCTTCTGCGCGATGGCCATGACCTGCTCCTGATAGATGATCAGGCCGTAGGTCGTGGACAGGATCTCCTTGAGATCCTCCTCCAGCGCCGGGTGGATCGGCGTGATCTCCTGCTGGCCGTTCTTGCGCAGCGCGTAGTTGGTGTGGGAGTTGGCGCCCATGGGGCCGGGCCGGTAGAGCGCGAGGGCGGCGGAGATGTCCTCGAAGTTGTCGGGGCGCATGAGGCGCAGCAGCGAGCGCATGCCGCCGCCGTCGAGCTGGAACACGCCCAGCGTGTCGCCCTTGGCCAGCAGCTCGTAGGACTTGCGGTCGTCGAGCGGCAGCGCCAGCAGGTCGACCTTCTCACCGGTGGTCGCCTCGATCATCTTGAGGCAGTCGTCCATGATGGTGAGGTTGCGCAGGCCCAGGAAGTCCATCTTCAGCAGGCCGAGCGTCTCGCAGGTCGGATAGTCGAACTGCGTGATGATCGCGCCGTCGGAGTCGCGGCGCATGATCGGGATGTGGTCGGTCAGCACCTCGCTGGACATGATCACGCCGGCGGCGTGCACGCCGGTCTGCCTGATCAGGCCCTCCAGGCCCTTGCCGAGGTCCATCGTCGCCTTGACGTCGACGTCTTCCTCGTAGAGCCTGCGCAGCTCGCCGGCCTCGTTGTAGCGCGGGTGGTCCTTGTCGAAGATGCCCGCCAGCGGGATGTCCTTGCCCATCACGGCCGGCGGGAACGCCTTGGAGACCCGGTCGCCCAGCGCGTAGGGGTAGCCCAGGACGCGCCCGGCGTCCTTGATGGCGGCCTTCGCCTTGATGGTGCCGAACGTGGCGATCATGGCGACCTTGTCGGCGCCCCACTTCTCGGTCACGTAGCGGATCACGTCGCCGCGCCTGCGCTCGTCGAAGTCGATGTCGACGTCGGGCATGGAGACGCGCTCGGGGTTGAGGAACCGCTCGAAGATCAGGCCGTGCGGGAGCGGGTCGAGGTCGGTGATGCCCATCGCGTACGCCACCAGCGAGCCGGCGGCCGAGCCACGGCCGGGACCGACCGGGATGCCGTTCTGCTTGGCCCACATGATGAAGTCGGCCACCACGAGGAAGTAGCTCGGGAAGCCCATCTGCTCGATGATGCCGATCTCGTACTCGGCCTGCCTGCGGTGCTCCTCGTCGTAGCCCTCGGGCCACCGCCTGTCCATGCCCTCCCACACGGTCTTGCGGAAGAACTCGCTCTCCGTCATGCCGTCGGGGATGGGGTAGGTCGGCATGAGGTTCTTGAACTCGAAGAACCCGGTCGGGTCGACCTTCTCGGCGACCAGCAGCGTGTTGCGGCAGCCCTCGGCCCACAGGTCGGAGGAGTCGACCGCGCGCATCTCGTCGGCGGTCTTGATGTAGTAGCCGCTGCCGTCGAAGCGGAACCGGTCGGGGTCGGACAGCTGCTTGCCGGTCTGGATGCACAGCAGGGCGTCGTGGGAGGCGGCGTCGGACTCGTAGGTGTAGTGCGAGTCGTTGGTGACCAGCGGCGGGATGTTCAGCTCCCTGCTGATCCTGGTCAGCCCGTCGCGGACGCGGCGCTCGATGTCGAGGCCGTGGTCCATGATCTCCAGGTAGAAGTTGTCCCTGCCGAAGATCTCCTGATATTTCGCGGCGGCCTTCAGCGCCTCGTCGTACTGCCCGAGCCGCAGCCTCGTCTGCACCTCGCCCGAGGGGCAGCCGGTGGTGGCCATCAGGCCCTCGGCGTGCTCGGCGAGGATCTCGGAGTCCATGCGCGCCCACTTGCGCACGAAGCCCTCGGTGTAGGCGCGCGAGCTGAGCTTCATCAGGTTGTGCAGGCCGGTCTTGTTGCGCGCCCAGATCGTCATGTGGGTGTAGTAGCCACCCGCCGAGACGTCGTCCTTCTTCTGGTGGGGCTCGCCCCACAGCACCGGCTTCTTGTTGTGGCGCAGCTCCGGCGCGACGTAGGCCTCGATGCCGATGATCGGCTTGATGCCGGCGGTCGTGGCCTGCTTGTAGAAGTCGTAGGCGCCGTGCATGTTGCCGTGGTCGGTGATCGCGATGGCGGGCATGCCCAGGTCGCCGACCTGCTTGAACATCTGCTTGAGACGGGCGGCCCCGTCGAGCATCGAGTATTCCGTGTGTACGTGCAGATGAACGAACGAGTCGCTTGACGACATGGAGCGGCGCCTCCCGGTCTCGATGGGTTGTGGCATCTGACTCTAGTGGTCCCGGCGGACATCCCGGGGACGTCACCACGCCCGTACCGCGCCGGTACCGGTCTGCCGCGGCGCCGCCGCCGCGCCGCCCCCCGGACCGGCGCGCCGGGGACGCACGGCGATCAGCGGCACCGATATCCTCGATCTCACGCCAGGTAATCGAGGAGTGACCGCGTGCGATCTCAGACCGACGAGGGCTACACCCACGCGCTGGGCAACCGGCAGGTCCAGATGATCGCCATCGGCGGCGCCATCGGCGTGGGCCTGTTCCTGGGCGCCGGGGGCCGGATGGCGGCGGCGGGGCCCGCCCTGGTGCTCTCCTACGCCGTCGCGGGGGTGGCCGCGTTCTTCGTCATGCGGGCGCTGGGCGAGCTGGTGCTCTACCGCCCGGCCTCGGGCTCCTTCGTCGAGTACGCCGGGGAGTTCATCGGCCCGTGGGCGGCCTTCGCCAGCGGCTGGATGTACTGGATCAACTGGGCCGCCACCGGCGTCGCCGAGCTGACCGCGATCGCCGCCTACATCCACTACTGGGCGCCGACCTTCCCCGAGTGGGGCACGGCCCTGATCGCGCTCGGCTTCGTCCTGGTGGTCAACCTGCTGTCGGTGCGGCTCTTCGGCGAACTGGAGTTCTGGTTCGCCATGCTCAAGGTCCTGGCCATCACGGTCTTCCTGGTCGTGGGGCTGGTGCTGGTGGTGTTCGCGGTGGGCGAGGCGGGCCCGGCCAACCTGGTGGCGCACGGCGGGTTCTTCCCGACCGGGTTCCCGCTGGTGCTGATGAGCCTGCAGTCGGTGGTGTTCGCCTACGCCTCGATCGAGCTGGTCGGCATCACGGCGGGCGAGACGGCCCGGCCGCACGAGGTCATGCCGCGGGCGATCAACGGCGTGGTGTGGCGCATCGCGATCTTCTACGTCGGCTCGGTGCTGCTGCTGGGCATGGTGCTGCCGTGGACCGCGTACCGCGCGGGCGTCTCCCCGTTCGTGACGGTCTTCTCCGGGCTGGGCGTGCCGTGGGCGGCCGACGCCATGAACCTCGTCGTGATCACCGCAGCGCTGTCGTCCTGCAACTCGGGCCTGTACGCCACGGGCCGCATCCTGCGCTCGATGGCCAGGAAGCACGAGGCCCCCCGCTTCGCCGGCACGCTCAGCTCCCGGCACGTGCCGATCGGCGGCATCCTGTTCACCGCGATCATGTTCCTGGGCGGGGTGGGGCTGTTCTACTACCTGCCGGAGCGGGCCTTCAACATCGCCACCGCCGTGGCCTCCCTGGGCGTGATCACCACCTGGGGCGTCCTGGTGTACTGCCAGACCCGGCTGCGCCGCACGGGCCACCGCTCGGCCTTCCCGATGCCCGGCTCGCCCTACACCAACTGGCTGACGCTGGCGTTCCTGGCGCTGGTGGTGCTGCTGATGCCGTTCGCCGACCAGGACCAGCGGGTGGCCTTCCTGCTCGTCCCCGTCCTGGTCGCCGGCATCGCGCTGGGCTGGCTCGCGGTGCGCCGCCGCCGCAGGGTGCCCGCGCCCGCCGAATCGTAGCCCCGGCGGGCATGCCCGCGCCGATCACCGGCTGGGTAGTCTCGGTGGCGCAGCAGGAGCAGTCGCGCCCGGGGGGAGGCCACGCTGGACGAGACCAGACGGCTGGACGAGACGGAACCACCGGCCGGGCCCGGACCCGCCGCCCCCGCTGTCCGGTTCTTACCGGGCGGGAAGAGCGGGCGGGAGGCCGGGCCGAAGGCTCGCCGGCCCGCCGGAGGAACCGCCCGAGGGCCCGCCGGAAGGACCGCCGGAGGGACCGCCGGGCGGGTCGTGGCGGCGGCCGCCGTCGGCGTGGCGCTGGCGCTGGCGTGCCTGCCGCTGGGCGTCTACCCCAAGCTGGCCTGCGCCGTCCTGGACGCGGGCTGCCCCACCGGCGCGCCCGCGGGCGAGCTGCCCCGGGCGGTCCGGCTGACGCCCGTGCAGGCGGCCCAGAAGGGCTCGTACGTGGCGCTCGGCGACTCCTACTCCTCCGGCGAGGGGGTCTTCGAGCTGGACGAGGAGCCGGTCAACGACGGGGCCGACCGCTGCCACCGGTCGACGGGCTCGTACGTGCCGCTGATCGCGCGCACCTACCGGTTCGGCGGCGGCACCGCCTTCTACGCCTGCAGCGGCGCCACCACCCGCCAGCTCCTGTCCGGGCAGCACGGCCACCCGCCCCAGGTCACCCGGGTCACCGAGGCGACGAGCCTGATCACGCTGAGCATCGGGGGCAACGACGCCGGCTTCAGCAAGGTGCTGACGGGCTGCATCGTCAAGATCCCGTGGTCGTCGGCCTGCGTGGACCAGGAGGCGGCGGTCTCGCGCCGCATCGAGGAGCTGCGGACGAGCGTGCTCCAGGTCCTGCGGGAGCTGCGCGGGCGCGCGCCGCGGGCCCGGGTGATCGTGCTCGGCTACCCGCGCCCCTTCCCCGCGAACCCGGCCGGGAGCGTGGACAACCTGACCGTGACCGACCAGCGCTGGCTGAACGGCGTGACGCGGCGGCTCAACGACACGGTGGGGTCGGTGGTGCGGGAGTTCGACCGGGCCATCGCGGCGTTCGGCGCGCCCGGCAGCGCCGAGTACGTCGACGCCTACGAGGCGTTCACCGGCCACGAGGTGGGGCAGCCGCAGCCGTTCCTGAACGGGCTGGCGGTGGACATGGAGGAGCTGACGGTCAACGCGCGCAGCTACCACCCGACCGGCGACGGCTACCGCCGCTTCGCCGAGCTCATCACGAAGCAGATCGCCGCCGGCCCCGGCCGCCCGATGAACAACTTCGAACTCACCACCGCCCCCTGAAGGGTCCTCCCGGACGGACGGCGCGGCGGAGTCGGCCCCGGGGACGAGGGCCGCGTGAGGAGGCCGCGGGGGAAGGGCCTCCCGGGTCGCCGGTCAGGGCGAGGCCGCCCGGGAGCGGCCGGTCAGTGCGTGGTGCGTTCCTCGGCCAGGTGCAGGCCGGCCTCGATGACGGCGTTCATGATGGGCGCCAGCCGCGCCGGCCCCAGCGACGGCGCGCGCACCGCCATCCGGGCGACCAGGTCGCGCTCCCGGCCCAGGTCGCGCCCCGCGAACCCGCCCACCGGCTTGATCTCCTGGACCCGGCCCGCCAGCGCCGCCCGCCGTTCGAGCAGGGTGGCCAGCGCGGCGTCCACCCGGTCGATGGCCTGCCTGCACTCCGGCAGCGTGGCGGGCGCCTCGTCGCGCAGCAGCGCGCCCACGACGGTCACGGCCTCCTCGGCCACCCGCCGGTCGGCGGGGCTCACGATCAGCCCGTCGGCCCCGGCCGCGACGGCGGCGGCCGACAGCCCGGGGTCGGCGGAGACGTCCGCCAGCACCGGCCGCCCGGAGGCGGCCCGCGCCGCCCGCATGAGCCCGAGGTCGGGCCGGCCGCCCTCGCAGAGGATCACCTGCCCGTCGCCCTGGAGCGCGCAGTAGTCGGCCAGCCCCAGCCACTCCTCCATGCCGGCCGCGGGCCGCCGCTCCACCACGACCGGCAGGCCCAGCCCGGCCGCCGCGCGCACCAGGGGGATGTCGCGGGTCCACGACGCCCCCACCACCACGGCCCGCGCGTGCTCCGCGACGGCCGGCAGGTCGGCCGCCGTGGCCGGCTCGGCGAGCACCGCACCCTCCAGCACCGCACCCTCCGGCGGCGCGTCGCGCGGGCCGGCGCGCAGGCTCACCCGGTCGCTGATGACCACGCCGGGGCCGTGCCCCACCAGCAGATCTCCCAGGGCTACCGCCCGTCGTCGCAAGGTCGATGACATCCCGACTCCCCTCGGCCGGCCCGCGGAGCCGGCGCAAACCAAAAAGGCAGAGACGGTTGTCTCTGCCTCGGTGCCGACTCCAGGTGGTCGCTAGCTGACGACCGGCTCTCCCGGAGCCGGCTCGGTAAACGCGTAGCGACGACAAGTCATATCCAAACCCTACACCCCCGTCTCCACCTGCTGGGCGGCGCTTCTCACAGGACGGACTGTCCTTCAGGCGAGTCGCCGTTGATCCCTGCCTATGGGAGTATTTCTTGGCCTAGAGGAGGGTTTGAGGCCGTTGATGTCGGATCGCAAGCAGGACGGACGCCGCATCGCCGGCCGCTACCAGCTGCAGGAGCCCATCGGCAGGGGCGGGATGGGGATCGTCTGGCGCGCCTACGACGAGCTCCTCGATCGCACGGTCGCGGTCAAGGAGGTCAGGTACGCCGCCGCCCTGGGCGAGGAGGTGCAGCTGCTGAACCGGCGCACGATGCGCGAGGCGAGGGCGGCGGCGAGGTTCGAGCATCCCAACGTGATCGTCGTGCACGACGTGATCGAGGAGGACGACCGGCCCTGGATCGTCATGCAACTCGTCCAGTCACGCTCGCTGGGCGCCGTGATCAAGCAGGAGGGGCCCCTGCCGCCCAAGCGGGTGGCCGAGATCGGCCTGGCCGTGCTGGACGCGCTGCACCGCGCCCACGAGGCGGGCGTGCTGCACCGTGACGTCAAACCCGAGAACGTGCTCCTGGCCGACGACGGCCGCGTCGTGCTCACCGACTTCGGCATCGCCACGCTGGAGACCGAGACCCAGCTCACCGTGACGGGCCTGGCGGGCACGCCGGCGTTCATCGCGCCCGAGCGGCTCAAGGGCCTGCCCGCGCGGCGCGAGTCCGACCTGTGGTCCCTGGGCGCCACGCTCTACACGGCCGTGGAGGGCCGCTCTCCGCACGAGCGCGGGATGGCGCTGGCGACCATGCACGCCGTGCTCACCGACGAGCCCGATCCCGCCACGCACGCGGGCCCGCTCACCGACGTGATCATGGGGCTGCTGGTCAAGGAGCCGGTGCAGCGGCTGACGTACGAGGAGACGCAGCGCATGCTGCGCCGGGCCCTGGCGGAGATGAGCGTCGAGCCGGTCGCGCCGCCGGTCGCCCCGAGCCCGCCGCCGCGCACCGCGCAGTTCCCGGCCCCCCAGTTCCCCGCTCCCCAGTTCCCGGCCGCGCAGGAGCCGCAGGTCCCGGCCGAGCCGCAGCGCCCCGCCGCGCCGCCGCCCGCCAAGCCGAAGCGGACGGGCCCGGCCAAGGCCAGGCGCCCGTACGCGCCGGTCGAGGACGACACCCCGACCGACCCGAACCTGCGCGCTCCCGCCCCGCCCGTCCAGGAGTCCGTGCCGGAGACGGGCGCGCGCATCTCCCAGGTGCCGACCGTACGGCCTCCGGCGCCCCCCGCGGAGTCCGCGACGGACGTGGCCGCGCCGGAGCAGCGCCGGGTCGCCCTGATCATCGCGGCGGCCGTGGCGGTCCTGCTGGTGGCGGGCGTGGGCGGCTACCTCGGCCTGAGCGCGGGCCCGGAGGACACGTCCGAGCGGGACGCCGGCGCGCGGGCGGCGGCCGTCACGACCTCGTCGCCGGCCTCGCCGCCGGCCTCCCCGTCCGCGCCGGACGCCTCCGCCACCGCGTCGCCCGCGGCCTCGCAGTCGGCGGCCCCCAGCGCGACGGCCAGTTCCTCCCCCACCTCGACCCCCGAGGAGACGAAGGCGGAGGAGGAGAAGGACCCGATGCCGTCCGGGTGGCGGAAGTACACCGACAAGAAGCTCGGCTTCACGATCGGCCTGCCCAAGGGCTGGGAGGAGTGGACGCGGCAGGGCAAGAGCGTCCGCTTCAAGGGCCCCGGCGGGGCGCCCAACGCGCACGTGCGCATCGAGGAGTACCCCAAGCTGGGCAAGGACCCGCTGAAGGGCTGGAAGAAGCTGGAGCCCCGGCTGAAGCACGAGTACGGCGGCTACGACAAGATCGGCATCAAGGAGGCGGACTACCGCAAGGCCGCCGCCGACTGGGACTTCTACTGGCCCACCAACACCGGCAAGTCGCGCATCCGCTACCGGGGGTTCGTCGCGGAGAACGGGAAGACGTACGCGATCTACTGGCACACGCTCAGCCGGGAATGGAAGGACGACTACCACTTCTTCGAAGGCTTCTGCGCCACCTTCCAGCCGCCGAAGTAGGCTGCGCCTCGTGCACGTCAGCAATCGTTATCGCCTCATCGAGCCGCTCGGCGAGGGCGGCATGGGTGTGGTCTGGCGGGCCCACGACGAGCTGCTCGACCGCACGGTGGCGGTGAAGGAGGTCCGCTACACGGGCGTCGGCGACACCCGGCGGGCCGAGCTCAACCGCCGCACGATCAGGGAGGCCAGGGCGGCCGGCCGCCTCGACCACCCGTCGGTGGTCGTCATCCACGACGTCGTGGAGGAGGACGGGCGGCCCTGGATCGTGATGCAGCTCGTCCGCTCGCGCTCGCTGGCGCAGGTCATCGGCGAGGGCGGGCCGCTGCGCGTGGGGCAGGTCGCGGTGATCGGCGGCCGGGTGCTCGACGCCCTGCGCACCGCGCACGCGGCCGGGGTGCTGCACCGCGACGTCAAGCCGGAGAACGTGCTGCTCGCCGACGACGGCAGGGTGGTGCTGACCGACTTCGGGATCGCCTCCATGGAGACCGAGGCGGGGCTGACGGCGACGGGCGGGGTGGTGGGCACGCCCGCGTACATGCCGCCCGAGCGGCTGAACGGCGACCCCGCCCGGCCGGAGTCGGACCTGTGGTCGCTGGGCGCCACGCTGTACGCGGCCGTCGAGGGCAGCCCGCCGTTCAAGCGCGACTCGTGGGCCGCGACGGTGGCCGCGGTGCTGCGCGACGAGCCGGAGCCGCCGGCGCGGGCCGGGGCGCTCGAACCGGTCATCATGGGGCTGCTGCGGCGCGACCCCGCCGCCCGCATGCCCGCCTCCCAGGCCGCGGCGCTCCTGTACGAAGCCGCCGCCGCGCCCCCGCCACCCGCATGGACCGACGCCGGCCGGCCCGTACCCGCCACGCCCCCGCCACCCGCCTGGACCGACGCCGGCCGGCCCGTACCCGCCACGCCCCCGCCGCCCGCATGGAGCGAGGCCGGGGCGGTGGCGCACACGGCGGAGGGCGCCCGGCACATCGCGACGACCGGGCCCGTGACGGCGGGGCCCGAGCGGGGCGGCGGGCGGCGCAGGGCGGTGTGGGTCGCGGTGCCCGCGGCGGTGGCCGCCGTGGCGGTGCTGGCCACGGGCGGCGTGCTGCTGTCCGACCGCTGGGCGTCCGCGCCGTCGGCCACGTCCGCGCCCTCGGCCACGTCCGGGCCGGCCGGCGCCGCTTCCACGGCGCCCACAGAGCCGGGCGCGCGCCCGAGCGCGAGCGAGACGCCCGGCGCGGAGGTCACCGCCACGCCCGCCCCGACGCGCACCGCGGCGGTGCCCGCGGGCTGGCGCCGGTACCGGAGCGCGATCGGCCGTTTCCAGATCGCGCTGCCCGGCAAGTGGCAGGTGGCCAAGACCCCCGGCAGGGACAGCGTCTCCATCAAGGGCCCCGGCACCCCCGGCACGCTGATCGTGGAGTGGACGGTGCCCGACATCCCGTGGGACGACCCGAAGGAGCACTGGCTGGGCCTGGAGCGGGACATCCGGGCGAAGGGCGAGTTCCGGCAGTACCGGCGCATCGGCATCACCTCGCTCGGCTACCAGGGGATGCGGGCCGCCGACTGGGAGTTCACCCGGCTGCGCGAGAACGTGACGATCCACGTGATCAACCGCGGTTTCCACACCCGCGACGGCCGCCCGTACGCGCTGTACTGGGAGACCCCGCACTCCCGCTGGGCCAGGGACCGCCACTTCTTCGACACGTTCGCCAGGACCTTCCGGCCGCTGTGAAGGAGCAGGCGAGGTTCTGGCGGCATCCGGCGGTGCCGGAGACCGACCTGCTCAAGGCCCGTTACGTCACCCACCGCTTCTCCCGGCACGCCCACGACGGCTACGCCATCGGCCTGATCGTGTCGGGGGTGGAGGAGTTCGACTACCGCGGCACGCTGCACCGGGCGGCGGCGGGCGAGCTGGTGCTGGTCAACCCCGACGCCGTGCACACGGGGCAGGCGGGGACGCCGGGCGGGTGGGCGTACCGGATGCTCTATCCGTCGATCGACGCGCTGGCGGCGGTCGCGGAGGAGCTGGGCGCGCCGCGCGGGACCCCGCACTTCCCCGAGCAGGTGGTGCGCGACGACCGGGTGGCGGCGCTGCTCGGGCAGGCGCACCGGGCGGCGGAGCGGGGCGACGCGCTGGCGGCCTCGACGCTGAGCCGGGCGCTGTTCGCCCGGCTGCTGTCCCGCCACGCCACCCCGCGGCCCGACGCGGTCCTGCCGGCGGAGGGCAGGCGGGCGGTGCGCGAGGCGCTGGCCCTGCTGCACGAGAGCCTCGTGGACCCGCCGGCGCTGGAGGAGCTGGCGGGGGCGGTGGGGGCGCGGCCGTTCGCGCTGCTGCGGGCGTTCAAGGCCGCGACGGGGATGCCGCCGCACGCCTACCTGACCTCGCTGCGGGTACGCCAGGCGCGCCGCCTCCTGCTGGCAGGCGTCCGCCCCGCCCGGGTGGCCGCCGAGGTGGGCTTCACCGACCAGGCTCACCTGAACCGGCATTTCAAACGCATCGTGGGCGTCCCGCCCGCCGCGTACCAGCGGGCCGCAGGAACGTACAAGACCGGCCTTTGACCCGTGCGTAGCCTCAGGTCGCATGGAAGACACAACACCCCGTTCCGCCGCCGTACGGGACGGTCTGGGCGTGGGGCTGGCCGTGGGGCTGTCCGGCCTCGCCTTCGGCGCCGCGGCGGTCACCGCGGGCCTGTCGGTGCCGCAGGCGTGCGTGCTGAGCCTGCTGGCCTTCACCGGCGCCTCGCAGTTCGCGCTGACCGGCGCGGCCGGCGCCGGCGGCGACCTGGTCGCCGCCACCCTCGGCGCCCTGCTGCTCGGCGGCCGCAACACCCTCTACGGCCTGCGCCTGGCCGACCTGCTCCGGGTACGCGGCCCGCGCCGGCTGCTGGCCGCCCACGGCGTCATCGACGAGACCACGGCCGTCGCCATGGCCCAGCCGACCCCGGAGGCGGCCCGCACGGGCTTCGTGACCACGTTCGCCTCCCTGTACGTCACCTGGAACCTCACCACGCTGGCCGGCGCGTACGGCACCTCGTTCCTCGGCGACCCCGGCGTGCTGGGGCTGGACGTGGTGGGCCCGGTCGCGTTCCTGGCCATCCTGTGGCCCCGGCTGGCCGGCAGCGCGGAGCTGCGCGGGCTGGCGGCGGGCGCGGCGGCGATCGCGCTGTGCGCCACGCCGTTCCTGCCCCCGGGCGTGCCGGTGCTGCTGTCGGCCGCCGCGGTGCTGGTGGTGCTGGCCCGATGACATTGTGGTGGGCGATCGCGGCCGTCTGCGCCGGCTGCTACGCGCTGAAGCTGGCCGGGCTGGCCGCGCCCCGGCGGGTGCTGGACCATCCGACGGTGCGCAGGTTCGCGGAGCTGGTGCCGGTGGCGCTGCTGGCGGCGCTGGTCGCGGTGCAGACGTTCACGCACGAGGGCGGGCTGAGCTTCGACCCGGCCCGGGTGGCGGGGCTGGGCGCGGCGGTGGTGGCGCTGCTGCTGCGCGCGCCGTTTCTGGTCGTGCTCGCGGCGGCGGCCGTCGTCACGGCGCTTGCCCGGATCCTTCTTGGGTAGTCGCCGTGCATGTCCGATTCAGCGGTGATGGTCGGCGGGCGATATCGACTGCTCAGGACGATCGGCAAGGGCGGCATGGGCACGGTGTGGCAGGCGCACGACGAGGTGCTCGGCCGGGACGTGGCCGTCAAGGAGGTGCTGCCGCCACCCGACCTGACGGGGCCCGAACGCGAGGTGTTCGCCGTACGTACCTTCCGCGAGGCCAGGGCGGCGGGCCGGGTGGCGCACCCCGGCGTGGCCACCGTGTACGACGTCCTGGAGGAGCGCGGCCACCCCTGGATCGTCATGGAGCTCGTGCGCTCGCGCACGCTGGGCGAGCGGGTCCGCGAGGACGGCCCCATGTCCCCGCTGGAGGCCGCCCGGATCGGCCTGCAGCTCATGGAGGCGCTGCGGGCCGCGCACGCGGCCGGCGTGCTGCACCGGGACGTCAAACCGGACAACGTGCTGCTCACCGAGGACGGCCGGGCGGTGCTCACCGACTTCGGCATCGCCACCACCGAGGACGAGGCGCCCGTCACGCGGACGGGCATCCTGGTCGGCACCCCCGCCTTCATGGCCCCCGAGCGCGCGGCGGGCGGGCGGGCCAGGCCGGCCTCGGACCTGTGGTCGCTGGGCGTGACGCTCTATCTGGCCGTCGAGGGCCACTCCCCCTTCCACCGGGACAACGCCCTGGCCACGCTGGGCGCGGTCATGCATGCCGAGCCCGAGCCGCTGGCCCGCGCGGGCGTGCTCGGCCCCGTGCTGCTGGGGCTGCTGCGCAAGGACCCGGCCGAGCGCATGACGCTGGAGGAGGCCGAACGCCGGCTGGCCGCGATCCTGACCGGCCGCGCCCCCGAGGAGACCGGCCCGGTCGTCGTGCCGGGGCAGGTCCGGCGGCAGTCCTCCCGGTGGCGGCCCAGGCTGATGCCCATGGCCGCGATCGCCGGGGGCGCGCTGCTCGTGGGGCTGGTGACGGGCGGGGCGGCGTGGTGGTCGTCGCAGCGTACGCACGACGCCCGGCACCTGCCCGCCAAGATGACCACTCCCACCGCGATCTCCGGGACGCCGTCCGCCCCGCCCTCCACCCTGCCGTCCACCACGCCGGCGCCGCGGCGCGGTGACCCGCCGGCGAACGCCACCCCGCGCACCACGCCGCCCGTGAGCCCGCCCGCGAGCGGTCCCCGGGTGGGCGGCCCCGCCGGGGACAGCCCGCCGGCCGGCCGTGACCGGTCCGCTTCCCCGTCCGGGGAGCGCGAGCCGGCCAAGCGGAGCCCGTCGCAGGAGCCGGAGCCGGGCAAGACCAAGAAGGACAAGAAAGACAAGAAGGAGGATCAGCCGGAGGAGACGCCGGGCGGCGCCCCCGGCCAGGTCGAGGGCTCCGACAACGCCGAGCCCGCCGGCCAGGACTGACGCCTCAGGACTCCTCGCGCACGATGTCCAGTGCCTTCCGCAGGTCCTGCGGGTATTCGGTGCTGAACGACATCCACTCCCCCGTCGCGGGATGCTCGAACCCGAGCGCCACCGCGTGCAGCCACTGCCGGGTCACGCCCAGGCGGGCCGCGAGCGTGGGGTCGGCGCCGTACATCAGGTCGCCGACGCACGGGTGGCGCAGCGCCGACATGTGCACCCGGATCTGGTGGGTGCGCCCGGTCTCCAGCTTGATGTCCAGCAGCGACGCCGCCCTGAACGCCTCGACCGTGTCGTAGTGGGTGACGGAGGGCTTGCCCCCGGCCACCACCGCGAAGCGGCCGTCGCCGGAGGGGTGGCGGTCGATGGGCGCGTCGACCGTGCCCCTGAACGGGTCGGGATGCCCCTGAACCAGCGCGTGGTAGCGCTTGTCGACGGTGCGCTCCTTGAAGGCCCGCTTGAGCCGCGAGTAGGCGTGCTCGCTCTTGGCCACCACCATCGCGCCCGTGGTGTTGGCGTCGAGCCGGTGCACGATGCCCTGCCGCTCGGCGGCCCCGCTGGTGGCGATCGTGTGGCCGGCGCCGAGCAGCCCGCCGATCACGGTGGGACCGGTCCAGCCGACGGTCGGGTGGGCGGCCACGCCGATGGGCTTGTTGACCACGACGATGTCGTCGTCCTCGTACACGATGGTCATGCCCGGCACCGGCTCGGCCACCGGCATGGGGGTGCTGACCGGCGGCGGGAGGGTGACGTCCAGCCACGCGCCGGCGTGCACGCGGTCGGACTTGGCCGGCTGGCGGCCGTCCACCAGCACCTCGCCCGCCGTGATCAGCTCGGCCGCGCGGGTGCGGGAGAAGCCGAACAGCCGCGAGAGCGCGGCGTCGAGCCGCTCGCCCTCCAGTCCGTCGGGCACGGGCAGGCTGCGCTGCTCAGTCATCCTTGCCCGCCCCCTTCGGCTCCTCGATCTCCCTGGAGCCGTCGATCTGCACGTTGCGCCAGGCCAGGATGACCGCCAGGATGCCGCCGCAGACGATCGCCGAGTCGGCGATGTTGAAGACAGGGAAGTAGTCGATGATCGGGAAGTTGCCCGGCAGCACCTCGATAAAGTCGACGACGTGCCCCTGGAGCTGGCTGGGCCGCCCGATCCCCGACGGGTAACGCAGCAGCCGGTCGGTGAGGTTGCCGGTCGCGCCGCCCAGCAGCAGGCCGAGCGTGAACGCCCAGGACCTGCTGCCGAGCTTGCGGGCCGTGCGCACGATGGCCACGACCACGCCCGTCGCGATCAGGGTGAAGACGAACGTCATCCCGGTGCCGATGCTGAACGCGGCGCCGGAGTTGAAGATGACGCGGAACTGCAGCACCCCGGGGATGACGACGAGCGGCGGCTCCCCCTCCAGCGTGCGCAGCACGACCGTCTTGGTGATGAGGTCGGCCGTGTAGATCACGGCCGCCAGCACGATGAGGACGGCGAAGAGGCGCCGGCGGGGCCGTGGCGCGGGAAACGCCGTCGGCGGCTCCGATGACGGCCCCGACGGGGGCTCTACCTGCGCTCTTCCTTCTGCTTGCAGGTCACGCACAGCGTCGCCCTCGGGAACGCCTGAAGGCGTTCCTTGCCGATCGGCTTGTGGCACGATTCGCACACTCCATAGGTCCCTGCGTCGATCCTGGCGATCGCACGTTCGTTCTGCGCGACCAGATCGCGCGCATTCAGGGTAAGGGCGATCTCGCGTTCGCGCTCGTACGTCTTGGCGCCGGCGTCCGCCTGGTCGTCGCCGGCTCCCTGGGTGACGTCCCCCGAGGCTATCTCGGCCTCGTGGCGCAGGATGTCGGCCTCGAGCTCGGCGATCTCGGTCTGAAGCCTGTCGCGTACCTCGGCCAGCTCCTCGTCCGACCACATCGAGGGTGTAGCGGTCTGCGTGACTGCCGCCATGGCTGCCTCCATTGCTGATCAAGGCCGTAAATGGTGCGGGCAGCTTAGGATCCAGATAACGGAACGGCAAACGACCCGCCGGACGGTTTACCTCACCCGTACTATCCCGCCTCGCGCATTCAACTCCTCCCCAGCGGCGTCCATTCCCACAACTTTGCGCCGTTTACGACTCCCGTACCGACGGGCCTCGCGGGCACCGGGGCGCCACCGGGGAAACGAGGAAGCCTTCGCCTCCACTCTGCGTTATGGTTTGAGACTGCAAGGCGTTGATGGGGCCCGACTGTGAGGGATATCACCCCGGAGCCGCCGGAAGAACGGCTCTCGCGAGCTCATTAGAACCGGCAGCAGACCAAATGAAGAGGGCTCCGCCTCCGGGCGGGGTCAAGAAGGGTGGTACCGCGGAGCCTGCGGGCTTCGTCCCTTCACGCGTCCAGCCCAGCAGGCCGATCAAGCGTGGAGGTCCCGCCCGAGATGTCTTCCCCATCATTCCGCTCTCTTCCCGCGCAGGTCGACCTGCCCGCGCTCGAGCGCGAGGTCCTCGACCGCTGGCGGGACGGGAAGATCTTCGAGCGCTCCGTCGAGCAGAACTCCGGCAACCCCGCCTGGGTCTTCTACGAGGGCCCGCCCACCGCCAACGGCCTGCCCGGCGTGCACCACGTCGAGGCGCGCGTCTTCAAGGACCTGTTCCCGCGCTACAAGTCGATGCGCGGCTTCAGCGTGCCGCGCAAGGCGGGCTGGGACTGCCACGGCCTGCCCGTCGAGGTCGGCGTCGAGCGCGAGCTGGGCCTGTCGGGCAAGCGCGACATCGAGACGTACGGCATCGCCGAGTTCAACGCCAGGTGCCGCGAGTCGGTGCTGCGCCACGTCGACGCGTTCGAGCAGATGACCGAGCGGATGGGCTACTGGATCGACCTGTCCCAGGCGTACCGCACGATGGACCCGTCCTACGTCCAGTCCGTGTGGTGGTCGCTGAAGGTCATCTTCGACAAGGGGCTGCTGTTCCGGGACTTCCGGATCACTCCCTACTGCCCGCGCTGCGGCACCGGCCTGTCCGACCACGAGCTGGGCCAGCCCGGCGGCTACGAGACGGTCTCCAGCCCGTCGGTCTACGTCCGCATGCCCGCGACCTCCGGCCCGCTGGCCGAGCTGGGCGCCGCGCTGCTGGTCTGGACGACCACGCCGTGGACCCTGGTCTCCAACACGGCCGTCGCCGTGCACCCCGACGTGACCTACGTCGCGGCACGCACCGCCGACGGCGAGGTGCTGGTCGTGGCCGAGCCCCTGCTGTCGGTGCTCGGCGAGGGCACGACCGAGGTGGCCCGCTTCACCGGCCGCGACCTGGAGCACACCACCTACTCGCGCCCGTTCGACCTGGTCGACATCCCCGGCGCCCACTACGTCGTGCTCGGCGACTACGTCACGGTCGAGGACGGCACCGGCCTGGTCCACCAGGCCCCCGCCTTCGGCGCCGACGACATGGCCGTGATCAAGAAATACGACATGCCCGTCGTCAACCCGATCGGCCCCGACGGCCGCTTCCTCGACGACGTGCCCATGGTCGGCGGCAGGTTCTTCAAGGACGCCGACGAGGAGCTGACCGCGGACCTGCGCGCCCGCGGCCTGCTCTACCGCGGCGGCCATTTCGAGCACAGCTACCCGCACTGCTGGCGCTGCCACACCCCGCTGCTCTACTACGCGCTCCCGTCCTGGTACATCCGCACCACCGCGGTCAAGGACCAGATGCTGGCCGAGAACGCCGGCACCAACTGGTTCCCCGACACGATCAAGTGGGGCCGGTTCGGCGAGTGGCTGCGCAACAACGTCGACTGGTCGTTGTCGCGCTCGCGCTACTGGGGCACGCCGCTGCCGCTGTGGGTGTGCTCGGAGGACGAGTCCCACGTGACGTGCGTGGGGTCGCTGGAGGAGCTGGGCGCGCTCGCGGGCCGCGACGTCTCGGCCCTCGACCCGCACCGCCCGTACGTCGACGACGTCACCTTCGACTGCCCCTCCTGCGGCGCCCTGGCCCGCCGCGTGCCCGACGTCATCGACGCCTGGTACGACTCCGGCTCCATGCCCTTCGCCCAGTGGGGCGAGCGCGGCAAGCCGGAGGGCGTCTACCCCGCGCAGTTCATCTGCGAGGCCACCGACCAGACGCGCGGCTGGTTCTACTCGCTGATGGCCGTCGGCACGCTCGTCTTCGGCCAGTCCTCCTACGAGAACGTGCTCTGCCTCGGCCTCATCCTGGCCGAGGACGGCCGCAAGATGAGCAAGCACCTGGGCAACATCCTCGAGCCGATCCCGCTGATGGACCAGCACGGCGCCGACGCGCTGCGCTGGTTCATGGCCTGCTCGGGCTCCCCGTGGGCGGCGCGCCGGGTGGGCCACGGCACGCTGGAGGAGATCGTCCGCAAGGTCCTGCTGACGCTCTGGAACACCTCCTCGTTCTTCACCCTCTACGCCAACGCCGAGTCCTGGTCGCCGGCCATGCTGGCCGAGGCCACCCCGGCCGCGCAGCGCCCGCTGCTCGACCGCTGGGCGCTGGCCGAGCTGCACCGGACGGTGGCCGAGGTCACGGCGGCCCTGGACGACTACGACACCCAGCGCGCGGGCCGCCGCCTGGCCGACTTCCTCGACGACCTGTCCAACTGGTACGTACGCCGCTCGCGCCGCCGCTTCTGGCAGGGCTCGCGCGACGCGTTCGCCACGCTCTACGAGTGCCTGGAGACGGTGCTGCGGCTGATGGCCCCCATCACGCCGTTCGTCACCGACTACCTGTGGGACGTCCTGCGCTCGGCCGACGCGCCCTCCTCGGTGCACCTGGCCTCCTGGCCGGAGGTCCGCCAGGAGCTGCTGAACCCGGCGCTGTCGGACCAGATGGCCCTGGTGCGGCGCCTGGTGGAGCTGGGCCGCTCGGCCCGGGCCTCCTCGGGCGTCAAGACCCGCCAGCCGCTGCGGCGCGCGCTGGTGGGCGCGCACGGCTGGCCGTCGCTCCCCGGCGAGCTGCGCGGCCTGGTGGCCGACGAGCTGAACGTCCAGACCCTGGAGGACATGTCCGGCTTCAGCGCCGACCTCGTCTCCTACACGGTCAAGCCCAACTTCCGGGCCCTGGGCAAGCGCTTCGGCTCCCAGACCAAGCTCGTGGCCGCCGCGGTGGCCGCCGCCGACCCCGCCCGCGTCGCCAGGGCCCTGCGCTCCGGCGCCACGGTCATGGTCGAGGCGGACGAGCTGGGCGAGATCATGCTGGGCCCCGACGAGGTGATCGTCAACGAGCAGCCCCGCTCCGGCTGGGCCGTGGAGACCGGCGCGATCGGCACCGGCACGGGCGAGACGGTGGCGCTCGACCTGGAGCTGACCGACGAGCTGCGCCGCGCCGGCCTGCTGCGCGAGGTCATCCGCCTGGTGCAGGAGGCCCGCAAGTCGACCGGCCTGTCGATCACCGACCGCATCGACCTGTGGTGGACCGCCGCCAACCCCGACCTCGCCACGGCGCTCCGCTCGCAGGGCCACGTGGTGAGCGAGGAGGTCCTGGCGACCAGCCTCACGGAGGGCGCCCAGGAGGGCCTCCCGTCCCACACGGACGAGGACCTCGGCCTGACCTTCCAGCTCCGCCGCGCCTGACCCGCACGCACCGGCAAGGGGCGCACCCGACCAGGGCGCGCCCCTTGCCCCGGCCGCGACACACAGCGGTGCCCACGACCGAGCTCAGAGCGCCACGCCGCCGTTCCTCGGTGCACCGTCACAGCCCGCGCCCCCGAACGCCTCGCGCCGCACGAAGGCCCGCACCGCAGAGAAGCGGCACCCCGCAGCGAGGTATCGCCCGTCCACCGGGAGAGCTGCCGGCCCCAGTGTGAGCCCTCTGTGTGAGCCCTCTGTGTGAGCCCTCTGTGTGAGCCGCGGGCCGCTTCTAGCCGACCGTCTCGCGATCGTGCTGGCACACGGAGCAGCTCGTCAGCCCGGCCGCCTCGGCCGCCGCGAGGGTCATCGTCTCCACGCCGGTCTCACCCGCGCCCCTGATCAACGGGCAGTTGGTGCTGTGGTAGCGGCGGGTGCCGATGATCACCTTCACCGTCCCGGGCCGCCCGCCCTTGCCGCTCCCGGCACCGCCCTCGGCGGGTTCGTCGCCGGCCTTGGCCTTGGAAGTCTCAGCCTTGGAAGTCTCAGCCTTGGAAGCCTCGGCCTTGGAAGCCTCGGCCTTGGAAGCCTCGGCCTTGCCACCAGAGCCCTGCGCCTTCCCGGACCCCCCGGGAGCCGGAGGACGGGCAGCAGGCGAGGAGCCAGGCTTGGACGCCCCGCCCGACGAAGGCCCGCCCTTGGGCGAGGCGACCGCGGATGGCTCGCCCTTGGGCGTCACAGCCGAGGACGGCCCGTTCTTGGGCGTGGCGGCCGAAGCCGAGGAAGGCCCATCCTTGGGCGCCGCCACCGGCGAAGGACCGCTCCTGGGCGTCGCGGCCGGAGAGGGCCCGTTCTTGGGCGTCGTGGAGGGGGCCGCACCGCTCTTGGGAGCCGCACCGCCGGCCCCGCCTCTCGGCGCCTCTCCCTTGGACACACCGTCCCTGGACGAAGGCGGGCGTACGGGCTCAGCCTTCCCCGGAACGGCCGCCGACGCGGCTCCCGGTGACTTGGCCGGGGCACCCGCGGGCAACGGCCCCTTGGGCTTGGCGGTCGACTCGGCGGAGGACGCGGGCCGCTCGTGCAGGATCACGGTCTCGGAGGACGGCTCCGCCAGGGCCCCGGACGGCCGCTCGGCCGCCTTGCCGCCGTCGTCCGGCGGCTCCGGCATCCCGAACGCGTTCACGCGCGGCTGCGGCGCCGTCTCCGGATCATCGTCCTGCCCGGCCGCCCCAGGGGATCGCCCATTCCTGTCACCGGCGGACTGCCCGGCCTTCCCACCGGCCTGCCCGCTCTTGCCACCGGCCGAAGAGGAAGCCCCGGCCTGGCCGGACCCACCACCGGCCTGCACAGGCTTACCGCCACCGGTCTGCTTGGGCCTGGCGCCACTGGCCTGCCCAGGTCCGGCGCTGCCGGTCTGCCCAGGCTTGCCGCCGCTCTGCTCAGGTCCGGCCGCAGAGCCCCCCGGCTGGTCGGCCGTGGAGGCGGAAGAGGCGGTCTTGCCGGCCGGTGAGGCGGTCTTGGCCCCGGCCTGCCCGGGCTTGGGCTCGGAGCGCCCGGCGGTCTCGGAGGACGCTCCAGCCTGCCCGGACTTGGCACCGGCCGCCGGGGAACCCGAGCCCGAGCCGGAACCGGAAGCGGAGCCGGAACCGGAGCCGGAAGCGGAGCCGGAACCCGTGGCCGAGCCCGGGCCGGAGCCCGAACCCGGGCCGGAGCCCGAACCCGTGGCGGGGCCGGAAGCGGAGCCCGAGGCGGGCTTGCGGGCGAACGGCGGGGTGGGGAAATAGGAAGTCTGGTTCTCCGCCTGCTCCTCATCCGCATCCGGTTCGGGGGCGGCGGAGGGGGTGCTCTTGCCCTGACCGGCCGGGGAGCGGCCGAACCACCCGGTCGCGCCTTCCTCGTGGGCGGCTGCGGACTCCGGGTCGGGGGTGGAAGCCTTCGTGTCGGGCTTCGGCGAGACGACCGGCGGACGTAGGTCGCGGGTCTCCGCGGAGCTCCCGGCAGGGCTGCTGGCAGGGCTGCTGGCGGGGCTCTCGGCGGCGCCGCTGGCGGGGCTCTCCATGGGCCGGCCCGCGGGCTGGTCCGCGCGGGACTCCGTGGCCGGCATCACGGCGGGAGCCGGGCCGGGGGCGACGACGGGCTCGGGGTCGGCGGCAGGGGGCAGCTGCCGTCCGCCGAGCGCTGCGTCGGGCAGGCACGTCGTGCAGGGCGTGAAGCCCTCCTCGCGCGCCTCTTCGTAGGTGAGCTCCTCGTGATCCCGGCCGACCAGCTGCCTGCAGCCGGGGACGTGGTAGCGCTTGCGCCCCGGGATCACCAGCACGATCGCGTCCGGCGCGATGCCGCTCGCCGCGGGACGGCGGGGGGCGGGGGCAGGGGCGGGCACGGTCGCCGTCCGGCCCGGCGCCTGCGGATGCGGCCGGGGCTGCGGAGGCGGCTGCTGGTGAGCCATCGGACCGGTCTGGTTGTACGGCGGCGCGGAAGGCATCAGCCCCTTCGGGGGGGTGGCCGGCGCAGCGGCCTGCCCACCTCCGGGAAAAAGCTCGTTCCGCCGCAGGAACGCCCCGATCACCAGGAACAGCGCGGACAGCACGCTGACCACGATGGACCACATGATCAGGAACGGCTTCGCCAGTACGAAACCCGCGATCAGCAGAACCACTGCCGCGAGCACCAAACCAGCACTGATAAGGATCACAGGGGGCTCTTTCGATTGACATCCTCCCCGCCCATGACGAGCGAGGATTCCCGGGTTGCCCCAGGTGGTTCGCGGTTCTCGGCCCCGGCCAACGCCTGGAGGGCTCCCCGCGCCGCAACCCCATGCCCTGGGGCCGTCGAACGTGCCGGCTTGGCTATCGCCGTCACACCAACCCTAACGGTCAAGACCGACAGAACAAGAGCGCAGCATCCTGGCGAGGTCCGGTGCCAGATCCCAGTGACCCTCTACTTTACCTGCGATCGTTGTGGGGGCCGTCACCACCGGGGAACGCGCCCTGCGGAGCCTCGCCACCGAACGGGCTCGGACCACCGGGAAGAGGCGGCTGGCCACCCTGCGGCACGGCGTGCGACATGGCGGGAGCCTGGCCCTGCGGTCCGCCGGACATGACCGGGAAGCCGCCGCTGCCCTCCGCGGAGACGTTGAGCTCGGCGAGCTGGTTCTCCAGGTAGAGCTTGAGCCTGCTGCGGTATTCGCGCTCGAAGCTGCGCAGCTCCTCGACCTTGCGCTCGAGCTCGTCGCGGGTCTGCACCAGCGAGCCCATGGCCTGGCGGTGGCGCTCCTGCGCGTCGCGCTCGAGCGTCTCGGCGCGGGCGCGGGCGTCGCCGATGACCTGCTCGGCCTGGCGGCGCGCCTTGGTGAGGATCTCGTCGGCCTCGCGGCGGGCGCGGGTGACCGTCTCGTCCGCCTCCCGGCGGGCGTCGGCGATCGCCTGGTCGGCGGTCTGCTGGGCGAGCGCGAGCACGCGGGCCGCGGTGTCCATGTTGTCCTCGGCGGGAGGCATGTTCATGGCCACGGGGACCGGGGGCTGCTGCTGCACCGGCGGCGGCTCGGGGGCCCGCATGGGCTCCGGCTGCGGCGGGGCCATCATCTCGGGCTTGGGCTGCTCCTGGACCGGGGCGGAGGCCATGGGCATGTTCATGCCGCCCGGCACCTTCCCGCGCAGGCACTCGGCCAGCTTGGCGCGGAGCTCCTCGTTCTCTTGGATCAGGCGGTCGAGCTCAGCCTCCACCTCGTCGAGGAAGGCGTCGACCTCTTCCTCGTCGTAGCCCGGCCGCAACCGGGTGGTACTGAACTGCTTGTTCCGCACATCAGCGGGCGTCAGCGGCATTTTTTGGTCTCCTTGGCGCGCTTGGAGTCTGTCCGGAGGACGGTAACCCGAATCACCTCAGCGCGGACACGAGTTGGATCACGACCTGCGCCCCACATGTCCTCCTCATCGCGGTGCCAGCGATCCCGCGATCTGAATCAAGATCAGAACCACGATGAACAGGACAGTGAAGCTTAGGTCAAAGGCCACCGTACCCAACCGGAGCGGCGGAATGAAACGGCGGAGGAACTTGAGTGGTGGGTCTGTTGCGGTGTATGTGGCCTCCGCCAGCACCAGCACAACGCCCGAAGGCCGCCATTGGCGGGCGAAAGCCTGCACGGTCTCAAAGATCATCCTGCCGATGAGCAGCACCAAATAGAGGGACAGGACAACGACCAAGATCCCACTGACGATCTCCACGGCCCGGCCGCGCCTCCACTTCTGATGTGCCCTCCCGGTCTCGGTGAGACCAGGCTGGGTCCGATAGGCATACAGAGACTCTAACTCTGATTGAAGAACCCGCGTTCCGCGATTCGGGCCTTGTCCTCGGCGGTCACCTCGACATTGGCAGGGGACAACAGGAACACCTTGTTGGTAACACGTTCAATGCTGCCATGTAGGCCAAAGACAAGACCTGCCGCGAAATCGACGAGCCGCTTCGCGTCACTGTCAACCATCTCGGTCAGGTTCATGATGACCGGGGTGCCGTCGCGGAAGTGCTCGCCGATCGTCCGGGCCTCGTTGTACGTGCGGGGGTGGAGGGTCGTGATGCGAGCCAGGTCGGTCGTGCGGCGTTCCACGATGGTGGTGGTGGGCCTGGGCGCGGGGACCGCGGCGTCCGGCTCGTCGTCGCGGTCCTGGACCGCCACGGGACGCTCTTCGCCGGTACGCTGGACGTCGTCCTCGTAGGCGTAGTCGTCGGTGTAGTTCTCATACCTCTCGTAGCGGTCGTCCTCCACGAGACCGAGGTAGACCGCCATCTTGCGCATCGCGCCGGCCATCGCTACGTCGTCCTCCTGCTCATGGTCGCACTCGCTCGGGCCCGTCGCCGTGTCCGAGGCGGTAGGCGTACCCCCCTGGAGCTCACCGTTGATCGACCTCTACTTGGTCATGGGCCTGAAGACCCACTTGAGGGGACATTACCTGACGAAGGGCTTGCGACGACCGAGCAACGCCGTACCGACCCGCACGTGTGTCGCGCCGTAGGCGATGGCCTCCACGAGATCCTCGCTCATGCCGGCGGAGATCATGGTGGCGCGGGGGTGCTGCTCCTGCAGGCGCGTCGCCAGGTCCCTCAGCCGGGCGAACGCCTTGGCGGGCTCCTCGCCCAGCGGCGCCACCGCCATCACGCCGCCCAGCCGGAGCCCTTCGGTCAGGGCCACCTCGTCGGCGAGCGCGAGCAGGTCGGCGGGGCGGACGCCGCCTCTGGCGGGGTCGTCGTCGAGCGCGACCTGGATCAGGCAGCCGACCTCGCGGCCCTGCCTGACGGCCTCCTTGCCGAGCGCCTCCACCAGCCTGAGGCGGTCGACGGAGTGGACCACGTCGGCGTACCCGACCACGGAGCGGACCTTGTTGGTCTGCAACTGGCCGACGAAGTGCCAGGTGAGCGGCAGGTCGGCGAGCTCGTGCGCCTTGGGGGCGGCCTCCTGGTCGCGGTTCTCGCCGACGTCGCGCACGCCGAGGCCGGACAGGATGCGCACGTCCTCGGCGGGGCGCGTCTTGGTGACGGCGATCAGCGTGACCTCGCTCCGGTCGCGGCCCACGGCGTGGCACGCCTCGGCGATGCGCGCGTCGACCTCGGCGAGACCGGCCGCGATCTCGTCCCTTCTCACGTGCTGTTCCTCTCGACTACCGGTGTCCTGGCCGCCGCACGTGGTCGCGCTCGGCCGTACGCACGACGGCGCCGCTCCCGGGTCCCTGCGGGGAGCGGCGTCAGGCGGTCCTCTCTTTGACGGCTATTTGAGGAAGTCGGGAACGTCGAGTTCCTCTTCCTGCTCCTCGAAGATCACGCGATGACGTTTGGGGGGCTCCGACATGCGGGAGGTGATGGGCGTGGGCGGGGTGGCGGGCTCGGGCGCGGGCCGGGGGATCGAGACGGGGCCCGAGGGCTCGTCGTCGGGATCACCGGCGTCGCTCTCGGCGGCCCGCAGCGGCTCCACCGGGCGCACCGGCTCCGGCCGGGGCTCGGGACGCGGCTCGGGCCTGAACTCCGCGCGCGGCTCGGGGCGCGGCTCCGGCCTGAACTCCGCGCGCGGCTCGGGACGCGGCTCCGGCCGGGGCTCGGGACGCGACTCGGGCCTGAACTCCGCACGGGGCTCGGGACGCGGCTCAGGGCGCACCTCAGCCCGCGGCGCGGGCGGCTCGGACTTCACGCTCGGGGAGGCCACGCTGGGCCGCACAGGAGACGATGGAGGCGGCGAGGGAGGCGGCGCGGCGGCCGGGCGGCCCGCCGGGCGCGGCAGTTGCTTCTCCGTCGGCCCCGGCACGTCGTCGAAGCCCGCCGCGATCACCGTCACGCGCACCTCGTCGCCGAGGGCGTCGTCGATGACCGTGCCGAAGATGATGTTGGCGTCGGGCGCGGCGGCCATCGAGACGAGCTGGGCCGCCTCGTTGATCTCGAACAGGCCCAGGTCGGAGCCGCCCGCGATGGACAGCAGCACGCCGTGGGCGCCGTCGATGCTGGCCTCCAGCAGCGGGCTGGAGACCGCCATCTCGGCGGCCGCCACCGAGCGGTCGTCGCCCCGGGCGTGGCCGATGCCCATGAGGGCCGAACCTGCGCCCGACATGACCGACTTCACGTCGGCGAAGTCGAGGTTGATCAGACCGGGAGTGGTGATCAGGTCGGTGATGCCCTGGACACCGGACAGCAGCACCTGGTCGGCCGCCTTGAACGCGTCGAGCACGCTCACCTGCCGGTCGGAGATCGACAGCAGCCGGTCGTTGGGAATCACGATCAGCGTGTCGACCTCGTCGCGCAGCGTCTCGATGCCCGCTTCGGCCTGCGAGGCCCTGCGGCGTCCCTCAAAGCTGAACGGCCGGGTCACGACACCGATGGTGAGCGCGCCGAGTGACCGTGCGATGTTGGCCACGACGGGCGCGCCGCCCGTGCCGGTGCCGCCGCCCTCGCCCGCCGTGACGAAGACCATGTCGGCCCCCTTGAGGACCTCCTCGATCTCCTCACGGTGGTCCTCGGCCGCCTTGCGGCCGACATCGGGGTTGGCGCCCGCGCCCAGTCCGCGCGTGAGCTCACGGCCCACGTCGAGTTTCACATCGGCGTCACTCATCAGCAGCGCCTGGGCGTCGGTGTTTATCGCGATGAACTCGACGCCCTTGAGTCCCTCCTCGATCATCCGGTTGACGGCGTTGACTCCGCCGCCGCCGATGCCGACGACCTTGATGACCGCGAGGTAGTTCTGCGGTGCTGCCACGACGAGGGGCCTTTCCGCTCGTTGACTTGCCATTTCGGTGCGGATTGTCTCCGCTTTTGTCAGTTCGGGTAACTCTCAACCTCAGGTTGAGATTTAGATTTATGTCAACCTGAGGATTGATACGGACAGTAGGAGTTACGCTCCGGGCGGGTCAACTAACCGCGCCGCAAGCACGTCCGGCGTGTCGCGGGCTGTCCGTTTCGCTCCGCAGTCGCGCCTGGTGGCGGCACTCCTTCGCCGAAAGTCCGGGTTACAGGCTCTCACGCCGCGGGCCCCGCCTCGCACAGGCTCGGCGATGGCCTTGCCCCTCGGTTGCCAGACCCTGACGATCACGATCACTTCAGCGTCACCACGTCGGGGGAGCTGACGTCGTAGGACCTGGCCGCCCTCTCGCGCTTGAGCAGCGAGCTGAGGATGCGGGCCTTCTCCTCGGGCCGGTCGGCGCCGCCCCAGATGACGGTGCGCCCGTCGGACAAGTGCAGCGTCACGCCCTCGGCCGTGCCCGCGTGCACCTGCCTGACCTTGGCCGCGACCTCGCCCGGCACGGCCTGGACGACCTTGAGCGCGGCCGTCATGGCGGGGTCGCCGGGAACGGGACGGTCGACCTTGAGCAGCGGCAGCAAGGGCGGCGCGGCGTCCTTGACCTCGATCACCACGCCCTGCCCGTCGACGATCGCCACCTTCCCGCCGGCCGGGATCGCGGCGACGGGCTCGCGCTCGACCACCTGGATCTTGAGCGTGCCCGGCCAGACCCGGTCGACCTTGGCGGAGGCGAGCTGTCTGATGCCCAGCACGCGGGTCTCGACGTCGGCGAGGTTGACGGTGGCCAGGGGGTGCAGGTCGGCCACGCCGGCCTGCTGCTTGATGCGCTCGCTCGGCACTGTGAGATTTCCCACGATCTCGATCGAACGCACCCCCAGCACGGGCGAGAAGAACACCAGCCACGCGGCCGAGCCCACCACCCCCGCGGTCAGCAGCACCAGGAACGCCCTGCGCGCTTTCATCGCCCTCCCACCACTGGCTCACGGGGATCACGCCGGCCCCGTGTCGGCACCGAACCTACGCCGCCGCAGGGCGCGACGCCGCGCGCCACGCCCATACGGCGGTCCTCCCCCGACGGGGGTCTCAGGACAGCCTGGCGACGATCTGCGGCCCCAGCTCGGTGATGTCGCCCGCGCCCATCGTGAGCACGATGTCGCCGGGCCGGGCGCGCTCGGCGACCAGCGCCGGCACCGCCGCGCGGTCGGGCGCGTAGGCCACCCGCTCCGGCGGCAGCGGCACCCGCCCGGCCACCATGGCCCCGGACACGCCGGGCTCGGGGTCCTCGCGGGCGCCGTAGACGTCGAGCACGATCGCCTCGTCGGCGAGCCCGAGCGCCGCGCCGAACTCGTCGGCGAAGAAGCGGGTGCGCGAGTAGAGGTGCGGCTGGAAGACGGCGATGACCCGCCCGGTGCCGGAGTAGGAGGCCACGACGTCGCGGGCGGCCCGCAGGTCGGCGGCCAGCTCGGTCGGATGGTGGGCGTAGCTGTCGAACACCGCGATGCCGCCGGCCTCGCCCTTGGCCTCGAAGCGCCGCTTGGCCCCGGTGAAGGCCCCCAGGCCCTCTCTGATCTCCTCGAACGGAAGCCCCAGCTCGTCGGCCACGGCGATCACCGCGGTGGCGTTGAGCGCGTTGTGGGCCCCGGGAACGGCCAGCCGCACCTCGCCCCTGCCCTCGATGGAGAACACCGTGCCGAACCCGTCGGGCCTGACGCCGGTCACGCGGTAGTCGGCGCCCTCCAGGCCGTAGGTCCTGACCCGCAGCCCGCGCTCCGCGGCGCGCCGCGCCAGCTCCGCCGAGCCGGGGTCGTCGGCGCAGGCGATGAGCAGCGAGCCGACGCGGTCGGCGAACCTGGCGAAGCTGTCGTGCACCGCCCGCGGGTCGCCGTAGTTGTCGAGGTGGTCGGCCTCGACGTTGGTCACCACGGCGATGTCGGGGGCGAGCATGAGGAAGGAGCCGTCGCTCTCGTCGGCCTCGGCCACGAACACGCCGCCCTGCCCGTCGTCGGCGCCGAGCCCGGTGGTGACGAGCTGCCCGCCGACGCAGTAGGACGGGTCGGCGCCGCACTTCTGCAGCGCCACGGTGAGCATGGAGGTCGTGGTGGTCTTGCCGTGGGTGCCGGCGATGGCGACCGCGGTGCGCCCGGCCATGACGGAGGCCAGCGCGGCGGCCCGCGGGATGATCCGCAGGCCCCGCTTGAGCGCCTCGCCCAGCTCGGGGTTGGAGTCGCGGATGGCGGTGGAGACGACCACGGTGTCGACGTCTCTGATGTGGGAGGCGGCGTGGCCGATGTGCACGGTGGCGCCCAGCTCGCGCAGCTCGGTGATCTGCTCGGAGCTGCGCGCGTCGCTGCCCGTCACCCGCACGCCGCGCTTGAGCAGGATGCGGGCGATGCCCGACATCCCGGCGCCGCCTATGCCGATGAAGTGCACCCGCCCCAGCTCTTCTACGGTGACGGGATCGACCAGCTTGACGAGACTCATCGGGCTATCTCCAACACTTTCCTGGCAAGCATGATATCGGCGTCCTTCCTCCCCAGCCGCGAGGCGGCCTCCGACATGACGGCGACCCGTTCGGGGTCGTGGAGGATGGGCAGCACGTTGTGAATGATCCACTCGGCGGTCAGCTCGGCGTCGTCGGCCAGCAGGCCGCCGCCGCCGCGCACGATGCGCTCGGCGTTGAGCCGCTGCTCGCCGTTGCCGTGCGGCAGCGGCACGTAGGCCGCGGGCAGGCCGACCGCGGTCAGCTCGGCGCAGGTCAGCGCGCCGCTCCGGCACAGGGCCACGTCGGCGGCGGCGTAGGCGAGGTCCATGCGGTCGACGTAGGGCAGCAGGACGTATTGCGGGTCGCCGGGCGGGGGCTCGTGCTCGACGGTGTTGGTGGGGCCCAGCACGTGCAGCACCTGCACGCCGGCCCGGCGCAGCACCGGGGCGGCGGCCAGCGCGGCCTCGTTGATCGACCTGGCGCCCTGCGAGCCGCCGAACACCAGCAGGGTCGGCCGGTCGTTCTCCAGCCCGAACCACGAGCGCGCCTTGTCGCCCGTGGACAGCCGGTCGAGCGTGACGATCTCGCGGCGCAGCGGGGTGCCGATGAACTCGGCCTTGGGCAGCGCGGCGTCGGGGAAGCCGCTGAAGACGTGGTCGGTCAGCCGCGCGCCCAGCCGGTTGGCCAGGCCGGGGCGGGGGTTGGCCTCGTGCACCACGATGGGCACGCCGCGCCGCTTGGCCGCCAGGTAGGCGGGCGTGGCGACGTAGCCGCCGAAGCCGACCAGGATGTCGGCCTTGACCCGGTCGAGGATGGCCACGGTGGCGTTGATCGCCCCGGCCAGCCTGCCGGGCACGGTCAGCAGGCTCGGAGTGATCGACCTGGGCAGCGGCACGGCCGGCACCAGCTCCAGCTCGTAGCCCCTGGCGGGCACGAGCCGCGACTCCAAGCCGCGCTCCGTGCCCACGCAGGTGATGCCGACGCCCGCGTCAAGACGGCGCAGCGCGTCCGCGAGGGCCAGCGCGGGCTCGATGTGCCCGGCTGTCCCCCCACCGGCGAGGACCACCCTCATCTCGGTCACTCCCTAACGTGTCACTCGGCCTTTGGTCCTACCCCCCAGGCCAAGCCAGCTTAGGGCCCGGGCGGCCGGTCCGGGGCCACGAGCGGCCAAGGCCTCACGCGCGCCCGGCTCGCGCTTGGCGAACGACAGCAGCATGCCGAGCGCGGCGAGGGTGGGCAGCAGGGCGGATCCGCCGTACGAGACCAGCGGCAGCGGGATGCCCGTGATCGGCAGCACGCTGAGCACGGCGCCCATGTTGACGGTCGCCTGCCCCACGATCCAGGCCACCATGGCGGCGGCCGAGAGCCTGATGAAGGGGTCGTTGACCCGGACGGCGACGCGCAGCCCGGCATAGCCGAGCAGCCCGAACAGCGCCACCACCATCAGCGTGCCCATCAGCCCCAGCTCCTCGCCCACGATGGCGAAGATGAAGTCGCTCTCGCCGTGCGGCAGCCAGCTCCACTTCTGCCGGCTGCTGCCCAGCCCGAGCCCGAACCAGCCGCCCGAGCCCATCGCGATCTGCCCCTGGACGGCCTGGTAGCCGGCGCCCTGCGCGTCGGCCCACGGGTCGAGGAAGGCGCCGATGCGCGCCATCCGGTACGGCTCCACCCTGATCATGATGATCGCCGCCAGCACGGCCAGCGCCAGGATGCCGCCGAACAGCTTGATCGGCGCGCCCACCACCCACAGCAGCGACAGGAAGATCATGAAGAGCACCAGCGTGGTGCCCAGGTCGCGGCCGAGCATGACCATGACGGCCAGGATCGCCGTGCCGGGCATGAGCGGGATGAGCAGCTGCCGCCACTCGATGCGGCCCTGCCGCGCCCGCCTGGCCAGCAGGTCGGCCCCCCACAGCACGAGCCCGAGCTTGGCCGGCTCTGACGGCTGCACGGTCAGCGGGCCGATGTAGATCCACCGCTGCGCGCCCAGCTCGGAGGAGCCGATGAACAGCACCATGACCAGCGCGATGATCGACAACGCCATCAGCGGGTAGCCGGCCCAGCGGAAGAACTTGACCGGCAGCCGCGAGCACGCGTACATCACGGGCACGCCGAGCGCCGCCGACAGCGACTGCTTGATGAACCACGAGAACGGGCTGCCGGTCTTCTGCAGCGCCTCGATGCTGGAGGCCGACAGCACCATCATCAGTCCGAGCGCGAGCAGCAGCGCGCTGCACATGATGATCAGGTAGTAGGTGGTCAGCGGCCTGTCGAGCAGCTCCTTGAGCGTGCCGAGCTGCTCGCGGGCCCAGCTCGCCGGCCCCTCCTGACGCGCCGCGGCCCGCGGCGGCACCCGCTCGCGCTCCCGCTCCTCAGCGCTCGTGCTCACGTCGCGCTTCCGCCCGTGCCCGCAGCCCGCGCACGGCGCGCGCGAAGGCCTCCCCCCGCGCCGGGTAGTTGGCGAACATGTCCAGCGAGGCCCCCGCCGGGGAGAGCAGCACGGTGTCCCCGGGCGAGGCCAGCCGGGCGGCTTCGGTGACGACTCTTTCCATCGCACCAGTGTCCCGATCCGGGATGTCCACGAGCGGGACATTCGGCGCGTGTCGCGCGATGGCTTCGGCGATCCTGGCCCGATCGGCGCCGAGCAGCACCGCCGCACGCAGCCGGGGCGCGGCCTGACGCACCAGCTCGTCGACGTCGGCGCCCTTGAGCTGCCCGCCCGCCACCCACACCACCGACGGGTACGACATCAGCGCCGCGGCGGCGGCGTGCGGGTTGGTGGCCTTGGAGTCGTCGACGTAGTCGACCTCGCCGATCCGGTCGACGTGGGCCAGCCGGTGCGGGTCGGGCACGAAGTCGCGCAGCCCCTGGCGCACGGCCTCGGACGGCACGCCGAGCGAGCGGGCCAGCGCGGCGGCGGCCAGCGCGTTGGCCACGTTGTGCGGGGCGAAGGGGCGCACGTCGGCCAGCGTTGCCAGCTCCTCGGCCGCCTCGACCGGGTCGGCCACGAACGCCCGGTCGACCAGCAGGTCCTCCACCAGGCCGAGCTGCCCGCTCCTGGGCACGCGCAGGGTGAACCCGACGGCGCCGGGGTAGGGCTCGGCCAGCCTGGTGGCCTCGGGGTCGTCGGCGTTGAAGATCACGGTGCCGGCGCGCTCGTAGATGCGGCCCTTGGCGGCGGCGTACTCCTCCATGGAGCCGTGCCAGTCGAGGTGGTCGGGCGCCACGTTGAGGATGGCCGCGGCGTGCGGGGCCAGCGTGCCCGACCAGTGGAGCTGGAAGCTGGACAGCTCGACCGCCAGCGCGTCGTACGGCTCCGCGACGGCCCGCACCACGGGCACCCCCACGTTGCCCACGGCCAGGGCCTTGCGCCCGGCCGCGGTCAGCATCGAGGTGAGCATGCGCACGGCGGTGGTCTTGCCGTTGGTGCCGGTCAGCGCCAGCCAGGGGGCGGCCTGCGGCGGCCGCAGCCGCCAGGCCAGCTCCACCTCGCCGACGACCTCGACGCCGGCCCGCAGCGCGGCGGCGATCAGCGGGTGGTGCGGCGGCCACCCGGTGGTGACCACGCGCGCCACCCCCTCGGGCAGGACCATCTCGCCGAAGCGGGTCTCCACGCCGAGCCGGGCCAGCTCGGCCGCGGCGGCGAGCTGGCGCTCGCCCTCCACGGCCTCGACGACCACGACTCGCTCGCCGCGCCCGGCCAGCACCTTGGCCACGGCGGTGCCGGACACGCCGAGCCCGGCCACACAGGTGTACGTCATTACTTGGGCATCCACTCCACGTAGAACAGCCCCAGCCCGAGCGCCGCGCACAGGATCGCGATCAGCCAGAAACGGACCACGATCGTGGTCTCGGCCCAGCCCTTGAGCTCGAAGTGATGCTGCAGGGGGGCCATTCTGAACACACGTTTGCCGGTCATCTTGAACGAGCCGACCTGGATGATGACCGACAGCGTGATGACCACGCACAGGCCGGCGAGGATGATCAGCAGCAGCTGGGTGCGGGTGGCGATGGCCAGCCCGGCCAGCACGCCGCCCAGGGCCAGCGAGCCGGTGTCACCCATGAAGATCTTGGCGGGCGGCGCGTTCCACCACAGGAACCCGATCAGCGCCCCCAGCACCGCCGAGGCCACCACGGCCAGGTCGAGCGGATCTCGCACCCAGTAGCAGTTGGGGCCGAGCTGGTCGATGCAGTTGTTGCGCAGCTGCCAGTTGCCGATCAGCACGTACGCGGCCAGCACCGCGCCCGTGGCGCCGCTGGCCAGGCCGTCGAGACCGTCGGTGAGGTTCACCGCGTTGGAGAACCCGACGATCATGATGAGCACCCAGATCGTGAACCCGACGATGCCGATCGAGGGGCCGATGTCGCGCAGGAACGACACGCGGGTCTCGGCGGGGGTGATGCCGTAGACGTTGGGCTGGCGCGTCACCAGGACCGCGAAGACCGCGCCGACGACGAGCTGGCCGAGCGCCTTGGCGCCGCTGCGCAGGCCGAGGCTGCGCTGCTTGTAGATCTTGATGAAGTCGTCGAGGAAGCCGACCGCGCCCAGCCCCGTCATGAGGAACAGCACCAGCATGCCCGACACGGTCGGGGGCTCCAGCATGGCCAGGTGGGAGGCGCCGTAGGCGAGCAGGGCGGCGAGCACGAACACGATGCCGCCCATCGTGGGGGTGCCCTTCTTGCCGAGATGGGCCTGCACACCCTCCTCCCGGACGTTCTGGCCGATGCCGCGCCGTGAGAACAGCCTGATCGCCAGGGGGGTGCCGAGCATCGACAGGATCAGTCCCACCGCGCCGGCAATGACGATGTTGATCACTGGGTGGCACCCCCGAGCACGAGCTCGGCCGTCCGCTCCAGGCCCATGGCCCTCGGTCCCTTGATCAGCACGGCGTCGCCCGGCCGCAGCCACGCGGCCAGCTCGGCCGCCGCGGCCTCGGCGTCGGGCACGTGCACGATGCGCGTCGGCTCTCCGTACCCGGGCGGCCCGCCCTGAGCCTGCCCGCCCTGAGCCTGCCCGCCCTGAGCCTGCCCGCCCTGAGCCTGCCCGCCCTGAGCCTGCCCGCCCGGCCGCGGCGCGCCCTGTGCTGCGTGCTGGGCGGCCTGCTGGGCGGCCTGCTGGGCCGCCTGCTGGGCGGCCTCGTGGGCGCCCCGCAGCACCGGCTCCGCGTTGGGCCCGGCCACGATCAGCCCGGCCAGCCCGGACCCGCCCGCCAGCCGGCCCAGCTCGGCGTTGAGCGCGGGCGAGTCGTCGCCCAGCTCGCGCAGCGCCGCGATGACCGCGAAGCGCCGCCGCCCCTTGCCCAGCACGCCGAACGTCCCGAAGGCGGCCCGCATGGAGTCGGGGTTGGCGTTGTAGGCGTCGTTGACCACGGTCACTCCGTCGGCCCGCTCGGTGACCTCCATCCGCCAGCGGCTGCGGGGCGTGGCCTCCGACAGTTCCTCGGCGATGGTGGCGACCGGCAGGCCCAGCTCGTATCCGGCGGCGGCGGCGGCCAGCGCGTTCTCGACCGCGTGCTCGCCGTACAGCTTCAGGGACACGTGCGCGGCCCCCGAGGGGGTGCGCAGCGTGAAGGAGGCGCGCCCGGTGGCGTCCATCACGACGCCCTCGGCCCTGATGGCCGCGGACTCGGCGCGCCCGTAGAAGGTGACGCGCGCGTCGGTGCGCGTGGCCATCCCGCGCACCAGCGGGTCGTCGGCGTTGAGCACGGCCACGCCCGAGCGCGGCAGCGACTCCACCAGCTCGCCCTTGGCCTTGGCGATGGCCTCCTTGCCGCCGAACACGCCGAGGTGCGCGGTGCCGACGTTGAGCACCACGCCGATCTGCGGCGGCGCGATGCGGGTCAGCTCCTTGATGTGGCCGATGTTGCGGGCGGCCAGCTCCAGCACCATGTAGCGGGTGTCGAGGTCGGCGCGCAGCACGGTCAGCGGGTGGCCGAGCTCGTTGTTGAAGCTGCCCACGGGCGCGATGGTGGCGCCGATCCGCCCGGTGAGCCGGGCCAGCAGGTCTTTGGTGGTGGTCTTGCCCGCCGAGCCGGTCACGCCGATGACGGTGGCCTTGGGCAGGGCGCGGACCTGGGCCGCGGCCAGCTCGGCGAGCGCGGCGGCGGTGTCGGGCACGATCACCGCGGGCCCCTCGACCGGCCTGGTGGCCAGCACGGCGACGGCTCCGGCCCGGATGGCCTGCGCGGCGTAGTCGTGACCGTCGACCCGCGCGCCCTTGATGGCGACGAACAGGGATCCCGGTTCTACGGCCCGCGAGTCGATCACGACGGGCCCGCGCACCACCGCGCGGGGATCGGCCATGCCCGACAGGGCGCCCGAGGTTATCTCGGCGATCCTGGCCAGAGGCAACGGGATCATTAGTGCTTCCTGCTTTCCTTGCGTGCGTCGATCGCTTCGGCGACCACTTCGCGGTCGTCGAAGGGGATCACCTCGCCTGAAACGTACTGGCCCTGCTCGTGACCCTTGCCCGCGACGACGATCACGTCGCCGCGCCCGGCACGGGCGATCGCCAGGCCGATGGCGGCAGCGCGGTCGGGCTCAATGATCACATGAGCGCGGTCGTGCTGGGGAACGCGGAGCGCTCCCTCCATCATCGCCGCGAGGATGGCCAGCGGATCCTCCGAGCGGGGATTGTCGCTCGTGAAAATGGCCACATCGGCGAGCTGGGCGGAGATTTCCCCCATGATGGGCCGTTTGCCCTTGTCGCGGTCGCCGCCGCAGCCGAGCACGATCGTCAGCGTGCCGTCCGTGACCGTGCGCAGCGAGCGCAGCACCGACTCCACGGCGCCCGGCTTGTGGGAGTAGTCCACGACGGCCTGGAAGTCGTCCTGGGCGCCCGTGACCCGCTGCATCCGCCCCGGGACCCCGGCCAGGGAGCCCACGCCGTGCACGGCCGTGTGCAGCGGCACCCCGGCCTCGACGAGCGTGACGATGGCGCCGAGCGCGTTGGCCACGTTGAACGGGCCGGGCAGCGCGACCTGCGCGTCGGCCTCGACGCCGCCGGGGCCCACCACGCGGAAGACGCTGCCGTCGGACCCGAGCCTGGCGTCCACCGCCCGCCACTCGGCCTCCGGGTCGCCCAGCGCCGAGAACGTGGTCATCGGCACCTTCGCCAGGCCGAGCAGCTCGCGCCCGTGGCGGTCGTCGATGTTGGTCACGCCCAGGCGGCTCAGCTCCGGCTGGAACAGCTTCGCCTTGGTGGCGAAGTAGTCCTCGAAGTCCTTGTGGAAGTCGAGGTGGTCCTGCGACAGGTTGGTGAACAGGGCGACGTCGTAGTAGATGCCGTCGACCCTGCCGAGCGCGAGCGCGTGGCTGGAGACCTCCATGGCCGCCGCCGTCACGCCCTCCTCGCGCATCAGGGCGAACAGCCCGTGCAGGTCGGACGCCTCGGGCGTGGTCAGCGTGGGCTGGAAGGCCAGCTCGCCCACGTGGATCTCGACCCCGCCCACCAGGCCGGCCCGGTGCCCGGCGGCCCGCAGGCCCGCCTCCAGCATGAACGTGGTCGTGGACTTGCCGCTGGTGCCCGTGACGCCGAGGATCTGCAGGTCGTGGGCCGGCTGCCCGTAGACCCAGGAGGCGATCTGCCCCAGCAGGGCGCGCGGATCGGACACGATGAGCACGGGCAGCCCGGTGGCCACCGCCGCGTCGCGCCCGGCGCGGTCGGTGAGCACGGCCACCGCCCCCCGGGCCATCGCGTCGGCGGCGAACGTGGCGCCGTGGACCCGGCTGCCGGGCAGGGCCACGTAGAGATCGCCGCGTCTGACGCTGCGGGAGTCGATGGTGACGCCGGTCAGGGCGGCATGGGGCGACCGCGACGTGCCGGAATCGGCGTCGAGCATGGTCGCGAGCCCGGTCAGCGGGCGAGGCGGGCTGGTCCTGGGACGCATAGACGACGGGGGACGCACGGCGAGAGCGTACCTTCCCTGGTCACTGTCCGGCGCGCGTACGCACCGTCGGCGCGGCGGAGCCTGTGGGAGGAATCTTCTTGCTCTTGATGGCGAACGTCATCACATCCTTGAAGACGGGGGCCGCCAACTGCCCGCCGAAATGGCCCTTCTTCGGGTTCTGCAGCACCGAGAGCACCACCAGCCGCGGCCGGTCGGCCGGCGCGAACCCGACGAACGAGGCCGTGTAGCCCTCGTAACGGCCGAGCTCGGCATCGTAGCGGTTGGCCGTGCCCGTCTTGCCCGCCACCCGGTAACCGTCGATGGCGGCGAGCTGGCCCGTGCCCTCGGCACCCACCGCGCTCTCCAGCATCGTCGTGATCTCCTTGGCCGTCGTTTCGCTCACCACTCTGCTCTGCTTACCTGCGGGAGCCGGAACGAACCTGCCCGTCGCGTCCGTCGTGCCCGCCACGATCTGCGGCTCGATCTTGACGCCCCCGTTGGCGATCGTCTGGTAGACGCTGGCCATCTGCAGCGCGGTCACCGACACGCCCTGCCCGTAGGCGACCGTGCACTGCTGGCTGCCCGACCACTTGCGGTAGTCGGGCAGCAGCCCCGCCTCGGCGCTGGGGATCCCGCCGCCCGGCCTGCTGCCGAACCCGAACGCCCTGAGCATCTCATACAGCTTCTGGCTGCCGACCTCGCGCGCCGCCATGATGGTGGCCACGTTGCTCGACTGCGCCATGGCCTGCCGGAAGGTCATCGCCTCCGTCTTGTGCGCGTGCGCGTCGCGCAGCACCTGGTCGGCGCACCTGATCCGGTCGGGCACCTGGTAGACCGTGTCGGGCGTGACGGCCTTGGCCTCCAGCGCGGCGGCGGCGGTGATCACCTTGTTCGTGCTGCCCGGCTCGAACACGTCGGCGGCGGCCTTGTTGATGTAGCTCGTCGCCGGGGCCTTGCGCCAGTTGTTCAGGTCGAGCTCGGGCGCGTTGGCCATGGCGACGATCTGCGCCGTCTGCACGTCCATGACGATCACGGTGCCGCTGTCGGCCCCCGACTTCTCCACCTGCTCGCCGATCGACTTCTGCGCGGCCCACTGGATGTCGCGGTCGATGGTCAGCCGCACGTCCTTGCCGTCCACGGGCGCGGTGCGCTGGTGGCTGGTCATCGGGATGCGCTGGCCGTCGCGGCCCGTCTCGACCCGCTGCTCGCCGTCGCGGCCGGCCAGCAGCGAGTTCTTCGCCTGCTCCATGCCGCCCAGGCCGCTGCCCTCGTCGCCGACGAACCCGATGAGGCTGCCCGCGAGGTCGCCCGCCGGGTAGAGCCGGCGGTAGGTCTCCTTGGCCGACAGCGCGGGCACGCGGGCCTGCAGCAGGCGCGTGGCCACGACGGGATCGACGTCTCTGGCCAGGAGCTGGTAGTGGGTGCCCGTTCTGGCCAGCTTCGTGGCGATCTCCTGCTCGTCCTTGCCGAGCTGCTGGGCCAGGATCCTGGCCACCTTCGGGCGCACGTCGGCCGGCACCTTGGTCGGGTCGATCGACACCTCGCGGGCCTCGACGGTGACGGCCAGGTCGTGGCCGTTGACGTCGGTGATGGAGCCGCGCTTGGCCGGGATGACCTCGGTGTGCTGGCGCTGGTCGGCGGCGGCCTCCTCGTAGACCTTGGAGTCGAGCCCCTGCATCTGGATGAGCCGCCCGGCGAAGATCGACAGCACGAACGTCATGCCGATCAGGCCGAAGTTGATGCGCCTGCGCGGGCTGCCCAGCCGCAGCACCAGCGGCGGCCTGGGCGGGCGCGGTGGCGGCCGTCTCGGGCCCCGGGGCGGCGGCACGTCGCCGCCGCGCCGCGCCGGCCGCTCGGTCTCCTGCGGGCGGGCGGCGCCGCCCGGCGGGCGCCGCGAGGGGCCGTCCTGGGCGCGGCGGGCCGGCGGGTCCTCCTGGCGGCTCCGCCTGCGGGCGTCCTCGCCCCCCGGCCGCCCGGCGTCGCCGCGCGGGCCCGTGCCCCGCGCCGCGTCGCCCCGGCCGCCGGCGGCCCGCTCGTCACGCCCTTGTACGCGCGCCCTGAGCCGCTCGGCCTCCTCACGCCCCTGGGCGCCCCGGCTCCTCGACCGCCCGGCGTCGTCGCGGGACCGCCCGCGCCCGTCGTCGCCGGCCTCGGCGCGCGACCGGGCGCCGGTCCGCTCGTCCCTGGGCCGCGCGCGCGGGCCCTCCTCGCGGGAACGCCCGCGAGGGGCGTCGTCACGCGACCTGCCCCGGTCACCGTCACCCCGGGCGCCGTCCCCCCGGGCCGGGCGCGACCGGCCCCGGGCCTCGTCGCCCTGCTCCTGGCGGGAGCGGCCGCGTCCCTCGCCGTCGCGGCCCGGACGGGGGCGGCCCCGCCCCTCGTCGTCACGATCCTGGCGGGAACGACCACGCCCGTCGGCGTCACGATCCTGGCGGGAGCGGCCCCGGGCCTCGTCCCCCCGGTCCTGGCGCGAGCGGCCGTCGGCGGCGCGGTCCTGGCGCGGGCGGCCGCGCTGCTCGTCCCCCGCCTCCTGCCCGGGGCGCGCGCGGTCGTCGTCGCGGCCGAAGGTCTCGCGGCCGAAGGGCAGGTCGAGGGGGTCGTTCCGGTCACGGGGCCGCCGGGGCGGGTTCTCCGGCGAGGCCGGACGGCCCGTCCCGTCGGAACGGGCAGGGCCCCCTTGCCGCCCCGCCCGCCCGGGTCCGCCCGGCGTACGACGAGCGGCGCCTGGCCCTCCCTGAGAGCCGGCGCCGCCAGCGCCGCGGCCGGGACCCTGTCCCCTGCCGCCTGATTCCCTCACCGTTCCGTGTCCACCCGGCTCGCCTGGTCGCCCGCGCTGCTCCAGCTGTTGACCTTGTCCCAGTCGGACCCGTAGCCCTGCTTCTCGGCCAGCTCGGCGATGTTCTCCGGCTGCGTCTTGAGCAGGTAGCGCTGGTCGAGCTGCTCGTTCTCGAGCTGCGCCTCGGCGATCTGCTTGCGCAGCGTGGCGTCGGTGCTGGCGTCCTGGGCGAGCATGACGTTGAGCAGCAGCAGGCTCACCAGGCCGCCGCAGAGCAGCCCGACGACGAGCAGCACGAACGGCGCCCGCTGCCGGCGCGCGGGACCGCGCCGCGGCGTGGCCCGGCCCGGACCGGCCCCGGCTCGCGTGCGCCCGCCCACCGGCCGCTTGCCCGTGGCCGTCCCGCGCGCCCGCTCGGCGGCCGGCGTCCCGCGGCCGCGCACGCGCTCGACGGCCGGCGCCTCCTGCCCGCCGGCCGCGCCGCGCGCCCGTGTGCCCGCACCACGCTCGCCGGAACCACGCACCTCGGCGCCGCGCACGCCGGAGCCGCGCACGCGTTCGCCGGCGGACTCGGCGCGCGCCCGCTCGGCGGCCGCACGCTTGGCCTCGGCCTCGCGCCGCGCCTCCGGACGGGGACGCGGCTTGGACTGGGGCTGGGCCGCCGACCGGCGCGTGCCCGTCTTGGGCACGGCACGGCGGCCGGGCGCGCCCCCGCCGGTCTCCTGCTCAGTCGTCAACACGGATCCTCTCTGCCGCCCGTAGCCGGGCCGAGGCCGCCCGCGGGTTGCGGGCGAGCTCTTCGTCGCTTGGGAGCTCCGCTCCCCTCGTCAGCAGGCGGAACCTCGGCTGGTGAGCCGGTAGCGGGACGGGCAGCCCCGGGGGGCTGGTGTCCCTGGTTCGCGCCGTGAGGGCCTGCTTGGTGAGCCGGTCCTCCAGTGAGTGGTAGGAGAGCACGACGACTCGCCCACCGAGCGTCAACGCGTCGAGCGCCGCGGGCAGCGCCGCCTCCAGGGCGGACAGCTCCGCGTTCACCTCGATGCGCAACGCCTGAAAAGTCCGTTTTGCAGGGTTTCCCCCGGTACGCCGGGTCGCGGCGGGGATGGCCGCGCGTACGATGTCGGCCAGCCGCTTGGTCGACGTGATGGGGTCCTTGGCACGCTCCTTGACGATCAGCCCCGCCACCCGGGCGGCGAAGCGCTCCTCGCCGTAGTCACGCAGGATGCGGGTCAGCTCCGCGGCCGGGTAGTCGTTGACGACGCGTTCGGCGGTCAGCTCCTGCGAGGTGTCCATGCGCATGTCGAGCGGCGCGTCATAGGAATAGGCGAACCCGCGCTCGGCCTCGTCGAGCTGCGGTGAGGAGACCCCGAGGTCGAACAGCGCTCCGTCGACCGAGGCGCGGCCCGTACGGGCGAGCACGCCGGCCAGGTCGGCGGAGGAGGCGTGGACCAGGGTGATCCTTTCCGCGTAGGGGGCGAGCCTGCGGGTGGAGAAGTCGACGGCGAAAGGGTCGCGGTCGATGCCGATCAGGTGCAGCCCGGGGTGGGCGGCGAGCAGGGCCTCCGAGTGGCCGCCGAGGCCGAGGTTGGCGTCGACGACGACCGGGGCCGGCCGGGCCAGCGCGGGGCCGAGCAGCTCCAGAACGCGCTCGAGCATCACCGGTACGTGACCGCCCATGCCGGCGTCGTCGTCCATCTCCAACCCCCCTCTTCGCGCCCTTGCTCGCGGATGACGCGTTGTCCGATCGATCGCCGGTCATTCTGCTGGGTCCCCACCCGGTGCCGCCCGGCCAGGTCCCCATCCGCACCCTCTTCGTGGACGCCCGCCATCTGACACCGGGGAAGGTGCATCAGCTGGCGGACAGTGGTTGCGGGTGGAGACCTCGCCGAACGACATCACCGACGGATCGACCGTGGTCACTACAAGATCCCTGGCAGCACCTCCTCCGACAGCTCGGCGAACGCCTGCTCCTGCGCGCTGAGATAGGTGTCCCAGGCCTGTGCGTCCCAGATCTCCAGCCGGGTGTTGGCCCCGATGACGACGCAGTCACGTTCCAGACCCGCGTATTGCCGCAGGGCCTGTGGGATCGTGATGCGCCCTTGCTTGTCTGGTTTCTCGTCGGACGCGCTGGCGAAGAAGACGCGGCTGTAGTCACGCACCGCCTTGGCGGTGACCGGGGCGGTGCTGAGAGCCTCGGTAATGCGCTGGAACTCCTCCACGGGAAAGACGTAGAGGCATCGCTCCTGGCCTTTGGTGATCACAAGACCCTCCGCCAGCTCCTCACGGTACTTAGCCGGCAGGAACAGCCGTCCCTTGTCGTCCAGACGCGGTTGATGGGTGCCGAGGAACACCGGCCCCACCTCCCGTGCCTCAGTGAAGCGCTCAGCGCTGGTGCACCGGGCCCTCCACTGCGCACCACCATACTCCACTTCTCCCCACCGTCAACTGATTCGAACCGTCTTCATCATCGGTTTCCGTTGCGTTACCGCAGGTCAGAGCGATGGGGCGGCGTGGAGGGGGGTGGGCGGGCGGCCAACCCTCATGGGCGTGTCGAGGGTTTGAAAGTCCGTGGAAATAGGGGGCGCGGGGGTTCGGGGGGCTCCGGGTGGAGGAAAGTGGGGCGCCCCACGGGCCCCGCGTGTCACCGGATTCGCACCCCTATGGGACAAGAACCGGAAGTTCAGCGGTGTTCGCTGGAATATCCACAAATGTCGCTCAAGAACCCACAGCGTCGTAGGGTCGTACAGACAATGGAAAAGGAATGGCATGGCTCCCGCAAAGGCACCGTACCGGGACGGCCGTCGCACTTCTCATGGAGGCCTGGTGGCAGTAACCCATGACGTCCCTCCCCAGCTCGACGAGCTGGTCTCCACAGCCCACCGGATTCGGCAGGCCATCGAATCGGTGATCGAGGGCAAGGGGGACGCCGTCCGCCTCACGCTGACCGTCCTGCTCGCGGAGGGCCACCTCCTGATCGAGGACGTGCCGGGCGTCGGCAAGACCATGCTGGCCAAGGCGCTCGCCCGCTCCATCGACTGCCCCGTCCGGCGGGTGCAGTTCACCCCGGACCTGCTGCCCAGCGACATCACCGGGGTCAGCGCCTACAACCAGCAGACGCGGGAGTTCGAGTTCAAGCCCGGGCCCGTGTTCGCCAACATCGTGGTGGGCGACGAGATCAACCGTGCCTCCCCCAAGACGCAGTCCGCGCTGCTGGAGTGCATGGAGGAGCACCAGGTGACGGTGGACGGGCGGACGTACCCGCTCGAGACGCCGTTCATGGTGATCGCGACCCAGAACCCGATCGAGATGGAGGGCACCTATCCCCTGCCCGAGGCGCAGCGCGACCGCTTCACCGCGCGCGTGGCGATGGGCTACCCCGAGCCGACCGCCGAGCTGGAGATGCTCGACGTGCACGGGGGCACCTCGCCGCTCGACAAGCTGGAGCCGGTGGCGACCACGGCGGAGGTGCGCGCCCTCATCGAGGCCGTACGCGGCATCTACGTCTCGCAGGCGGTCAAGAAATACGCCATCGACCTCGTGGTGGCCACCCGCCACTCCCCCGACCTGCGGCTGGGCGCCTCCCCGAGGTCCACGCTGCAGCTCGTACGGGCGGCCAGGGCGCACGCGGCGCTGGCCGGACGCGACTACGTCATCCCCGACGACCTCCAGGACCTGGCCATCCCCGTGCTGGCGCACCGGCTGCTGCCCAGCGTCGAGGCGCAGGGGCAGCGCCGCCTGCCCGAGCAGGTGGTGACGGATCTGGTCAGGCGCGTGCCGGTGCCGGAGACGCGGGGCAACTGATGGGCCGGCGAGGTCACGCGTTGAGTGGGACACGGTGAGGGCCGGACTGCGGGCGCTGACGTCCAGGGGCAGGTCGTTCCTCGCCTCCGGGATCGCGGCGCTGGTCATGGCCGTGCTCCTCGGGGAGAACGACCTGTTCAGGATCGGCGTCCTGGTGACGGCGCTGCCGTTGCTGGCCGCGATGGTGGTGGCGCGCACACGCTACCGGCTGAGCTGCGCCCGGCGGCTCGACCCGCCCAGGGCCGAGGTGGGGGGCGAGGCCACCGTGACCCTGCGGCTGGAGAACGTCACCAGGCTGCCCACCGGCCTGCTGCTCATCGAGGACACGGTCCCGTACGCGCTGGGGGTGCGCCCCCGGTTCGTGCTGGACCGGGTCGAGCCGCGCGGCGTGCGGGAGATCGACTACCGGGTGCGCTCGGACCTGCGCGGCCGCTACACGATCGGGCCGCTGTCGATCCGCATCGCCGACCCGTTCGGGCTGGTCGAGCTGACCCGCTCGTTCACGATCAGCGACACGCTCGTGGTGACGCCGCAGGTGGTGGCGCTGCCGCACGTACGGCTGTCGGGCGAGTGGACGGGCGGCGGCGACAGCCGCACGCGGAGCGTGGCGGCGGCCGGCGACGACGACGTGGCGCCGCGCGAGTACCGCCAGGGCGACGACCTGCGGCGGGTGCACTGGCGCTCGACGGCCCGCTACGGCGAGCTGATGGTGCGCCGTGAGGAGCAGCAGTGGCAGAGCCGCGGCGCGCTGCTGCTGGACACCCGCCGGCACGCCCACCGCGGCGAGGGGCCACGCTCGTCGTTCGAGGTCGCGGTCTCGGCCGCGGCCTCGATCGGCGTGCACCTCGCCCACGAGGGGCTGGGCCTGCGGCTGGTGACCGACCAGGGGGCCGAGCACCTGACCGACACCGGACTGAGCTACTCCCTGCTCGACACGCTGGCCGTGGTGCGCCACAGCCCGGCCCGCTCCCTGGAGATGGGCATCTCGGCCCTGCGCCAGGGCGGCGGCGACGGCCTGATCGTGGCGGTGCTCGGCGCGCTGGACGCCGAGGAGGCCAGGGAGCTGGCCAGGCTGCGGCACAGCGGCATCACGGGCGTGGCCGTCCTGCTGGACGTGGGCTCGTGGGAGGGCGGCGACCGGGCCGCCGAGGAGAACTATCAGGCCGTGCAGACCGTGCTGGCCGGGTACGGCTGGCGCATCGTACGGCTGCCCGCGGGCACCTCGATCGCCTCCGTCTGGCAGGGCGCGGCCAACCGCGGCAGGTACACGGTCAGCGGCCCCGCGGGAGGAGCGGCATGAGACTGACGATCGCCTCGGGCGTGGCCACGTTCAGCGCGGCCGTCCTGCTCCATCCGCTCTTCCAGACCGGGACCTGGTTCTGGAGCGCGCTCGGCGCCGTGCTGGCCGTGGTGGCGGCCGGGCTGCTGAGCAGCCGGCTGTCCCTGCCGGCGTGGGCGGCGCCGCTGGTCGGCCTGGTCGCGACGTGGATCTATCTGACCCTGTCCTTCGCCGCCGACGAGGCGTGGGCGCTGGTGGTGCCGACCAAGGACTCGGTGCTGGAGCTGGCCAGGCTGCTGGGCGTCGGCTGGGCCGACATCCAGCGCTTCGCCGCGCCGGTGCCGGAGACGGACGGCATCGTGCTGCTGACCTCCGGCGGCGTGGCGCTCATCGCGATCGCGGTGGACCTGCTCGCCGCGCGGGCGCGGCGGGCGGCGCTGGCCGGGCTGCCGCTGCTGGCGCTGGCCACGGTGCCGGCCACGATCCTGGCCGACCCGATCAGCTGGTGGGCGTTCATCCTGGCCGCGCTCGGGTTCGTCGGCCTGCTCATCGCCGACGGGCGCGAGCGGGTGGGCCACTGGGGCAGGGCGGTGCTGGTGCGCCGCACCCGCATGGCGGCCACGGTCCGGGCGGGCGGGCAGCGGAGCGCTCCGGGCGGCTCCGCCGACACGAGCGGGCTGCGGTTGTCGGGCAAGCGCATCGGGTTCGCCGCGATCGCGCTGGCCGTGCTGGTGCCGGCGGCGCTGCCGGCGATGGAGCCGGTGTCGTTCTTCACCTTCGGGGTGGGCGGGCGCGGCTCCGGGCCGGGCAACTCGATCAGCATCCCGAACCCGATCGCCAACCTGAAGGGCCAGCTCGAACTGCCGGAGCGGCGGGTCGTCCTCACCTACACCAACAACGACGACAGCCCCCGCTACCTGCGCATCTACGCGCTGGACACCTTCGACGGCCAGCAGTTCGGCATGACGCAGCCCAAGGGCGCGCCGCAGAACAGGACGGAGAACGGGCCGCTGCCCGGCCCGCCCGGCCTCGGCCCGCAGCCGAAGGTCACCAACGTCCTGACGAACGTGCAGATCAGCGACGAGATCGCCAAGCTGCAGTTCCTGCCGCTGCCGTACCCGCCCAGGGAGATCCGGGTGGACGGCGACTGGCGGGCGGACGTGGACACGCTGATGGTCTTCTCCACCCGGGAGGAGGCCGCGGGCATCGAGTACGAGGTGTCCTCCAGCGAGCCGCAGCCGACCCACGACCTGCTCGACTCCCTCGACGGCATCCGCCCCGAGGTGGACGAGCGCTTCCTGGCCCTGCCGGAGAGCCTGCCCCCCGACATCAGGGAGCTGGCCGACACCGTCACCAGCGGCGCGCGGACCAGCTTCGAGGCGGCGATGAAGCTGCAGCAGTTCTTCACCAAGGACGGCGGCTTCACCTACAACCTGCGCACCCAGGGGCACGGCAACTCCGCGCTGCGGGACTTCCTGCTGCGCGACCGGGCCGGCTACTGCGAGCAGTTCGCCGCCTCGATGGCGGTGCTGGCCAGGCTGGTGGGCATCCCGTCGCGGGTGGCGATCGGCTACACGGGCGGCACGCGCACCGCCGACGGCTGGCAGGTGGGCACGAACGACTCCCACTCCTGGCCGGAGCTGTACTTCGAGGGCGTGGGCTGGCTGCCGTTCGAGCCGACCCCCTCGGGCGCGGCCGGGCAGGGCACCGCGCGGGTGCCCGAGTACGCGCAGCCGCGGCCGACCCCGACGGCGACGTCCTCGACGCCGACGCCGGGCGCGAGCAGCTCGGCCGCCGACGAGCCGCAGGACCCGTCGACCCGGCGCAACCCGCGCGAGCTGGACCGTGAGGGCACGGTCGCGACCGGCGCGCTGCCGCCGGACGACTCGATGCCGCTGATCGGCCAGATCGGCATCGGGCTGGGGGCGCTGCTCCTCGTCCTGCTGGTCCCGGCCGCCGTCCGGCTGATCACCAGGAACCGGCGCGTGCGCACGCTGGGCTGGAAGGTGTCGCAGCCCTCCGACGAGCTGACGGCCAGGATGGTGTCGGGCAAGGACCGGGCGACGGCCGCGAGCACCGCGGCGGCCGCGTGGGCGGAGCTCGACGACCTGCTGTACGACTACGGCATGGCCCGCCTGCCCAGCGAGACCCCGCGGGCGCTGGCCCGGCGGCTGAGCCAGCAGTACGAGTTCGACGCCGGCTCCGCGGCGGCCGTCACGGCCATCGCCTCGTCGGTCGAGCGGGTGCTGTTCGCCAGGGACCCCGGGCGGATCGAGCCGATGCGCAGGCAACTGCGCCAGGTGCGGCAGGCCCTGGCCGCCACGGTCTCACGCGGGCGGCGGGTGCGGGCGGTGCTGCTGCCTCCCTCGACGCTGCGCCGGCTGCGGCTGCTGGGCGAGCGCCTGCTGGACGGGTTCGACCTGCTGGAGACCGTCAGGCTGCGGCGGACGGCGGCCCAGAAGGGCGGCTGAAAAGACCGAGTCGCCCGCGCCGGCACACCCTGGGTGCGCCGGCGCGGGCGACTCGCGTCGATCTGATCTGATCTGATCCGATCCGTGCGTGCGGCACACCCCTGAATCGACCGCGCGTGCGACTCGGCTCTGACGTCGGTCCGGACGGCCGGCGCGCTCACGCGCCGACCGGGCACCGGGCTCGCTGTGGTGCGAACCGTACGTGCGGCCGGCCCTCAGAGGGCGGCCGCACGCCGTTCGGTCTTCGGCTCAGCGCTCGTCGTGACGACGGCGCCAGCGCTCTTCCATGCGCTCCATGAAACTGCCCCGGTTGCTCCGGCGGGCCTGCTTGCCCGGAGGAACGGCCGTGCCCGAGGCTGGGGCGGAGTCACCGAACCCATTCATCTTCTTCCAGCTTGACAGGCCCCACAGACACGCGGCGAGCATGACCACGAAACCGCCGACGCCGAGCGGGATCAGCGCACTGCCACTCAACACCACGCCGACCATCATGATGACGACGCCGAGGGCAAAGCCGATGGAGGCCTTGACCAGGCGACGCTTGTAATGGCTGCGTGGGTCGCTGATCCTTACGGTGTTGGCCCACTTCGGGTCCTCGGCGTAGAGGGCCTGCTCGATCTGGTCGAGCAAGCGCTGCTCGTGCTCAGAGAGCGGCACGGCGCCTCCCAAGGACAGCCCCAGGACGGGGAAGACGGCAACGGACGACACGGGGTGTCCGAACCTCGCGGTCGGTTATCCCCAGAATACGAGGCTGTAGACGTAGGCGAAAGCAAACGTCCAACGCAGACCAAACCGGAGGTGACGTCATGGCTCTATTGTGGCCCATCTCGCCCCCCTTACCCCAAAATCCCGACACGGATGCCCCCAGCATGTCCGGACATCGACGTCATGTCTCTATTTCATCAAGCTTGCCACGTACTAGCGACGCCGGGAGCACCGCATCGGGCCCGAATCTTCGGATCGCCTTGTCCATGGCCTGCTCCGCCTCGCGCCACCCGGTCTCCTTCTCGCCGAGGCTGAGCTGACGGGTGGCCTCGCCGGCCGGCCGCAGGTTCTCCATCCTGACCCCCACCAGGCGCAACCGCACCCGCTGGAGGCCGGCCGCCTCGAACAGCTCGCAGGCGGTGGCGTAGATCACCTGGGCCACGTCGGTCGGCTCACGCAGCGTGCGCGAGCGGTTGATCGTGGTGAAATCGGCTCGGCGTAGCTTCACACTTACAGTTCTTCCCACGTGACCGGCCTTACGCATCCGGGCCGCCACCCGCTCCGACAGGCGCAGCAGCTCCCGCCTGATGGTGTCGGGGTCGTCGACGTCGGTCGCGAAGGTCTCCTCGTTGCCGATGCTCTTGTCGGGCACGTGAGCGCTCACGGGCCGCTCGTCGCGCCCCCAGGCCAGCGCCGCCAGGTGGCCGCCCACGGCCTGCCCCAGCTCGCGCTGGAGCGTGCTGGGCGGCACTCTGGCCAGGTCTCCGACCGTGCGGATGCCCAGGCGCACCAGCGCCTGCTCGGTGCGCTCACCGACGCCCCACAGGGCCGACACGGGCAGCGGGTGGAGGAAGTCGACGACCTGGTCGGCGGGCACCACCAGCAGCCCGTCCGGCTTGCACTGCTTGGAGGCCAGTTTTGCGACGAATTTGCTGCTGGCCACGCCCACGGAGCACGTGATGCCGTAGCGCTCGAGGACCTGCTCCCTGACCATGGCGGCCACCGTGGCGGGCGGCCCGAGCCGGCGCCTGGCCCCGCCGACGTCGAGGAACGCCTCGTCGGAGGCGATGGGCTCCACCAGCGGGGTGATCGAGTGGAAGATCTCCATCACGCCCTTGGAGACCTCGGAGTATTTGCCGTGGGAAGGCGGGATGATGACGGCCTGCGGGCAGAGCCTGCGCGCCCTGCTCATGGGCATCGCCGAGTGCACGCCGTAGGCCCGGGCCTCGTAGGTGGCGCTGAGCACGACGCCGCGCCCGGCGGGCGAGCCCACGATCACCGGGCGCCCCCGCAGCTCGGGCCGTTCGAGCAGCTCGACGCTGGCGAAGAACGCGTCCATGTCGACGTGGAGGATCGGGCAGCCGCTGTCATCGACCCCGGTCCGCGGAGCGGGGCCGATGCCGGTGATCTGCTTACGGGACACGCCTTCGAGTCTATCCGAACAGGCGTTCTACACCGAGGTGGACGGCCATGCGATTCGATTCCTTCCCGGGCGGCTCAGTTGCGGTGCCCGAGCACGTGGAGCTGCGTCGCGATGTCGCGCAGCACGGGATGGGTCGCCGCGGCCTGCTCCAGCGCCGCCAGCGCCTCCACCGCGCCGGGCTCGCCGTCCACGAGCCTGCTGGGCACCAGGTCGGCGAAGACCCGCACGCCGTGGATCGCACCCACCGCGAACCCGGTGGCGGTCAGCAGCTCGACGAGCGTGCCCGCGGCGAAGCGCCTGGGCGTGGGGTCGCGGTCGCCCCAGGTGCCGCGCGGGTCGTCCAGCACCGCCCGGGCCTCGTCGAACTGCCCGGCCAGCGCCCGGTGGATCGCGCCGGCGACGGGGTTGGCGGCCAGGACGCTGACCGCGCCGCCCCTGCGCAGCAGGCCCGCGACCGCGGTCAGCGCGCTGATCGGGTCTTCGACGTATTCGAGCACGCTGTGGCACAGGACCAGGTCGGCGGCGTCGCGGCTGAGCAGCTCGCCCAGGTCGGCCGCGTCGCCCTGCAGGCCGCGCACCCCCACGCCCTGCTCCTTGGCGCGCCGCTCCAGCGCGGCCAGCGAGTCGGGGCTGGGGTCGACGACGGTGACGGAGTGGCCGAGCGCGGCCAGCGGCACGGCGAACCCGCCGGTGCCGCCGCCGGCGTCGACGATGTCGAGCGACTCCCTGCCGGTGGCCGCCGTGCGCTCGGCCAGCATGGAGCGCAACGCGTCCCAGACGACGGCGGTCCGCACCGCCGGGGTCCTCGTGGTGACGCCTTCAGCACGCAACGTCGGCTCGCCTCCCTCTCCGCCGCGACGGGGGTCCGCGCGCGACCTCGCCGCGCGAACGTGCACGTCGCGAACGGCCCTTTCGTGAACGGGCCCAGCCTACGCGCTACCCGGCGGCTCCCGCTCCCCACCGGCCGGACCCGCCCGCCCGATCGCCCAAGGCGCAAACCCGCGGCACGGTGACGGCAGGGGACCGGCGGGCGCAGGGCATGGAAAAGGGCGCGTCGCGGCTGGTGACGCGCCCTTTGTCCGTACGGTCGCCGCCCCGGATCACAACGGCCGGGCCCACACGCCCCGGGCGGACGCCTGACCGCGCGGCGGGACGGGCATCCCTCGCCTCGCGTGCCGTGCGGACCGGCGTGGTTGGAACGTACCCCGAACACGCGCTCCCGGCCCGCCGGAAAGGGTGTCTAAAGGGTGAGGCTTGGCTTGAGTTGCTTGAAGCGGGCCAGCAGGCCGTTGACGAACTGCGGGGACTCGTCGGTGGACAGCTCCCCCGCCAGGTGCACCCACTCGCTGATGACCACGCCCTCGGGCACCCCGGGCATCCACAACAGCTCGTACGTGCCGCCGCGCAGCAGATTGCGGTCCACCGCCGGCATCCGGTCGAGCGTCCAGCCCTCGGCGTAGGTGGTGATCAGCTCGTCGATGCGCGAGTGGTGCCTGGCCACGCCCTCGACGATCGCCGAGGTGTATTCGTTGACCGGCGGCTCCTGCCGCTCCACGCGCTCAGCGAGGATCTTCAGCGGATCCTCGCTGCGCAGCTCCGCCTCGAAGAGGATGTCGAGCGCCCGCCGGCGAGCTTTGCCTCGTGCCGACACCTCAGGCCCGGCCGAGGTATTCGCCGCTGCGGGTGTCGACCTTGACCTTCTCGCCGGTGGTGATGAACAGCGGGACCTTGATCTCGGCCCCGGTCTCCAGCGTGGCGGGCTTGGTGCCGCCGGTGGAGCGGTCGCCCTGCAGGCCCGGCTCGGTGTTGGCGATGGTCAGCTCGACGGCGGCCGGCAGGTCGACGTAGAGCGCGGAGCCCTCGTTGAAGGCCACGGTGGCCGTGGTGTTCTCCAGCATGTAGTTGGCGGCGGTGCCGACCGTGGCGCTGGGCACGTTGACCATGTCGTAGGTCTCGGTGTCCATGAACACGAAGTCGTCGCCGTCCTTGTAGGAGAACTGCATCTCGCGCTTGTCGACGTTGGCCACCTCGACCTTGACGCCGGCGTTGAAGGTCTTGTCGACGACCTTGCCCGAGAGCACGTTCTTGAGCTTGGTGCGCACGAACGCGCCGCCCTTGCCCGGCTTGACGTGCTGGAACTCCACAACGGCCCACAGCTCACCGCCGTCGAGCTTCAGCACCATGCCGTTCTTGAGGTCGTTGGTCGTCGCCACTCGTTCTTCTCCCGCGTGTGGCCGCTCTAAAGGACGAGCAGCTCCTTGGTCGTCTTGGTGAAAAGTTCCGGCCCGCCCTCACGTGTCACCAGGGTGTCCTCGATGCGAACGCCGCCCCGGCCCGGGAGGTAGACCCCGGGCTCGACGGTGATCGGAACTCGATCCTCTAGTCTACCGGTCCGAGAGGGGCCCAGGAACGGCTCCTCGTGGATCTCCAGTCCCACTCCGTGACCGAGGCCGTGTCTGAAGTGCCCGGCGTGGCCCGCCTCGGCGATGACGGACCGGGCGGCGGCGTCCACGTCCCCTGCCCCGGCCCCGGGGGTCACGGCGTGCCTGCCCGCCCGCTGGGCGGCGGCGACCAGGTCGTACAGCTCGCGCTGCCAGGCGGCGGGCGGGCCGAGGCTGACCGTCCGGGTCATGTCGGCGTGGTAGCCCTGGTAGCGGGCGCCGAAGTCCATCGTGATCAGGTCTCCCACGCGCAGTTCCCGCTCGGTGGGCGCGTGGTGCGGGACCGCGCCGTTCTCGCCGGCGGCCACGATCGTGTCGAACGCGGGCTTGTCGGCGCCCAGCTCGCCCATGCGCCGGTCGAGCAGGCCGGCCAGCTCGCGCTCGGTCATCCCCGGCGCGATCGTGGCGGAGACGTCGGCGAAGGCCTGGTCGGTGATGGCGCAGGCGGTGCGGACCCGGTCCAGCTCGTCCTCGTCCTTCACGGCGCGCAGCAGCTCGACCACCGGGTCCAGCGGCACGAGCCCGGCCCCGAGCCGCTGGTAGGCGGCCACGCTCATGCTCGCCGCCTCGATCCCGACGCCCGGCTCGGCCAGCCGGCCCGCCACGTCGGACGCCTCGACCGAGGGCACGTCCAGGGTGCGGGCCACCTCGATGTAGCGGTTGTCCGTGGCCAGCAGCGCCGTCCCGTCGGCCCTGACCAGCACGGCGGCGTTCGAGCTGGCCAGGCCCGTGAGGTAGCGGACGTTGACGGGAGAGGTGACCAGCAGGGCGTGCACCTCACGGGCGGGCAGCAGCTCGGCCAGCCGCGCCCGGCGCGCCGGATAGTCGAACATCATCGGCCCAATGTACGGCTCACACCTATTGCGCCACTACCGCCCATCTGGTCCCCGCCCAAGACCACCGCGCTCCCCGACCGAACCCCCGCCCCGGCACCTCCCGCATCGAACGGAACCGCCCGAAACCCGGCACTCCCCCGTCGCGGCTGGGTCGCCTGACCGGAACTGCCGCTCCCCGTCGGGAGCCGAACCGCCTCCGAGGCCCGCCACTCACCGTCGCGGACGGGCTATCCGTTCGGAACCTGCCATTCCCTCATGAACTGCGAGGCCGGTCCCTGGGGTTCCATCTCGCCCTTCTGCTGGGCTCTCAACAGGTCCCGGTAGACGCCCGCGATGTGGTTGAGGGTGGGGTCGATCTGTCCCTTGGAGTACTTGTCCGCCGCCTTCCCGAGCTTCTCGCGGGCCTTGTCGGCGACCCGGGGATCGATGCCGCCCATGGACTGCTGGGCCTTCAGCGACTCGTCGAACTCCCGCAGCCACTTGGCGTACCCGCCGGGCGGGATCGCCTCGCCCAGCGTGGCCCTGGGGGGCGGCTCCGTGCCCACCAGGGAGGTCGGATCCGCGTCGGGGCCGAGGGTGCTCACGAGGCCGGGGGTGGAGTCGTCGGTCGGGGAGGGCGGCAGGCTGGGGAAGCTGTAGGTCTCGCTCGGGATGACGGAGGGCGTGGCGACCGGGGTCGGCGCCGCGACCGGCTCCTCCTCCCGCGCCCCCGCCCACATCACCATGGCGACCGTCACGGCCGCGATGACGGCGACGGCGATGCCGAGCTGGAGGATCAGCTTGCGGCTCGGCGGCTGGTCCCGTCCGGGCTCCAGGTCGGCGGCCTGGAAGACCGCGGTGTCACCGGCCCTGGGCGCGGCGCCCGGACCCGCGCCCGGCGCCGTCCCCGCGCCCACGGGGAAGACCTCGGTGGCCCCCGAGCCCGGCCGCACGCCGAAGCCCGGCTGAGCACCGGAACCCGGCTGCGGACCCGGACCCGGCTGCGCGCCGAAGCCCGGCTGCGGGCCGGAACCCGGCTGCGCCGCGAAGCCCTGCGAGCCGGAGCCGGGCTGCCCGCCGGGACCCGGCTGGGCGCCGGGGTCGCGCAGGGAGGCGCCGGTCACCGGGATGGCGCCGGGGGCGGGCTTCGGCCTGGCGATGGCCGCCAGCGCGCGCCTGATCGACTCGCCGCTGGCGGGCCGCTGCGCGGGGTCCTCCGCGATCATGGCCAGCACCAGCCGGTCCAGCTCGGGGGACACCTCGGCCCTGATCGCGCTCGGCGGCACGGGCCCGCCAGCGGCCCCGCCCTGTCCCTGCGCGGCCCCGCCCTGTCCCTGCGCGGCCCCGCCCTGTCCCTGCGCGGCCCCGCCCTGTCCCTGCGCGGCCCCGCCCTGGTCCGGTGTGGCCCCGCCCAGTCCCGGCGCGGCCTCGGCGCCGCCGGGCGGGCGTCCGCACAGCAGCTCGTACGCGACGCAACCGAGCGCGTACACGTCCCCGGGGGCCGACGCCGCCTGCCCGCCGGTCCGCTCGGGCGCCACGTACGGGCCGCCCTCCCGCGCCGGCGCCCGCTCGTCCACCCCGAACCCGACCACCTTGAGCACCCCGCTGGCGGCCAGGCGGAAGCTGTCGGGGTCGACCCGCCCGTGCACCACCCCGGCCCGGTGCGCGGCGTCGAGGCCGGCCGCCGCCTGCCCGACCAGGTCGCACGCCTCGACGATCGGCAGGGGCCCGCGCGCGGCCAGCTCCTCGCCCAGGCTGAGCCCGGTGAGGAACTCCATCACCAGGAACGGGGCCCCCTGGTGGTCGCCGACGTCCAGCACCATGGCCACGTTCGGGTGGATCACCCTGGCCGCCGCCTGGGCGTGCTGCCTGAACACCTCCCGCGTGGCGGCCCCCGCCGCCCTGGCGCCGAGCACCTTCACGGCCACGACCCAGTCGGCCCGCGTGTCGTACCCCCGCCACACCTCACCCATCGGCCCGCTGCCGATGCGCTCGTCAAGCCGGTACCGGTCAGCGACCAAAGACGGCGTCGCGTCGGACATATCTCCGCCAAATACTCGAAAAATCAGGATTTCCGACCCACCATAGGGCCCCACAACCCCCCTCCGCCCCACGCACGCGCAACCCGCCCCTCGACATAACGAATTTCGTTATTTACGATTATCGTTATGCCAACGCGATGGATCACCCGGCTGGAGACCCTCCTGAGCATCGGCCTGGCCCTCGGCTGCCTGGGCGTCCTGGCCGGGCTCGCCACGAACGTCCTGATCGCGTTCTTCGGCGCGCCGGCCGGGACGGGCGTCCCGCTGCGCGTGCCCGCCGTGCCGGTCCCCGGCGCGGTGGCCCCGGGCGCCTCCGCGGGCGCCGTCACGGCCGAGGTGATGGTGCGCCCCGAGGGCGCCGCGCCGCTGGAGAGCCTGCTCTACCTGCTGATGTGGCTGCCGGCGACGGTGACGGGCCTGCTGGCGCTGTTCACGCTGGTGCGCGCGCTGCGCCGGGCGCGCTCCGGCGACCGGGCGCTGTTCTCCGCGGTCACGGCCGGGCACCTGCGCCGGCTCGGCTGGATCCTGATCTGCGGTTCGATCGGGTCGGCCGTGCTGGGCTGGGCGGCGGAGGCCATACTCTCCTCCATGCTGCTGACCGATGACCGTCTGTTCTTCCCGCCGCCGGCCGCGCTGCCCGGGGCGATCGTGGCGGGGGTCGCCGCGCTGGGCGTGTCGGAGATCGTACGCCGCGGCCTGGCCCTGCTCGAAGAGGTCGAGGCCACGATCTGATGACCGGACCCGTCATCAGGGTGCGGCTCGACGAGCTGCTCAAGGAGCGCGGCATGACGCTCACCGAGCTGTCGCGGCGCGTGGAGATCACCGTCGTCAACCTGTCGATCCTGAAGAACGGCCACGCCAAGGCCATCCGCTTCTCCACCCTGGAGCGCCTGTGCGCGGCACTCGGCTGCCAGCCCGGCGACCTGCTGACCTACGACTGAGAGCGCGCCACCCGCACGACCCCCGTACACGAAGAAAGGGCGGCCCGAAGGCCGCCCTTCCCGCTTCAGCTCACGCCGCCGCCGGCTCCGGCACCCGCGGCGCGGGCGATCCGGCGTCCAGCGGCTGCGGCGGCGCGTTGAAGACCGCCGTGTCCAGGCGCCCCTCCGACCGCGCCACCAGCACCGGCACGACCATCTGCCCGGTCACGTTGGTGGCGGTACGGATCATGTCCAGGATCGGGTCGATGGCCAGCAGCAGGCCGACGCCCTCCAGCGGCAGCCCCAGCGTGCTGAGGGTCAGCGTCAGCATCACGGTGGCGCCGGTCAGGCCCGCCGTGGCGGCCGAGCCGACCACCGAGACGAACACGATCAGCAGGTAGTCGCCCAGCCCGAGCGGCACGCCGAACACCTGGGCCACGAAGATCGCGGCCAGCGCCGGATACACCGAGGCGCAGCCGTCCATCTTGGTGGTGGCGCCGAACGGCACCGCGAAGGAGGCGTAGTCGCGGTCCACGCCGTTGCGCTCGATCGTGACCCGCTGCGTCAGCGGCAGCGTGCCGACCGAGGAGCGCGAGACGAAGGCCAGCTCGATCGCGGGCCAGGCGTTGCGGAAGAACCGCACGGGGCTGACCTTGCCCCACACGGCCAGCAGCGTCGGGTACACGGCCAGCAGCACCAGCAGCGAGCCCACGTAGACCCCGGCGCTGAACTTGGCCAGCGGCGCCAGCAGGTCCCAGCCGTACGTGGCCACGGCCTTGCCGATCAGCCCGGCGGTGCCGATGGGCGCCAGCCGGATGACCCACCACAGCGCCTTCTGCACCAGCTCAAGCACCGAGCGGGCGAGGCCGAGGAAGGGCTCGGCCCGCTCGCCCACGGCCATCGCCGCCGCCCCGAGCACGACGCCCAGGAAGACGATCTGCAGCACGTTGACCTCGGTGAAGGCGGTCACGACGTTGGTCGGCACGATGCCGGTGACGAAGTCCAGCCAGCTGCCCCTGGTCTCCGACGGCTTGGCCGCGGCGGTGTCGAGGGTGACGCCCTGGCCGGGGTTGATGAGCAGGCCCAGCCCGATCGCGAGGGCCACGGAGACGAACGCGGTGATGAGGAACCACATCAGCGTCTTGGTGGCCAGCCGGGCCGCGCCGTTGACGTTGCGCAGGTTGGCCACGCTCACCAGCACGGCGGTGAAGACCAGCGGCGGCACGGCGAGCTTGAGGAGCTGGACGAAGATCTTGCCGACCTGCGTGAGCGTCTCGGCCAGCCAGGTCACATCCCAGACCTTGGCGGCGAACCCGAGCGCCACGCCGACGGCGAGGCCCAGCAGCAACTGCAGGGAGAAGGAGAATCTCTTCACGAGAACAGAACTTTCGAAGCGCGGGCATGCCGAGGGCACACCACGTGAGGGGTAGGGATGGCGAAGGCTCGGTCGTCAGCGACACGACGATCCGTGCACCCGGCACAGATCGATGTGCAGCCGCTCGACGAGCCACACGACCACCACGGAAAACCTCACGAGATGCGACAACACCCGGGACGAGCGCCGCATTCCACCCGGAAGAGTGATTCAGCTCACTACTGGGCGATCTCCTTGATCTTTTCGATGAGCCGCATCCGCTCCTCGTGCGTCCTGCCGAGCGGCGTGACGTTCAGGGTGGTCACGCCCGACTCCTTCATCGCCTGCACGCGGTCGCGCACGAAGCCCTCGCTGCCGACCAGCGACATGCGCTCCAGCAGCTCGCCCGGCACCAGCGCGGCGGCCTCGTCCTTCTTGCCCTCCAGATAGAGGTCCTGGATCCTCTCGGCCTCCTTCTCGTAGCCGTAGCGCCTGGCCAGGTCGTTGTAGAAGTTTCTGCCCTTGGCTCCCATGCCGCCGATGTAGAGGGCCGCCATCGGCCGGCCGAACTCCAGCAGCCCGGCCACGTCGTCGCCGATCGCCAGCGTGGCCTGGGCGATCACGTCGAGCTCGCCCAGCTCGGGGTCGCGCCTGGCCTTCCCGGCGGCCAGCGCGGGGCCCCAGACGTCGGCGGCCTTCTCGGGCACGTAGAAGATCGGCTCCCAGCCCTCGGCCAGCTCGGCGGTCAGCTCGACGTTCTTGGGGCCGATGGCGGCCACCACGATGGGGATGCGGGGGCGTACCGGGCGGTTGATGATCTTCAGGGGCTTGCCCAGGCCGGTGCCCTCGCCGGGCGGGAGCGGCACGGTGTAGTGGCGGCCGTCGTACTGCACGCGCTCGCGCCGCCACACCTGGCGGCAGATCTCGATGACCTCCCGCGTACGCCCCAGCGGCGCGGTGTACGGCACCCCGTGGAAGCCCTCGATCACCTGCGGCCCCGAGGCGCCGATCCCGAGCGTGAAGCGCCCGTCGGAGACGTAATCGAGGCCCGCGGCCGTCATGGCGGTCAGCGTCGGCGTGCGCGAGTAGATGGGCAGGATGCCCGAGGCGATCTGCAGCCGCTCGGTCTTCGCCGCGATGTAGCCCATCTGGCTGACGGCGTCGAACGAGTACGCCTCCGCCACGAACACGATGTCGAGGCCGGCTTTCTCGTAGTCGGCCAGCTCGGCCACCGTCTCCTTGAAGCCACCCGAATAGTTGAGTGCCATACCGATGCGCATGCGGGCTCCCACCGACCGAATGATGTTCTGTTAGTTCGCGACCATCGTATCGCGCCGGTACGAGGGCCGTGAGCCGCTAGCCTGGTTCGGGTGCTGAGCCGGCTCGTCATCGTCTTGTCCGCCGTGGTGGCCCTGGCCCTGGCGGGGCATGGGTTGATCCCGGCGCTCGGCGGGTTCACGCCCGTGTTCGAGAGCCTGTTGCCCTGGATGGGCCTGATCGTGCCCGTCCTGCTCGCCGCCGCCGCGGTGGCACGTTCCACCCCGGCCGTCGCGGCCGCGCTGGCGCCGGGGCTGGTGTGGGGCGTCATGTTCGGCTCCACGCTGTTCCGCACCCCGCCGGGCGGCCCCAGCGACCTGGCCGTCGGCACCGTCAACGTGGGGGTGCGCAACAGCGCCTCGGGCGAGGCCGTGCGCGCGATCGCCAAAGACCTCGACGTGCTGGCCGCCCAGGAGCTCACCAAGGGCGGGCCCGCGGCCAAGCAGCTCAACAAGATGTTCAAATACCACTACCCGGTCAGCACGGTCGGCCTGTGGAGCCGCTACCCGATCAGCCAGACCCAGCCGCTCGACGTCGGCATGGGCTGGCCCCGCGCCCTGCGCGCGGTGATCACCACCCCCAAGGGCAAGGTGACCGTCTACGTGATGCACCTGGCCTCGGCCAGGCCCGGCGAGACCACCTCGCGCGACGCGTCGCTGGCGCAGGCGCGCAAGCTCATCGACGCCGACCCCAGCAAGCGCATCCTGCTGCTCGGCGACCTCAACACCGCCACCACCGACCGCGGCATGCGCGGCCTGACCCCGCCGCTGATCGACGCCCAGACGGCCGCCGGCGACGGGTTCGGCTTCACCTGGCCGGCCGAGTTCCCGATCACCCGGCCCGACCACATCCTCTACAAGGGCATGACGGCGACCAAGGCGGGCGTCGCCCCGGCGACCGGCAGCGACCACCGGGCCGCGATCGCCTCACTGCGCCTGTAGCCGGGCCAGCTCCTCGGGGGTGTCGATGTCGGCGGGGTCGCCGTGCTCGTCGCACGGCACCTCCACGACCAGCTCGGGATGCGCCTTCAGGTAGGGTCGCGCCCCCACGTCGCCCACGGCCAGCTCGGCCACCCCGGCGAAGTGCGCCCGGGAGATCAGCACCGGGTTCCTGCGCCGCCCGCCGTAGGTCGCCACCGCCAGCCCGGCGCGCGCGGCGATCAGCGCCCGCACCGCGCCCGGCCCGATCAGCGGCTGGTCGGCCAGCGCCACCACCACCGACTCGGCCTCCTCGGGCAGCGCGGCCAGCCCGGCCCGCAGGGAGGAGCCCATGCCGGCGGCCCAGTCGGGGTTGCGCACGGTCACCGCCCCGCGCACCTGCACGGTGGCCGCGCCGAGCACCACCACGACCGGGTGGCAGCCGCCCTCGGCCAGCAGCCGCACGCCGCGGTCCACCAGCCGCTCACCGGCGTACTCGACCAGCGCCTTGGGCCGGCCCAGCCGCGATCCCGCGCCCGCCGCCAGCAGCAGGCCCGCCACCTTCGGGCCGCCTCTCATGGCGCCTCGTGCGGGGTCTGGTGCGGGGTCTGGTGCGGGGTCTCGTGCGGGGTCTCGTGGTGGATGCGGCCCTCGGTCGTCGTCAGCGGGCGCCCCGAGCCGCCCCAGCGCAGCTGGATCAGCTCCGCGGCGATCGACACGGCCGTCTCCTCGGGGGTGCGCGCGCCCAGGTCGAGGCCGATGGGCGACCTCAGCCGGGCCAGCTCCTCCTCCGTCAGGCCCGCCTCGCGCAGCCGGGCCAGGCGGTCGTCGTGGGTGCGCCGCGAGCCCATGGCGCCCACGTAGCCGGCGTCGGTGCGCAGCGCCACCTCCAGCAGCGGCACGTCGAACTTCGGGTCGTGGGTCAGCACGCAGATCACCGTGCGCTCGTCCACCTGCACGGTGGACAGGTAGTCGTGGGGCCACTTGACCACGACCTCGTCGGCCTCGGGGAACCGCTTGGCGGTGGCGAAGATCGGCCGCGCGTCGCACACCGTGACGTGGTAGCCGAGGAACTTGCCCACCCGGGCCACCGCGGCGGCGAAGTCGATCGCCCCGAACACCAGCATCCGCGGCGGCGGCGCGAACGAGTGCACGAACACCGCCAGGTCGTCCAGCCGCCGCTCCCCCTGCCCGCCGTAGTGCCGGATGCCGGTCAGGCCCTGGGCGAGCATGCCGCGGGCGTCGTCGTCCACGGCGTCGTCGAGGCGCTCCAGGCCCAGCGTGCCCGAGGCGCGGTCCGGCCAGATGACCCGGCGGGCGCCGATCGTGCCGGGGCCGGAGAGGATCGTGGCCACGGCGACCGGCTCGTGCGCCTCCACCGAGGCGGCGATCTCGCCCAGCTCGGGGAAGGTCTCGATGGAGATCGGCTCCACCAGGATGTCGATGATGCCGCCGCAGGTCAGGCCGACGGAGAAGGCGTCGTCGTCGCTCACGCCGTAGCGCTGCAGGACGGGCCGGTCGATCTCGGCGGCCAGCTCGAACACCGCGCCCTCGACGCATCCGCCGGAGACGCTGCCGACCACCTCGTCACCGCGCACGGCCATGGCCGCGCCCGGCGGCCTGGGCGCGCTGCTCCACGTGCCGACCACCGTGGCCAGCCCGAACCTGAGCCCCGACCGCCACCACTTCATGATCTCCGGCAGCACGTCACGCATGGGCCAGCCTTTCGCTGAGTCGTTCGAAGGCGGCCAGGCTGTGCCCGGCCACCAGGTCGTCGAGGTAGGGCAGGGCGGCCCGCATGCCGCCCGTCAGCGGCCGGTAGTCCTCGTATCCCTTGTGCGGATTGACCCAGATCACCCGGTGCGCCTGGCGTGCCAGCCTGGCCATCTGCGTGCCCAGCAGCTCTGGATCACCTCGCTCCCACCCGTCGGAGGCGATCAGCACGATCGCGCCTCTGGCGCTGTAACGCGCGAGGAACTCCCGCAGTTCCTCACCCAGGCGGGTGCCCCCGCTCCAGTCGGGGATGGTCCTGGACACCTCGTCCAGCGCGGTGCCCGGGTCGCGGTGGCGCAGCTCGGCGGTGACCGGGGTGAGCCGGGTGCCGACGGAGTACACCCTGGTGGCCCTGGGCTCGCTCCTGACCAGGGCGTGGGCGAAGCGCAGCAGGGTCTCGGCGTACGGGGCCATCGAGCCGCTGACGTCCACGAACATCACCACCGTGCGCGGCCTGGTGGTGTGCCTGCGGTGGCGCAGCACGGCCACCTCGCCCTTCCTGAGCGCGTCGCGGACCGTGCGCCGCCGGTCCAGCCGCCCCCGGTGGGCGCGCTCGAACCTGCGGGAGCGCCGCCTGGCCCGCACGCCCTTCAGCAGGGCCAGCATGCGGTGCACCTCGGCCCGCTCGGCCTCGGTGAGGCCGGCGACGTCGCGGTGCCGCAGCACCTCGATCCGGCTGGCGGTGGCGGGCGCCGCCGTCCCGTCGTCGTCGCCGCTCTCCCCGCCGTCGCCGTCGTGCCCGGCCAGGTGGCGGGTGACGCTCGTGACCGCCGTACGCGTGCGCGCCGCCCTCAGGCCGCCGAAGTAGGCGGCGAAGCACCGGTCGTAGCGGGGCAGGTCGTCGGGCGTGGCGCAGAGCGTCAGCCGGCCGGCCCAGTACACCTCGCCCGGGTCGGTCACGTCGAGGTGGGCCAGGGCCTCCAGCAGGTTGCCCGTGCGCTCGTGGTCGGCGGCGACGCCCGCCGCGCGCAGCGTCCTGGCGAACCCCGTCATGGTCGCCGCCAGCTCGCCCGCCGATCCACCCGGCACGCCCTGCCCCTCATCCGCACAGCGGCCCTGCCCCTCATCCGCACAGCGGCCCTGCCGCTCATCCGGGCGGCCGCCCCGCCGGTCATCCACCAGGCCACCTCCGCCGGTCATCCGTGCGCCAGCAGGCCGTTGCCGAGGACCGCCGCGACGTCCTCCCGGTACTTCAGGGCCGCGCCCAGCGTGGCGGCGGCCCGGTCCGGGTCGAGCTCCTTGGCGCCCAGCGTCAGCAGCGCCTCGGTCCAGTCCAGCGTCTCCGCCACGCCCGGCGGCTTGACCAGGTCCGCCCGGCGCAGCCGCCCGGCCGCCCGGGCCACCTGCGTGGCCAGCGCCTCGGTGCAGCCGGGCAGGCGCCGCAGCAGGATCGCCACCTCCCGGTCGAAGCCGGGGTGCTCCAGCCAGTGGTACAGGCAGCGCCGCTTGAGCGCGTCGTGCACCTCCCGCGTCCTGTTGGAGGTCACCACGACCACCGGCGGCGTCCTGGCCCGGATCGTGCCCAGCTCGGGGATGGAGATCGTGAAGTCCGACAGCACCTCCAGCAGGAACGCCTCGAACTCGTCGTCGGCCCGGTCGATCTCGTCCACCAGCAGCACGCTGGGCTGCGTCTCGATCGCCTTCAGCAGCGGCCTGGCGATCAGGAAGCGCCGGTCGTAGATCTCCCCCTCCAGCCGGCCCACGTCGGTGACCCCGGCGGCCTCGGCGGCCTTGAGATGGAGGAGCTGGCGGGCGAAGTCCCAGTCGTACAGGGCCTGGGCCGCGTCCAGCCCCTCGTAGCACTGGAGCCTGATGAGGGGGGCCTTCAGCAGCGTGGCCAGCGTCTTGGCCAGCTCCGTCTTCCCGACCCCCGCCTCGCCTTCGAGAAAGAGGGGCCGCCCCATCCGCAGCGCCAGGAAGGCTGCCGTGGCGAGCCCTTCGTCGGCCAGGTAGGCGTGCCGGTCGAGCAGCTCGATGAGCTGGTCCGGCGACTCGATGTCCATTGCCCTGATTGTCCGCCGCAGCACCCCTTCAGGCTACGTCGACACCCGCTTCGGCGATATTCACGCGGCGCGGCCGTCACACCATGTAAGCTCTTGCTCACCGAGCGAAAGGACGTCACGGTGCCCCCGAGCCTTTCACACGGTCCGGCCCTCACCCGGGGCCGACGTGCCGTCACCGCCGCCACCGCGGCCGAGATCTCCGTCGAGGACTGATGGCCCTTCCCCCAGGCATGGCGCATTCCTGGGACGACCACCGCTCGTCCCCCGAGGCCAGACACCAGTGCAAGCTCACCGCCGCCCGCCGGGCGATCGACGTCGCCCTGCAGTCGCGTTTCCTGTGGATCAGCCGCGAGAAACGCGAGGCCCTCTCCACCTGCGACGACCTTGAGACCCTGCAGAAATGGCTGCTGCGCATCCTCACGGTCGACACCGTGGACGAGCTCTTCATCGAGCAGGTCTGACCTCGCCCGCCCGTCCGCGGATCGGGCCCGCCACGTCGAGCGGGCCCGGCGCCCGCGTGATCGAGCGGGCCCGGTGCCCGCGCGTGATCGAGCGGGCCTGGTGCTCGCGTGAGCGCGACTCGCCGGCCCCGCCTAGCCTTCGCGCGCCTCCCCGCGCTCGCGGATCAGCGCCTCCAGCTCGGCCGTGGCCCGGCGGGCGCGCTCCTTCTCCGAGCCCTGGATGCCCATGGCCCCGACCGTACGCCCGTCGGACAGGTCGATCTTCGGCCACGGATCGCCCACCAGCAGCGTCACGTCGAGGACCTCGGGCCAGGTGGCCCGGTGGGTGCGCACGGCGTTGACGATCGTGATGCCCTGCTCGTCGGCCTCCACGCGCACCCGGCCGAGCAGGTGCAGCACCCAGGCCACGGCGCCGCCGAACGCCACGATCGCCACCCGGTCGGGCAGCTTGAAGGGCTGGGCGATGAAGACCGCCATCAGCACCGCCCCCAGCACGATCACCACGGCGGACCCGTAGGCGACGTATCTGCCCCGGCGCGGACGCCAGGTGACGGGCAGGGGCGGTGCGGACGGCGAAGACGGCGGAGGGGTCACGGGCTCTGGCACGAGGGAAACCTACCGCAGGTCAGTGGAGGTCCCTCAGGAGGAGTGCGGTCTCGAGCGCGGCGATGGTCGATTCGTAACCCTTGTCCTCCTTGCTGCCCGGCAGCCCGGAACGATCAACGGCCTGGTCCATCGTCTCGCAGGTCAGCACGCCGTTGCCGACGGGGGTGCTCTCGTCCAGCGAGATCCGGGTCAGGCCCGCGGTCACCGAGTCGCAGACATAGTCGAAATGGGCGGTCTCGCCGCGGATGACCGCGCCCAGGGCCACCACGGCGTCGCAGCGGCGGGCCAGGGCCTGGGCGACCACGGGGATCTCCAGCGAGCCCGGCACGCGGACGACGGTCGCGGTGGCGCCGCTGTCGTCGCAGGCCTGCACCGCGCGTGACACGAGCTGGTCGGTGATCTTGGCGTGCCAGCTCGCCGCCACCACGCCCACCGTCAGCCCCGAGGCGTCCGGCGCCACGGCGCCCGGCCGTCCTTCCCCGCTCATGCGGCCCCCCTCTCCGGCCGCGCCTCCGGCGGCCCGTCGTGTCCGATCGCCGGCCTGTGCCCGATCGATCGCCTATGTCCGGCCGATGGCCTATGCCCGGCCGGTCGTCCGTGCCCGGCCGGTCGTCGCTTGTTCACGAAGCCTCCGAGATGTCATGGCCCAGGCGCTCGCGCTTGGCCGCGAGGTAGCGCTCGTTGTACGGGTTGACGGCCACGGGCATGGGCTCGCGGCCGAGGACCTTGATGCCGTAGCCGTCCATGCCCTTGAGCTTGGCCGGGTTGTTGGTGAGCAGCCGGATCGACCTGACTCCCAGGTCGGCCAGGATCTGGCCGGCGTTGGAGAACTCCCGCGCGTCCACCGGCAGGCCCAGCTCCAGGTTGGCGTCGACGGTGTCGCTGCCGTTGTCCTGGAGGCTGTACGCCTTGAGCTTGGCCAGCAGGCCGATCCCCCTGCCTTCGTGCCCGCGCAGGTAGACGATCACACCGCGGCCCTCCTGCGCGACCGCCGACATGGCGTTGTCGAGCTGCACCCCGCAGTCGCAGCGCAGCGAGCCGAACACGTCGCCGGTCAGGCACTCGGAGTGGGCTCTGACCAGGATGTTCTCGCCGTCGTCGAGGTCGCCGTAGACGAGCGCGACGTGCTCGCCGCCGTCGAGCGCGCTGGCGTAGCCGAAGGCCCGCCACATGCCGTAGACGTTGGGCAGCCGCGTCTCGGCGACCCGGGTCACCATGCTCTCGGCCCGCCGCCGGTAGTCGACGAGCTGCTCGATCGACACCAGCGCCAGGTCGTGCTCGTCGGCGAAGCGGCGCAGCTGGGGCAGCCTGGCCATGGTGCCGTCGTCGTTGACCACCTCGGCCAGCGCGCCGGCCGCCGACAGCCCCGCGATCCTGGCCAGGTCGACGGCCGCCTCGGTGTGGCCGCGCCGGGCCAGCACGCCGCCCTCGTGGTAGCGCAGCGGGAAGATGTGCCCGGGGCGCACCAGCTCGTTGGGCTCGGTGGCGGAGTCGGCGAGCGTGCGGATCGTCTTGGCCCGGTCGGCCGCGGAGATGCCCGTGGTGACGCCGTCGCGGGCGTCCACGGTGATCGTGTACGCCGTGCGCATGCGCTCCTTGTTGTTGAAGACCATGAGCGGCAGGCCGAGCCGGTCGAGCTCCTTGCCCTCCATGGCCACGCAGATCATGCCGCTGGTGTGCCTGATCGTGAACGTGCACAGCTCCGGCGTGGCCTTGGCCGCGGCGAAGATGAGGTCGCCTTCGTTCTCCCTGTTCTCGTCGTCCACGACCACCACGGGCCGGCCGCTGCGGATGTCCTCGATGGCCCGCTCGATCGGGTCCAGCTTGATGTCGTTCACTGTGCCACCGCCACCTTCGGAGCCATCGCGCGGTACTCGCGCAGCCATTTCATGAACCCGATGACGACCAGCACGAAGAACACGCCGTACACGGCGCCGGAGACCACCAGCCCCGAGCTGAACGCCAACGGCACGCCGACCAGGTCGACGGCCACCCACACGATCCAGAAGTCCACCAGCGCCCTGCCCTGCGCCCAGGTGGCCAGCGCGCTGCCGACGAAGATGTAGGCGTCGGCGGCCACCAGGGCCACGCCCTTGACGCCCGGCACCTGCGCGCCCCACGACAGGCCGGTCACGTAGAACAGCACCCCGATCACCACGGTGCCCAGCATCATGAGACCGATCAGCATCAGCCGCTCCCACGGCTGGGCCGGGCGGACGGCCAGCTGCCTGCCGTCCTGGGTGCCGCGCCGCCAGGCCCACCAGCCGTAGATCGCCAGGCCCGCGAACATCGCCTGCTTGAGCGCGTTGCCGGTGATGTGCGCGTTGATCGAGGCGATGAACAGCAGCACCGCGCCGGTGAACTGCACCGGCCACGTCCACATCGACTTGCGCATGGCCAGCAGGACCGTGGCGAGAGCGGCGATGTTGCCCACCAGGTCGGTCCAGAGCACATGCGTGCCGAATATCTCGAATCCGGCGTCAGCCCAGTTCACTTTCTGGCCACCAACCTCTCCACATACTTCGCGATCACGTCGACCTCGATGTTGACCACGTCGCCCACCCGGCGATCGCCCATCGTGGTGAGCTTCAGCGTGGTCGGGATGAGGCTCACGCCGAAGCTTTCGTCGTCAACCGTCGTCACCGTCAGGCTGATTCCGTCGATCGCGATCGAGCCCTTCTCCGCGACGTACGGGGCCAGCGCGCCCGGCAGCGAGAAGCGCAGGTCGTCCCAGCTCTCCCCGGGGTCGCGCGACAGCAGCACGGAGGTGCCGTCGACGTGGCCCTGCACGATGTGCCCGCCAAGGCGCTGGTCGGCGCGTACGGCCCGCTCCAGGTTCACCGCCGACCCCTCGGCCAGGCCGCCCAGCGAGCTGCGGTCCAGCGACTCCTTGATCACGTCGACGGTGAACACGTCGTCCTTGACCTCCACCACCGTCAGGCACACCCCGTTGACCGCGATGGAGTCGCCGTGCTTGGCGTCGGAGGTGACGATCGGGCCGCGCACCGCCAGCAGGGCGCCGCCGCCCGACCGCTCGATGGCCACCACGTCGCCCTTTTCCTCAATGATTCCGGTGAACATCACTTCTCCCTGCCTGATGGGGTGGCGGGCCGGGCGATCAGCCGGACATCCGGCCCGATTGGGGAAATCTCGTCAAAAGTCAGGTGATGGAGCTCGCCGATCGTGCGCACCCCGGCCGCGCCGAGCGCGGCGGGCCCGGAGCCGAGCAGCGCCGGGGCCAGGTACGCCACCACGCGATCGACCAGGCCCTGCCGGACGAACGCGCCGGCCAGCGTGGGCCCGCCCTCCAGGAACACGCTGACGATCTCGCGCGCGGCCAGCTCGCGGAGCAGGGCGTGCAGGTCGAGGCCGCCGCCGTGGCGGGGCAGACCGCCGTGGCCGGGCAGACCGCCGTGGCCGGGCAGACCGCCGTGGCCGGGCAGACCGCCGTGGCGGGGCAGACCGCCGTGGCGGGGCAGGCCGCCGTGGCGGGGCAGGCGCAGCAGGTCGGCCTTGAGCGCGGTGTCCGCGTCGTCGGCGACGGCCACGAGGGTGGGGGCCGCGTCGTCGAGGACCCGGGCCTCCTGGGGCGTCCTGCCGCCGGAGTCGACCACGACCCGCACCGGCACCCGTCCGGCCCGCCCCTCAACGTCGGAGGGTCCGCCCTTGGGACGGGCGCCGGGGACGGGGCGGGCGGTGAGGTGGGGGTCGTCGGCCAGCACCGTGCCGATGCCGGCCACGATCGCGTCGGAGGCAGCCCGCAGCCGGTGCACGTCGGCCCTGGCCTCCGGCGAGGTGATCCACTTGCTGGTGCCGTCTTCCGCGGCCGACCTGCCGTCGAGCGTCGCGGCGAACTTCCAGGTCACGTGGGAGCGCCCGAGGCGCGCGTAGGTCAGCCACTCCTCGTTGACCCGCTCCGCCTCGGCGGCGAGCACCCCGGAGACGACCTCGACGCCGTGGGCCCGCAGCCGCCGCGCGCCGCCGGCCGCCTTCGGGCTGGGGTCGGGCACGGCGACGACCACGCGCGCCACCCCCGCCTCCAGCAGGGCGAGGCTGCACGGCCCCGTCCGGCCGGTGTGGTCGCAGGGTTCGAGCGTGACGTAGGCGGTGCCGCCCCTGGCCCGCTCACCCGCCCGGGCCAGCGCGACGACCTCGGCGTGCGGCCCTCCGGCGTACGCGTGGAAGCCCTCGCCGGCCACCTGCCCGGCCGCGTCGAGCACGACGCAGCCCACGACGGGGTTGGGGCTGGTGGTGCCGTGGCCGTGCCCGGCCAGCGCGACGGCGCGCGCCATGTGGGCGGCGTCCAGCGGGGATGTCTCCACCCGGGTCTCCTACTCGCCAGTAGCTCCAAGCCACGGCGGGCCCCGGGGGACTTTCGCCACGGTGCACGGCACAGCCGCACCATGGCAGGCGCCCGGCTGGGACACCGGACACCTCGCGCGCTTCCTCCCATCCGGACTTTAACCGTCGGTCTCGGAATTTCACCGAGTCAACCGGCCGATGGCATCGGCCGGGTCGCGGACTGTCACCGCCGGTTCGGACTTTCACCGACCCCGGAGCACGCTAGCTCTCTTGCCCTATCAGTGTGCCATGCCCGCGGGCGAGGACGCGACCACCCCCCGCGAAGAGAGCAAGCGCTAGGTTATGCGGCCATGAGCCGGTGCGCCCGGCGGGCCGCCGGGCTGTAGCGGACGTGGCCGGGGACCAGCCCGATCCCGGTGTGCAGGGTGCGCAGCGTGGCCGTGGCCCACAGGTCGCCGACGGGCGTGGCGGGCAGGCCGTACAGGCGCCTGGCCCAGCGCGGCAGCGTGGCGAAGGACAGCAGCGTCAGCGCGGGCATCGCCGGCTTGAGCGGCGTCAGCAGGCGCGGGAGCGGCGCGTTCAGCGACAGGCGCAACGGGTGGGCCGCCTCGGGCACGAAGCGCAGGCCGGGACGCTCGGCCTCGATGTAGTCGCGCAGCTCGGCCACCGAGCCGGGCACGTCCTGCGGCGCCAGGCCCACGACCTCGGCGGCGCGCCGCCATTCGGCGACGAAGGCGTCGGCCTCGGCGTCCGTCAGCCGCACCCCGGCGCGCCGGGCGACCGACAGGTAGGAGTCGACCTCGCCCACGTGCACCCAGCGCAGCGCGTCGGGCTCGTCGAGCCGGAAGGTCTCGCCGGTGTCGGGGTCGTGGCCGGTCAGCCTGGCATGGATCTTGCGCACCCGCCGGCCCGCGCGCTCGACCTCGGCGCGGGTGCCGTAGGTGCGCACGCGGACGAACTCGGTGGTGCGTACGAACCGCGACCAGGCCTCCTGCGGATCCATCAGCGCGGAGTTCTGCAGCACGCCGCGCATCGCGCGAGGATGCAGCCCCTGCATCAGCAGCGCCCGGATCCCGCCCACGAGCAGGATCGGCTCGCCCATCACCCGCCACGTCACCGAGCGGGGCCCGAAGATGCCATGGTCGCTCATAAGTGGAGGCTTACCCCGCGGCGGGGCCCTTCATGTCACGAGAGCGCGCGCTCGGCGGCGGCCCGCAGCCCGTCGATCGCGGCCACCGGGTCGGAGGCGCCGTAGACCGCGCTGCCCGCCACGAACACGTCGGCCCCCGCCTCGGCGCAGCGCCCGATCGTGTCGAGGTCCACGCCGCCGTCCACCTGCAGCCAGACGCGCCCGCCGTGCCGCCCGACGAGGTCGCGGGCGCGCCGGACCTTCGGCAGCACGACGTCGAGGAACTTCTGCCCGCCGAACCCCGGCTCGACGGTCATCAGCAGCAGCATGTCGATCTCGCCGAGCAGGTCTTCGTACGGCTCCACGGGCGTGGCCGGGCTGAGCGCGAGGCCCGCCCGGGCGCCGAGCGAGCGGACCTCGCGCAGCGTGCGGATGGGCGCCTTGGCCGCCTCGGCGTGGATGGTCACGCTGCCCGCGCCCGCCTCCGCGTACTGCGGCGCCCAGCGGTCGGGCTCAGCGATCATCAGGTGGCAGTCGAGCGGCGTGTCGGTCGCCTTGCGCAACGCCTCGACCACGGGCAGGCCCAGGGTCAGGTTGGGCACGAAGTGGTAGTCCATGACGTCGACGTGCAGCCAGTCGGCGTTGGGCACGGCGGCGGCCTCGTCGGCGAGCCTGGCGAAGTCGGCGGCGAGGATGCTGGGCGAGATCTGTACGGCCATGATTTCCGAGTCTAGTGAAGCCCTCACGGCCCCTTCACCCCGCACGCCCGGCGACCCTCGTGACGCCGTGCCGCCCGCCCCGGTGAGCGGTCGCCCGCGACGACCCGGCGGGTCAGCGCCCCTGGTGGACGGGCTGTGGCTCACGCGCCCTGTTCATCAGCCCGAGCCTGATGAACAGCATCGGCGCGCCGGCCTGCACCCAGAGCGTGAGCAGCGCGAAACCCGCGTACGTCCCGGCGGGGGTCTGGGGCAGCACTTCGCGCTCGGCGTACCAGATCAGCAGCGCCACCCCCGTGCCGATCACCCAGCGCAGGGCCCGCACCCCGAGCCGGCCGCCCGCGTCGAACCAGCCCAGCCGGTACATGACCGAGGTGCCCGCCAGCGTCCCGAGCAGCATCCCGGCCATGGTGACGACGGTGTCCAGGCTCTCGGGGTCGATCGCCCCGGCCCAGCTCCAGCTCCGCGGCGGCGCCCAGCCGGCGTACGGGGCGTTGGCCAGCGCGGCGGCGCCGATCAGCGCGCCGGAGAGCACGGCGGAGGCGGCGAGCTGCGCCCACAGCGCCTGCCCGCGCCACCAGTCCGTCGCCGGCCGTTCGAACCGGTGCACGACCAGCAGCACCGCCAGCCCGAGCAGCACCCCGGCCACCACGTCGGAGATGAAGTGCACGCCCAGGTACACCCGGCTCAGGCACACCAGCCCGACCACCGTCCCCGCCGCCCACCACGCCCACGGCCGGCCCGCCATCCCGGCGATCCGGCCCACGCCGGCCGTGCCGATCTGGGCGTGCCCGGACGGCAGCCCGAAGGCCGTCTCGACGGACAGCGGCCGGATCCTGGAGTCGATCCAGTACGGCCTGGGCTGGTGCGCGATGAGCTTGCCGATCGCGTTCGTGGCGGCGGCCAGCAGCACGGTCAGGCCGAGCCGCAGCGCGAGCGCCGGGTTGACGCACCAGTAGAGCACGGGCAGGCAGAGCAGGAAGAACGTGTCCGTCCCGAGCACCGACACCAGCTCCAGCACCGGGCGGACGGCATCGGGCCAGCTCTGCAGCCAGATGATCGGCCCAAGTTCCGCTATGTGAAGGTCATCCAGGAAGTCCACGTCGTCGATCGGATCACACGCACCCTCCCGAATGCCACCTCATCCACCCCATAAGCACCACCAAGCCGCGAACCTCAACGGCGAGCCGGCCGAAGCCCGAACCGGCCTGAGGACCCCGGCGGTGCGGGCTCAGGGCAGTTTGCGCAGCAGGGCCAGGAACATGGCGTCGGTGCCGTGGCGGTGGGGCCAGAACTGGGCGTGCGGCCCGTCGCCGAGCCCCTCCACCTCGGGCAGGTAGTCGCGCGCGTCGAGCTGCTCGACGTCCTTCCTGCGGCCCGCGACGTCGCCGATCACCACGCGGGTCTCGGCCAGGTGCGGCGAGCAGGTGACGTAGGCCACGACGCCTCCCGGGCGCACGGCGTCGAGCGCCGTTTCGAGCAGCCGCCGCTGCAACCGGCCCAGCTCGGCGATGCCGGACGGGTCGCGCCGCCAGCGCGCCTCGGGCCGCCGCCGCAACGCGCCCAGCCCGGTGCAGGGGGCGTCGAGCATGGCCCGGTCGAACACGCCGGGCCGCCACACGGGCTCCGTGCCGTCGGCGGTCACCACGGACGCGTCTCTGGTGGTCTCCCAGACCAGCCGCGCCCGGTGGTACTGAACGTCGGCGGCCAGCAGCCGCGCCCCGCCGGGGAAGGCCGCGAAAGCCCGCGCGCCGGGGTCAGCGGCGCGGCGGGTGTCCTCGGCGAGCCCGGCGAGGTCGCCGTGGGTGGCGATGGCGTCCAGCAGGCCGGCCTTGCCGCCGGGCCCCGCGCACATGTCGAGCCACCGCTCCTCCCCGTCGCCGTCGATCGGCACCCGGGTCAGGGCCAGCGCGACGAGCTGGCTGGCCTCGTCCTGGACGGCCGCGCGGGTCTCGGCCACGGCGTCGATCTGGCCGGGATCGCCCTCGCGCAGGTAGGCGGCGTACGGCGAGTAGCGGCCCGGCATCGCGCCCAGCTCTTCGAGCTCATCCGCCGAGCTGCGGCCCGGCCGCGCCACCAGCGTCACCAGGGGCCGGGCGTTGTCGGCCTCGAGCAGGTCGGCCATCTCGCCGGACGAGCCCAGGGCGTCGCGGAAGGCGGAGACGATCCAGCGGGGATGCCCGTAGGCGACGGCGAGGTGCCCGACCGGGTCGTGGGCCGGGTCGGGCGCGACGATGGGCACCCACTCCTCGATGGTCCTGGAGCCGATCTTGCGCAGCACCGCGTTGACGAACTTGGCCGCGCCGGCGCCGATGCGCAGCCGCACCAGGTCGACGGTGGTGCCGACGGCCGCGTGCGGGGGCACGCGCATGCGCAGGAGCTGGTGGGCGCCCAGCCGCAACGCGTCGCGCACGTCGGGGTCGGGCGCGCGGTCGCTGCACGTCTCGATGATGGCGTCGTAGGTGCCGAGCCCGCGCAGCGTCCCGTACGCGAGCTCGGTGGCCAGCGCGGCGTCTCTTCCCTTGATGCCGCGCTCGCGCAGCAGGCGCGGCAGAAGCAGGTTGGCGTACGCGTCGCGCTCGTCCACCGCGCGCACGACGTCGAAGGCCGCGTTGCGGGCCTGGTCGCGCGTGGGTCTGCGTGGCCTGCGGCCGCGGGCGTCGCCGCCCCTGCCGCCGGCCCCCTGGTGCCCCCTGGTCTTCATCCCCTCGAACTCTCACTCACGCCGTGGGCGGCCTGTCGAGCGCGTCGCCGGGCGGCGCCTCGGCTCCGGCCCCGCCGGTCTTGGGGCCCGGTCACTTGAAGACCTCTCCGCCCTCGGGGCGCACTCCCCTGGCCCACTCCACGGCCGCCATCAGCCGCTTGCCCTGCGGCTGCACCTCGCCCAGCTCGACGGCTCCGGTGGCCGTGCCGACCAGCACCGAGGTCTTGCCGGCCGCGATCTCCCCGGGGGCGAGCCGCTCCCCCGGCACCACGCGCACGGGCCCCACCTTGACCCGCTGCCCCCTGAACTCGCTCCACGCCCCCGGGTTGGGGGTGCAGGCGCGGATCAGGCGGTCGACGTGCATGGCGGGCTTGCCCCAGTCGATCCGCGCGTCGGCGACGGTGATCTTGGGGGCGATGGTGATGCCGTCGGCCGACTGCGGGCGGGCCTCCAGGGTGCCGTCCTCGACGCCGTCGAGGGTGGCGGCGAGCAGGCCCGCGCCCGCGACCGACAGCCGCTCCAGCAGCGAGCCGCTCGTGTCGGAGGTGCGGATCTCCTCGGTCACCACGCCGTAGACGGGCCCGGCGTCGAGCTCCTTGACGATCCGGAACGTGCTCGCCCCGCCGATCTCGTCACCGTGCAGGATCGCGTGCTGGACGGGCGCGGCGCCGCGCCAGGCGGGCAGGATCGAGAAGTGGAGGTTGATCCAGCCGTGCCGGGGCACGTCGAGCGCCGACTGCGGCAGCAGCGCGCCGTATGCCACCACCGGGCAGCAGTCGGGCTCCAGCGCCCGCAACTGGTCGAGGAAGGCCGGGTCGCCGGCCTTCTGCGGGCGCAGCACCTCGATGCCCGCCTCCTCGGCGAGCACCGCCACCGGGGAGGGGTGGACCTTGCGGCCGCGCCCCGACTGGGCGTCGGGACGGGTGATGACCGCCACCACCTCGTGCCGGGGCGAGTCGATCAGGGTGCGCAGCGACGGCAGTGCCGTCTCGGGCGTGCCCGCGAAGACCAGACGCATGCTCTCAGAGCGCCTTTCCGCCGGTGGCGTGGGGCGAGACCTTGATCACGGGGGCGGACAGGCCGCTCCACTCCGCCTCGCGCACGGCCTTCATGGCCAGCTTGCGCTGCTTGGGGTCCATCCGGTCGATGAACAGGATGCCGTCGAGGTGGTCGGTCTCGTGCTGGAAGCACCGGGCCATGAGGTCGGTGCCCTCCAGGGTGACGGGCTCGCCGTGCATGTTGAAGCCCTTGGCGACGGCGCGGATCGCGCGCGGCGTCGGGAACGACAGGCCGGGGAAGGACAGGCAGCCCTCCTCGCCCTCCTCGTCGAGCTCGGAGGACAGGTCGAGGTCGGGGTTGATGAGGTGGCCGAGCTGGTCGTCCACGTAGTAGGTGAACACCCGCAGCCCGACGCCGATCTGCGGGGCCGCCAGGCCCGCGCCGGGGGCGTCCATCATCGTGTCGGTGAGGTCTTTGACCAGCTTGCGCAGCTCCTTGTCGAAGTCGACGACCGGGGCCGCCGGGGTGCGCAGCACCGGGTCTCCGAACAGCCGGATCGACTGGATCGCCAAGGGGGTCACTCCGTTTCTCAAGCGTGGATCAGGCCAGTTTAGTGTAGGTGGGGGCCCGCTACCGGGCGTCGCCCGCCGGCCACGGCCTCCGTCACGTCCGGGCGGTCCCAGGCGGCCCACCCGACCGCCGCGCCGCGTTTCGGGCCAGGCGCGTTCCGGGCCAGGCGCGTTCCGGGCCAGGCGCGTTCCGGGCCAGGCGCGTTCCGGGCCAGGCGCGTTCCGGGCCAGGCGCGTTCCGGGCCAGGTCCTGCGCGGCTCGTCCGCCGTCGTGCCCCCGCACCGGGCCCGCGACCAACCGGCCCGGCCCCGTCATGGGCCGGGCGGGTCCGGCGTGGCGCGGGCGGCTACCGGCCGCTGCCCGCCGTGCGGGCGTGCTGCAGCGAACGGGCCTTCATCGCCGCCTTGCGCGCGGCCTTGACCACGGCCTTGTCGTCGTGGGCGGCGGCGAGCATGTCGAGCACGGCGATCGTGTCGGGGTGGCCCACCGCGGGCATCTCGCCGACCAGCTTGATCAGGTCTTCCCCGGGCTCCGGGGGGTCGAGCCGGCCCGCGGCGGGGCCGGACAGGTGCATGAGCGCCGCCAGGTGGTCGACGGCGATCCAGGTGTGGTCCTCGGGGCTGAGCGTGGGCGCCTCGAGGTCGCGGATGTGCAGCCAGGAGGCGGCGTAGCGGCGCATCAGCGGATGGCCGAGCGCCTCACGGACCGGGGCCTCGGCCTCCGGGCCGAGCTCCTCCAGGATCGCCCCGACGGCGCCGCGCTGGCCGGCGGTGCCGGAGGCGGCGATCTCGATCAGGTCGCGGGCGGCCGACTCGGGCGAGCGGCGCTCCAGCCAGCCGGCCACCGCGCTCTGCGTGGCGCTGCCCTTGACCAGCGCCTCCACCAGCTCGGCCGCCGACAGGTCGGCGAACACCTCCACCTCGGCGGTGGTCGGCGCGTCGTGCCCCTCGCGCAGCAGGTCGCGGCGGACGGCCCAGACCCCGAGCGGGGTGAGCGCCGTGCGGCCGGCGGCGGTCTGCTCGACCAGCCCGCAGTAGGCCAGCAGGTCCAGCGCCTCCAGCAGCTCGGCGGGCAGCGCGGCGGCGATCCTGCGCATCTCGGCGGGGCCCGGCGCGCAGGCGACCTCGTGGGACTGCAGGATGCCGCGGGCGAGGTTGGCGGTGGCCACGCCCGAGCGTACGGAGTAGATCGTGGCCAGCATCTCGGCCAGGTGGCCGTCCACCACGGCGGAGCCGGTCAGGCCCTCCTCGGCGCGGTCGAGCACGTCCATCACCACGCCGTCCCAGAACTCCAGCGTGGCCTCGACCGTGAGCCGCATCGACAGCGGCCCGCGCGAGGCCCGGCCGCCCATGATCTGCAGCAGCCCGGTGTTGACCGCGACGATCCAGATGAGCCGCAGCCTCGCCGCGGACACCCCCAGCTCGGCGGCGGCGGCCGCGGCGTCGGCCTCGGCCAGGTGCCCCTCCTGCGTCACCTGGCGGGTGCCCGTCCAGGTGGTGAGCCTGATCGCGTCGGCCACGAGCGGCACCGTGGGCACCGCCCTGGCCAGCTCGGCGTCGGGCGCCGGCAGGACCGGCGGGAACGTCAGCGCCTCATGCTCCACGGGAGTCTCCTCAGGGGGCCGTGGAGGCACGGCGGCCTGCTCATCGATCAGCTTGCGCAGCTCGGCGAGGTCGAAGACATTGTTTGCCACCCACGAAACTTACTGCACAGCGGTCACAGGGGCGTACTCAACGAATGGCCCGGGAGCGGGCTTTGAAGGCCGCCTTGCGCGCCGCCTTGGCCACCGTGCCGTCCTGGATGGAACGTCCCAGCAGTTCGAGCACCTCGACGACGTCGGGGTGGTCGACCCGCCACATCTCCTCGATCAGGTGGGCGGGCGGGCCGGAGGCCGCCATGTTCTCGGCGAAGTTGTCCGGGTCCTCCTCGGCGGCGGGCATGGCGAGGGCGAGCATGTCGACGCTGACCCACAGCAGCTCCTCCTGGGTCAGCGGCGGCGCGGGCAGTCGCCTGGCGGCCAGCCAGTGGATGACGTGCGGCCGCAGCTCCTGGTCGTCGAGGTGGTCGCGCAGCGCGGGCTCGGCCTCGGCGCCGAGCCGGTCGACGATGGTGATCGCGATGCCGCGGGCCACGGCGGGCGCGCCCGAGGCGGCGGCCAGCAGCTCGGCGGCGGCCGCGGCGGGCTCCCGGCCCGACAGCCAGCGGCTGATGTCGTCTTCCGCCAGCTCGGTCGGCACGCCTTCGAGCAGCCCTTCGATGAGCCCGCGCGCGTCGGCCTCGGCCAGGTCGGGGGCCTCGGGGGCGTCGATGCCGAGCGCGAGGTAGTGCTCGCGCAGCGCCCAGACGGCCGGCGGGGTCAGCTCGGCGGTGTCGCCGGTGACGCGGAGCAGGCCGGTGTGCTCCAGCCGGCCGAGCACGGCGTCGAGGTCGAGCCCGCCGTCGCCGGCGATCTCGTCGAGGTAGTCGCCGATCACGCTGACGGGGACGCGGACCTGGAGCCGGTAGAGCATGTCGAACAGGTCGTACAGGCCCTCGTCGAGCTCGGCGGAGCCGGTGACGGCGCCGCCGGTGTCCTGCTCCAGCAGCCGGGAGACGCGCTGCGCCCAGGCGGCCAGCGGGTCGGCCCCGGCGGGCAGCGGCTCCTCGGCCAGCATCGGCACGCTCTCCAGCGCGGCGCGCAGGTCGTCCTCGGCGGCCAGCCGCACGGCGGGCAGCGGGGTGCAGCCCGGGCAGTCGCAGGGCGCCTCGCCCAGGTCGGGCAGCTCGCCGGAGGGGATGGCGATGGACTGCTCGAGCGACTCGGGGCCGATGGAGCTGAACAGGCTCTTGGCCATGCCGAAGTTGGCCGGGTCGGCGAGGGCCTCCGGCATGCGGAGCGCGATGTCGTCGAGCCTTTCGCGCATCCGCGCGGCCGTGCCGGCGCTCACCTGGCCGGCCTGGTCGAGGTAGGCGACGAGCGTGCGGGCGGCGGCGACGGTCTCCGCCGCGCTCTCCGGCGGGGCGATGACCTTGCGGGGATAGATGGACAGCAGCAGCTCGTCGAAGGTCTCCGGAGTGAAATCGCGCAGTTCGTTGACGTTGAGATAGTCGCTGGCGTAGTCGCAGAGCAGGCGGACCTCGTCCGCGTCCACTTCGACTTCCTGCGCGCGCCCCCATGCGCGCAGGTCGTCGATGGCCTGGTTCACCCATTCGATCGACACAGGGGCACGCTAACGGCTGGCCATCGGATGAGCGAATCGGGGAAACAGGCTAAATCAGGTCGAGCGGGTCGACACTCACCCTCACGACATCCGGCGTCTTACGCGCCGCACGCACCCCGCTGGCCCCTTTGAGCGCGGCGGCGAGCGCGGCGCCGCCGCCCCTGCGCACCCGGATCATGGCGCGTTCCTGCCCCGACTCGTCCAGGGGCACGGGGCCGAGCACCTGGGCGTCGGGCGGCAGGCGTACCTCGTCGAGCATCTGCCTGACGGCACTGGCCGCGCCGGTGAGCGTGGCCATCCGGACCGCGGGCGGGAACCCCAGCTCGGCGCGGTCGCCCAGCTCCCGCTCGGCGTGGGTGACGGGATCCCACCTGAGCAGAGCCTGTACGGCGGGCAGCCCGGCGTCCCCGAGCACCACCAGCTCGGCGGCGGGACGCAGGAGGGCGGCGGCGTTCATCCACCGGCGCACCGTCTCCTCGCCCGCCCGCAGGTCGGCCCGGCCCAGCAGCGCCCACCCGTCGAGCAGCACGGCCGCCGCGTAGCCGCCCTCCGCCACGGGCTCGGCCCCCGGCGTGGCGACGACCAGCGCGCGGGTGGCGGGCACGGTGGCCAGCACGCCGTCACGGCCGGAGGTGCGCACCTGCACGGACGGGAAGGCCCGCCCGAGCTCCTCCGCCGTGCGCCTGGCGCCCGTCACCACCGCGCGCAGCCGGGGGCTGCCGCAGGACGGGCACCGCCAGTCCGCGTCCACCCGGCCGCACCAGCGGCAGTACGGGGCCGCGTGGCCGCCCCTGAGCGCGAGGGGGCCGTGGCACAGCGGGCCGCCCCCCTGCGCCTCACCGTCCGGCTCCGGGACCGGCGGCGCGCCGCCTGGCCACGTGGCCTGGGTTTGCGCGGCGCGCTCTTCGGGGATCCGGGTCTGCCCGGTCAGCGGGGCCCGCCCGGCGGCCGGCTGCCTGCCGATCGGCGGCTCGGGGGGCCGCGGCCCCGTCCTGGTGGGCGGCAGGACGCAGCGGGCCGGGGCGCGGCAGTGCCGGCAGGCCAGCGCGGGCAGGTAGCCGCGCCTGGGCACCTGCACCAGCACCGGGCCGCTGTCGAGCCCGTGCCGCAGCGCGCGCCAGGCGATGCTGGGCAGGCGGGCCTGCCGGGCGGCCTGGTCCTTGGCCAGCTCGGCGTCCTCGCCCGCCGGGCGCACCCGCGGGGCCAGGCTCCTGATCGTCGTGCGGGCCGCCACGATGGGCCTGGCCCAGCCGGCGGCGACGAGCTGGGTGGCCTCGGCCGTGCGGGCGTACCCGCCGATGAGCATCCCCGCGCCGCTCCTGTGGGCGCGCAGGCCGAGCACCTCGCGGGCGTGCGGGTACGGCGCCAGCCGCTCGGCGTGCAGGTCGTCACCGTCGTCCCAGATGGCCACCAGGCCGAGATCGGCGACGGGGGCGAACATGGCGGCCCTGGTGCCCACGACGGCCCGCACCTGGCCTCTGAGCACCTTCAGCCACCGCCGGTACCGCTCGGCCGGGCCCAGGTCCGCGGTGAGCGCCACGTGCCTGCCGGGGCCGAGCAGCCGCTCGAACTCGGCGTCGGCCAGCGCCACGTCCTTGCCGTCGGGGACCACGACGACCGCTCCCCTGCCGCCGTCGAGCGTGGCGCGCACGGCCTCGGCCACGGGCCCGGCCCAGCCCCTCGCGCCGGGCAGCGCCGACCAGACGGCGCGGGGCGCGCGGCCGTTGCGCAGGGCGTCGAGGAACGACGGCCCGGCCGGATAGGCGTCCCAGGCGCCCGCGTCCTCTGCGGAGGGGCCGGCCTTCACCGGCTCAGGCTGCGCGGGCCGGGGCTGGGGAGAATCGGGATCGCGGGGCTCGGACTCGGCCTTGGCGTGGCGCGGTGGCACGGCCAGGCGCAGGACGTCGGCCAGGGTGCCCGCGTAGCGGTCGGCCACGGCCCTGGCCAGGCCCGCGATCTCCGGGGTGAGCACCCGTTCGGGCGAGACGACGCGTTCGAGCGGGGTGAGCCTGCCCTCGTGCTCGCTCTCCGGGACCCGCTCCAGCAGGAACCCGTCGACGAGCTTGCCCGCGAACCGCACCCGCACCCGCACCCCGGGCTGGGCGCTCTCGTGCATGGGGGCGGGGACGAGGTAGTCGAAGGAGCGGTCGAGGTGGGGCAGCGGGCTGTCCACGGCCACCCGGGCCACGGGGTTGCCGGGGGCGGGGACCACGGCCCCTTTGGTGTCCTTCGACGAGGCCGCGGGCCGCACGGCGTCGAGCGGCAGGAGGGCGTCGTCGGAGGAGTGGGTCACGCATAACGTCTACCAGACCCCCGCCGCCGCCCACGCCCGCTGCCACGCTGCCGCCACGGCCGGCGGGCCCCCGGCGCACCCGGCGGACACGCCGAGGACCGGCGCCGCCCTCACGTCAGCGGCGGCACCGGTCACCAGGCAGGAGCCGTCAGAGGCCCGCGGCGGTCCTCAGCGAGCCGGCGCGGTCGGTGGACTCCCAGGAGAAGCCCTCACGGCCGAAGTGGCCGTAGGCGGCGGTCTCCGAGTAGATCGGGCGCAGCAGGTCGAGATCGCGGATGATCGCGGCCGGGCGCAGGTCGAACACCTGCAGCACGGCCTCCTGGATCTTCTCGACCGGCAGCTTCTCGGTGCCGAAGCACTCGACGAACAGGCCGACCGGCTGAGCCTTGCCGATCGCGTACGCCACCTGCACCTCGCACCGGTCGGCGAGCCCGGCGGCCACGACGTTCTTGGCGACCCAGCGCATCGCGTAGGCGGCCGAACGGTCGACCTTGGACGGGTCCTTGCCGGAGAAGGCGCCGCCGCCGTGGCGGGCCATGCCGCCGTAGGTGTCGATGATGATCTTGCGACCGGTGAGGCCGGCGTCGCCCATCGGGCCGCCGATCTCGAAGCGGCCGGTCGGGTTGACCAGCAGGCGGTAGCCCTCGGTGTCGATGTCGAGGCCCTCGAGCACGCGGTCGACCACGTGCTCCTTGATGTCGGGCGTCAGCATCTCCTTGAGGTCGATCTCGGCGGCGTGCTGCGTGGAGACCACGACCGTGTCGAGGCGGACCGGCTTGTCACCGTCGTATTCGATGGTGACCTGGGTCTTGCCGTCGGGACGCAGGTAGGGCACCGTGCCGCTCTTGCGGACCTCGGACAGGCGCTGGGCCAGCCGATGGGCGAGCATGATCGGCAGCGGCATCAGCTCGGGGGTCTCCCGGCAGGCGTAGCCGAACATGAGGCCCTGGTCGCCGGCGCCCTGGCGGTCGAGCTCGTCGGCGTCGCCGCCGACGCGGTGCTCGTAGGCGTCGTCGACGCCCTGCGCGATGTCGGGCGACTGCGCGCCGATGGACACCGACACGCCGCACGAGGCGCCGTCGAAGCCCTTGTGGGAGGCGTCGTAGCCGATCTCCAGGATCTTCTCCCGGATGACGCCGGGGATGTCGACGTAGGTCTCGGTCGTGACCTCGCCTGCGACGTGAACCTGGCCGGTAGTGATCATCGTCTCGACGGCGACCCGGCTCTTGGGGTCGTCCTTGAGCATGGTGTCGAGAATCGCGTCACTGATCTGGTCGGCGATCTTGTCCGGGTGGCCCTCGGTGACCGACTCGGATGTGAACAGGCGACGTGACAACTCAGTGGCTCCTCATGCAGCGGCTGCTGACGGATGTAAGGCCCTGACCCCATGGGCATGGGCGGGCCTCGCCGAAGTCTAGCCGTACCGGGCGCCGGGTCGCGAAACTGTCCACCATGTGACTCCCATCAGAGGTCGGGCAGGGGATCGGGTGGCAGGGACTCCGGCGCGAAGATCTCCGCGTCGGCGGCCGACACCACCGCGGCGTACTCCTCATCGAACTCGAACACCATCGAGCCCAGCTCAAGGACGTTTCCCGGAAGGATGGGGCCGAGCCGGGTGTGCCGCGGGAACTCCGCGAACACCGAGACCGGCCTGTCCGTCCTGAGCGTTCTCGTGGCCAGCACCGATATCGCCGTGTCAGTGACCACGATCAAGAAGTTGCCCGTCCCGGCCGGACCTTCGGAGAAGGCGGGGAAGACATAGTGGATCTCCCCCTGGTCGCAGAGCAATGTTCTACAACGGTCTCGGACAGCAGAACCCACCGGCATTCCATCCCCCTTTGCCCCAAGTATCCGTAGACATGGAGGGATGTTGCAACAGGTGAAAGAGTAATGAGATCTGCACGCTTTGTACGGTTCTGCGGGGTGTGTCACATGGCTCAGGAGAGGCGTACGGCCACCAGGTCCCACACCACGTCGGCGAGGTCCTCCTTGGGCCCGAACGGCACCTCGACCGGCTCGCCGCCCGCCACCAGCACGGTCGCGGCGTTGTCGGGCGAGCCGAAGGCCAGCCCCTCCCCCACCTGGTTGACCACCAGCAGGTCGCACTTCTTGCGCGCGAGCTTGGCCTGCCCGTTGGCGAGCACGTCGTGCGTCTCGGCCGCGAAGCCCACGATCACCCGGGGACCCGCGCCGGAATCGTGCCCGCGGCGCTCGCCCAGCTCGGCGAGGATGTCGGGGTTCTTGACCAGCCGGATGGACGCGGGCTCGCCGTCGGTCTTCTTGATCTTGGCGTCGTGGCGCGTCTCGGGCCGGAAGTCGGCCACGGCGGCGGCCATCACGACCGCGTCGGCGCCGGCCGAGGCGGCCAGCACGGCCTCGCGCAGCTCGGCCGTGGACTCGACCCGCACCACCTTGGCCCCCGCGGGGTCGGGGAGCGCGGTGTTGGCCGCCACGAGCGTCACCTCGGCGCCCCGCGCGGCGGCGGTGCGGGCCAGGGCGTAGCCCTGCAGGCCGGAGGAGCGGTTGCCGATGAAGCGGACCGGGTCGATGGCCTCGCGGGTGCCGCCGGCGGAGACGACGACCCTGCGCCCGGCCAGGTCGCGCGGCCTGCCGCGCAGCACGCGCAGGCAGACCTGGAAGATCTCGGCGGGGTCGGGCAGCCGCCCGGGGCCGGTGTCGGCTCCGGTGAGCCGGCCCACCGCCGGGTCGATCACGATCGCCCCCCGCTCGCGCAGCGTCGCGACGTTGGCGCGGGTGGCGGGATGCTGCCACATCTCGGTGTGCATCGCGGGCGCGAACACGACCGGGCACGTGGCCGTCAGCAGCGTGTTGGTGAGCAGGTCGCCCGCCAGGCCGTGCGCGGCCTTGGCCAGCACGTCGGCGGTCGCCGGCGCCACCACGACGAGGTCGGCCCGCTTGCCGATGCGCACGTGGGGCACCTCGTGCACGTCGTCCCACACCTCGGCCGACACGGGGTTGCCCGACAGGGCGGCCCAGGTGGGCGCGCCGACGAAGTTGAGCGCCTCGCGGGTCGGGACGACCCGCACCCCGTGCCCGGACTCGGTGAACAGCCGCAGCAGCTCACACGCCTTGTACGCGGCGATACCGCCGCTGACTCCCAGGACGACCTGCATCGAAGGGGTCAGACCGCGCCTTCGATGGGCTCCGCGTTGAGCAGGCCCTCGGAGACCTCGCGCAGCGCGATGGACAGCGGCTTCTCCTGGGCGTGCGTCTCGACCAGCGGCCCGACGTATTCCAGCAGGCCCTCGCCGAGCTGCGAGTAGTAGGCGTTGATCTGGCGAGCGCGCTTGGCGCCCATGATCACCAGGGAGTATTTGCTGTCGACGATGTCGAGCAGCGCGTCGATCGGCGGGTTGGTGATGCCCTCCGCGGCCGGGGTGGTGCCTGCCACGATGTCAGACCTCTCGGTTGGTGGTTGTCGTGACCCCCTGAGGGTCAGTCATCAAGGCTATCAGCCGGTGGCACACGTCTTGGACACTCGTGTTGACCAGGCTCAGGTCGAACTCCGACTCGGCCGCCATCTCGACCCGCCCGGCCGCCAGCCGGCGCGCGATGACGTCTTCCGGCTCGGTGCCGCGACCGCGCAGCCGCTTCTCCAGCTCCTCCCAGGTGGGCGGGGCCAGGAACACCAGCAGCGCCTCCGGCATGCTCCTGCGGACCTGCCTGGCGCCCTCGAGGTCGATCTCGAGCAGGGTGGGCACGCCCTCGGCCAGCTTCTTCAGCACCGGCTCGCGCGGCGTGCCGTAGCGGTTGCCCGCGAACTCCGCCCATTCGAGCAGCTCCCCGGCCTCGACGAGCCGGTCGAACTCCTCGCCGTCGACGAAGAAGTAGTGGACCCCGTTGACCTCGCCGGGCCGGGGCCTCCTGGTGGTCACCGAGACCGACAGCCACACCTCGGGGTGTGCCCGCCGGAGCTCGGCGACGACCGTGGACTTACCGACGCCCGACGGCCCGGACAGGACCGTCAGCCGCCTTTCACTCAGGGGCGGGAAGTCGACCTCCGCTCCCGGTCCGACCGCCTCGTGGGCATTGACTCCGCCGGACCAGGACCTGTCGGTCACTTCCTACCCCCCGTTGAACCTGCGACTTCGTGTGGAACAGAGATTAGCTCTCGTTGCCACCGAACTCGCGCTCGAGGGATGCCCTCTGGTTCGCGCCGAGACCCCGCACGCGGCGGGACTCGGCGATGGCGAGCCGCTCCATGAGCTGCTTGGCGCGGACCTTGCCCACGCCGGGGAGCGATTCCAACAGAGCCGACACCTTCATCTTGCCGATGACGTCGTCGGTCTGCCCATCCTTGAGCACCTCAGCCAGAGAAACCGCGCCATGCTTGAGCCGGTTCTTGACCTCGGCACGCTCTTTACGGGCCTTGGCAGCCTTCTCCAGGGCTGCGGCGCGCTGCTCAGGGGTCAGGGGAGGAAGAGCCACGCCGGGTCACCTCGAATTTCTGTCGATGTACTCGGACGGGAAGGGAAACTAGCTGGTCATCGCCCCCTAAGCAACGTCAAGAGCGGTTTCTCTCGCCACAAAATCCACTTCATCACTCTCCGTGTTCGTAAAATCACATTGTGCTGATCAAATCGCCCTCACTTCTGCCTTCGCGCGTCGGGTCGCGCCGGTGTCGCGAAACGCAAGGATGATCGCATTCCCATCAGGAGCCGATGTCCGAAACCCCGCCCGCACCTGGGCCGAAACCCTCGGGACGATCATGTGCGCGGCTCCGCGCGGATGCCTTATGATCTTGGGAGCGGGGTCCGGCGGGCGTGTCGCGCACGCCGTCCTCGCGACCGTTCCGCGACCGTTCCGCGACCGTCCGTACGGCCGCCTTCGCGACGGTCCGCGCGCCGGGGTTCGCCGCCCGGCGCCGGCACCCGCCGCGAGGCCGTCCGTCCGCGACGCCCTCGCGCCCGATCGGCCGCCCGCCCGCGACCGGCCGGGACAGAACGAGCCCGCACCGGCTTCGGCGGGCCCGGCGCAGGAAGCCCCCGCGCGGGTTCAGGAGATCCGGTGCGGGAAGCCCCCGCGCGGGTTCAGGAGGATCGGCGCAGGGAGGCGGCGATGGCCGCGGCCGTCGCGCCCGGGTCCGGGGAGCCCGTGATGGGCCGTCCGATGACGAGCAGGTCGGCGCCGTCGGCCAGCGCCCGCTCGGGCGTGGCCACCCGCATCTGGTCCTGCGTGTCGGCCCCCGTGGGCCGCACTCCCGGGGTGATGAGGGTGATCCCCTCCCCCACCTCCGCCCGGACCGCGGAGACCTCGTTGGGCGAGCACACCAGCGCCGTGGCGCCCGCCTCGACCGACAGCGCCGCCAGGCGGCGTACGGCGTCGTCGGCGGGCCCGGCCAGGCCGATGCGCTCCAGGTCCTCCTCCGCCAGCGAGGTCAGGACGGTCACGGCGGCGATCTGGGTGTGCGGGGCGGCCGCCACGGCCGCCCTGATCATGGCGGGCCCGCCGGCCGCGTGCACGGTGAGGATCGAGGGCCGCAGCCGCGCCACGGCCCGCGCGGCGCCCGCGACGGTGTTGGGGATGTCGTGCAGCTTGAGGTCGAGGAAGACGCGCACGCCGCTGGCCCCGCGCACGGAGGCGATCACGTCGGGCCCGTAGCGCAGGTAGAGCTCCAGGCCCACCTTGACCGTGCTGACATGGGGGGTGACCAGGGCGGCCCATCGGGCGGCGGTCTCCAGGTCGGGGGCGTCGAGAGCGACGGCGATCGGTGCGGGGGTCAAGACGTGCTCTCCAGGTGCTCGGAAGTCAAGATGTGCTCTTCAGGTGCTCGAAGGTCAAGATGTGGCGCTCTGAAGTCAGGACGTGCTCTTCAGGCGATCGGGAGCCGAGCGGGCTCCTCAGGCGCCCGGAGCCAGGACGTGCTCCTCAGGTGCCCGGAGCCAGGACGTGCTCCTCAGGTGCTCGGGAGTCAAGGCGTGCTCTCCTCGGTGTCTACCAGCAGGTGCCGGGGCGCGCTCCCCGGCGGTCGGTGCGCCAGCCCGACGGCGTCGGCCAGCCGCTGGAAGCCGCGGGCTCGCAGCAGCTCCTCAAGCTCCCGCTCGATGCGCAGGCAGGCGTAGGGGTCGTGGAACAGCGCCGTGCCCACTCCGACCGCGCAGGCGCCCGCCAGGACGAGCTGGAAGGCGTCCCTGCCGGTCATCACGCCGCCCACGCCGATCAGGGGCACCCCGGGCAGGGCCGCGTGCACCTGCCAGACGCACCGTACGGCCAGCGGCAGGATGGCCGGCCCGGACAGCCCGCCGGTGACGGCGGCGAGCGAGGGGCGCAGCGCCTCGGTGTCGATGGCCATGCCCAGCGGGTTGTTGATCATGGACAGCGCGTCGGCCCCGGCGTCCACGCAGGCGCGGGCGACCGAGACGATGTCGGCCACGTCGGGGGCGAGCTTGGCGACCACGGGCACGTCGTAGCGCATGATGGAGCGCACGGAGGCGATCACCTCGGCGGCGGCGCTGCCCTCGCGGGCGAAGACGCGCCCGCGATCCTCCATGTTGGGGCAGGAGAGGTTGACCTCCAGCGCGGTCACCCCGGGCGCGTCGGCGAGCCTGCGGGCCAGCTCGGAGTATTCGGCGACGGTGCCGCCGCCGATCGAGACGATGGTCTTGATGCCGCGCTGGGCCAGCCAGGGCAGCTCGCGCTCCAGGAACGCCTCGATGCCGGGCCCCTGCAGCCCGACGGCGTTGAGCATGCCGGAGGGCGTCTCGGCCATGCGCGGCGTGGGCCGGCCCGCGCGCGGCGCCATGGTGATCGAGCGGGTGGTCAGCGCGCCGAGCCGGTGCAGGTCGAAGAACTGCGCCAGCTCCCGGCCCGAGGAGGCGCACCCGGCGGCGGTGGTGATGGGGTTGGCCAGCTCCACGTGCGCCAGGAATGTACGCATATCAACTGACATGTCGTGCACCGCCTCCGGGGGCGCCGAGCGCGTCGAACGGGATCGTTCCCACGTCCTCGAACCGCACCCGCTCCCCCCGGAACACCGGCCCCTCGGCGCACGCCCTGACCATCCTGGTCGCCCCGTCGTCGCCGATGACGGGCAGCACGCACGTCATGCACACCCCGATCCCGCACGCCATCGACTCCTCGACGGCGACCTGCACCGGGATGTCGAACTCCATCGCCACCGCCGTCACCGCCCGCAGCGTCTCCATGGGCGCGCAGGCGTAGACGGCGTCGGCCCGGGTGTCGGCGATCACCGACGGCAGCGCGTCGGTGACCTTGCCGCGCAGCCCGAGCGAGCCGTCCTCGGTGGTCAGCGTGGTCGTCTCGGCCATCCTGCGGGCCCGCATGGCGCCGAAGACCCGCTCGGCCCCGGCGCCGCCGAGCACGAAGTCGACCCGGCAGCCGCGCGCCAGCAGCGCGTCGGCCAGCGGGAACAGCACGGCGGAGCCGTACTCGGAGCCGACCAGCACGCAGTGGACGGGGTCGCGCGGCAGCGGGAACGGCCGCCCGAGCGGCCCGACCAGGTCGAGCGTGTCACGGGCGCGCCGCTCCGCCAGCCAGGCGGTGCCGGCGCCGCGCACGGTGAAGACCAGCTCGACCGTGCCGCCGTAGTCGGACTTCACGTCGTGGATGGACAGCGCCCGGCGCGTCACCATCGACGTGTAGGGCCCGCCCACCGCCACGGAGACGAAGTGACCGGGGCGGTAACGCTCGGCGATGCCGGGCGCCACCACCGTCAGCGCATGGTAGGCGTCGACCCGGCGCGTCGTGAGCACCGTGCCCGTCACCTGCACCGGTGTGCCGGCCAGTCGTCTTCACCTCCCGTGCCGGGTCAGCCCCGGAGTGCCTGTGCGTGCTCCTGGAGAGACCGTACGCCGACGTCGCCGCGTACGATCGCCTGGATGCCCGCCGCCGCGGCCGCCAGGCCCGAGACCGTGGTGATGCACGGGATGCCGCGCAGCACGGCGGCCGTGCGGATCTCGTAGCCGTCGAGCCGCGGCCCCGACTGCCCCGGGCTGCCGAAGGGCGTGTTGACGATCAGGTCGACCTCGCCGTCGAGAATGGCCTGCACGCTCGTGGGCTCACCTCCGGGACCCGTCCCCTCGCTGTGCTTTCGCACGATCTTGGCATGGACGCCGTTGCGGCGCAGCACCTCGGCGGTCCCCTCGGTGGCCAGGATCTCGAAGCCGAGATCCGCGAGCGCCTTCACAGGGAAGATCATCGCACGCTTGTCCCTGTTGGCCACGGATACGAACGCGCGTCCCTTGGTCGGAAGCCGGCCGTAGGCGCCCGCCTGGGACTTGGCGTAGGCGATGCCGAAGAACTTGTCGATGCCCATCACCTCGCCGGTGGAGCGCATCTCCGGCCCCAGGACGATGTCCACGCCGCGGAAGCGGTTGAACGGCAGCACCGCCTCCTTGACCGCGATCGAGGCGTCGAGCGGCAGCGTGCCGCCGTCGCCCTCGGCGGGCAGCATGCCCTCCTCGCGCAGCGAGGCGATCGACGCGCCGAGCATCACCCGGGCCGCCGCCTTGGCCAGCGGCGTGCCGGTGGCCTTGGACACGAACGGCACCGTGCGGCTGGCGCGCGGGTTGGCCTCCAGGACGTACAGGATGCCGGCCGACATGGCGTACTGGACGTTCAGCAGGCCGCGCACGCCCACCCCGGCGGCGATCGCCCGCGTGGCGGCGCGGATGGCCTTGATGTCGGCGCTGCCGAGCGTGATCGGCGGCAGCGCGCACGCCGAGTCGCCGGAGTGGATGCCGGCCTCCTCGATGTGCTCCATGACGCCGCCCAGGAACAGCTCCTCGCCGTCGTAGAGGGCGTCCACGTCGATCTCGATGGCCTCGTCGAGGAACTTGTCGATGAGCACCGGGTGGCCGCCCTCCTGGGCCGCCATGTACGTGGTCAGCGTCTGGTCGTCGTACACGATGGCCATGCCGGCCCCGCCCAGCACGTAGGAGGGGCGCACGAGCACCGGGTAGCCGATCTCCCCGGCGATCTCCAGCGCCTCCGACACGCTCAGCGCGGTGCCGTGCTTGGGCGCGGGCAGGCCCGCCTCGGCCAGCACCCGCCCGAACGCGCCGCGCTCCTCGGCCAGGTGGATGGACTCGGGCGAGGTGCCGACCACGGGCACGCCCGCGTCCTTGAGCGCCTGCGCGAGCCCGAGCGGCGTCTGCCCGCCGAGCTGCACGATCACGCCCGCGACCGGGCCCGTCTGCTGCTCGGCGTGCACGACCTCCAGGACGTCCTCCAGGGTGAGCGGCTCGAAGTAGAGCCGGTCGGAGGTGTCGTAGTCGGTCGAGACGGTCTCGGGGTTGCAGTTGACCATGACGGTCTCGAACCCGGCCCGCGACAGCTCGAACGAGGCGTGCACGCACGCGTAGTCGAACTCGATGCCCTGCCCGATGCGGTTGGGGCCGGAGCCGAGGATGATGACCTTCTGCCGCTCCCCGGTGGGGACCTCGGTCTCCTCGTCGTAGGTCGAGTAGAGGTAGGGCGTCTTGGCGGCGAACTCGGCGGCGCAGGTGTCGACCGTGTTGTAGACCGGCCGCAGGCCCAGCGCGTGGCGCAGGTCGCGCACCCTGGCCTCGTCGATGCCGCGCAGCTCGCCAATCTGCACGTCGCTGAAACCGAGGTGCTTGGCCCGCTGCAGGACCTCGGCGGTCAGGTCGTCGGCGGCGGCGACCGCCTCGGCCTCCTCGTGCAGCAGGAAGAGCTGGTCGATGAACCACGGGTCGACGCTGGTGGCCTCGTACAGCTCCGCGGGCGTGGCGCCGGCCCTGATGGCCTGCTGCATCGTGCGCAGCCGACCGTCGTGGGGGGTGCGGCACGCCTCCAGCAGTTCCTCCTTCGCCCGCACGGGGCCCGCCCAGGTGAAGGAGGAGTCCTTCTTCTCCAGCGAGCGCAGCGCCTTCTGCAGCGCCTCGGGGAACGAGCGGCCGATCGCCATGGCCTCGCCCACCGACTTCATGTGGGTGGTGAGGGTCTGGTCGGCGCCCCGGAACTTCTCGAAGGCGAAGCGCGGCACCTTGACCACGATGTAGTCGAGCGTCGGCTCGAAGGAGGCCGGGGTCTCCTTGGTGATGTCGTTGGGGATCTCGTCGAGCGTGTAGCCGATGGCCAGCTTGGCCGCGATCTTGGCGATCGGGAAGCCGGTCGCCTTGGAGGCCAGCGCCGACGAGCGCGACACGCGCGGGTTCATCTCGATGACGATCATGCGGCCGGTGCGCGGGTCGACCGCGAACTGGATGTTGCAGCCGCCGGTGTCGACGCCGACCTCGCGGATGACCGCGATGGCGACGTCGCGCATGTTCTGGTATTCGCGGTCGGTCAGGGTCAGCGCGGGCGCGACGGTGACGCTGTCGCCGGTGTGCACGCCCATCGGGTCGATGTTCTCGATGGAGCAGACGATGACGACGTTGTCGGCCTTGTCGCGCATGACCTCCAGCTCGTACTCCTTCCAGCCGAGGATCGACTCCTCCAGGAGCACCTCGGTGGTCGGGGAGGCGTCGAGGCCGGCGCCGGCGATGCGGCGCAGGTCGTCCTCGGTGTAGGCGAACCCGGAGCCGGCCCCGCCCATGGTGAACGAGGGCCGCACGACGAGCGGGTAGCCCAGCTCGCCGGCGGCGGCCAGGCACTCGTCCATGGTGTGGCAGATGACCGACTTCGCCGACTCGGCGTTGAGGCCGCGCTCGCGCGCCACCTTGGCGACGATCTCCTTGAACCGCTCGCGGTTCTCGCCGGCCTGGATCGCGTCGAAGTCGGCGCCGATCAGCTCGACCTCGTATTTGTCGAGCACGCCCGACTCGTGCAGCGCCACGGCCGTGTTGAGCGCGGTCTGGCCGCCCAGCGTGGGCAGCAGCGCGTCGGGGCGCTCCTTGGCGATGATCTTCTCGACGAACTCGGGGGTGATCGGCTCGACGTAGGTGGCGTCGGCGAACTCCGGGTCCGTCATGATCGTCGCGGGGTTGCTGTTGACGAGGATGACGCGGAACCCCTCGGCCCGCAGCACGCGGCACGCCTGGGTGCCGGAGTAGTCGAACTCGCACGCCTGGCCGATCACGATCGGCCCCGAGCCGATCACCAGGACCGACTGGATGTCCTCACGCTTGGGCACGGGTCATGACCTCGCAGAACTCGTCGAAAAGGTACGCGGCGTCGTGGGGCCCCGCGGCGGCCTCAGGGTGGTACTGGACGCTGAACGCCCGCCCGTCGAGCAGGCGCAGCCCCTCCACGCACCGGTCGTTGAGATTGACGTGGCTGACCTCGGCCTGCCCGTACGGGGTCTCGAACGGCCCGTCGAGCGGCGCCTGGACCGCGAACCCGTGGTTGTGGGCGGAGATCTCGACCTTCCCGGTGCGCACGTCCTGGACCGGCTGGTTGACCCCCCGGTGCCCGTAGCGCAGCTTGTAGGTGGACAGCCCGAGCGCCCGGCCGAAGAGCTGGTTGCCGAAGCAGATGCCGAAGAAGGGCACCTTGGCCTCCAGCACCCCCCGCAGCGCCGACACGTCGGCGGTGGCGGGGTCGCCGGGGCCGTTGGAGAAGAACACGCCGTCGGGCTCGACGGCCATGATCTGCTCGTAGGTGGCGTCGGCGGGCAGCACGTGGACCTCGCAGCCGCGCTCGGCCATCCGCTGCGGGGTCATGCCCTTGATGCCCAGGTCGACGGCCGCGACCGTGAAGCGCTTGGCGCCGACGGCGGGCACGACGTAGGTCTCCCCCGTGGCCACCTCGCGGGCCAGGTCGGCGCCCTCCATCCGGGGCGAGCGCCGCACGCGCCCGACCAGCTCCTCGACCGGCGCCCCGGGCGCGCTGAAGATGCCGGCGCGCATGGCGCCGCGCTCGCGCAGGTGGCGGGTCAGGGCACGGGTGCCGGGGATGGCGATCCCGACGACGCCCTGCTCCTTGAGGTAGTCGTCCAGCGAGCGGTTGGCCCGCCAGTTGGAGACCACCCTGGACGGCTCGCGCACGACGTAGCCGGCCACCCAGACGCGGCCCGACTCGGGGTCCTCGTCGTTGACGCCGGTGTTGCCGATGTGCGGGGCCGTCATGGCGACGATCTGGCGGTGGTAGGAGGGGTCGGTCAGGGTCTCCTGGTATCCGGTCATGCCGGTGTTGAAGACCATCTCCCCGAAGGTCTCGCCTTCGGCGCCGTACGGGGTGCCGTGGAAGACGCGGCCGTCCTCCAGGACGAGCACCGCCCCCTGAGAGGCGAGGCCCCCCGAGGAGCCGCCACGCGGCACGGTCTTGACGACGTCAGCAGAGCTGTCGTTCACACCAGCTTCCCTTCGAGAACGGTCGGCCTGCCCCGCAGGAACGTGGCCACCACCCTGCCGGGCAGCGTCATTCCCTCGTAAGGGGTGTTCCGGCTCTTGGAGGCGAAGGCGGAGGGGTCGACCTTCGTGCGTACGGTCGGGTCGTAGAGGGTGATGTTGGCCGGGGCGCCGGCCTCCAGAGGCCGGCCCTGGCCGGGCAGGCGGCCGATGCGGGCGGGCGTGACGGACATGCGCTGGGCGACGCCGGCCCAGTCGAGCAGCCCCGTCTCGACCATGGCCTCCTGCACCACGCTGAGCGCGGTCTCCAGGCCGACCATGCCCATGGCCGCGGCCGACCACTCGGTCTCCTTGTCCTCGACCGGGTGGGGCGCGTGGTCGGTGGCCACGATGTCGATCGTGCCGTCGGCCAGCGCGGCGCGCAGGGCCTCGACGTCGGCGCGGGTGCGCAGCGGCGGGTTGACCTTGTAGATGGGGTTGTAGGCGCCCACGGGCGACTCCTCGACGAGGTCGTCGGTGAGCAGCAGGTGGTGCGGGGTCACCTCGGCGGTGATGTTCCAGCCCTTGGACTTGGCCCAGCGGATGATCTCGACCGAGCCCGCCGTGGAGACGTGGCAGACGTGCAGCCGGGAGCCGACGTGGGCGGCCAGCAGGCAGTCGCGGGCGATGATGGCCTCTTCGGCGACGGCGGGCCAGCCGGTCAGGCCGAGCCTGCCGGAGATGACGCCTTCGTTCATCTGGGCGCCGGCGGTGAGCCTGGGCTCCTGGGCGTGCTGGGCGACGACGCCGTCGAACGCCTTGACGTATTCCAGGGCGCGGCGCATCAGCACCGCGTCGTCCACGCACTTGCCGTCGTCGGAGAAGACGCGCACGCGGGCGGCCGAGTCGGCCATCGCGCCCAGCTCGGCGAGCTGCTTGCCCTCCAGGCCGACGGTGACGGCGCCGACCGGGTGCACGTCGCAGTGGGCGAACTCGCGGCCGAGCCGCCACACCTGCTCGACCACGCCGGCGGTGTCGGCGACGGGCGAGGTGTTGGCCATGGCGTGCACGGCGGTGTAGCCGCCGCGGGCGGCCGACTGGGTGCCGGTCTGGACGGTCTCGGCGTCCTCGCGGCCGGGCTCGCGCAGGTGGGTGTGCAGGTCGACCAGGCCGGGCAGCGCGATGGCGCCCTCGCCGTCGACGGCGTCGGGACCGGCCACGCCCGGCCCGATCTCGGCGATCACGCCGCCGGCGATCCGGATGTCGACGGGCTCGCCGCCGAGGACCCTGACGTTGCGGATGTTCATGCGATCTCTCCCCCGAGGAGCAGGTACAGGACGGCCATGCGGATGGTCACCCCGTTGGCGACCTGCTCGACGATCGTGGACCGCGCGGAGTCGGCCACCTCGGCGGCGATCTCCATGCCCCGGTTCATCGGCCCGGGGTGCATGACGATGGCCTCGTCGGGCATCTTCGCGAAGCGCTCCCTGTCGAGGCCGTACCGGCGGGAGTATTCGCGCTCGCTGGGGAAGTAGGCGGCGTTCATCCGCTCCTTCTGCACGCGCAGCATCATCACCACGTCGGACTTCGGCAGCACCGAGTCGAGGTCGTAGGAGACCTCGCACGGCCAGGTGCCGACCGAGACGGGCAGCAGCGTGGGCGGGGCGACCAGGGTGACCTCGGCGCCCAGCGTGGCCAGCAGCAGCACGTTGGAGCGGGCGACGCGGCTGTGCAGCACGTCGCCGACGATGGTGACCTTGCGGCCCTCCAGGTTGCCCAGGCGGCGGCGCATGGAGAAGGCGTCGAGCAGCGCCTGGGTGGGGTGCTCGTGGGTGCCGTCGCCGGCGTTGACGACGCTGCCGCGCACCCAGTTGGCCAGGCGGTGCGGCGCGCCGGAGGAGCCGTGGCGGATGACGACCGCGTCGGCGCCCATGGCCTCCAGGGTGAGCGCGGTGTCCTTGAGCGACTCGCCCTTGGAGACGCTCGACCCCTTGGCCGAGAAGTTGATCACGTCGGCGGACAGCCGCTTGGCCGCCGCCTCGAAGGAGATCCTGGTCCGGGTGGAGTCCTCGAAGAACAGGTTGACGACCGTGCGCCCGCGCAGCGTGGGCAGCTTCTTGATGGAACGTTCCGAGACCCTCGCCAGCTCCTCGGCGGTGTCGAGGATGAGCAGCGCGTCGTCCTTGGCCAGGTCTCCGGCCGAGATCAGGTGCCTGTTCACTGGGTGCCCCCCTTCATGAGCAGCACGGCGTCGCGGCCGTCGATCTCGTCGAGGTAGACCTTGACCTTCTCGCTCTTGGCGGTGGGCAGGTTCTTGCCGACGTAGTCGGCGCGGATGGGCAGCTCGCGGTGGCCGCGGTCGACCAGCGTGGCCAGCTGCACCGCGGTGGGGCGGCCGAGGTCGTTGAGCGCGTCGAGGGCGGCGCGCACGGTGCGGCCGGAGTAGAGGACGTCGTCGACGAGCACGACCACCTTGCCGTCGATGCCGTCGGCGGGCAGCTCGGTGGGGCCGAGCGGGCGCACGGGGCCGCGGCGCAGGTCGTCGCGGTACATCGTGATGTCGATCGTCCCGACGGGGATCTTGACGCCTTCGAACCGCTCGATGCGGTCGCCGAGCCGGCGGGCCAGCGTCGCGCCGCGGGTGGGGATGCCGAGGAGGACGACGTCGTCGGCGCCCTTGGTTCGCTCGAGGATCTCGTGTGCGATCCGGGTCAGCGCCCGGTGGATGTCCGGGCCTTCCAGGACGGCCCTGGAGTCGGCCCCCGCAGGTTTGGACATGGCGAAGCTCACCACCTTTCCCGCCTCACGGGACGGGTCTTAAAAGGGTGTTGGTCGGGACACACAGTACCAGGGGCTACCAGGTACAACGGGAGTGCCCTCGCGTGGCGCGCGCACGCGGCGCGACCGGCCGGTCGCGCGTTTCCGCGACCTCCCGGATCAGGTAATTTCCCCCGCCGCCCCGTGTCGGGGCGGCCCCGGCGGGGCAGGTCTACCCGGCGCGCGGGGCGGCGGCCGGGCGTGACTTCCGCACCGGGGAGGGGGATACAGCAAGGATGACCTTTCATGTCGATTCCGAGGTCGGGCGGCTGCGTCAGGTCCTGCTGCACCGGCCGGACCTGGCGCTGAAACGGCTGACCCCGACGAGCAAGGACGCCTTCCTCTTCGACGACGTGCTCTGGGTGCAGCGGGCGATCGAGGAGCACGAGGAGTTCCAGCGGGTGCTGACCGATCGCGGCATCCGCGTCCACCTGCTGGCCGACCTGCTCAGGGAGACGGTCGAGATCCCCGAGGCGCGCAAGCACATCCTCGACGCGGTGGTCGACGAGCGCTGGCTGGGCCCGGTCGCGATCGACGACATCCGCAACACCCTCGACGGGCTGGACTCCGCGACCCTCCAGGTCTACCTGACCGGCGGCATCACCAAGCGCGAGCTGGTCGAGCTGGGCTGCGAGCCCAAGGCGGTGACCTTCCACGCCATCCCCGACGACGGCTTCATCCTGCCGCCGCTGCCCAACCACCTGTTCACCCGCGACACCTCGTGCTGGATCTACGACGGCGTGTCGGTCAACGCGATGCGGAAGAAGGCCCGCATGCGCGAGACGGTCAACATGGAGGCCGTCTACCGCTTCCACCCGACGTTCGCGGGCGGCTTCGGCCGGCCGGAGGAGGGCGGCTACCACTGCTGGATGCCCGGCAGGGCGGCGGCCCCCGCCACGATGGAGGGCGGCGACGTGCTGGTCATCGGCCGGGGCGCGGTGCTGGTCGGGATGAGCGAGCGCACCCAGCCGCAGGCGGTCGAGATGCTGGCGCAGCGGTTGTTCGCGGCCGGGTCCGCCAGCAGGATCGTGGCGCTCGACCTGCCGAAGGCGCGGGCGTTCATGCATCTCGACACGGTGATGACGATGCTGGACGTGGGGGTGTTCACCAAGTACGCGGGCCTGGGCATGCTGCCGTCGTACACGATCGAGCCCGGCGGGACCTCCAAGGAGCTCAAGGTCACCGACCATCCGCCGGAGGACATGCACCGGGCCATCGCCCATGCCCTCGACCTGCCCTCCATCACGGTGCTGACGCCCACCCAGGACGTGTACGCCGCCGAGCGCGAGCAGTGGGACGACGGCTGCAACGGGCTGGCGCTGGAGCCCGGCGTGGTGGTGGCCTACGAGCGCAACGCCACGACCAACAACCACCTGCGCGACAACGGCATCGAGGTGATCACCATCAGGGGCAGCGAGCTGGGCAGGGGGCGCGGCGGGCCGCGCTGCATGAGCTGTCCCCTGGAGCGTGACGCCGTCTAGGAGCCTGTCATGGGCGCTCACGGTGGTGGGTGCCGGCGTACGAGAACGGAGAGGCGGGGGATCAGGATGCGGGTCATCGTGGCGCTGGGCGGCAACGCGGTGCTGCGGCGCGGGCAGCGGCCGGACGCCGACGTGCAGCTCGCCAACGTGCGCACGGCCGCGGTGACGCTGGCCGCGCTCGCGGCCGAGCACGAGCTGGTCATCACCCACGGCAACGGCCCGCAGGTCGGCCTGCTGGCCGCCGAGAGCGCCGCCGACCCCGGCCTGACCAGGCCGTACCCGTTCGACGCGCTCGGCGCGCAGACGCAGGGCCTGATCGGCTACTGGCTCCAGCAGGCCCTGCAGAACGCGCTGCCGGGCCGGCAGGTCCTGGCCGTGGTCACCCAGACGCTGGTGACGGCGGTCGATCCGGCCTTCGAGCGGCCGGCGAAGTTCGTCGGGCAGGTCTACGGGCGCGAGGAGGCCGAGAAGCTGGCCGCCGAGCGCGGCTGGCAGGTGCGGCCCGACGGTCCCCACTGGCGCCGCGTGGTGCCCTCCCCCGCGCCGCAGCGGGTGGTCGAGACGCGGCTGATCCGGCGCATGATGGGCGAGGGCGTGATCGTGGTGTGCGCGGGCGGCGGCGGCGTCCCCGTCATCCGCGACGAGCGCGGCCGGCTCGCCGGCGTGGAGGCCGTGGTGGACAAGGACCTCACCACGGCGATGCTGGCCGAGGCGCTGGAGTGCGACGCGTTCCTGAGCCTGACCGACGTGCCGCACGTCATGCGCGACTTCGGCACTCCCCGGCAGAGCGGCATCGGCCACACCACGCCGCACGAGCTGCGCGCCCTCGACTTCCCCGCCGGGTCGATGGGGCCGAAGGTCGAGGCGGTCTGCCGGTTCGTGGAGACGACCGGCGACATGGCGGCCATCGGCAGGCTGGAGGAGGCCGGGCGCATACTCGCCGGCACCTCGGGAACGATCGTCACGCCCGGCGGCCGGTGGCCGCTGACGAGCACGTTGTAGGGGGCGTCCGATGACACTGGCCCGGCGGCTCCTGCGCACCAAGCCCACCGAGCGCCTCGTGGCCGAGGGCGGCCGGGGCGAGGGCGGCGAGCTGCGGCGCACGATGTCGTTGTGGCAGCTCACGCTCTTCAGCGTGGGCGCGACGCTGGGCACCGGGATCTTCGTCATCCTCGGGCAGGCGGTGCCCAAGGCGGGGCCGGCGGTGGTGCTGGCGTTCGCGCTGGCGGCGGTCACGGCGTTGTTCTCGGCGCTGTCGTACGCCGAGCTGGCCGGGACGATCCCGGTGTCCGGCTCGTCCTACTCCTACGCGTACGCGACGCTGGGCGAGCTGGTCGCCTGGGTCTGCGGCTGGTGCCTGATGCTGGAGTACGCCGTCTCCGTGGCGGCGGTGGCCGTGGGCTGGGGCGAATACCTCAACGCGTTCCTGCGCTCCCTGTTCGGCGTGGCGCTGCCCGAGGCGATCACCCGCTCCCCCGGCCAGGGCGGCGGCGTGGTCAACGTCACCGCGATCGTCATCGTGCTGCTGGCCACCTGGCTGCTGCTGTACGGCGCCTCCGAGAGCGCCAGGGCGAACGCGTTCTTCGTGCTCATCAAGATCGCGGTGCTGGTGTTCTTCTGCGTCGTGACGTTCACCGCGTTCCGGTCGGGGAACCTCGCGCCCTTCGCCCCCATGGGGGTGGCCGGCATCACGGCCGCGGCCTCGCAGGTGTTCTTCTCCTACATCGGCTTCGACGCCGCCTCCACGGCCGGCGAGGAGGCCAGGAACCCCAGGCGCGACCTGCCGCTGGCGATCATCCTGTCCCTGGCCATCGTGACGGCCGTCTACGTGCTCGTGGCCCTCGCGGCGGTCGGGGCGATGCCGTGGACCGAGTTCGACCCCGGCAGCACCGAGGCGAGCCTGTCATATCTCGCCGACCTGGCCGTGGGCGCCACCTGGCCGGGCCTGATCGTCTCGTTCGGGGCCGTGATCGCCATCGCCAGCGTCGTGCTGACCGTCATCTACGGCCAGACCCGCATCCTGTTCGCGATGTCACGCGACGGGCTCATCCCGCGCGTCTTCCAGCGGGTCCATCCGCGCCGCCAGGTGCCCGTGGCCAACACCCTGATCGTGGCCGCGTTCATCTCCGTGCTGGCCGGGCTGGTGCCGCTCGGGCAGCTCGCCGAGGCCACCAGCATCGGCACGCTGTTCGCCTTCGCCATCGTCAACGTCGGCGTGCTCGTGCTGCGCTACCGCAGCCCCGAGCTGCCGCGCGGGTTCCGCACGCCGCTCTTCCCGGTCACGCCGGCGCTCGGCGCGGTCATGTGCGTCGTGGTCATGGCGGGGCTGGCCGGGGTCACCTGGCTGGCGTTCGGGCTGTGGATGCTGGCCGGCCTGATCTGCTACTTCCTGTACGGCTATGGCCATTCGCGGCTGAACTCCGAGGTGCGCTGAATGAAGCTCGACGACGTGCTGGCCGGGTATGTGCCGGGGGCCGGGGGCCGGGACGGGCTGGCTCTGGCCGTGCTGCTGCGGGAGCGGGCGAAGGCGCGCCTGACGGTGGCGACCGTGCAGCCGCCCGCCCGCGCCACGCCCGGGCCCGCCAGGGCCGAGGAGAGCGCCTGGCGCGCCTATCTCGCCGAGCAGGCCGCCGCCACCCTCGCCCAGGCCCGCGAGCTGGCCGGCGACCGGGCCGAGTACATCACGCACACCCACAGGGGCAGCGGGCGCGGGCTGGTGGAGCTGGCGCGCAAGCGGGGCGCCGACGTGGTGGTGATCGGCCCCGCCCCGGGCGGCGGCAGGGGGCGCATCGCGGTGGGCAGCACCGCCGACCAGCTTCTGCACTCCTCCTCCGTCCCCGTCCTGCTCGCGCCGCACGGCTACGGCGACGCGCCGCCGGCGGCCTTCGACCGGCTCACCGTCGCCTACCGCCGCGGCCCCGGCTGCGACGCGGCGGTCAAGGACGCGACCAGCACGGCCGCGCTCCTCGACGTGCCGCTGCGCCTGGTCACGCTGGTGATCAGCAGCGGCAGGCGGGCGAGGATCGAGGAAGAGATGCTCGTACGCCTGCGCGACCAGGCCGCGGCCGACCTGCGCGCGATGGCGCGGGGACGGCGGCGGCACGTGGAGGTCGAGGTGCTGGAGGGCCGCAACGTGGCCCAGGCGCTCGCCACGACCTCGTGGCTGCCCGGCGAGATGATCATATGCGCTTCCAGCGACACCGGGCCACTCAGGCGGGTCTTCCTCGGGGACACCTCGATCAAGATCGTCAAGGCCGCGACCTGCCCGGTCATGATTCTGACGCGTCAGCCCTGAACGGCGAAAATCCCTCGTCAAACTCTGACGAAGTAGTGTTATCAGCGGGACATGAGGGGCGTTTGTGGCGTTCCCTACCGGACCGGATTCGGCATCTTTTTTCCAATCAGCTTGACCTTAGGCTTCCACCCCTTTACCGTCACTGTGCGTAACCACACCGCGCGGCGTTCTGGGGTAAACCCAGGGCCATGGCTACCGATGGTGCCGAGCCTGGCACCAGACCCCCCGGTGGCCCGGGCATACGCCGCAAGGGAGCACAATCTACTGAGAGCGATACATTACGAGAGCCGGGGGGCCACACGATGCCGTCTGAGTACGCAAAGTCGCTGGGTGCACGACTCCGCGCCATCCGCACCCAGCAGGGCCTGTCCCTGCATGGAGTCGAAGAGAAGTCGCGTGGCAGGTGGAAAGCCGTGGTCGTGGGCTCCTATGAGCGCGGCGACCGAGCGGTGACCGTGCAGAAGCTTGCCGAGCTTGCCGACTTCTACGGGGTGCCCGTCTCCGAGCTGCTGCCGGGCGGCGCCGCCCCCAGCCCGCTCGGGCCGACGCCCAAGCTTGTGATCGACCTCGAGCGCCTCGCGACGCTGCCCAAGGAGAAGGCCGGCGCCCTCGCCAGGTACGCCGCCACGATCCAGAGCCAGCGTGGCGACTACAACGGCAAGGTCCTGTCGATCCGCCAGGAGGACCTGCGCTCCCTGGCGGTGATCTACGACAAGTCGCCCAGCGAGCTGACCGAGGAGCTCATCAGCTGGGGCGTCCTCGACGCCGAGGCCCGCAGGGCCGTCGAGTCGTTCTGAGGCCGTCCTGAGGCCGTTCCGGCCGTCCTGAGGTCACATGGACCTCGGGCCGGCGCGCGGCACACGGCTCACGGCCCCCGTGGTCGCCGCCGTTCCGCCGTACCGCCTGCCTGAGGTCGCCGGTTTGAGACCGTCACTATGAGGTCACCCGCTCGTCCCGATGGGCCCGCCGCATACCGGCGGGCCCATCGGCATTTCACATGCCCCTCGCCCTGCGCCCGCGCCGCCGCCCGCTTCCGGGCTCGTGCCGGGGTCGCTAGAGCGGGTCGGCCGGGGCGGCGGCCGGTGAGGCGCGGGCGACGAGCTGCCGCAGCGCCTCCACGTGGCCGTCGAACGCCCTGCGGCCCTGCGGGGTCAGCATGACCAGGGTGCGGCGCCGGCGGCCGGCGCCTTCCTTGCGGACCTCCGCGTACCCCGCCTCGGCCAGCGTCGAGACCTGCTTGGAGAGCGCGGAGTCGGAGAGCCCGAGGCTCTCCTTGAGAAAGCCGAACTCGGCCCACTCCGTCGCCGCGAGGAGCGCCACCAGCCCCAGCCGGGTCGGCGGATGGATCAGCTCGTCGAAGCCGGCCGGAGTGCTCACGCCGTCGCCCGGCGCGTCAGCTTCCGGAACAGCGGCCCGCTCACGGCGATGAGGACGACCAGCACCACGCCGATGGCGGTGTGCCGCAGCGGCAGGTCGGTCCTGGTCGCCAGCCACATCCCGGCGTAGGCGAGCACGGCGGCGGCCAGCGCGAAGCCGCCGAGCACGGCCCAGAACCGGCCGGTGAGCTGGGACTGGTGCATGACCGCCCGGCCCTGGCGGCCGGCCCTGGTGAAGCAGACCAGGGCGGCGAGCAGGGCGACGCCGAGCATGCCGTTCCGCAGGCCCGCGGACGCGGAGAGGTCCAGCGCCGCGAACCCGGCGATCATCGCGACCGAGCCGGCCGCGTCACAGCCGCGATGCCTGCCGCGCAACGCGCCGTCGATGGCCTGCTCGCGGCGCTTGGCGATCTCGGCGAGCCCTGCCTGAGCGTCATCGGTACGACTCACTTGGTCCCTCCAAAGTTTGACTTGCCTAGTAGGAAAGCTAACACTCGACTTTCCCATTAGGCAAGTCAAAGTCCAGCCATCTCGCCCACCCCCCGATCGCCCACCACCGGCCGCCCACCACCGGCCGCCCACCACCGGCAGGCGGACCAACGCACAGGCACCAGCCACAGCACCTCCGGCACCACCTCACCGACCCCGCGCGCTCAGGGGCCCGCCTCCTGCGCGGAGTGCCAACTCTGGATCTCGCGCCGATCGAGCATTTTCGGCGATGATTCTCGCCATGGGCCCGTCCCGATGGCGGTCATCGGGGAACATCTGGCCCGCCCGGTTGGTTACACCAGTCGTGACCGGTGTGCCCAGTGTCCCCGGGCCTCACCTTTCGCCTTCGCGGACTACCGTTCGGCTGGAGCCGCGTTGTGCCTTTCGCCGAGAGGCGACACGCACACCGGTTCGCATACTTCCACCGTGGGCCCGCCGGACGTGACCGGCGGGCCCACGGTGCTGCCGGCACGATGCCGGGCGAATGCGAATGTGCTTCCGGCGCGATGGCGGCGGAACTTCCGGCGCGATGCCGGCGGATGGGAATTGTCGGTGCGGGCTGACATCGTTTCCGGTGTGGGTGAGCTGGTCGAGCGGGTCGACGATCTGGACCGCGTGGTGGGAGTGGTCGATCGGGGCGAGGCGGTGCGCCGGGGGTGGCTGCATCGCATCGCCACGACGATCTGCCGTGACGAGGCGGGCCGGTTCCTGGTGTCGCGCCGTTCCGACGCCCACTCCCGCTTTCCCGGCCACTACGACGTGCTGGTCGGCGGCGCCACGGACGTGGGCGAGTCGTACGAGGAGGCGGCGGCCCGGGAGCTGGCCGAGGAGCTGGGCGTCGGGGCCCCGGTGCGTTTCCTGTTCACGTTCATGTGCAGGCGGGGGATCAGCCCCATCTGGGTCGGCGTGCACGAGGCCGTCGTCACCGAGCCACTGTCCCCGGACCCGTCCGAGATCGCCTGGTGGAGCTGGATGACCGAGACCGAGCTGGCCAAGGCCATCGACCGGTGGCCTTTCGTCCCAGCCGGCCAGGAGGCCCTGCGCCGCTACCGGTACCCCGGACCCCACGCCGCCGGTCCCCAGCCGCCGCCGTAGATGAGCCGCCGCCCTGCGGCATCCGTGTGCCCATGTAGCGCTTGTGCGCCGCGAACCGCCGTCCTGGTGCCCGTGACAGTGCCCGGACGCCTGGAACGGCGCCCATGTGCCGTACAGCGCCTGTGTGCCCATGTGGAGCGCCGTCGGCCGAGGCGGCGCCAGCCGGGGCAGCATGCACCCACGCCGCACCCTTGCGCGGCATCACCGGCTGGGGCGGCGTGTGTGGGCAGCGTGTAGCCGCGCCGCGCCCGTGCGGGCGGTGGCGCCCTTGGAGGGCCCGCCAAGGGCGGCCGGGGTGTGATCCCGGCGAGAGTGGCCGGGATATCAGCCGACCAGGTGGCGGGGGTGTCAGCCCGCCGTGAACGGCCCGGGTGTCAGGCCGCCAGGGGTGGCCGGGGTGTCAGCCTGCCAGTTGGACGTTCACCGGTAGTTGTGGCTGGGCGGGAAGGCCCAGGAGGTCTTCGATGGTCGAGACGAACGTCTCCGCCTCGGCCAGGATCTCGTCGGCGTCGGCCGCGCTGATCCGGCGCACCACGCCCGCTTCCGCGGCCTTCCGCTTGGCGGCGGTCGTGGCGAAATAGGCGGCCCATTCCGCCAGCTGCGGCTCCGCTTCGGGCAGCAGCTCCCAGGCGCTGCGCAGGCGGCGCCTGCGGCCCTCCATGGGACGGGGACGAGCGGCCAGGAGCGCCGCCGCCGCCCGTAGAGCCGCCAGGTGGGCGGCCACATATCGGGATGCCGGGGTGCGAGCGCCGGTCGCATCCGCCAGGCAGGAACGTGAATCGGTCAGGTGTGCCCGAACCGCAGGCGACAGCCGGGGCCCGGGCGTTTCTCTAGGCCGTGGTGCCATCTTGCGCGCCTCCTTTGGAGTCGTGGGCGGCGGCCGGCGTCGTTGCCAGTGGTGCCAACGATTGCAGACGCCACCGACATTTCCGCCGGGCCGGCCGGACGAGGAGCTTCCCCTCTCCCCGTCCGGCCAGAGCGCGCCCACTCGTCTCCGCCGACGACGAGGACGCACCCTTCGCCCGAGGAGCCTGGTCGCGGGTATCGCTTGGGGAAGCGAACGGCCCGCGACCAGGTCCTGGTGACGCTGAGCCGCGAGCCTCACCGTCACTAGGTCGAACATAATTTCGATCACGCCCCGTTGTCAACCGATCCACGAACACAGGTTCGATGACCATGAAGTGAACGGACCGGCACACGGCCGAAGCAACGAGGTTCGGAGCCCCACGGACACAAAGGGCATCCTCCCCGGATCGGGATACGGTGCCGGTGGAAGGCCCTGTCAGGAGACTGTCAAGACCCCGCCGACGCCCGGCGGCGGCCATGACCCCTTGAAGCGTGGCGCACCGCCAAGCGACCTCGGCGTGCGCGATCCACCCGGACGGGACAAGGCCGAGCGGGCCAGACAGGGCCGGACAAGGCCGAGCGAGGCGGACAAGGCCGAGCGAGACAAAGCCGACCGGGCCAGACGGGACCGGAGAGGGCCGAGCGGGCCGGACAGGGCCGGAGGGGGCCGAGCGGGCCGGACAGGGCCGGAGGGGGCCGAGCGGGCCGGACAGGGCCGGAGGGGCGAGTGGGGCGGGAATCGCGCCAGGGGGGACGTCATGTGTGAAGCGCGGGAGCGCCCCCCGCGAGTGTCCCCTACGGTGCGCCGCGTACGGCGATGTCGCCCGGCGGGGCGCCGCGCTCGCCGCACCGCGCCATGGCCGCACACCGGGGAGCCCTTCCCGGGGCAGGTCCCCAAGGGCCAAGCCGGTGGACGGGATCGGGGCGGGCGAGCCGGAAGTGGCCCGCATCGCGTGGATGCGGGCCCCCGTCGTACGCGGCCGCGGGCGGCCGTTCGCCCCCCGGGGTGAGGACCGTGGTCACCCGGGCCGCGGCAGGGTCAGGAGATCGAGATGGCCCCGGACGGGCACAGGGTCACGGCGCGCCGCACGGCCTCCTCCAGCTCCTGCGGCGGCTCGTCCTGGAGGAGCACGACGATGCCTTCGTCCTCGCTCTGGTCGAACACCTTCGGCACCGTCAGGACGCACATGCCCGCCCCGATGCACACCATTGTATCTGCCTTGATTTCCAAGATGACCTACCAAGTGACAGGGAGGCGGTGCACACCGTAGATGCTCATGTCCGAGCGCATCGGCACCTCCTCCGGTGTTACCGCCAAGCGTAGGCCAGGCAGGCGGCGGAGCAGCGCAGCGTAGGCGATGCGCATCTCGGCGCGGGCGAGCTGCTGGCCCAGGCACTGGTGGATGCCGTGCCCGAAGCCCAGGTGGCCGGTGACGGGCCGGGTGACGTCGAGCCGATCGCCGTCGGCGTAACGGGAGGGGTCGCGGTTGGCGGCGGGCAGGTGGAGGGCGACCGTCTCGCCGGCCTTGATCAGGGTGCCCTCGATCTCGACGTCCTCCACCGCCGTACGGACCGGGCCGAGGTGGATGATCGTGAGGTAGCGCATCAGCTCCTCGACCCCGTTGTCCACCACCGACGGGTCGTCGCGCATGGCGGCGAGCTGGTCGGGGTTGGTGAGCAGCGCGTACGTCCCCAGCCCCAGCATGTTGGCCGTCGTCTCGTGCCCGGCCACCAGCAGCAGGAACGCGACCCCGGTGAGCTCATCGTCGCTCAGCTCCCCGCCCTCCAGGAGCCCGCTCAGCAGGTCGTCGCCCGGCTTGGCGCGCTTGCGCTGGATGAGCCCGTACAGGTACGCCGAGATCCGCCCCAGCGCCCCCCACGCCTCTTCGACGCCGCTCTCCAGGCTGGCCAGCACCTTGGTGTCGACCTGGAACTGGTCGCGGTCCTCGTACGGCACCCCGAGCAGCTCGCAGATCACCAGGGACGGGATCGGCAGCGCGAACTCCTGCACGAGGTCCACCGGCGGCCCCGCGGCCTCCATGGCGTCGAGGCGGGCGGCCGTGATCTCCTCGATGCGCGGTTCGAGCATCTTCATCCGCCGCACCGTGAACTGGCCGGTCAGCAGCCGCCGGTACCGCGTGTGCTCGGGCGCGTCCATGCGCAGGAAGAACCCGGGCGGCACCTTGAACTCCTCACGCAGCTCCCGCGACATCAACCGGGACCCGAGCGGCGGGTGGGAGATCTCCGGCCGGTTGCTGAAGTGCGGGTGCGCCAGCACGGCACGGGCCGCCGCGTGACCGGTGACGAGCCAGCCCAGATGGCCGTCGGCGAACGTCATGCGGTGGATCTCCGCCCCCTGCCGCAACCGCGTGACCTCCTCCGGCGGGTCGAGCGGGCGCTGCCTGGTCATGGGCATGGTCAGTTCGGACATGTTCCGGCTCCTTCCGGCGTTTCCTCTCCAGAAAACATCACCGACTGCAAAACTTCAATGAATGATAAAAACTGAGATGTGCACTATAGTTCCGGACATGGTGGTATCTGGAAGCGTGGGGCTGCGGGAGCGCAAGAAGCAGCGCACGCGCCAGGCGCTGATCGAGGGCGCGCTCCGGCTGTTCAGCGAGAAGGGGTTCGAGGAGACGACGCTCGCGGAGATCGCGGCCGAGGCCGACGTGTCGACGCGCACCTTCTTCAGCTACTTCGCCAGCAAGGAGGAGGTGGTCTTCTACGACACCGGGAGCCGCCTCGACCTGGCCGTCGAGACCCTGGCCGGCAGACGGCCCGGAGAGCCGGTGACCGGCCTGCTGATGCGGCTCGTCGAGGAGAGCCTGCGGCAGGCGGCGTCGTACCAGAACCTCACGTTCGAGCACGCCGAGCTGCGGATGCGGCTCGTCCTGACCGAGCCCGCGCTGCAGGCCAGGGCGCTGCTCCTGCTGTTCGACAGCCAGCTCAAGCTGTCCAAGGCGCTGCACGAGGCGTATGCCGGCGAGCTGAGCCCGGTGGAGGCGTCCGCGGCGGTGGGAGCGCTGGTGGGGGCGATCAAGGTGTCGGTGATCGCGAACCTGGAGCGCGACCGGTCGCTGGACGAGATCCTGACCACGGCCCGGCGGGCGGCGGAAGTGGCCATCGCGGGCCTGCGTTCCCTCGACTGATCCTGAATTCCATGCTCCCCGGCCGGCTCGGGGTGGTGTCGCCGTGGCTCGCCCGGATCGGCGGCTTTTGAGAAGCTGTCTCCCGGAAAGTCGTGGCGGAGAGGAGAGCTGATGTCGGGGAGCGGCCGGGGGCGGCCGGTCGAGCTCGTCCTGCTGGCCCTGGGGCCGGTCCTGGTGGCGGCGTACGCGGGCGCCGGCCATCTGGCCGTCCGCGCGGCGGTGCGGGCGCAGATCGCCGGTCCCTCGTGGGAGGGCGGCCGGATCGACGCCTCGCAGATGACCTCGCTGGGCGTGGACACCTGGCGGCTGACCTGGTGGACGGCCCTGCTCGTCGGCGTGGTGGCGCTGGCCTACGCGGTCATCGGGGCGCTGCTGCGCCGGGGCGGCCGGGGGCGCACGTTGCTGCTGGTGGTCTCGGGCGTGCTCGTCGCCCCGTACGCGCTGGGGTTCCTCGTGGCGCTGGTCAACCCCGTCCGGCTGCTGGCGGGCCTGTACGACTCCCCCGACTTCGCCGGCGGGCTGCCCGGGTGGCAGCCGTACACCGCCTTCCTGCTGGCGGCGGCCGGGCTGGTGCAGGCCGTCGGGCTGGCGATGGCCGCCGCCCGGGGCAAGCGCGCCGCCGCGACGGCCGCCCTCCCCCAGAAGGCCGGGCCACCCCAGACCGCCGACCAGCCCTGACCCCGGGCTCCAGTCCCGGCCCCAGGCCCCGACCCCAGCCCCCAGACCGCCGGTGCAGGCCCGGGCCACCGGAAAGCGCGGCTCGGGCTATCCCGGACGGCAGGCCGGGCCGGTCCACGAGGTCCAGCCCTGCCGGTCCCCGCCGTGCCCGGTGGCGGCCCAGCCGGGCGGCGGCGGCGTGCCGGGCGGCACGATCGCGGTGCAGACGCCCGGCGGGGGCGTGCCGCGGAAGCGCTCCAGCTCGGTCCACCACACCCGGTACGCCAGCGGCACCCACACGTTCCACCTGACCCTCTCGTCCACGGCCACCCGCCCGGGCCCCGGCGCGGGCAGCCAGTCGGGACCCGGCGCCGGCGGGGCCGCGGGCGCCAGGTGCGCGGCGAACGCCAGGTGGATCAGCCCCAGCCCGCCCACGACCAGCGCCGGGGTGCGGCGGGTGGCGAGCAGCGCCGTGCCCGCCAGGCAGGCCAGCAGGACCAGGGCGGTCAGGGAGGCGGTGACCAGGTCGAGCGAGTCGCGCACCCCGCTGAGGAAGATCACCTCGGGGAAGTCGAACGCGATGAAGGCGTAGCGGTGCAGCCGGTCCCCCGCGTACCAGGCGGCCGTGCCGCCGCTGACGGCGAGCAGCCCGGCGGCGGCGAGCGCGTGCCACGCCACCGCCCGGCGGCCGCCGCGCAGCAGCACCAGCAGCCCGGCCAGCGTCCAGGCCACCGCGACGCAGGCCAGGTAGCGCCCGTAGGCGTAGTTGCCGACGCGGTGCTCGTCCGGCAGGGCGGCCGAGGAGGCGTACGCGATGCCGAGCGTGGCCGCCAGCAGCGCCCCGGCCAGGACCCGGTGCGGGAGCGGCGCCGAGCGCCGGGCCAGCACGGCCGCCGCGCCGGCCAGCCCGACGCCCGCCAGCCCCCAGGTGCCGGCGATGAGGTACCAGAGCTGCCCGGCCGCCCCCGACAGCGCCCACGCCTGCCCCTCCAGGCTCGTCAGCCGGGTCAGCAGCAGCCCGGACAGGTCACGCGGCCCGCCGGCGTACAGGGCGGCCCGCAGCGCCCCGTTGAGCGCCTCGCCGGCCACCGCGCCCGCCACGGCGCTCGCCGCCGTCGCGATCACGGTCGCACGCGGCAGCCGCCGGAACAGGACCGCCACGACCAGCAGGCACACCGCGACGATCACCGTCCCGCGCAGGTGCGTGGCCATCGCGTACGCCGCCACCCCGCCCGCCACCGCGCCCGCCACCGCGCCTGCCACTCCGCCCGCCGCTCCGCCCGCCACCCCGCCTGCCGCTGTCCCCGCCCGGGCCGAGCCGCGGGCGGCCAGGTCGTGCAGCGCGACCAGCCAGCCCAGGACGAGCACCGGCAGGATCGCGTCGGCCAGCGCGTACCCGGAGAAGACCAGCAGCGAGGGCGACAACCCGGCCGCGAACGCCACCGGCAGCGCCGTGCGGGGCCGCAGGCGCAGCCGCCGCAGCAGCAGGTACGCCATCGGGTACGCCCCGCTCACCGCCACCGCCCCCACCACGACCGCCAGGCGGTAGGCGGTCGCCGGGTCGGAGGTCAGCCAGAAGATCGGCGTGAGCAGCAGCGCGTATCCGGCCTGGTAGAAGGTCGAGCCGGACAGGTCGGCCCCGGCCCCGCCGGCCAGCCACCGGGCGGCGAGGAGGTAGCCGGTCTCGTCCGGGTTCGCCACGGGCCCGAGGTGGTAGCGGTTCAGCCACAGGCGCAGCGCCACCTGCGCCACGAAGCCGGCGGCGAGCAGCCACCACAGCCAGGCCCCGCTCCGGGCCGGCGCATCGGCCGGAGCGGGCCTGCGGACCATCGTTGCCGTCGTCATGAGATTCCCCCAGAAAGATCTGGAGGAAGCCCACCAAAAACCGGATAACCCGCCCGTCACCGCATCCGGTTATGCGCGCGTTATACGTCCAGCCCGGTCAGACGCCGGCGAACCTGCCCTTCACGTGCACGGGCACGCCCTTGCCCAGCTTCCCGGGCAGTTCCTCGGCCACGTTCATGGGCATGCGCACGCACCCGTGCGAGGCCGGGTGGAGCGGCACCGACAGCGCGCCGTGGAAGGCGATGCCGCCGTTGAAGAAGATCGGGTTGTACAGCTCGCCCAGGTATGACTTGTGCCACCCGCTCACCCGCCACGTCGTGCGGTAGTTGCCCGTCGGGGTGGTGGCCGAGCCGCAGAAGCGCTGCTTCTTGCCCTGCCAGGTGGTGGTCTCGCAGTAGGGGACGCCGCTGCCGGAGGAGATGTGGGTGATCAGCTCGGGCCGGCCGCCGACGTACAGGACCATGATCTGCTTGGTGAGGTTGACCTCGGCGCGGGTCGGCCTGCCGCCGGGCGCCAGGATCTTGGGCGCGCGCGGCGTCTCCAGGGCCTGCCAGGTGCGCTTGGCGATGGTGCTGGTCGGCGCGATGCCGTTGACCTTCTGGAAGGCCCAGACCGCGGCCAGCGTGGTGCCGCCGTACTGGCCGTCGATCTTGCCCGGCCGGTAGCCGAGCTCGGTCAGCCGCCGCTGCATCCAGGTGACGTGGCGGCCCTTGGCGCCCAGCCTGAGCGTCTTGCGCGGCGCCGTCACGGGGTCGGGCGCGACGTTCCTGCCCGCGGCGGCGGGGGGCGCGGGCGTGGCGGTGGCCGGAGCGACCGCCTTCGTCGCGGGAGAAGCGGCGGGAGACGCGTCCGTACGCCACTCCGCTCCCGCCCCGCAGCCCGAGACGACGACCGCGCCGGCCGTCAGGAGAGCAGCCACCCCGGGCAGCCGTCGAACCCGCACGCGTACCACCTCTCACCTTCTTCACGAACAGATCAGAGGACCCTATACCACTCACCACGAATGGGTAATCGATGCGTCAATCTGTTTAGAGTGTCCCCATGTCTGAGAAGTTGCCTGCGAACGCCCTCGTCGTGGAGTCCGCGCTGCGTGCGCTCGGAGCCACCGGCGAGATCGTGGTCCTGCCCGAGAAGGCCCCCACGGCCGCGACGGCGGCGGCCCAGCTCGGGTGCGAGGTCGGCGCCATCGCCAACAGCCTGATCTTCGACGCCGACGGCGCCCCGCTGCTGGTGCTGACGAGCGGCGCGCACCGCGTGGACGTCGAGCTGATCGCCCGCACGGCGGGCGTCGAGCGGGTACGCCGGGCCACCCCCGAGTTCGTCAGGCAGGCCACCGGCCAGCCGATCGGCGGCGTGGCCCCGGTCGGCCACCCGGCCCCCGTGCGCACCCTGGTGGACACCTGGCTGAGCAAGCACGAGGTGGTGTGGGCCGCGGGCGGCCATCCGCACACCGTGTTCCCGACGACGTTCGACGAGCTCGTGCGCATCACCGGGGGCACGCCGGTGGACGTCGAGTAATGTGCGACGGGTGATCGAGTTTCGCGGGGCCGGGCCGGCCGAGTTCACCGAACAGCTGGAGACGGTGATCGACATCTACACGGCGGCCATGGACCCCCCTGAGGAGCAGATCACCGGCCGCAAGACCATCATGCGCAATCACGCGACATATCCCTATTTTCAGTGCTATTTCGCGGAATTGCGCGATTCATCCCCAGATTTCGCTGCCCCGGAACCCCGGATCGTCGGCTTCGCGTACGGCTTCCGGGGCGCGCCCGGCCAGTGGTGGCACGACGTCGTCCTGCGCGGGCTGGTGGACGAGCTGGGCCAGGAGGCCGCCCACGCCTGGCTGGGGCACGCGTTCGAGCTGGCCGAGATCCACGTGCACCCCGCCTACCAGGGCAAGGGCATCGGCCGCGCCATGATCAAGACGCTGTGCGCGGGCCGCCGCGAGCGCTCGGCCGTGCTGTCCACCCACGACCGGCCCACGGCCGCGCGCCACCTCTACGCCAGCATGGGCTTCACCGACCTGCTGACGAGGTTCGTCTTCCCCGGCGGCCACGAGGAGTACGCCATCGCGGGCCGCCCGCTCCCCCTGACCTGAAGGGCGCCGGCAGGCCCGCTCCCGGCCGAACGCAAAGTCACCCATGGTAAAGCCGTGACCTGTGGGTTTGCCACGCCTGACGCCGGGCAGGAAACATGACAGAAAGTAACTGACCCTTTACCCGTCGGCTGCTTGCCCCTGCCCGTCACCCGCCCGGTCCCCCTGCGGACGGGTGGCGGGCACCCCATCGGGAAAGCCCGGCACCCCGCACGGCAAGCTTCGCTCTCCTCGGGGCGGCGGGCCCGCACGGCAAGGCCCGCCCTCGCGGGGCGCGGGCCCGCGCGGGATGCCCGCCCGCCGGGTCAGGCCGACAGCGGCACCCGCTCCAGCCGCTGGAACACCTCGCGAGACGCGCTCGACCGGTTGAACGTGATGAAGTGGATGCCCGGCGCGCCCTCGTCGAGCAGCCGCTGGCACAGCTCGGCGCCGTGGTCGATGCCCAGCCGCCGCACCGCCGCCGGGTCGTCCTTGACCGCCTCGAACCTGGCCGCCAGCTCGGGCGGGAACGGCGCCCCCGACAGCTGCTCCGACCTGGCGATCGTGCTCATCTGGGTGACCGGCATGATGCACGGGATGATCGGCGTGTCGCAGCCCTGGGCCGCCACCCGGTCCCGCAGCCGCAGGTAGTCGTCGGCCTGGAAGAACATCTGGGTGATCGCGTAGTCGGCCCCCGCCCGGCACTTCTGCACGAAGTATTCGGTGTCGGACTCGATGGACGGCGAACGCGGATGCTTGAAGGGGAAGGCCGCCACGCCGACGCAGAAGTCGCCGGACTGCCGGATCAGCCGCACCAGCTCCTCGGCGTAGAGGACGCCCTCGGGGTGTCGCACCCACTCGGCCATCGGGTCGCCGGGCGGGTCGCCGCGCACGGCCAGGATGTTGCGCACGCCGGCGTCGGCGAAGCGCCCCACGAGGTGGCGCAGCTCGCGGATCGAGTGGTTGACCGCGGTGAAGTGGGCCACCGGCGTGAGCGTGGTGTCGTGGGCGATCCGCTCGACGATGTCGACCGTGCGGTCGCGGGTGGAGCCGCCGGCGCCGTACGTCACCGACACGAAGGTCGGCCGCAACGACTCCAGCTCCCTGATCGCCCGCCAGAGCTGCCGCTCGCCCTCGTCGGTCTTCGGCGGGAAGAACTCGAACGAGAACGACCGGCCACCGGAGGCGAGCATCTCGCGGACGGTGGGAACACGATCGGGCCGGATGGAGGATCGACCAAGCGCCATGGCCCAAGGGTACCGCCCCGGCCATCGGCGCCTCCCTTCCAGAGAGCCCACCTGGAGATCCGGGCCTCCGGTGGCGGCCACTAGTCTCATGGCATGACCACTCACGCCGCCGCCATGGACACCCTGCGCGCGCAGGTGGAGCGTGCCCTCTCCGAGTTCGTCGAACGACAGCTGCCCGAGGGCGGCGACCCCGAGTTCGCGCCGCTGCGCGCGGCCGCCGACGACCTGCTGTCGGGCGGCAAACGGCTGCGCCCGGCGTTCTGCTACTGGGGCTGGCGCGGCGCCGGCGGCGCCGACGTGCCCGGCATCTTCACCGCCGCGGCCTCGCTGGAGCTGCTGCAGGCCAGCGCGCTGGTGCACGACGACGTGATGGACAAGAGCGACCTGCGCCGCGGCATGCCGTCGGCGCACCGCCGCTTCCAGACGATGCACGAGAAGTCCGGCTGGTACGGCTCGGCGGAGCAGTTCGGCGAGGGCGCGGCGATCCTGCTGGGCAACCTGCTGCTGATCTGGTCGGGCGAGATGTGGCGGGCCAGCGGGCTGCCGGGCGAGGCGATCGAGGCCGCCCAGCCCGTCCACGACCACATGCGCACCGAGCTGATGTGCGGCCAGTACCTCGACCTGCTGGAGCAGGCGCACGGGGAGAACACGTTCGAGTCGGCGCTGCGGGTGGCCCTCTACAAGAGCGGCAAATACTCGGTGGAGCAGCCGCTGCGGCTCGGCCTGGTGCTCGCCGCCCGCGGCCTGGCGCCGTGGATGGACGAGCTGTGCACCGCGTACGGCCGCCGCGTCGGCATCGCCTTCCAGCTCCGTGACGACATCCTGGGCGTGTTCGGCGACCCGGCGCAGACGGGCAAGCCGGCCGGGGACGACCTGCGCGAGGGCAAGCGCACGATGCTGGTGGCCCGCACGCTGGCCGCCGCCTCCCCTTCCGAGGCCGCGACGGTGCGGCGGCTGCTGGGCGATCCCGGGCTGGACGAGCGCGGGATCGAGGCGCTGCGGCAGATCATCGAGGACACGGGCGCGCTGCGGGAGTGCGAGGACCTGATAGGCGACTATCTGGGCGAGGCGCTGGCGGCGCTGGAGTCGGCCCCGCTCACGGCCGACGCCCGCACGGCGCTGGCCGACCTCGCCATCGCCGCCACCTCGCGCAAGACCTGACCGGACGCGGCGGCCGCCGAACGCGGCCCTCCGGGCTCGCCTGCGCGCAAGACCTGACCGGACGCGGGCCGGGCCGCCACCAGGCCGGGCCGGGCCGCCACCAGGCCGGGCCGGGCCGCCACCAGGCCGGGCCGGGCCGCCACCAGGCCGGGCCGGGCCGCCGGCGATGAGGAAGGCGCCCGCCGGTGAGGCGGGCGCCTTCGGGGTCAGCCTGCCGCGAGGCGCTTGGCGAACTCCGCCGCCGCCGCGCCCGGGTCGTCGGCGTCGGTGATCGCGCGGACGACCACCACCCGCCGCACGCCGCAGGACATGACCTCGTCGAGGTTGGCGAGGTCGATGCCGCCGATCCCGAACCACGGCCGCGAGGTCTCCAGCGCCGCCGCGTGCCGCAGCAGCGACGGGCCGGGGGCGTGGCGGCCGGGCTTGGTGGGCGTGGGCCAGACGGGGCCGCAGCAGAAGTAGTCGACGCCCTCCTCCACGGCCGCGGCGGAAGCCTCGGCGGCGGAGTGGGTGGACCGGCCGATGACGATGTCGTCGCCGAGTATCTCTCGCGCGACCGTCACGGGAAGGTCGTCCTGCCCCAGATGGAGCACGTCGGGCCGGGCGGCGTAGGCGATGTCCGCCCGGTCGTTCACGGCCAGGAGCTTGCCGTGCCGGTCGCAGGCGTCGCGGAAGACCTCGAGGAGCGCGAGTTCTTCGCGCGCCTCCAGTCCCTTCTCCCGCAACTGGATGATGTCCACGCCCGCGGCCAGCACCGTATCGAGGAACTCCGCCAGATCGCCGCGGTCGCGGCGGCCGTCTGTGCAGAGATAGAGGCGGGCGTCAGAAAGCAAGGGCTTGGGCACGCCGCTTGACCTCAGTGTGACGCCCGGCCTTGATCGCCTCGATGGGCGACCCCGGCAGGGATTCGTCGGGGGTGAAGAGCCAGCGCAGCGCCTCGACGTCGTCGTATCCGGCGTCCTGCAACACGGTGAGTGTGCCGGGCAGGCCCTTCATCACGTCCTTTCCGTCGAGGAACACCGCGGGCACCTGTGGCCCGCCGCTGCCCCGGCGCACGCCGAGGAGCTTGTGATCCCGCAGGAGCTGCTTGGCCCTCCCGAGTGGAAGGTCGAGGCGCGAGGCCACTTCGGGGAGTGTCAACCACTCGTCGACGAGCTGGTCGGTCTCCCGGTCGATCTGTGCAACAGAAAGCGTCACGAAACCACAACTACCACATGCCGTGCTTGCTCAAACAACACAATCCCGTAGGGGTACTTGTGGATCTACCAGGCGTTCCGCGTCGAGGCGGGCGCCGGAGGCGATAAGCCTGCGGCCCTGGACGTAGTCGCGCGGCCGGTCCACGGCGAGCACCGCGGCGACGACGTCGCCGGGGCCGAGCCAGACGGCCGACCACTTGTCGTCGGGCTCGCCCCGGTAGACGAGCCGCTCGCCGGCGGGGTGATGGCCGGTGTACTGCATCATGTGCCCGAACTGCTCGGACCAGAAGTACGGCACCGGGTCGTAGACCGCCTCCTCCCCCAGCAGCGTCGCGGCGGCGACCTCGGGGGCGTTGAGCGCGGTGTCCCAGTGTTCGACCCTGAGCCTGGTGGCCCAGCGGCGCGACCACCAGGCGGCGCAGTCGCCGACCGCGACGACGCCGGGCAGCGAGGTGCGCAGGTGCTCGTCGGTGACGACGCCGTTGTGCAGGTCGATGTCGGCGTCGGCGAGCCATTCGACCGCCGGGCGCACGCCGATGCCGGTGACGACGACGTGGGCCGGCACGAACTCGCCGCCCACCAGCCGCACGCCGCCCTCGTCGACGGACTCGACCATGGTGTCGAGCCGCAGGTCGATGCCGTCGTACCAGCGCTCGGTGCGGGCGCCGATCTCGGTGCCGACGGCGGTCGCCAGCGGGGTGGCGGCGCTCTCGATGACCGTCACGGAGCAGCCGGCGCGGCGGGCCGCGGTGGCGACCTCCGCGCCGATCCAGCCCGCGCCGATGACCGCGACGTGGGCGCCGGGCACGAGCACGGCGCGCAGCTCGTGGGCGTCGTCGAGGGTGCGCAGCAGGTGCTGGGGGCCGTCGCCCGGCAGCCGGATCGGCTCGGCGCCGGTGGCGATGACCAGGCCGTCGTAGGGGACCTCGCCCTCGGTGGTCTCCACGACGCCGGCGCGCAGCGACTTGGCGGCCACGCCCGGCCAGAAGCCGACCTCCAGGGCATCGAGGTCGGTGTCGACGAAGCTGGTGTCGGCCTCGCCCTTGAGCACCGCCTTCGACAGCGGCGGCCGGTCGTAGGGGCGATGACGCTCCTCGCCGATCAGCGTGATGCGGCCGGTGAAGCCGCGCCCGCGCAGGACCTCGACAGTGCGCACCCCGGCCAGGCCCGCTCCCACCACCACGACATGGTTCACGGTCACGACCATAACGGGGCCGGTGCTCGAACGCCGCATCGAGGCCGTAGGCTGTGGATCGTAAGACGCGCGGGAGTCCGGCCGTATACCGGGCTGAGAGGAAGGCTTTGCCGGGCCTTCGACCGCAAGACACCTGATCCGGATCATGCCGGCGAAGGGAGCGCATGTGGATGTGATCGTGGGCGGCGGAGTCGTCGGGCTGTCGGTGGCGTGGCGGCTGGCGCGCCAGGGGCGGCCGGTCACCGTGGTCGACCCGGCCCCCGGCAGGGGGGCCTCCTACGCGGCGGCGGGCATGCTGGCCCCGGTCAGCGAGGTGACCTACACCGAGACGCCGCTGCTGCGGCTGGGGGTGGCCGCGCTGCGCCGCTGGCCCTCCTTCGCCGCCGAGCTGGCCGCCGACTCCGGGCTCGACCCGGGTGGCGACCCCGGCGGCGGTCCCGCGCGGACGCTCGACCTGCGCTCCGACGGCACGCTCGACGTCGCCTACGGGGCCGACGACCTGGCGGCGCTGGACGAGCTGGCGGCGTACATGGACAAGCTGGGGCTGCCGGTCGAGCGGCTGACCGGGCGCGAGTGCCGGCGGCTGGAGCCGATGCTGGCCCCGTCGGTGCGCGGCGGCCTGCTGGCGGCCGACGACGCGTGGGTGGATCCGCGCCGCGTGACCGCGGCCCTGCTGGCCGCGCTGGAGCGGCGGGGCGTGCCGGTGGTGCGGGCCCGCGTGAGCGAGCTGCTGCGCGAGGGCGGCCGGGTCGCAGGCGTACGCCTCGCGCCCCCGTCCCCCGGCGGCCGTGACGCGTCCCCGTCCCCCGGCGGCCGTGACGCGTCCCCGTCCCCCGGCGGCCGTGCCGGTGGCGCGCCCGGCCCGGGGAGCGGCGCCACCGGCTCCGGCGGCGTCCATGGCTCAGGCGGCGTCGAGAGCTCAGGTGACGTCGAGAGCTCAGGTGGCGTCGAGAGCTCAGGTGGCGTCGGCGGCCTCTCGGAGCTGAGGGCCGAGCGGGTCGTCCTGGCGGCGGGGGCGTGGAGCTCCGGGCTGGCCGAGGTGCCGGTGCGGCCGGTCAAGGGGCAGATCATGCGGCTGCGCTCCCCGCGGCCGCTGCTCACCCGGTGCGTACGCGGCACCGTGCACGGCTCGTCGGTCTACCTCGTCCCCCGGGGCGACGGCGAGCTGGTGGTCGGGGCCACCCAGGAGGAGATGGGGTTCGACACCAAGGTGACCGCGGGCGGGCTCTACGAGCTGCTGCGCGACGCCAGGGAGCTGGTGCCGGGCGTCACCGAGCTGGAGGTGGCCGACGTGGTGGCGGGGCTGCGTCCGGGCACCCCGGACAACCTGCCGCTCATCGGGCCGGCCGCGACCCCGGGGCTGGCGTACGCGACGGGGCATCACCGGGGCGGCGTGCTGCTGGCCCCGGTCACGACGGCGATCCTGCTGGGCGAGCTGCCGGGCGAGGAGAGCGAGCTGGCCGCCCTGTGCGCGCCTGGGAGATTTCAGGAAATTTCATGATTGTTACCATCAACGGGGCCGCTCACGAGGTGGCCGACGGCATGACCGTGGCGCAGGCCGTACGCACGCTGACCACGGCCACCACCGGTGTGGCCGTGGCCGTGAACGACGAGGTGGTCACGCGCGGCACGTGGGAGACCACGGCGCTGAGCGACCGTGACCGCGTGGAGGTTCTGACGGCGGTGCAAGGTGGATGATCTCATCATCGCCGGGGAGAAGTTCTCCTCCCGGCTCATCATGGGCACCGGCGGGGCGCCCTCGCTGGAGGTGCTCGACCAGGCGCTGGTGGCGTCCGGCACGGAGCTGACGACGGTCGCGATGCGCCGGCTCGACCCCGGCGCCCGCGGCTCGGTGCTCGACGTGCTGCGCGAGCGCGGCATCAAGGTGCTGCCGAACACCGCGGGCTGTTTCACCGCGGGCGAGGCCGTGCTGACGGCCCGGCTGGCCAGGGAGGCCCTCGACACGAACTGGGTCAAGCTGGAGGTCATCGCCGACGAGCGCACGCTGCTGCCCGACCCGATCGAGACGTTCGACGCGGCGGAGCGGCTGGTGGCCGACGGGTTCGTGGTGCTGCCGTACATCGGCGACGACCCGGCGCTGGCGCGGCGGCTGGAGCAGGCGGGCTGCGCGGCCGTGATGCCGCTGGGCGCGCCGATCGGCTCCGGGCTGGGCATCCGCAACCCGCACAACATCGAGCTGATCGTGGAGGCCGCCTCCGTGCCGGTGATCCTCGACGCGGGCATCGGCACGGCCAGCGACGCCGCGCTGGCGATGGAGCTGGGCTGTGACGCCGTGCTGCTGGCCACGGCCGTCACCCGCGCGCAGCGGCCCGACCTCATGGCCTCGGCCATGCGGCAGGCCGTGACGGCCGGACGGCTGGCGCGGCAGGCGGGGCGCATCCCGCGCCGCCGCTACGCCGAGGCGTCGTCACCGATGACGCCGTGAGCCGGGGTCACCGATGACGCCGTGAGCCGGGGTCACCGATGACACCGTGACGAGAGTGACCCCTGGTCAGTGCCGCCGGGAGCGGGGACGTTCCGACGAGAACGTCTCCGCATCGGTTTCGGGCGGCGAGGCCATGCCGGGGCCAAAACGCCCGTAAACTCAGCGGGGTGGATACGACGACTGCGGACCCCCTGGTCGGGCGGCTCCTCGATGGGCGCTACCGCATCGAGAGCCGGATCGCCCGGGGCGGTATGGCGACCGTCTACCTCGCGCTGGACATCCGGCTCGACCGGACGGTGGCGCTGAAGGTCATGCACCGCTCGCTCGCCGAGGACCCTGCCTTCGTCAGGAGGTTCATCGGCGAGGCCAAGTCGGTTGCCAGCCTCTCGCACCCCAACGTGGTGCACGTCTTCGACCAGGGCACCGACAACGACGTCGTCTACCTGTCGATGGAATACGTCCCGGGCCGCACCCTGCGCGACATCCTGCGCGAGCGAGGCAGGCTGCCCGCCCGGGAGGCCCTGGAGATCATGATCCCGGTGCTCGCCGCGCTCGGCGCGGCCCACCAGGCCGGCATGGTCCACCGTGACGTGAAGCCCGAGAACGTCCTGATGACCGACGACGGCCGGGTCAAGGTCGTCGACTTCGGCCTGGCCAAGGCCATCGAGGCGACCAACCAGACCCGCACCGGCGTGATGATCGGCACGATCGGCTACATGGCGCCCGAGCAGGTCATCACCGGCGCCGCCGACGTGCGCAGCGACGTCTACGCCGCCGGCATCATGCTGTTCGAGCTGGTGACGGGGCAGCAGCCGTACGACGGCGAGACGCCCATGTCGGTGGCCTACCGGCACGTCCACGACACGGTGCCGGCGCCGTCGTCGCTGGTACCCGAGGTGCCGCCGCTGATCGACACGCTGGTGGCGGGCGCGACCGCGCGCGAGCCGCAGCACCGCCCCGCCGACGCGACCGCGATGCTCGTGGCGGCGGTCGACGCGCACCGCATGCTGCCGCGCACCACCACGCCGCCGGGCACCGGCCCGGTGATGCCGCCGTCACGGCCCCAGACGTTCGGCATGCCGTCGGGCGCGCAGTCGGTGCCGCAGGCCGCCGCCCCCGCCCACACGATGGTCGCCCCCTCCCACACGCTGATCCAGCCGCGGGCCGAGGCGCCGGAGCCGCGGCGCGGGTTCCGGCCCAACTGGTTCCTGGTGACGCTGGCCGCCGTGCTGGCGGTGGCGGTCGGGCTGACGGGGTGGTATTTCGCGCAGCCCGAATACGTCAAGGTGCCCGACCTGGTCGGCAAGAACCTGGTGGTCGCCGAGAAGAACCTCGCCGGGGCCGGCCTGCTGATGCGCAAGGCCGAGGGCCAGTACGACGAGAAGGTGGCCGAGGGCCTGATCCTCAGCACCGACCCGGTGGCCGACTCCGAGCTGGAGAAGGGCTCGACGGTCACGCTGGTGCCCTCGCTGGGGCCCGAGCGCATCGTGGTGCCCGACGTGTCGGGCCTGACCGGCAACAGCGCGCGGGCCGAGATCGCCAAGGCGGGCCTGACGGTCGGCAACGTCAAGCGCCTGCCCAGCCAGGAGATCGAGCGCGACAAGGTGATCCGCACCTCGCCGATGGTGGGCGAGAAGGTCAAGAAGGGCGCCACGGTCCACATCTTCGTCAGCGCCGGGCTCGTCATGCCCGACGTCGCCGGCATGCCGAAGGACCAGGCCGCCGACTTCCTGAGCAAGCAGGGCTTCCAGGTGCAGGTCACCGAGGTCGACGACGACGCCGAGCCGTGCACGGTCATCGCCCAGTCGCCCAAGGCCAAGTCCGAGGTCGACAGGGGCGCGCCGGTCATGGTGACGGTGGCGCGGTGCCAGGCGGACATCTGGGAGTGGTTCCGGGGCGACGATGACGACGAGGACCGCGAGGACCAGCCGTTCGGCATGGTGCCCGGGGTGATTGGGAAGAACGTCAACGACGCCAAGGCGGAGCTGGAGGCGCTGGGCTTCAAGGTGCGGGTGCAGCGGCTGGGCAACGGCGGCGTGGTGCAGTACCAGCGGCCGGTGCCCAACAGCCGGCGGCCGGTCGGCAGCACCGTCTTCCTCTGGCAGTGAGCGGGCCGCCCTCCCGCCACGGGCGGGAGGGCGGTCAGGCGAGGTGGCCGTGGAGGCGGACGCGGGCCAGGCCGCCGTCGGGGTAGATGTCCACGCGCACGTGCGTGACCGGCTCGGCGGGGCCGAGGCGGAAGCGGTGCGGCGTGTCGGGCCGGAGCGGGGTCCTGGGCAGGAGCGGCACCTCGCGCGGCCCGTCCAGCCCGGTCAGCGACACCTCGGCGGGCGCGTTGTACAGCAGGTTGGTGGTGTCGATCTCGGCCAGCCGGATGACGCCGCGCCCGGCCAGCCGGATGACGAGCCAGTCGTTGCCCTCGCCCCGCCGCCTGGCCGTCTCCCAGCCCTCGGCCTGGTGCCGGGCCAGGCCGGGCGCGATGACGTTGCCGGGCGCGGAGTAGAAGTCGTCGGAGCAGGCGGTGACCAGCCCGCCGTTGGCCAGGGCGGCCAGGTCGAGCCCGAGGCCGTCGTAGAGCGACAGGTCGGCCCTGACCTCTCCGTGCACCCGGAGCCGGGCGACGCCGCCGTCGGGGTGGATGCGGAGCCGTACGTGGGTGTGGACCGCCTCGCCGGCGACCGGGAAGTGGTGCTCGGTGTCGCCCTTGAGCTCCGACAGCGGCACGATCGGCGTCCACCGCGCCGCCAGCACCTCCTCGGGTGCGGGATGCCCCGGCACGTACGCCGCCTCCACCGAGGCGTGGGTGGGGTGGTTGCCCCTGAACCAGGCGGTGTCGATCACCACGCCGCGGATCACGCCGGGCATGCCGAGCCGCACCAGGGCCCAGTCGTGGCCGGGCGCGCGGCGGCGGCGGGTCTCCCAGCCGTCGTAGACCTGCCCCTTGCTGCCGAACGTGCCCGGCTGGAAGTCGGGCCGGCCCGGCCTGATCAGGCTCTCCTTCTCGGCGAAGGACTCGTCGCTGGCGGCCACGACGGCGCCGCCCAGAGTGCGCAGGGCGAGGTCGGGCAGGGTGGTGAAACCGGACATCTATCGCGCTCCCATCGTCGGCCGGGCCTTGCGCAGGAGCCGCCCGTGCGGCTCGCCGTCCACCGGGCGGCCGCGCAGCCAGGTGGTCAGGACGGCGCCCTTGAGCGTGTGACCGTGGTAGGGGGTGACGGGGTTGCGGTGGTGGAGGCGGGCGGCGTCCACGAGGGTGCCGGCGGCGGGGTCGAAGGCGACCAGGTCGGCGTCGTTCCCCGCCGCGATCCCGCCTTTGCCGGCCACGCCGGCCAGCGCGGCGGGGTTGGCGGACATCCAGCGCACCACGTCCTCCAGCCGGTGCCCCCGCCGCGCGGCCTCCGTCCAGACCGCGGGCAGGCCGAGCTGGAGCGAGGCTATGCCGCCCCAGGCGGCGGCGAAGTCGGGCACCTTCAGCTCGGCCGGCGAGGGCGAGTGGTCGGAGACGACGCAGCTCAGCACGCCTCGCGCCAGCCCCTCCCACAGCAGGTCGCGGTTGGCCCGCGAGCGGATCGGCGGGCAGCACTTGTACGCCGTCCCGCCCTCGGGCACCTGCTCGGCCGTCAGCGTCAGGTAGTGCGGGCAGGTCGCGGCCGAGACCGGCGCTCCCCTGCCCAGGGCGGCCTCCAGCACCTCCAGGCACTCGGCGCCGGAGACGTGCAGGATGTGCAGCCGGCAGCCGGTCACCTCGGCCAGCCGCACGGCCCGCTCGACGGCGCTGCGCTCGGCGGCCCCCGGCCGGGAGTCCAGGAACTCCCGGTAGGTCGGCCCGCCCGGCTCGGCCAGCAGCGCCGGGTCCTCGGCGTGCACCACCATCATGCCGCCGAACCCGGCGACCTCCTCCAGCGCGCGCCGCAGCTCCCCGGCCGTCAGCGGCGGGAACTCCGGCACCCCCGACGGTGACATGAAGCACTTGAACCCGAAGACCCCGCACTCGTGCAGCGGCGCGAGATCCTTGAGGTTCCCCGGCACCGCCCCGCCCCAGAACCCGACGTCCACGTGGCACCGCCCCTCGGCGGCCCGCCGCTTGGCGTCGAGCGCCCCGGGGTCGATCGTCGGCGGCAGCGAGTTGAGCGGCATGTCCACGATCGTGGTGACGCCGCCGGCGGCGGCCGCCCTGGTCGCGCAGGCGAAGCCCTCCCAGTGGGCCCGGCCCGGCTCGTTGACGTGGACGTGGGTGTCGACCAGGCCGGGCAGGAGCGCCAGGTCGCGCAGATCGACGTCCTCGGCGGCGGGCAGGGGGGCGGCGTAGTCGTGCAGCGCGGCGATCTTCTCGCCGCGCACGGCGACGGCGGCGGGCCGCTCACCCTCCGGCGTGACGGTCCTGCGGGACCTGATCACCAGGTCGAACGGCGGGTCGAACGGCGGGTCGAACGGCGGGTCGAACGGCGCCGTGGGCTCTCCGGGCGGCGACGGGGCCATGCATCAACCTCCAGCTGACGATCCGCCTCCCGGCGGCGACGGGCTCACGCGACAGCCGCCGGGCGACGGGGTCATGCGTCCGCCGCCGGGTGACGGCCTGGCGGTCGGCATCACGCGTCGGCCGCCAGGCGGCGGTCGGCGGCGAGGCGGGCGGCGAGGCGTTCGAGCAGGGGGCCGGCCTGCTCCATGCAGCGGGCCGGGTCGGGCTCCAGGTCCGTCAGGGCGTAGGCGGCCTCGATGCCGGCGGCCTTGAGGTCGTCGTCGGAGAGCGTGCGGCGGCCGCAGACGGCCACCACCGGCACGCCCGCCCCGGCCGCGGCCTGGGCCACGCCGATGGGCGCCTTGCCGCGCAGCGACTGCTCGTCCAGCGAGCCCTCGCCGGTGATCACCAGGCGGGCTCCCTTGACCTGCTCGCCGAACCCGAGCAGGTCGAGCAGGTAGTCGATGCCCGGCCGGATCTCGGCGTGCAGGAACGCCAGCGCCGCGAACCCGACCCCGCCGGCCGCGCCCGCCCCCGGCGCGCCCGCCACGCCCATGGCGCGCACGATGTCGTCGTGCTCGACCGCGCCCATCAGCCCGTGGGTGGTGGTGGCGATGGCGGCCAGGCGGGACAGCGCCGACTCCAGCGTCTTGACGTCGTCGGGGGTGGCGCCCTTCTGGGGGCCGTACACGGCGGCGGCGCCGTGCGGGCCGAGCAGCGGGTTGTCCACGTCGCTGGCCACCACGAACTCCACGCCCGCGATGTCGAGGAAGCCCGACATGTCGATGCGGGCCAGGTTCTTCAGCGCGGCGCCGCCCCTGGGCAGGTCGGCGCCGTCGGCGTCGAGCAGGCGGGCGCCGAGGGCCTGCGCCATGCCCGCTCCCCCGTCGGTGGAGGCGCTGCCGCCCAGCCCGAGCACCACCCGCTTGGCGCCCCGGCGCACGGCGTCGGCGATCAGCTCGCCGGTGCCGTAGCTGGTGGCGGTCAGCGGCTCGTGCCCGCCGGGCAGGCGGCGCAGCCCGGACGCCTCCGACAGCTCGACCACGGCGGTGCCGGTGGGCTGCCAGGCGTACGAGGCGGGGATGCGCTCGCCCGTGGGCCCGGTCACCTCGATCGTGACGCGCCCGAACCCGGCCGCCACGGCGGCGTCCACGGTGCCGTCGCCGCCGTCGGCGATCGGCAGCTCGACGGTGGGCACGCCGAGCCCGGCCGACACCCGGGAGGCCACCTCGGCCGCGGTCAGCGACCCCTTGAACTTGTCCGGGGCGACCAGAACGTGCTGAACCACTACGAACTCCCACCTGATGATGAACAATGTCCTGACACGCCTTCCTGCCCGGTGCGAGCGGGCAGGAAGGCGTGACTCATCATCCTGACATTCGGGCGTTCCCGGGGACCACGCCGGTACCCCGCCCCGGGAGCGGGCGGCGGCCCGTCCCCGGAGACCACGCCGGCACGCGGGCCTCCCCCCGGTGGCGGCGGGCCGGCCGGGGGCCTCAGGACACCGTGCGGATGAACTCCTCCAGGGAGTAGCGTCCGTCCTGGTCGGAGTCGGCCGCCTGGCTCATCGCCCCGAGCGCCTCGGGCGGCAGGTCGGGGAAGTGCCGCTTCAGCTCGCTCTCGCTGATGTAGCCGTCGCCGTCGGTGTCGATCTCGGCGAACGTGCTCTTGAGCCGCGCCGTGCGCTCGTCGGGGAGTTCCTCCGCCACGGGACCGCCTTTCCTCCGCGTTCTTGGACATTCCCACCCTAATGGGCCAGGTTCGGCATCAGCGGTGGACCTCCCTGGCGGCGCCGAAGCCGCGCTCGCGCGCCAGCCGCATCAGCCGCCGGTGCGCCCGCGCGCCCGCCTGCCCGGCCGCGTCCTGCGGGACGGTGCGCAGCTCGCCGCCGGACACCACGGCGCGCCCGCCGACCAGCACGAGGGCCGGCGGCGGCGCGGGGCCGAAGACGAGCGCGCAGACCGGATCGGCGACGGCCGCCGCGAACGACCCGGACAACGGCCACAGGACGATGTCGGCTAATTTGCCGGGTTCGAGGGTGCCCAGTTCGTTCTGCCTGCCGAGGTTGCGGGCGCCGCCCAGCGTGGCCAGTTCCAGGGCCTGCCGGGCGCTGAGGGCGGCGGGGCCGTACCTGGCGCGCTGGAAGAGCAGGGCCTGGCGCATCTCGCCGGCCAGCGGGGTCAGCTCGGAGGAGGCGGCGCCGTCCACGCCGAGCCCGACGTTCGCGCCGCGGCGCAGCATCTCCGACACGCGGGCGATGCCCGCCCCGAGCCGCCCGTTGGAGGAGGGGCAGTGCGCCGTGCCGGTGCCGGTGGCGGCCAGCTTGGCGATGTCGGCGTCGCTGAGGTGCACGGCGTGCGCGAGCCACACGTCGGGCCCAAGCCAGCCCAGCTTCTCCATGTAGTCGACCGGCCGCAGCCCGAACCGCTCGCGGCAGTGCTCCTCCTCGTCGAGGGTCTCGGCGAGGTGCGTGTGCAGGCGTACGCCCTTCTCCCTGGCCAGCGCGGCCGAGGCGGTCATCAGCTCGGCGCTGGCCGAGAACGGCGAGCACGGCGCGACCGCCACGCGCAGCATGGAGGAGGGCGACGGGTCGTGGTGGGCGTCCACGGCGGCGGCCGTGGCGGCGAGGACGTCGTCCAGCTCCTCGACCACGACGTCCGGCGGCAGGCCGCCCTTCGACCTGCCCAGGTCCATCGAGCCGCGCGCCGGGTGGAAGCGCAGGCCGATCGCGCGGGCGGCCTCGATCTCGGCGGCGAGCAGGTCGCCCCGGCCCTTGGGGAAGAGGTAGTGGTGGTCGCTGGTGGTGGTGCAGCCGGACAGCGCCAGCCAGGCCAGCCCGGCCGTGGCCGCGCCGTTGACCACCTCGGCGTCCATGGCGGCCCAGACGTCGTAGAGCGCCGCCAGCCACTCGAACAGCGTGGCGTCCTGGGCCAGGCCCTGCGAGGCCCACTGGTAGAGGTGGTGGTGGGTGTTGACCAGGCCGGGGGTGGCCAGGCAGCCGGCGCCGTCGATGAGGGTGGCGCCGGGGACGTCCGGGGCGGGGCCGGCGCCCAGTTCGGCGATCAGGTCCCCCTCGATCCTGATATATCCGGATTCGACTTCGGGGCCGGAGACGGGCGCGATGAACACGTTCCCGATGACCAGGCTCATCGCGCCGCCTTTCTGGTGGCGGCCAGGCGCACCGCGTCGAGGATCTTCTCGTAGCCGGTGCAGCGGCACAGGTTGCCCGCCAGCGCCTCCCTGATCTCGGCGTCCGACGGCCGCGCCACCCGGGACAGCAGGTCGTGGGCCTGCACGACCAGGCCCGGCGTGCAGAAGCCGCACTGCACGGCCCCGCACTCCACGAACGCCTCCTGCACCGGGTCGAGCCGGTCCCCCTCGGCCAGCCCCTCGACGGTGCGCACCTGCCGCCCCTCCGCCTGCCCGGCGGCCACCAGGCAGGAGCAGACCGGCACGCCGTCCAGGTAGACGGTGCAGGAGCCGCACTCGCCCTGCTCGCAGGCGTTCTTGGAGCCGGGCAGGCCGAGGCGCTCGCGCAGCACGTACAGCAGGCTCTCGCCCTCCCAGACGTTCTGCGCGCTCTCCTCGCGGCCGTTGACGGTGAACGTGACGCGCATCAGGCGGCCCTCTTCTCCAGGTGGTCGTTCCAGGCCCAGGTGAGCGTGCGGCGCGCCATCACGCCGATGGCGTGCACCCGGTAGGCGGCGGTGCCGCGCACGTCGTCGATCGGCGCGGCGGCCCGCGCGCACAGCTCGCCGAAGCGGGCCGGCAGCGCCGGGTCGAGCGGCGCCTCCCAGTCGAGCTCGGCGGCCAGCAGCTCCTCCGCCTCGTACGCGCGGCGCGGCGTGGGGGCGGCCGAGCCGAGGCCGGTGCCGACCCGCCGCTCGCGCGGGTGCAGCGCGATCGCGAACGAGCACACCGCGATCACCATGGCGTTGCGCGTGCCGACCTTGGAGAAGTATTGCGGGCCGGTGGCGGGCGGCACGTGCACGGCCCTGATCAGCTCGTCCGGCTCCAGCGCGCTGCGCTTGGCCCCGAGGTAGAACTCGGCGGCCGGGATCATCCGCACGCCCCGGTCGCGCGACTCCGCCTCGACCACCGCGCCGGCCGCCAGCAGCGGCGGATGGCTGTCGCCCGCGGGCGAGGCCGCGCCCAGGTTCCCGCCGACCGACCCGCGGTTGCGGATCTGCGGCGAGCCGACCGTGCGCGCGGCCTGGGCCAGGCCGGGCAGCGGGCCGCCGAGGTGCTCGATGACCGCCGCGTACGGCACCCCGGCCCCCAGCCGGCAGTGCCCGCCCGCCATCGACCACTCCCGCAGCTCGGCGATCCGGGTGAGGTCGAGCAGCGCGGGCGGCCTGCGCACGTCGAAGTTGATCTCCACCATCACGTCGGTGCCGCCCTGGATCGGCACGGCCTCGGGCCGGTCCGCCTTGGCGGCCAGCGCCTCCTGCCACGTCGTGGGCCGCAAGAAGTCCATCGTCGCTACTCCCAGGCGAATCCGGCGTCGGGCGCGTCGTCTCTCAGCACGCCGCCCTCCATGAGCCCGTAGGGCCGGTCGGCGGCGTGGAAGACCTCGTTGTCGTTGTCGAGGCCGAACGGGGTCAGGTCCACGGCGAAGTGGTGCTTGTTCGGCATGGTCAGCCTGATCTCGCACACCTCGGGGCAGGTGGTCAGGACGCGCTCCCCCATGGCGTACAGGGTCTGCTGGAGCGAGCGGCTGTGGGTGCCGGTGAACGCCTCCAGCAGGCACTGCCGGACCTCCGCGTACGACTTGGCGTAGGAGGAGGCCTCGGGGGCCGTGTGCCGCCAGCGCGCGGTGACGGCGGTGGCCAGGACGCGGTCGGCGGCGGGCGCGAGCGTGGTGTACTCGTCCACGATGTAGCCGCGGAACTCCGAGCCGGTCGAGTTCATCAGCACCAGGTCCCGCAGCCCGGAGACCACGGTCGTGCGGCCGTCGCGGTCGTGGTGGGCCACGCAGGTGCGCACCTCGCCGCCGTCGCGCACGAACGAGTGGGGGCCGGCGCGGTGCCAGCCGTACTCCTCGATCTCCACCCTGGCGTGGTGGACGGTGGGCTGCGCGGTGACGTAGTGCCGGGCCAGCCGGAGCGCGAACTCCTCGATCTGGCCGACGCCGTGGCGGCGGGCGAAGACGTAGGCGGTGTTCTTCTGCGTGTCGGTCGGCAGCACGGCGGAGTTGTCGCCGGTCAGGTGGACCGCCTCCATGTCACCCGACAGGAAGGTGCTGACGTTGACGTCCTTGACGTGGTGCACGGGCCCGTTCCTGACCACGTGGACGAGCCTGGTCTCCGCCTTGCCGTAGCGGTTGGCGCCGAGCCTGACGGTCAATCTAGCTCCCTCGGTAGGTGGCGTAGGCGTACGGGCTGAGCAGCAGCGGCACGTGGTGGTGGGCCGCCGGGTCGGTGACGGTGAAGGTGACGACGACCTCCGGGTAGAACGTGTCGGCCAGGTAGGAGCCGGTGTCGAAGACGATCCGGTGCACCCCGGCGCCGCACTCCCAGCCCGTGATGCGGCCGTCGTCGTCGGTGCGCCCCTCGGCCACGACCCGGCCGTCGTGCTCCAGGCGTACGCGCAGGCCGGCGGCGGGGCGGCCGGTGACCGAGTCGAGCACGTGGGTGGACAGGCTCATGTCCCCTCCTTCACGAGCCTGCCCAGCCGCAGCCGGGTGATCGCGGCCAGCTCGCCGCGTACGACCTCGCGCTCGCGCTCCTCGTCGTTGCCCAGCCGCCGCCGGAGCCGGTCGAGCAGCTCGGCGCCGGTCAGCCCGGTGGCGCAGACGAGGTAGACGTGACCGAAGCGCCGCTCGTAGGCCCGGTTGCCGTCGGCGAGCGCGGCGCGCAGGTCGTCCTCGACCCCCGACTGCTCCTGCCGGGACCAGGACGCCTCCCTGCCGTCGCCGCCGGCCCGCTCCCCGATGCGCGGGTGGGCCCGCAGCGCCTCCAGCACGTCGTCCCAGGCCAGCTCCAGCACGGCCGCGCCGGCGGCGTCGAGGAGCCGGTCGAGGTCGTCGTACGGGCGCAGCGCGGCCACCTTCCCGGCGAAGGCGCGCGAGGCGCAGCAGGCGAGCAGTTCGGCCTCCGCCTCGGCGGCGGGCCTGGCGTTGAAGCCGGCCAGTGTGTCGGGCATGCGAGAAGTACACACATGCGCTTCGTGCCCGGTCCATCCGCGAGAACTCCCAACTCGCGGCCCGGATGCGGGCCACTTTTCGTCTCATGCTCCAACGCGGGTCCCGCCCCGGCCCGGGTCGTGCGCCCGACCGGGGCGTGCGCGGCTTCGCCCCTGTGACGGCGGGCGGCGGAACTGTCCGCCGCTGCGCCTACACTGAGTGCCATCATGACCTCGAAATCCCTGATCGGCGGACACGTGTCCGTGACGGGCGGCCTGGCGACGGGTGGCCTGAAGTCCATGGCCGAGATCGGCGCCGAGATGATCCAGGTGTTCGTCACCAACCCGCGCGGCTGGGCGCTCACCGAGGGCAAGCCCGACCAGGACGCCAAGCTCGCCGAGTCGGGCGTGGAGACGTTCATCCACCTGCCCTATCTCGTCAACTTCGGCTCGCCCAGCCCCGAGACGCTGGCCAACTCCATCGCGATCGTGCGGCACACGCTGCGGCGCGGGGTGGAGACCGGCGCCAAGGGGGTCGTGGTGCACACGGGCTCGGCGGTGACGCAGTCGCGCGACGACGCGTTGCGGCAGGTCAGGGAGAATCTGCTGCCCCTGCTGGAGGAGATCCCCGAGGGCGGTCCCGACCTGCTGCTCGAACCGATGGCGGGCCAGGGCGCGATGTTGTGCGCCACGGTCCAGGACCTGGAGCCCTATCTGGCGGCGCTCGACTGGCATCCGCGGGCCACCGTCTGCCTCGACACCTGCCACGCCTTCGCCGCCGGTCACGACCTGGCCGCCGAGGGCGGGGTGAAGGAGACGTTCGACGCGCTGCACGCGGTCGCGCCCGGGCGGCTCCGGCTGATCCACGCCAACGACTCCAAAGACGTGTGCGGCGCGAAGAAGGACCGCCACGAGAACATCGGGGCCGGCCACATCGGCGTCGAGCCGTTCGCCGAGCTGATGCGGCATCCGGCGGTGGCCGGGGTGCCGATCTGCATCGAGACGCCCGGCAAGGCCCCCAAGCACGCCGAGGACATCGCCCTGCTGAAGAAGCTGCGCGACGGCTGACCCCCGGCCGCGGGCCTCGGTCTCTGAAAGCGCCGCCGGTGCGGTGTGACTCTGTGTACGGGTAATGCGGTCGGCCGATCGGGCACGGACAAAGCTCCCACCCGAGCCGCAACCGTGACAGGGGCGCCCGCTCAGCGCGATCCGGCCGCCCCCGAAGGCCGGATCGCGGGGCCCGGTCTCCCGGCCCGCGCGGGCGCCCCCTCACGATCGGCATGGCGGGCCCCACCCCCCGGTCAAGGGCCCGACAGCCGCGGCGACCTGCGTGTCGCCGGTGAACCCCGCGCACCGGGCCTGTTCGCTGAGCCTTGCGGCCCGTCCCCCCCGATGCGCCGGGATGGGCTTCCGATGCCGAAACACTACGGTCGCGATCATGCGGGCGAAACCCTGTTTACGGACAGCTCGTTGAGCGGTCTGTAGTCAGCGATATACGGAGAGTGGTCTCACGACCAGCGGTCGTCCCGGCGCGACGAACGGTAGGCCGAGGGGCCCACACGATGCTCGGGCACGTGCATCCGCACCATCATCCGGCCCACTCCCCGCGGCAATCGACCCGGTGTGACCAGGGAAGTCACCACCATCACGGCGAAGGAGAGCGGCACGGCCACCGGGGCGGGGCAGGAAGTCAGCGCCCCCATCTTCACGCCCGCCTGCTCGGCCAGCACAAGCGCGCCGGTCACACCCCCTCCGAGCGCGAACCCCGCCGCCACGCCGACGTCCGTCAGCCGCCGCCACCAGATCCCCAGCACCAGCAGCGGGCAGAAGGTGGCGGCCGAGAGGCTGAAGCCCAGCAGCACGAGCGCCACGGACACGCCGGGGATCGTGACGGCCGTCAGGACGAGCGCGGCCACCAGGACCCCGGCCACGGCCGTGCGGAACGGGCGCACCCCGGCCCGCGACACGCACGCCGACACCGCGCCCCCCACGGCCACCAGGACGCCCGCGGTGGTGGCCAGGAAGGCCGCGAACGCCCCCGCCGCCAGCAGGCCCGTCAGCACGTCCCCCAGCACGCCGGGCAGCATCCTGGCGGGCAGCAGCAGCACGATCTCGTCGGCCGCCGCGCCCCGTACGTGGACGCGCCCCAGCACCCCGTACAGCGGCGGCACCACGCAGAACGCCGCCAGCAGCACCTGGGTGGCCACGATCGAGCGCCGGGCGCCGCGGCCGTCCCTGTCGGTGTAGACCCGCACGATCACGTGCGGCAGCCCCATCGTGCCCAGCGCGGAGGCCAGCAGCACGGCCAGCACCCCGGCCAGCGACGGGTCGCCCGCTCCCGCCAGCCCGGCGCTCCCGGCCCGGTAGGCCACCTCCAGCAGCGCGACGGGCCGGGTGCCGACCGTCCACCAGCACGCCACCCCGACCCCGACGAACACCGCCAGCTTCAGCCAGAACTGCGAGGCCTGCACGCTGGTGACGCTCCCCAGCCCGCCGGCGAAGGCCACGCCCAGCGCCGCCACCGCGACGGCCGCCCAGCCCAGCCACGGCGGCAGCCCGGTCAGCAGCCGCACCACGACCCCGGCGGCGTGCAGCTGGGCGACCAGGAACACCAGCCCGATGACGAGCACGAAGCAGGTGGTGAAGCGGCGCAGCCGCACCGAACGCAGCCGCCATTCGGCGAAGTCGGGCAGCGTGTACGTCCCCGACCGCCGCAGCGGCGCGACCACCAGCGCCAGGACGACCACGAACCCGGCGGCGGCCCCCGCCGGGTACCACAACATCGGCGAGCCGTGCATGGCGATCAGCCCGGCCGTGCCCAGGCAGGCGGCGGCCGAGGTGTACTCGGAGGTGATCGCGGCTCCGTTCCACCAGGGAGGGACCGCCCTGGACGCCACGTAGAAGTCGGAGACGCCGCTGGAACGGCGTGGTCGCGCGGCGCCCACCGTCACGCCCAGAACCAGCACGAAGGCGATCCCGGTCAGCACCGCGACGCTCATCTCTCCAGCCGCTCCGCGCACCTGAGCTGCAGCACGGCCAGGCACACCCACGCGCCGTGCACGGCCACCGACAGCGCCACCCAGGCCCACGGCTCGGGCACCCACGCGGCCAGCACGGGGAGGCCGAGCAGCAGCCCGGCGACGGCGGCCACGGTCCGCAGCGCCCGCCGTAACTGCAGGCCGACGATGGCGGGCACGTCGGGCAGGCGCTCACGCGGGCCGGACAGCCCGCTCGAGCGCCCGAGCGCGGGGGGCCGTCGCCGCACGACGACGCGCCGCCCCGCACTCACCGGAGCACACCCCCGCGTCTGCCGGCGGGGGTGCTCATGAGATCACGCCCCGGTGCTGGCGGACGAGCTGCTCGCGGACCTGGCGGCTGTGCCGCCGGCTGACCCGCAGGGTCTCGGTGCCGACGGTGAGCGTCACCCGGCCGCCCTCGAAGCGCAGCTCGCTGACGTGCCGGCCGGAGACCAGCGTGCTGCGGTGGATGCGGATGAACCCGGCGTCGGACCAGCGCCGCTCCAGCGCGGCCAGCGACATGCGCACGAGGTAGCTGCCGTCGACGGTGTGCAGGCGCACGTAGTCGCCCTTGGCCTCGGCGAACAGGACGGCCTGCTGCGGCACGAACCGGGTGCGCCCGCCCAGCTCGACCGGGATCACGTCGTCCTGGCCCGGCTCGGCGGCCGGGCCGGCGGCGGCCTCCAGCCTGCGCACCGCCTCCGACAGCCGCTCGGCCCTGACGGGCTTGAGCAGGTAGTCGACGGCCTCCAGCTCGAACGCCTGCACCGCGCACTCCTCGTGTGCCGTGACGAACACCAGCCTGGGCGGGCTGGGAAAGCCGCCGACGAGCCGGGCCAGGTCGAGCCCGTCGAGGCCGGGCATGCGGATGTCGAGGAACACCCCGTCGAGCCGCTCGCCGCTGCCGATCATCTGGACCATGTCCTGAAGAGCCGTGACGCCGTCGGCCGCGGTCGTGACGTGTTCGATTCTGTCGTCCTGGCGCAACAGGTAGGCGAGCTCCTCCAGAGCGGGCACTTCATCGTCAACGGCCAGAACTCTCAGCATGTCCATCACGCTGCCGTATGAAAGCAGAGGTCACAAGGGACACGCCAGCATAGCGTAAGTATTTGACTACAACGAGCTAAGGGACGTCTTGGGCACGCGTAGCCGTACCTTCGTGCCGGCGCCCAGCGCGGTCTCCACGACGAGCCCGTAGCCGTCACCGTAGATCTGGCGCAGGCGCAGGTCCACGTTGGCCAGCCCGATGCCGTTGCCCTCGCGCGCCGGGTCCTCGTCGAGCAGCCGGCGGGCGCACTCGGGGTCCATGCCGGCGCCGTCGTCCTCGACCGTGATGTGCGCCTCCGGGCCCGCGTCGCGCACCACCACCCGCACCTCGCCGGGGCCGCCGCGCCCGCGCATGCCGTGTTTGATGGCGTTCTCGACCAGGGGCTGCAGGCACAGGAACGGCACCGGCACGGGCAGCACCTCCGGGGCCACCTGCATGCTGAAGCGCAGCTTGTCGCCGAAGCGGGCGCGCTCCAGCAGCAGGTAGCGGTCGACGCAGGTCAGCTCGTCGGCCAGGGTGGTGAAGTCGTCGGCCCTGCGCAGCGCGTACCGGGAGAAGTCGGCGAAGTCGAGCAGCAGCTCGCGGGCGCGCTTGGGGTCGGTGCGGACGAACGAGGCGATCGTCGTCAGCGCGTTGTAGACGAAGTGCGGCGAGATCTGCGCGCGCAGGGCGCGCATCTCGGCCTCCAGCGCGCGCCGCCTGGAGGAGTCGAGCTCGGCCAGTTCGAGCTGCCCGGAGACCCAGCGGCCGACCTCGGTGACGGTGCGCACCAGCGCCGCGCTCACCTGCCCGTCGAAGGCCGCCAGCGCGCCCACCACCGTGCCGTCCACGGTCAGCGGCACCACGACCGCCCCCAGCTCCGCGCCGTGCCGCTCCCCGGGGAACACCTGCGCCCGCCCGGCGGCCAGCGTGGCACGGGCGTAGGTGAGCACGTCGTCGGTGCACGGCCCGTCCCAGGCCAGCGCGGCCTCGGTGGAGGTGATCGCGACGGCGGAGGTGCCCAGCAGGGCGTGCAGGTGACGCACGGCCTTGCGGGCGGAGTCGCGGTCGAGCCCCGCGCGCAGGGCCGGAGCCGCCATCGCGGCGGTGTGCAGCGTGGTGAACGTCGCGTCGTCCGTCCTGCCCGGCTCCGGCAGCGCCTGGCGGCGCCGCGCCATGCGGGCGAGCCCGTAGCCGAGCAGGAAGGTCAGGGAGCACAGCGCCACGCACACGGTGGTCAGCATGCGGAAACGGTAACCAATAACGGAGCGCGTCCGGGGGAAAACCCGGAGTGAAGTCAGGGCGGCCCTTCCCCGGGTTCTTCCTGGTAGGAGTAGCGCTGCTCGCGCCAGGGGTCGGCGACGTTGTGGTAGCCGCGCTCCTCCCAGAAGCCTCTGCGGTCTTCGAGGAGGTATTCGATGCCGCGCACCCATTTGACGCTCTTCCAGGCGTACAGGTGGGGCACCACGATGCGCACCGGGAAGCCCCGCTCGGAGCTGAGCGGCTTCTCGTCGAGCTCCATGGCGAACAGCGTGCCGGGGGCGGTGAAGTCGGACATCCGCAGGTTGGCGCTGTAGCCGTATTCGGCCCAGATCATCACGTGACGCACGCCGGGGTCGGGCGGGGCGGCCTCCATGATCGTGGCCGGGGTGACGCCGCGCCACTCGTTGGCCATCAGGGAGAACTTGGTGACGCAGTGGAAGTCGGCGATGCGCGTGGCCCGGGGCAGCCGCTCGAACTCGCTCCAGTCGAAGCGGTGCTCCTCTCCCGAGGCGGTGGCCCCGAACACCCGGAAGTCCCAGCTCTCCGGTTTGAACGCGGGCACCCTGCCGTAGTGGATCACGGGTCGGCCGCGCGGGACGTACTGGCCTGGAGGCAGGCGCGACTCCTCCACGATCACTCCCCTCACCCTGTCTCGCGTCTTGGGCCATCCTGCCATCGCGCCTCGTGTGCCTCGGCAGCGGGTGTCGTGCGCTACGCTTACGACCTATGCGCACCGCGTTCCTGTTTTGGTATGGCGACGGACCCGAGTCCGTTCGCCATCTGACGCTGCGCTAGCAGACAGGCGAACGAAGGCCCCGGGTCCGGCAGGACCCGGGGCCTTCTGTCGTTTCCAGAGGCTTTCCCAGGAAGAGGAGACAGCAGAGATGGTGATCGTGATGGGGCCGGAGGCCACCGCGGAGGACCTCGCTTCGATCGTGTCCGTCGTGCGGGCGGCCGGGGTCGAGGCGTTCGTCAGCAAGGGGGTGCGGCGCACGATCGTGGGCCTGGTGGGCGACGTGACGCAGCTCGACGCGGCCGCCCTGCGGGGCATGCGCGGGGTGCGGGACGTGATGCGGGTGTCCACGCCGTACAAGCTGGTCAGCCGGGAGAACCATCCGGAACGTTCCACGGTCCACGTGGGCGGCGTGCCGATCGGCCCCGACACCGTGACGCTGATCGCGGGGCCGTGCGCGGTCGAGACGCACCGGCAGACCCTCGACGCGGCCCGGATGGCCCAGGCCGCCGGCGCGGCGCTGCTGCGGGGCGGGGCGTTCAAGCCGCGCACGTCCCCGTACGCCTTCCAGGGGCTGGGCGAGGCGGGCCTGCGCATCCTGGCCGACGTGCGCGAGGAGACGGGCCTGCCGATCGTGACGGAGGTCGTGGACGCTCAGGACGTCGAGCTGGTCGCCTCCTACGCCGACATGCTCCAGGTGGGCACCCGCAACATGCAGAACTTCGCGCTGCTGCAGGCCGTCGGCGCGGCCGGGAAGCCGGTGATGCTCAAGCGCGGCATGACGGCCACCATCGAGGAGTGGCTGATGGCGGCCGAGTACATCGCGCAGCGCGGCAACCTGGACATCGTGCTGTGCGAGCGGGGCGTGCGGACGTTCGAGACGGCCACCCGCAACACGCTCGACGTCTCGGCCGTGCCGGTGGCGCAGCGCCTGTCGCACCTGCCCGTGATCGTCGACCCGTCCCACTCGGGCGGGCGGCGCGAGCTGGTGCTGCCACTGACCCGCGCGGCCGTCGCGGTGGGCGCCGACGGCGTGATCATCGACGTGCACCCGCAGCCCGAGCAGGCGCTCTGCGACGGCCCGCAGGCCCTGGTGGACGCCGACCTGGGCGAGCTGGCGCAGGTCATGACCGACTTCCCGGCGCTGCTCGGCAAGAGGGCCGCGTCGGCCGTGCCCGCCTGACAGTGATGACCGGCCGTGCCCACCCGACCAGCCCACCCGACCAGCCCGCCTGACCGGCCGCCTGACCGTCCCCCGTGACCGGCCCGCCTGGCCGGCCACCGCCCATCTGACCGGCCGCGCCACAAGCCACCGCCGGTTGTACTCAGCGGTAACGTGAGTACGAGACCCCATGTGCCGGGCTTCGTGCCGCCAGCACCATGGCCGTATGACGAAGCCCATTCAACCCACGCAGACCACCGCGTTCTACGTCCAGGCGATCCTGTCGTTCGTCATCTCGCTGACCTCCGTGGTGATCGCCCTGGCCTACCTGCCCACGGCGGGCTGGATCAGGGCCTTCCTCGGGCTCGGCCTGTTGTACGTGGTCACCTCCACCGTCACGCTGTGCAAGGTCGTACGCGACCGGCAGGAGCAGTCGGAGGTCAGCAAGCGCGTCGACCAGGCCAGGCTGGACAAGCTGCTGGCCGAGCACGACCCGTTCAAGGTCGACGCCTGACGCCCCGCGGAAGGGCCGGGAGGCGTGGCGGACGGCGGGGGCCCGCCGCGCCTCCCGGCTCCGCCGGGGACTAGAGGGTGTATTCCTGGATCGAGTCGGCGAGCTGCACGCACAGCTCCTCGGCGTCCAGCCGCCGCTCGATCTGCTTCAGGTCCTCGATCTTGGCGCGGGTCTCGGCGCGCTTGGGCGCCAGCAGCGAGCAGCAGTCCTCGTCGGGCAGCTCGGAGATCTCCAGCGTGCCGATGCGCCGGGCCTCGGCCATGATCTCGGTCTTGTCCCAGCCCACCAGCGGGCGCAGGATCGGCAGGTCGACCGCGTTGTCCTGGGCGGTGATGTTGGCCAGCGTCTGCGAGGAGACCTGGCCGAGGGCGTCGCCGGTGATCAGCGCGGCGGCGCGGATGCGGTGGGCGACCTCCTCGGCCGTCTTGAGCATGAGCCGCCGCTGCGCGATCACCGCCAGCCGGTCCTGGCCGGAGTTGCGGATCGACTGCTGCGCCTTGCCGAACGGCACCACCCACAGGCGCGACTTGCCCTGGAACCGGTCGAGCTTGCGCACCAGCGCGTAAGCCTTGTAGATCGACTCGGACGTGGTGAACGGGATGCCGGAGAAGTGCAGGAAGTCGACGTGCAGGCCGCGCCGCATCATGCGGTAGGCCGCCACCGGCGAGTCGATGCCGCCCGACATGAGCACCAGGGCCCGGCCGCTGCTGCCGACGGGCAGGCCGCCCTGGCCGGGGATGCCGCCGGTGAAGACGAACACCTCGTCCCTGTCGACCTCGATGAACACCGTCAGCTCGGGGTTCTTCAGGTCGACGGGCAGGTTGTACTCGTCGTTGATGGCGCCGCCGACCAGCCGGTCGAGCTCGTTGGAGCGCAGCGGGAAGCGCTTGTCGCGGCGGCGGGAGCGGACCGCGAAACGGGCGCCCCGCTTGGCCTCCTCGCTCTCGCCGACCAGCTCGAGGCCGGCCTTGAGCACGGTGTCGGGGTCCTTGGCCACGCGCCAGGCGCGGTGGATCCAGACCAGGCCGGGCACGTCGGCGACCCGCTGGGCCACCGCGTCGGCCTGCTCGGCTGTGGCCCCCTGGGGCAGGAAGATCGCGATCACGCCGTGCCGCTTGCGCACGTCGACCTGGATGCCGACGGTCTGGAGCGCGTCACGGATGTTGCCGATGAGACGGCGTTCGAACAGCTCGCGGTTCTTGCCCTTGAGGACGATCTCGCCCAGCTTGAGCAGAACGCACGGCTCGCCCAGGGCGGACATCGTCATGGTGGAACCTCCGGAGGATGGGAAAGCGCGGGACCCGCGGCGGTGGCGCAGGCTGTTGATGGCAACGTCGCGACCCGTCGAGTTTAGTCCGCGTCGAGCCCTCGCTCGATCGCATATCGCACCAGCTCCACCCGGTTGTGCAGTTGGAGCTTGCCCAGCGTGTTCTGGACGTGGTTCTGCACGGTGCGGTGGGACAGCACGAGCCGCTCGGCGATCTGCTTGTACGACAGGCCCTTGGCGACCAGCCTGAGCACCTCGGTCTCGCGCCCGGTCAGCCGCGGCCCCTCCTCGGACGCGGGCCGCGCGGCCAGCCGGCGATATTCCCCCAGCACCAGCCCGGCCAGGCCCGGCGTGAACACCGCGTCACCCTCGGCGGTGCGCCTGACGGCGTCGAGGAACTCCTCCCGGCCGGCCGACTTCACCAGGTAGCCGCAGGCTCCCGCCTTGACCGCGGCCAGCACGTCGTCCTGCTCGGCGCTGGCCGACAGCACCAGCACCCTGGGCGCCGGCTCCGAGCCCGCCAGCCGGGCGGCCACCTCGGGCCCCGGCATGTCGGGCAGCCGCAGATCCAGCACGACGACCTCGGGCGAGACCGCCGCGGCCACGCGGACCGCCTGCCGCCCCTCCCCCACGACGGCCACGACCTCGTAGCCGGCCTCGGCGAGGTCTCTGGCGACGGCGTCGCGCCACATGGGATGGTCGTCCACCACCATCACCCGAACCATGCCGCAACTCTAGCCGCGCGGCGCGGGCCGGTCCCGCCGCACCGGGACGGTGATCTCGACCTCGGTGCCCTGGCCGGGGACGCTGACGATCGACACCTCCCCGCCCAGCTCGGCCACCCGGCCCCGGATGGAGCGCGCCACGCCCATGCGCCCGTCCGCGGCCGCCTCCGCCAGCCGCCCTTCGGGGATGCCGGGCCCGTCGTCCCTGACACTGACGATCACCGTCTCGGCCCCTGTCCCGGCCCCCGTCTCCTCTGTCGCCGTCTCCTCTGTCGCCGTCTCCGGGGCGGGCGCGGGGCCGGACTCCGCCAGCACCCAGGCCCTCGCGCCGGGGCCGCAGTGCGCGCGCACGTTGTCCAGGGCCGCGCCGACGGCCGCCGCCACCGCCTCGGCCGTCTCGGCGGGCAGGAGCAGCGGCGTGGCCGGGGTGGAGACGGTCACCTCGGCGCCGGCGTGCCGGGTCAGGAGCGCGCGCAGGTCGGCCGTGCCCTCGGGCTGCGGGGCACCACGGGAGACCAGCGCGCGCAGCGCGGCCTCCTGCTCGCCCGCCAGCCGCCCCAGCTCGGCCGCCTCGCCGCCCAGCTCGCGGCCGCGCCGGTGGACGAGGGCCAGCACCTGCAGCACGGAGTCGTGCAGGTCACGGGCCAGGCGCTCGCGCTCGCGCTGGGCGGCCTCCATCTCGGCGGCCCGTTGCATGCGCGCCTCGGCCCGCCTGGCCAGCCTGGCCACGTCACCGACCACGACGCCGGCCAGCAGGAGCAGCACGGCCGCGCTGATCGAAACGGGCACGTCGGGCCCGCGGGCGCGCAGCCACAGGTCGCCGGCGGCGACCACGGCCGCCGCCGCCACGCCCGCGCGCCTGCCGCCGTACACGGCCCAGGCCAGCACGGGGGCGGCCACCCAGGTCGCGGTGACCGGCACCGTCCCGGCCGCCCCCTGGGCGGCGCCCTGCACGTACGGCCCGGCCAGCAGGCACGCCATCGCCACGAGCAGGTCGGCGGCGGGCAGCGGCCAGCGGCGCAGCGTCTCGACGGAGTAGGCGTAGCTCGCCCCCGCCGTCCACAGCGCCATGACGGCGATCACCAGCCAGCCGAGCAGCGGCTGCTCGTAACCCCGGTGCTGGGCCATGAGCACGGTCGCGTACGCCAGGGAGGCGACGCGGAAGACCGCGACGGCCCGCCAGAACGGCCCTTCGATGGCCATGAGCCCTTCTCATGTTTCCGACACGAAGATTGACAGATAGTCCGGATATCCATGCGAAAGGGATGTCCGGGATGGCACAATCCGGGAACCCCTAATGCAAGGAACCGATAGATGACCTCCGCTGTGAATCATTTCACCTACGGATTGATCACGCCGTTGCTCGCCTATGTCATGTCCTGCATCGGATCGATGCTCGGGCTGCGGCTCACCGCGCAGGCGCACGCCTCGCGCGGCGGCGCCCGCGTGCGCTGGCTCCTGGGCGCGGCCGTCTCCATCGGCGGCACCGGCATCTGGGTCATGCACTTCATCGCCATGATGGGCTTCGAGGTCGAGGGCACCCAGATCAAGTACGACGTCTGGCTCACCGCGGCCTCCGCGGTGGTGGCCATCGTGGTCGTCGGCACCGGCCTGTTCCTCGTCTCCTACGGCGGCGGCCGGCTCCTGGCGCTGCTCGGCGGCGGCCTGCTCACGGGGCTCGGCGTGGCCTCGATGCACTACCTGGGCATGTACGCGATGAACATGTCCGCCCACGTCTCCTACGACCGCCTCACCGTGGCGCTCTCCGTGGGCATCGCCGTGGTCGCCGCGACCGTCGCGCTCTGGTTCACCCTGCGCGTCAAGAAGCCCATCTGGATCACCGGCGCCGCCCTCGTCATGGGCGTGGCCGTGGCGGGCATGCACTACACCGGCATGTACGCCATGCACGTCACCGTGGACCCCGAGCCCGGCGTCGTCCCCGGGGCCGACGCGCTCGACTTCCTCGTGCCCCTGATGACCGTGATCAGCCTGATCACCCTGACCATGCTCCTCATGGTGATCCTGTCGCCCTCGGAGGAGGAGCTGCACGAGGACGCCGAGCTCGTGGCCAAGCTCGAAATGCGCCGCCGCACCGCCCAGCAGGAACAACTTCCGTATCCCGCCCCGATGCCGCGCCAGCAGACCGTGCACGCCAGGCGGAGGTAGTTGCGCGGGCGACGAACCCCTGCTCATACTCCCTTATCGGTGCGGTAGGGGATGGGTGGGGCAATGTCGCCGATCGATCATTTCTCGTTCGGGCTGTTGACGCCCGTGCTCGCGTACGTCATGTCCAGCGTGGGATCCATGCTCGGGTTGCTGCTGACCTCGCGCGCCCGGCTGATCGGCGGCCGCGAGGGCAAGTACTGGCTCGTCGGCGCGGCCTTCGCGATCGGCGGCACCGGCATCTGGACCATGCACTTCATCGCCATGATGGGCTTCCGGGTCGAGGGCACCCCGATCAGATACGACGTGCCGCTCACCGTCGCCTCCGCGCTCATCGCGGTCGTCGTCGTGGGGATGGGGCTGTTCCTCACCTCCCACGGCGGCGAGCGGCTGATCTACCTGCTCGGCGGCGGCACGCTCACCGGCTGCGGCGTGGCGGCCATGCACTACCTCGGCATGGCCGCCATGAACATGTCCGGCCACGTCTCCTACGACCCGGCGGTCGTCGCGCTGTCGGTGCTGATCGCGGTGGCGGCGGCCACGGTCGCGCTCTGGTTCACACTGCGGGTCAGCGGCGCGCTCAAGATCGGCGGGGCGGCGCTGCTCATGGGCGTCGCGGTCTCGGGGATGCACTACACCGGGATGTACTCGATGTCGGTCTCGACGCACTCGGAGATGGTGCCCGTGCCCGGGGCCAAGGCGGTCGACTTCCTGATGCCGCTCATCGTCGGGCTCAGCGTGATCACGATGGGGCTGCTGCTCACCGTCATCCTGTCGCCGTCGGAGAAGGAGCTGCGCGGCGAGGCGGAGTTCAGGCAGCGGCTGCGCGGACGCGACGAGGGCGCGCCGGAGGTGGATCTCTTCGGCACGCCCCGCGGTTGAGCTATGTGGTGGGTACGGCTTGCGACGCGAAGTGGGCCGCCGACTCGCCGCGGCACAAGCCGTACCCCGAGGGGGTTGTAGCGGTAACCCCGCTGACCCGAAAGTACGGCGGCCCGCTTGCAAGCCGCTTACAGCCGGTTAACCGAAGAAGACCTCGGCCTCCGAGTATCGCGACACCGGCACGGTCTTCAGCTCGGCCGTGGCCTCGTCGAGCCCGACCCGCACGATGTCGGTGCCGCGCAGGGCGACCATCTTGCCGTAGTCGCCCTCGTGGGCGGCGTCGATGGCCTGCAGCCCGAACCTGGTCGCCAGCACCCGGTCGTAGGCCGTCGGGGTGCCACCGCGCTGGATGTGGCCGAGCACCGTGGTGCGGGCCTCCTTGCCGGTGCGCTTCTCGATCTCCTTGGCCAGCACCTCGCCGATGCCGCCGAGACGCACGTGGCCGAACGCGTCGAGCGTGCCCGTCTGCAGCTCCATCTGGCCCTCGATGGGGTGCGCGCCCTCGGCCACCACGATGATCGGCGAGTAGCGGGTGCGGAAGCGGGACTCGACGTATTCGCAGACCCGGTCGATGTCGAAGGGCTTCTCCGGGATGAGGATGACGTTGGCGCCGCCGGCCATGCCCGCGTGCAGCGCGATCCAGCCCGCGTGCCGGCCCATGACCTCGCAGATGAGGGCCCGGTGGTGGGACTCGGCGGTGGTGTGCAGCCGGTCGATGGCCTCCATCGCGATGTTGACCGCGGTGTCGAAACCGAAGGTGTAGTCGGTGCCCGACAGGTCGTTGTCAATGGTCTTCGGCACGCCCACCACGTTGACGTCGCGGTCGTAGAGCTGCTTGGCGACGCCCAGCGTGTCCTCGCCGCCGATGGCGATCAGCGCGTCGACACCGGTCGAGGAGAGGTTCTCCTTGATCCGGTCGACCCCGCCCTCGATCTTCATCGGGTTGGTGCGGGAGGAGCCGAGAATGGTTCCGCCGCGCGGCAGGATGCCGCGTACGGCCTGGATGTCGAGGGGCATCGTGTCGCCTTCGAGGGGACCGCGCCAGCCGTCACGGAAGCCGACGAACTCGTGACCATAGACGCTCACCCCCTTACGCACCACTGCCCTGATCACGGCGTTGAGGCCGGGGCAGTCGCCGCCTCCGGTGAGCACTCCGATACGCATGGCGGGTTCCTCCCATAGGGGTCACGAACCAGACCTTGATGTCAGACTCGCATTGTGCCCGGCCTCACACGCAGTGGTCTAGACCAAACGCCAGGGTCGAAAACTAAACCTGCGCCGACCGAAAACTGTGGAGGAAATTTCATGAATGTGCTGGCCATAGACGCCGGGACAACTGGGGTAACAGCCCTTGTTGTCACAGAAAACGGGCAGATCATCTCCAAGGGGTACGAGGAATTCGCCCAGCATTTTCCGGAGCCCGGCCGGGTCGAGCACAACCCCGAGGACATCTGGCAGGCGACCCTGTCGGCCTGCGCGACCGCCCTGCGCGCGGCCCCGGAGCCGCCGTCCTGCGTCGGCATCACCAACCAGCGCGAGACCGCCGTGTTATGGGACCGCCGCACGCTGGCCGCCCCGCGCCGCGCCATCGTCTGGCAGGACCGCCGCACCGCCGGGCTGTGCGCGCGGCTGCGCGAGGCGGGCCACGAGCCGCGCGTGTCGGAGCTGACCGGCCTGCGCCTCGACCCCTACTTCACCGCCACCAAGCTGACGTGGCTGGCCGGGCACGACCCCGCGGTGTGGGCCGGCGTCGAGTCGGGAAGCCTGGCCGTGGGGACGGTCGACTCCTACCTGATCGCCAGGCTGACAGCGGGCGCGCGGCACGTGACCGACGCGTCCAACGCCTCGCGCACCCTGCTGTACGGGCTGGCGTCCGGCACGTGGGAGCCGGAGCTGTGCGAGCTGTTCGGGGTGCCGGAGCGGGCGCTGCCGGAGATCGTCCCCAACTACGGGCCGCTGGGCCGTACGGAGCCGTCGGCCTTCCTCGGGCTGGACCTGCCGATCACCGGGGTGGCCGGCGACCAGCAGGCGGCGCTGTTCGGCCAGACGTGCTTCGGCGTGGGCGACGTGAAGTGCACCTACGGCACAGGCTCGTTCGTGCTGACCAACCTCGGCGGCCAGATCGTGCGTTCGGCCTCGGGGCTGCTGACCACGGTGGCCTGGCAGACGCCGTCGGGCGAGCGCACGTACGCGCTGGAGGGGTCGATCTTCGTCACCGGGGCGGCGGTGCAGTGGCTGCGCGACGGGCTCGGCCTGATCGGCACCGCGCCGGAGTCGGAGGCGCTGGCCCGCACGGTGCCCGACAGCGGCGGGGTGGTGTTCGTGCCCGCGCTGACCGGGCTGGGCGCGCCGCACTGGGAGCCGGAGGCGCGCGGGCTGATCACCGGCCTCACCCGCGGCACGACCCGGGCGCACCTGGTCAGGGCCACGCTGGAGGCGATCGCGTACGAGGTGCGCGACGTGGTGGCCTCGATGACCGGCGGGGTGCCCGGCGGCGTGTCCGTGCTCAAGGCCGACGGCGGGGCCAGCGCGAACGACCTGCTCATGCAGCTCCAGGCCGACCAGCTCGGCACGGCGGTCGAGCGGCCGGCCGTGCGGGAGACGACGGCGCTCGGGGCCGCGTTCCTGGCCGGGCTGGGGTCGGGCGTGTGGGGGTCGCAGGCCGAGCTGCGCGAGACGTGGCGCCTGGACCGGCGCTTCGAGCCGGGCGAGCGCGACGACGCCGCCTACGAGCGCTGGCGCGCGGCCGTCCGGCTGGCCACGGCCGCCGCTCACAACTCCTGACCGGCCGGCGCACCCCGCCGCCCACGGCTCCTGATCCATCGGCGCACCCCGCCGCTCACGACTCCTGACCGGCCGGCGCGTCACCGTCACCGGCGGCGGGAGGGGTGCGGCCGGCGGGGCCCCGGGCGAAGCGGGTGAGGAGGTTGAGCGTGGCGCGGCGGGTGAAGGCGGCGGCGGAGTCGGTGACGCCGTGCCCGCACCGCGCGCCGCGCAGCGCGCACACCCAGCGCATCGTCCCCGAGGCGAACACCCCGGCCCCGCTGGGTGCCGTGTAGTACGTGCTGTGCGTGACGCCGGCCCGCCCGCCGCACGAGAGCGGCGACTCGGCCAGCACCTTCACCTCGGGCGGCGAGCCCCGGGACACCCGGTCGGTCTCCACGCCGACCATCCCGGGGAAGCGCCGCCCCTTCGTCCCGGCGAAGATCCAGTGGCCGGGCCGGCTGACCCGGTAGACGCCCTCGGCGGGGAAGCAGTCGTACATCTGCCCCACCAGCGTGCTCTCCGGCTCCGACGCGCGCCACAGCTCGCAGACGCGCTCCTTGTCGCAGACGACCTGCCTGCCGCGCATGGCGATGCGCCAGTAGACGGCGTTGGCGCCGAGGAAGGCGAGGTTCGCGCCGTCGTCCCTGGCCCGGGTGACGACCCGGCGCATGCCGGGCGACCAGTACTCGTCGTGTCCCAGCGACACCACCGCGCGGGCGCCGTCCAGCGCGCCGGGCCGCAGGTCGAGGTTGGTCAGGTAGGCCAGCGGCACGCCGCTCTCCTCGGCCACGGCCAGCGCCTCCTTCTCGAAGTCGAGGAAGAGGCGGGCGCCGTTGCCGTCGTAGGGGCGGTCGAAGGTGACGGCCCGGGAGCGGCCGGCGAACCCGCCGGGACCCTGGTAGAGGCTGCGCCCGCCCCACAGGTTGTACGCCTGCCAGGTGGTGACCGCGTTGACGATCACCACGCGGCCGGCGGTGGAGGCCGACCGCACGGTGATCGGGACGTAGCGCTGCGCCCCGGTGGAGGCGTCGAGCCTGATGAGGTACGCGCCCTCGGGCCAGCCCTCGGTCTCCACGGCCAGCGACGGGTCCCAGTGGGCGGCGGTGACCGTGCCGTCCACGACCCGCGTCGGTGCCTGGCGCACACCCTCGACCGGGGCGGACTCCCACACCTTGGCCGGGTTCGCGCCCATCCGGAAGGCGCGGGCGGTGAACCGGGGCGCGGTGGTGGAGACGTGCAGCCGGAACCGCTCCCCCGGCAGCACGCTCACCTGGTCGGCGTAGCCCTCGATCTCGTGCCCGGAGGCGTGCCGGGTGATCCGCCACGACTCCTGCACGTCGTCCGCGTCACCCTCATCGGGAGTGACGTGGCCGGAGGTGGCGGACGGCCGCGCGACCGGCGGCGTGAGGGCGGGCGGCTCCCCGCAGCCGGCGACCAGCAGGGCGGCCGGCAGGGCGAGGGCGAGCAGGATCTTGCGCACGCGCCCATGCTCGCCACCGCCCGCCCCGCCGGGCCGCGACTTGGCGAACTCCTTAGGAGATCAGCACGCAGGCCGGGCTTTCCACGCCGTACGCCTCCCCGGCCGGCTCCGGCACGCCGTCGCGCAGCACGAAGCGGGTGACGTCGCCCGAGTGCTGGTTGGCCACGTACAGGTCGTCGCCGTCGATGGCGAAGTGCCTGGGCCACGCGCCGCCGGAGGGCACCTCGGCCACCGGGGAGAGGTCGCCGGCGCGCAGCACCGCGATGGTGTCGGGGCCGCGGTTGGCGACGTAGACCAGGTCGCCCTCCAGGTGCAGGTGGGAGGGGGCGGTCCTGGCGGCGTGCCGGGTGGCGGGGGCGACGGTGCGGCGCTCGCCCTCGATGAGGGTGACGGTGCCGTCCAGCTCGCCCGCGACGTACAGGCGGTCGCCGGAGAAGGCGAAGTGGCGCGGGCCGGTGCCGGGATGCATGGTGATCGGCTCCAGCGGGGTGCCGTCGAGGTGGTAGCGGCGGATCTCGTCGGTGCCGAGGTCGGAGACGTGCAGCAGGCCGTCGTGGAAGACCGCCTGGTGCGCGTGCGGCCCCTCCTGGCGCTCGGGGTCGGGGCCCGAGCCCTGGTGGCGCAGCACGATCGGCTCGCCGGTGAACGCGCCCCGCTCGTCGAGCCGGTAGAGGGTGGCGGTGCCGTCGCCGTAGTTGGCGGCGGCGAGCAGGCCGCCGTCGGGGGACACCGCGACGTGGCAGGGGCTGCTGCCCTCGCTCGGCCGCTCGTCGAGGGGGGCGAGCTCGTCCCGCCCGGCGTCGTACGCGGTGAGCCAGCCGCGTTCGAGCTCGCCCACGGCGTACAGGACCGGCAGCGAGGGGTGGGCGGCCAGGAACGAGGCGGCCGCCAGCCTGGTGAGGACCCGTCCTTCCGGGCCGCCGATGGTGACGATGCCCGGGCCGTATCCGCCTATGCGCACGTGCTTCACAGCGGAGATCCTCCTATGGTTGACTGTGGCAATGAGTTCGTTGACAGAGGCAAGAGTCTCTGAGGTCAGAGCCTTCAACCGGTTCTATACGAAGGTGATCGGCGCGCTCCAGGCGGGCATGCTCGACTCGCCGTACTCGCTGACCGAGGTGCGGGTGCTGTTCGAGCTGGCGCAGACCGGGCTGATGGAGACCGGCGAGCTGCGCGGCCTGCTCGGCCTGGACGCCGGCTACCTCAGCCGCATCCTGGCCCGCTTCGAGGGCGACGGGCTGGTCAGGCGCGAGCGTTCGGCGTCCGACGCGCGCAAGCAGCTCGTCCGGCTCGCCCCCGCCGGGGCCGAGGTCTTCGCGGCGCTCGACCGGCGCTCGGCCGACGAGATCGGCCGCCTGCTGACCGGCCTGACGGAGGAGGAGCAGGGGCGGCTGGTCGCGAGCATGGCCACGATCAGGCGGCTGCTGGACGGATCGCGGGAGCGCGCGCCGTACGTGATCAGGCCCCCGCGCACCGGCGACCTGGGCTGGGTCGTCTACCGGCACGGCGTGCTCTACAGCGCCGAATACGGCTGGGGCACCGAGTTCGAGCAGCTCGTCGCCGGGATCGTGGCCGAGCTCGACTTCACCCGCGACGCCGGCTGGATCGCCGAGGTGGCCGGCGAGCGGGCCGGCTGCGTGTTCTACGTGCGGCAGGACGAGACGACGGCCAAGCTGCGGATGCTGCTGGTCGAGCCGTCCGCCCGGGGCCTGGGCCTCGGGCGGCGGCTGGTGGAGGAGTGCCTGCGGCACGCGCGGGCGGAGGGCTGCAAGCGGATCATGTTGTGGACCCGCGACTGCCTGGTGAGCGCGCGGCGCATCTACCAGGCGGCCGGGTTCGAGCTGGAGTCGGAGGAGAAGGGCATGGAGAACGGCGTCGCGGTCACCGAGCAGGTGTGGTCGCGCGACCTGTAGGCGCGCCCCGGTGGGGCCACCAGTTGAGCGGTCCCGCCAGCCGCATCAGGCTCGGCACCAGCACGGCCCTGATCACGGTGGCGTCCACCAGCACGGCCACCGCCATGCCGACGCCCAGCATCTGCACGAACGTCACCGACGCCGTGGCGTAGGCGGCGAACGTGAGCGCCAGGATGCCGCCCGCGGCGGTGATCAGCGGGGCGCCGCGCTGCAGGCCCGCGGCCACGGCCGCCTCCGTGTCGCCGGTCCTGTCGTACTCCTCCTTGATCCGGGAGAGCAGGAAGACCTCGTAGTCCATCGACAGTCCGTAGGCGACGCAGAGCATCAGGATCGGGATGGACGGGTCGAGCGTGCCCGTCGGGGTGAAGCCGAGCAGGCCCGACAGGTTGCCGTCCTGGAAGATCCAGACGATGGCGCCGAACATCACGCCGAGGCTGAGCACGTTCAGGAGGGTCGCCTTGATCGGGATGACCACGCTCCGCGTCATGAGGAACAGCACGGCGAACGTCACCACCAGCATGAGCGCCAGCAGCAGCGGCAGGCGGTCCACGACGGAGGCCCGGTAGTCCGACAGCTCGGCCGGATAGCCCCCGACCAGCACCTCGAAGGGCGGCGGCACCGTGCGCACGGCCTCGACGAGGCGTACGGGGTCGTCGGCCAGCGCCGCGGCGGACGGCACCACCGACAGCCACGTGCCCTGCCCCTGGAACCTGGCCGGCTCGCCGTCGCCCACGCGCGCGCCCCCGGCGAAGGAGCCGGCGGCCGAGTCCACCTGCGCGACGCCGGGCAGCCGGGACAGGGCCGTGGCGTACGCCGCGACGCCTTCCGGGGAGCCCGTGTCCCTGGAGACGAGCTGGATGGCGTCGGTCTCCTCGGCGGGGAAGGACTGGCGGATGACCTCCTGCGTCTGCCGCGAGGACGCCTCCGGGGGCAGGATGCGATCGTCGGCCACGCCGAAGCGCAGGCCGAGGAAGGGCGAGGCGAGCACCAGCAGCAGCACCGTGGCCAGCCCGCCGGTCAGCAGCGGCCGGCGCATCACGCGGGTGGCCAGGCCGTGCCAGAAGCCGTCGGCCCGCTCGGGCCGCTCCCTCTTGGGCAGCAGGGCGCCGCCGATGGTGGCGAGCACGGCGGGCAGCACGATCACGGCCGCGACCAGGCCGCCCGCGACGACCGCGATGCCGGCGTAGGCGAAGGAGCGCAGGAAGTCGAAGGGCAGCGCGAACAGCACGGCCAGGGAGGAGGCCACGGTCAGGCCGCTGAACAGCACGGTCCTGCCTGCGTGCTCGACGGCCCCGGCGACCGCGGCGGCCCGGTCGGCGCCGCCCCTGACCTCCTCGCGGAAGCGCTGGATGACGAACAGGCAGTAGTCGATGCCCAGGCCCAGGCCCATGGCCAGGGTCAGGTTGAGGGCGAAGGTCGAGATCTCGGTGAACAGCAGGACGCCGCTGAGCAGGGCCAGGCCGACCACCATGGCGTACACGCCGGCCAGGATCGGCACCAGGGCCGCCATCGCGCGCCGCTGGTAGAGCCAGAGCAGCACGAACGCCAGCGGGAAGATCACCAGCTCGGCGCGGACGAAGTCCTGCCTGGCCAGCGGCACGGTCTCCCTGAAGACCTCCTCCCCTCCCCCGGCCCGCACCTGGAGCAGGTCGTCGCCCTTGGTGATCTCGGGGACGAGCCCGGGCAGCACCCGGGCGCGCACGTGGTCGGCGTCGCCCGGGATGCGCACGACGATCAGCGCGTGCCTGCCGTCGTCGCTACGCAGGGTGGCGGGCTTGCCCCGGGTCCAGTAGGAGGCCGACTCCGCGACGCCCTCCGCGCGGGCGACGCGCTCGGTCAGCGCCCGGCCCGCGGCCTCGACGGCCGGGTCGTCCACGGTGCCGGTCCGCGCCGTCACCAGGAAGATCATGTCGGGGCTGCCCGTGCCGAACCGCGCGGCCAGCTCGGCCTGCGCGCGGTCCGACTCCGAGCCCGGCGCCTCGAACCTGGCCAGCGACAGCCCCGACGCCGCCCCCGCCGCCAGCACGCCGGCGGCGACCAGCAGGGCCAGGGCCAGCGAGAGGACGAGCCTGCGGCGGCGTACGAGGAGGAAGCCGAGCCTGCGCAGGGGCGGGCCCGCGGCGGCGCGATCGGGGCGGGGGCGGGGACGGGTCGCCTGGGGAGCCGTCATCGGGCGGGCCCCATGGCGTCGGCCAGGCGTGCGACCTTCGTGCGGCGGAGGTCGCGGACGGTGGCGGGCACAGATCTCATGGGTCTCCCGGAAACTCGGTAAACTGCTCGCGTTTGGTTCCGGAACAGAAATACAAGTAAATGCTCGCATTTGTCAACGAGGAGACCCATGGCTGAACGCACGGTCCGTCGGCAGGCGCGCGGCCTGAAGCGCATGGCCGAGATCCTCGACGCCGCCGAGCTGGTCATCGCCGAGGTCGGCTACCCGGAGATGACCACGAACCAGGTCGCCGCGCGGGCGGGGGTGTCGCCGGGGTCGCTCTACCAGTTCTTCAGGAACAAGGAGGAGATCCTCGACGGGCTGGTGGCCCGCTACACCGTCGACCGGCAGGAGTTCTGGGCCGCGCGGCTGGCCGCCGTCACGCCGGAGATCCCGATCGAGGCGCTGGTGGGGCAGCTCGTGGACGAGAGCGTGCGGTTCAAGAGCACCTCGCCGGCGTACTGGTCGCTGCTGTACGGCACCGCCACCGGCGACCGGCTCGCCGCGGCCTCGCAGCGGCTGCACGAGGACATCGCGGGGCACATCGCGGACCTGCTGCGGCGCCGCTCCCCCGACCTGACGGAGGAGCGCGCCCGGCTCATGGGCACCATGGTGCTGGCCATGGTCAAGGCGGTGATGCCGATGATCACCACGTCGGCGCCCGAGCGGTCGGCCGAGCTGGTGGACGAGCTCAAGCACCTGCTCGTGCGCTACCTGAGCTGACCCGCCCGCCGTCCACGGCGCCGGCGGCTCGGGCGCGGAAGAGCCCGCCCGCCGTCGCGGCGCCGGCGGCTCAGGCGCGCCGGCAGCTCAGGCGCGTCAGGTGCGGAAGGGGCCCGCGACCTCGAACGTGTGGCCCTCGGTGCGGCCGCGCCTGGCCGAGAAGTAGAGCCGCCCGCCGTCGGGCGAGAACGCCAGCCCGGTCAGCTCCGCCCCGTCGTGCCCTTCGAGGCGCAGGAACGGCGTTACCGCCCGGTCGGGCGCGATGACGTCGATCTCCGGGCGCTCCCTGGCGACGTAGAGGTCGCCGGAGGGGGCGGCGGTGATGGCGCGCACGCCCTCGCAGAGCCGGTCGAGGGTGGAGGTCTGCGCGTCGTAGGCCCACAGGCGGGTGTCGCCCTTGGTGGTGAAGTAGCACACCCCGCCGGCGTAGTGGCAGCCGTCGCCGCCGTCGAAGTGGCGCGCGTCCTCGACCTGGTGGCGGGCCTCCTTGAGCAGGGCCGCCGGCGAGGGCACCGCCCGCCAGTCGCCCGACGCGCACAGGACCTCCAGCGTGCCCTCCGTCAGGTCGCCCCAGTCGCCCGGCCGGAACCGGTAGAAGCACCCGTCGGGCTCGTCCTCGGTCATGTAGATCACGCGCCGCTCGGGGTCGCAGGCGGCGGCCTCGTGCTTGAACCGCCCCATGGCCAGGCGGGGACGCGCGGCGCGGGCGCCGTAGGGGTCGCACTCGAAGACGCGCCCCCGGTGGCCGAGCTCGCACGACAGCCACGTGTGCCACGGGGTGGCGCCGCCCGCGCAGTTGAGATCGGTGCCCGACAGGATGCGGTAGGCGTCGGCCACGCTGCCGTCGGCGCGGAAGCGCAGCGCCGAGGCCCCTCCGAGCAGGGGCAGCTCGGAGTTGGACACGTAGATCCAGCCGTCACCGTCGGGAAAGCAGGCGCCGCCGTCGGGCGCGGCGTGCCAGGTCAGCCCGGCCACCTTGTGGCCGGAACGGGCCACGACCCGGCCGGCGAACCCCGGGGGCAACGCCAGGCCGCCGGGATCGGGCAGGCCGAGCGGACCGTACGGGCTGACGCCGCCCGGCACGAGCGGGCCCGTGCGGAGGAGAGTCTTGCGCGACATCGTGGGGCCTCCCTCTAGGTGCCACGCTAGTCGACCGCACCGACATGAATGGCAGGGACTCGCGAGATCAAACTCTGCGCAAACCTCGCGTCCCGGTTCTCCGGCGGGGCGCGTACGTCACGGATCGTGATCCGTCCGGGGCCCGCGTCTCACCGGCCCCGGCGCCGCCGTGACCCTGCGTGACGATCCGACGCGCTCCTCCCCCGCCTCGCCGGCGCGTCGAACTGAGGAGCGGTGACAGCACCGTAGCGGAGACGGACACCTCCCGCCCGGCGCGCGCCCCCGCCGCCGCCCCGGACAGGCGAAAGCCCGGGCCGTCCGCCCGGGCTCTCCGCGTTCGACGCCTCGGCGCCGGCCGCAGTGCGGCCGGTCGGCTCAGCGCTGAGCCTGGAACATCCAGTGCTGCTTGTCGATGTCCTGCGTCACGGCGATCAGCAGGTCCTGGCTGACGGGGTCGGCCTCGTCGGTGGCCTGGATGCGCTCGTACATCCGCTTGCTGATGCCGCTGAGGATGTCGGTGATGGTCGCCACGACCTTGCCGTCCTCCAACCAGCCGCTCTCCGGCTGCTGGAGCTTGGTGGAGCGGGCGACCGTGGTGGAGCGGCCGTCCGGGTTGGCCCCGAGGGCCACGGCGCGCTCGGCGATGGTGTCCATGTGGGTTCTGGCCAGCTCGGTGAGCTCGTCGAGCTGGAGGTGGATGGGGCGGAAGTGGGACCCGACGAGATTCCAGTGCGCCTGCTTGGCGACCAGCGAGAGATCGATGAGATCGACCAGGGTGCCCTGGAGGGCCTCCGCGACGGTGTTCTTGGCATCGCCCGAAAGCGGGCCGGTGATCGTAGCCATGTGTATTTCCTCCCCGTCGGTCGGACTTTACACATTTACCAACACATTTCGGGCGCCGGATCTTCCGAGCTCCACCGTGATCCGGCGGCCGATTCCGCCGTTGTTGACAGTGTAATGATGACAGTGTCACTGTGGGCTTATGAGCGACACCTGGACCATCGGCGAGCTGGCCGAGCACGCGGCGCGGGCCCTGCGCGCCGGCGCGCCCCCGCCTGCCAGCGGGCGGGTCCGCGAGGTGCCGGGAGAGCGCCTGATCAGGTGGTACACGACCATCGGCCTGCTCGACCCGCCCCTGACCAGGCGCGGCAGGGTGGCCCGGTACGGGCGGCGGCACCTGCTCCAGCTCGTCGCCGTGAAACGCCTCCAGGCGGCCGGGCACTCGATCGCCGAGATCCAGGCGGCACTGGCCGGAGCCACGGACCGCACGCTGGAAACGGCGGCCCGCCTGCCCGGCCAGTCCCTCCCGGACGCACTTCATCCGCAGGTTGTCGCGAGCGAGCCTCACCCACGGCCCGCCACGGACGGGCCTCGCCCGCCCGCCGCCGTCCCGCCTCGACCGCCCCTGATGCCCGCTGCCCGCGCCGGCGTGAGCGGTGACGCGATGGCCGGGGGCGGTGACCGTGCCGGGCGGCGGGACGACGGGCGCGGCGGCGAGCCCGGGCGCGGGCGGTTCTGGGCCGAGCGGCCGGGTAGCGGACGCGTGGCGGAGAGCGCCGCGGCAGGAACCGCGGGACCGCCCGGGGTGGCAGAGACCGCCGGGACAGGGACCGCCGAAACAGGGACCGCCGGGACGGACACCGCCGGGACAGGGAACGGCGGGGTGCAGGGAGCCGGGTCCCGGGGTGTGGCCGGGGGTGTGGTCGTGGGGGTCAGGCTGGGTGACGGGGTGCGGGTCGTGCTGGACGCGGGCCGGGTCCCGTCCGAGGAGGACGTGCAGGCGGTGCTGGCGGCGGCGGGGCCGCTGCTCGCGGTGCTCGAAGAGAGGAAGCTGATATGAGGATCACTTCGCTGGAGCCCGCGCGGTGCCTGCCGGTGCCGGACGCCGGGTTCGGCGCGCTGCTGACCGAGCGCGGCAACCTGCCGCTGGAGAGCGTGGACGTGACCGCGGACATCACGGGGCTGATCGCCGGGGTGGAGGTCACGCAGGGGTTCAGGAACCCGTTCGACGTCACGCTGGAGGCCACGTACGTCTTCCCGCTGCCCGACAGGGCGGCCGTGACGGGGTTCCGGATGGAGGCCGACGACCGGGTGGTCGAAGGCGTGCTGAAGGAGCGCGGCCAGGCCAGGGCCGACTACGACCGGGCGCTGCGCGAGGGCAGGCGGGCCGCGATCGCCGAGGAGGACCGGCCCGACGTGTTCACGATCAGGGTGGGCAACCTCCTGCCCGGCGAGCGCGTCGCGGTGCGGCTGACCATGAGCCAGCCGCTGCCGTACGAGGACGGCGCGGCCACGTTCAGGTTCCCGCTGGTCGTGGCGCCGCGCTACATCCCGGGCAGCCCGATCGACGGGCCGCCGGCCGGTGACGGCGCCGCGCCCGACACCGACGCCGTGCCCGACGCCTCCAGGATCAGCCCGCCGGTCCTGCTGCCGGGCTTCCCCAACCCGGTGCGCCTCTCGCTGGCCGCCACCGTGGACGCCGCCGGCCTGGAGCTGCGCGAGCTGGCCTCCAGCCTCCACGTGGTGGAGGAAGAGCCCCCCGCCGAAGACCCCGGGGGGCGTACGGTGCGGTTGCGGCCCGGCGAGCGGCTCGACCGCGACTTCGTGCTGCGGCTGTCGTACGACGCCTCGACGGCGCTGCAGCTCGACGGCCGGGACACGTTCGCGCTGACCGTGCTGCCGCCCGCGCTGGAGGGCGCCCGCACCCCGCGCGACCTGGTGCTGCTGCTCGACCGCTCGGGCAGCATGAGCGGCTGGAAGATGGTCTGCGCCCGCCGGGCCGCCGCGCGCATCGTGGACACGCTGACGGCGCAGGACAGGCTCGCGGTGCTGACGTTCGACTCGGTCGTGGAGGAGGCGTTCGAGGGGCTGGTGGAGGCGTCCGACCGCCACCGTTACCGCGCGGTCGAGCACCTGTCCCGGGTGGACGCCCGCGGCGGCACCGAGCTGCTCGAACCGCTGCGCCGGGCCATCGCCCTGCTCGGCGGCCGGACGGACGGCCGGGAGCGGGTCGTGGTGCTGGTCACCGACGGGCAGGTGGGCAACGAGGACCAGATCCTGGAGCAGGCCGGCGGCGCGCTGTCGGCCATGCGGGTGCACACGGTCGGCATCGACAGGGCCGTGAACGCCGGGTTCCTGGGCCGCCTGGCCGGGCTGGGCGCGGGCCGGTGCGAGCTGGTCGAGTCGGAGGACCGGCTCGACGCCGCGATGGACCACATCCACCGCAGGATCGGCGCTCCCCTCGTGACCGATCTGTCGCTCAAGGGGCTGGAGGTGGAGCCCGGCACGGTGACGCACCTCGGCTCGATCTTCCCGGGGGTGCCGCTGCGCGCGTACGGGCGCTACCGCGCGGGCTCGTCGGTCACCGTGCGCGGGATCTCGGCGGGCGCGCCGTGGGAGGAGCAGGTGCCCGGCGTGACCGTGGACAACCCGGCCATCCGGGCGGTGTGGGCCCGCGCCCACCTGCGGGAGCTGGAGGACCGGTACGCGATGGGCGAGCACGACCTGGAGGAGCGGATCGTGCGCACGTCGCTGGAGTACGGGGTGTTGTGCCGTTTCACCGCGTACGTGGCGGTGGACACCCGGCAGGTCGCGGGCGAGGGGCCGGAGCACCGGGTGATCCAGCCGGTGGAGCCGCCGAGCGGCTGGGAGCTGCCGCAGGCTCCGCCGATGATGGGCGCGTTCGGGGCCAACGTGATGCTGGCCGCCGGCCCTTCGCCCCGGATGCGGATGCCGGCGCCCGGGCTCGCCTCGGCCGACCTGGACCAGGGGTTCCTGGCCGGCGGGCCGGCTGGCGGGGGTCTCGGCGGCCCCGAGTCGGCGGGCGGGGGTGTCGGCGGCCCCGAGCCGGCGGCTCCGCGACCGCCCGCGCCCGGCGGGCCGTCCCTGCCGGGCGCGCCGGGACGCCCGCCCGTGCCCGGCGGGCCGCCGAGGTCCGTCCCCGGCAGGCGCGGCGCGCCGCCCCACCCGGCCCACCGGCTGGACGCGGTACGGCCCCAGCTCCGCGCCGAGCTCGACCGGCTCACCGCCCTGCCGGCGCCGGACCTGCTCTACCTGGCGGACCTGGGCACCCGGCTGGCGGCCCTGGCGGCGTTCCTGGGCGGGAACCCCGAGCTGGAGGCGCTGGCCAGGGAGCTGGAGGGCGCGGAACGCCCGGGAGCGGACGCGCGGGCGCTGCACGACCGCGCCGTCGCGACCCTGACCGCACTCGCCGGCGACACCCCGCCCGCCCACCCGCACCCGTCCTCGCCCGGCGGCGGCCCATCAGCGCCGGAAGCTGCCCCGGGCGCGCGGCCGGGCTCCCCCGGCGGCGACCCGTCGGCCCCGGACGCGCGGCCGGGCTCTCCGAGCGGTGGGCGGCGGCCGTTCTGGAAGCGCGGCTGATCCGTCCCCGCGCCGTGGAGGAGTGGACGCCGGTCACATGATGGGCGTCCACTCCTTCAGCAGCACGATCTCGCAGCCGTCCACCGCCGTGTACGGATCCTCCCGGAGGATCCCGCGCAGCTCGGCCTCGTCGGCCACCTCATAGACGTGCACCGCCCCGCTGTCGTCCGCCCAGGGCCCGGCGGTCACCAGCAGGCCCCGCTCCTTGAGCCGCCGCAGGTGCTCCCGGTGCGCCGGGCGGGCGGCCAGCCGCCGGGGGTCGCCGTCGAAGGCCAGGTGCACCACGTATTTCGCCATGCCCGGCACGCTAGGGCCCGGCTCGCCGGGCGGTCAGCATCGCCGGGCACGGCGATGGTGTATCACGGGATACATGACTCACGAGCTGGCCGAGCTGCCCATGTTCGGCGGGCTCGGCGCGGAGCGGCTGGCCGCTCTGGCGGCGGCGGCCCGGCGGCGGCGGTACGCGGCCGGGCAGGTGCTGTGCACCGAGGGCGACCCGGCCGACCACCTGATCGTGCTGCTGGCCGGGCGGGTCAAGGCGGCCCGGGTGAGCGCGGAGGGCCGGGAGGTGGTGCTGGCCGTGGAGCAGGCGCCGGTCGCGTTCGACAAGACGGCCCTGCTGGTGGACGGGCCGCACCGGGCCACCCGGACGGCCATGACGGCGGTCGAGGTGGCCTACCTGCCGCGCGCCGCCGTGCTGCAGCTCGTCGACGCGGAGCCGTCCGTGGCGGCGCGGCTGCTGTGCACGCTGGCGGCCACCGTGCGCGACCTCGACGAGCGGCTCCTCGACGCGTCGGTCAGGGACGTGCCGACGCGGGTGGCGGCCTGGCTGGTACGCCGCTGCGCCAGCGGCCGGGTGCCGCTGCACGGCGGCCAGGCGGGGCTGGGGGCCGAGATCGGGGCGACCCGGGTGAGCGTCAACCGGGCGCTGCGCGGGTTCGAGCGCCGGGGCATGATCGAGATCGGGGCCGGCGAGGTGATCGTCCTCGACCGGCCGGCCCTGTCCCGCGCCGCCGCCGTCCCCCCACCCCCGGCGCACCCCTGACCCACCGTCCCCCCACCCCGACACACCCCGACCCGCCATCCCCACACCCCGACCCGCCATCCCCCGACCTTCGGCGCGTCCTGACCCGGAGAAGCCCCTGCCGGGCCTCGGCCCTGGCCCCGGGGCGGGCCTGAGCAGGGGCGACCAGGTCAAAGCGGCCTTCCCTGCCCATACCCTGGAGAAGTGACGACACTTGTCCTGGACGGAGGGCTGGCCACCCGGCTCGAGGAGCTGGGCGCCGACCTGAGCGACGAGCTGTGGTCGGCGCGGCTGCTGCTGGAGGAGCCCGGCCTGATCAGGCGCGCGCACGCGGACTACTTCGCGGCGGGAGCCGACGTGGCCACCACGGCCGGCTATCAGGCGACGCTGCCGGGGTTCGCGCGGCGGGGGCTCGACGCGGAGCGGGCCGAGCGGCTGATCCGGCTGTCGGTCGAGCTGGCGGGGCAGGCCCGCGACGAGGCGGGGCGGGGGCTGGTGGCGGCCTCGGTGGGCCCGTACGGCGCCTATCTGGCCAACGGCGCCGAATACACCGGCGACTACGACCTCGACGAGGACGGCCTGTACACCTGGCACCTGCCGCGCTGGGAGATCCTCGCCGACGCCGGGGCCGACCTGCTGGCCTGCGAGACGATCCCGTCCTACCCGGAGGCGCGGGCGCTGGCCAGGCTGCTGGCGCGCACGCCGGAGGTGAAGGCGTGGGTGAGCTTCTCGTGCCGTGACGGCGAGCGGCTCAACGACGGCACGCCGATCAGCGAGGCGGCCGCGCTGTTCGGGGGCAATCCGCAGGTGGTGGCCGTCGGCGCGAACTGCACCGCGCCGCGCCACATCCCCGGGCTGATCTCGTGCCTGTCCGGCGGGCTGCCCGTGGTGGTCTACCCGAACTCGGGCGAGACGTGGGACGCCGCCGGCCGCCGCTGGCTGGGGCTGGCCGATCCGGTGGAGTTCGGGCGGGCCGCGCGGGAGTGGCAGCGGGCGGGGGCGTCGCTGATCGGCGGCTGCTGCCGTACGACGCCGGAGCACATCAAGCAGATCCGCGCCCACCTGACCTGACCACCCCGGCCCGCATCCACGCCGCCGGCCCGGCCGGCAGACGAGCACCCACCCGACCCCAGCGGGCAGGCCCGCGCCCGCCCGCATCCACGCCGGCCCGCGGCACGGCGGGCCCGCGCACGCATGGTCGTGCAGGCGGGTGCGCGGGGTGCCCGGCCGTGCGGGTGACCGTCACTGCCGGGCACCCGCACCCGGTGGTCAGGACGTGCGTCAGGCGGTCGCGGTGGCCGTGCTGCGGCGGCGGGCCACGACGCCGTCGAGGGCGAGCGCGCCGCCGCCGGTGAAGCCGACGGCCAGGCTGGCCGCCGCCAGCGCCAGGACGAACTCGTAGCCGCCCTCGCCGGTCAGCCCGCTCGGGCCGTGCACGAAGACGATCGCGCCGATCATGTTGAGGGCCAGCAGCGTGCCGACGACCGGCAGCGCCGCGCCCAGGATCAGCGCCAGGCCGCCCACCACCTCCAGCGCGGCGACGGCCGGAGCGGCCACGCCGGCCAGCGGGATGCCGGCGGACTCGAAGAACTTCGTCGTGCCCGCGATACCCATCGTCGCGAACTTCTGGTAGCCGTGCACCAGGAAGATCACCCCGACGGCGATCCGGGCGAGCAGCAAGACGACGGGACGCGCCTGATCGGCCATGTGTGGCCTCCTCGGTAGTTGTTCAGATTTTAACGACAACCCTAGCAGTGTCGGTTCAAATTCGAACGACAGTACACTGATGCGGTGACGGAGCCCCGATGGCTGGACGCGACGGAGATGGCGGCCTGGCGCGCCTTCGTGTCCACCTCTCATCTGCTGGAGCGGCGCATCGAGGAGCAGCTCAAGGCGTCCGCCGGCCTCACGCACCCGCAATACGAGATCCTGGTGCGGCTGTCCGACGCCCCCGGCCGCCAGATGCGCATGACGGAGCTGGCCAGGGGTGTGGTGGTGTCGAAGAGCGCGCTGACCTACCAGATCACCCAGCTGGAGAAGGCCGGGCTGGTGAAACGGGCCAACTGCCCGTCCGACGACCGCGGCGTGCTGGCGGTGCTGACGGAGGCGGGCCTGAGCTGCCTGGAGCGGGTGGCGCCGGGCCACCTGGAGGTCGTGCGCGCCTACCTCATCGACCGGCTCAGCCGGGAGGAGCTGCACACGATGACGAGCGCCATGCTGAAGACGGAGGAGGCCTTACGCTCCTCCGTGTGACCGCCGCCTCCGGCGGACGCACGGAGGTCACCCCCCAGGGCCGCCGCGGTGGCTATCCCTTCGACGCGCGCGCCGCGCGCTCCATCTCGACGCGGGCGCTGGCGGCGTATTTGTCGACGTATTCCTGCCCCGACAGCTCCATCAGCGCGTACATGATCTCGTCGGTCACCGCGCGCAGCACCAGCCGGTCGTCCTCCATGCCGTAGTAGCGGGAGAAGTCGAGCGGCTTGCCGAACCTCACGCCCGGCCGGATGCCCAGCTTGGGCAGCACCCGCCCCGGCGGCATCATCTCGTACGTGTTGATCATCGCCCACGGGATCACCGGCACCCGCGACTCCAGCGCGAGCCGGGCCACGCCGGTCTTGCCCTTGTAGAGCCGCCCGTCGGGCGTGCGGGTGCCCTCGGGGTAGATGCCCAGGATGTTGCCCTCGCGCAGCACCCGCAGCCCGGTGCGCAGCGCGGCCTCGCTGGCCTTGCCGCCCGAGCGGTCGATCGGCACGGTGCCGACCCCGCTGAAGAACAGCCGGGTGAAGAAGCCCTTGACGCCGCGGCCGGTGAAGTAGTCGGCCTTGCCCAGCGAGATGACCTTGCGCCGGATCTGCAGCGGGCCGAAGAAGTGGTCGGCGAAGGACAGGTGGTTGCCGGCCAGGATCGCGGGGCCCTGCTTGGGCACGTTTTCCGCGCCCTCGGTCCACGGTCGGAAGACGAGGTGGAGTATCGGCCCCAAGATGGCCTTGACCACCCAGTAGAACACCCTGGCACCTCTTCCTGCGCACTTCGTCTGCGACCGTTTTCGGCCGACATTGTCAGCGGGCAGAGTCATCTTCCCATCTCGGCGGCCATGCTCCTACACCAGCTCTCGCACAAACACCCCGGAACATGCGACGATCGGGCCGTTCCGGCGGAAATTGCCGGAATGAAACGGCACAGAGGAGCTGTTATGCCGCTCATGCCAGGTGCGGAGCCGTATCACCATCGAGCAGGTCAGATCGGTGTGCTGCTCTGCCATGGATTCACCGGCACGCCGCAGTCGCTGCGGCCGTGGGCCGAATATCTGGCCGGGCACGGGATCAGCGTCTCGCTGCCCCGCCAGCCCGGACACGGCACCAGGTGGCAGGAGATGAACAGGACCCGCTGGGAGGACTGGTACGCCGAGGTCGAGAAGGCGTTCGCGGACCTCCAGGGCCGTTGCACGGAGATGTTCGTGGCGGGGCTGTCGCTGGGCGGCTGCCTGGCGCTGCGGCTGGCCGAGGTGCACGGCCCGGCGATCAGGGGCGTCATGGTGGTCAACCCGTCGATCGCCAACGACGTGCCGCTGCTGAAGCTGGCCCCGCTGCTCAAATGGTTCATCGCGTCGGTGCCCGGCGTCGCCAACGACGTCAAGAAGCCCGGCGTCACCGAGCTGGCCTACACCCGCACCCCGGTCAAGGCCGCGGCCTCGCTGCCGGGGCTGTGGTCGCTGGTGCAGGCCGACCTGGCGAAGGTGACGCAGCCGCTGCTGGTCTTCCACAGCACGGAGGACCACGTGGTGAAGCCGACGAGTGTCGCGATCATTCGCGAGAAGGTCCCGCAGGCCACGATCGAGGAGCTTTCCGATAGCTACCATGTTGCGACGCTTGACAACGATGCCGACAGGATCTTTGCCGGGAGCCTCGACTTCATCCGGACACATGCCTCGGTACCCTTGCAGAGGGACTGATCGCACCCAGGGGGAAGTCGCGATCGCTGCGGAGAGGCCCATCTAGGTGACGCCCCAGAGTGACGAGGACGAGGTCTGGCGGCAGATCGTCGCGTCCTTCAACGACACCGCCGAGCGTGACTCGGCCGACCAGCCATGGCCGGACAGCGAGAACGTCGCCCCCGAGCCGACCCGCCGGGTCGTCAAGCCCTCGGAGGAGGACGACCCGGCCGCCCGGGACGACGCGTTCGCCGGCGACCCGACCGAGCCCGGCGACGTGCTCGACCGGCCGGACACGGAGGACGACGAGGACGAGGGCCACTACGAGCCCCCGCCGCCGCCCCCGCTGCCCAAGCTGGACCTGCCGACCAAGCTGGCCTGGGTGGCGCTGTTCGGCGGCCCCGCCTACCTGCTGGTGGCGGCGATGGCGAGCTGGCACATGGAGGGGTGGGCGCTGTTCACGGCGGTGGCGGCGTTCATCGGCGGGTTCGTGGCGCTGGTGGTGCGCATGGGCGACGGCCCGCCCAACGACTCCGGCTGGGACGACGGCGCGGTCCTGTGAGCATCCCGGGAAGAGGGCCTGCTCCTTCGAGGGCCTCGCGACGGCCATGTGAACCCAAGCGCCCGCGCGGCCCTTCGAGGCTCGGCTGACGGATGGCCGGGCGCGGACCCGGCGGGGCGCGCGGCTATGACTTCGAGGTCGTGGCCCTGGGCGCGAACGACTCGACCACGTCGGTGTAGCGGTCGGCGGTGTCCACCGCGTGCCCGACGGCCCAGACCGTGCTCTTGCCCGCGAGATAGGCCACGGCCTGCAGGCGCACGCTGCTGCGGCCCTTCGTGGCCGCGCCCCTGATCGTCTCGCAGGCGCCCTTCTCGCAGCGCACCATGAACGGCTCCGCCGCCCGCGACGGGTCGTAGCCCGTCATCCAGTAGCGGCCCTTGCCGTCGCCGGTCACGCCGTAGAGCCTGGCCTCCGAGGCCGGCAGCGGCACCTCGCGCCAGCGCTTGCCGTTCCACGCCAGCGCCAGCGGCGCGACGTCGCCGGGGCCGTGATAGACGCCGCCCACCGCCAGCGCCCGCTTGGAGTTGTCGACCTGCACGTCGCGCAGGTAGCCGCCGGGGATCGAGGGCAGCGGCATGGACTTCCACGAGCCGCCCGAGTAGTGCACGATCAGCGGCTGGGTGCCGGTGTCGCCGACGGCGAAGCCGCCCGACACCGCGTAGAGGGCGCCCTTCTCCTTGGTCTCCTGCACCGTCCAGGTGCTGCCCTGGCCGGTGAGGATCAGCCCGTTCTTCTCGCGGCTGCCGACCGCCACGACCTTGCCGGACTTGGCGTCGATGCCGCCCAGCCAGTCGCCCGCCCGCAGCCCCTGCGGCCTGACCCGGTCGAAGCCGCCGGTGTCGCCGTGGGCGAGGTAGGGGACGCCGTCGTGCCCGTCGCCGACGGCCCACACGTCGGACGGCGAGGCGGCGGCCAGGCCGCGCAGGTTGCCCGCCGCCGTGGCGTCGCGGATGCCGATCTCGCTCCACTTGCCGCCGTTCCAGTGGCGGATGGTGCCGCGGTTCTTCCAGACGTCCCAGATCTCCTGCTGACCCACCGCCCACACGTCGTCCTGCGAGAGGGCGAGCACGTCGGAGAGCGAGCCGTCGGCCTGCAGGCGCACGCTCGTCGACTGCTGCCACGCCTCGATCGCGGCGGGACGGGGCTCGGCATGCGCGGCGGGCGTGACCTGCGACCAGGCCACGGACGTCGCCAGGATCAAGGTGAGCGCACGCCGCTGAGAGCGACGGGTCATGAGGAAATGCTACGGGGTCGCGTGCCGGGCTCGCCCGTCAGTGCCCAACTCGCAACTCCGCCACGACGGGCAGATGGTCGCTGGCCCCCGCCAGGTCGGCGATGGGCGCGTCCACTCCCCCGCACGACGCGACCGGCGTCCCGCGCGCGGCGAACACGCCGTCGATGCGCCCCGAGGGCCTGGCGGCGGGGAAGGTCAGCCCGTCGCCCTTGGGCGCCGCGGCGTAGCAGTCGGTCAGCCGCCCGGCCAGGTAGCGCCAGGCCGGCTGGTGCGGGCGCTCGTTGACGTCGCCGCCGAGCACGATCGCCGCGTCGTAGCGGGCCGCCACGCCCTCGATCAGCTCCATCGCCTCGGCGGCGTGGTGCATCCTGGCCGGCCCGTTGAGGTCGAGGTGGAACGAGCCGACGGCCAGCCGCGCCCCCTCGGCCTGCACCACGGCGACCGCCAGCGCGCGGCGTTCCAGCCCGAGGAAGGCGCGCAGCGGGTGGGCGGCGGCGTGCAGCACGCGGACGCGCCGCCCGGCGAGGACGGCCAGCCCGCCGGCCCGGCCCGGCGTCGCCACGGTCAGCCCCGAGGCGGCGGCCAGCGCCGCGCGCCTGGCCCGCCAGCGGACGAACCTGGGCGCCTCCTGCACGCACACCACGTCGGCGCGCGCGGCGGCGATCACCCTGGCCAGCGCGGGCACGCTGTCGCGCAGCCCGTGCAGGTTGTACGTCGCGACCCTGATCGTCACGTGCCGGCTCTAGCGCTGCCTGGCCAGGTCGGCCGCGCCCACCACCCCGGCGGAGGCGCCGAGCTCGGCCAGCTTGATCTCGGCCAGCGGGCGGTGCCCCCGGCCGGTGAGCCGCTCGGCGAAGGTCTGCCTGGTCCGGTCGATGAACAGGTCGGCGGCGCGGGAGACGCCACCGCCGACGATGAAGCAGCCGGGGTCGAGGATGGCGGCCAGATCGGCCATGCCCTGCGCGAGCCAGTCGGCCAGGGCGCGGAAGGCCTCCAGCGAGGCGTCGTCGCCCAGCCGCGCGGCCTCGGTCACCTCCTCGCCCTCAATCTTGCCGCCGGCCAGCTCCAGCAGCGTGCGGGCGCGCTCGGGCCGGGCCGTGGCGATCTCCCTGGCCTCGGCGACGAGGGCCTGGCCGCTGGCGTACTTCTCCCAGCAGCCGACGTTGCCGCAGCCGCACAGCCGGCCGCCGGGCAGGACCTGCATGTGCCCCAGCTCGGCGCCCATGCCCCAGCGGCCCCGGTAGAGCTGCCCGTCGATGACCAGGCCGCCGCCGATGCCGGTGCCGAGCGTCAGGCAGACCACGTGGGACTGCCCCCTGCCCGCGCCGAACCGGGTCTCGCCCCAGGCCATGGCGTTGGCGTCGTTCTCGATCACGACCGGCAGGCCGACCAGGTCGCTGATCTTCTTCTGCAGCGGCTCCTCGCGCCAGGCGAGGTTGGGGGCGAAGCGCACCATCGAGCGGGTCTCGTCCACGAAGCCCGCCGCGCCGACGCCGACGGCCTCGATCGCCCTGCCCTCGGACAGCTCGCGTACGATGTCGGCCACCGTCCCGGCCACCACGTCAGGACGGTCGGCGGCGGTGGGCCTGAGCGTGTGTTCGACGATCCTGCCTTCGTCGTCGACCACGCCGGCGGCCACCTTCGTCCCGCCGATGTCGACACCGATCGTGAGCATGCCCCGTGTCCCCCTATCCCAGATCTATGTGTTCCACGTCGTCGCGGCGCTCACCGCGGTCACGGTCGCGATCACCGTCACGGTCACGGTCGCGGTCGCGGTCGTCGCGCGGCCGGGCGGGGGCGGGCCTGCTCAGCGCGTCCAGCGCGCCGCGGAAGGCGGCGAACAGCTCGCCGCCGGCGGCCATCAGGTGCCCGGTCACGTCGGAGCCCGAGGCGCCCGCCTCGCGCTGCGCCGCGATCGCCCGGCAGACCGGGCAGGCGCGGCAGATGTACTCGTCATGGGGTTCGGACACGGCCTCTTCCCACACGTCCCGCTCCTTGCGTCCGCCGCCGCCGGTGAAGGAGTTGAACACGCTCTTGCCGACCTGGCGGGTGGCCCGCCCCTGGATCGACTCGAACAGCTTGCGCGCCTCGTCGGCCACGGTGCCGATGGGGTCTCTGCCGGGGTCTCTGTCGTGGCTCTCGGTCATCTTGGCCCTCCTGGGTTTGGGTCGCTCATCCATGTTCAACTCATTTGGCGGCGGATTCGCTCCCCGAGCCGAACGGTGATGCGGACCCCGCCCCGGACGGCGCCCCGGGCGGCGCGCCGTCGTCGGCCCGCCAGGTCACGCGGAGCACGCCGTCGCGCAGCGCCGCGCCGCTGATCCTCCTGCGGGCCAGCGCCGCGGGCAGCGCCAGGATCCGGCGGTACGGCCCCGCGGTGACGATGAGCTCGTCCCCCTTGCGGGCCAGGTCGACGTCGTCGCGGTCGGCGCCGGGCAGCGCGAGCGTCAGCTCGTCGGCGCTCATCCGCAGCGGCGGCTCGACCGCGTGGGGGGCGAACGGATCGGACTCCCCGTACATCGCCGCGCCCACCCCGGTCAGGGCGTCCTTGCCGACGGGCTCGCCGGGCAGGTAGGGCACGACGTGGATGGGCAGCGGCGCGAACGACTGCTCCGCCTCGGACAGCAGCCGCGACTGCGCCGCCACCCACTGGGCGCGCCACTCGTCGGCGCCCTCGGCCGGGAAGACCCGGTTGGCGATCACGGCGTCGACGCGGTAGCCGTACAGGCTGAGGGAGGTCAGGGTGCGCCTGGCCTCGGCGAGCACCACGGACTCGGGCGTGAGCACCAGCCGCACGGAGGCGTGGTCGCCGGTGAGCAGCTCGCGCACCTCCATGAGGCCGCGGTGGAAGCGCTCGGCGGCGCTCATGACGTCGTCGCCGGGGGCGCTGACGCCGGCCACGCCGCGCACGAACGGCGCGACCAGCCGCACCACCTTGCGCCCGACCGGCATGAGCCGGCTGACGTGCCAGTCGAGCGCCTCGGGCAGGGCCAGCAGGCGCAGCGTCTCGGCGGTCGGCGCGCAGTCCACCACGATCACGTCCCAGCGGCCCTCGCGGGCGTGCTCGCGCAGCTCCAGCAGGGCGATGACCTCCTCGGCGCCCGGCAGGACCGTGATCTCCTCGGAGGTGATCTCGTCGAGGCCCAGCTCGGCCAGCACTCCCCTGGCGTAGCCCTGCAGCTCGCCCCAGTGGCGCTCCAACGTCTTCTGGGTGTCGACCTGGCGCAGGTGCAGGCCCGGCGCGATCTCGCCGGGCTCGCTCGCGAGCGCGTCGGCCAGCGAGTGCGCGGTGTCGGTGGAGACGATGAGCGTCTTCAGGCCCCGGGCGGCGGCGAGCGTGGCGGTCGCGGCGGCCGCCGTGGTCTTGCCGACGCCGCCCTTGCCGGTGAAGAGCAGGACGCGCGGGCTCAACTCAGCGGCCTTCGACGCGCTTCTTGAGGCCCTTGAGCGCGGTGTCCACGATCACCTTCTCCGCCTTGCGCTTGATCAGGCCGATCATCGGCACGCTGAGATCGACCGTCAGCTCGTACGTCACCTCGGTGCCACTGCCCGCGTCGGCCAGCCGGTAACTCCCCCGCAGCTCGGAGACCATCTTCCCCGGCTCGGCCACCTGCCAGCTCACGCCGTCGTCGCCGTGCCAGGTGTAGCCGAGGGTGTAGGTGTCGCTGATCGGGCCGGCGTCCAGCGTGAAGCGCACCTTGTCGGGCCTGCCGTCGGGGGCGGTGGCGAGCACCTCGGCGCTCTTGACCTGCCCGGCCCATTCCGGATAGGAGGGGAAGTCCGCGATGACCGCCATCACGTCGGCCCGGCCGGCGCCGATGGTGGTGCTCGAAGTGGTGCGATCAGGCATGCGACCACCGTAGTGCACAATCCGCTACTTGCGGCGGACCCCTGGACGGGCTCCGCCGCAGTGCGCAAACCACCGCAGGCGGCGGGGTGCCGGGCGGATCACCACTCCAGCACGTACGGCACGCCTCTCCCCCGGAAGTGGCCCACGTTCACGCATTCGGTACGGCCCACCCGCGCCCGCGCGTGCAGCGGGTTGTGCACGTGGCCGAACAGGGCGTAGCGCGGCTGCGTCCGCCGGATCGCCTCCAGCGTGGCCTCGCTGCCGCGCTCGAACCGCCTGGCCACCACGTCGTAGAGCAGTTCGGGCACGGCGGGCGGGATGTGGCAGCACAGGACGTCCACCTCACCGACGGCCTCGATCTTGGCGGCGTACTCCTCGTCGGAGATCTCGTGCGGGGTGCGGTAGGCGGTCTTGAGCCCGCCGCCCACGAACCCGAACCGCAGGCCGCCGATCTCGGCCACCTGCCCGTCGAGGACCTGGTGGCCGGGGCGCAGGTAGTCGCTCCACAGGCGCGGGAGGTCCACGTTGCCGTAGGTGAGGTAGGCGGGGGCGGGCATGGCGGCGAACAGGGCGGCGTACTGGGCGCGGACGTTGCGTTCGATGTGCTCGCGCGGGTCGCCGTCGAGCGTGGCCCACAGCCGCGCCGACATGGCCCTGGCCTCGTCGAACCGCTTGGCCGTGCGCAGCGCGATGAACTCCTCGGCGTTCCGCGCGCCGAACAGGTCGGCGAAGATGCCCTGCGCGTGGTCGTCGTAGTCGACGAACAGGATCAGGTCGCCCAGGCAGATCAGCGCGTCCGCCCCGTCACCCGCCCTGGCCAGCGCATCGGCTCTGCCATGGACATCGCTGACGACATGGACCCTCATAGGAGGATATTAAGCCGCCCGCCGGACGCCCCCGAGCCCGCCTCCGCCCTGCCCGGAGCCCCGAGTCCGCCACGCGCCGAGCCCGGGTTCGCCATGCCCGGAGCGCGCGGCCACCCGGCCCGGAGCCCGCCGCTGGCCGCGCTTCGGTGCGACCGTCCTGCGCCGCGTCCCCCGGCCGTGGCTGCTAGCGTGGGAAATGCCCTTCATAACGCCTCAATGACGGAGCTACCGGAGCGTAACTTAAGGCGGTAACGTCCAGGCGGTTCCCCGAAGAGGAGTTGAGTTCGTGCGCGAGTACAGCGTCCCCGTCCTGGTCGATGTGCCTGCCTCCGCCGGCCTGGCCGACACCGTCTTCCGTCGCGCCGAGCAGGAGCCGGGCGCGATCGTGATGCGCCGCCAGGTGGACGGCGGGTGGCCCGTCGTCACCGCGGCCGAGTTCCGCGACCAGGTGGTCGAGGTGGCCAAGGGCCTGATCGCGGCGGGCGTCGAGCACGGCGACCGGGTCGCGCTCATGTCGCGCACGCGTTACGAGTGGACGCTGGTCGACTACGCCATCTGGGCCATCGGCGCGGTGACCGTGCCGATCTACGAGACCTCCTCCGTGGAGCAGGTCAGGTGGATCCTGCACGACAGCGACACCAAGGCGGCGTTCGTCGAGCTCGACGGGCACGAGGAGACCGTCAAGGAGGCCGCGCCCGAGCTGAAGCCGATCTGGCGGGTGGACGGCAAGCTGGAGACCGGTCAGGTCACCGACGCCGACGTGGACGCGCGCAGGAAGGGCGTCTCCGCCTCCGACCTGGCCACGATCGTCTACACCTCGGGCACCACGGGCCGTCCCAAGGGCTGCCGGATCACCCACGACAACCTGCTGTTCACCGCGCTCAACGTGCTGCGGGGGCCGCTGGAGCCGCTGTTCGCCCGCAAGGACCCGGCGGCGCTGCTGTTCCTGCCGCTGGCGCACATCTTCGCGCGGATGATCCAGGTGGTGCTGCTGGAGGCGGGCGCGATCATGGCGCACACGCCGAACATGAAGAACGTCGCCCCCGACCTCCAGGACTTCAAGCCGACGTTCCTGCTGGGCGTGCCGCGCGTGTTCGAGAAGGTCTACAACGCCGCCGAGCAGAAGGCCATCGCCGGCGGCAAGGGCAAAATCTTCGCCCGCGCGGTCGACGTGGCGGTGGCGTGGAGCAAGGCCGAGAGCTCCGGCGGCGCGCCCCTCGGGCTGCGGCTGCGGCGGGCCGTGTTCGACAGGCTGGTCTACGCCAAGCTGCGCGCGGCCACCGGCGGCCGGCTCTCGGCGGCGGTGTGCGGCGGCTCCGCGCTGGGCGACCGCCTCGGCCACTTCTTCAGGGGCGTCGGCATCGAGGTCTTCGAGGGCTACGGCCTGACCGAGACCTCGGCCCCGTGCTCGGTCAACATGCCCGGCGCGAACAAGATCGGCACCGTCGGCAAGCCGCTGCCCGGCGTCACGCTGCGCATCGGCGACGACGGCGAGATCCTGGCCAAGGGCCGCAACGTCTTCGAGGGCTACTGGAAGAACGACGCCGCCACCGGCGACGTGATCGACTCCGACGGCTGGTTCCACACCGGCGACATCGGCGAGCTCGACGCCGACGGCTACCTGCGCATCACCGGCCGCAAGAAGGAGATCCTGGTCACGGCGGCCGGCAAGAACGTCGCCCCCGGCCCGCTGGAGGACGCCCTGCGCGCCCACCCGCTGATCTCCCAGGCCATGATCGTGGGCGACGGGCGGCCGTTCGTCGCGGCCCTGATCACCCTCGACCCGGAGGCCGTGCCCGCCGGCTCCAGCGTCGCCGGCCTGCGCTCCGACCCCAAGGTGCGGGCCGAGATCCAGGCGGCGGTGGACAAGGCCAACCTGACCGTGTCGAAGGCCGAGCAGATCAAGAAGTTCGTGATCCTCGAGGCGGACATGACCGAGGAGAGCGGGCACCTGACGCCGACGCTCAAGGTCAAGCGCAACCTGGTGATGCGCGACTTCGCCAAGGACATCGAGGAGCTGTACTCCACCCGCGGCGACTAGCCGGGAGGTCCCCTCCCGCCGGATCACATCCGCTGCTCCGGCGGCGGCGCCGGGGTGATGGCGTCACCCCGGGTCCGGCGCCTGAGCGCGGGGGTGTCGGCGATGAGCAGCTCGCCGACGTGGGCCGCCAGGGTGTCCCTGGCGGGCTGGGGCAGGCCGGCGTCCGAGATCAGCACGTCGGCCTCGGTCAGCTCCGCGATGGTGCTGATGCCGACCATGCCCCACTTGCTGTGGTCGGCGGGCACGACGAGCCGGCCGGCCGACTCCACCAGGGCCCGGCCGGTCTCCGCCTCCATCAGGTTGGGGGTGGTGAAACCCGCCCTGACGGTCATGCCGTGCACGCCGAGGAAGAGCAGGTCCACGTTGAGCCGCCGGATCGCGGCCACCGCCACGGGGCCGACCAGGGCGTCGGACGGGGTGCGCACCCCGCCGGTGAGCACGATCGTCTGGTCCGGCCGTCCCGCGAGCCGGAAGACGTCGGCGACCCGCACCGAGTTCGTGACCACGGTCAGGCCGGGCACGCCGGTCAGGTGGCGGGCGAGGGTCCACGTGGTGGTGCCCGCCGACAGGGCCACGGCGGTGCCGGGGCGGACGAGGGCGGCGGCGCGGCGGGCGATGGCCTGCTTCTCGGCGTCCCGGCGCACGGACCTGACGGCGAAGCCGGGCTCGTCGGTGGTGAGGGAGGCGCCGGTGACGGCGGTGGCGCCACCGCGCACCTTGGCCACCAGGCCGCGCCCGGCCAGGTGTGCCAGGTCGCGGCGGATGGTGAGATCGGAGACGCCGAAGGCGCGCACCAGCTCGGTCACCCGGACGCCGCCGCGCCGCCGGACGAGCTCCAGGATCGCCTGCTGACGCTGCGGGGCGAGCATCGCATCACCAGATCCCAACAGGTTCCGACACTTCATCATGACACGACCGGCTCAGCAGGGCTCTCCACGATGCCCGGCGAACGGCCGCGCTGAGGAGGCCGGGAGGGGTGGCCGCGAGGGGTGGCCGGGAGGGGTGGCCGGGAGGGTGGCCGGGAGGGTGGCCGCGAGGGTGCTCGGCGATTTGTCATGCGATCGTGCGTTGACAGTTGGAAATGTCAGCTTTTCGATGAATGAAAGTGAGTGAACTCGGGGGAATCCGAAGGGTCCAGCAAGGAGAAACCCACCATGAGCCAACGGTCGCCGATCTCCCGCCGCAATCTCCTGCTCGGCGCCGCCGCCGCAGTGGGCGTGCCCGCCGTACTCACCGCCTGTGGTTCCGACGCTCCCGCTCCGGGCGGAGGTGGCGGCTCGGGCGGCCTCGGCACGGTGACGATCGGCTCGAACGCCTCCGACGAGATCCCCAAGAAGACCCTCGACACCGTGGTGAAGTCCTTCACCCAGGCCACGACCAGGATCAACACGGTCGATCACAACACGTTCCAGGAGAACATCAACCGCTACCTGAGAGGCACGCCCGAGGACGTGTTCACCTGGTTCGCGGGCTACCGCATGCAGTTCTTCGCCGAGCAGGGGCTGGCCGTCGACATCTCGGACGTGTGGCGGGAGATCGGCGGCGACTACACGCAGGCGTTCAAGGACCAGTCGACCGGCACCGACGGCAAGCAGTACTTCGTGCCGTTCACCTACTATCCCTGGGCCGTCTTCTACCGCAAGAGCCTCTGGCGCGAGAAGGGGTACGAGCCGCCCGCCACGCTGGACGAGCTGACCGCGCTGGCCAGGAAGATGAAGGCCGACGGGCTGATCCCGATCGCGTTCGCCGACAAGGACGGCTGGCCGGCGATGGGCACGTTCGACATCCTCAACATGCGGATCAACGGCTACGACTTCCACATCTCGCTCATGGGCGGCAAGGAGTCGTGGACCGACCCCCGGGTCAGGCAGGTGTTCGAGACCTGGCGGGGGCTGATGGAGTTCCACCAGCCGGCGGCGCTGGGCCGTACGTGGCAGGAGGCCGGGCAGTCGCTGGCGCAGAAGAAGACCGGGATGTACCTGCTCGGGATGTTCGTCGCCCAGCAGTTTCCCGAGGCCGACCGCGACGACCTCGACTTCTTCACCTTCCCCGAGATCAACCCGGCGTACGGGACCGACTCCATCGACGCCCCCATCGACGGTTACATGATCTCCGCCAAGGCCAGGAACGTGGCCGGCGCCAAGGCCCTGCTCAAGCACTTCGCCCAGGCCTCCTCGCAGAACATCGCCACGAAACTGGACCCCGGCATGCTGGCGGCCAGTTCCAAGGCCGACACCTCCGGCTACAGCACCCTGCAGAAGCGCGGCGCGGAGCTGGTGTCGAAGGCCAAGCACATCGCGCAGTTCCTCGACCGCGACACGCGGCCGGACTTCGCCTCGACCGTGATGATCCCGTCGCTGCAGTCGTTCGTGGGCGAGCCCGCCGAGATCGACTCCCTGCTGGCGAGCATCGAGAAGCAGAAGGCCAACATCTTCCGCTGATGGCGACCAAGACCCGTCGCTACTCCGCCCGCGACGTGACCGTGCTGGTCATCGGGCTGGGGGTGGCCGTCATCGTCAACGTGGGCCTCATCTGGGGCCCCACGCTGGCCTCCGTGGGGCTGTCCGGCACCGACTGGGGCGGCATCGGGCCCATCGAGTGGATCGGCGGCCGGAACTACCACGACCTGGCCGCCGAGTACCCGCCGTTCTGGTCGGCGGTCCGCAACAACGTGGTGTGGCTGGGCTTCCTCGGGCTCGTCGCCACGCCGTTCGGGCTGTTCTGCGCGGTGCTGCTGGATCGGCGGCTGCGGCTGTCGCGCGTCTACCAGAGCGCCCTCTACCTGCCGGTCGTGCTGTCGCTGGCCGTGGTCGGCTTCATCGCGCAGCTCGTCTACTCCTCCGACTACGGCGTGCTGAACGCGGTGACCGGGCTGAGCGTGGACTGGCTGGGCGACAGCTCGATCAACATCTGGGTCGTCATGGTGGCGGCGGCCTGGCGGCACGTCGGGTACGTCATGATCATCTATCTGGCCGGGCTCAAGGCGGTCGATCCGGCGCTGAAGGAGGCGGCCGCCATCGACGGGGCCAACGAGCGGCAGGCGTTCTTCCTGGTGGTGTTCCCGACGCTGCGGCCGATCAACGTGATCGTGCTGGTCATCACGGTGATCGAGGCGCTGCGGGCCTTCGACATCGTCTACGCCATCAACAAGGGCAGGAACGGGCTGGAGCTGCTGTCGGTGCTGGTCACCGAGAACATCGTGGGCGAGGCCAGCAGGATCGGGTTCGGCTCGGCGATCGCGGTGATCCTGCTGGTGATCTCGCTGGGGTTCATCGTGACATACCTGTCGCAGCTGTTCAGGGAGGAGAGATGACGCTCACCGCGCCGCCCGCCGCTCCCCCGTCCCAGGCCCGGCGTCCGCCGTCGCGGCGGCGGGCCGGGCCGCTGCGCGTGCTGCTGCACGCCTTCCTGGCGCTGGTGGCGCTGGGGTGGCTGCTGCCGCTGGCCCTGGCGGTGTACGCCTCGCTGCGGCCGTACGACGAGACCGCCCGGCTGGGCTACCTCTCGCTGCCCGAGAACCTCACGCTCGACTACTACGCACAGGCGTGGACGCAGGCCGAGCTGCCCCGCTACTACCTCAACACGCTGATCATCGTGGTGCCCGGCGTGGTGGTGACGCTGCTGCTGGCGTCGTTCACGGCGTTCGCCATCGCGCGGCTGCGCATCCCGGGGCGCAAGACGCTGCTGATCGTGTTCACGGCGGGCAACCTGCTGCCGCCGCAGGTCCTCATCACCCCGCTCTACACCCTCTACACGATGATCCCGCTGCCCGCCTGGCTGTCGGACTCCCAGTCGCTCTACGACTCCTACCTGGGGCTGATCCTCATCCACGTGGCCTTCCAGTTCGGCTTCTGCGTCTTCGTGCTGGCCAACTTCATGCGCACGATCCCCGAGGAGATCAGCGAGGCGGCGCTGGTGGACGGGGCCGGGGTGTGGAAGAGGTACTGGCGGCTGACATTGCCGCTGTGCCGGCCGGCGCTGGCGGCGCTGTCCACGCTGCAGTTCACCTGGATGTACAACGACTTCCTGTGGGCGCTGGTGCTGATGTCGTCGGGCGACAAGCTGCCCGTCACCTCGGCGCTGAACAACCTGCGCGGCCAGTTCTTCACCGACTACAACCTGCTGGCGGCCGGGTCGGTGCTGGTGGCGCTGCCGACGCTGATCGTCTTCCAGCTCCTGCACAAGCAGTTCGTGGCCGGGCTCACGCTCGGCTCCACCAAGGGCTAGGGCCCCGCCGGAGGACAGGGCTTCAGCAAGGACAGGGCTTCAGCAAGGACAGGGCTCCGGTAGGGCCAGGGCTTCAGCAGGGCCAGGACTCCGGCAGGGACAGGGCTCCGGCAAGGGTGAGGCTCCGGTCAGGACGAGAGGGGAGGAACCCGTCAGAGCAGGGCGTGGAAGCGGGCCGCGACCTGCTCCCACGCCCACTCGCGGGCGATCCAGTCGCGACCGGCCGCGCCCATCTTGCGCGCCTTGTCGGGGTCGGTCAGCAGCTCGACGACGGCCCGCGCCACCTCGCCCGCGTCCGTCCCGTCCACGACCAGGCCGGTCTCGCCGGGCCTGACCGCGTCGGGCGCGCCGCCGGAGGCGCCCGCCACCACGGGCAGCCCGGTCGCGGACGCCTCCAGGAACACGATCCCGAGCCCCTCGACGTCCACGCCCTTCAGCCGGGTGCGGCACGGCATCGCGAACACGTCCGCCGCCGCGTAGTAGCCGGGCAGGCCCGCCGCCGGGACCGTACCGGTGAACCTGATCGACTCCCGCCCCGCCGCCAGCCGCTCCAGCCTGCCCCGGTACGGCCCGCCGCCCACCAGCAGCAGCACCGCGTCCGGCACCGAGCGCAGCACCTCGGGCCAGGCCCTGATGAGCTGGTCCTGGCCCTTGCGCGGCACCAGCCGCGACACGCACACCACGACCGGCCGCCCGGCCAGCCCCAGCTCGGCCTTGGCCGCCCCGGGGTGGAACTGGTCGACGTCCACGCCGGGAGCGAGCCGGACGAGCTTGTCCGCCGGCACGGCGGCGGCCAGCCGCGCGCGGGTGTACTCCCCCAGGTACGTCACCACGTCGGCGTGCCCGCCGATCCTGCGCAGCACCGAGCGGAAGCCCGGCGCGCCCGCCCACGACGCCTCGTGGCCGTGGGTGAGCATCACCACCCGCCGCGCGCCCGCCTCCCGCAGGCGCGGGGCGAGCAGGCCGAGCGGCGCCGCCGCGCCGAAGACCACGGTGCCGGCGCGCTGCTCGGCCACCAGCGCGGCGGCCCGGCGCGCGACGGCGGGGGTGGGCAGCATGAGCCGCGTCGGGTGCCGCACGACCCGGTACGGCTGGCGCCGGTCGAACTCCGCGCAGCCCGGCCAGGCGGGGGCGTACACCGCCACGCCGGGCGTGCGCAGGGCGAGGCCGTGCACGAACGACTGGATGCCGCCCGGCCGGGGCGGGAAGTCGTTCGTCACGATGACCACGCTGCGCCCGGCCTCACCGCCGGCGCCCTGCTCGGGGCCGGCGGCGGGCTCGTGCGCGGGGCCATGGGCCGGTTCGCGGGCCGGGCCGGGGGCCGGGTTACGGGCCGGTTCGCCGGCCGGGCCGGGGGCGGGGCTGGTCACGGCTCCGGGACGCCGTTCAGCGCGGCCCACGAGCGGGCCAGGGCGATGCGCTCGGGGCTTGAGGGATGGGAGGCATAGAGCACATATTCCACCGCATCCGGCGACAAGTCAGAAATATTAGTTACGGCCAGGCGTTTCTGCATCGCGACGAACGTGGCCGGATCCCTGGTGAGGTCGAGCGCGTGCACGTCGGCCCTGGCCTCGATGTGCCGGCTGACCAGGTTCTGGGCGGGGCCCAGGAGCAGCGCGCCGCAGGTCGTCAGCCCCATGAGCACGCCGACCGCCCTCGGGTCGGTGATCGAGGTGACGCCGGTGCGCCGCCTCAGCAGGGGGAACACGAGGTAGAGCGCGATCGCGCCGAAGCCCGCGCCGAGAGCGCCGAGGAGCGTGCCGTACAGCACGTCGTCGTGCTCGGCGTGGCCCAGCTCGTGCGCCACGACCAGCTCGACCTCCCGCTCGGGGGCCCGCAGCAGCGTGTCGTAGACGACGATGCGGCGGGTGGCGCCGAAGCCGGACACGTACGCGTTGAGCGCCGTCGTCCGGCGCGAGGCGTCGGCGACCAGCACGTCCTCGACCGGCACGCCGTCGCGCTCGGCGAGGGCCAGCAGGTTCGTCCGCAGCGGGCCCTGCCGCATGGAGGCGAAGTCGTTGAACAGCGGCTCGAACACCACCGGATACCCGAACGACGTCACGACCGTCAGCGCGAACGCTCCCGCCGCCGCCGGGATCCACCAGCGCCTGACCCTGCGGGCCAGCGCCACCAGGGCCAGCAGGGTCAGGCCGAGCAGGAACGTCTCCACGCCCAGGTTCTTCAGCCGGTCGCCGGCCCAGCCCGCCCAGTCCTGGGTGGACAGGCCGTACTCCCGCAGGATCGACTCCGACCACATCCCCAGGGGCCACCTGACGGCCTCGACGATCGCGGTGAGCGCCACGACGCCCAGGATCACCCGCAGCCACCACGGCCCGCCCAGCCGGCCCAGCAGCCTGGCGCCGAGCGGCGTGGCGAGCAGGAGGCCGGCGAAGGCGACCGTGAGCGCGAGCGAGAGGTAGACCGGCAGGCTGGTGGCGGCGTCGAACGCCTGTGCCCTGGCGATCTGGGCGGCGCCGAAGTCGCGGGCCGGGTCGGGCGGCCCGCCGGTCAGCGCCCGCCAGGGGGTGCTGAAACCGGCCACGGCCACGATCCCGAGACCGAGCAGCACCAGCGCCACACCCGCCTGCCGCCGCCCCTTCCCGTCCCCGCCCGCCACGCTCCCGCCGTCCCGGGGCGCGTCATCCCGGGGCGCGTCATCCCTGAGCGCGTCGTCGGCTTCCTCGCGGTCGTCGGCTTCCTCGCGGTCGTCGGCTTCCCCGCGGTCGTCGGTTTCCTCGCGGTCGTCGGTTTTCTCGCGGTCGTCGGTGTCGTCGCGGGCCTCGGTGTCCCTGCGATCGCTCATCTGCCTCCCCTTCATGCGAGCTGATCCCGCACGTACGCACGCCACCGCGCCGTCAGCGTGGCGACGGAGAGCCCCAGTGAGGCGAGCGCCCGATCGACGCCGGCCGCCTGGGCTTCACGGTAGAGCCTCACCAGGGTCCTCTCACCGAACCGGTCCGCGAGGAAGCGACACGCCAGCCAGGCGGCCTGGTACGCCCGGGCGAGCCGGTCCGGGTCACGCCCGTCGGCCGCGAAAGCATCAGGTCCGGGCAAAGCGCTCGGCAGCCGCCCGGCCCGCACCTCGGCCGCCAGCTCGGCGGCGGCCGTCGCCACGGGCAGACCGGCGTCGCGGTAACCGACGTAGTCGGCGAACCCCTCGTAGAGCCAGACGGGCAGGCGGTCGGTGCCGGCGACGACGTGGGTGAGCTCATGGGCCAGGACCACGTTCTTGCCGGTGGGGTTGAGGGAGGCGAAGAGCTCGGGCACGAGGATCACCCGCCCGCCGTCGGCCACGGCCGCCAGCCCGTCGAGCCGTGCCACGCCCGCCAGCCGGGCCGCCTCGGCGGCGGAGTCCGGTACGACGATCAGCGGTCGTACCGGGCGGCCGAGCACGGCCGAGACCCGCAGCCCCGCGACGTCGGCCCGTCGCGCCACGTCGTCCAGCTTCACGCCTCCGGCCCCAGTCTCGCCCCCGGCCCCGCCGTGATCGTGCCCCACGACGGTGGAGCGCCTGCCACGGCTGACGACCGCGTCCCCGGGCCACAGATCGCGCGCTCCCGGGGGAAGGACGGGGGAACCGGGGAGGAGAGTGTCGGCGGCCGGGACGAGGAACAGCAGGGCTGCCACCACGACTCGTCGGCTCACCCCCTGGGACACGATGCCCGATCGTAGTCGGCCCATGCCGGGACCAGACCCAGCCCGAAGATCCGTCGTGCTCACCCTCGGCCCGGACCACCACCGGTCCGGGACATGCGAGAGCCCCGTCCGAATTCAGGAAAGTCTCCAGAAATCCGGACGGGCCTCTTCACGCGCCGGGACGGACCGCGCCCACGAAGGACGACTTGCGCCAACCGCCCAGCTTGTCGATGCGTACCCGTTCACCTGTCCGAGGTGAGTGGATCATCTTGCCTTTGCCGACGTACATGCCGACATGGCCCAGCCCGTTGAAGAACATCAGGTCACCTGGCTGGAGGTTCCGCCAGGAGATCTTGTTCCGGGTGCGGGCGAACTGGCTGCTCGCCACGCGCGGGAGCTTGACGCCGGCCTTCTTCCAGGCGAACTGGACGAGACCGGAGCAGTCAAACGAACCAGGCCCTGTGCCTCCGTACCGGTACGGGTCACCGATCTGGTTCTTGGCCACGGCGACGGCCTTGCGGGCCTTCGCCTTCTGCCGGGCGACCTTGGCTGCCCTTCGCTGGGTGGCCGTGGCCTTCTTCGAGGTCCGGGCGGTGGTCTCCGCCTTCGCCGTCGTCTCGGCCGAGTCGCTCGTCGTCGCCGCCTGAGCCGTGGGGGCATGGAGGATCAGACCTCCGGCCGTCACGGTCATCGTGAGTGCAACGCCACTCAGGGCAAGGCGGGACAGGCGGGGGTTCTGCAGGGGACTAGACAGGATTTCTCCTTGTGTCTTCCACGAACGCCTACCGGGTTAGCTGACGGATTCGGGCGTGGAAGTCGCCCTACGGCGCGATGGCGCGCCGATTCACCCCTGATCCCTGGGGAATGGGATCGCTGGGTCCCCGGCTCCGTGCCTCCTGGCTGCACGGACTCGGCAGGCCGCTGCCCCGATCGAAAGAGTGGGGATCGTCGGGGGCGACCGGCGGATTTTTATCTGTCTCCCATCGGCAGGGAACCGATGCGGGTTCGCGGCGACATGGCTTGTTCACCGCGACGACGCCAGAAGCTACGCCGAAAGGTCAAGGATCGGCAAAGGCTGAGTCAGGTTGTAAAGATCAGACAAGGGTGGGAGTCAGGATCGAAACCCCTGCTGAACCGCCGGGTTCCGTTACCGAAATGTGACCCTACTCACACTTGCCGGAGCCGCCGGTTGTCAGGTCCCAACTGTCACTCCAGTCACAGGCGTCGCGGTAAATGTGAGCATCGCCACTGGGAGCGCTCCCGTCCCTCGGAGCCACAACATCCCCTTTAGCGGGAAATTTCGTGATGCCTACGGTTCCGCCCGTATGCGCAGCCCCTGATCCGGTGGCGAATCCCACCCCGCCGACGGCGCCTTTCTACGATGCCGCATCGTAGAAAGGGCGTACGGACGCGTCCGCACGCCCCTCGGATGACTCAGAGCGGCGAAATCAAGCGCGGCAGAGGCCGCGATCCGGCCCGGGGCCCGCGAAGGGGGCCTTACCGCCAGGACGGCGCCTACGGGCGGACGGCGCCGACCAGCCGGCGGCCGTACTGGGAGAGCTTGACGACCTTGACGACGTCGCCGGTCTGCGGCGCGTGCACGATCTGCCCGTTGCCCGCATAGATGCTGACGTGCCCCAGCCCCTCGCTGAAGATGAGGTCACCGGGCTGCAGCGAGTCGAGCGACACCTTGCGCCCGGCCCCCCAGGCCCACTGCTGCCACGTCGTACGCGGCAGCGACACCCCGGCCGCCCGCCAGGCCGCCTGGGTGAGCCCGGAGCAGTCGTAGCCGCGCGGCCCCGTCCCGCCGTAGATGTACGGCTTGCCCACCTGGGCGAACGCGAACCGCAGCACCGCCGCCGCGTTCCCCGACGCCGGGCCCGTGTACTTGATGCCCGTGCTGTTGGGGTTGCCGGGGTTGTAGGCCCCCAGCTTCTTCAGCAGCTTCTTCTGCTGGGCGATCAGCTTGCGGATCTCGGAGCGCTCCTTCTCGACCGCGTCGCGCTCCTCGTCGGCGTCCTGCAGCGCCTCCTGAGCCTTGTCACGCTCGGCCTTGAGCCCCTTGTTGGCCTCGTTGAAGGCGGCCAGCTTCTCGGCCCGCTCACGCGAGAGCTGACCGGCCACGGCCCAGCCCGACAGCAGCGCGCTGGGGTTGTCGGAGCCGAACAGGCCGGGCCAGGAGGTGACGTCCTCGCCGAGCTTGTAGCTGTCGACGGCCATCCCGACGACCTGCTCGCGCAGCTCGGCGACGGTCTCCAGCTTGCGCTGGTAGCTCTCGTTCAGCTTGGTGTAGGTGCTCTTGGCCTTCTTGTAGCGCTCGTTGGCCGTGTTGTACTGGTCGACGACCTTGTCGGCCTTGTCGTTGAGCTTCTCGAGCTTGGCCTTGGCCTGCCCCAGAGTGGGCCGGGGATCAGAGAGAGCCGGTCCTGTCGGAATCAGCACCAGTCCGAACGCGATTCCCGCGGCCACCGGCACCCGGCCAAACCTCACTGTGTCGCCTCCCAGGGATTACACCTGGGGCGTAATGGTACAGAAGTGGCGGGCGAGGTATGCGCAATCTCAACAATTCGTCATTTTATGCCCGTCCCAGTCTGCGCAGCAGCAAACCAGACGGAACGGGTCTCGCGCCCATCCGCCGCACCGACTCGGCCACCTCGCGGTCGGACGAGACCACGGCGATGGCCCGGCCGGGCGGCTCGGCGCGGACGAGCTGGCGGATGAGGTCGTCGGCGATCTCGCCGGGCTGGCTGAACAGCACCCGCACCCCGCGCGGCGCCACGACCTGCACGGGGGCGTTCAGCTCCGCGCCGTCGAACACCACGGTCACCTCGACCCGGGTCTGCGCCACGAGCCCGCCCAGCGAGGTCATGAGCCGGGTGCGCTGGTCGGCGAGGGTGAGGGTGCCGTAGCCGGTCTTGGTGACGTTGTAGCCGTCGATGATCAGGTGCACCTGCGGCAGCGCCAGAAGCTGGTCGAGCAGTTGCGGGTCGTCGTCGGCCAGGGCGCGCGCGGGCACGCCGCGCACGCCGGGGCGCTCGCCGGTGACGGCGGCGACCGAGTCGGCGGGCCGGCTGATCGTGGTGGGCAGGGCCAGCTCGCGCCGCAGCCCGGCCGAGGCGTCCTGGAGCGCGTCGAGCAGCACCCTGATGCGGGCGTCCTCGATGCTCCTGCCCTCGCGGGCGGCCCGGCGCGAGGCTTCGAGCTGTTTCTCCACGTCGGCCAGCCGCTCGCGCAGCCGCCGCAGCTCGTGCTCGCCGGCGCTGCCCGCGGCCGAGGCGGCCGACCTGGCCTCGTCGGCGGCCTGCTCCATCTCCTCGGCCCGGCGCGTGGCGGCCTTGGCCCGCTCGCGGGCGTCGTGGAGCTTGCGGCGCAGGTCGGAGTTCTCCGCGCGGGCGGCCTTGATCTGCTCGCGCAGCCGGTCGGCCTCCTCCTTGGCGGCGCTCTTCTGCGCGGCGAGCTGCTCGCGCAGCCGCGCCACCACCTCTTCGCGCTCGGAGCCCTCGGCCGCCACCGCGGACTGCTCCAGGTCGGCGCGGGCGGCCTCGATCATCTCCGCCCAGCCCGGCGGGCGGGTGAGGTAGGCCGCCGCCGCCACGAGCACGGGGTCGGCCGCCGGGGGCACGTTGCCCTCGGCCAGCGCGGCGACCAGCTCGGGCCAGCCGGCCGCCACCGACTCGGCGACCAGCTCGCGGAACTTCTTGTCGTTCTCCAGCTGCGCCGCGATGGGCGCCCCGCCCAGCCTGGCCCGCTTGCGCGGGTCGAACTTGGCGATGCCGCGCAGGGGCAGCGGTATGGCGGTGGCGGGCATCGTGGCCAGCACCTGGGAGGCCAGCTCCACCACGTTGAGCCGCACCGGCTCGGGAAGCGGGCGAGCCAGGCCTTCACCCGCTGAACTCATCCCACTTGTCCCTTCGCGACATGCCCTTTCAGACAAGGGTACGGCTGTTGCGTACCTGACCGTAACGGCCGCCCTCTTATGGACAAGCGCTTGCTCGGCGGTATACGACTGTCGAAGGGCACATGTCCACGCGGGAGGCCCACTGTGACGGAACAGCTGCGTACGTCCACCCGTGACCTGGAGGAACTGCGGAAACGCGCCACCGTCTGGCTTCGCGGCCGGGTCGGCGAGAGCGGCGCGGTGTCTGAGATGTCCAGACCGTCGGGAAACGGCCTGTCCAGCGAGACCCTGTTCTTCACCGCGACCTGGGACGGAGGCGCGACGCGCTGCGTGGCCAGGCTCGCACCTGCGCCGGAGGCGGTTCCGGTCTTCCCGGCGTACGACCTGCGGGCCCAGTTCGAGATGATGCGCCTGGCCAGGGAAAAAGCTGGAATCCCAGCGCCCCGGGCCCTGTGGTTCGAGCCGGACCCGGAACCGCTCGGCACGCCGTTCTTCGTCATGGAGCGCGCGGAGGGAGAGGTGCCGCCGGACCTGCCGCCGTACACGTTCGGGGGCTGGCTGCACGACGCCTCCCCCGCGGACCGGCGGCGGCTGCAGGACGCCAGCGTCGGGATCCTCGCGGCGCTGCACCAGACCGCGTTCACGCCGCGGGAGCTGGCGCCGTTCGGCGCGCCCGGGCTGCGCGCGCACGTCGAGGCCCAGCGCGCCTACTACCGGTGGGCGCACGGCGCGCGGCCCATCCCGCTGCTGGAGCGGGCCTTCGCCTGGCTGGAGTCGCACTGGCCGGACGACCCCGGCCCCGACGTGCTCACCTGGGGCGACGCCAGGATCGGCAACGTGATGTACCGCGACTTCACCCCGGTCGCGGTGCTCGACTGGGAGATGGCCGCCGTCGGCCCGCGCGAGCTGGACCTCTCCTGGATGATCTTCCTGCACCGCTTCTTCCAGGACCTCACGACCGGCGCGGGCCTGCCCGGCCTGCCCGGTTTCATGCGCCGCGAGGACGTCTGCCGCACCTATCGCGAGCTGACCGGCCACGAGCCGCGCGACCTGGACTTCTACGAGATGTACGCCGCCCTGCGGCACGGCGTCATCATGGCCAGGGTCTGGCAGCGCCGCATCCACTTCGGAGAGCAACCCGGCCCGGACGACCCCGACGACCTGGTGCTGCACCGGGCCACCATCGAGGAGCTGCTGGCCGGCTACGAGCCCGCGTCGTAGACCAGCAGCGCCACCTGGACCCGGTTGTTCAGGCCCAGCTTGGTGAGGATGCGGGAGACGTGCGCCTTGACCGTGGGCACGCTCATGAACAGCTCGCGGCCGATCTCGGCGTTGGACTTGCCCTGCCCGACGGCCGTGGCCACCTCCCGCTCCCGCTCGCTGAGCCGGCCGAGCAGCTTCCTGGCCCGCTCGCCGCGCTCCCCCGTGGCGCCGTCGGCCACGTGCGTGATGAGCTGCCGCGTCACCGCCGGCGACAGGATCGGCTCCCCCGCGGCCACCTTCCTGATTGCCCGCACCAGGTCGATCGGCGGGATGTCCTTCAGCAGGAACCCGGCCGCCCCCGCGCGCAGCGCCCGCAGCACCTGCGCGTCGGCGTGGAACGTGGTCAGCACCACCACCTCGGGCGGCTCGGACGTGCGGCGCAGCGTCTCGGTGGCGGTCAGGCCGTCGATGCCCGGCATGCGGATGTCCATCAGGACCACGTCGGGCCGGTGCGCGCTCACCAGCGGCGGCACCTCGGCCCCGTCACCGGCCTCCGCGACGATCTCGATGTCGCCCGCGCCGCCGAGGATCATCGACAGCCCGGCCCGCACCATCGCGTCGTCGTCCACGATCAGCACCCTGATCGGCCCCCCGGCCGCTGCGGTCATGCGTCGTCCTCTCCCGTCGTCTTCGCCGGCCACGGCAGCCAGGCGCGTACCACGAAATTCCCCTCGGGCGTGGCGCCGTGCTCCAGCCTGCCGCCGGCGAGCTCCGCCCGCTCCTTGAGCCCGATCAGGCCGGCGCCCGCCCCCGGGATGCGCGACCCGGCGCCCGCCCCCGGCAGGCGCGCGCCGTGGCGCGTGCCCAGGGGGTTGCCCACCTCCACCGACAGGCCGTCGCCGCGCTCGCCCCGCACGGTGACCGTCACCGGCGCCCCGCCGCCGTGCTTGCGCGCGTTGGTGAGGGCCTCCTGGATGATGCGGTACAGGTTACGGCCCAGCCCCTCGGGCGCGTCGGAGGCCCGCAGGTCGAGCCGCACCCGCATGCCCGCATGCCGGCACTCCTCGACCAGCGCGGGCACGTCGGCCATCGTGGGCTGCGGCCGGTCGGGCACCACGTCGTCCTCCGGGGCCGAGTGGCGCAGCACGCCGATCACCTCGCGCAGGTCCTGCAGCGCCAGATGGGCGTTGCTCCTGATGGCCCCGGCCGCCCTGGAGATCTCGCCAGCCGGCGCGTCGGGCCGGAACTCCAGCGCGCCCGCGTGCAGGCTCAGGATCGAGATGCGGTGGGCCAGCACGTCGTGCATCTCGCGGGCGATGCGCTCGCGTTCGAGCCGCTTGGCCTCCTCGGCGGCGCTGTCGGCACGCTGCCGCAGCGACCAGACGAGCTGCCGCCTGGCCCTGATCACCACGCCCCACGCGAACACCGTGAGCAGGATCGCCACGCCGAGCGCCGCCGCCCACGTGCGGTCCAGCTCGGTCTGGGGCCGCAGGATGACGTAGGGGGCCAGGGTGACGAAGTTGAGCACCGCGACCGGCCCGGAGATCCGGAACGGCCGGTGCACCGCCACCGTGAAGAACGCGACCACCGACGTCCCGCCGGGCAGCTCCAGGTAGGACGACAGCAGCGCCGTCACCACCGCGAGCTGAACCGGCCAGCGGCGCCGCAGCCACACCGCGACGCACGACAGCGCCCCCGTCACCTGCTCGACGGCCATCAGCGGCTGGGGCTGGTTCTGCTGCCGCAGCTCGATCAGGGACAGGAACGTCAGGCCGGCGGCGAGCAGGAACATGGCGATGTCGACGATCCAGTCGCGCGTCGAGCGCCGCACCCGCCCGCCCGCGCTGCCGTCGCCGAGCAGCACCGACGGCAGCGCCCACCGGTATTCGTGGCCGGGAGCGCCGTCCCCCCGCAGTTCCGTCACGTTCATCGAGGTTAAGCCCTGCCGAGGGTGCGGCGACAGCGACCAAAGTCGGTGCCCGCCGAGACCTAGGACCGACGCGGGCCGCCCCCCGGGCGGGCGAGGCTGGACGGCATGCAAGCGGTGTTGAAGGTGTTCGGCTGGCTGCTGCTCCTGCAAGGGGCGGCCGGCCTGGTGAACGGTCTGCTCGGCTGGTGGAAGTGGGCGCACGACCTGATCGTGGTCAACCATCTGCCGTTCCTCTCCGGATATGAGGTGTTCGCGGCCATCGTGATCGGGGTGCTCGGGTTCGTGCTGCTGGCCGCCGGCGAGTCGCTGTCGTCCTCGTCCTCGTCGTCCCCGGGGGAGGGCGAATGAGCGTGACCGGGCTGCGGCCGCCGCGCAACCGGGCCGACCGGCGGGCCGTGCCGTGGTGGACGGTGCAGTGGCTGATCCTCATGGTGCCCGTGGCCGGGGCGGCGGTGGCGGCGTACTGGTTCCTCACCGAGCGGCCGGTCTGGCTGGGCGGCGTCGTGGCGGTGTTCGCGCTGGGCTGCCTGACGCTGGCCGTGGTGGCGCCACGGGCGGCCTACCGGGTGGAGCGGTGGGAGGTCACCGACCAGGCGGTCTACACCCGCAAGGGGCTGCTGACGCACACCTGGCAGGTCGCGCCGATGTCGCGCATCCAGCGGGTCGACACCGCGCGGGGGCCGGTGCAGCGGCTGTTCGGGCTGGCCGACGTCACGGTGACCACCGCGTCCTCCGCCGGGGCCGTCAAGATCGAGGCGCTGGACCACGAGGTGGCGGCCGAGCTGGCCGAACGCCTCACCGCGCGCACCCAGGCCACGCCGGGAGACGCGACGTGAACGGTCACCGCGAGCCACACGAGAGCCCCGGGCCGATCACGAGCACGGCCGGCGGCGCGGCGTGGGAGACCTCCGTCCGACCTCACCTCTCCGGAGCCGCGAGGGCGGCGGACGGCCAGAGCCACGACCGGCCCCACCCCTCCGGGCCGGCCGCGGGGCCGGCCGCGGGGACCGTCGTGGAGGAGGAGGCGGCGAGGTGGCGGCGGCTTTCCGGGCGGAGCCCGTGGGCGTCGGGGGTCAAGTCGCTGGTCGTCGCGGCGGGCGCCGGGGCGGGGCTGGTGCGGTTCCTGATGGGGCGCGACTGGACGGCCGGCGGCATCGTGGCGGCGTGCGCGGGGGCGGCGGTGCTGATCGTCGCGGCCCTGGTCGCGTACGACCTGCTGCGGCTGCGCGCCACCCGCTGGCGGCTCACCCCCGACCGCCTGGAGCTGCGCTCGGGCCTCACCACCCGCCAGCACCGCTCGATCCCGCGCGACCGGGTGCGCAGCGTCGATCTCCGCGCCGACCCGGTGCACCGGATGTTCGGCCTGACCGTGGTCAAGGTCGGCACGGGAGAGCACGCCGGCGACGGCGACGAGGTGGCCCTCGACCCGCTGGACCGGCATGAGGCCGAGGCGCTGCGCCGCACCCTGCTGCGCCAGGAGGAGCGGGCCGCCGCCGCGCGCGAGGAGGGGCCGGTGGCGGAGCTGCGCTGGTCCTGGGTCAGGTACGCGCCGCTGTCGGTGTGGACGTTCACGGGCGCGGCGGTGGTGCTCGGCGCGTTGTACAAGGGGCTTGAGACGGTGGGGCTCAAGAGGTTCACCACCCGGATCGCCGCCGGCCTGTGGGAGTGGGTGGTGGCGCAGCCGCTGCTGGCCGTGCCGCTGCTGCTCGCGCTCAACCTGCTCGTCGGCGTGCTCGGCGCGGGCCTGCTGTTCGCCGAGTCGTGGGCGCGTTACCGGCTGGAACGCGAGCCGGGACGGCTGCGGCTGCGGCGCGGCCTGCTGACCGCGCGCTCCCTGACGCTGGAGGAGCGCAGGCTGCGCGGCGTGGAGATCAACGAGCCGCTGCTGCTGCGGCTGGGCGGCGGGGCCCGGATCAGGTCCATCGCCACGGGGCTCGGCAAGAGCTCCGGCGACGAGACCGAGGACGCCGCCGCGCTCACCCCGCCCATGCCCCGCGCCCTGGCGCTCCAGGTGGCCGCCACGATCGCCGGCACACCCCTGCCGGTCACCGGCCCGGCCCCGTCCGACAGCCAGGCGGGCGCACCCCTGCCGGTCACCGGCACGACTCTGCCGTTCGCCGGCCCGGTTCCGTCACACGGCCCGGACGGTCTGCCGGGCGGTGGCGCAGAAGGGCCTGCGTCCCCGGACGGTCTGCCAGGCGGTGGCGCAGGAGGGCCGGCGGCCCCGGCCGGGCTGGCCGGGCATCCGGGGGCGGCGCTGCGCAGGAGGGTCGTGCGGGCGGGGGTGGCGGCGGTCGTGGCGGTGGCGGCGGCGGCCGTCGCGGAGCTGACCGCGCCGTGGGCGTGGGTGGGCGGCTGGGTGTGGACGGCGCCGGTGGCGGTGCTGGTTCTCGGGCTGTGGCACGCCGTGGTGAGCGCCGGCAACCTGGGGCACGCTCTGGGTTCGCGGCACCTGATCGCCAGGAGGGGCGCCGTGGTCCGCCGTACGGTCGCGCTCGACCGCGCGGGCATCGCGGGCTGGACGGTCACCGAGTCGTTCTTCCAGCGGCGGGCGGGCCTGCTGACCGTCTCGGCCACGACGGCGGCGGGCCGGGGACACTACGAGGTGGTGGACGTCGGGCGCGCGGACGGGCTCGAACTGGCCGCGCAGGCCGTCCCCGGCCTCCTCGACCCGTTCCTGACCCGGGAAGCCCCCTCGACCCGTCCCTGACGGGAAACCCCCTCGGCCCGTCCCTGACCGGAAACCTCATCGATCCGATCCTGGCCCGGACAACCCCGTCAATCGGATCCCGGCCAGGGAACCCCGTCGGCGCGGTCCTGGCCAGGGAACCCCGTCGGCGCGGTCCTGGCCCGGGAAAAGCAATGAGCCGCGTGATCCCCCACGGTTTGCCCATGCCCCTGTACTGGACAAACATGATCGCGCGGCTCAGGTGCTTGCAGACATAACGTTATTTGTCCCGCTTGCAACCGGGTTGCAGCTTCTTTAACCGTTCATGAAGCCGCGAAAGTCAGCGGCCGGTGGACATGCGAAGGCGGGGCGGCCCGTCCTGGCGCCGCCCCGCCGAAGAGGCACGTCTCAGCCGCCCGCCGGCTGCCCGCCCAGCGCCGCCAGGTACGCCTTGGCCAGGGTGAGCGCTCCGTCCATCGCTTCCTTCTCCGGTATGAGCACCACCTTGGGCGAGTCGGTCGCCTCGGCCGCCGGCCGCTGGTGGCCGGAGTAGTCGACCTCGACGACCACCGCCCCCGTACGAATGATCACGGAGCCGCTGCCCGCGGAGACCTCGCCGCTCCTGCTCTTGACGTACTGCCGGTACGCCTCGTCGCCCAGCCCCTCGGTCCGGGTCAGCTTGCCCCAGGTGACGCCGCCGATGGAGGATTCGGCCGTGTTCCTGGCCCGGCCGTACCCGGTCGCGTAGAAGGCCTTGGCCGCGGGCTCGTCCACGGCCCCCGCCCGGTTCGTGAACCGGTGCACCGTGATCAGCGCGCTGCGGATCTTCGTGATGCCCTCGCCGCCCGGCAGCTCCCTGTTGAGCCAGCGGCACTCGGTCTGGCTGTCGGCGCCCACGGTGGTGCCGCGCGCCCGGGTGACCGGCTCGGGCACCAGCCGCGTGGCCGTCTCCGTCACGGCCGCGCAGTCGGCGGGGAAGGAGGCCAGCACCGTGGGCGAGGGGGTCGCGCGGGGGCTGGGCGAGACGGTGGCCGCCGCCGATGGCTCCACCTTGGCCAGCACGTCCGGGTGCTGCGCCTGCCAGGCCGCCACGCCCTTGGCGACGTGCCCGATCAGGCCGCTCACCTCGCGGATGGCGTTCTCCTCCGTGATCGCCTGGGCGCTCTCGTTCGTCAGGATCTGGGCGTCCTTGCGCTGCTGGCCCGCCTGGTACCTCACCTCGATGGTCATGTCGCCGACGCGGGCCCGGGCCGTGCCGAAGGCGTACCAGAGGAGCTTGTCGTCGCGACGCCAGGTGTACTGGGCGAACGCGCTGTCACCGACGCCGGGCAGGTCCTTGACCGGGGAGAGATACTCCTTCTCGCCGGGGTCGAGCGACGGCTTGGCGGTCTCGCGGTACTTGCCGTGGCGATAGTCCAGCTCGTACGCGTTCTGGGCCACCGCCCGGCCCGTCTTGGCGCCCTCGCCCCGGTGCTGCGCGACCTTGACGTCGATCTCCCTGCTGCGCCAGAAGTCGCCGTACGAGATGCGCTGGTTGATCCAGTTGCAGCGGAAGTCGATCGTGTAGTCGCCGTTCCTGGCGGACCTGGCGATCGTCGCGTCGGGGACCAGCCGGTCGACCTCGGCCGCGGGCAGCATGCCGCACACGTCGGGGGCCGCCGCGTCGGCCGCGGACCGCTGGGCGGGCGGCGACGACGACGGGCCGGCCACCGGGGTCGTGCCGGTCCCGGCGCCCCTGCCATAGACGAAGTACGCCCCCACGCCGGCCGCGGCCACCAGCACCACGAGCGCCGCGGCCAGCGTGGGCATCAGCCACGCCGGCCGCTTCGGCGACGGGGGCCGCGGCATGGGCGGCATGGTCGAAGGCATCGCCGGCGACGCTCCGGGCCCCCCGGGAGGCCCCTGCTGCCCAGCAGGCCCCGAAGGCCCCTGCGGTCCGGAGTGACCCCAGGGGGCGGGAGGGCCGGAAGGCGGCCGCGGTCCGGACGGGCCCCAAGGGCCGGGTGGCTGCGGTCCTGAGGGGGTCGAGGGGCCTGGGGCCGCGTGCGGCGGGAACGGGCCGGGCGGGCCGTAGGGGCCGGGTGGCGGGGCCGGCGCCCCGGAGGGGGCGGAAGGCATGGGAGGAGGCACGCTCGGTGGCTCGAACCGCCCGTCCGGCACCTGGGGAGGGGTGGTCGGCGGCTCGAACTCGCTACCGGGATTCACGGGGACTCCTGGGGTTGCCTGACTTGCGGGGAGACATGGTAGTCACACCCCTCGCAAGGTGCTTGCGGCACCGCGTGCGACGGCGCCTCGTACCGACGGCCTCATCACGACGGCGCCTCGTACCGACGGCCTCATCACGACGGCGCCCCGCTCCGGCGGCCTCATCGCGACAGCGCCGCGGAGACCAGGCGGGCGGCGGAGACGGCGGTCTTCTCGTCGGCCGGCGTCTCGGCCGGCACCTCCTCACGGTGCCAGACCACCTCGCCCAGCAGGTTGCTCGTACGGAAGAGCAACCGGCTGTTCGAGGTGCCGCTCTCCGTGGAGCTCATGTAGAACCTGAACCCGTTCTGCACGATGGCCGCCTCCCCCACCCCGGGAACCTCGGACACCCCGCCGTACGCCGAGCGCCCGCTCGTGCCCTCGGCCGCGGCGCGCGTGCTCCTCTCGCTGGCGAAGCGGCGCTGCGCCACCTGGGGCCCGTCGAGGCCGCCGGCGGGCCGCTCGATCCAGGCGCGCACGAGCAGGCGGCGGCCGCGTTCGGTCCCGCCCGCCCTGATGAGCCACTGGCACTCGCCCGGCCTGGTGACGGAGCGCTCGGGGGCGCCCTTCATCAGCTCGGCGGCCTGGGCGTCGGTGAGGAGCGTGCACGGGTCGGGCGCCTTGGCGTATGCGCCGGTGCCGGCGTCGTCGCCGGTCAGGGCGGTGACGGCGTACCAGCCGCCCGCGCCCAGCGCCACGACGGCGGCGAGCACGGCCGGCAGCAGCCACCGGCGGCGCCGGCCCGCCCCCGGGTGGCCGGGGACCGCGCCGGAGGCGACGTCGGCGAGCGCACCGGGGGCGGCCAGCCCGCTCAGCGTCCGGCGGACCTGGGCCGCCGTGGGACGGGCCGCGGGGTCCTTGGCGAGCATGGCCATGAGCAGGCCGCCCAGGTCGCGGCCGGCCCGGGCGGGGAAGGGCGGCTCGTGCAGCAGCACCGCGGCGGCGACCGCGGCGGGCAGGTCGCGTTCGAACGGCGCGCGGCCCTGCACGGCGGTGTAGAGGCTCGCGCCGAGGGACCACAGGTCGGAGGCCGGGCCCGAGGGCTGCTCGTTGAGCCGCTCGGGGGCCATGTAGCCGGGCGAGCCGGCGCTGCCGTACATGTCGCCCCGCCCGCCGATCGGCGCGGCGATGCCGAAGTCGGTGAGCATCGCCGAGCCGTCGGCCTCCAGCAGGATGTTGGCGGGTTTGACGTCCTGGTGCAGGATGCCGTGCGCGTGGGCGACCTCCAGCGCGGTCAGCACGCGCAGCCCGACCGCGGCGACGAAGCCCGGTGGCAGCGGCCCCTGCTCCTTGATCACCTTGTCCAGCGAGCGGCCGGTGGTCAGGTCCATCACGATCCACGGCTGGTCGCCTTCGAGGACGACGTCGTGCACGAGGACGATGGCCGGGTCGCGCAGCCGGCCGGCGGACCTGGCCTCGTGGATGGCCCGGTCGGTGAACGCCGCCCGCTCGGCCGGGCCCAGCCCCTCGGGGACGCGTACTTGCTTGACCGCGACCTGCCGGTCGAGCATCTCGTCGATGGCCCGCCACACCGTGCCCGCGCCGCCCTGTCCGAGCCGCTCGATCAGCCGGTAGCGGCCGGCCAGCAGGTAGAGGTCATGCGGCATCGCGCAACGCCCGTTCGCTCGCCTGCGCGGCCGTCAGGGCCGAGCGCTTGATGTCCTCGTCGGTCGGCCGGTCGGTGAGCGTGGTGTATTCGACGCTCACCACCAGGTTGGCCAGCCGGTAGTAGATGTGGGCGGAGTGCACGCGCCCCGTCGGCCCCTTCAGCTCGAAGCCGAACGCCTCCTCGCCGACGCCGGTGATCCGGTGGACGGGGGTGCGCGTGGCGCGGGTGGCGTCCTTGGCGCCGATCTCGGGCCAGGTCCAGTCCACGGTGTCGTACTTGGCCCAGTAGCGCTGCTGGTTGTCGAAGAGCCTGCGGGCGGTGGTCTCGGTCATCGACCACGGGTCGACGGTGTCGGAGTCCTTCTGCACCTGAAGGCCCACGCCCGTCTTGGGGACGGGCCAGCCGCACTTCGGGCCGACGTCGTCGGAGCCCGGCTGCCCCTTCGGCGGGCTCTGGGTGCGCAGCAGCCCGCCCACCTCCTCCTGCCCGAGCAGCGTGCACACGTCCATCGGCACGGTGAACGCCTGCGGGGTCCCGCCCCAGCCGCCCAGCAGCACGAACCCGGTCGTGCCCATCCCGAGCAGCGCCACCGCCCCGGCGGCGATCCACCGCGCGGCCCGGCTGCGCCGCCCGGTCCTGCGCGGCGCGGTCAGGTCGGCGCCGACCGGCAGTTGCGGGGCCGGGTTGCCCGCGGCGACCTGCCGCAGCACCTCCGCGGCCACGCGCGGGTCGGGACGGGCGGCGGGGTGGCGGGCCATCAGGGCGGCCAGCAGCGGCCCGAGCGGGGGCGGCGCCACGGGCACGGGCCGCGTCAGCGTGTCGCGCACGCGCTGGGCCGCCGGCCCGTCGTAGGCCGGCGCGCCGGTCAGCGCGACGTAGAGGGTGGCGCCGAGGGACCACAGGTCGCTGGCGGGGCCGCCGGGCTCGCCCTCCAGCCGCTCGGGGGCGATGAACCCGGGGGAGCCGATCATCAGGCCCTGCTCGGTGAGCGTGGCCTGGCCCTCCTGCCTGGCGATGCCGAAGTCGGTCAGCACCACCCGCCCGGTCTCGGTGAGGAACACGTTGCCCGGCTTGACGTCGCGGTGCTGCAGGCCCTGGGAGTGGGCGACGGTCAGCGCGTCGAGCACGTCGGCGCCGATCCTGGCGGCGTGCTCGGGCGGCATGGGGCCGTGGTCGCGTACGGTCTCGGCCAGTGTGCGGCCCCGCAGCAGCTCCATGACCAGCCACGGCCGCTCCTGCTCGACCACGACGTCGTGGAGCGCCACGATGCCGGGGTGGCGCAGCCGCGCGGTGGCCTGCGCCTCGCGCACGGCCCTGGTCACCGAGTCGGCCCGCTCCTTGGGCGACATGCCTTCGGGCAGCGTGAGCTCCTTGACCGCGACGTCGCGGTCAAGCATCTCGTCCCTGGCCAGCCACACTTTCCCCATGCCGCCCGCGCCCAGAGGGCGCAGCAGGGAGTAGCGGCCGGCAAGTCTTCCCGCGGACATAAAGGGAAGGGTAACTAAGGATCAAGAGGGGTGCTCACCCAAGGACGTCAGAAAAGCCGCGAATGCGGACCATAGGGTGCCGCGATGCCGGTCCGGGACGAATCACACCCGGCCCTCGCGAGCCACGGGAAAATCATTCCTGTCGGTCCGGTTCTCTATGGTCTTGGAACGTGGACCCGGTTCAAGGCACTCTCGACGAGCTCGGCACCCCGCTGAGCGACGTCACGTTCGTCGTGTTCGACCTCGAGACGACCGGCGGCTCGCCCGCCGAGGACTCCATCACCGAGATCGGCGCGGTCAAGGTGCGGGCGGGCGAGGTGCTCGGCGAGTTCTCCACGCTGGTCGATCCCGGGGGGCCGATACCGCCGTTCATCTCGGTGCTGACCGGCATCACCGACGCCATGGTCATGGCGGCCCCGAAGATCGAGGCGGTGCTGCCGAGCTTCCTGGAGTTCATCCGCGGCGCCACGCTGGTGGCCCACAACGCCGGTTTCGACACCCGTTTCGTCAAGGCCGCCTGCGCCGCGCTCGGCTATCCCCCGCCGGCCAACCCGGTGGTCGACACCGTCGACCTGGCCAGGCGGGTGCTGACCCGCGACGAGATCCCCAACGCCAAGCTGGGCACGCTGGCCAGGTTCTTCCGCAGCCCCGTCGAGCCGTGCCACCGCGCGCTGCAGGACGCCAGGGCGACGGTCGACGTGCTGCACGGGCTGATCGAGCGGGCCGGCTCCTTCCAGGTCCACACGCTGGAGGAGCTCAAGTCGTTCGTCCGGGCCCCCACGCCCGAGCAGCAGCGCAAGCGCCACCTCGCCGAGTCCGTGCCGCACGCGCCGGGCGTCTACTTCTTCGAGGACGAGCGCGGCGAGGTCCTCTACATCGGCAAGAGCACCAATCTGCGCAACCGCGTGCGCTCCTACTTCACCGCCGGCGAGACCCGCCCGCGCATCCGCGAGATGATCGGCATCGCCGAGCGGGTGCGCCACATCGTCTGCTCGACCGCGCTGGAGGCCGAGGTGAGGGAGCTGCGGCTGATCGGCGGGGCCAAGCCGCGCTACAACCGCCGCTCCCGCTTCCCCGAGAAGGTCGTGTGGCTCAAGCTCACGACCGAGGTGTTCCCGCGGCTGTCGATCGTGCGCGACCTCAAGGACGACGGCGCCACCTACCTCGGCCCCTTCACCAGCGCCCGCGCGGCCGACGACGCCCGCATCGCGCTCCACGAGGCGATCCCGCTGCGCCAGTGCACCCAGCCGGTGACGCTGCGCACCCGGCGGGCGGCCTGCGCGCTGCACGAGATGGGCCGCTGCGGCGCGCCGTGCGAGGGCCGGGAGAGCCCCGAGGAATACGCCGTCCACGTCGAGAACGCGCGCCGCGCCATGACCCTCGACGCCTCCACCGTCTTCACCGCCGTCTCGGCCCACATGGAGCGGCTCTCGGTCGAGCAGCGCTACGAGGAGGCCTCGGTCGACCGTGACCGGCTGGCCGCGTTCGTCCGGGCGGCGGCCCGCATGCAGCGCCTGTCGGCCATCACCCGCATCCCGCAGCTCGTGGCCGCCAGCCCGGCGTTCGGGGGCGGCTGGGACATCCACGTCGTCCGCTACGGCCGGCTGGCCGCCGCCGGGGTCATGGAGAAGGGCACCCATCCCTCCCCTTTCGTCGCCTCCCTGACGGCCACGGCCGAGGTCGTGCTGCCCGGTCCCGGGCCGGTGCACGCCGCCAGCGCCGAGGAGACCGAGTGCATCCTGCGGTGGCTGGAGTCGCCCGGGGTGCGGCTGGTGGAGGTGGACGGCGAGTGGAGCCTGCCGGCGCACGGCGCGGCCCGTCACAAGGCGCGCATCGACCTCGCTTACCGGCATCTCGACCAACGGCGCAATCGGGAGGGGCGACCTTTGAGGTGAAACGATAGAGTTGATACATGGTCACGGCTATCGTCCACATCAATGCAGAGGTAGACCGGATCCCGGAGGTCGCCCAGACGATCGCCGAGATCGAGGGGGTCAGCGAGGTCTACTCCATCACCGGCGAATACGACCTGCTGGCCATGGTCCGGGTGGCCGCCTACGAGGAGATCGCCGAGGTGGTGCCGGGGCGGATCAACAAGGTCGCCGGCGTGCTGCACACGGAGACCCACATCGCCTTCCGCGCCTACTCCAAGCACGACCTCGACGCGGCCTTCTCCATCGGCTTCCCCGAGGCCGACTGACCTCTTCACGCACGAAGGGCCGGCGGGCACGACGCCCCGACCGGCCCACAGCCATGCCCGCGCGCCCGCAGGCGTCCGGCGCCCGGCCGCCCACCGGCGGCCACCGGCGGCCCACCGGCGGCCCAGCGGCGGCCCAGCGGCGGCCCAGCGGCGGCCACGCACCCCGCCGACGCCCCGGAGCGGAGCGGGCACCGCGCCTCACCCGCGCCTCCGGCGGGCGGGACGGCCGGGACGCCGACGGGCCCGGACGAGGGGTGCTCGTCCGGGCCCGTACGGTCTGTGGCGTCAGGGTCAGTGAGTGATGCTGCGGTCGTCGTCGCCGGAACCGGAACCGGTGCCGATGGCGGCGTGCTCCTCCTCGTGCCCGTGCCCATGCCCGTCGTCCAGCGGGATCTTCTCCCCGCCGTACGCCTTCGACATGCGCCCGCGCAGCTTGCCGACCGGCCCGCGCATGCCCTTCGGCGGGATGCCCGAGGGGTCCTCGGCCACCGGCAGCATGGGCACCGCTTCCTTGCCGCGCATGTGGGCCTCGATGTCCTCCGACGGCGGCGTGTGGACCTCGATGAACTCACCGTGCGGCAGCCGCTTGATCACGCCGGACTCCACACCGTGCGAGATGATCGCCTGGTCGGAGCGCTGCAGGCCGAGGCAGACGCGGTAGGTGATCAGGTAGGCCAGCGCCGGCGCCACGAAGATCAGCACCCGGCCGGCGTAGGTCGTCCAGTTGAGGCTGATGTGGAAGTTCGCCGCGATCTCGTCGTTGGCGCCCAGCAGCCACAGCACGCCGTAGAACGTGATGGCTGACATGCCGATCGAGGTGCGGTGCGGGTTGTTGCGCGGACGGTCCGCGACGTGGTGCTCGCGGTTGTCGCCCGTCACCCAGCGTTCGAGGAACGGATAGAGCGCCAGGCCCGTCATGATGATGCCGAGCGGCAGCAACGCCGGGATGATGACGCTCAGCGGCAGGGTGCCCGCCTGGGCGGTGCCGAAGAGGTTGATCTCCCATGGCGGCATCAGGCGCAGCGAGCCTTCGAGGAAGCCCATGTACCAGTCGGGCTGCGAACCGGCCGAGATGTCGGCCGGCGTGTAGGGACCGAACAGCCAGATCGGGTTGATCTGCGCGAAGGTCGCCAGACCCGCGACCACGGCCAGCGTGAACAGGAAGTACGCGCCCGCCTTGGCCATGAAGGCCGGGTAGAACGGCGCGCCCACCACGTTCTTGTTGGTGCGGCCCTTGCCCGGCATCTGCGTGTGCTTCTGCACCCACATGAGCACCATGTGCGCCGTCACCAGCGCCAGGAGGATGCCCGGGATGAGCAGGATGTGCAGCGAGTAGAACCGGGAGATGACATCCTCACCCGGATATTCCCCGCCGAACAGGAAGAACGTGATGTACGTCCCCACGATGGGCAGCGAGATCGCCACGCCCTCGGTGATCCGCAGACCGGCGCCGGACAGCAGGTCGTCGGGGAGCGAGTAGCCGGTCAGACCCTCGGCCAGGGCCAGCGTCAGCAGCAGGATGCCGATGATCCAGTTGATCTCGCGCGGCTTGCGGTAGGCGCCCGTGAAGAACACCCGCAGCATGTGGACCATCATGCCGGCCACGAAGAGCAGGGCCGCCCAGTGGTGCATCTGCCGGATGAGCAGACCACCCCGGACGTCGAAGCTGATCTCCAGCGACGACGCGTAGGCCTCGGACATCATGACGCCCTTGAGCGGCGCGTAGGAGCCGTCGTAGGCGATCTCCATCATGCTGGGCTTGAACCAGAGCGTCAGGAACGTCCCGGTCAGCAGCAGGATGACGAACGAGTAGAGCGCGATCTCACCCAGCAGGAACGACCAGTGGTCCGGGAAGATCTTGCGCAGGTTGCGCTTGAGCGCGTTGGCGCCGCCGAGTCGCTCGTCGAGGAAGTTCGACGGCCCGGCGATGGCCTTCGGCACGGCCTTCAGGTCGCTCATGCCTGGCCTCCCTTCATCCCGGCCTCGGCCTCGGCGTCGCCGCGCTCCCAGTAACTCGGGCCGACGGGCACCTTGAAGTCGCCCTGGGCGACGAGGTAGCCCTCGGCGTCGACGGTGATCGGCAGCTGCGGCAGCGGCCGCGCGGCCGGGCCGAAGATGACCTTGGCGCCGTCGGCGGCGTCGAACGTCGACTGGTGGCACGGGCAGAGGATGTGGTGGGTGTTCTGCTCGTACAGGGCCGCGGGGCAGCCCACGTGGGTGCAGATCTTGGAGTACGCGACGATGCCGTCGTGCGTCCAGTTCCTGTTGGTGCCGTCCTTGATCTCCTCAGGACGGAACTTGATCAGGATCAGCGTGGCCTTGGCCAGGGCGGTCAGGTCGTGCTCGTACCCCTCGGGGACGACCGACAGGATGCCGCCGGGCGAGTTGAAGTCGGCCGCCCTGATCGGCTGGCCGGTGCCCTCGACGACGAGCCTGAGCGGCTTGCCCTCCTTGTTCTTCTGGCCCCAGACGGTGTGGCGCAGCTCCTTGTGGAAGTCGGCGCCCGGCATCTTGTTGTTGTCGAGGTCGCGCAGCAGCACCACGGGGATCAGGCCGAGCGGCGCGGCCGCCAGCAGCAGCGTGCGGCGCAGCAGCTTGCGCTTGACGAAGCCGCTCTCGTTGGCGCCACGCAGGAAGGTGTCGGCGACGACCTCGCGGTCCTCCTCGTCGGAGGTCATGGTGTGGCGCTCTTGGACGAGGGCGTACTTCGGCATGATCTGGCGGGTCCAGACCACGATGCCGATCGCGAGCGCCAGGATCGCCACGGTGAGCGAGCTGCCCAGCGCCAGGTTGGACGTGCCGGTCGCGTCGGGGCTGCCGACCTGGAAGTACACGTAGGAGATGATGAACGCGATGCCCGCCAGGAAGGTGATCGCGAAGCAGAGCGCCACGATCTTCTCGGCCTTGCGCGCCTTGGCCTCGTCCTGCAGCGTCACGCCGGGGACATCCTGGTCGGCGGCCTCCGGCTCGGCGGCGCCGAGCATCGAGGTGCCCGGCGCGGGGGTGCCGATCACGCGCTTGGGTTTGCGCTCGTCCGGCTGCTCGATCTCGTGCTCGTTGTCAGTCATGACTTCTGTCGCTTCTTCGCGGTGATCCAGATGGCGGCGAGGCAGAGGGCCGCGATGCCCACCACCCACGCCACGAGGCCTTCGGTGACCGGGCCGATGCGGCCCAGGCCGAAACCACCCGGGTCCCTCTGCTCGCGCACCTGGGTGATGTAGGCGATCATGCTGCGCTTCTCTTCGGGCGTGATCGTCGTGTCGTTGAAGACCGGCATGGCCTGCGGGCCGGTGACCATCGCCTCGTAGATCTGAGTCGGGGTCGACTCGTTGAGGTTGGGCGCGTACTTGCCCTGCGTCAGCGCGCCGCCGGCACCCGCCCAGTTGTGGCACTGGATGCAGTTGGCGCGGAAGAGCTCACCGCCCTTGGCCGCGTCACCGAGCTTGGGGTCGACCTGCTCGTGCCCCGGCACCTGCGGGCCGCCGCCGAGCGACTGCACGTAGGCCGAGATCTGGCGGATCTTCTCCTCGTTGACCCATTCGGGCAGCGGCTTGCGCGGCGCCTGCGGGCCGGGCGCGCCGGCCGGCATGCGCCCGGTGCTCATCTGGAAGTCGACGGCCGCGGCGCCGACGCCGATGAGCGTGGGCGCCGTCGTGGTGCCCTGGGCGTTGGTGCCGTGGCAGCTCATGCAGTGCTTCTCGAACAGGCTCCTGCCCGCGGCCACGTCATCGACCTTGCCTGCCGCCAATGCCGCGTCGGCAGGCTTACCCGCCTGGACAAAGGCGGCGTATACCATCCCGACCAGCGCCAACGCCAAAATCAGGACGGCGTATCTCGCGAGGGGATGCCGCCGCCAAGCGGTGATCCTAGTCACAGAGATCCCGTTCCTTAACGAATGATGTAAATGGTCGCGAAAAGACCGATCCAGACGACGTCTACGAAGTGCCAGTAGTAGGACACGACGATCGCGCTGGTGGCCTGCTCATGCGTGAAGCGCTTCGCGGCGTACGTGCGTCCCAGCATGAACAGGAACGCGATCAGCCCACCGGTCACGTGCAGGCCATGGAAGCCCGTCGTCAGGTAGAACACCGAGGTGTAGGCGTTAGCGGACAAGGTCGCGCCCTCTGACGCCAGCTCCATGTACTCGTACAGCTGGCCGGCGATGAAGACCGCGCCCATGAGGAAGCTGACGAAGTACCAGAAGCGGAGCTTTCCGACCTGCCCCTTCTCTGCGGCCCACACGCCGAGCTGGCACGTCACACTCGACAGAACCAGAATGATCGTGTTGACCGTCGCGAACGGGATGTTCAGGTGAGCGGCGTGCTCTGCTGTCGTGCCAACAGGAAGCATGGCCGGGGCCCACTCGAGGCCCTTGCCGACGCTCACCGACCGGATGGTGAAGTACATCGCGAACAGCGCCGCGAAGAACATGAGCTCAGAGGACAGCCAGACGATCGTCCCGACACTGACCAGGTTCGGTCTGCGGTACGACTGTGCTGTCGTCGTCGAAGTTATTGCGGATGCTGTCGCCACGGGCAGCATTATTGCGGCTCCGGTGGCCGGTCCCGCGCACGACCCCCCGTTAGCAGGTACAAACCGCCGACCAACCTGGGATAATTGGTGCAAATCACCCACCAGGCATGGTGGCCTGGGCCTTCGCCCCGACACACCGGTACGATCCAGGTGACCATACCGCTTCGACTGATAGTGAGCGCGACCGATGTCCACTGGGAGCACCGACGAGAAGATGAAGGTCCTCGTCTACAGCGACGACGCCGCCACCCGGGCCGAGGTGAGCCAGGCCATCGGCAGGCGCCCCGCGGCCGACGTACCCCTCGTGGAGATCGTGGAGTGCGCCACCGAGCCCAAGGTCCACCAGTGGCTGGGGTCGGGTGAGATCGACGTCGCGATCCTCGACGGCGAGACGCAGCCCGCCGGCGGCATGGGCGTCGCGCGCCAGGCCAAGGACGAGGTCTACGACTGCCCGCCCATCTGCCTGATCATCGCCAGGCGCGACGACCGCTGGCTGGCCGAGTGGTCCAAGGCCGACGCGGTCGTGTCGCAGCCGCTGGAGCCCATGGTCGTGGCCGACACCGTGGCCGACCTGATGCGCCGCCGTTCCGCCGCCCGCCTCAACGCCAAGTAGGTGCCCATGGACTCCCGGACGACCTGGCCCACCCTGCTTTCCGCTCTCCTGTCGGGAGAGCACCTCACCTCTGACGAGTCGGCCTGGGCGATGCGGGAGATCATGTCCGGCACCGCGACGCCGTCCCAGATCGCCGGCTTCGTGATCGCGCTGCGCGCCAAGGGCGAGACCGTGGCCGAGGTGGTCGGGCTGGCGCGCACCATGCTCGAACTGGCCACGCCGCTGACCGTCGAGGGCCCCGTGGTCGACATCGTCGGCACCGGCGGCGACCGGGCGCACACCGTCAACGTCTCCACGATGGCCGCGATCGTGGCCGCCGCCGCGGGCGCCCGCGTGGTCAAGCACGGCAACCGCGCCGCGTCGTCCTCGTGCGGCGCCGCCGACGTGCTGGAGCACCTGGGCATCCGGCTCGACCTGACGCCCGCGCAGACGGCGCAGGTGGCGCGCGACGCGGGCATCGCCTTCTGCTTCGCCCCGGTCTACCACCCCGCGCTGCGCCACGCCGGCCCGACGCGCAAGGAGATCGGCGTGCCCACGATCTTCAACTTCCTCGGCCCGCTGACCAACCCGGCCCGCCCGACGGCCCAGGCGATCGGCGTCTACGACGCCCGCATGCTGCCGGTGCTGGCGGGCGTCTTCGCCGAGCGCGGGGTCTCGGCGCTGGTCTTCCGCGGCGACGACGGCCTCGACGAGCTCACCATCGCCGCCACCTCGACGGTCTGGGTGGTCAAAGACGGCACCGCGACGCAGACCACGTTCGACCCGGCGGTGCTCGGCATCCCGCGCGCCGACGTGGGCGCGCTGCGCGGCGGCGACGTGGCGTTCAACGCCCAGGCCGTGCACGACCTGGTCCGCGGCAAGACCGGCCCCGTGCGCGACGCGGTGCTGCTCAACGCGGCGGCCGCGCTCGTGGCGCTCGACGGGCCCGGCGACGACCTCGACTCCTCCATGATCGACGGCTACGCGCGCGCGGTCCAGGCGGTCGACTCGGGGGCCGCCGCGGCCACCCTCGACCGCTGGATCGAGGCCAGCGGCTCCTTCCGCCGCTCCTGAGCGCCCGCACACGTCCAAGGGGCCGCCACCAGCCGGTGACGGCCCCTCGGGCGCGAGAGGGGCTCCGCGGGCCGCTCAGGGCAGCGTGATGGTGGGGCCGGCCTTGAGCGAGCTCCACTTGAGCCACTGCCTCCAGTTCTGCTGCCAGTGCCCCCACCCGTTGGTCGGCTCCAGCTTGCGCGGCGACCCCGTGATGATGATCGGGTCGCCGATCAGGGTGTTCTTGATGAACCAGGCCGCGTTGGCCGGGCTGATGTTCACGCAGCCGTGGCTGACGTTCGCGTGGCCCTGGGAGCCCACCGACCAGGGCGCGCTGTGCACGTACTCGCCGCTGTTGGAGATGCGCACCGTGTTGTAGACGGTGAGCCGGTAGTAGCCGGGCGAGCCCGGCCCGATCCCCGGCGAGGTCATGATGGTGACCGGCTCGCGCGACATGGCCAGGTGGATGCCGGAGGTGGTGTAGTACTTCCACTGCCCGCCCTGCCCGGCGCTCATGGGCATGGTGCGGATCTTCTTGCCGTTCCGGCGGACGACGAGCAGGTGCTCGTCGGTGCTGCCCTTGGTGATCTGCTCACGGCCGATCCTGAAGTCGACGCGCACGTCGCGCTTGCCGTACATGCCGGGCCCGCCGCGCACCCCGGCCAGCTTGGCCTCCACGCGCACCTTGGTGTGCGCCGGCCAGTACTTCTGCGGCCGGAAGTCCACGTGCTGGTCGTCGAACCAGTGCCAGGCGCCCTCCACCGGCTTGGAGCTGCGGATGATCAGGTTGCGCTCCACGGCGATCCGGTCGGTGACGGGCTGGTCGAAGGCGATCATCACGGGCATGCCGACCCCGACCGTCAGCCCCGTGTCGTCCTTGTTCGGGGTGATGGTCGTGATGTCGAACGTCTTGCCGCCCTTGACCGTGCTGAACGTGCTGGTGGTCTCGTTCCGCTTGCCCGCGCCGTCCACCGAGACCACGGTGACCGTGTACGAGGTGCCGGGCCTGGCGGTGCCCAGGCTGCGCCAGCGGCTCCCGTCGGCGCTCAGCAACCCCTTCAGCGGGCCCGCCTTGCCGCTGCCCTGCACCCGCACGCTCTTCAGCGTGCCGCCGTGGGCCGACACGACCACGGGCTGGTCCGTGGGCACGTTGGCCGTCTTGTCCGCCGGAGAGACCCCCACGGGGACGCCGTGCGCCCCTCCGGCCATGGCGACCCCCTTGTGGTCTTCGACCGGACCCGCCGAGCACGCCGTCAGCAGCGCCAACGCCAGCAGGCCGGCCGGTCCATACGCTCCGCGCCCCACGAGTACTCCCTCGTCCAAGATCCCACTTCTGCCTCCTTTATTACCCTGAGTGATCGAATCACCACATCCGCGCCCTGGTAAAGAACACCAAAAAGCGGGCGCCCTCCCCCGGAGGGAAGGGCGCCCGCCTCGGACGTCGGGGCTCAGTGCGAGAAGTGGCCCCGGTAGTACTGGAAGACGAACCCGATCATGGCCATGATCACGAGGAAGACCCCGATCAGGAACATCCAGAAGCCGATCACGAACCCGGCGAAGGCGAAGGCCGCCGCCAGGCACAGGAACAGCGGCCACCAGCTGCTCGGGCTGAAGAAGCCCAGCTCGCCCGCGCCGTCGCTGATCTCGGCCTGCTTGTTGTCCTCCGGCTGCGCGCCGATGCGCCGCGCGGTGAACATCAGGTAGTAGCCCACCATGAACGCGAAGCCCACCGAGATGGCCATGGCGGTGGTGCCGACCGGCTCACCCTGACCCGTCGCGGCCTTGGTCCAGAACCAGTAGGCGATGTCCACGCCGGCGAAGAAGACGCCGCACAGCAGGAACAGCCAACCCTGCACCTTCATTAGGACTCGACCTCCGGAGCGGGCTTGCTGGAAGTGTGCGGGTACTTCAGGTCGAACGCGGGGCGCTCGGACCGGATGCGCGGCAGCGAGGTGAAGTTGTGCCGCGGCGGCGGGCAGGAGGTGGCCCACTCGAGCGAGCCGCCGTAGCCCCACGGGTCGTCCACGGTGACCTTGGGCGCGCTGCGCCAGGTCTTCCAGACGTTGTAGAAGAACGGCAGCGTCGAGGCGCCCAGCACGAACGCGCCCACCGACGAGATCATGTTGAGGTCGGTGAAGCCGTCGGCCGCGCTGTAGTCGGCGTACCGGCGCGGGAAGCCCGCCACGCCCAGCCAGTGCTGGACGAGGAAGGTCGTGTGGAAGCCGACGAACAGCAGCCAGAAGTGCAGCTTGCCGAGCTTGTCGTCGAGCATCTTGCCGGTGAACTTGGGCCACCAGAAGTAGAAGCCGGCGAACATCGCGAACACGACGGTGCCGAAGACCACGTAGTGGAAGTGGGCGTTGAAGAACTTCACCCCGGTCGGCACCGCGATCAGGAACGTCATGAACGAGAAGAACGGCAGCAGCACCTGCCCGGTCGGGAACATGTGGTGCGCCCAGACCGTGATCGACAGACCGGCGATCGAGACCGTGGCGGCCACGAGGCTTCCGTAGCCGAAGATCGGCTTACGGCTGAAGACCGGCAGGATCTCGGTGACGATGCCGAAGAACGGCAGCGCGATGATGTAGACCTCTGGGTGCCCGAAGAACCAGAACAGGTGCTGCCACAGCAGCGCGCCGCCGTTCTCGGAGTCGAAGATGTGGGTGCCGAGCTTGCGGTCCGACTCCAGCGCGAGCAGCGCGGCGGCCAGCACCGGGAAGGCCATCAGCACGAGCATGCTGGTCAGCAGCACGTTCCAGGTGAACAACGGCATGCGGAACATGGTCATGCCGGGCGCGCGCATGCAGATGATCGTGGTGATGAAGTTGACCGCGCCGAGGATGGTGCCCAGACCCGACAGGGCCAGGCCCATGATCCACAGGTCGCCGCCGATGCCCGGCGAGTTGATCGCGTTGGACAGCGGCGTGTAGGCGAACCAGCCGAACGAGGCGGCGCCGCCCGGGGTGAAGAAGCCGGAGACGGCGATGATGCTGCCGAACAGGTAGAGCCAGTAGCTGACCATGTTCAGGCGCGGGAACGCCACGTCGGGGGCGCCGATCTGCAGCGGCATCAGCTCGTTGGCGAAGCCGGCGAACAGCGGCGTCGCGAACATCAGCAGCATGATCGTGCCGTGCATGGTGAACAGCTGGTTGAACTGCTCGTTGCTGGTGAACTGCAGGCCCGGCTGTGCCAGCTCGGCCCGCATGACCAGGGCCATCACGCCGCCGATGAGGAAGAAGGCGAACGACGTGATGAGGTACATGTGCCCGATGATCTTGTGATCAGTCGAGGACATCCACTTGGCGATGATCTGGCCCTTGGTGCTGGTGGGCCTGATCGGCGCGGTGGTCAGGGGTTCGTGGACGGCGGTCACTGGGCACTCCCCGCCTGGGTCGTGAGGTACTGGTTCCACTCGTTCTGGTCGACGAGCTTGACGGAGAAGAGCATCCGGCTGTGGTCGACGCCGCACAGCTCGGCGCAGCGGCCGGCGTAGACGCCCTTCTTGTCGAGCGTGGTGATCTGGAACTTGCGGCCGGGGTTGTCCTCGGGGATGCCGGGGATGATGTCGCGCTTGAACAGGAACTCCGGCACCCAGAACGAGTGGATGACGTCGTCGGTCTCGAGGTCGAACTCGATCTTGGTCTTGGTGGGCAGGACGAGCTGCGGGCCCTGGTGGTAGTCGCTCACCGGCACGCCCGCGACGGGCTTGAGCGTCTTGCCGTTGACGGTCGTGGTGAAGCGCCAGCTCCACTGGAACGCCTCGACCTTGACCTTGACGGTGGCGTCGCCATCGACTCGCGAGAGCGTCTCGCTGTCACGGGCGGTGAAGAAGAAGAACACCGAGACCATGACCAGCGGGATCAGGGTGTAGAGCATCTCGATCGGGAGGTTGTAACGAACCTGCGGCGGAAGCTCGGCCTTGGCCCTGCGCTTGCGGTGGAAGATGGTCGCCCACAGGATCAGCCCGATGACGACGGCACCCGTGGCGAGTGCGGCGATCCAGGCCCCGTTCCACAGGCTCTGGACCACGCCGCCCTGCTCGGTGACGTGGTCAGGAAGAAGGCCGCGAGACCAGTCGGCCTCGGGGACGTCATTAGCACACGCCGTAGCAGTGGCCAGCAGCAACGCCAAAGCGGCGGCGCGTGGCACCCTGCGCCGGGCCAACGAACGCCGCGTCGTACGGCGAGTCGGACTCACGGATCGCCTACCCCACAGATGAAGCCCCAAGAGTCTTTCCCTTGGGTTTTGCTCGTATTGCTGATCTGCATCATGCGCAGACTGACAAGCAGACACATTAGCGTGCACGTGCCTCGCCCTACCGCGCGACCCCTCGATGGGCCGGCAAGTGGGACGATGAGTCTCGTGGCGTATTTCGACGCGGCTTCGAGCGAGCCGCTCCACCCCCGGGCGCGCGAGGCGCTGCTGGCGGCCGTCGACGTCGGCTGGGCCGACCCCGCGAGACTCTACGGCCAGGCCCGCCGCGCGCACCTGCTGCTGGAACAGGCCCGCACGGAGGTGGCCGAGGCGCTCGGCGCGCGCCCGGACGAGGTGTCGTTCACCTCCTCGGGGACGCAGGCCGTGCATCTCGGCGTCCTCGGCACCCTACACGGAAGGCGCAGGGCCGGGCGTCATCTCGTGACCGGAGCGGTGGAGCACTCCAGCGTGCTGCACGCCGGCCAGGTGCACGAGCGCGAGGGCGGCACGGTCGAGACGGTGGGCGTGGACCTCCTGGGCCGCGTCGACCTCGGCCGGTTCGCCGCGGCGGTGGCGCGGCCCGGCGTGGCGCTGGCGTGCCTGCAGAGCGCCAACCACGAGGTCGGCACCGCGCAGCCGGTGGCGGCGGCCGCCGCCGCGTGCGCCGAGCACGGCGTGCCGCTGCTGGTGGACGCGGCGCAGACGGCCGGCCGCATGCCGGTGCCGCCCGGCTGGTCGGTGCTGACGGCCAGCGCGCACAAGTGGGGCGGGCCCGCCGGGGTGGGCGTGCTGGTGGTGCGCAAGGGCACCCGGTTCCGCTCCTACCTGCCGGAGGACGAGCGGGAGCGGCGGCGGGTGCCGGGCTTCGAGAACGTGCCGGCCATCGTGGCCGCGGCGGCGGCGCTGCGCGCGAGCCTGGCCGAGGCCGCGGCGGAGCAGGCGAGGCTTTCCGCGCTCGTCGACAGGATCAGGGAGACCGTCCCGAAGATCGTGCCCGACGTGGAGGTCATCGGCGACCCCGTTGACCGGGCGCCGCACATCGTGACCTTTTCGTGCCTGTACGTTGACGGCGAGGCGCTGCTGACCGAGCTCGACAAGGCCGGATTCGCCGTATCGTCCGGAAGTTCGTGCACCGCTAGTACGCTTCGTCCATCGCACGTCCTCGAAGCGATGGGCGTGCTGACGCATGGCAACGTCCGGGTGTCACTGCCCAGGGGCGCCGCCGCGGAGGAGGTCGACAGGTTCCTCGCCGTGCTGCCCGATCTGGTGCGCCGCATCCGGCAGGACGCGGGAGTCGCATGACCGAGGTCACCCAGCCGGCTTTGACGATCGACGCGCTCGGGAAGAAGTGCCCGATCCCGATCATCATGCTCGCCGAGCAGATCAACTACGTCCCCCTGAACGCCGTGGTGGCCGTGCTGGCCGACGATCCGGCGGCCTACACGGACGTGCCGGCGTGGTGCAGGCTGAAGTCGCATCGCCACGTGGGGTCGTACGAGCTGCCCGAGGGCGGCTGGGCGATCCACGTCAGACGCAACTACTAGGGTTTCCGGCCGTTCCCGAATCCCCGATTCAGCTCCGTACGGTGGGTAGGGGCCTCCCGTACGAGTTCATCGACATCAGGGGAAAGCCATGATCAGCGGACAACCGAACGAGACCGCCCGCGACGTCATGAGCACGGGGGCGGAGTGCATCGGCGCGCACGAGACCCTCGACCGGGCGGCTCAGATGATGCGCAACATCGACGTGGGCGCGCTGCCCGTGTGCGGTCCCGACGACCGGGTGACCGGCATCATCACCGACCGCGACATCGTCGTCAAATGCGTCGCGGCCGGGCACGACCCCGCGCAGGTGACGGCGGGCGAGCTGGCCACCGGGCTGGTCTGGGTGCCGTCGGACGCCACCGTGGAGGACGCGCTGGCGCGCATGGAGGAGCACCAGATCAAGCGGCTGCCGGTGATGGAGGAGGGCCGCATCGTGGGCATGATCAGCGAGGCGGACCTGGCCAGGCACCTGCCCGACGACCAGCTCGCCGAGTTCGTGCACCGCGTGTACGCGCTGCGCTGACGGTCCGGGCGCCCTGCCGCACGAGCGCCGCGCCAGGGCATACGAAGGAAGGCCGTCTCGCCGCGGGAAGCGGCGGGACGGCCTTGCGCCGTTCGAGAGCCGGTCCGGGGGCCCGCTCAGGGCCCGGTCACGGCCTGCTCAGGGGTGGTAGCAGCGGACGTGCCCGGCGATCTCCGCCAGGGCCTCGGCCCCGTACGCCGCGCCGAAGCGCTCCAGGAAGTCCTTCTGCCCGAGCTCGTACTCCTGCCCGCCCACGCGCTCCAGCACGTGCGTGGCGGTGAGGTTGCCGAGCTGCCCGCACCGCTCCAGCGAGAGGCCCCAGGCCAGGCCGGCCAAGAAGCCGGCGCGGAAGGCGTCGCCGACGCCGGTGGGGTCGGCCTTGCCGCGCTCGGGGGCGGGGGCGACCTGGATGGACGGCTCGCCCTTGCGGTCGATGACCGCGCCCTTGGGGCCGAGCGTGGTGATCCGGACGCCTACCCGGCCGAGGATCTCCTCGTCGGACCAGCCGGTCTTCTGCTCGATGAGCCCCTTCTCGTAGTCGTTGGAGAACAGGTAGGCCGCGCCGTCGACGAGCTGGCGGATCTCCTCGTCCTGCATGCGGGCGAGCTGCTGGGAGATGTCGGCGGCGAACGGGATGCCGCGCTGGCGGCACTCGTCGGCGTGGCGCAGCATCGCGTCGGGGTCGTTGGGGCTGAGCAGCACCAGGTCCAGGCCGCCCACCCGGTCGGCGACGGGCTGCAGCTCGATGAGCCGCGCCTCGGCCATGGCGCCGGTGTAGAAGGAGGCGATCTGGTTGTGGTTCTGGTCGGTGGTGCACAGGAAGCGGGCGGTGTGCTGGGTCTCCGAGATGTGCACGGAGCCGCAGTCGACGCCGTGGCGCTCCAGCCACGAGCGGTAGTCGGCGAAGTCGTTGCCGACCGCGCCGACGAGGATCGGCTTGAGACCGAGGCAGCCCATTCCGAAGGCGATGTTCGCGGCGCAGCCACCGCGCCGGATCTGGAGGTCGTCGACCAGGAACGAGAGGGACACCCGGTCGAGCTGCTCGGCGATGAGCTGATCGCCGAAACTGCCCGGGAATGTCATCAGGTGGTCTGTCGCGATGGAGCCGGTTACGGCGATGCGCACGGGATTCTTCTTCCTCGCTGTCAGCAGGCCAATGGGCCCCACGAGAATACGCGAAGGTCCCGCGCGCACAAAGGCGAGCGGGACCTGTCGGCCGTCGACGGCTCGTCCGGCCCGAAGCGGTCGGGCTAGTTGAACGAGTCACCACAGGCGCACGAGCCCGTGGCGTTGGGGTTGTCGATGGTGAAGCCCTGCTTCTCGATGGTGTCGACGAAGTCGATGGAGGCACCCATCAGGTAGGGGGCGCTCATCCGGTCGGTGACCACGCTGACGCCGCCGAAGTCCGACACGACGTCACCGTCCATCGAACGGTCGTCGAAGAAGAGCTGGTAGCGAAGGCCGGAGCAACCTCCAGGCTGCACGGCGACCCGCAGCTGCAGACCTTCCTCGCCCTGCTGCTCGAGCAGGCTCTTGACCTTGGCGGCGGCCGCGTCAGTCAGGATCAGGCCCTGTGCCGTGGTCTCGCTGCTCTCAACCGTCATCTGCTGACTCCCTAACCCGGCTGTCTGTTTCGGACGTCCTACTAATGACGCTACCAACACCGGGGCGATGCCACACATTCCCCGGGGGCCATCTCGCCGCAATCTGTCAGCCGATGCCCGGAATAACCACGGGGAGCCATGTGTCATCATGAGTATCGTCAAATCGACGATAAGGGGGTATGGCCATGGCTGCCCAGACCGGACTGCCGCTCTTCGTCCTCGGCCGCGACGCCGATCCGCACAGCGAGAAGGGGGTCGACTGTCCCGGCGAGCTGCCGCCCGCCTCCGACCCGGACCTGGTGGAGCGCGCCCGCAAGGCCAAGGAGACGCTCGGCGACCGCCTGTTCGTGCTCGGCCACCACTACCAGCGCGACGAGGTCATCCAGTTCGCCGACGTGACGGGCGACTCCTTCAAGCTGGCGCAGCAGGCCGCCGCCCGGCCCGGGGCCGAGTTCATCGTCTTCTGCGGCGTGCACTTCATGGCCGAGTCGGCCGACATCCTCACCAACGACGCCCAGAAGGTGATCCTGCCCGACCTGGCGGCCGGTTGCTCGATGGCGGACATGGCCACGTTCGACCAGGTCGAGGAGTGCTGGGAGGCGCTGGAGGACGCCGGGCTCACCGATCGGGTGGTCCCGGTCACGTACATGAACTCCAGCGCCGACATCAAGGCGTTCTGCGGCAGGAACGGCGGCGCGGTCTGCACCTCCTCCAACGCCCGCCGCGCCCTCGACTGGGCCTTCCAGCAGGGGGAGAAGGTGCTGTTCCTGCCCGACCAGCACCTGGGCCGCAACACGGCGGTGCTGGAGATGGGCATGTCGCTGGAGGACTGCGTGGTGTGGAACCCGCACCGTCCCAACGGCGGCCTGACCCGCGAGGAGCTGGAGCGCGCCAAGATGATCCTCTGGCGCGGCCACTGCTCGGTGCACGGTCGCTTCACGGCGGAGTCGGTGGACGACGTGCGCGCGCGCATCCCGGGCGTGAACGTGCTCGTGCACCCCGAGTGCCGTCACGAGGTGGTGCTCAAGGCCGACCACGTCGGCTCCACCGAGCACATCATCAAGACGCTGCGGGCGGCCCCGGCCGGGTCGAGCTGGGCCATCGGCACGGAGCTGAACCTGGTCAAGCGCCTGGCCCAGACCTTCCCCGACAAGAACATCTCCTTCCTCGACCGTACGGTCTGCTACTGCTCGACCATGAACCGGATCGACCTGCCGCACCTGGTGTGGGCGCTGGAGTCGCTGGTGCTGGGCGAGGTCGTCAACCAGATCACCGTGGACGCGGACACCACCCACTGGGCCAAGGTCGCCCTCGACCGCATGCTGTCCCTGCCCTAGCTAGCGCGCCCCGGCCGGGGCCCCGGCCCCGGCCGCTCCGTTGGCGGTGAGGAAGGCGGTGACGGCCCGGGTGAAGCCGGCCGGGTCCTCGGTCCAGGGCAGGTGGCCGCCGCGCTCCAGGACCACCCGGGTCACCCGGGGCAGGGCCCGCTCCAGCGAGTCCACCGCCCGGCGGGGCCGGATGTCCAGCGCCCCGTCCACGATCAGCACGGGCGTCTCCAGCTCCGCGCAGCGCGCGGCCAGGTCGAGCCTGTCCCACGCGCGCCGGTCGCCGGCCAGGATCTCGGCGTTGCACCGGTAGTTGACGCCGTACCAGGGGTGGCCATGCGCTCGGCCTCCGCCAACGGCCGGGGGCCGGTGAAGTCCGCCGACCACTGCAGCACCGCCAGCTCCCTGTCCTCCTCCGGCGTGCGCTCGCGGTCGCGCAGCTCCTCCCAGCGCGCCAGGTGCCCGCCGAGCCGCGCGCGCTGGTTGCGGCTGTAGTCCTCCTTCCACGTCGCCTCCGGGTCGATGCCGGTGCCCGCGACGTAGATCAGGCCCCGTACGCGGCCCGGATGGCCGAGCGCGTACCGCAGGGCGAGCAGCGCGCCCCAGGAGTGGCCGAGCAGCACCATGTCCGCCAGCCCGCAATGGCGGCGCACGGCGTCGAGGTCGGCCATGGTGCGCTCGGACGAGTACGGCCCGCGCCGCTCGGACCGGCCGCATCCCCGCTGGTCCCACCGGTGCACGCGGGCGACCCCCGACAGCAGGCCCGCCACGTCGCCCAGGGTGTCCCACATGCCGGGGCCGCCGTGGCAGAAGACGACGGGCACCCCCTCACCGCTCCGGGCGGCCCACAGCCGCACGCCGTCGTCGGTCGTGACGATCTCGTCCGTGATCTCCATGACGCCCAGTCTGCGTCACGCGACCCTGACGCCCGGCCGGCGTCACGCGCAGATGACGGCGCAGGGCGGGCGCCGTCGCCCCCGGCGAGGCGGCGGGCCTGGCCAGCGGGTTCGCGTCCGCGTCAGGCGAAGTCGTAGCCGACCCGCACGACCACCATGAGCGTCTGGCGGCCGGGGCTGACCGAGGGCGGGGCCTGCTCCGCCGCCATCATCGGCATGCGCCGCGTCATCGGCACGGGCAGGCCCGGCCTGTGCTCCTCGCTCACCGACACCACCGGGCCGAGCGGCCGCCCGGCCAGCCCGGCGTACTGGGCGGCCTTGGCCGCGGCGTCGGCGAACGCCCTGGAGCGGGCCTCGCCCAGCGCCGCGCCCTGGTCGGACAGCTCGAAGGTCACGCCGTGCAGCCGGGCCTCCTCGCCGGTGCCCGCCACGGTGTCGATGACCTGGTCGGCGTGGGTGACGTCGCGTACGACGACCTCGAAGCCCTGCGCCGCCCGGTAGGCGGACACCTTCGGGTACGCCTCGTATTCGGGCCCCAGGGACAGGTCGGCCGTGGTCAGGTCTTCGGGGGCGATGCCCTCGGCCCGCAACGCCTGGGAGAGCCGGGCCGCGGCGGCCCGCACGGCGGCGAACGCCTCCGCGGCCGACGCCCGGCGCACCTCGACGCCGGCGTGCAGCCGCAGCATGTCGGGCGCGGCCGAGACGCCGCCCTCGCCGAGCACGGTGATGTCCACAGCCGACCCCCTCGAAGTGGGTTCCGCCCCGATCCTAACCCCCAGGGGCCGGGGGCGGTCAGGGTCGCACGGCGGCGTCGGCGACGGCGGCCGGGGTTCTGAGCTGGGGCCGGCCGCCGGCCTCCGGGACCTGGACGTGCTCGGCCCCCAGCTCGCAGGCCAGCAGCTCCCCGCAGCCGTCCCGGTCGCGCGAGCTGATCACCGTGACCGGCACGTCGGGGAACGGCTTCATCGTCCTGAGACGGCGCAGGTCGGCGGCCATGTCGCGACGGGCCAGCCACTCCCCCGCCACGGCCACGGGCACCTTGCCCATGCTGTAGACCCCGTACGGGTCCGGCAGCCCCGTGAGCAGCCGGTGCGCGGCGGGGCCGGTCAGCCGCGCCAGGGCGGTCGCGCCCCAGGTGCCGCCCAGCGCGGGCAACCAGCGTCCGGCGGCGGTGGCCACGCCCAGCGGGCGGCGCGTGCTCACGCAGGCGGGCTCCACGAGGACGAGCTTGGCCAGGCACAGGGGATGCAGCCGGGCGAAGGCCTCGGCGTGCCAGCAGGCCACGCCGTGGGCGATGACGGTGACCTGCTCGGGGTGGGCGGGGGACAGCGCGGCCAGGCGGGCGGCCTCGGCGTACAGGGTGGGCGGGTCCGGCGAGCGGGGGCTGAGCCCGAGGCCGGGCCGGTCGAAGCGGATGACCCGGTGGGCTCCGGCCAGGCGGGCGGCGACGGCGTCCCAGTGGAACCAGGCGCCCGCCGTACCGGCCGTGATCAGCACCGCGGGCCCTTCGCCCTGGACGACGACGTGCGGCGGCCCGTACCCGGCGCCGGGGTCCCCGGCGCCGGGGTCCCCGGCGGCCGGGTACGGGACGGCACCGCCGCTCGCGCCGGGCCCCACATCCGCCCCACCGCCGTCCGCCGCACCGGGCACGCCGTCGGACGCGCCGCCCGCCACGCCGAACCCGGCACCGATGCCGATGCCGGGGACGTCGTCCGCGCGGACGCGGGCGCCTCCGACGCCGCCCAGGCGGCCGGGTGCGATGCGCGGGGCCGCCACGTCGTACGGGTCGTCGCCGTCCAGGATGAGCAGGCGCAGCGCCACGTACACCAGCCAGACGGCGATCATCGTGAGCTGCGCGCGATGGGCCAGCCCCACGCCGTACCCGGCGGCCAGCGCGCACACGGTGAGCAGCGTGGCGGCCAGCGTCAGCCAGGTGAACAGCCACGACACCCGCGAGCGCCACCGCTCGCTGAGCAGCGCCATGGCGGCCAGCACGGCGATCGTGCCCAGCACGCGCGCCAGCGTGTGCGCCACGTGCCCGGCCGAGGTGCCGCCGCGCCCGCACAGCGGGTCGCTGAGCGCGGCGCAGTCCAGCGGGAACAGCCCGGCGGCGAAGGCGAGCAGCCCGAACGCGGCCAGCGCCAGCCAGCCCGGCCACTCGCGCGCGACCCTCGGCACGAGCGCCACGCCGAACAGGCACGCCAGCCCCGACAACCCGTCGCTGACCCGGAACAACCGGGTCCACGGCTGGTCGCGGGCGGCCAGTTCGCTGACGTAGCCGTTGGTCCTGTCGACTGTGGGCGTGGTGAACTGTCCGGTGATCCAGGCGCTGCCGAGCACCGCTGCCACGATCAGCGCGCCCGCGGCCAGCACGAACAACCTTCGCTCCACGTGACAATTAGATCACCCAGTGCGATGGCGCCCCCAGAGCGCCCCGGTCACACCCCCTGCACCAACCGGTCAGAATCCTGATTCATCCCCCATACCGGACTCCCACCGCTCCCATACCGGACTCCCACCGCTCCCATACCGGGCTCCCGCCGCTCTCGCCGGCAGCCCGGCGAGACCACCGGCACGCGCCATCCGCCACCCCGGCCGAAGTCCGCCGGGCGCCATCCCCCGCCCGGCGGCCGGCGTCCGGCGCGGCCTCCGTCAGAGCCCCGGCGCGCCCCAGACGGGGAACCAGCGGGCGAGGTCCTTCTCCAGCGGCAGCTCGCCCTCCAGGGCTCCCCTGGCCTGGATCTCCAGCGGGTTGTCGCGCTTCTGCCCCGGTCTCGGCGCGAAGGGATAGAAGGTGCCGCGTTTGTACAGGTAGACCACGGCCAGCCGCCGCCCGTCCGGGCCGGCGAACGACACCAGCGAGCACAACAACGACGGCCCGAACCCGGCGCCCTCCAGCGTGGAGTTGACCGCGTGCAGCTCGGTGACCAGGTCGCCGAGCGCGTCGGGCGATCGGCGCACCTGCAGCCAGGTGTAGCCGTAGCCGTCGTCGGACTCCTCGACACGCGCGCCGAGCAGCGCCTTGGCGTCGCTCTCCGCCGCGGCGAACGCCCCGCCCTCCGCGGCCCGGAACGCCACGGAGCCGAGCCCCGTGGGCACCAGCCCGGTGGCCGCCTGCAGCGTCACGGCCGCCGACGGCAGCGCGAACAGCGCGTCGAGATCTGGTCTGACCGGTTTCGAGCGGCCCAGCAGGGCGTCGAGCCAGCCCATGTGCGCCTCAGCCCCTTCCCAGTTGCCGCGAGATGTCCGCGAGCTGGTCGAGCCGGCGTTCGAGCGGCGGATGCGTGGCGAACAGGTTGGCCACCGTCGCGCCCTTGGCCAGCGCCGGGGCGAAGTAGAAGGCGTTGAACGGCTCCGCCTCGCGCAGGTCTCTGGTCGGGATGCGCGCCATGTCGCCGCTCACCTTGGTCAGCGCGCTGGCCAGGGCCGAGGGCCGCTGCGTGAGCAGGGCGCCGGCGCGGTCGGCGGCCAGCTCCCGGTAGCGCGACAGGGCGCGGGTGAGCAGGAAGCTGACGGCGTACACGAGGACGGAGACCAGCAGGATGATCGCGCCGACCGGCAGGCCGCCCTGACCGCCGTTGCGGCGGCCGGCGAGCCCGGAGTAGAGCGCGAACCGGGTCATGAGCCCCGCCACGATCCCGAGGAACGAGGCGATCGTCATGACGGCGACGTCGCGGTGGGCGACGTGGGACAGCTCGTGGGCGATGACGCCCTCCAGCTCCTGCGGCTCGAGGCGGCGCAGGATGCCGGTCGTCACGCAGACGACCGCCTTCTTCTGGTTGCGGCCGGTGGCGAAGGCGTTGGGGACGTCGGAATCGGCGATCGCCACCCGCGGCTTGGGCATGTCGGCCAGCGCGCACAGGCGGTCGATCAGGCCGTGCAGCTCAGGGGCCTCCTGCGGAGAGACCTCCCGTCCGTGCATCGCGAACAGCGCGATGCGGTCGGACAGGAAGTACTGCACCAGCAGCAGGCCGCCCGCCAGCACCAGGACGGTCAGCGCCCGCACGCCGAGGGCGATCAGGACGCCGACGAACACCACGTAGAGCAGGCCGAGCAGGAACATCGTCACGACCATGCGGCTGGTCAGGCCGCGGTCGGACGCGAACCGCGTGCGCACGCGGTCAGCCTGGGATCAGGCCCTGGTCGCCCAGCATCTCCCGGACTTCCTCGATCGAGGCGTCCGCGGGGGGAAGGATCAGCTCTGACGGCTCAAGGCTGTCGTCGGGAAGCGCCTTGCCCACGTGGCGCACCTTGTCGAGCAACGCGTGCAGCTTGACGCGGAAGGCCTTCTCGTCGCTGGCGTCGATGGCGGCCTCGAGCTCGGCGTCGAGCTCGTTGAGCACCGCGATGTCGTCGGCGGAGATCTCCACCTGGCCCTCGCCCATGATCCTGACAATCATGCGCCCTCCCCAGGCTGGCGGTACTGCTGGGTCTGCCCCTGCTGCTGCGGCTGCGCCTGCGGCTGAGGCTGAGGCTGGGCCTGCTGCTGCGGCCTGCCCTGCTCGATCGCCGACTGCGGCGCCGGGCCCTGGCCCAGCTCGGCCTTCATCCTGGCCAGCTCGAGCTCGACGTCCATGCCGCCGCCCATGCGGTCGAGCTCGGCCTGGATGTCGTCGCCGCGGGTGCCGCTGTAGTCGTCGAGCGCGCCACTGGCCAGCAGCTCGTCGATGGCGCCGGCGCGGGCCTGCATCTGCGCCGTCTTGTCCTCGGCGCGCTGGATCGCCAGGCCGACGTCGCCCATCTCCTCGGAGATGCCGGAGAACGCCTCGTTGATGCGCGTCTGCGCCTCGGCGGCGGTGTAGGTGGCCTTGATCGTCTCCTTCTTCGTGCGGAAGGAGTCGACCTTGGCCTGCAGCCGCTGGGAAGCCGTGGTGAGCTTCTCCTCCTCGGCCTGCAGGTTGTCGTGCTGGACCTTGAGGTCGCTCATCTGGGCCTGGAGGTTGGAGCGCCGCTGCAGCGCCTCACGGGCCAGGTCTTCACGCCCCACCGACAGAGCCTTGCGGCCCTGCTCCTCCAGCCGCTTGGCCTGATTCTCAAGGCCGTTTATCTGCAGCTCCACCCTCTTGCGAGAGGTGGCCACGTCGGCGACACCCCTGCGCACCTTCTGCAACAGCTCCAGCTGCCGCTGATAGGAGTAGTCAAGGGTCTCGCGCGGATCCTCCATCTTGTCCAGGGCCTTGTTGGCCTTGGACTTGAAGATCATCGAGAGTCTCTTCATCACGCTCATGCGCGTCGGCCGTCCCCTTCTAGGTCGTGCTGGTGTCAATCCCAATGCAGCGCAGCCGCCTTGGGATTACCCTACGCATAACGCACGGGGGCGTCACTAAGTTGCACTCCAGGTAGGGTTGACGTCGTGTTGCGACGCCGTTCCCAAACCTCCGTGGACGACACCCCCGTCCCCGTTGACGATCCTAAGCCCCAGGGTAAAGGTCGTCCCACACCCAAGCGCCGGGATGCCGAAGGCAAGCGGCGCCAATATGTCTCCGCGCCGAAAGACCGCAAAGAGGCATATCGGCAGATGCGGGCCAAGCAGGCCGCCGAGCGCGAGAAGGCCCGGCAGGGCATGCTCGCAGGTGACGAGCGGTATTTTCCCGTTCGTGACAAGGGCCCCGCGCGCAAGTTCGCGCGTGACTGGGTCGACTCGCGGCGCCTGCCCAGCCAGTATTTCCTGCCGTTCTCGCTACTGATCCTGCTGGCCACCTGGGTTCCGTGGCCGATGGCGATCCGCGCCCAGGTGCTCGGCTACGTCGTCACGATCGGCTGGCCGATCATGATGATCGGGGTGCTGTTCACCTCGGTCTACGTGGCCTGGAAGGTGAAGAAGCTGGTCGCGGAGAAGCTGCCGGGCGAGAGCGTCAAGGGCGTGGGCTTCTACGCGGCGATGCGCGCGCTGCAGATCCGCAAGCTGCGCTTCCCGCCGCCCATGGTGCTGCCGGGCGGCAAGCCGGTGCCGCCCAAGAGGGGACGGTGACGGCGGGGCGCTCGGCCCGCGCCGCCCGGGGAGACGACGGCGGCGCTCAACCGGCGCTCAGCCGGCGGCCTGCCAGCGCAGCACGCCGCGCTCGGCCACGGGCCGCCGGCCTTCGACCGGCGTGCCCCGTTCCAGGGCGTCGGCCACGGCCCGCAGCAGGGCGTGATACGACCTGGCGCCGTGGCTCACGTAACCCGGCTCCTCCCAGCGCACGCTCCCGTCCGCCGTGTCGACGACGGCGTAGGAGAGCACGTCCGCGTTGCGCCCGGGGAAATACGCGAACGGGATCATCCGGCCGTCCCACGGTTCGAGGGCCGGCTCGGCCGCGCGGTCGGTGCCGTCCCAGGCGCACATCTGGCGCCAGGAGTCCCGCATGCCCCGCGTGCTGAGGCTGAGTGCCCCGCCCAGGCCGGGCGCGAACGCGGCCGCTCCGCGGGAGCCGTTGTGGCGCAGCAGGGAGGCGCGCAGGTCGTCCGGGAAGTCCACGCCCATCTGGGACTCGGCGATCGCGATCGTGCGCGCCCTGCCCGGCGCGCCCAGGGACCGGTACGTCCGCGGCGCGTTCGCCCTCAGCCACCGCTCGATCCGCCGCCACTGCCGGTCCACGGCCCGCTTGACCCTCGGGTCCAGCGGTCGCACGGTCACCGGGCGCGGGGCGGGCGAGCAGTCGGGGTCGGCGGGCTCGGCCGCCACCGGGCTCGGGGACGGGAACGGTGACGGTGACGGCTGCTGAGTCGGGCGCTGCGCGGCGATGAGCGCCTCCCGCAGGGTCTCCTGGTAGCGCTGGTGCTCGGCCGTGGCCTGCCGCCTGTCCCCCGGCACCAGCGCGGCCACCAGGGTGAGCGCCACGACCGCCGCGATCGCGGCCCACACCAGGCCCATGCGGCCGCCCGTGCGCCCGTGGCCAACGGGCGCGGAAGGCGCGGGAGGGGGCGCGGGCCGGTGGGCGAGCAGGCGGGCGCGGCGGCGCAGCCGTACCACGATCGCGGTCACGATGGCCGCCGTCAGCGCGAGCCGGACGAGCTTCAGCACGTCGCGCACCCTATCCCGAAACAGATCACCACACGTTCCGCCATTAAGGTCAGACACATGGAATTCCGACACCTCGGTCGTAGCGGTCTCATGGTCAGCGAGATCAGCTACGGCAACTGGCTCACCCACGGCTCCCAGGTCGAGGAGGACGCCGCCAAGCAGTGCGTGCAGGCGGCGCTCGACGAGGGGATCACCACGTTCGACACCGCCGACGTCTACGCGGGGACGAAGGCCGAGGAGGTGCTCGGCCGGGCGCTCGAGGGCGTGCGCAGGGAGTCCGTGGAGATCTTCACCAAGGTCTACTGGCCCACCGGCCCCGGCAAGAACGACCGCGGCCTGTCACGCAAGCACATCACCGAGTCGATCCACGCCTCGCTGCGCCGGCTGAAGACCGACTACGTCGACCTCTACCAGGCGCACCGCTTCGACCACGAGACCCCGCTCGAAGAGACCCTCAAGACCTTCGACGACCTCGTACGCCAGGGCAAGGTCCTCTACGTCGGCGTCAGCGAGTGGACCGCCGACCAGATCGCCCGCGCGCTGAAGATCGCCGACGAGATGGGCTTCGACCGGATCGTCTCCAACCAGCCGCAGTACTCCATGCTGTGGCGGGTCATCGAGTCCGAGGTCGTGCCGCTGTCCGAGAAGGAGGGCGTGGGCCAGATCGTCTGGTCGCCGATCGGACAGGGGGTGCTGACCGGCAAGTACCTGCCCGGCCAGCAGCCGCCGGAGGGCTCGCGGGCGACCGACAAGAGCGGCAGCGCCATGATCGCGCGCTTCATGCGGGACGACGTGCTCACGCGCGTGCAGGAGCTCAAGCCGATCGCCTCCGACCTGGGGCTCAGCATGGCGCAGCTGGCCATCGCCTGGGTCCTGCAGAACCCGAACGTCTCCAGCGCCATCGTCGGCGCCACTCGGCCCGAGCAGGTGCGTGACAACGTGAAGGCGGCCGGCGTGAAGCTGGAGGCCGACGTGCTCAAGCGGATCGACGACGTGCTCGGCGACGTGGTCGAGCGCGACCCGGCCAAGACGGTGAGCCCGGCCACCCGCCCGTAACCCGGCCAAGACGGTGAGCCCGGCCACCCGCCCGTAACCCGCTCACGCCGGTGGGCCCGGCCACCAGCCCGTAACGCCGTCACGCCGGTGGGCTCGGCCGCGTCCGGTGTCCACGACAAAACCCCTTGAGCCCGCGAAAGCGCTCAAGGGGTTTTCGTTCTTCCGGAGCTCACTCCCGCAAGGACAGACCCGTGTATTCGACGCGGTCCTCCTCCAGCAACGCAACCTGCTCGACACCCGAATCAAGCAGCTCACGCCAGTGTTCGCCGAGCCAGGACTCCGCGTCGGCCTGGCTGGGAAAAACCTCTCGCGGCAAAGGGCGATCCGTCACCTCAGCACCGTTCGCGTTCTCATAACGCCACCGCCATGTCATGCCATACGCTCCTTCTCCGCGGGTCCGCCGGCGCACCCTCCGCAGGCATTGGAACCCTACTCCCGAGCTTGGAGGTCGATCGATGCCGCGCGCGCGTCGCGTCACGGCCGGGGCCGCCCTCCAGGCCGCCGACTTCCTCTGTCTCCCCGCAACGGCCGCCTCCCTCACCCCGTGCGGGGGGCGCGTACGCGCTGGGTGAGCCGCCTTTGTACGCTCTGCGCGGTGAAAGTCCTTCTCACCGGTACGGCGAGCGCGGCCGGCTGGCCGGAGCCCGGCTGCCGATGCGCCTCGTGCGCCGCCCTCCCACCCGGCCACCGCCGCCCCTTCGGCCTCGTCGTGGACGGCTTCTCCCTCACCCCGAACGGCAGCCCGATCGCGGAGGGCGCGGCGCTGTTCTCCTCCGCCGGGCTGCCCGCCGGTTACCGGGCCTGCGCGGGCGGCCTGGGGCTGGCCGGGCCCGACGGCGCCCGGCTCCTCTGCCTGCCCCGGGGCCGGGCCGTGCCCGCCGGCGAGCGGTACGACCTGGTGCTGATGGACCTGCTCGACCGCCCCGAGCGCCTCGGGGAGCTGCGGCGGGCGGGAGCGGCGGACGGGGACACCACGGTGGTCGCCGTGGGGCTCGACCATCGGGTCCGCTCGGAGGAGGAGCTGGCCAGGCGGCTGCGGCTGTGGGACGCCCACGCCGTCCCGGACGGCACGGATCTGACCGTCACACCGGCGGCACCCGCCCGGACGGCGGGCCCCGGGAGCGGGCGGCCGTGGCGGGCGTTGTTGCTGGGCGGGTCCAGGTCGGGGAAGTCCGCCGAGGCGGAGCTGCGGCTGGCCGCCGAGCCGTACGTCACGTACGTCGCGACGGGCCCCGGCGGGGCGGGCGACGGCGAGTGGGCGGCGCGGGTGCGCGCGCACCGGGAGCGGCGGCCCGCGCACTGGGAGACCGTGGAGACCACCGACCTGGTCACCGCCATCCGCACGGCGACCGGGCCGCTGCTGATCGACGGGATGGGCACGTGGCTGGCGGCGGTGTTCGACGAGCACGGGGCCTGGGAGGGCGACCGCGCGCCGGTCGCCGCCCGGTGCGACGAGCTGGTGGCCGCGTGGCGGCAGGCGCCCCAGCCGATCGTGGCGGTGTCGGACGAGGTGGGGATGGGCGTGGTGCCCGCGACGGCCAGCGGCCGGGCGTTCAGGGACGCGCTCGGACGGCTCAACGAGCGCCTGGCGGCCGAGTCGGAGTATGTGGCCCTGGTGGTCGCCGGACGCCTGCTCCCCCTCTGACCCGCCCCGGGCGGTCAGGGGCGGTCAGGGGCGGGCGGCGCGGGCGTACCAGCGGCCGTCGAGGCGGTCCACGTGCAGCGGACGGCCGAAGCACTCGCTGAGGCGGGCGGGGGTGAGCACGTCGGACACCGGCCCGGCGGCCAGCACGCGGGCGTCGCGCATGAGCATGGCGTGCGTGGTCGTCGCGGGCACCTCCTCCAGGTGGTGCGTCACCGTCACGGTGGTCAGCACGGGCCTGGTCATGGCGAGGTCTTCGACGGCGCTGATGAGGTCTTCGCGCGCGGGCAGGTCGAGCCCGGCGAACGGCTCGTCGAGCAGCAGCACCGCCGGCTCGGCCATGAGCGCCCTGGCCACCCTGATCCTGGCCCGCTCCCCCTGCGAGCAGACCCGGAACTTGCGCTCCGCCAGGTCCTTGCAGCCCAGGTCGGCCAGGAGCCGGTGGGCGCGGTCGTGCTCGGCGTCGCCGTACCGGTCCCACAGCGGGACGCTCGTCCCGGTGTGCCCCGTGAGCACCACGGTGTGCGCGGTGGCCCCCTCCTCCTCCATCAGCTCCTCGTCGATGAGGTGCTGGCTGGAGGCGACCAGGCCGAGATGGCGGCGCAGCTCCCGCAGATCGACCCGGCCGAGGCGGTGGCCGAGCACCTTGACCGTGCCCTCGCTGGGATGACGCACGGCGCCCGCCAGTGACAGCAGCGTCGTCTTGCCCGCGCCGTTGGGGCCGAGGATCACCCAGTGGTCGCCGTAGTTCACCTGCCAATCGACGGCGTCGAGGAGCGTTTTGCCGACAACCCGGACACCTACGCCTTCCAGTTCAACTACGTGCATCCCGCCACACTAGTGGGCCCTAGGATCTCGTGTTATGCGGCTGATGGACGGGCTGAGGTTCGCCCTGGGCACGTTGAGCGTGCTGCCCGTGCGCGTCGAGCGGGTGGACCGGCAGGTCGCGGGGCGGGCGATGGCGCTGGCCCCGGCGGTGGGGCTGCTGCTCGGCCTGATCGCCGCGGCGCCGCTGCTCCTGCTGCCCGCGCCGCCGCTGCTGGGCGCCGCGCTGGCGGTGGGGCTGCTGGCCCTGCTCACCCGCGGCCTGCACCTCGATGGGCTGGCCGACCTGGCCGACGGGCTGGGCAGCGGCAAGCCGTCCGGCCAGGCGCTCGACATCATGAAGAAGTCCGACATCGGGCCGTTCGGCGTGATGACGCTGGTGCTCACGCTGCTCGTCCAGGTCGTCGCGCTCGCCGACGCCGGGGCCTGGGCGCTGGTGACGGCGTGCGTGGCGGGGCGGCTGGCGGTGACGTGGGCCTGCCGGGCGGGCGTGCCCGCCGCGCGGCCCGACGGGCTGGGCGCGATGGTCGCGGGCACCGTACGCCGCCCGGCCGTCTGGCTCGCCACCGTGGCCGCCCTGGTGGCCGTCGCCGTGATCGGCCTGCTCACCGCCCCCGGCGCGGGTCTGCGGGCCTGGGGCGGCGGCGACGGCGAGCCGGGGCGCGACCTGACGGTCACTTCCTTCGGGCCGCCCTGCCTCGCGGACCGGTGCCCGCAGGAGCCCGGCCTGAGTCATTACCTCGGCGACGCGTTCTTGTCCGTCCAGCCGGCCGAGGCGGTCTTCGACGCGGGCGGCGCGGCGGGGTTCTCCGGGATCGTCGTCGCGCCGGTCGCGCTGCTGGCCGGGGTGGGGGCGGCGCTGCTGCTGCTCGGCCACGCCCGGCGCCGCCTCGGCGGCGTCACCGGCGACGTGCTCGGCGCGCTGGTCGAGACGGCCGGCGCCACCACGCTGGCGGTGTACGCGATCCTCGGCTGAGGCCCGCCCGCGTGGCGGCGACGGTCAGGCTTGCTCCGGGGCGGGCTCGGCGGGCTGCCCGGCCGCCGGCCGGGGCGGTTGCGGGGCGCGTACCGGGAGGAAGCGCAGCAGCGCCGCGCCGAGGACGGCGAGCAGGAGCCAGCCGACCACGCCGGTGATCCCGGCCAGCAGCTCGTTCGGCGGGACGGCGGCGTCGCCGACCGACACCAGCGCGACGGTGGCGACGGCGTTCAGCGAGGCGTGCGCCACCACCGCGGGCCACACGCTGCCGGTGCGCAGCCGCAGCCACCCCATCAGCACCCCGGCGGGCACGCAGAAGCCGATGAAGGCCAGCGCCGCCCACGAGCCCAGCCTCGGGTAGTTGTAGCCGAGCAGGGTGAGCGGGGCGTGCCACAGGGCCCAGACGAAGCCGGACATCAGCAGCCCGGGCAGCACCCCGTTGGTGGTGACGAGCCGGGGCACCAGCCAGCCGCGCCAGCCCCACTCCTCCCCCAGCGACGGGATCGCGTTCAGCACGGGCCCGGTCACGGCGGCGACCACGATCTGCACGACGACCATCGTGCCCAGGTCGCCCGGCACGCCCCCGCCCTGCGCCCGCAGCACCGCCCGGAACAGGCTGAACTCCGCGAGATCCAGCGTGACCAGCCCCGTCGCGGCGCTGATCGCCATGGCGAGCGCCGCCAGCAGCGGCACGCCGAGCCAGGCGGTCAGCACGAGCAGGCCGGTGCGGCCCTTGCGCTCGCCGAGCGTGAGACCGGTCTCCCTGGCCCACTGCCGGAACGGCGTGCGCGTGAGGGCCCACACGCCGAGCACGCCCACCGACGGGGTGAACATCATCAGCGTGCCCAGCAGCTGCGTCAGCGGCGTGCCGAGCCCGCCGCCGAACCACAGGGGCAGGGCGACGGCCCAGGCGAGCCCGAAGGACAGGGCGATGAAGACGAGCAGGGGTCTTTTCATGTCCGCACACGCTCCGCGATGAGGGCGTTGACAAGGGATGCGCCGCGCTCGGCGTCGTCGATGCTGATCGCCAGGCGCCCGCCGGAACGGTAGCGGAGCACCAGGCATTCGCCGCCGCGCAGCATGATGGTGGCGTTGCCGGGCAGCCCGCGGAAGCCCCAGCCGCCGGAGTCGGCCGGGTGGCGCTCCTCCGCCCAGGCCGACTCGACCGCCGACAGCGCGATCTTGCGGGCGGGCCAGCCGAACGGGCCGAAGCCGATCCTGATGCCGGTGTCGCTGACGGTGACGGAGACGGCCATGGAGGCGAGCCCGGCGAGCAGGAGGATGACGGCGCCGGGCAGGATGCCCGGCAGGGGGATCTCCGGCGCGATCCCGCCGAGTTGCAGCGTGGCCGCCACGACGGTGCCGGCCCCGATCAGGACGACGGCCGCCAGCAGCCACCGGTTGACCACCCGGCTGACCCACACCGCCCGCTGGCCCCGCCTGAGCTTCAGCCGCGGCGGCGCCTGGACGGGCGCGGACGGCTCGTCGGCGGGGCCCCGGCCCGCGTAGCCGGCCACGGCCATGGCCACGACCGTGGCGCCGAGCGCCGCCGGGACGTGCCAGCCGGGCAGCAGGGCGTCGTGCCAGGTGGCGGCGTCGAGGTTGACTGCCAGCGTGGAGGCGTTCACGCCCAGCAGCAGCACGCCCAGCCCGATCAGGCACGACCAGGACGTCACCCGCGCCGCGCGCAGGTGCCGGCCGCGCCGCCCGAGCACGAACATCACCAGCCACAACGCCGTCCAGAGGATCTCGACCGTGATCAGGTGACCCGTGAACGAGCTCGACCCGTCGGGCGCGCTGCCCGCCGCCCCCCAGTGGGTGGCCAGGGGGTCGGGCAGCCGGTCGCGCAGTGCCAGGGGCGCCAGGAGCAGCGCGGCGGCGACCAGGAGCCACCAGGCGACGGCGATGACACGGGCTTTCACGTCAGGTCCTCCAGGATGGTGATGAGGTCGTCACGGCTGTAGCCGTACTTCTTGGCCTCCTCCAGCAGCTCACGGGCCCGCTGGGCGAGCAGGGCGCGCCCGTCGGCGCGGCCCGCCACGCTGACGCCGCGGCCCCTCCTGAACTCCAGCAGCCCCTCGTCGCGCAGCTCGCGCAGGGCCCGCAGCACGGTGTTGGGGTTGATGCCCAGGGCGGCGGCCAGGTCGCGGGCCGGAGGGAGGCGGTCGCCCGGCCGGTAGGAGCCCTCGCCGATGGCACGCCGGATCGCGCCTGCCACCTGCTCGTGGAGGGGGCGGGCGTCGTTGAGATCGAGCGTCAGCAGCATGATGCTAATGACACTAGCACCATTCAGCAGGAGACCACGGCCCGCGATTGGTAGGATGAACCCCTGTTTGTGAGCCGTAGAAACCGTGGATAGCATCGGTTTACGTGACCACTGTGCGGCTGAACTCAGCAGATCCCGTCTCCCTTGACACCGACGCTCTGATCGTCGGTTTCCGGTCAGGTCAGGACGGCCCCGTCCCCGCCGTGGGCGCCGAAGCGCTCGACTCCGCCTTCGGCGGCAGGCTCGCCGCGTCGCTCGCCTCCGTGGCCTTCACCGGCAAGGCGGGTGAGCTGGCCAAGCTGCCCACGTTCGGCGCCATCGCCAGCCCGCTGCTGGTCGCCGTCGGCCTGGGTGACTCCCCCGGCCTGGAGGGCCTGCGCCGCGCCGCGGGCGCCGCCGTGCGCTCCCTGGCCGGCACCGCCCGCGCCGCGCTCGCGCTGCCCGCCGACACGGCCGAGGAGGCGGAGGCGGTCGCGCTCGGCGCGCTGCTCGGCGCCTACACCTTCTCCCGTTACCGCACGAACGGCGAGCAGAAGGCGCCGGTCTCCGAGCTCACGGTGGTCTCCGGGCAGGACGAGAGCGTGGCCGAGCGCGCGGGCGTGCTGGCCGAGTCCGTCTCCCTCGTCCGCGACCTGGTCAACACGCCGCCCTCCGACCTGTGGCCGGCCAAGTTCGCCGAGCTGGCCGAGCAGGCGGGGGCCAAGGCCGGGCTGAGCGTCGAGGTCCTCGACGACCAGCAGCTCAGGGAGGGCGGCTACGGCGGCCTCGTCGGCGTCGGCCAGGGCTCGTCCAACCCGCCGCGCCTGGTCCGCCTGGCCTACAGTCACCCGGAGGCCGCCAAGACGCTCGCCTTCGTGGGCAAGGGCATCACGTTCGACTCGGGCGGCCTGTCGCTCAAGCCGTCGGCCTCCATGGACTGGATGAAGTCCGACATGGGCGGCGCGGGCGCCGTGCTCGGCGCGATGATCGGCATCGCCCGGCTGGGCCTGCCGGTCAACGCCGTCGGCTACCTGTGCCTGGCCGAGAACCTGCCCAGCGGCACCGCGCAGCGTCCCTCCGACGTGCTGCACAGCTACAGCGGCAAGACCGTCGAGGTGCTCGACACCGACGCCGAGGGCCGCCTGGTGCTCATGGACGGCATCGCCCGCGCCGCCGAGGACTCCCCCGACCTGATCGTCGACGTGGCCACCCTGACCGGCGCCCAGATCGTGGCGCTGGGCTGGCGCACCGCCGGCGTCATGTCCAACGACGACGCCGTCAGGGAGCTCGTGGTCGAGGCCGCGGGCGCCGCCGGCGAGGGCGCCTGGGGCATGCCGCTGCCGGAGGAGCTGCGCAAGGGCCTCGACTCGCCGGTCGCCGACCTGGCCAACCTCCACCCCGAGCGCTGGGGCGGCATGCTGACCGCGGGCATCTTCCTGAAGGAGTTCGTGCCCGAGGGCGTGCGCTGGGCCCACATCGACATGGCGGGCCCCGCCTTCAACAAGGGCGAGCCGTACGGCTACACCCCGAAGGGCGGCACGGGCGCCATCACCCGCACCCTCATCGGACTCGCCGAGCGGCACGCGAGCATCTGAAACAAATGAAAAGATGACGGCATCACGAACACCCCGACAAGGAGCCTTCCTGTGGCCTATGACATCGTCGTCCTAGGAGGCGGCAGCGGCGGTTACGCCTGCGCCCTGCGGGCGGCTGAGCTGGGCAAGTCGGTCGCCCTGATCGAGAAGGACAAGATCGGCGGCACCTGCCTCCACAGGGGATGCATCCCCACGAAGGCCCTGCTGCACTCCGCCGAGGTCGCCGACGAGACCCGCGAGAGCGAGTCGTTCGGCGTCAAGGCGCGTTTCGAGGGCATCGACGTCCAGGGCGTCCACGCCTTCAAGGACAAGATCGTCACTCGGGCCTGGAAGGGCGTGCAGGGCCTGCTGAAGGCCGCGGGCGTGACGATCGTCGAGGGCGAGGGCCGCCTGGTCGGCGCCAACCGCGTCCAGGTGGGCTCCGAGGTCTACGAGGGCCGCAACGTCGTCCTGGCCACCGGCTCGGCCCCCCGGTCGCTGCCGGGCCTGGAGATTGACGGCGAGCGCGTCATCACCAGCGAGCACACCCTCAGGATGGAGCGCGTGCCCTCCTCGGTGATCGTGCTGGGCGGCGGCGTCATCGGCGTCGAGCTGGCCAGCGTCTACCGCTCCTTCGGCGCGGAGGTGACGATCGTCGAGGCGCTGCCGCACCTGCTGCCGGCCGAGGAGGAGTCCAGCTCCAAGCTGCTGGAGCGGGCCTTCCGCCGCCGGGGCATCAAATACGAGCTCGGCGTCTTCTTCGACAGCGCCAAGACCACCGAGACGGGCGTGGTCGTCACCCTCGCCAACGGCAAGACCCTCGACGCCGAGCTGCTGCTGGTCGCGGTGGGCCGCGGCGCGGTCTCGGCGGGCATGGGCTTCGAGGAGCAGGGCATCGCCATCGAGCGCGGCGCCGTCGTGGTCGACGAGCACTGCCGCACGTCGGTGCCCGGGATCTACGCCATCGGCGACCTGATCCCGACCCTGCAGCTCGCCCACGCCGGCTTCGCCGAGGGCATCATGGTGGCCGAGCACATCGCCGGCCTCAACCCGCCGCCCATCGACTACGCGGGCGTGCCGCGCATCACCTACTCCGACCCCGAGGTGGCCTCGGTCGGGCTCACCTCGGCGCAGGCGGCCGAGCGCGGCATCGAGATCGTCGAGCAGGTCTACGACCTCGCGGGCAACCCCAAGAGCCAGATCCTCGGCACTGCGGGCGCCGTGAAGGTCATCGCGCAGAAGGACGGCCCCGTCGTCGGCGTCCACATGGTGGGCCGGCGCATCGGCGAGCTCGTCACCGAAGGCCAGCTCATCTACAACTGGGAGGCCCTGCCCGCAGAGGTCGCCCAGCTCATCCACGCACACCCGACCCAGTCCGAGGCCATGGGTGAGGCGATGCTGGCCCTGGCCGGCAAGCCGCTGCACGTACACAACTAAGTCCAGCCCTCGAGATCAGAACGCGAGAGAAGATAACGATGCCGGTCTCCGTACAGATGCCCCAGCTCGGCGAGAGCGTGACCGAGGGCACCGTAACCCGTTGGCTGAAGAAGGAGGGCGAGCGCGTCGAGGCCGACGAGCCGCTCCTCGAAGTCTCGACCGACAAGGTCGACACCGAGATCCCGTCGCCGTCCGCGGGTGTCATCACCAAGATCGTTGTGGCCGAGGACGAGACCGTCGAGGTCGGCGCCGAGCTTGCGATCATCGACGAGAACGGGCAGCCGGGCGCCGCCGCCCCGGCCCCCGAGGCGGCTCCCGAGCCCGCCCCGCAGCCCGAGCCGGAGCCCGAGCCCGCCCCGGCTCCCCCGGCCTCCTCGATCCCGCAGCCCGCTCCGGAGCAGCCGGCCCCGACCCCCGCTCCGGCTCCGGCTCCGGCTCCGGCGCCCGCCCCGGCCCCCGCGCCGCAGGCCGCTCCCCCGGCGCAGCCCGCCGCCCCCGCCCCGGCGACCTCGGGTGACAGCCCCTACGTGACCCCGCTGGTGCGCAAGCTCGCCAACGAGCACGGTGTCGACCTCGACTCCATCAACGGCACCGGCGTGGGCGGCCGCATCCGCAAGCAGGACGTCCTGGAGGCCGCCAAGGCCCAGCGCGAGCAGGCCACCGCCCAGCCCGCGGCCGCGCCGGCCGCCCAGGCTCCCGCCGCCCCGGCCGCCGCCCCGGCCGCCGCCCCGGCGGCGCAGGCTCCGGCCGCCGCGCCCGAGCCCGTGCAGGTCGACACGACGCTGCGCGGCCGTACGGAGAAGATGACGCGCCTGCGTCAGACCATCGCCAAGCGCATGGTCGAGTCGCTCCAGACGGCGGCCCAGCTCACGTCGGTCGTCGAGGTCGACGTGACGAAGATCGCGCGGCTGCGCGCGAAGGCGAAGGACGACTTCTTCCGTCGCGAGGGCGTGAAGCTGACCTTCACCCCGTTCTTCGCGATGGCCACGGTCGAGGCGCTCAAGCAGCACCCGAAGCTCAACGCCACGATCAACAACGAGACCAACGAGGTCACCTACTTCGACGTCGAGAACCTCGGCATCGCGGTGGACACCGAGCGCGGCCTGCTCGCCGCCGTGGTCAAGAACGCCGGTGACCTCAACCTCGCCGGCATCGCCCGCAAGATCACCGACCTCGCCGAGCGCACCCGCAACAACCAGGTGACGCCCGACGAGATCACCGGCGGCACGTTCACGCTGACCAACACGGGCAGCCGCGGCGCGCTGTTCGACACGCCGATCCTCAACCAGCCGCAGGTCGGCATGCTCGGCACGGGCGCCGTCGTGAAGCGGCCCGTGGTGGTCGACACGCCGGAGGGCGAGGTCATCGCGGTGCGCTCGATGGTCTACCTGGCGCTGACCTACGACCACCGCCTGGTCGACGGCGCCGACGCGGCCCGCTTCCTGACGACGATCAAGCGTCGCCTGGAGGAGGGGCGCTTCGAGGCGCAGCTCGGGCTCGCCTGAGCCCGCGACGGTGATGCGCTGATCGGCCGGGCGGCTCCCTTGGCGGGGCCGCCCGGCCTTTCGTTTCGCCGCCCGGCCTTTCGTTTCGCTGCCCGGCCTTTCGTTTCGCCGCCCGGCGGCCCGGGTCCCCGCGGCGTACTGTGGGGGCATGGCGATCATCGTGACGGGAGCGTCGGGGCTGATCGGGACGGCGCTGGTCGAGGCGCTGCGGGCCGAGGGGCGGCAGGTCGTCCGGCTCGTACGCCACCGCCCGCGACACGACGACGAGGCGTTCTGGGACCCGGCGGGTCAGGTCGTCGACCGGGCCGCGCTCGAAGGCTCCGAGGCCGTGGTGCACCTGGCCGGGGCGCCGATCGGGGGCAGGCGCTGGACCCCGGCGTACAAACGCGAGCTGGTCGACAGCCGGGTGCGGGGCACCCGGCTGCTGGTGGACGCCCTGCGCGAGCTGTCCGGGCCGCCCGGGGTGCTGCTGTCGGCCTCCGGCATGGACTTCTACGGCGACACCGGCGACCGCGTCGTCGACGAGGGCCAGGGCAAGGGCGCCGGCTTCCTGGCCGACCTGTGCGAGCGCTGGGAGGGCGAGGCCCTGCGGGCGGCGGAGGCGGGCATCAGGACCGTGCTCGCGCGTACCTCGCTGGTGCTGAGCGGGCGCGGTGGGGCGCTGGGGCGCATCCTGCCGATCTTCCGGCTGGGGCTGGGGGCGCCGCTCGGGTCCGGCAGGCAGTACTGGTCGTGGATCAGCCTGGACGACTGGGTGGGGGCCGCGCGGCACGTGCTGGCGCACCGGGAGATCGACGGCCCGGTCAACTTCAGCTCCCCCTCGCCCGTCACCAACGCCGAGTTCACCAGGACCCTCGGCAAGGCGCTGCGCAGGGGCACGATGCCGATCCCCGTGCCGGCGTTCGCGCTGGCAGCGGGGCTGGGCGAGTTCGCGCGCGGCGGGTTGCTGCCCAGTCACCGGCTCACGCCGGCCAAGCTGACGGCCGGGGGTTACCGCTTCGCTCATACGAACCTCGACGAGGCTCTGCGCGCCGTACTCTAGGGTGCCGTTCCTTTTCAGAAGCTGGGAGAATTTGACATGAGCCGGTCAGGGCAGTCGCACATCCTCGCCATCGGAGGCGGATCGTTCCGCCCGAGCAGGCGCCACAACCAGATCGAGGCGAGCGCGCTGCTGCGTTACGGCCTCGACCTGACCGGGCAGGACCGGCCGAAGCTGGGCCTGGTGGCGACGGCGATGGGCGACGCGGCCGACTGGGTGTTGAAGATGTACGGCGCCTTCTCCGGGTGGGACGTCGAGGTGAGCCATCTGACGGTGTTCCCCATGCCGAACGTGCCTGATCCGCGGGCGTGGATCCTCGAACAGGACATGATCTATGTCAGTGGTGGCAGTGTGGCCAACCTGATGGCGTTGTGGCGGTTGCACGGGCTCGACGAGGCCTTCGAGGAGGCGTGGCGGTCCGGGGTGGTGCTGTCGGGGCAGAGCGCGGGCGCGTTGTGCTGGCACGTCGGCGGCAACACCGACTCCTTCGGCCCCGAGCTGCGGGTGTGGGCCGAGGGCATGGCGCTGCTGCCCTATTCGTGCGGGGTGCACTACAACGCCGAGCCGCAGCGCAGACCGCTGTTGCAGGAGTCGGTGGCCTCCGGGGAGCTGCCCGGCGGCTACGCCGCCGACGAGGGCGTGGGCCTGCACTACGTGGGCACCGACTTCATCCAGGCGGTGAGCGTGGAGGCGGGCGCCTACGCGTACCGGGTGGAGAACGAAGGTGCGGGAAGGGTAAAGGAGTTCAGGATCGAGCCTCGTTTGCTGACCCCCTGATTACCCTTCAAGGGTGAGGGAACGGCACAATAGGCTCATGCGCCCCATCCACGGGGACGATCCCCACGCACTCGCCATCGTCCGACTCGGCGTCGACGTCCCCTACGAGCAGGCCTGGTCGCTGCAGCGCTGGGTGCACGGCAAGCGGGCCGCCGGTGAGCTGACCGACACCGTGCTGTTCCTGGAGCACGCGCCCGTCTACACGGCGGGCAAGCGCACCGCCCCGCACGAGCGGCCCTCCGACGGCACCCCGGTCGTCGACGTCGACCGGGGCGGCCGGCTGACCTGGCACGGTCCGGGGCAGCTCGTGGTCTACCCGATCGTGGCCATCACCGACGTGGTCTCCTACGCCTGCCGGCTCGAGGACACGATGATCCAGGTGTGCGCCGACTTCGGCGTCACGGCGCGGCGGGTGCGGGGCCGGGCCGGGGTGTGGGCGATCGGCGACCCGGCGCTGGGCCTGCCCGACCGCCAGCTCGGCGCGGTCGGGCTGCGCCTCTCGCGCGGGGTGACCATGCACGGGTTCGCGCTCAACTGCGCCAACGACCCGCGCTGGTTCAACCGCATCACCCCGTGCGGCCTGCCCGACGTGGGCGTCTCCTCGCTGTCGGCCGAGACGGGCCGGCGCATCGTGGTCGAGGAGGTCCTGCCGATCGCGGAGAAGCGGCTGGCCGAGGCGCTCGGCAAGGAGCCGTTCGAGCTGCACGAGGAGGATCTCCTGCGCCGCTGAGCCCGGCCGGGAAAATCCCCGTGGCCCGGCAGGTGGGCGGCGGCTTACCATCGCCGATGTGACGCGTATCTTGGCCCTGCTGCTCGCGCTCGTGGTGCACCTGCTGACGCTGGGGTTCGTCGTGCTCGGCGCGTGGCTGATCCTGTCGGCGCCGGGCTCGATCCTGTCGTGGATCTTCGGTGGCGTGAGCCTGGCCTTCGGCTGGGCGCTGCGGCCCGACCTGGGCCGCCTGCCCGCCGACGCCGAGGTGCCCGGCCGCGACGAGGCCCGGGAGCTGTACGCGGTGGCGGACCGCGTGGCCGACCGGGTCGGCGTCAAGCGCCCCAGGAAGATCGCGATCAGCGACCTGTCGACGCGGACGGTCTACGCCCGCGTGGGGCTGCTCAGGACGCCCGTGCTGGACCTCGGCCTGCCGCTGTGGCTGGCGCTGTCGCCGAGGGGGCGGGTGGCCCTGCTGGCCACGGCGTACGCGCGGCTGCCCAGGGGCGACGAGCGGGTGGTGAGCGAGGCGCTGGCCACGCTGGAGTCCTGGCGGGACGCGCTGCTCGGGGAGGGCTCCGGGCCGCTGAACGCCAGGCAGGAGGCCCAGGACAAGATCGCCGCGGCGTCGCCGCTGGCGCTCGACCACATGGACAAGTCCTACGGCGCGGCGGGCATCCTCGGCCGCCTGCTCGGCCGGGTGCTCGGCGGCCCGGTGCTGCTGGCGGACTACGTGCTGACCCGGCTGGCCCGCGCGGGCGACGGCCGGACCCTGGCCAGGCAGCGGGCGCTGGCGCTGCGGGCGGCCTCCGAGGAGGACCTGGCGGAGCTGGAGGAGCTGGCGGGGGGCGGCGGCTACCTGGCGCCGATGCAGGCGGCGGCGCTGCGCGGCGAGAGCGTCTCGGCGATCCGCGGCATCGCGCTGGCCAGGTCCCGGCTCACCGAGGACGGCGTGCTGCCCGGCGCCCCCGACTGCGAGCTGCTCGACGCCGCCCGGTCCGAGGCCATCGACCAGGAGCTGGGCGGCCATTACGCGCGCGCGATCCGCGGCTTCGGCCTCATCTCCTGACCCCCTGCTGGGCGGCTTCCGGGGAGACGTAAGCTGAGAAGGTGACCGTTGCTCCTGAAGGCAGAAAGCTCCTCCGCCTGGAGGTGCGCAATGCCGAAACCCCTATCGAGCGCAAGCCCCCGTGGATCAAGACCAAGCTGAAGACGGGCCCCGAATACACCGAGCTGAAATCGCTCACGCGCCGGGAGGGCCTGCACACGGTCTGCGAAGAGGCGGGCTGTCCGAATATCTATGAGTGCTGGGAGGATCGCGAGGCGACCTTCCTCATCGGCGGCGACCAGTGCACGCGCCGCTGCGACTTCTGCCTGATCGACACCGGCAAGCCGCAGGGTTACGACCGCGACGAGCCGCGCCGGGTGGCCGAGTCCGTCCGGCAGATGGGCCTGCGCTACGCGACCGTGACCGGCGTCGCCCGCGACGACCTGCCCGACGGCGCCTCCTGGCTCTACGCCGAGACCGCGCGGCAGATCCACACGCTGCTGCCCGGCTGCGGCGTCGAGCTGCTGGTGCCCGACTTCAACGGCAGGCGCGAGCTGCTGGAGGAGGTCTTCTCCAGCAAGCCCGAGGTGTTCGCGCACAACATCGAGACCGTGCCGCGCATCTTCAAGCGGATCCGGCCCGGCTTCCGCTACGAGCGGTCGCTGGACGTGATCACGATGGCCCGCGAGGCCGGCCTGGTCACCAAGTCCAACCTGATCCTGGGCATGGGCGAGACCCGCGAAGAGATCACCGAGGCCATGCGCGACCTCCACGAGGCCGGCACCGACCTGCTGACCATCACGCAATACCTGCGGCCGACGCCGCGCCACCACCCGGTGGAGCGGTGGGTCAAGCCGGAGGAGTTCGTGGAGCTGCAGGCCGAGGCCGAGGCCATCGGGTTCGCCGGAGTGCTGTCGGGGCCGCTGGTGCGCTCGTCCTACCGGGCGGGCCGGCTCTACCAGCAGGCCATCGAGGCCCGCCAGACGGCCTGACCCGCCGTTCCACCAGCAGGCCATCGAGCCCACCGGACGGCCTGACCCGCCGTCCACCACACGAGGCCCCGGGCGTCCGCCCGGGGCTTTCTCGTTGCCGCCGGGGCTTTGCATAACGCAAAGGTCACAAACCTATCGAGTGCTCGGTTTTGTGATGAACACTGTGCTCGTGGACTTCGACGAACTGATCTCCCGGCTCGACCTGCCCGCCAAGATCCGGCTGCTCACGGGGGCCGACATGTGGTCGCTGCCGCCGCTGCCCGAGATCGGGCTCGACCGGCTCGTGATGAGCGACGGGCCCATCGGCGTACGCGGTGAGCACTGGAGCGCCGCCGACCCGTCGATCGCGCTGCCGAGCCCGACGGCGCTGGCCGCGACCTGGGACGTGGAGCTGGTCGGGCGGGCGGGCCTGCTGCTGGCGCAGGAGGCGCGGCGCAAGGGGGTGCACGTCCTGCTCGCGCCCACGCTCAACCTGCACCGCTCCCCGCTGGGCGGGCGGCACTTCGAGTGCTTCTCCGAGGACCCGTACCTGACGGGCGAGATCGGCGCCGCGTACGTCGAGGGGGTGCAGGAGGGCGGGGTCGCCACCACGCCCAAGCACTTCGTGGCCAACGACTTCGAGACCGACCGCTACACCGTGGACGTGCGGGTCGGGGAGCGGGCGCTGCGCGAGGTGTACCTGCGGCCGTTCGAGCGGGTGGTGCGCGCCGGGGCCTGGGGGCTCATGACGGCCTACAACGGCGTGAACGGCACCACCATGACCGAGCACGCGGAGCTGGTCAACGGGGTGCTGAAGGGCGAGTGGGGGTTCGACGGGTGCGTGGTGTCGGACTGGACGGCGGTGCGCTCGACCGAGGCGGCCGCGCTGGGCGGCACCGACGTGGCGATGCCGGGGCCGTCGGGGCCGTGGGGGAGGCGGCTGGAGGCGGCCGTGCGGGAGGGCCGGGTGCCGGAGTCGGCCGTGGACGACCGCGTCCGCCGCATCCTGCGCCTGGCCGAACGCGCCGGCGCCCTGCACCCGGCGGGTGAACGCCCGGCGGGTCCCGCCGGCGCTCCTCAAGCCGCGCCAGGAGGCCCGGCGGAGGTGGCCGGGGCCGGGGGTATCGACCGGGTGGCCGGAGGCGGGGAGATCGACGGGGTGGCGCTGGCGCGGGAGGTGGCGGCGCGGGCGTTCACGCTGCTCACCAACGACGGCGTGCTGCCGCTCGCGCCCGGCACGCGGATCGCGCTCATCGGCGCCGCCGCCCGCGAGGCGCGCGTGATGGGCGGCGGCAGCGCGCAGGTCTTCCCCGAGCACGTCGTCTCCCCGCTGGCGGGCCTGACCGGCCGGGCCGAGGTCACCTACGCCCTCGGCACCGACCCCCGCGTCCGTCTGTCCCCGCTGCCCGGCCCCGTCACCGCCCAGTTCCTCGACCGGGACGGCGCGCTGCTGGCGGAGCAGCCGCTGGCCACCGGCGAGGCCCGCTGGATCGGCCACCTGCCGCCCGGCGTGGACGGCGCCCGGCTGGCGGAGGTGCGGCTGCTGGCGGCGTACCGGGCGGAGGTGTCGGGCGAGCACGAGCTGTCGGTGATCGGGGCGGGCGCGTTCCGGCTCACCGTGAACGGCGAGAGCGTGCTCGACGCGGAGATCGTCCCGGAGGCGGGCGATCCGGCCGCGGCCTTCCTGTCGCCGCCCGAGCGGCGGGTCGCCGTGCCGATGACGGCGGGACAGACCTACGAGCTGACGCTGGCGCACCCGTCGGGCCGCCTCGGCGGCCTGGCGATCGTCTCCTTCACGCTGGGGCACGCCGACCCCTCCCCCGGCGAGGACGAGCTGCTGGCCGAGGCCATGCGCGCGGCGACCGCGTGCGACGTGGCGATCGTCGTGGCCGCGACCACGCCGGAGGTGGAGAGCGAGGGCTTCGACCGGGCGGACCTGCGGCTGCCCGGCCGGCAGGACGAGCTGATCAGCGCGGTGGCCGCGGCCAACCCCCGCACGGTGGTCGTGGTCAACGCGGGCTCGCCGGTCGAGCTGCCCTGGCGGGACGAGGTGGCGGCCGTCCTGCTGACCTGGTTCCCCGGGCAGGAGGCGGGGTCGGCGCTGGCCGACGTGCTGCTCGGGGCGGCCGAGCCGGGCGGGCGGCTGCCCACCACCTGGCCCGCGCGGCTGGCGGACGCGCCGGTGACGGCGGTGACGCCGGTGGACGGGCGGGTCGTCTACGACGAGGGCGTGGACATCGGCTATCCGGCCTGGCGGCGCTCGGGCGCGGAGCCGGCGTTCTGGTTCGGGCACGGCCTGGGGTACACGACCTGGTCCTACGACTCGATCGCGGCCGAGGGCACCACCGTGACCGTGGCCGTCACCAACACCGGCGACCGGCCGGGCCGGGAGGTCGTGCAGGTCTACGCCGGGCCGCGCCGGACGCTGGCCGGGTTCGACGTCGTGACGGCCGAGCCGGGGCAGACCGTGCTCACCACCGTGTTCCTGTCGGAGCGGGCCTTCCAGGTGTGGGAGGACGGCTGGCGCACGGTCGAGGGCGAGCACACGGTGGCGGCGGGCCGCAGCGCGGCCGATCTGAGGCTGTCGGCGACGGTGAAGATCTAGTCACAGGCCGGGAACGGCCGGGGGCGCGTTTTCCCTCCCGCACCAGTTGGTTTGTATCCTTCTGAGCATGGCAAAGTCCGAGGACCAAGAGAAGCCGGGGCGCATCAAGCAGCTCCGCATGATCGCGCAGATCATCAAGCAGGCCAACCCCAAGGGGATGCCCATCGTCTTCCTTTCGGCGGTGGGCACGCTGGCTGTGGTCGTCGTGATCGGGCTGGTCACGGGCTACCTGTGGTATTCCGTGTTCATCGGCATCCTGGCCGCGTTCACGGTGGGTCTGGTGGTGTTCGGGCAGCTCGCCCAGAAGGCCCAATACTCGATCCTGGACGGGCAGACCGGGGCGGCGGCGGCCGTGCTGCAGGGCATGCGCGGCAACTGGCAGGTGACCCCGGCCATCGCGGTCAACCGCGACCAGGACCTCGTCCACCTCGTGGTCGGCTACCCGGGCGTCGTGCTGGTGTCCGAGGGGCCGGGCAACCGGGTGGCGAAGATGCTGACGGCCGAGAAGAAGCGCATCGCGCGGGTGGTGCTGGGCGTCGAGATCTACGACATCCAGTGCGGTGACGGCGAGGGGCAGGTGCCGCTGGGCAAGCTGCAGCGCCACCTGATGAAGCTGCCGCGCAACCTGAAGAAGCCCTCGGTCAACGAGGTGAAGGACCGCCTGCGTTCGCTGCCGCGGAACATGCCGATGCCCAAGGGCCCGATGCCCAAGGGCGCCCGCATGCCGCGCGGCCCCAAGATGCGCTAGTGCTGTCGCCTTCGTCGCGGGCCAACCGCGGCTGGTGGGACGGCAACGCCGACGACTACCAGGTCGAGCACGGCGACTTCCTGCGCGACGACGGCTTCGTGTGGGGCCCCGAGGGCCTCGACGAGGCCGGGGCGCGCCTGCTCGGCGAGGTGCGCGGGCGGCGGGTGCTGGAGATCGGCTGCGGGGCCGCGCAGTGCGGGCGGTGGCTGGTGCGGCAGGGCGCGCGGGTGGCGGCGTTCGACATCTCGCACCGCCAGCTCCGCCACTCCCAGCGCATCGACCTCGACAGCGGCGTGCGGGTGCCGGTGGTGCAGGCCGACGCCGAGCTGCTGCCGTTCGCCGGCGCGTCGTTCGACGTGGCCTGCTCCGCCTACGGCGCGCTGCCGTTCGTGGCCGACCCGGCGGCCGTCCTGCGCGAGGTGCGCCGGGTGCTGCGGCCGGGCGGGCGGTTCGTGTTCTCGGTGAGCCATCCCATCCGGTGGGCCTTTCCCGACGACCCGGGGCCCAGGGGGCTGACGTCCGACCGGTCCTACTTCGACCGGACGCCGTACGAGGAGCGCGACGAGCGCGGCGCGCTCACCTACGTCGAGCACCACCGCACGATGGCCGACTGGGTGAGCCTGCTGGTGGCCGCCGGCCTGACGATCACCGGGCTGGTGGAGCCGGAGTGGCCAGAGGGGCACGAGCGGGTGTGGGGCGGCTGGAGCCCCCTGCGCGGCCGTCACCTCCCCGGCACGGCCATCTTCAGCTGCGTGAACGACCGGCGCGCGTAGCGGGCGGGCAGGGCGGCGAGCGGCGTCTGCCTCTCGGCCCGGCCCGCCACGATGGCGGTCGTGTCCTCCTTGACCGCCTCGAGGACCAGGCAGTTCTTGCTCGGGAAGTAAGTGCGGGCAGCCTGAACCGCACCGGGTGCACATGTGAACCCGGTACGGTTCCGTCGTCGCCGCATGTAGCGTCGCCGGCGCTACCTGCGGCGACGCTACATGCGGACGACCATCGTGTTGGAGACCCGGTCGTGAACGCCCCGGTGGTCGCGGTCCCAGATCGCCGCGGGCACGACCAGGGCCAGCAGCACCGTACGCACCAGGACGGGCAGCAGGCGCGGGTCACCGCCGTCCATCGCGGCGACCCTGATGCCCATCAGCCGGTGCCCGAACGTCTGGCCCAGCCAGGCGACCAGCAGCAGGTACTGCAGCGCGAAGACCAGCACCGGCGCCCACGGGGCCTCGGCCGGGTCGGTGCGCAGCAGCATCTGCACGACCACCCACGTGCAGATCATCCAGTCGATGACGAGCGCGCCGATCCGGCGCCCCCAGCCGCTGATCGACCCCTTGCCCTCCTCGGGCAGCCCGAGGCGCTCCCCCGGGTAACCGAGATCGACCCCGGCGGATCGCACCCCGCCCAGCCATGTCTGCGTCCACCGAGGTTCCTTGCTGCTCATACCCTCCAGGTTAGGCGGCCCCGGTGCCGGTCCCGATTGTGACCCAACCGCGTCACGAACCGGTCATCATGGACGCCATGCCACACGGGGACGACCTCGACCAGCGGTTCAACGACCTGGTCGCGCAGATAGACGACGAGGAGCGACGCAGGATGCGGGCCGCGGCCAAGAAGGGCGCCAAGGAGCGCCCCGAGCCGCGCCGGGAGGCCGTGCGCACCGCGTGGGAGCCTCCCGCGCCCCGGCGCGGCGGCGGGCGCAGCCGGCTCGCGCTGATCGGCGGCATCACGGCGGTGGTCGCGGCGGCGGGCCTCGTCCTCACGGTCCGCCCCAGCCTGCTGACCCCCTCCGGGGCGGTGCCGGAGGAGACGATGCCGGTCCAGGATGCCCACGCCGGGGAGGGCGGGGACGCGGCGGAGGAGGAGACCGCTCCGGCCCGGCCGACGCCGGAGCGGCCGTTCGCGGGCTCCAAGGCCGAGCACTGGGCCGAGGGCGCGGCCGGCTTCGTCATGCCCGAGGCCAGGGCGATCGGCGGGCTGTCGAAGCGGGACGTGGCCAAGGGCCTGGAGCGCACGCGCGAGCTGCTGGCCGCGGCCCACCTCGACCGCAAGACGCTGCTGGGCGGCAGGCCGACGCCGTTCATCAAGCTGCTGCACCCCCGCGAGCGCGCCCAGTTCCTCGACCGGCTCGGCGACAAGGGCTCCGGCAACACCCGCCCGTGGGTGACGAGCTTCGCCCCCAAGACGGCCGAGCCGGTCACCGACGTGACGAAGGTGCGCGGCAGGACGAAGCTGTCGTCGTTCCGGCGGAACGGGCTCAGGGGGGCGGAGCTGGACGTCCGCTACATCGTCGTGCACGCCATCCAGCGGCCCGGGCAGCCGGACACGGTGACGCGGCTGGTGACCCATCGGCGGGGCAAGGTGCAGGTGTACCGCGCGGGGGGAGAGCTGGTCGTCTGGATCACCCGGTGGAACCGCAGCGCGACGCCGGCCCGGTGTGACGTGAACGACGGCTACATCCATCCCGCCTACCGCGACTCGGTCCCCGACAGGGAGCGCCGGGACGGCCCTGTCGTGGACCCGTACGACCTGGACAGGCCCGACCTCAGCGGCAAATGCGGCACCTCCAAGGGCACGTGAGCACCGCCCGACACACCCTCGTGGCACCGTCACCTTGCGTAACACGTGCGAAACAATCGAGACACCATACGGAAACGGCCAAGCCCTAGCGTCGCCATGATGGCCAGTCCCCAGGGAGGTTCGAGAGTGTTCAACTCCGCCGACGACGTCCTGAAGTACATCAGTGACGAAGGGGTGCAGTTCGTCGATGTCAGGTTCACCGACCTGCCGGGGACGACGCACCACTTCACCTTCCCGGTAGAGAACTTCAGCGCGAGCGTCTTCACCGACGGGCTCATGTTCGACGGCTCGTCGATCCGCGGCTTCCAGCAGATCCACGAGTCCGACATGCTGCTGCTGCCCGATCCCTCCAGCGCCGTGCTGGATCCGTTCCGCCAGCACAAGACGCTCAACCTGAACTTCTTCGTGCACGACCCGCTGACGGGCGAGGCCTACAGCCGCGACCCGCGCAACGTGGCGCGCAAGGCGGAGGAATACCTCAAGGGCACGGGCATCGCCGACACGGTCTACTTCGGGCCCGAGGCCGAGTTCTACATCTTCGACGACGTGCGGTTCGAGACGAAGCAGAACGCCGGCTACTACTACATCGACTCCATCGAGGGCGCCTGGAACACCGGCAAGGCGACCGAGGGCGGCAACCTGGGCTACAAGCCGCGCTACAAGGGCGGCTACTTCCCCGTCCCGCCGATGGACCACTTCACCGACCTGCGCTCGGAGATGGTGCGCAACCTCATCGAGGTCGGCATCGACGTCGAGATGCAGCACCACGAGGTCGGCACGGCCGGGCAGGCGGAGATCGACTTCAAGTTCGGCACCCTGCTCAAGACGGCCGACAACCTGATGCTCTACAAGTACGTCATCAAGAGCACGGCCCTCGAATACGGCCACACGGTCACGTTCATGCCCAAGCCGATCTTCGGCGACAACGGCTCCGGCATGCACTGCCACCAGTCGCTGTGGAAGGACGGCTCGCCGCTCTTCTACGACGAGGTCGGCTACGCGGGCCTGTCCGACACCGCCCGCTACTACATCGGCGGCCTGCTCAAGCACGCGCCCTCGCTGCTGGCCTTCACCAACCCGACGGTCAACTCCTACCACCGCCTGGTGCCCGGCTACGAGGCCCCGGTCAACCTGGTCTACTCCCAGCGCAACCGCTCGGCCTGCGTGCGCATCCCGATCACGGGCTCCAACCCGAAGGCCAAGCGCATCGAGTTCCGCGTGCCCGACCCGTCGTGCAACCCCTACTTCGCGTTCTCGGCGATGCTGATGGCCGGCATCGACGGCATCCGCAACAAGATCGAGCCGCCGGAGCCGGTGGACAAGGACCTCTACGAGCTGCCGCCGGAGGAGGCCCGCAACATCCCGCAGGTGCCGGGCTCGCTCACCGACGTGCTCAACGCGCTGGAGGCCGACCACGACTACCTGCTCGAAGGCGGCGTCTTCACGCCCGACCTGATCGAGACGTGGATCTCGTACAAGCGGGAGAACGAAGTCGACCCGATCCGGCTGCGCCCGCACCCGCACGAGTTCGAGCTCTACTACGACGTGTGACGGCGGGGCCTTCCGGCCGCGGCGGCCTTCCTTGAGCCGGCCGCTGAGCTGGGGAAATCTGCTCGTCCATGCTCGCTGGTTCCCGTCCGTTCTCGCCCTCTGGCCGAACAGGACCGGAACAGAACGGCTCGGCATCACCTCACGATGCCGAGCCGTTCGTGCACGTGGAGACTCTTTCTTCGAGATCGGGCCGAGGGCGGCCCTCGTCGTCCGGTGTGCGGCGGCTTTCGGGTGTGATCGGTTTCACTCCAAGAGGGGGAACGTGGGTGGGATGTCCGGGAACTGATGGTCCGTGAACAGACTCATGCGCGGCGTTCTCGCGGTCGGGTCAGCCGTGGCGGTGATGGTGTCATCCGGCGTGGCCTGCGGCTCCGGCGCCACATCGGCGACCGTGTGCGGAAAGCTCGACTACACGGAAGGCTCGAAGACCTCGCAGGCGGCGATCGCGGTGCAGCAGGGCCGGATCGACTGCTCCGAGGCGGTGCGCATCATCCACGCCTACTACGCGCCACAGACCCGCACGGAGGGCAGCGGCCGCTTCGCCACCGTCGAGGGCTGGGAGTGCGCGAGCAACAGCTCCGCCGGGATCAAGGAAACCGGCGAGCACAGCTCGTGCCACAAGGACGGCACCACGATCGTCGTCAAGGACCTCCCGTGAACCCCGCCACCCGGGGCCCGGCGTCGAATCACGATGCCGGGCCGTTTGCGCCTCTGCGGCAGCAATCCGGTGCGCCGGGGCAAGCCGACAGTTCGCCCGGGCGAGCGGTGCCTAGGAGCGCTTCAGGACATTGATGTGCTGCATCGATGTCTCGATCCGCACGCGGGGAGGATCACCGGCACCAAGGTCCTTGAGGATGGGCGGAGAATCCGCCGCCGCAGGCGCGGACGCGGTGGCTCCGATGACGACGGCGGACAGAAGGGCGCCCGCGATTGCGGCGAACCTGCGCTGTCTGGTGTGCATGGGGTTCTCCCGATGTCGGCAGAGGTTTCTGTACTGGATCACTGCCCTCAACGCTCCCTTGCTCAACGTAAGCAACAGACGACTCACGGTGACATATGGATATCGTCCAGGAGCGCCGCGATACCCGTTCACGGCCGCGGCCACTAGGGTGTGTGATCACCTCCGACCCCTAGCCGAACAGGACGCGCCATGACCTCTCCGCTCCCGGTCACCCGCAGAGGGCTGCTCAAGCTGGGCGCCTTCGGCACCCTCGGAGCCCTCGGGGCGGGGGCCACCGCCGCCCCCGCGGCCGCGGCGGAGGGCCGCTTCCAGCTCACCGCCCCCGCCACGTCGCTGATCTGGAAGAAGGCCCTGTACGACGAGACGGTCCTGCAGTCGTTCGCCATCGACAACGCGCACGGCCACATCTACACCGTGCAGCTCAAGAACGGCGCCGGCTCGGACGCCGCCGGGCACCTGTGCCTGACCAGGCTGAGCCTGTCGGGCGCGGTCCTCGGCCACATGTACCTCATGGGGTTCGGCCACGGCGTACAAATCGGCGTCGAGCCGTCGGGCTCCTCCGCCTACCTGTGGACGGAGACGGACGGCGTCCCGAACGAGGAGGGCAGCTCGCGGGGCAGCAGGCTGTGCCGCTTCGCGTTCGTCGACGGCCGGACGCTGACCACGTCGTCGTCGGCACTGACCAAGTACGCGCCGGTGCCGGGCGCGACCAACACGACGTGCACGATCGACCCGTCGGCCAACCGGCTGGTCATGCGCTACTGGGGCGGCGGCTCGTTCAGGTTCGCGGTGTTCACGCTGTCGTCGGTCAAGGCGGGCGCGCCCAGGAAGGTGCACGACATCGCCCAGCCCGGCGGCCTGGGCACCTTCCAGGGGTACGCGGCCTACGGCAACTTCGTCTACCTCCTGACCGGCAACGCCTACGGCGAGGCGAACCCCGAGCCGGGGAACACGTACCTCACCTGCCTGGACCTGCGGACCGGCGAGCAGGTGCAGCGGGCGCGCAGCGTGGCGGGCAAGTCGCTGGACTATCGGGAGCCGGAGGGCATGGGCGTCCAGATCGTCGCGGGGGCGCCGCGGTTGTGCCTGGGGCTGGCGTCGGGGTCGCCGGGAGCGCGCCTGGCCAGCATCTTCTACAAGAGCGAGCTGATCTGACGGGGGCGCCCCCGGGAACGGTCAGTCGCCGGTGAACTCGAAGCGGGGGGCGGCGGCGGTCAGGAGCGCGGACTTCGGGGTGACCGGCCACAGGGCGTTGAGCTCGCCGGTGAGCGTGGCCAGCAGGGACTCGACGTCCCCGGCCGCCGTCTCGTGCAGGGCCTCCGCGACGATCAGGACGCGCTCCGTCGTCTCGCGCACCGCCGACAGGCCGCTCTGGCGGTTGGTCCAGCGGCGGGCGTGCGCGCGGCCCTCGGCGTCGGCGAAGACGACCTCCCCGGCGGGCGGGCGCTCCGTCTCGCCGGAGAAGGTCAGGTACGTCTCCTCGCCCGTGGCGTGCCGGACCTCCACGTAGGAGGCGATCCGGGACACGTCGAACACGGCGATCGGGATGGCGTACGCGATGGACACCGCGTTGCACAGGTCGATCAGCGGGTGCAGCCGCGGCAGCGAGCCGTCCTTCCTGAAGCGGCGCAGCAGGGCCTCCGAGGCGCATCGGTACTGTGTCGGCTTCAGGCCCATCCGGGTGAAGGCCCGCCGCCATGCCTGGATCTCGGGCAGCTCGCCCTCCGAGGCGGTGGCGAGCCTGGCGGCGGCCCGCTCGCCGTAGGCCGCGACGGCGGCGTCGGGGGCGGCGTCCGGGGTGATGCCCTCGGCGTAGAGGGCTCCGGGGACCAGCTCGGGGAAGTCTCGCCAGATGGTGCCGGAATGCTGGAAACGCATGGTCAACTCACTCCGCGATCGGCCGCCGGATGCTTGCGCAGGAAGCCTACAGCCCCGTAGGCCAGGCAGGCGGCAGCGGTGAGGACGGCGGCGGCCAGCAGGGCGTCGCGGCCGGCCAGGCCGCCGAGCACGGCCACGCCCAGGGTGGCGCCGACCTGGCGGGCGGCGTTCAGCACGCCTCCCGCCGTGCCGGCCGTGCCGGTGGGCGCGCCGGCGATCATGCCCGCCATCAGGGCGGGCAGGCAGAACGACAGGCCGCAGCCCATCACGAACAGCCACACCGGCAGGCCGCCGGCGAGCGCGGCCCCCGTCAGGCCCGCGGCGAGGAGCGCCAGGCCGGCCACGATCGGCGGGCGGGCGTCGTGGCGGGCGACGACGCGGCCGGTCAGCACGGGGTTGACCACCATGGGGAGGGTGAGCGGGAGGAAGGCCAGGCCGGTCGCCATCGGGGTGAGGTGACGGGTGTCCTGGAGCAGGAGGGTCAGGACGAACAGGGCGCCGGAGAAGGCGAAGTTCGCGACGGCGCCGGCGAGCAGCTCGGGCCAGGTCGCGGCGAGGAGCCCCCGGGGTATGGCCGGGGCGGTCACCTGGCCGGTGGTCGGGGTGGTGGTGCGGCGGGCGGTGATGATCATGGCGGTGAGGGCGATCAGGGACAGGGCGCCGGACAGCGTGGACGAGTCCGTCAGCGCCTCGGCGAGCAGGCCCAGGAACGCGCACATCAGGCCCTGGGCGTACCAGTCGATGCGGCGGGCCCCGCGCGGGGAGCGGAGGCCGCGCACGGCCAGCAGGCTGATGAGGGCGATGGGCGGGTTGACGAGGAAGACGGCGCGCCAGCCGTACAGGTCCACCAGGAGGCCGCCGAGCAGCGGGCCCGCGGCGAGGGCGGTGCCGGTGATGGCGGCCCACACGCCCATGGCGCGGGCCCGGCCGGCGGCGGCCGGGTAGAGCTCGGCGATCAGGCCGAGCGAGCCTCCGAGGCACAGCGCGCCCGCCACGCCCAGCAGGGCGCGCAGCGCGACCAGTGCCCCGAGGTGCGGGGACGCGGCGCTCAGCAGCGACAGCACGCCGAACGACGCCACGCCGATCTTGAAGACCCGGGCGGCGCCGTACCGGTCGGCGACCGCTCCCCCGGTCAGCAGGGCGGCGGCGAAGGCGACGGTGTAGGCGTTGACGGCCCACTGCTGGCCCGCGACGGAGCCGCCGAGCGAGGCCCGCAGGTCCGGCAGGGCGATGGTGAGCACGGTCGTGTCCAGGAGGACGAGGAAATAGGCGAGGGAGAGCCCGGCCAGCTTGTTCATGCGGTCCAGCCTGCGTAAACGCACCCTCCCCGCTCAACCGCCCGGCCCGTGAGGGGCGTTCGGGAAAACCGTATGCTGGTGGGCGTGGAGTTGCGTCACATACGGGTGTTCGTCGCGGTCGCGCGGGCCGGGACGGTGGTGGGGGCCGCCGGCGAGCTGGGGCTGGCCCCGGCGTCGGTCTCGGAGCAGGTGCGGCGGCTGGAGGGCGGTCTCGGTGTCACGCTGTTCGAGCGGACCCCGCAGGGCATGCGGCCGACCGAGGCGGGGCGGGCGCTGCTGGAGCGCGCGCACGGGCTGCTGGACCACGCGGAGGACGTGCGCAGGGCCGTCACGGGGCAGCGCCGCCGGGTCACGATCGGCGCGCTGGAGACGCTGGCCGCGACCCGGCTGCCGGGCGTGGTGCGGCGGCTGGCCGAGCGCCGCCCCGACCTCGACGTGGACGTGCGCACGCTGAACAGGAAGGAGCTGCTGGCCGGGGTGGCGGGCGGCGGGCTGGACGCGGCGCTGCTGCTCGACGCCGGGATGCGGATCGGCACGCTCGGCTTCGCGCCGCCGCCGGGGCTCGACTTCATCGACGTGGGCGAGGTGGCGCTGCGCCTGGTGGCCGCGCCGGGCGGCGACGCGGGCACGCTGCTGGTGTCGCCGCCGGAGTGCTCGATCCGGATGGCGGTGGAGCGCATGTTCCCGGCACGGACGCCGCGCCGGGAGCTGACCAGCATCGCGACCGCCAGGGAGTGGGCCAGGCAGGGGCTCGGCCGGACGCTGCTGCCGGACTTCGCGGTGGACGCCGACCTGGCCTCCGGCGCCCTGGTCCCCCTCGACCCGCCCCCGCCCGCGCCGGTGCTGGCGTTGCGGCTGGTGTGGCTGCGCGGCAGGGAGCCCGCCCTGCGGGACGTGCTGTACGCGATGAGCGCCTGACGAGCCCCGCAAGCCCCCGGTTACGGGCGCCTGAGCCGGTAGAGGACGTGGGCGGACGCCGGGCTGTCCGCCGGGATGCGCGGATGGGCGAAGTCCTCGGCCGGCTCCCTGCCCAGACCGGCCCCGACCCTGGCGCGGGCTCAGCGCCGGGACTTGATGCCGGTGATGCGGCGGAACACGTCCCACCAGAACGGCGCCCCGAACAGCAGCGCCACGTACGTCAGCAGGAACCCCGGCCAGTGGCTCGGCGTGCTGACCCGCTCCCACCACGCGGCGAGGTTGGCGTGCACGCCCGGCTCGCCCTCCGCCGGGATCGACACGCTGACCAAGGCCTGCCCCATCATCTTGACCAGGGCGGGCTCGCTGAGCAGCTCGGTCACGCACGGCACCGGGTCGCCGCCCGTGCACTGCTGCCTGAGCTCCCTGTACGCGTCCGGCCCCGCCTCGGCCACCGCCGTCACCGAGGCCCGGTAGGCGTTGTCCCGCAGCAGCGTCTTGGCGTACTCGAACCCGTCCATCGAGAACAGCAGCGTCACCACGAGGCCCAGCACGGCCACGACCCACTTGACGTAGCGCCGGTAGAGCATGGACAGCCGCTGCATCTCCCCGTCGAACCAGCTCTCCACGCCCTTCCTGAACCGGTCGAGGTCGCCCTGCGCGCTGTCCCAGACACCCTGGAGGTGGCCGTACAGCGGGCTGTCGATCTTGCGCAGTTTCTTCAGGAACTCCCCGATGTCGCCGTTCTCCATCGCGGCCAGCTCCATCACGGCCACCGCGAACCGTTCCGGCGGGATGTCGGCGATGCTCGTCCTGCCCCTCTTGGCGTGGTCGATCTCGCGTACCCGCTCGTAGAGCAGGTTCATCATGGAGTCGCCGGTCCTGGCCTCGGGCATCTCGCCGAGCCGGGCGGGCGCGGGCTCGTCGCGGTGCGCGGGGCGGGGGTCGCGCACGAACGGCAGCACCCGGAACACGTCGAGCACCCTGGCGGGCAGCCAGGCCCCCGACTCCTTGTCGGCGCCGTCCAGAGTGTCCCTGAGGTAGGCCCACAGGAACTTGCTGCGGATGGACAGCACGCGTACGAACGCCTCGTTGAGCCCGCTCACCAGCAGCGACAGCAGCAGGAACGCCACGACCAGGCCGAGGGCCAGATCCACGTATATGGATAACACCGCGCTTTGATACACCCACGGGCCGTGGCGGCGCAATGACGGCGGGCACCGTCAGGCGCCGTAGAAGACCCGGTCCATCACCTTGCGGGCCCTGCGCGTCACCCGGCGGTAGTCGTCGAGGAAGTCCTCCGAGCCGTCGGGCGGGTAGCCGAGCGTCTGGGCGATCAGCCCGCGCTCGCCCGAGTCGGCCGGCACGCTGTCGCCGGGGCGCCCCTTCACCAGCATGATCGCGTCTCGGATGCGCGAGGCGAAGCGCCACGCCTCGGCCAGCGCCGCCTCGTCGGCCGGGGACAGCAGCTCCTCGGCCACGGCCGCGCGCAGCGCCTCCAGGGTGCGGGTGGTGCGCAGGGACGGCCGCGCGCCCGCGTGGCGCAGCTGCAGGAGCTGGGCCACCCACTCCACATCGGACAGCCCGCCGGGGCCGAGCTTGGTGTGCAGGGCGGGGTCGGCGCCGCGCGGCAGGCGCTCGGCCTCCATGCGGGCCTTGAGCCGGCGGATCTCCCTGACCGCGTCGTCGGGCAGCCCGCCCTGCGGATAGCGCAGCTCGTCGATCATGGCGGTGAACGCCGCCCCCAGCCCGGCGTGCCCGGCCGAGAAGCGGGCCCGCAGCAGCGCCTGCGCCTCCCAGGGGGACGACCAGCGCGCGTAGTAGGCGCGGTAGGAGGCCAGCGTGCGCACCAGCGGCCCCTGCCGGCCCTCGGGGCGCAGGTCGGGGTCGATGAGCAGGGGCGGGTCGGGGGCGGGCAGCGACAGCAGCCGGCGCAGCTCGTTGGCGACGGCGAAGGCGGCGTCGGTGGCCTCGCGCTCCTCGACGCCCGGCAGCGGCGAGTGCACGAACATGACGTCGGCGTCGCTGGCGTAGGAGCACTCCATGCCGCCGAGCCGGCCCATCGCGATGATCGCGAAGGAGGTGACCTCGGGGGCCTTGGCCAGGGCCGCGTCGAGCGCCGCCTGGAGGGTCACGTCGTTGAGCCGGGACAGCGCGGCCCCGACGGTCTCGATGTCGATGAGGCCGGAGATGTCGGCCACGGCCGTGCGGAACAGCTCCTTGCGCCGCAGCGCCCGCACCGCCGTGACGGCGGTCTCCGGGTCGCCGGCGTGCCGCGACACCGCGGCCGACGCCTCGCCGAGCAGCGACTCCACCGGGCGTACGGCCAGCTCGGCGTCGGAGCCCAGCATGGCCACGGCGTCGGGGGCGTGCATGAGCAGGCCGGTGGCGTAGCGGCTGGTGCCGAGCACGCGCGCCATCCTGGCGGCCACGGCGGTCTCGTCGCGCAGCAGCCGCAGATACCACGGCGTGCTGCCCAGCTTGTCGCTGACCTGGCGGAACCCGAGCAGCGCCGCGTCGGGGTCGGGCGTGTCGGCGAACCAGCCGAGCATGACGGGCAGCAGCGTGCGCTGGATGGCGGCCCGCCTGGACACCCCGGTGGACAGGTTGGCGATGTGGTGCAGCGCGCCCCGCGGGTCGGCGTAGCCGAGGGCCTCCAGCCGGTCCGCGGCGGCCGTCGTGGACAGGCGCGCCTCAGACTCCGGCAGCCGGGCCACGGCCTGCAGCAGCGGCCGGTAGAACAGCTTCTCGTGCAACCGCCGCGCCTCCATGGCGTGCCGCCGCCACCGGGTCGTGAACTCCCCCACCGGGTCGGCCTGCATGCCCAGCGCCCGGCCCAGCCTGCGCAGGTCGGCCTCGTCGGTGGGCACGACGTGGGTGCGCCGCAGCCGGTGCAGCTGCAGCAGGTGCTCGACCTGGCGCAGGAACGCGTAGGCCTCCGCCAGCCCGCGTGAGTCGTCACGCCCGACGTATCCGCCCCGCGACAGCGCGGCCAGCGCCGGCAGCGTGGCCCTGCGGCGCAGCAGCGGGTCGAGCCGGCCGTGCACGAGCTGCAGCAGCTGCACCGCGAACTCGATGTCGCGCAGCCCGCCCGGCCCCAGCTTGAGCTGCCGCTCGCCCTCGGCGCGCACGTGGGCCTCGACCCGGCGGCGCATGGCCTGGACGTCCTCGACGAAGTGCTCGCGGGTGGCGGCCGACCACACCATCTCGTTGACGGCCTCGACGTAGGCCTCGCCCAGCTCCAGGTCGCCCGCCACGGGCCTGGCCTTGAGCAGCGCCTGGAACTCCCAGGTCTTGGCCCAGCGGCGGTAGTAGGCGAGGTGGCTGGCCAGCGTGCGCACCAGCGGGCCCGCCCGGCCCTCGGGCCGCAGCCCGGCGTCCACCTCCCACAACGAGCCCTCGGAGGTGGTCGTGGTGCAGGCCCGCATCATGGCCTGCGCCAGCCGGGTGGCCGCGCGCAGCGCCTTGGCCTCGTCGGCGCCCTCGCGCGGCTCGGCCACGAAGATCACATCGACGTCGCTGATGTAGTTGAGCTCCCTGGCCCCGCACTTGCCCATGCCGACGACGGCCAGGCGCACCTCGTCGGCCTCGACCTCCGAGCGCGCCACGGCCAGCGCCGCCTCCAGCGCGGCGCCGGCCAGGTCGGACAGCTCGGCGGTGACCTCCTGCAGCGTGGCCAGGCCGGTGAGGTCACGCGCGGCCAGATGGGCCAGCCTGCCCCGGTACGCCACTCGCAGGGCCACCAGCGCGTCGTTGCCGCCGGAGGCGCGCGGCTCACGCTCCTCCGGGTCGGCGCCGACGGCGCGCAGCAGCTCGGCCCTGGGCTCGCCCAGGCGTGGCTCGGCCAGCAGCGCCACGTGGGAGGGGTGGCGGATGAGGTGCTCGCCGAGCGCGGCGCTGACGCCGAGCACGGCCAGGAGCCTGCCTCTGAGCCGTTCGTCGTGGCGGATGGTGGCGAGCACGGCCGGCTCGCGCTCGATCAGGCGGGTCAGCGAGGTCAGCGCCAGGTCCGGGTCGGCCACGTCCACCAGCGACTCCAGGACGTCCTCCACGTCGGGGCCCGACTGGCGGACGAGCTGCGCGGCCCTGGCGCCGTCGGCGAAGCCGAGCTTGGCGAGTCTCGCCGCGGTGGATTCGATCCTGGGCACCCCTCCATCTTGACAGCTCTCCCGCATTTCGCCGTAACCTAAAACGCAACGTTGCGTTGCGTTTTGGTCTCACGGTTCCGGAGGGAGTGGCGAAGCGGGTGGCGGCACGGGTTTCAGGAGAAGTGGCGGGGCGGGTTCCGTCCGGGGTGGCGTGGGGATTGCTGGCCGCGTGGGCGGTGCACGACGCCGAGGAGCTGGCCACCATGGCGCGGTGGACGCGGGAGGCGCGGCCCTGGCTGGAGGAGCGCTTCCCGGGGGTGCCGTGGGAGCGGGTGGAGGTGTCGCAGGCGCACGTGAACACGGCCATCGGGCTGGTGGGCGGCGTCGTGGCGGGCGCGGCGGCGCTGGGGGCCCGTACGGGCGGGCGCAGCGGGGTGTTCCAGGCGGCGCTGGCCGGGTTCGGGGTGCACGGGATGGTGCATCTGGCCCAGGCGGCGCTGGTCCGGGGGTACACGCCGGGGGTGGTGACCGCGCCGGTGGTCGTGATCCCGTACGCGGTATGGGCGTGGCGGCGGCTGCGCGACGCCGGCGTGCCGATCCGGCCGGCGGGAGCGGGCGTGGCGGCGTTCCCGCTGGTCCTGGCGGGCGTGCACGCACTGGCCCACGCCCTCGTCACCCACCGCCGCCGGCGCCGGGCGGCCGTCACCCCGCACGAACACCCGTAGAGACCCCGGCCAGGCGTGCGGGGTCAGGGCGCGCGGGGTCAGGGCGCGCAGGGTCAGGGCGCGGGTCAGGGCGCGCGCGGGTCAGGGGGTGGTGGCGCGGATCACGGTGGCGAAGGCCCGGGCCAGCGGGCGCCAGGTGGCCATGAGAGTGGGTTCGGCGGCCTTGACCTCGGCGTTCAGGTCCTCGGCCGCGTCCAGGTCCGAGCCCGAGGTCCACGAGGCGAAGATCTCGGGCGTGGCCTCCGGGTGGAACTGGACCGCCCAGGCGGCCTCCCCCAGGCGGTAGGCCTGGTTCGGGTACTGGGCGCCGGTCATCAGCGGCACCGCCCCGTCGGGCAGGCGCGTCATGGCGTCCTGGTGGTACTGCACGGCCACGGACGTGCCGACGCCGGACAGCAGCGGGTCGGAGGCGGCGGCGGGCAGCGCGACCACCGCGCGGGCGCCCACTTCCAGGCCGTTCGCGCCGCGCTCGACCGTGCCGCCGCACGCCATGGTCAGCAGTTGCGCGCCCAGGCAGATCGCCAGCGTGGGCGTGGCCTCGTCGACGGCCCTGCGCAGCAGGTCGCGGGTGGCGGGCTGCCAGGGGCTGCGCTCGTCCTCCCAGGCGGCCGCCGCGCCGCCGAGCACGATGAGCCCGTCCGCCGCCCGCCGGGGGATCTCCTCCCCCAGGTACGGTCGCACGACCTCGCAGGCCAGCCCCAGCCACCCGGCGAGATAGCCGAGACCGGCCTCGGCCTCGTGTTCGATGACGGTGATCCGCATATGGTCAAGTATCCGGCATAAGGACATAAAGGTTGTTTGTCCCTATGCTCCCGCCATGAAGGTCGAATTCGATGAGGTCGGCGGTCAGCGGATCGCCACGTTCGGGACCGGGCCCCGCAAGATCATCGCCGTGCACGGGATCACGGCCTCCCTGATGGCGTGGGGCGCGGTGGGGCGGCGGCTGCCGGACGGCTGGTCGCTGGTCGCGATGGACCTGCGCGGGCGCGGGCACAGCGCCGGCCTGCCGGGCCCGTACGGGCTGCCGAGGCATGCCGAGGACGTGCTGCGCGTGGCCGGCCACGTCGGCGCGGACGGGGAGGCGGTGCTGACGGGGCATTCGATGGGCGCGTACGTGGCGGTGCTGGCGGCGGCGCGCCGCGACTTCGCCCGGGTCGTGCTGGTGGACGGCGGGCTGCCGCTGGCGCCGATCCCCGAGGGCGCGGACCCGGACGCGGCGCTGGAGGCCCTGCTCGGCCCCGCGCTGGCACGGCTGCGGCAGACGTACCCCTCGGCGGAGGCGTACGTGGACTTCTTCAAGGCGCACCCCGCCTTCGCGGGCCGCTGGAACGCCGACGTGGAGGCGTACGTGCGCTACGACCTGACCGGGCCCGAGGGCGCGCTGCGGTCGCGGGCCATGGGCGCGGCGGTGCTGGAGGACGGGCGGTGGCTGCACCTGGAGCACGAGCCCCTCACCCGCGCGCTGACCGCGATCACCGCGCCGCTGCGCCTGCTGCGGGCCCCGCGCGGCCTGCTCGACCAGGAGACCGGGCTGCTGCCCGACGAGCTGACCCGGCCCTGGAAGGAGCGGCTGCCGGGGCTGCGCGACGAGGTGGTGCCGGACTGCAACCACTACACGATCCTGTTCGACGAGCGCTGCGTGGCCACCGTGGTGGACCGCCTCACCTCCCCGGACTGACCGGCGAAGGCTTCCGGCCGGGCCGGAGGGCGCCGGACGAACGCCTCCGGTCACCCGCCAGGCGCACGTCTCCGGTCACCCGTCAGACGCAGATCTCCGGCCGGGCCCGGGAAGGCGAAGGCCCCCGGCTCGATCAGGAGCTCGGGGGCCTTGTCACGCGGGTCTCAGCGTGGAGCGATCCACGTGGCGCGGGCGGCGGCGACCAGGGTGCCGTCGACCTCGTAGATGCCGCTCTGGCCGTACATCTTGCGGCCGTCGCGGCCGGTCGGGCGGGCCACCACCGAGTAGCGGCCGCCGGGCAGCACCGGGCGGTTGATCTGCAGGACCAGGCGGCCGAGCAGCGCGCTCTCCCCCGGGCCGAAGTGCGCCCAGCCGGTGATGCAGTCGAGCACGGCGCCCACGATCGAGGCCGGCACGCCGTCCTCGCCGCTCACCGTGAACGGCACCCGCCAGCCGGCCGCCACCAGCTCCGTGCCCTCCACCGGGCCGGGGAAGATGCGCAGGCCGTCACCGGGCTCGCGCAGGCCGCAGGCGAAGCACTCGGCGAACGGGTGCGCCTTCAGCCCGGCGAACCCGGCCTCGGCGCGGGCCGCGTCGTTGAACGGCACGAACCCGGGGCCGTCGAGCTCCTCGGCCACCGGGATGGCCTCGACCAGCGGCTTGTCGCCGTGGGAGAGGGAGACCGAGTTGGCGACGTGTTCGAGGCGCAGCTCGGTCGCCAGCGGGGTCGGGGCGTGCAGCGTGACCTCGACGGCTGATCGACCGCCGTTCAGCGCCTCTGCCATGGTGCCCGCGATCCAGCCGCCGTTGGCGACGTCAACGGGACCGCGGAAGCGCTCGGGAACGGTCAACACGGTCTGCAGGGCAGCCGTCGTCATGCCACACCCTCCCTATATCGCCGCACAGGGCGATCAGTCCGGAAATATCATAAAGAGCAGGCCGATTTTACTGGACTCCCGGTTTACCTAGGATGCTGGGGGTCCGGTGGCTGCTCGGTATCACTCCATAACGCCCCGAATGAGCCGAAAACTTCCCCCACCCGGGCACGGAAACGTTACGTCTCTCACATCACGCGGACGTGGCTCGGGGGGCAGAAGCAACGAAAATCGGCCTCACTCGGAAGTGCTCCGGGAGTGAGGCCGATCAAGGCGTTGGGCAGTACCTTAACGGTGTTTCCCGCCTCCCGCGACCAATCCGCCGATTCCCGCCCGCACCACCGCCATGCCCGTACCACCGCCACGCCCGCGCACCACCACCACGCCCGCACCCCTGCCACGCCCGCCGCCCCGCGCCCGCATCCACCCCCTTCCGGCCGTGCCGATGTGCGCGCTTTCGCACAACCTCGTAGAGGCTGGTACCACGCGGCCTATGCTGGCGCAGGCAGGGAATGACGGGCGAGCTCGCGGGGGTGTTGGCTGTGGAGGGGGCGCGGTTGCGGTATCCGTCCGGGTCTCTGGTCATCCTGACCGGACTGCCCGGCGCGGGCAAGACGACGCTGCTGCGGCGCCTGTACGGCCTCGACGGCGCCGAGAGCGTGCCGGTCACGGCCGGGACCGCCGTGGTGATCGACTCGTCGCAGTCCCGGCGGCACTGGGACGGCCGGCTCACCTGGGCGCCCTATCCGGTGCGCCGGGCCGTGGTGTTCGCCACCCATGTGAGCCGCATCGGGCGGGCGCTGCACCAGGGCCACTCGGTGGTCGCGCACAACCGGGGCTGCGGCCCGTACGTGCTGCGGGGCTTCGCCTGGCTGGCGCGCAGGCACGGCGCGGACTTCCACCTGCTCCTGCTCGACGCGCCGGCCGAGGCGGCGCTGGCGGGGCAGCGCGACCGGGGCCGGGTGGTGGCGCCCCGGACGTTCGCGCGCCACCGGCGCAGGTGGGAGAGCCTGCTGACGCGCGTCAAGGGCGGCGATCCGGCGCCGGCGACCGGGGCGCGCATCGTGGACCGCGCGGAGGCGGGGCTGCTCGAAGAAATCGTGTTCGATTCCGCCCGGGGTGTCGATCCGGGCCGCCGCCGTTCGTTTCGAGGGTGAGAGCACGAACGGAAGGAACGGCTATGAAGCAGTACGTGCTGACCATGTACCAGCCCGACGGCGACCCGCCCGGGCCCGAGGTCCTCGGCCCGGTCATGCGGGACCTGAACGCCCTGGAGGAGGAGATGAAGGCCGCGGGGGCGTGGGTCTTCTCGGGCGCGCTGCGGCCGGCCGAGCGGGCGGCCGTGGTGCGGCTGCGCGACGGTGAGGTGCTGGCCACCGACGGGCCGTACACCGAGGGCAAGGAGCACATCGGCGGTTTCACCATCATCCGGGCGGCCGACATGGAGGCCGCGCTGGAGTGGGCCCGCAGGATGGCCAGGGCGGTGGCCCTGCTCCCGATCGAGGTGCGGGAGTTCCAGGGCTGAGGCGAGGGCCGCGGGCCGCGCCGCACCCGGCGGCGGGGCCCGCGCCCGGCACGTCAGAGGACGGCCGGGTCAGAGGACGGGCACGTCAGAGGACGGGCGGGTCAGAGGACGAGCGGGTCAGAGGACGGGCAGGTAACGGCCCAGCTCGAACTCGGTGACGTGGCGCCGGTATTCGCGCCACTCGCTGCGCTTGTTGCGCAGGAAGAAGTCGAAGACGTGCTCGCCCAGCGTCTCGGCCACCAGCTCGCTGCGCTCCATGACCTCGATCGCGTCGTTGAGCGAGCCGGGCAGCGGCTGGATGCCCAGGGCGCGCCGCTCGGCGCTGGTCAGGGTCCAGACGTTGTCCTCGGCGGCGGCGGGCAGCTCGTAGCTCTCCTCGATGCCCTTGAGCCCGGCGGCCAGGATCAGCGCGAAGGCCAGGTAGGGGTTGCAGGCGGAGTCGAGCGAGCGGAACTCGATGCGCGTGGAGCCGCCCTTGTGCGGTTTGTACATCGGCACCCGGACCAGGGCCGAGCGGTTGTTGTGGCCCCAGCACACGTAGGAGGGGGCCTCGCCGCCCTGCCCGGCGATGGCCTCGGCGCCGCCCCACAGCCGCTTGTAGGAGTTGACCCACTGGTTGGTGATGGCGGTGATCTCGGCGGCGTGCCTGAGCAGCCCCGCGATGAACGAGCGCCCGATCTTGGACAGCCGGTAGTCGGTGCCGGCCTCGTAGAAGGCGTTCCTGTCGCCCTCGAACAGCGACATGTGCGTGTGCATGCCGGAGCCGGGGTGCTCGGTGAACGGCTTGGGCATGAACGAGGCCCAGATGCCCTGCTCCAGCGCGACCTCCTTCATGACCAGGCGGAAGGTCATGATGTTGTCGGCCGTGGTGAGCGCGTCGGCGTAGCGCAGGTCGATCTCCTGCTGGCCGGGGGCGCCCTCGTGGTGGCTGAACTCGACCGAGATGCCCATCGACTCGAGCATCATGATCGCCTGGCGCCGGAAGTCGTGGCCCGAGCTGTGGGGCGTGTGGTCGAAGTAGCCGCCGGAGTCGATCGGCTCGGGCCGCTGGCCGGGCTCGGGCCGGTTCTTCAGCAGGAAGAACTCGATCTCGGGGTGGGTGTAGAAGGTGAAGCCCATGTCGGCGCACTTGGCGAGCGTGCGCTTGAGCACCCAGCGCGGGTCGGCGTGGGAGGGCGAGCCGTCGGGCATGAGGATGTCGCAGAAGATGCGCGCCGCGCCCGGCGTCTCGCTGCGCCAGGGCAGGATCTGGAACGTGGCGGGGTCGGGCTTGGCCAGCATGTCGGACTCGTAGACGCGGGCGAAGCCCTCGATGGCGGAGCCGTCGAACCCGATGCCCTCGGCGAAGGCCCCCTCCAGCTCGGCCGGCGCGATGGCCACGGACTTGAGGAAGCCGAGCACGTCAGTGAACCACAGCCGGATGAACCGGATGTCGCGTTCCTCGAGCGTGCGGAGCACGAACTCCTGCTGGCGGTCCACAGCATCCCCTCGTTGGTAGACGAACCCTCGTTGACGCACGGTACAGGGTTACGCACCAGCATGCCGTGTCCGTGTTTCGCACACGTTACGGGGGGTGCCGGTGCGAGCCTCGCTGACAAGCCGGTGCGAGCCTCGCTGACAAAGGGCCCGCCCCGACTTACTGTGATCACGCAGTCAGTCTCGGGGGAGGCATTGGTGGCTATCGACCTGCTCAATCACAAGCTCGATCGGGCGTTCGACCACATCGACGCGAGCGGCAACGGCGTCGTCGAGCGTGAGGACCTGCTCGGGCTGGGCGCGCGCATCCTGGTGGGCTTCGGCGAGTCCCCCACCTCGGTCACCGGGGCGAGCCTCGTGGACGGCTTCGACCGCATCTGGTCCACCCTGTCGCAGGCGCTCGACCGAGACGGCGACTCCGGCATCACGCGCCCGGACTTCCTGCGGGGCATGAGGGCGGCGTTCGTCACGGGCGAGCACTACGACCCGGTCTTCAGGCCGGCCACGATGGCGGTGGCGGAGCTGTGCGACGGGGACGGCGACGGGGAGATCGGGCCGGGCGAGTTCCGGACGATGCTGTGCGCGTTCGGGGTGGCCTACGACGACGTGGACGAGGCGTTCGACCGGCTGGACCGGTCGGGCAGGGGCGCGCTCACCGTGGACGAGCTGGTCGTGGCCGCGGCCGACTACTACCGCGGCGAAGACCCCAACGCCGCGGGCAACTGGCTTTTCGGGCCCCTGTGAAGGCTCCGGTGAAGAGCCAGATGGAGAGCCCCGTGGAAAGCCCAGTGAAGAGTTCCGCGAACAGTTCCGCGAACAGTCCCGTGAAGAGCACGGCCAAGAGCCCGGCCGGGAGCACGGCCAAGAGCCCGGCGAGCCCGGGCCCCGCCACGGTGTTCGGCACGGTGCGCACCGCCCTGCGCTCGGCGCTGACGTCCCTGCTGCCGCTGCCGCGCAGGGGCGGCTCGGCCGCGCTGGCGCTGCTGCCCCTCACCGAGCGGGTGCCGGCGATGGCGCAGCCGTGCCGGATGCACCCGGCCGTGTACGCCATCGAGGCCGCGGTCATCGACTGGGCCAGGCGGACCGGCCTGCGCGCCGATCCCGGCGTCGGTTACCACCGGATGGCGGGCCGGGCGTTCGCCGAGTTCGACGCGGCGGCGGCGGCGCTGTTCGCGCAGTGGCTGACGTGGCTGTTCCACCTGGACGACGAGCTGGACGAGCGGTCGGGCCCGCTGGAGATCTTCCACGGCATGCTCAAGGGCGCCTCGCGCCATCCGCTGGAGGCGGCCTTCGCCGACCTGTGGCGGGTGACGAGCGTGCGGATGAGCGACCGGTGGCGGGCCAGGTTCGCGGTGGGGCTGCAACGCCAGTACGACGCCTGCCGCACCGAGGCCGAGAACCGCGCGGCCGGGCGGATGCCGACGCTGGAGGAGTACCCGGCGCTGCGCAGGGGCACGGTGGGCCCCTACCTGTACGACCTGGTGGAGCCGTGCCTGCGGGTGGAGGTGCCGGCCTGGGTGCACGAGTCCGACCCGTGGCAGCAGCTCGTGAGCTCCTGCAGCGACGTGACGGCGTGGTGCAACGACGTGGCCTCGCGGCCGAAGGAGCGCGGCGACGCGCACAACTTCGTGGTGCTGGCGATGCGGCAGCTCGGGCTGGGCGACCGGGAGGCGACGGCCTGGGTGCTCGACCGGATCGCCGGGCGCTGCCAGGACATGCGCAAGGCCGCCAGGCGGCTGCCGCTGGACGACCTGGAGCCGAAGACGGCCAGAGACGTCAGCAAGGTCGCGTGCGCGTACCTGGCGGCGCCGCGCGCCCACCTGGACTGGCTGCTGGAGTCCAAGCGCTACGCGTAGCGGCGGCCCGGCCGCCGGACGCCTTCACCGGCTCCGGCGGGTGGCGGGTCAGACGTCGCGGCCGCCGGCGAGCATGTCGCCGGCGAGGGTGCGGCGGTAGACGACCTGTTTGCCGATCCGCATCCCCACGGCCAGCCCGCCGCCGCTGAGCACGCCGAGGTGCTGGCTGACCGCGCCCGGCGTGAGCGACATGCGGGCGGCCAGCGCCGAGGTGGTGGCGGGCTCGGCGAGCGCGAGCAGGATGCGCGCGCGGCTCCTGCCGATCAGCGCGGCCAGCGCGCCGGGCGCGGGCGGCGGTCCCTGCTCCCACAGCGTGCCGACGCCGTGCACGGGGTAGACGAGCATCGACTGGTACGGCGCCGTCATCACCGCCACGGCCGGCCAGTAGAACGCGCTGGGCAGGAGCACGAGCCCGTCACCGTGCAGCCCCCCGGTCGCGCACCAGGGCCGGTCGATGAGCAGCCGCTCCCCCGTCCACACCACCGACGGGCCGAGCCCGGCGAACAGCTCGCTGGCCCCGCCCTGGGCGAGCTGCCGCGACCGGCGCAGCACGTCGCGCTCCAGCAGGGCGTACACCCGGGGCCAGAACTCGGCGAAGCACGCCTCCCAGTACGCCTCCAGCGCGTCCGCCACCCTGGCCACGCCCGCCTCCGGGTCGGCCATGAACCGCTCGATCACGGCCCGGTCGGTGCCGCGCACGTTGGCGGCCTCCTCGCGGGCCCGCTCGGGGGCGGTGCGCCTGACCCGGTCGAGCTCGGCGGCGAAGTCGGGCATGGGCGTGTCGGGCGGCGGGGTGATGAAGTCGGCGAGGTATCCGCCCGGCGGCACGAGCGCGAACAGCTCGGTCAGGTCGAGCCCGGCCAGGCGGGGCCGCACGGCCTTGATCCAGGGCAGGTGGATGGACTGCCTGGCGGGCTGCTGGAGGGTGCGCAGGCTGGCCACGAGCTCCCACATCGGGGAGAAGGCGAAGCGGATGCGCGCCACGTCCTCCGGCCGCATCACCCAGGTGATGGACATCCTTTTAGTGTGGGCTAAATCGTTCGCGCCACCAATGGGGGAAATCTCACTCTTTGACGCGTGTCGAGCGCAACTGTGGAGAAACCCTCCTTCCTGAGGTCGAAGATCGGCGGGCTGCCCCGCCCGTTCTGGGCGCTGTGGGGCGGCACGCTGGTGAACCGCCTGGGCACCATGGTGATGCCCTTCACCGGCGTCTACCTGACCCAGAGCCGGGGGCTGTCGGTGGCGGCGGCGGGCCTGGTGATGGGCGTGTTCGGCGCGGGCTCGCTGCTGTCGCAGCTGCTGGCGGGCGTGCTGACCGACCGGATCGGCCGCCGGGCCACGCTGGCGGGCGGCATGCTGGCCACGGCGGTGTTCATGCTGGCGCTGGGCTACAGCACCTCGCTGCCGGCGATCCTGGCCTCGATGTTCGCCCTCGGCCTGGTGATCGACGTCTACCGGCCCGCCTCCAACGCCCTGGTCGCCGACCTGGTCTCGCCGGAGGAGCGGCCACGGGCGTACGGGCTGCTGTTCTGGGGGATCAACCTGGGCTACTCGGTCGGCATGACGGCCGGCGGGTGGCTGGCCGAGCTGGGGTTCACCTGGCTGTTCTGGATCGACGCGGTGTCGTGCGTGGTCTTCGCCGTGCTGGTGTGGCGGGCGGTGCCCGAGACCCGGCCGCGCGAGCGGCACGAGACGGGCGGCTTCGGGCTGGTGCTGCGCGACCGGGTCATGGTCGGGTTCACGCTGGTCATGCTGGGCCACGCGCTGGTCTACTCGCAGACGATGACCATGCTGCCGGTGGCGATGACCGACGTCGTGAAGCTGTCGCCCAGGGAGTTCGGGGTGGCCATGGCGCTCAACGGGGTGCTGATCGTCGTGGTGCAGCCGCTGGTGTCCGGCTGGCTGGGGCGCAGGGACCCGGCGCGCACGCTGGCGCTGGGGATCGCCGTGATGGGGGCCGGGTTCGCGCTGACCGCGTTCGTCACCAGCACGCTCGGCCTGGCGGCGACGATCGCGATCTGGACGGTGGGCGAGATCATCACGGCGGGCATCCCCGGGGCGGTCGTGGCCGCGCTGGCGCCGCCGGAGCTGCGCGGGCGGTACTCGGGGCTGTTCGGGTTCGCCTGGTCGCTGGCGGCCGTGCTGGCGCCGCTGCTCGGCGGCCCGCTGCTGGAGATCGGGCCGGGCGCGTTGTGGTTCACGATCGGCGGGGTCGGCGCGGTGGCGGCGATCGGCATGCTGCTGCTCGGCCCGGCGATCAGGCGGCGCTGACCGGGCCCCGGGCCCCTGTCCCGCGGGTCCCGGGGGCCGTTGAGAAAATTTTGATCGGACGTTGGCAGCCGCCCGATAATTTTCACCCCCGATCACGGGGTGAAAGGGCGGGTGACATGCGCCGCGCGAATCTGGCGCGAGGCGTGGCGATCGGCATGGCCACGCTCGCCGTGGTGTTCGAGCTCACCGACATCTGGGTGACGGCGCAGCTGCCGCAGCCCTCCTACACGCCGCTGCCCTTCGCGCCCGAGGACATGGCGGGCACGGCCTTCCCCGTCTTCGGCGCGATCCTCGTGCACAGCAGGCCCCGGCTGGTGATCGGCTGGCTGCTGTGCGCGGGCGGGCTGAGCGCGGCGGCCAACATCCTGTCCGCCAACCTGTTCCAGCTCCTGGCCGGCCACGCCTCGGCGGGCCGGCCGATCGTCAACCTCACCTGGCACGTCCTGCAGCTCACGCTCGGCGTGCTGCTGCCCCTGCTCTACCCGGTGGGCCGGCTGCTGTCGCGGCGCTGGCGCTGGGTGGTGGTGCTGGCCGTGGCCGGCATGGCGCTCGACTGGGCGGGCGTGCTGGGCGGGCAGAAGGCGTTCCGGGAGCCGGCGCACTGGATGGTGTCGGCGGCCATGGCGCTGGCGTTCGTCTCGCTGGTGGTGCGGTTCGCGCGCGGCGACGCGATCGAGCGCCGGCAGCTGCTCTGGCTGCTGGTGACGCTGCCCGGGCTGCTGGTGCCGTGGATGCTGGGCGACCCGTTCTGGTGGCTGGCGACGCTGTTCATCCCGCTGATCCCGGCGGCGATCGCGGTGGCGGTGCTGCGTTACCGGCTGTTCGGCATCGACACGCTGATCAGCAGGACGCTGGTCGGCACCGGCCTGATCATCGTGATCACCGGCGTGTACGTCGCGGCGAGCGCCGCCTCCAGCCTCTTCCTCGCCGAGGTGGACCGGGCGGCCGGGATCGCGGCGGCGGTGTTCGCCGGGGCCGCCTTCCAGCCGATGCGGCGCGCCATGCAGCGCGCCGTGGACCGGCTGCTGTACGGCAGCACCGGCGTGCCCGCCGCCCTGGCCAGGCGGCTGCGGCACCGGCTGCAGCACACCGACCCGGCGCACGGGCTGCTGGCGACACTGGACGTGCTGCGCGAGGGCCTGTCGGTGACCGGCGTGGCCGTCGAGCTGGACGGCACGACCACGACCTCGGGCGCCATCGGCGCCCCCGCGCGGGTGATCGCGCTGGTCTGGCACGGCGAGCCGGTCGGGCTGCTGCTGATCGGGCCGACGGACCGGCGCAGATTCCCCGCGGCGCACGACGAGCGGGTGATCGCGACGCTGACCCCGTACATCGCCGACGCGGCGCACGCGGTGCGGCTGACGGCGGCGTTGCAGCGCTCGCGCGAGCGCATCCTGACCGCGCGCGAGGAGGAGCGGCGGCGGCTGCGGCGCGACCTGCACGACGGGCTCGGCCAGTCGCTGACGGGCATGGCCATGTCGATCAACGCCGCGCGGGTGACGATGCGCAGCTCCCCGGAGCGGGCGGACCTGCTGCTGGCCGAGCTGCGGGCGGGCATGGACGCGGTGAGCGGCGACATCAGGCAGCTCGTGTACGGCCTGCGCCCGCCCGCCCTCGACGAGCTGGGCCTGGCGGGGGCCGTGGCGGAGCTGGCGGGCGCGCCGGTGGAGGTGTGCGGGGACCTGGACGGGCTGCCGGCGGCGGTGGAGGTGGCCGCGTACCGGATCGTGCAGGAGGCGCTGACCAACGCGCGCAAGCACGCCGGGGCCACCCGGATCGTGGTCGCGCTGCGGCGCGGGGACCGCCTGCGGGTGACGGTCACCGACGACGGGCGTGGGCTGCCGCCGGACGCGCGGCCGGGGGTCGGGCTGCGGTCGATGCGGGAGCGGGCGGCGGAACTGGGAGGCACCTGCGCCGTGCGCGAGGCGGAGGGAGGGGGCACCGTTGTCGAGGCCGAGCTTCCCCTGTGAACCGCGCCGTCCCCAGGTCCTCCGCGCCGGGTTTGGCGCGCACCATGGCCACGGGCCGCACCCTCCCGCGCGGCCCGCGCCCCCGGGCTTGGGCGAACCACGGCCACGGGCCGCACCCCCGCGGCGCACCCCACCGTCTCGATGGCCCGCACCACACCATGTCAGGCGGCATGTCACGTGGAATTTCGCCATATACCCGGACTCGTTCTCCCTCTACAGTTACGGCTGACATGCTGACCTTCACCGCTCTGGGACCGTTCCAGGCCTGGGCCGACGGCGCCCCTCTCGACCTCGGCGGGCAGCGGCAGCGGGCGGTGCTCGCGCGCCTGCTCGTCGCCGGCGGCCGCGCCGTGCCCGTGAACACGCTCATCGACGAGCTCTGGCCGGGCAGCCCGCCGGCGCAGGCCCTGTCCACGATCCAGGGCTACGTCTCCAGGCTGCGCCGCGCCCTCGAACCCGGCCGCGCGCCCCGCGAGGAGGCCGGGGTGCTGGTGTCCGCGCCGCCGGGGTACGCGCTGCGCGCCCGTACCGAGCAGGTGGACGCCTGGCACTTCGAGAGCCTGGTGAAGTCCGGCGTGAAGCCCGACGTGAAGTCCGACGGCGCGCCCGCGCGGGTGTGGGCGGCCATGGACACCGCGCTGGGATTGTGGCGGGGGCCGGCGCTGGCCGAGTTCGCGGAGCTGAGCTGGGCCGCGACCGAGGCGGGGCGGCTGGAGGAGCTGCGGCTCATCGCGCTGGAGCGGCGGGCCGACGCCGGGCTCGCGCTGGGCCGGGCCACGGCGCTGGTGGCCGACCTGGAGGCGCACGCGTCGGCGTACCCGCTGCGGGAGGAGGCGTGGCGGCTGCTGGCCGTGGCGCTGTACCGGATGGGGCGCCAGGGCGACGCGCTGGCGGCGCTGCGCAGGGCGCGCGCGGTGTGGCGGGAGGAGCTGGGGCTGGATCTGACGGCGGGGCTCAAGCGCCTGGAGGCCGACATGCTGGCCCAGCGGCTGGAGGAGCCGCCCGCTCCCCGGGCCGCCGCTCCCGGCCTTCCCGGCGCCGGCACCGTCCCCGGTGACGCCGCGCCCGGGGACACCGCACCCGTGTCCGGCGAGCCCGCGGCCGGCGCGCCGGTGCTGCGGGTGCTGGTGGCCGACGACCAGGCGCTGGTGCGGGCCGGACTCAAGGCGGTGCTGGACGCCGAGCCGGGGGTGGCGCCGGCGGGCGAGGCCGCCAACGGCGAGGAGGCGATCGCGGGCGTGCGCGCGACGCGGCCGGACGTGGTGCTGCTGGACATCCAGATGCCGCGCCTGGACGGCCTGGCGGCCGCGCGCCGCATCCTGGCCGGAGAGCGCCCGCCGAAGGTCGTGATGATGACCACGTTCGGCAGCGACGAGAACCTGTACGCGGCGCTGCGGGCCGGGGTGAGCGGCTTCCTGCTGAAGACCTCGCCCCCCGAGCAGATCCTGGCCGCGATCAGGGCGGCGGCGGCCGGGGACGCGCTCATCGACCCGGCGGTGACCACGCGGCTGATCTCGGCGTTCGCCGGGCGCGTGGACCCCGACTCTCCCCCGGCGCTGGCCGGGCTGCCCGACGACCGGCTCGACGTGCTCAAGCTCGTCGCCCGCGGGCTGACCAACCGGCAGATCGGGCAGACGCTGTCGCTGCCGGAGGAGGAGGTGAGCCTGTCGGTCAAGGCGCTGCTGGAGCATCTGGGGCTGTTCGACCGGGCTCAGCTGGTCATGGCGGCGTACGAGTCGGGGCTGGTCACCCCGGGGGCGAAATGAGCCGCTTATCGTCGCTTTGACGATAAAAATCGGGGCGTACTAGGCTGTTGCACGTGGCACAACTGCGCATCGCCCTGGCACAGACGAACCCGACCGTCGGCGACCTGAGCGGCAACGCCGACCGGCTGCTCGCGTGGACCCGCGACGCGGCCGAGCGCGGCGCTCACCTCGTCGTCTTCACCGAGATGTTCCTCACCGGCTACCCGGTCGAGGACCTCGTCCTGCGCACGTCCTTCGTGGACGCCAGCGTCAGGACCCTGGAGGAGGTGGCGCGCAGGCTGGACCGTGAGGGCCTGGGCGACCTGCCGGTGGTGGTCGGCTACGTGGACCGCGCCGGGCTGGCCCCCCGCGTGGGGCAGCCGAAGGGCGCCCCGCTCGACGCCGCCGCGGTGCTGCACCAGGGCCGGGTGGTCGCCCGCACGGCCAAGCACCACCTGCCCAACTACGGGGTGTTCGACGAATACCGCTACTTCGTGCGCGGCGACCGGCTGCCGATCTTCCGGCTGCACGGCGTGGACGTGGCGATCGCGGTGTGCGAGGACCTGTGGCAGGAGGGCGGCCCTGTGTCCGTGGCGGGGCAGGCGGGGGCCGGGCTGCTGGTCGCGCCGAACGCCTCGCCGTACGAGAAGGAGAAGGACGACGTACGGCTGGAGCTGTGCGCCCGCAGGGCCCGCGAGGCCGGGTGCGCGCTCGTCTACGTCAACCAGGTCGGCGGGCAGGACGAGCTGGTCTTCGACGGCGACTCCATCGTGGTGGACGGGTCGGGCGAGCTGGTCGCGCGGGCCGGGCAGTTCAAGGAGGAGCTGCTGGTCGTCGACCTGGACGGCCTGCCGGTGTCGGACGCCGAGCCGGGCAGGTATCCGTACGACGCGGGCGACGGCAGCACGATCACCGTCGAGCGGCTGGTGCTGTCACAGGAGCCCGTCGCGCCCTACGCGCCCGAGCCGGCCCGGGTCGCCGCGCGGCTGGACCCGTACGCGGAGGTCTACTCCGCGCTGGTGCTGGCGGTGCGCGACTACGTGGCCAAGAACGGCTTCCAGTCGGTCATCCTGGGCCTGTCGGGGGGCATCGACTCGGCGCTGACCGCCACCATCGCCTCCGACGCCATCGGCCCCTCGCGCGTCAACGTGGTGCTCATGCCCTCGCGCTACTCCTCCGAGCACTCGCTGGCCGACGCCGAGGACCTGGTGCGCCGGCAGGGCGTCAACGCCCAGGTGGTGCCGATCTCCGAGATCGTCAACTCCTTCGAGAAGGAGATCGAGCTGTCGGGCCTGGCCGCCGAGAACCTCCAGGCCAGGGTGCGCGGCATGATCCTGATGGGCCTGTCCAACGAGCACGGCCACCTGGTGCTCACCACGGGCAACAAGAGCGAGCTGGCCACGGGCTACTCCACCCTCTACGGCGATTCGGCGGGCGGCTTCGCGCCGATCAAGGACGTGCCGAAGACGATGGTGTGGGAGCTGGCGAAGTGGCGCAACGCCCACTCCGGGCCCGGTTTCCTGCTCGACGCCGAGCGGCCGATCCCGGAGAACTCGATCACCAAGGAGCCCAGCGCCGAGCTGCGGCCCGACCAGCGCGACACCGACTCGCTGCCGCCGTACGAGGTGCTGGACCGGCTGCTCGACGACTACGTCGAGAAGGACATGGGCTCGCAGGAGCTCATCGCGGCCGGGCACGATCCGGCGCTGGTGACGCGGGTGATCCGGCTGGTGGACCTGGCGGAGTACAAGCGGCGGCAGTATCCACCGGGGCCGAAGATCACGCCGAAGAACTTCGGCCGCGATCGGCGCCTGCCCATCACCAACCGGTGGCGGGAGACCACGGGCTGACCTCTCGGGGCGGGCTCGTCAGGGCGGGCCTGTCGGCGCGGGCCTGTCGGGGCGGACCTGTCGGGGCGGGCCTGTCGGGGCGGGCCTGTCAGTGTGGGGTCACTCCGGCACCGCCCCCGGAGGCTCCGGCCCGGCTCTCGACCGGCTCGGGGGTCGTGCCCTCCAGGCGGGCCACGGTGGTGGTCAGCTCGGGGAAGGCGTCGATGAAGGCGTCGACCCGGTGCGCCCCGAAGTCGGCGCGCCGCCGCACGCCGCTCTGCATGCAGGCGACGAAGCGCAGGCCCGCGCCGTTGGCGGCCTGCGCGTCGCCCGGGGAGTCGCCCACGTACAGGCACTGCCGGGGCTCCAGGCCGGTGGCGGCCAGCAGCTCGTCGAAGGCGCGCGCGTCGGGCTTGCGGAAGCGCATGTTGCCCGCGTGGTAGACGGCGGCGAGCCGGTCGGCGAGCGCGTGATCGGGTGCCATGAGGTGGGCCATCTCCGTCTCGGTGCGCGAGGTCAGCAGCATGAGGCTGCGGCCGGCGGCGGCGAGCTCGTCGAGCGTGCGCAGGTTCTCCGGCGCGATCACGTCGAGCAGCCCGGCCGTGACGTATTCCCGCAGCACGACCCGGTAGGCGGACTCGAAGGCGGCGAGGTCGAGGCCGGGCGAGCGCCGCGGCATCGCTTCGAGCAGGGGCTCGCCCCAGGTGGACAGGTGCACGGCGCGGGACATCGGCGCGCGGCCGATCCGCGCCAGGACCTCGTTCTCCAGCTCGAAACAGACCGCCTCGGTGAGGCAGAGCGTGTCGTCCACATCGATCACCACGGCGCGAATCACATGGCCCAAGATAGGCCCTTCACGCGCCCCGGCTTGCCGGCCGGGATTCTGGATGTGTAGTGTCCAGGAATATGCAGATGGGCGAAGGCGTCGAGTGGGCGCTGCACAGTTGCCTCAACCTGGCGTGGGCGGAGCCGGGCGAGGCGGTCACGGCGACCCGGCTGGCGGCCTTCTTCGATCTGCCCGCGGCCTACCTGAACAAGCAGTTGCAGGCGCTCGCGCGGGCCGGGATCGTCACCTCGACCTCGGGGCCGCGCGGCGGGTTCAGGCTGGCGCGGAGCCCGCGGGAGATCACGCTGCTGGACGTGGTGACCGCGATCGAGGGGCCGCAGGACGCGTTCCGGTGCCGGCAGATCCTGCGGCGCGCGCCCACCGGCTCCGAGACCGTCGACTACCGCAAGGCGTGCCTGGTCTCGCAGGCGATGCGGCGGGCCGAGCTCGCCTGGCGGCGCGAGCTGGCGGAGCAGACGCTCGCCGACATCATGGCGGCGGTGGAGAGCCGCTCTCCACGCACGCCGGAGCGCACCCGCGCGAACCTGTGACAGCGCGACTCTTGTGACGGCACGGTTCTTGTGACGGCACGGTTCTGGTGACCGCGCGCCGGCCCCCTGCTGCCGGTGACGCGTGTTCCACGCCTGTTCGGGCGTGCACGCTTCACACCCCGCCCTGATTCTGGATATTCACCATCTCGAATGACCTGAAAGAGGAGTCACAATGGAAGCACGTATGGCCGACGTCTACAAGCTCGCCTCCGGCGGCCACCGGGCCCTGGAGGCGATGGAGAGCTGGCTGGCGAGCACGGAGGTGCCGCAGCCGCTGCTGGAGCTGGTGCGGGTGCGCGCCAGCCAGATCAACGGCTGCGGCCTGTGCGTCGACTACCACTCGCACCGCGCCGACCGGGCCGGCGAGCGGGCCGAGCGGCTGTGGTCGGTGGCGGCGTGGCGGGAGGCCCCGTACTACACCGCGCAGGAGCGGGCCGCGCTCGCCCTCACCGAGGCGATGACCCGGCTGGCGGACTCCTCCGACGGCGTGCCCGACCACGTCTGGGAGGAGGTCGCCGGGCAGTTCTCGCGGGAGGCGCTGGCCGCGCTCGTGATGGCCATCGCCTCGGTCAACGCCTGGAACCGCGTGAACGTCGCCACCCGGCAGCTCGCCGGCTGGTACCGCTGAGGACGCCGCACCTCCTTCACCGGCGCCGGGCCCTTCCGTAACGCGTAACCAGTAGGTTACGCTTTACGAGTGGACGACGTGGCAGGGGCGATCGCCGACCCGGTGCGGAGAGAGATCCTCGTCCTGCTGAGGGACGGGCGGCTCTCGGCGGGCGAGGTCGCCGAGCATTTCGCGATCAGCCGGCCCGCCGTGAGCCGCCACCTCCGGGTGCTCAGGCAGAGCGGGCTGGTGCGCGCCGAGCTCGCCGGCAGGCAGCGCTTCTACACGCTCGACCCGGAGCCGTTCGGCGAGCTGGTCGGGTGGCTGGCGCAGTTCGCCCGGCCCGCCGGGTGGGAGCACCGGCTCGACGCGCTGGAGACCGAGGTCTACCGGACCCGCCGCGAACGCCGCCCGTCCCCGGACGTCAAAGCCCCGCAGGACATCGGAGAGGAGAACACGGCATGAGCCCCATCCCGACCGGCCGGCTGTTCAGGACCGGCGAGGGCAGCGACCTCGTGCTCACCCGCACCTTCCGCGCGTCCGCCGAGGACGTGTGGGCCAGCGTCACCGAGCCGGAGCGCACGGCACGCTGGTTCGGCCCGTGGGAGGGCGACGCGGCGCCCGGCAACACCGTCAAGGTGCAGCTGCGGTTCGAGGAGCAGCAGCCCTGGTACGACCTGCGCATCGACGCCTGCGAGCCGCCGCGCCGGCTGGCGGTCTCGTCGCTGGACGAGTTCGGGGCCTGGCGCCTCGAACTCCTGCTGTCGGAGTCGGCGGGGGTGACCGAGCTGCGCTTCGTCCAGCACCTCGACACCGAGGACGGGATCGGGGAGGTCGGCCCGGGCTGGGAGTACTACCTGGACCTGCTCGTGGCCTCCCGCGACGGCTCGCCGACGCCGGACTTCGGCGACTACTACCCGGCGATGAAGGCGTACTTCACCGGGCTCACCAGCGCGGCACCCTGAGAGGTCAGGGGTGGGTGTCGTCCGGCAGCGCCACCAGCGTGCGCACCCCGGCCTTGCCGAGGAAGAGCGGGTCAGGAGGTCTCGGGGGGCAGGCGGGCCGCGATGCCGTCGAGGATGAGGTCGAGGCCCAGCAGGAACTGGCCGTCGAAGTCCCCGTTGTCCACCTGGGCAAGCCGGGCGAGGTCGGCCATCCGCTCGTTCAGGTGTCCGGCCACGGCCCCGCGCAGCTCGGCGTCGGCGGCCGGGGTGCGGATGCGTGCCCACCAGATGTTCTCGGCGGCGACGAACCCGTTGACGTAGGAGGTCAGCGTGCCGACGGCGGCGGTGAGCGCGGGCCCGGCCAGCCCGGCCGACGCCAGCGCCGCATAGAACGGCCGGGAGCGGGCCAGCGCGTTCGGCCCGAGCAGGGGGCGGGTGGCGGTGAGCGCGGGCACCCAGGGGTGGCGGCGCATGACGGCCCTGCTCTGCGTGAGCTGGCGGACCAGGTAGTCCCGCCAGGGCCCGGGCTCGGGCGGCTCCTCGATCTCGCCGATCACCTCGTCGAGGGCCAGGTCGAGGACGTCCTCCTTGCTCCGGACGTACTCGTAGAGCGACATCGTCCCGGCCCGCAGCCGGGCGGCGAGGGCGCGCATGGACAAGCCCGCCGCCCCTTCGGCGTCGAGCAGGGCGACGGCGGCCTCGACGATGCGCTCGCGCGAGAGCCGGGGCCTGCGCGGGCGGTCGTCGTCACGCAACCAGATCGACTCCGGCATCCTCCGCCCTCCCGTCTTCCGTGCACTGTACGGAAAACCGTACGGCTAGCTTGGGCGACCCGCGAAACGGACGAAGGAGGAGCCATGACCGAGCGGCAGTGGCAGCGGGACTACGCGATGCTGGCGTTGCGGATCGACCGGCTGATCACCGGCACCGCGCTCATCTACCGGGGCCCGGCGCAGTGGCGCGCGGCGGTCGCCGCCGAGCCGCCCGCCGCGCCCGGCGCGCTGGCGGAGGAGGCGGAGCGGCTGCTGGAGTCCGCCCCCTCCGCCTACCTCCGCGCCCACGTACGGGCGATGCGCGCCGTGGCCCGGCGCCTGGCCGGCGAGCGGCTGCCGCTGGCCGAGTACGGGCGGCGGTGCCTGGGCCTGGAGCCGCGCCGGGTGCCGGAGGAGGTGTTCGAGCAGGCCCACGCCGAGCTGGACGCGGCCCTGCCGAGGACCCCGGGCCCGCTGGCCGACCGGCTGCGGGCGTGGCGGGCCGCGCACACGCTCCGGGACGTCGGGCGGCTGCCCGAGCTGGTCGGCCGGGCGGTGGCCGAGGCCAGGGCCAGGACGTCGAAGGCCATCGTCCCGCTGCCCGAGGGCGAGGTCGTGGGATGCGCGCTGGTGACGGGCGTGGCCTTCCACGGGGCGGGCGACTACGAGGGCGGGCTGAGGTCCACGATCCACATCAACAAGGAGATCCCGTTCAACCTGGCGGACCTGCTGTATCTGGTGACCCACGAGGGGCATCCGGGGCACATCGCCGAGTCGATGCTCAAGGAGCTGCGGCTCGGGCCGGAGCAGGGGGTGCGGTTCATGGTGTCGCCGTCGTTCGTGCTGAGCGAGGGGCTGGGGCTGCTGGCGGAGGAGCTGGTCTTCCCCGGGGACGAGGCGCAGGAGTGGCTGAACGCCAACGTCTTCCCCGAGCTGGGGATCCGGCCGGACGGGAGCGACTTCGCGGCCGTGCACCGCGCGCGGAACGTGTTGTGGGGTGTGTGGGGGAACGCGGCGTTCCTGGCCGACGAGGGGCGGGGCGAGGCGGAGCTGGGGGCGTACCTGCGGCGGTGGGCGCTCTATGACGACGGCGAGGTGGCGGCGGTGCTCGGGCTGCTCGCGCCGTCGCCGATGAGTCCGTACATCTTTGGATATTTCCATGGATGGGAGCTGGTGCGGCGCTGGGTGACCGGCCCCGACCGCGCCCGGCGGCTGCTCACCGAGCAGCTCCTGCCCGCCGACGTGACCTCACAGGACCACACCGGCGCGGGCCTTTGAGGCCCGCTCACCGCGCGGCCGCTCACCGCGCGGCCGCTCACCGCGCGACCGCTCACCGCGCGACCGCAAACCGCGGGGCCGCTATCCTCCGAACCGGCCCTTCGAGGTGCGGCGGGCGATGAGCTGTTCGACGCCGTCGAGCATCAGGTCGAGGCCGAAGCGGAAGTCCGCGTCGTCCGCCCAGCCCTCGGCGCCGCGGAAGACGCCCCCGTGCACGGCGGCCGACAGGGCCGGGTAGCGCTCCGGGTCGAGCACCTCGGCCAGCAGCTCGCCGTAGTCGGCGGCCCCTTCGAGCCCGGCCCCCGCGTGCTCCTCGAACCCCATGCCGGCCGCGTGCGCGAGCGCGGCGTCGGTCAGCGCGTAGCCCGTGAGGGTGCTGGCCACGTTGATCTTCTCGCCGTCGTCGAGGCCGGTGCCGGCGAGCGCGGCCAGCAGCCGGTCCAGCCAGAGCAGCCGCCGCGGGCCCAGCGGCGGGGCGTATTTGGTGACCTCCAGCACCCAGGGGTGCGCCAGCACGAGGTCACGCTGGGCCCGCGTCCACAGGGCGGCGTAGTCGCGCCAGGGCATGCCGCCGGGCTCGGGCGGGTCGAGGGCCACGGCGTCGGCCATGGAGGTGAGCAGGTCCTCCTTGCTGCCGACATAGCGGTAGAGCGCCGTGGCCGCCACCCCCACCCGCGAGGCCACGCCGCCCATCGAGACGCCGGCCAGCCCTTCGGCGTCGGCGATCTCGATGGCGGCGGCGGTGATGGTGGCCAGGTCGAGCCGGGGCCGCGGCCCCCGTCGCGGCGCGCGCTCACGCCCCCACATCCGCTCCAGCATGGGGGGCAGTGGTCGCTCGGGCGCCATCGACGTTCCTCCTTGACTCGCTCCTAGGATTCTGCATTACCTTAAAACTATGAACGCCATACACAGTAGGCCATTCACAGATGCCATTCGCGCCCGGGGGCTGACCAAGTCGTTCGGCGCGAACCGCGTGCTGGCCGGGGTCGACCTGACCGTGCCCACCGGTTCGCTGCTGGCGCTGCTCGGGCCCAACGGCTCGGGCAAGACGACGACCGTGCGCATCCTGACCACCCTGCTCGCCCCCGACGGCGGCACCGCCACGGTGGGCGGGCACGACGTGACGCGCGACGGCGTGGCCGTGCGCCGGATGATCGGGCTGACCTCGCAGCAGGCCACGGTGGACGACCTGCTGACCGGGCGGGAGAACCTGGAGCTGTTCGCCGGCCTCTACCATCTGGGCCGCCGCCGGGCGCGGCGGCGGGCGGACGAGCTGCTGGAGCGCTTCGGCCTGACCGCCGCCGCCGGCCGCCGGGCCGGCACCTACTCCGGCGGCATGCGCCGCCGCCTCGACCTGGCGGCCAGCATGGTCTCGGAGCCGCCGATCCTCTTCCTGGACGAGCCCACGACCGGGCTCGACCCGCGCAGCCGGGCCGAGCTGTGGTCGGTGATCCGCGAGCTGCTCGCCTCCGGCACCACCATCCTGCTCACCACGCAGTACCTGGAGGAGGCCGACCAGCTCGCCGACCGCGTCGTGGTGATCAACGGGGGCCGCGTGGTCGCCGACGACTCCCCCGCCGCGCTCAAGCGGCAGGTCGGCGCGGAACGGCTGGCGCTGCGCCCGGCCGAGCCGGCGGACCTGGCCCGCGCGGGCGCCGCGCTGCCCGGCGCCCACCCGGACGCCGAGGCCGGTGAGCTCACGCTCGCCCTCCAGGACCCCGACCACCTGCGCCGCGCGCTGGATCAGCTGCACCGGGCGGGCATCCCGGTCGGGCACGTGGAACTGCGCACGCCGACCCTGGACGACGTGTTCTTCGAGCTCACGGCGGCCGCGGCGTGAGCGCCCCCGTCACCGCCGCCGATGGCCGCGGCGTGAGCGCTCCCCTCACCGCCACGGGTGGCGGCATGAGCGCCGCCGGCGACCTGCGCCGCCTGGTCGTCCGCGACCTGCGCCGCGACATGCGCGTCCTCGACGGGCTCATCGTCAACACCGCGCTACCGGTGATGATCATGGTCCTGTTCGTGTACGTGTTCGGCGGCGCGATCTCGACCGGCTCCAGCGGGCTGGACTACGTCGACTTCGTGGTGCCCGCCGTCCTGCTCATGTCCGGCGGGTACGGCGCCGCGCTGACCGCCGTGACCATCTCCGACGACATGACCGGCGGCATGATCGACCGCTTCCGCACCCTGCCGATCAGCGGCTGGGTGGTGCCCGCCGGGCACGTCGTGGCCTCGGTGATCCGCAACCTGGCCTCCTCGGCCATCGCGCTGGCCGCCGCGCTCCTGCTCGGCTTCCGCCCCGACGCCTCGCTCACCGACTGGGCGCTGGTGCTGGCCCTGGTGACGGGGTACGTGCTGGCGATGTCGGCGCTGGCGGCCGTCTGGGGGCTGCTGGTCAGCTCCTCGCAGGCGGCCGGGGCGTTCAGCTTCGTGGTGCTCTTCCTGCCGTACGTGTCGGACGGGATCGTCCCCGCCGAGACCATGCCGGGCGTGCTGCGCGGCTTCGCCGACCACCAGCCGCTGACGCCGATCATCGACACCATGCGGGCGCTCCTGCTCGACCTGCCCATGGGCTCGTCCGGGGCGGCGGCCACGGCCTGGCTGGCGGGCATCGTGGCGATCTGCGTGCCGCTCGCGGCGCTGCTGTTCCGCCGCCGGACCTCCGCCCGCTAGCGATCAGGTAGCCGACGGCGATCGGCAGCAGCGAGTGGGCGAAGCGGCGGCGTACAGGGCGAAGAAGGCCAGCAGGGTGAGGGGCGCGGCGGGCTCGGGGGCGGCCGGCTCCATCCAGGTGAAGGCGAGCAGGCCCGCGGCGGCGGGCCGGTAGCCCAGCCCCGGCGGGTACGGGCGGCGCGGCCGGTCCGGCAGCAGCCGGAACGGGTTCAGCGTCCGCCACACCGGGCCGAACACCAGCGACGCGGGCACCAGGCCCACCCAGAAGAGCACGTACACCAGGTACGGGCCGGCGTTCTCCTCCGCCGGGCCGAGGACCAGCCAGCCGAGGGTGTAGACGGCGGCCAGGAGGGTCAGGAGCCGACGAACGCGAATTTTCGCATGGGGGGCATGGCCGCGAGACTAGAACAAGGCTCACGTTCTGCTTAGGGCATCACCCGGCCGGAACGTCCGGGACGGTCCGGCCGGGCGGAACGCAAAACTCACGGGGCCATTCCCCGCAGCACCGCGTCCACCACCCGCTCGGCGAGGTCGGGCGGGAGATCCCCGGCGGGAGCCCACTTGGAGTGCCACATCATGGTGCCGGTGATCATCGCCATGCCCATGTCGAGGTCGAGGTCGGCGCGCAGCTCGCCGGAGGCGACGCCGCGCTCGATCACGGCGCGCATCGCCTGCCTGCGGGGCTCGACGGAGCGCTTGAGGAAGCGCTCCATGAGCTGCGGATGGCGGTCGGCCTCGTTCAGCGCGATGTTCATCACACACCGGGTGCGGGCCCCGCCGGACTCCTGGCGCATGGCGTCGACCAGGCTGATCAGGTCGTCGCGCACCGAGGCGCCGGCCAGCGGCGGCAGCGGCGCCTTGAGCGTGGCCAGGGCGTCGACGACCAGGTCTTCCTTGTTGGACCAGCGCCGGTAGATCGTCGTCTTGCCCACGCCCGCTCTCGACGCGATCGCCTCGATGGTCAGCTCGGACACTCCCATGCCCTCGGCGATCAGATCGAGCGTCGCCTCGATGATCGCCTTCTCGGCCTTCTCGCTGCGCGGACGGCCCGCTGGGCGGGCAGTCCCGGTTTCCTGGATCGACATCGCGGCCTCACCTTACATCTCTCACCCGCGCGGAGAGGTCAGCGCCGGTTCCTTGTGCTCGGCGTGCCTGGCGGGGCGGGTCTTGCCCGGCATCCACAGGGCCACGACGACGATGCCCAGCAGCCCGATCGCCGCCGCGACCAGCGCCGTGACGTGCATGCCGTTCACGAACGCGGTGAACGCCGGCTTGATCAGCGCCTGCCCCTTCTCCCCCAGCTCCTGCGCGACGGTCATGGTGCCCATGATCGACTCGCCGGCGCCGTGCCGCACCTCCTCGGGCAGCCCGGCCAGCGCGGGCGCCATCTCGCCGCGGTAGCTGGACGAGAGCACCGAGCCGAGCACGGCCACGCCGAGCGCGCCGGCCACCTGGCGGACGGTGTTGCTCATGGCCGAGCCGACGCCGGCCTTCTCCCTGGGCAGCGACTCCATGATCGCGGTGGTGGCGGGCGGCATGATGTTGGCCATCGCGGCGCCCTGGATGAAGAAGACGACCTCGATCAGCAGGATCGGCGTGTTCTGGTCCATCAGCGCGTAGCTGCCCAGCGCCAGCGTCACCACCACCAGGCTGACGGTGGCCGACAGCTTGGCGCCGAAGCGCTCGTTCACCCGCTGGCTGAGCGGGGCGAAGATGAGCTGCGCGGCGGCGAACGGGATCATCAGCGCGCCCGCCTGCACCGGCGAGAACCCCAGCACGATCTGCAGGTAGAACGTGAGGAAGAACATCCCGCCCATCATCGCGAAGAAGACGATGCCCATCATGCCGATGGCCGAGCTGAAGCGCACGTTGCCGAAGCTGCGCACGTCGAAGACGGGGTGGTCGACGCGCCGCTCCCACCACACGAACACCCCCAGCACCACCGCGCCGAACAGGGTCGGGACCAGCACCTCCGCGCTGGCCACGGTGCCCAGCTCGCCGCCGCGGATGATGCCGTACACGACGGCCACCAGACCGATGATCGACAGCACCACGCCCACCGGGTCCAGCCGGGACGGCTTGGGGTCGCGCGACTCGGGCACGATGGTCGCGATGAGGATCATGCTGATCACCACGATCGGCACGTTGATCAGGAAGACCGAGCCCCACCAGAAGTGCTCGATCAGCAGCCCTCCCGTGATGGGGCCGATCGCCACCGCCAGGCCCACGCCACCGGACCACACCCCGATCGCCTTGCCGCGCTCGCCGGGCGGGAACACGTTGGAGATGATCGCCAGCGTGGCCGGCATGATCGCCGCCCCGCCGATGCCCATCGCCGCCCTGGCCAGGATGAGCTGCATCGGGTCCTGGGCGTAGGCGCTGGCGAGCGAGGCCAGGCCGAACAACGTCATTCCGATGAACAACATGCGCTTGCGACCGGTCCGGTCACCGATCACGCCGAACGTGAACAACAGTCCGGCGAACACGAGCGTGTAGGAGTTGATCGCCCACTCCAGCTCGCTCTGCGTGGCGCCGAGGCCGACCGTCTCGTCGGCGATCGTCTTCATCGCCACGTTGAGGATCGTGTTGTCGAGCACCACGGCCAGCAGACTGAACACGAGCACGCCGAGGATGCCCCAGCGGCGCGGATGTCCTGCGTTCGGGTCCATGGAGAACTTCCTTAATTTCGATACGTCTAAGTTTCGCAACGACAACGTATCGCAAGACATTCCGATACGCAACGGTCTCGTTTCGTAAACCTACGCCGGCGACCTGGATATCCGGCTCGGCGGGCGCGGCCTGCGGCTCGTGCCGTCCCACTTCTGCCAGGGCACGCCGGTGGCCATCGCCGATCCGGCGCTACCTCCGGTCCTCGTCTATCCGATCCACCGCGGCGACCACGAGACCTCCTTCGTCCCCGACCGGGAGGCCCCGCTGGCCCGCCTGCTGGGTCACAGCCGGGCGCTGATCCTGCGCGCCACCGCGACCGGCATGACCACCGGCGAGCTGGCCCGCCTGGCGGCGGTGTCGCCGGCCACCGCGAGCCACCACCTCGCCGTCCTGCGCGACAGCGGCCTGATCAGCACCGTCCGCGGCGCCGGCCGGACGCTGCACACGCTCACCCCGGCCGGCGCGGCCCTCCTCGCGTCGGCCGGACACCGAGTCTGACCTGCTCTTTTAGAGCCAGCTCTAACGGCGTCGCGACGCGACGGCGGTGGATGCGAAGGTCGGACGCGGCAGGACGGAAAGCCCCCATCACCTCTCCCGAAGGAGACTCCCCTTGCTGCCCAAGCTGTCCGAGCGCGCGCTTCCGCTGCTCCTCGCCCTCACGGGCACGCTCCTCACCACCGTGCCCGCCCACGCGACCGCCCACGCGACCGCCGCCACCGCCGCGCCCTGCTTCGCTCCCTCCGGCTATCTCGCCTACTGCTATGACGTGATCTCGCCGGTGAAGCATCGCCTGTACATGTACCGGGGAAACACCTACATCGGCTTCGCCGAGCTCACCAAGGAGGCCAACTACCACCTCATGGTGTGCCACATCCCCAACGCATTGAGCTCAATCATCACCGTGGCCGCCGGTCTCGATCTGGAGGGCACCACCAACCGCGTCCACGCCGACCCGGACGCTGGCGGCACGTGCCTGCACGCCTACGCCGGATGGCCCATCAAGCGCTGGAAAGGCTCGTCGTCCACCGCCGAGAACACGGTGGACACGCCCTGGTTCGAGCCGCCGCGCGGCTGAACCCCCGCTCAGCCGCTGACGACCGCTGAGGGCCGCCACGCGGCGGCCGCGCTCAGTCCCTGGCGACCCCCGCCGGCGCCGCGGGCGGCTCTGCGGGCGGCTCTGCGGCCGGTCCTGCGATCGGCTCCACGGCCGACTCCACGGCCGGCTGCGTGACCGGCCGGGGCGGGGTGGCGGGGCCCGAGGGGGTGGACGGCGGGCGGCGGCGCCAGAACGGCAGGGCGGCCAGCACCATGGCCACCCCCACGCCGCCGGCCAGCACGAACGCCCACGGCGGCCCCGCCCCGTCGATGACGGCGCCGGCGACGGGCGCGGCCGCGGCGCCGCCGAGCTGCAGCGCAGTGCCGTGGAAGCCCATCGCCTCGCCCCGGGCCGCGCTCGGCACCCAGCGGGACAGGACGTCGACCGTGGACGACAACGACGGCGCGCAGAGCAGGCCGGCGGGCAGGAGCGCCAGGACCAGCCAGTGCCAGCCGCCGCCGACCAGCGCCACCGGGATGGTCAGCAGGCCCATCCCGGCGATCAGCACCAGGGGCGACAGGCCGCGCGACAGCCCGCCGTACACGAAGCCGCCGATGAGCGAGAAGGCGCACCAGATGGCCACCGCGAGCCCGACCCAGGCGGTGTGGCCGGCCTGGTTCATGGTGGCGACCAGGGACAGCTCGGTCGCGGTGAGCACGAACGTGGCCGCCGCGGTCGTGCCGAGCAGCGCCACGAACGCCGGGGTGAGCCAGCGGCGCCTGGGCACCTTCACCGACTGTTCCTCGATCTCCTCGGCCGAGCGGGTGGGCGGGTTGAGCACGATCAGGCCGAGGCCGGCCAGCGTCATGCCGGCCCCGATGACCGTGAGCGTCACGACGCCGCCGAACGTGGTGATGCCCGCCACGGCGAGCGCCGGCCCCATCATGTAGGACAGCTCGACCAGCATCGAGTCGAGCGCGAACCCGGTGCGCCGCTGGGCGATCGGCACCAGCGCCGCCAGGCACTGCCTGGTCACGCTGAACACCGGCAGCCCCAGCAGCCCCGCCAGCCCCGCGGCCACGGCCAGGACGGGATAGGGCAGCGCCCACGCCGAGCCCCAGAAGAGCGCCTGCGCCACGGTGGTGACGGCGAGCACGGGACGCAGGCCGTATTTGTCGACGAACCTTCCCGACAGCGGGGATCCGACCGCCATGCCGATGGTGGTGGCCGCGGTGATCAGCCCGGCCCGGGTGTAGCCCAGGTGCATCACCTCCGCCACGTACAGCGTCAGTGCCATGACCGTGGCGGTGGACGGGACCCTGGCGAGCAGCCCCACCAGCAGCAACGTGAGGACACCCGGAAGTTTGAAGAGTTGTCGGTAAGGATCGAGAGCCATTGTGCGTGTTACCTCCGCAGTGATTCTGTCAAGCCGCACCGACGGTTTCGCCACTGGATTTCCGCGTATGACAGCGCATGAGGGGCCGTGCCATCATCGAAGTGAGTCCGGGGACGCCACTGGGGCGCCTCGAGACGGTCCTTGGAGGGTTACCTATGTCCTCTTCAACCACCCTGTACGGCGGCGCGTCCGGGCGCCGGGTCACCGTGCGTGACCTCATGGCCGCGAAGGAGCGCGGGGAGCGGTGGCCGATGGTCACCGCCTACGACGCGATGACGGCCAGAGTCTTCGACCAGGCGGGCATCCCGGTCCTGCTGGTGGGCGACTCGGCGGCGATGGTCGTCTACGGCTACGACTCCACCCTGCCGGTCACGGTCGACGACCTCCTGCCGCTGACGGCGGCCGTGGTGCGCGGCTCGTCGCGCGCCCTGGTGGTCGCCGACCTGCCGTTCGGCTCCTACCAGGCCTCCCCGGAGCAGGCGCTGGAGTCGGCGGCCAGGTTCATGAAGGAGTCGGGCGCCCACGCGGTCAAGCTGGAGGGCGGCCGGCGGGTCCTGCCGCAGGTGGAGGCGCTGGTCTCGGCCGGCGTGCCGGTCATGGCCCACCTCGGGCTGACCCCGCAGTCGGTCAACGTCATGGGCGGTTACCGGGTGCAGGGGCGGGGGCAGGCCGGTGACGAGCTCATGGCCGACGCCAAGGACCTGGAGCGGGCAGGGGCGTTCTCGGTGGTGCTGGAGTGCGTGCCGGCCGACCTGGCGCAGCGGGTGACGACCTCGCTGGCGATCCCGACGATCGGCATCGGCGCGGGGCCCGCGACGGACGCGCAGGTCCTGGTCTGGCAGGACCTCATGGGGCTGACGCCGCGTCCTGCCCGGTTCGTCAAGAGGTACGCCGACCTCGCCGACGAGATGGACCGCGCCGTGCGCGCCTTCGCGGACGAGGTGACGACGGGGGCGTTCCCGGCCCCGGAGCACACCTACAGCTGACCCGCCGCCGAGGCAGGCCGGTGGCCCCCCGTCCCGGGCGGGCCACCGGCGTGCCCGGCGGGGTGGTCAGCCGGTGGTGAGGGTGGCGGGGTCGGTGTTGGAGCCGCATACCACGACGGCCACCCGCTCCCCCGGGGCCGGCCGGTAGGCGCCCGACAGCAGCGCCGCGTAGGCCGCCGCGCCCGCGTGCTCGGCCGCCAGCCGGTGCCGCTCCCACAGCGTGCGCCGGGCCGAGACGATCGCGGCGTCGGGCACGAGCACGCTCTCCACCCGGGGCCCCGACAGGATCTCGTAGGCCAGGCCGCCCAGCCTGCTCGCGCCGAGCGCGTCGGCGCCCACGCCGCCGACCTGCACCTGCACCGGCTCCCCCGCCTTCAGCGCCGCGTTCAGCGTCGGGATGCGCTCCGGCTCGACGGCCACGATCCGCGGCCCGCCCGGCGAGCCCGGCGTGCTCGTGGCGGTGCCGAGGGTGATGCCGGCCGCGAAGCCGCCGCCCCCGACGGCCACCAGGACGGTGTCCACCCCGCCCGTCTGCTCCATCAGCTCCAGCCCCGTGGTGCCCTGCCCCGCGATCACCTCGGCCTGGTCGTAGGCGTGCACGCTCAGGGCCCCGCTCTCGGCGGCCCGCTTGGCGGCGGCGTCGGCCGCGTCGGCGTAGATGGCGCCCGTCTGCGTGACGTGCGCGCCCAGCGCCGAAAGCCCCGCCACCTTCACGGGGCTGGTCACCTCGGGCACGAAGATCTCCGCCCGCACCCCCAGCGCCCGCGCGGCGTGGGCCACCGCCAGCCCGTGGTTTCCGCCACTGGCCGCGATCACCCCGCTGCCGGGCGGCTCCCCGGCGGACAGGATGCGGTTGAACGCCCCGCGCACCTTGAACGAGCCCGAGTGCTGCAGCAGCTCCAGCTTCAGCCACAACCCGGGCGAGATCTCCAGCACGGGCGTGCGCAGCACCTGCCCGGCGATCCGGCCGGCGGCGGACAGCACGTCTTCGCGGGTAACGGTGGTCAACATCTCCCCCTCGATCGTCGCACCCAGGCTACGACAGAGCCTGGGACACGTCGGCCCAGAGGTCCTCGGGGTGCTCGATGCCGACGGCGATCCGTACCGTGCCCTCGCCGATGCCGCTGCGGCGCAGCTCGTCGGCGCTGAGCGCGCGGTGGGAGGTGGTGGCGGGGTGCAGGACGAGCGTCTCGACGCCGCCGAGCGAGGGGGCCAGCAGCGCCAGGCGTACGGCGCTCATGAACCGCTCCCCCGCCGGCCGCCCGCCGGCCAGGTCGAACGCGAGCACCCCGCCGCAGCCGGACAGCAGCTTGCCCGCCAGCTCGTGCGAGGGGTGCGAGGCCAGCCCCGGCCAGTGCACGGCGGTGACGGCGGGGTGCGCGGCGAGCCGGGTGGCCAGGTAGTGGGCGTTGGAGCAGTGGCGTTCCATGCGCAGCGCGAGCGTCTGCAGCCCGCGCAGCGTCAGCCAGGCCGCGAACGGGTCGGCCGAGGCGCCCAGCTCGATCGCGAAGTGCCACACCTTCTCGTGCAGCCCAGGGTCGGCGAAGACCGCGAGGCCGCCGACCACGTCGGTGTGCCCGGACAGGTATTTGGTGGTGGAGTGCACCACGATGTCGGCGCCGTGCTCCAGCGGGCGGCAGAGCATGGGGGTGGCGAAGGTGTTGTCCACCACGGACAGCAGGCCCAGCTCGCGGGCCGCCGCGCACATCGCGGGCAGGTCGGCGACCAGCGTCATCGGGTTGCTGATCGTCTCCAGGTAGACGAGCCTGGTCCGCGGCCGGACGGCGGCGCGCAGGGCGGCGGGGTCGTTTTCGGGCACGTACGTGACCTCGATGCCGAACCTGCCCACCAGCTCGTTGATCATGGCGGCGGTCCCGCCGTACAGGGAGCGCTGGGCCACCAGGTGGTCGCCGGGGCTCAGCAGGCCGAGCAGGACGGTGTTGATCGCGCCCATGCCCGACCCGGTGGCGATGGCGGCCGTGCCGCCCTCCAGCCCGGCCACGGCCAGCTCCAGCGAGCGCACGGTCGGGTTGGTGTAGCGCCCGTACACGAACGCCCCGTCGGGACGGGACATGGCGTCGGCCATCACGGCGGGGTCGTCGAAGACGAAGCCGGAGGTCTGGTAGATCGGCACGCTGATCGGCCGGCTGCCCTCGATGGCGGGCTGGGGCACGTGCACGGCGCGCGTCTCGGGTCGCAGATCGGGGCGGGAATCGTTCATGGGTCAAGGATCTCTCGTGGCGGGGCCCGGGGTGAGAGCCAATCCGGCAGAATTGGTCCATGAACGGGGCCAATCTCGACGATCTGGTCGATCTGCTGGGCCGGTGGGCGTCCGGCCGGGGGCCGCTGTACCTGCTGCTCGCCGCCCGCCTGCGGGGGCTGATCGACGACGGCGTGCTGGCCGCCGGCCAGCCGCTGCCGCCCGACCGGGTGCTGGCGGGCCGGCTGGCGGTGGCGCGGGGCACGGTGGTGGCGGCGTACGACCTGTTGCAGCAGGAGGGCCGGGTGGTCCGCAGGCAGGGCAGCGGCACCCGGGTGGCGCCGATGGAGCTGCCCGCCACGCGCACGGCCGACGGCGTGCCGGCCAACCCGCTGCTGCAGCACATCCTGCACCCGCCGGACGACGTCCAGCTCCTGACGTGCGCCGCGCCGCACGACCCGCCGGAGGCCCTGACGGAGGCGTACACCGAGGCCGCCAGGCGGCTGGCGGGCGGGCACGGCCTCGGCTACGAGCCCGCGGGCAATCCGGAGCTGCGGGCCGAGCTGGCCGCGTACTACACGGCGCGGGGCGTGCCGACGACGCCGGAGGAGGTCATCGTGACGACGGGCGCCCAGCAGGCGCTCACGCTGCTCACCGCGCTGCTGGTGGCGCCGGGCGACACGGTGATGACCGAGCCGACGACCTACCCGGGGGCGCTGGAGGCGTTCCGGCACGCGGCGGCGGTCGTCAGGCCCGTCACCGGCGTCGAGACCCTGCGCGAGCGCCCGGCGCTCGGCTACTTCACCCCCACGCTGCGCAACCCCGACGGCGCCGTGATGGACGTCCCGGCCCGCAGGCGGCTGGCCGCGCTGGCCGCCGGGCACGACGTGCCGCTGATCGACGACGAGGTGCGCGCCGAGCTGTGCTTCTCGGGCGAGCGCCCGCCGCCGCTGGCCGCCTTCGGGCGGCCCGGGGAGCACGTGATCACGATCGGCTCGATGAGCAAGCTGGTCTGGGGCGGGCTGCGGGTGGGCTGGGTGCGCGCCGCGGCCCCGCTGATCTCGCGGCTGGCGCGGCTGCGGGCCGTGCACGACCTCGGCGGCGAGGTCGTCAGCCAGCTCGCCGCCGCCGCGCTGCTGCGCCGCCTGGACGAGGTGCGCGCCGCCCGGCTCGGCGTCTGGCGCCGGCGCCACGACCACCTGTGCGAGCGGCTGCGCCTGCGGCTGCCGTCCTGGTCGTTCGAGCCCGCCCTCGGCGGCCACACCCTCTGGGTACGCCTGCCGCGCGGCGACGTCGACTCCTTCGCCCAGGTGGCGCTGCGGCACGGCGTCGCGGTGCCGCCGGGCAGGTCGTTCGACCCGCTGGGCGGGCACGCCGACCACATGCGGCTGCACTTCCTGTTCCCCGAGGAGGAGCTGTCGCGGGCCGTGGACAGCCTGGCCGCGGCCTGGGCCGCCTACGACGGGGGCCGCCGCCCGATCTCCCGTCACCCCCTGGTCGTCTGACAGGGCGGCCTGACAGGGTGGGGTACATGCAGACAACATTCGTACTCGTGCACAGCCCCTCCGTCGGCCCCTCGACGTGGGCGCCGGTGGCCGCGGCGCTGGAGCGCCGGGGGCACGCCGCCGTGGTGCCCGATCTGACCGGCGTGTCGGCGGGCGAGGCGCCGTACTGGCCGGAGGTGGTGCGGGCGGTGCGCGAGGCCGCCCCCGGCACCCCCGGCACCCCCGTCGTGCTGGTCGCGCACAGCAACGCCGGATTCTTCCTGCCGGTGATCAAGGAAGGGCTGGGCGGGCAGGTGGCGGCCTGCGTGTTCGCCGACGCGCACATCCCGCCGCCCGAAGGGCCGGTCAGGACGGCCGAGGAGGAGTTCCTGCCGTTCCTGCACGATCTGGCGGGCCCCGACGGTGTGCTGCCGCGCTGGACCGACTGGTGGGACGAGGAGGACGTGGTGGCCATGCTGCCCGACCCCGCCGTGCGGATCAGGGTGGCGGCCGAGCAGCCGCGGCTCCCGCTCGACTACTACACCCAGGAGATCCCGGTGCCGGCGGGCTGGGACGACGTCAGGTGCTCGTGCCTGTGGTTCAGCCCGGCGTACGAGCAGGCGGCCGAGGCGGCGGCGGGCCAGGGCTGGCCGGTGACCCGGGTGCCCGGCCTGCACCTGCACCAGCTCGTCGATCCCGAGGGCGTGACGGACGCGCTGCTGAAGTTGTCGGGCAAGTCATGAATTCTTCACTGTCCCCGGCGGGCGCGCCCGGCGACAGTGGAGCGCATGACAGCGATCGACGTACGCGGGCTGCGCAAGAGCCACCAGGAGTTCGAGGCGGTGCGGGGCATCTCGTTCGAGGTGCCCGAAGGAGAGGTCTTCGCCCTGCTGGGCAGGAACGGCGCGGGCAAGACCACCACCGTCGAGGTGCTGGCCGGCCTGCAGCGGGCCGACGGCGGCACGGTGCGGGTGCTCGGCCTCGACCCGTACGCCGACCGCGCCGCCGTACGCCGGCGCACGGGCATCATGCTCCAGGAGGCCGGTTTCTTCCCCGACCTGACCGTCGCCCAGACCGTCGACACCTGGCGTGACTTCACCGCCGCGCCCCGCCCCCGCGAGGAGGCGCTGGAGCTGGCCGGGCTGACGGGCCGGTCGGGCACGAAGGTGCGCCAGCTCTCCGGCGGCGAGAAGCGCAGGCTCGACCTGGCGCTGGCCCTGCTGGGCCGCCCCGACGTGCTGTTCCTGGACGAGCCGACCACCGGCATGGACCCGCAGGCGCGCGCCGCCACCTGGGAGGTCATCCGCGACCTGGCCGGGCGGGGCACCACGGTCCTGCTGACCACGCACTACCTGGAGGAGGCGCAGCGGCTGGCCGGCTCGATGGCGATCATGGACGAGGGCCGGATCGTCGCCGCCGGCGGGATGGCCGAGACGCTGGCGGCCCGCAGCGGGCGGGTGGCCTTCCGGCTGCCCCCGGCCACCGACCCGGCCGCGCTGCCGCTGCCGGTCACCGTGGAGAACGGGCTGGCCGTGTGCCGCGCCGAGGACCCCGACCTGGCCGCGCAGCGGCTGCTGACCTGGGCCGCCGAGCGCGGGCTGCGCCTGGAGGGCCTGGAGGTCCGCACGGCCACCCTGGAGGACCTGTTCCTGGACACCTCGCCGAAGGTGGCCCGATGAGCCTGGCCGCCACCTACCGTCTGGGCACCCGCCTGTTCTGGCGGGACAGGTCCATGGTGTTCGCCTCGGTGGTCACGCCCGTCGGCCTGGCCGTCGGGCTGCCCGCCCTCATGCGGCACGTCACCTCCGGCGGCGTCGCCGGGGCGACCGCGCTCGCCCAGAGCGCGATCGCGATCCTGCTGGCGATCACCGCGTTCATGAACATCACCGTGGCCCTGACCGGCCGCCGCGACCAGCTCGTGCTCAAGCGGCTGCGCACCACCCGGCTGACGGACGGGCAGCTCCTGCTGGGCCAGATCGCGAGCACGGCCACGCAGACCGTGGTGCTGATCGTGGCCTGCGCGGTGGCCGTGCGGTTCGCGGCCGGGGTGCCGCTCCCGGCGGACCCGCTGGTCTTCGCCGCCGCGACGATCGCGGGCTCGGTCGTGCTGTCCCTGCTCGGGGCCGCGTACACGGCCGCGGTGCCGCGGGCGGAGCTGGCCGCCGCGTACACCATGCCGGTCTTCCTGCTGTGCGGGGTGTCGGCCGGGGCGATGGGGCCGATCCCGCTGCCCGGCTGGCTCCAGACCGCCCTGGACCTGCTGCCCACCTCGGCCGTGGTGCACGCGGTCAGGACCGGGGACCTGGCCGTGCCGCTCCTCGTGCTGGCCGTCTGGGGGGCCGCCGGGCTGGTCGCGCTGAGGCTGTGGTTCCGGTGGGAACCCCGGCGTTCATAATCGTCGCGTGAACTCCTCCTCCGCCCGCCGGTTCGCCGGCGGGCTCATCACGGCCGTGTCGTGCGCGTACATGGTGATCGCGCTGTTCTACTTCGCCTGGGGCGCGTTCTACGGCCTGCTGGCCGCGCTGGCGCTGCTCGCCGTGATCGTCACCCATTGGGTGAACATGCGGGCCGGGCTGCGCGGCGTGCGCCCGGCCGGCTTCCCCGCGACGCTGGTGCTGCAGGCGGTGGCCACCTACCTGCCCGACGTGCTGCTGCCCGCCGGCATGTCGGCGCTGGCCACCCCGCTGCTGGCCGGGACGCTGCTGGTGTACCTGCCGCTGGGCCGGGCCGGGCTGCTCATCGCGGCGATGATGGCGTACGAGGGCTACATGATCGATTACGGCCTGACCTTCGCCGTGATCACCCTCTTCTACATGATCACCATACCGGCGACGGGCGGGATGATCTGGGCGCTCGTCCGGTTCGTCCGCGTGACGGCCGAGCTGGAGCAGGCCAGGGCCGAGCTGGCCGAGGCGGCGGTGCTCAAGGAGCGGCTGCGGATCTCCCGCGACCTGCACGACGGCCTGGGCCGCAGCCTCACCGCGATCGCGCTCAAGGGCGACCTGGCCGCCCGCCTCGTCGACCGCGACCCCGGCGCGGCCCGCGCCGAGGTGGGCGAGCTGGTGCAGGTGGCCAGGGAGGCGGCCCAGGACGTGCGCAAGGTGGCCAGGGGCTACCGGGAGATGTCGCTGGCGGGCGAGGTGGACCGGGCGGTGGCGCTGCTGGAGTCGTCGGGAGTGCGCGCCCAGGCGCACCTGGCGGACGTGAAGCTGCCCGAGCGTTCCGAGCAGGCGCTGGCCTGGGCCGTCCGCGAGGGGATCACCAACGTGCTGCGCCACAGCAGGGCCACGACGTGCACGATCACCACGTCCGTACGCGACGGCGCGGTGCGGCTGGAGGTGGCCAACGACGGCGCGCCCGCGACGCCGGGAGCGGCGAACGGCGGGCTCACCAGCCTGGCCGAACGGGCGGCGCAGGCGGGCGGCTCCTGCACCACGGAGCCGACCGGCCAGGGCGGCTTCCTGCTGGCGGTCGAGGTCGCCGCGTGATCCGGGTGCTGCTCGCCGAGGACATGCACATGATCCGCGCCGCGCTCACCGCCCTGCTGCGGCTGGAGTCCGACATCGAGGTGGTCGCGGAGGTCACCCGCGGCGACGAGATCGTCCCCGAGGCGCTGCGGGTGCGGCCGGACGTCGCGGTCGTGGACATCGACCTGCCGGTGATCGACGGCATCACCGCCGCCGCCACGCTGCGCGAGCGGCTGCCCTCCTGCCGGATCCTGGTGCTGACGGCCATGGGCCAGCCGGGCCACGTGCGCAGGGCGCTGGCCGCGGGCATCGAGGCGTTCCTGGTCAAGGACTCCCCCGGCGACCGGCTGGCGGAGTCGATCAGGCGTACGGCGGCCGGGCTGCGGGTGCTGGACGCCGAGCTGGTCTCCTCCGCCATGGAGTACGGCGAGAGCCCCCTGACGCCCAGGGAGGCGACCGTGCTCAAGGAGGCCGCCAGGGGCGCGTCGGCCGAGGAGACCGCCGCCCGCCTCCACCTGTCCCCCGGCACGGTGCGCAACTACCTGACCGGGGCGATCACGAAGACGGGCGCGCGCAACAAGATCGACGCCATCCGCATCGCCGAGGACGCCGGCTGGCTGTGAGCCCGGCTCGGACCCCGGCGACGCGCCACCGGGGCCGCCCGGGAGGAGGCGCGGCCCCCCGGCGGCTCAGATGTCGGTGATGCGCAGGCCGGCGTGGGCCTTGTAGCGGCGGTTCACGGAGATCAGGTTGGCGGTGAAGGCCTCGATCTGGCGGGCGTTGCGGAGCCGGCCGCCGTACACGCCGCGCACGCCCGGGATCACCTCGGCCAGCGCCTGCACGAGGTCGGTGGCCTCGCGGTCGTCGCCCAGCACCAGCACGTCCAGGTCCACCTTGTCGACCGCCGGGTCCATCAGCAGCACGGCGGAGACGTGGTGGAAGGCGGCCACCACGCGGCTGTCCGGCAGCACGGCCGCGGCCTGCTGGGCGGCGCTGCCCTCCTCGACCGGCAGCGCGTAGGCGCCCTGCTTGTCGAAGCCGAGCGGGTTGACGCAGTCCACCACGATCTTGCCGGCCAGCTCGCCCCGCAGGGACTCCAGCAGCGCCTTGTGCCCGTCGTACGGCACCGCCACGATCACGATGTCCGCCCGCGCGGCCACGGCGGCGTTCTCGTCACCGGTCACGCCGGCCCCGATCGACTCCGCCGCCTCCTGGGCGCGCTGGGCGCTGCGCGAGCCGACGAGCACCTGGTGCCCCGCCAGCGCGAACCGCCGCGCCAGCCCTTTGCCCTGGTCACCGGTGCCGCCGAGGATGGCGATGGAAAGTCCGTTCACATCTGTCATAACCAGATCATGTCAGGCCCACCCGGCCCGTCGGCAGGGTGGGCCGGTGCAGCGCCTAGCAGTTCCCGGAGGCGGGCAGGCCCAGGATGCGCAGGGCCAGCCACTCGATGGCGAGCGGGCCGCCCTCGATGGCGCCCGTCACGTGGTCGGGCGCGGGCATGACGGCCCAGCGCACGGTGCCCCCGGCGCGGCAGTACTCGGTGCGCAGCGTGGACCCTACCGCGAGCGGGATGATCTCGTCGCCGCGCCCGTGGTAGAGGAAGATCGGCACGCGCGGCGGCGTGGCGCCGAGCCGGTTCTCGGCCAGGCGGGCCAGCCACTTCGGCTGGTTGAGCAGGTCCACCGGGCTCAGGTCGGCGAAGCGCAGCCCGGCGAGCTTGCCCAGGTCGCCCACGCAGTCGTCGGCGGCGTCGGCGAGCAGCGCGCGGCCCCGGTCGTTGAGGTCGGCCTCCAGGTCCAGCTCGGGGTAGGCGGCGTCGAGGCCCACCCCGGCCGCGGCCGCCAGGCCGAAGTCCGGCCCGCCGTCCAGGTGGGAGGCGACGGCGTGCAGGTCGGCCGGCACCCCGCCGGCCGCGACGCCGCGCAGCCGCAGCTCGGGCGCGTACGAGGGCTGGAGCTGCGCGGCCCACCCGGCGGAGGCGCCGCCCTGCGAGTAGCCCATGATGCCGACGGGCGCGCCGGCCGACAGCCCGGCGCCGGGCACGCGGGTGGCGGCCCTGATCGCGTCGAGCACGGCGTGCCCCTGCGAGATCCCCGCCATGTACGTGTGCGTCCCCGGCGTGCCGAGGCCCTCGTAGTCGGTCATCGCGACCGCGTACCCCTTGAGCAGGAACAGGCTGACCAGCACCAGCTCGGCCTCGCGGCCCTGGCTCATGCTGACCGAGGGGGCGCACTGGTCGCCGAGGCCGTGGGTGCCGAAGGCGTAGCCGATGATCGGCCGCGCGCCGAGCGGGTAGCGGGCCTTGGGCACGAGCAGGGTGCCGGAGACGGTGTTCGGGGCTCCGGTGGCGGAGGTGGAGGTGTAGCGCAGGTGCCAGGCGTCGACCGGGACCTCCAGCAGCTTGCCCGGCAGCAGGTAGACCGTGGTGGGCTGGGCGGAGACGACGTCTCCGGGGGCCGCGGCGCGGGCCGGGACCGCGACGAGCGACATGATCGATAACAGGATCAAGGACATGCTGACGCGCACACGTACATTCATGTGCCGCCCCTCTCCGTGACGATCAGCTGTTGGGACGGCGGCGCCGCGAGCCGATCGTTACCCGAGGGTAACTCCATGTCAAGGCCCGAAATGACGGGGAAACACACCTCGTGTCAACACATCACTCACGAAACAGCCACCCCGGGCGGCCCCGTCGGGCACCATGGGGGTATGGACTCGGGATCGGTGGGCCTCCTGCGCGAACTCCTCGACGGGACCGGCTGGCTCGAACGGACGCGCGAGCTGGCCCTGGCCCTGCGCGCCACCCGCTCGCCCGGCGGCCTGCTGGTGGTGGGCACCCCCGACGACGAGCCCTGGCACGTGACCGCGCACCTGGCCGACGAGGCCGAGTTCGCCGGCCTGCCCCAGCTCACCCCCACCCTGGTGCGCTGGGCCCCGCCTCCGGGCGCGCCGCCCCACCTGCGCGTCGGCCTCGACCGGCTGGAGCGCACGGGCCGGGGGGAGACGCTGTTCGTGCTCTCCGAGCGACACGCGCCGGTGCCGCTGCTCGAACGCGTCGACGACGCCCGGCGTACGGGGGCGACGATCCTGGCCATCGAGGGCGGCGACCCCGAGCTGGCCGGGTTGGCCCATGACGCGATCGCGGTGCCGCGCGAGGGGCCCGTGACGTTCGACGGCGCCCAGCACCTGGTCAGCGCGGCGGCCGGCGAGACCGGGCGGCGGCCCGGCCTGCGCGACCGCCTGGCCCGCCTCCTCGACAAGGTCAGCGGCCCCCAGGTCACCGACTGAGCCCGGCCGGGCCGGCGGTCAGGCGACCTCCTGGGTCAGGCGCGTGCGCAGGGAGTCCTCCAGGGCCGCGGTGGCCTCCTCGATGGCCTCGATCACCACGGCCTGCACCGGGTCGGGCTCCCCCGACGGCGTGCCGCCCACCCGGGTGACGGCGTCCAGCCGGCGCGCCCCGACGTCGCGGATGTCGCTCACCCGCACCTCGCCCTCGGGCACGTCCAGCAGCGCCAGCTCGGGCACAATCGCCACCCCGTGCCCGGCCGCCACCAGCGCCAGCGTCGGCCCGAACTCCGTGATGACGTGCACCTTGCGCGGCTCGACGCCGTGCAGCCCGGCCAGCCGCTCCAGCGCCTGCCCGCACGCCTGGTTCGGGTCGCCCGCCACCCAGGGCCGCCGCAGCACCTCGTCCACCGTGGACGGCGGGTCGGACCAGCCGGGCGGCAGCACGATGCGGTATTCGTCCACGTACAGCAGCCGGGTGCGCAGCGACGGCTGCGACAGCACGGGCAGGCCCATGTCCTGCTCGGTGATGAGCACGTCCACCGCGCCCAGCCGCAGCTCCTGCAGCGCCGGCCGCCCGTAGATCTCGTGGATGGTCGGCGTGATGCTGGGATGGCGCACGGCCAGCTCGCGCATGGCGGGCACGAGCACGTGAGTGATCACGGTGGGGAAGGCGGCGATGCGCACCGGCCCGGCCAGCCGCTCGGTGAACCGGGTCAGCTCCCGCTTGGCCTCGGCCAGCTCCTCCTCCACCCGCTCGGCGTAGCCGGCCAGCACCCGGCCCGCCGGGGTGAGCGAGACGCTGCGCTGGGAGCGGTCGATGAGGGCCAGGCCGACCTCACGCTCCAGCTGCGCGAGCTGCTGGGAGACGGCGGAGGGCGTCAGGAACAGCGCCTCGGCGGCCCGCATCACGCCGCCGCGCCGGGCTACCTCACGTAAGACGCGCAGCCGCCGAGGATCAAGGTCCATGCAGATCAGCTTACGCCCGCCGTTAAGGTTTCTTTATTTGTGCTTCAGAGCGCGGGGTCCGGACAATGGCGGCCATGGATCTTCTGCTCGCCGTGATCGGCTGGGCCGGCGCCGCCCTGCTGCTGGCCGGTTACGCCCTCGTCTCGTCGTCCCGCCTGTCGGGGGACGGCGTGGCCTACCAGCTCATCAACCTGGCGGGCTCGATCGGCCTGATGGTCAACAGCGCCTACAGCGCCGCCTGGCCCTCGGCGGGGCTCAACCTGGTGTGGGCCGCCATCGGCGTCGTGGCGCTGGTCAAGCTCGCGCGGGTCGGCGCGCCGGCCAGGTGACCGCCGGCGTCAGCCGTTCAGCCGCCGGTCGGCGCCGGTCGGCGCCGGTCGGCGCCGGTCGCCCTCAGTCGTCGTCCTGGTCCGCCTCGTCCCACGACTTGTTGCGGTCGGCGGCGCGCTGCAGCGCTCCCGCCGCTTCCTCCTGCGTCGCGTAGGGCCCCATCCGGTCCTTGTTGGGGCAGCCCTCGTCGGGCTCGACGCGCATGTGCTTGAGACAGAACCACCATTGGCCTTCGCTCACGACGTCAATTCTGCCCCGTAGACTCATGTTTCATGACGACACTGCTCCAGCCCGGGCGAGTTTCGCCCATGCGAAAGGTTCCCGCCCACATCGAGCGGCCGGAGTACGTCGGAAAGAAGCGCCCCAGGACCGGCGAGTCCGATGTGAAGACCCCCGAGATCATCGAGCGCATGAGGGTGGCGGGCCGGATCGCCGCCCAGGCTCTGGAGGAGGTCGGCAAGCACGTCCGGCCGGGCGTCACCACCGACGAGCTCGACAGGATCGGCCACGAGTTCCTCCTCGACCACGGCGCCTACCCCAGCACCCTGGGCTACAAGGGCTATCCGAAGTCGCTCTGCACCTCGATCAACGAGGTCATCTGCCACGGCATCCCCGACGACACCGTGCTGAACGAGGGCGACATCGTCAACGTCGACATCACCGCCTACATCGGCGGCGTCCATGGTGACACCGACGCCACGTTCCTGGTGGGCGAGGTCGACGACGAGTCGCGGCTGCTGGTGGAGCGCACGCGCGAGGCGATGATGCGGGCCATCAGGGCGGTCGCGCCCGGCCGCCAGCTCAACGTGGTCGGCCGCGTCATCGAGGCGTACGCCAAGCGCTTCGGCTACGGCGTCGTGCGCGACTTCACCGGCCACGGCATCGGCACGAGCTTCCACTCCGGGCTCATGGTGCCCCACTACGACGATCCGTCGCTGCGGGTGGAGCTGGTGCCGGGCATGACGTTCACGATCGAGCCGATGCTGACGCTGGGCACGATCGAATACGAGATCTGGCCCGACAAGTGGACGGCGGTGACCAAGGACCGCAAGCGCACCGCCCAGTTCGAGCACACGATCGTGGTCACCGACTCGGGCAGCGAGATCCTCACCCTCCCCTGAGCGAGCCCCCCGGCCCCCGGAACCCGCGGGCCGGGAAGCCACGAACCAGGAGAACCCCGGCCTCGGAAAGCCGCGAACCCGGAGAACCGCGGGCCGGGGAAGCCCCGGACCCGGAGACCACCGTCCGGAACGTCGCCGCCCGGGCGGTCGCCGGCGGGTCAGCGGCGCCGGGGCAGCACCCCGGTCACCGTGGTGCCCTCGCCGGGCACGCTGTTGACCGACAGGTCGCCCCCCAGCTCCGCGAAGGCCGCCCGCATCCTGGCGATCCCCCGCCCCGCCCGCGCGGGCGGGAACCCCTGGCCGTCGTCACTGACGGTCAGGCGCAGCCCGCTCTCGCCGGCCGTCACGGCGATCGAGACAGTCCGGGCCCTGCTGTGCAGCTCGACGTTGGACAGCGCCTCGCGCATGGTGGCCATGACGCCCTCCGTGACGCGCGCCGGCACGTCGGTCGCGGGCAGGGCCCACGTCTCGACCGTGATGCCCGTGCGCTCCGACCACTCGGCCAGACAGCTCTCCAGCGCCTGGGCCAGGCTCTGCCCCCCGCGCATCCGCGTCTCTTTCGACAATTGGCTCTCGCCTTCCTCGGCACCCCGGGCGCCGCGCCGCTCCCCACTCCGGCGCTCCCTACCGCGTGGTGCGCATCCCCCCTCAAAGGACATCGCACCTGGCGGATGGGGTCATGCCCGCCTCCCCTGGGAGAAAGGCTACCTGTCGGTTGAGAGACTTGTAGACGGAAGGTATGAGGGCATGTCCGTACGGCTACGCGCCCGCGCCCGGCCGCCCGCGCCTATTCCCCTTTGTCGGCGCGGTTGAGGCGCGCGAGGTAGTCGTTGTAGGAGTCGAGCTCGGGGTCGCCGGCGCCCGTGCGCTCGGCCTTGCGGTCGGCGCGTCGTGCCTGCCGGTCGTCGTCCTTGTACCATTGCGCGGCGATGGCCAGCAGGACGATGAGCGTCGGGATCTCGCCGAAGCCCCAGGCGATGGCGCCGCCGTCGCGCTGGGTCTGGATCAGCGTGTCGCCCCAGGTGCGGCCGAGCTGCTCATACCAGCCGGAGGCGATCACCCCGCTCATCATCATCAGCGCGATCCCGAAGAAGGCGTGGAACGGCATGGTGACGAAGAGCATCAGCAGCCGCCACACGTACGGGAGCCGGTTGGGCGCCGGGTCGACCCCGATGATCACCCAGAAGAACAGGCAGCCGCTGATCAGGAAGTGCAGGGTCATCCAGATGTGGCCGAGGTGCTCGTTCATCGCCGACTCGAACAGCGGCGTGAAGTAGAGCGCGTACGTCGAGGCGACGAAGATCGCGGTGGCGACCACGGGATGCGTGACGACCTTGGTGAACCGGCTGTGCAGGATCGTGGTGATCCACTCGCGCGGCCCCCTGTCACCCCTCCTGGCGGCGGGCTTGAGCGCGCGCAGGGCCAGGGTGACGGGCCCGCCGAGGACGAGGAAGATCGGCACCACCATAGACAGCGTCATGTGCTCGATCATGTGGATGTCGAACATGACCTGGGCGTATCTGGCCAGGCCGCTCTGCGTGGCGAAGACCAGCAGCGCGACGCCGATGTACCACGAGGCCGTGCGGCCCCACGACCAGCGGTCGCCCCGGCTGAGCAGGCGGCGCACGCCGAGGCCGTACAGGCCGGCCAGCACGGCCGCCACCACGGCGAAGAACAGGTCGAACCACCACATCGAAAAGATGTTGCCCAGGGTGATCGGGGGCGGCACCGGGAAGCCGAGCAGCTCGAACGCCCGGTCGGCGGGCAGGACGAACTCGGGAGGCTCCGTGCGCGACAGGGCCACGCCCACGCCCATGGTGGCGGACATGAGCAGCAGCTCGCCGCCGGCCAGCCGGACGAACGCCTTCGGCCGGCCCGCCTCCAGGTCGACGAGCGTGCGCTGCCGGTGCCAGTAGCCCACGTAGCCGAGCAGCACGAACGCCACGAGCTTGGCCACGGCGAGCAGGCCGTACTCGGTGGTCCACAGGTCGGAGATCGAGCCCAGCCGCGCGACCAGGGCGAACACCCCGGACAGGCCCACCCCGACGAAGCACCACAGGGCCATCCGGGAGAAGCGCGCCGCCGCGACCTCGAGCTGCGGCTGCTTGCGCAGCGCGTGCAGGGCCAGCACGCCGAGCCCGCCCACCCACAGGGCCAGCGCGAGCACGTGCAGCGAGACCGACGACGTGGCCAGGTCGTGGTTGGGCGATGAGGAGGAGTGTCCGGTGAGCGGCGCGGGCAGCAGCGTCACCATCGCGAACACCAGCAGCCCGGCCGCCGCGCCCGCCGTGATGGCGCCGCGCGAGAACAGGGCGATGGCCACCCCGAACAGCACCACGAGCGTCAGCGCGACGCCCTGCGTGGTCTGGGTGGCGTAGCTGGTCAGGATGGTGCGGTCGAGGACCTGGGGCACGGTCCTGCCGATGGACTCGGCGACGCCGAACACGATGGACAGGAACGCCGCGCCGGCCCACGCCAGCGCGGCCCACGAGGCGGCCTTGACGTAGTCGAGCGCGCTCTTGCCGAGCACGCCCTTGTCGTTGGGCAGCAACGTGGCGGCCATCAGCAGCAGGCCCACGGTGACCACGCCGGCGGCGTCCATGAGCAGCTTGGACAGCGGCAGGCCCCAGCGGACGACCACGCCGGCGTCGGGCAGGCCGGGGATGATCCTGGGGAACGCCGTGCCACCGGCGATCATGCCGACGACCAGGGCGGCGATCGCCGCCGCGGCGGCCGCGAGCGCGAGGCGCGCCGCCCTGCTCACGGCTGCTTCTTCCGTGCGCTGAGCAGGAACCCGATGCCGATGCCGACGAGCGCGCCGACGACGATGATCAGCCAGACGGGGAACGTCCCGCCCTCCTCGGCGGCCGACGCCTGATCGGTCTCCAGCGCGGCCGAGCCGGGCTGGCCGGCCGGGGCGGAGGCCGCGGGAGAGCCGGATGCGGCCGCGCTCGGCGCCGCGGTGCCGCTCGCGCCCTCGCTCGGCGCGGCGGCCGGGCTCTCCCCGACGGCGGCGCTGCTCTCGCTGGGGGCGGCGCTGCCGCTCGGGCTGGGTGACGGCGTCTCCGCCCCCTCCACCCGGAACGGGATCTCCCCCTCGATCGGGTGCCCGTCGGAGGACACGACGCGGTAGGCGATCGTGTATTTCCCGTCGGGCAGCGGCCCGCCGACGGCCTGGGTCACCACCGCGCCGTCCAGCTCCGGCTTGCCGCTCTCGTAGCGCGTGTCTCCTTCGCCGCGCACGATGACGAACGGCATGCGGACCTTGGCGCTGAACTCGAGCCTGATCTCGTCGAGGGACTCGACCTTGGCGTTCTTGGCCGGGGAGCTGCTCTTGAGCGTGTCGTGCGCCAGGGCGGGGGCGGCGGGGCCGAACACGAGCAGGGCGGCGGCGAGGATCGCGGTGAGGGCCGCGAACGGGGTTGTCTTCATGGCAATCCCAAGGCTACCGATGCCACTGCCCGGTTCGGACTTCACTCCACAAACCAGCCTCTACAATCCGGCCCGCACAGCCCGGCCCGCGGAAATCCGACCCCTGAACGCGGAATCCGGCCCCCGAAAATCCGGAGCCCTGCCCCACGGCCCACCCCGAAAAACGGAACCCGACCCCCGAAACGCGGAGCCCGGGCCCACGGCCCACCCCCAGAAATCGGAGCCCGGCCCCCGAAACCCGGAGTCCGTGGCCACGGCCGGACCCTTGAATCAGGAGTGCGACCCCCTAAGACCGGAGCCCGACCCCAGAAATCCGGAGCCCGACCCCAGAAATCCGGAGTGCGACCCCTGAAGTTCGGAGTCCGGTCCGGTTCCTACAGGCCGGCGCAGGCCAGAGCCCGCTGGTAGGCCTCCACCGCCTCGTCGTCGTCGCCGAGGCTCTCCATGGTCTCGGCGGCGGCGTACCACGTGGAGGCCGAGCGGCGGGAGTCGGACAGCGGGGTGAGCCAGTCGCGCACCTCGCCGACGTGCTCGGCGGCCTCGTCGGAGCGGCCGACCGCGCCGTAGACCCGGCCGAGCAGCAGGCTCGCCTCGGCCCCGAGCACGTGCCCGGACTCGGGGATCAGCTCCCTGCCGGTCCGCGCGTGGTGCACGGCCTTGTCGTAGTCGCCCGACATGTATTCGGCGTAGGCCAGCTCGATGTGCACCCGGGCTCGGTCGACGGCGCTGGTCGAGGTCTGCTCGAACTCGGCCACCGCGGCGCGCAGCGCATCGCGCACCGCCAGCGCCTCAGCGGGGCGCACCCGCAGGCGCTTCTGCAGCAGCGCCAGGCGCATCCGGGCGACGCTGCGCGGGTTGCCGTTCTCGATCTGCACGGCCATGGCGCGCTCGGCGAAGGCCAGGGACTCCTCGTCGTGGCCGGTGATGTTGGCGACGCTGGAGGCGTTCCAGTTGGCCGCCACGATCGCGCGCGGCGTGCCGAGCACGTCGGCGGCGTTGAGCAGCTCGGCCGCGAACTGGCGGGCGCGCAGCAGGTCGCCGCGCTGCATGTAGGCCGACAGCAGGGTGGCGGCCAGCTCGACGAGCTGGTCGGTCCAGGGCTGGCGGTCGCTCTTGACCAGGATCTGCTCGCCCACCTCGACGGCCTCGGTCAGCCGCTCGCTCTCGCGGTAGACGCGGCAGAGCACCATGGCGACCTCGGTGCGGCGCTCGCTGGACAGCTCCTCCTCGCGCAGCCGCAGCAGGATGGAGATCGCCTCGTCGAGGTCGCCGCACGCCTCACAGGCCAGCGCCAGGCCGAACTCGGTGTCTTGACGAAGGGCCGTCAGTCCTGTCAGGTTGTTGTTCGCCACCAGCTCGGCGAAGCGGGTGCGGGCCTCCTGAACCTCACCGTTCTCGAGTGCCAGCCGCGCGTAGCCGAGGGCGAGCTCGATGTCCTCCATCTGCTCCGCGGTGACTCCATTGATCAGATAGGACAGGGAGCAGTCCAACTTTTGGGCCAGCAGCTCCAGAACCGCCGGTGTGGGGGTACGCTTGCCACTCTCGATCAGCGAGACGTAACTGTCCGACAACTCGGGGTGCGCCAGCTGGGCCTGTGACAGGCCGCGTTGTCGCCGAACGGTCTTAATACGGAGTCCAACCAGGTCAGATGTGGTCACAGTTGTCGCTCCCTGGGAATATTAGGTCCGAAGCAAACCCCACATAGGCGAGGGAGAACCCCCATGCGCATGCGTATTGCCCTGTCCGCCCTGATCGCCGCGGTCGCTTTCGCGGTGACCATTGGAGGCAATGTTACGGCGGCGAACGCCGACACGTCTTCCCTCCAGACGTTGGTGGACAACAGCGACTGCTGCTGACGCCCGTCCGAAAAGAGGGGGTGCATGCACCAGGCGCCGGTCCGACACCGCACCGGGCCGGCAGACCGGGCCTTCCCAGGATGGAAAGCCGACAACGTTTCGCTCGTGTGCCCCCTCTTTTCACGGCTGAAAGAAGATCTCTGAAAGAGATCGCTGAAACCGCGCCCCGTCCGTTTCAGCGTACTGCGCGCCCTCTAGATTGGATCTACATTCCGTCGCGGCCGTCGCCCGACCGGCGGGTCTCGTTTACGCTTCCTGCTCGGCCCCTCGGGGGAGGAACGTCATCAGGGAGGACGGAGTGAGCGAGGGACTCTTCATCCGCCTTCTTGGCGCGGTGACCGCCGAGTTCCGCCGTGACGGCGCCCCGGAGGCCATCGACCTCGGCCCGGCCAGGCAGCGCGGCGTCCTGGCCGTCCTCGCCACCGCGCCGTCCGAGCCCGTCCCGATGGACCTGCTCGTGGCGCACATCTGGGGCGACGACGCCCCCCGCAACGCCGAGCAGAGCGTCTACACCTACATCGCGGGCCTACGCCGCGCCTTCGAGCCCGGCCGCGGGCGGCGCGAGCCCTCGCGGCTGCTGCTCAACACCTCCGCCGGCTACGTCTTACGCCTGGAGCCCGACCGGGTCGACGCGATCCTGCTGGCCCGCTGGCTCGACGAGGCCCACCGCCACCAGGACGCCGGCGACGATCGCCAGGCCCTGCACCGGCTAGACCAGGCCCTGGCGTTGTGGCGGGGCACCGCGCTGAGCGGCATGCACGGCCCGTTCGCCGACAAGGAGCGGGCCCGCCTGGAGCAGCTCAGGCTGGCGGCGCTGGAGCGGCGCGCGGAGAGCCTGCTGCGGCTGGACCGCCACCGCGAGATCGTGGACGACCTGCGCCATCTGACCCGCCAGCACCCGTTGCGGGAGCGGACCCGCGAGCTGCTCATGAAGGCCCTGCACCGCTCGGGCCTGCCGGCCGAGGCGCTGGAGGTCTACGAGGAGGGCCGGGCGCTGCTCGCCGAGAGGCTGGGGTTGTCGCCCGGCGAGGGCCTGCGCAGGTGTCACGAGATGGTGCTGCGGGCCGACTCCGGCTCCGTCTCGCCGCCCCTCGCCGAGCCGGTGGTGCCGCACCAGTTGCCCCGGCCGCTGACGGGGTTCGTGGGCCGGGCGCGGGAGGTCGTGCGGCTGAAGGAGCGGCTGGCGCCCTGGGACAAGGCGGACCCGCACCCGCTGGTGATCATCACCGGGCCCGCGGGCGTCGGCAAGTCGGCGCTGGCCGCGCAGGTCGCCGACCTGGCGAAGGAGCGGTTCCCCGACGGCCAGCTCTACGTGAACTGCCGCGGCGCCACGCCGGAGGTGCCCGCGCTCACCACGCTCGACGTGCTCGGGCGGTTCCTGCGCGGGCTGGGCGTCGCGCCCGGCTCCGTGCCCGCCGACCTCGACGAGGCCGCCGCGATGTGGCGCAGCCGCCTGCACGGCCGCCGGGTGCTGGCCCTGCTGGACGACGCCGCCGACCTGGCCCAGATCCGGCCGCTGCTGGCCACGCCGCTGGGCAGCGCGCTGCTGGTGACCAGCCGCGAGACCATGGCCTGGGGCGAGGACGCCTTCCAGCTCGAACTCGGCAGGATGTCACACGCGGAGTCGGCCACGATGCTGGCCAGGCTGGCGGGCGCCGGGCGGGTCTCCGCCGACGCCGGACAGACGGCCCGGCTCGTCCGGCTGTGCGAGGGCCTGCCGCTCGCCCTGCGCATCGCGGGGGCGCGCCTGGCCGGCCATCCGGAGTGGAGCGTGGCGGCGCTGGCGGCCCGGCTGAGCGACGAGCAGAGCAGGCTGCACGAGCTGTCGACCGGCGACCTGGCGGTCCGCTCCAGCCTGAGCGCCGGCTTCACGGCGCTGCAGACCGGCTCCCGGCCCGTGGACCGGCTGGCCGCGCGGACCCTGTCGCTGCTGGGCCTGCTGCACGTGCCGGAGGTGACCGCCGAGCCCGTCGGCGCGCTGCTGGGCGTGAGCGTGCGGGAGGCCGAGCGGGCGCTGGAGCGGCTGGCGGACGCCCACCTGCTCGACCGCACCGTACGCGGCCGTTACCAGTTGCACGACCTGGTCCGGCTCTTCGCCGGCGAGCTGCGGCCCGAGGGGGCCCGCGAGGCGCTGGTCCGCGCGTTGTCGTACTACGCCGCCTCGGCCCGGCTGGCCAACCACGTCAGCGACCCGCACCGCCTGGAGCACGCCGCGCCGGTGGACGCCGTCCCGCACGAGGTGACCACCGCCGAGGAGGCCGCCGCCTGGCTGTACCAGGAGGAGGCAGTGCTGACCGCCGCCGCACGGCAGGCGCTCGGCTCGGCGGACCCGGTCGTCGCCCGGCTGGGCATCGGCCTCACCTTCAGCCTGCACAGGCACCAGGAGCGCTCCTACCGCATCATGGAGATGAAGGAGCTGAACACGCTGGTGCTGACCGCGAGCGAGCGCCTCGGCGAGCCGTCCGACGCGGCGGTCGCGCACGGCCACATCTCCAACGCCCTGCGCCTGCTGGGCGACACCGACGGGGCGGTCGCGCACCTGATGGCCGAGCTGGAGCTGACCAGGGGGACGGGCGACGGCGTGGACGAGATGCGCACGCTCGGCAACCTGGCCAACGCCTACAACACCAACGGCCGCTACGAGGAGGCCCTGCCCTGGGCGGAGCGCCAGCTCGTGCTGGCCAGGAGCCTCGGCATCCGCGTGGGCGTGCGCTACGCGCTGCGCGGCGCCGCGCAGGCCCTGCTCGGCATGGGCCGCCCGGAGCAGGCGTTCGAGCTGCTGGAGGAGGCCTACACCGGCGCCAGGCAGGACGGTGACCGGCACAACGAGGGGCAGGCCCTGCTGCTGATGGGCGAGTGCCATCTCGCCCTGGACGACCCGGGCCGGGCCCTGCCCCGCCTGCTGGCGGCCTACGACCACCTCTCGGCGAGCGGTTACCGTTTCGGGATCCTGCGCTGCCTGCTGGAGCTGGCGCGGGCCCACCGGCTGCTGGGCGAGCTCGACCAGGCGGTCTTGCGCGTCACCGAGGCGGTCCTGAGCGGGGGCGGGCTCGGCAACGCCCGCTGGGAGGGCAGGCTGCGCGAGGAGCAGGACGCCCTGCGGCGGGCGCGCGAGGAGCGCGCCCACGGCCGCCGCGGGACGCCGGCCGCCGAGGCACGGGAGTGAGCGGCAGGCGCCCGCCGCCGCGACGCCGCCGAGCGGCCGGGGGAACGACACAGCGTCCCGGAGCGGTCAGCGGGGCGTTCCGGTGTCCCTGAGGGCGAGGAAGAAGTCGACCCGGTCGGCCATCGTGGCCAGGTTCCTGCCGGTCAGCTCCTCGATCCTGCGCACGCGGTAGCGCACGGTGTTGACGTGCACGTGGAGCCGCTCGGCGCAGGCGTGCCACGAGCCGGCGCAGTCGAGGTAGACCCCGAGCGTGCGCACCAGCTCGGACTGGTGCCTGCGGTCGTAGTCGAGCAGCGGCGACAGCAGCCGGTCGGTGAACGAGCGGCGCACGTCGCCCGGCACCGTGGCCAGCAGCAGCGCGTGGGTGTAGATCTCGTCGCTGGTGACGATCCCGCCGGAGCGGGCCTCGGCCAGGCGGCGGGCGTGCCCGGCCTCCTCCACGCCGCCCTTGACGGCGGCCGGGCCGGTCAGCGCGCCGCTGAGCCCGACGCACAGGCGGGTGCCGGGCAGCGCGGACAGCACCTCCGCCCCCGCGCGCAGCCGGTCGGCCAGCTCGGTGGCGGTGCGCCCGCGCAGCGGCACCACGGCGACCGCGCCGTCGGCGCCGGCCGCCGCGACGACCTCGCGGCCGAGCAGCTCCTCCACGACCCGGCCGCCGAGGGTGGCGGGGTCGGGGCCGCGGGTGGCGCCGGGTCTGGGGGCGGTGGCGCTCACCACCGCGTACGGCTCCGCCGCGTCGATCCCGCACGTGCGCAGCCCGGCGCCGATCTCGGCCACGTCGGCCTCGGCCAGCGCGGCCACGACGAGCTGCTCGGCCAGGCGGCGCTCGACCCGGCGGCCCTCCTCCATGCGGCTGCGTTCGAGGCCCACGCAGGCGGCCAGCTCGTGGCCCAGGTCGGCCCGGCCCATCAGGTCGCCGTCGCAGGCCAGCGCCCAGCCCGCGGCGCGGTGGCCGCGCCCGACGGCGAAGATCGTGTGGTCGCCGGCCAGGACGGGCAGCCGCGGCGCGGTCAGGTACGCCCTGGCCAGCCGTACGGGGTCGGCCGCCGCCCCCACGATCACCTCTCCCGAGGCGGACACGACGGCGCCGGTGACGCCCAGCTCCGCGGCGGTCAGCTCGAACAGCTCGCGCAGGCCGGCGCCCTCGGCGACGGCCGCGACCAGCCGGCGGTGGCGGCCCAGCGCGGCGCGCACGTCGCCGGCCAGCCGGGGCCCGGCCAGCTCGGCCAGCGTGCGGAAGGAGACCTCGGTGGGCACCTGCAGCAGCGGCAGGCCGGCGGCCTCGCACGCGGCGACCAGGTCGGCGGGCACGTGGCCGAGCCACGCCTGCCCGGCGCCGAGCGCGGCGACGCCCGCCTCGGACAGCGCGGCCACGAAGCGGGCGGAGTCGCCGGGCTCGTGCCACCACATGAGGCCGGTCAGCACCAGCTCGCCGCCGCCCAGGTAGCGCCCCGGCTCGGGCAGGTCGGTGATGTGCACGGTGCCGAACTCGCGGCCGGGGTCGCCGGTGAGCAGGGTCAGGCGCAGCTCGTCGATGGCCAGCAGGTCGGCGATTCGCACTTGGAGGAATATACAAGCCCGTTAGGGCAAGCGCTGACCGGGATTTCACGCCGGGCGCATAGGACGGGCCGGGGCCGCGGTGCTCTACTCGGAAGATGACGCAGACGGCTGACGCGATCCGGCAGGACGCCGTGCAGGGGGTCGGGGAGAGCGCGCGGCGGCCCGACGCCGCTCTGAAGGTGACCGGAGAGTTCGCCTACGCCTCCGACCTGTGGCTGGAGGGCATGGTGTGGGGCGCCACGCTGCGCAGCCCGCACCCGTCGGCGTGGATCCGCTCCATCGACGTCGGGCCGGCGCTGCGGATCGCGGGCGTGCGGGCGGTGCTGACGCACGAGGACGTGCCGGGCGAGAAATACTACGGCCTGGAGCACCGGGACCAGCCGGTGCTGGCCATCGACCAGGTGCGCCACCAGGGCGAGCCGGTGGCGCTGGTGGCGGCCGACCATCCGGAGACCGCCCGCAGGGCCGTGGCGGCGATCGTCGTCGGCTACGAGCCCCGCCCGGCCGTCACCGACCCCCGCGAGTCGCGCCGCTTCGTGCGCCACCAGCCGGTGCGGCGCGGCGACACGTTCGAGGCCGAGGTCGTCGTCACCGGCGAGTACGAGGTCGGCATGCAGGACCAGGCCTTCCTCGGCCCCGAGTCGGGCCTGGCGGTGCCGGCCGAGGACGGCGGCGTGGACCTGTTCATCGCCACCCAGTGGCTGCACGTGGACCGCGACCAGCTCGCGCCCTGCCTGGGCCTGCCGCCGGAGAAGGTGCGCCTGACGCTGGCGGGCGTCGGCGGCGCGTTCGGCGCGCGGGAGGACCTGTCGATGCAGGTCCACGCCTGCATGCTGGCCCTGCGGCTGAACCGCCCCGTCAAGATCGTGTACGGCCGTGAGGAGTCGTTCTTCGGCCACGTGCACCGCCATCCGGCGCGGATGCGCTACGAGCACGGCGCGACCCGCGACGGCCGGCTGGTCTACGTCAAGGCCGACATCCTGCTGGACGGCGGCGCGTACTGCTCCTCCTCCCCCGCCGTGGTCGGCAACGCGGCGTCGCTGGGCGTGGGGCCGTACGAGGTGCCGAACGTGCGCGTGGACGCCACCGGCGTCTACACCAACAACCCGCCGTGCGGCGCGATGCGCGGATTCGGGGCGGTGCAGGCGTGCTACGCCTACGAGTCGCAGATGGACCGGCTGGCCGAGGCGTGCGGGCTGTCGCCGGTCGAGATCCGGGTGCGCAACGCCGTCTCCCAGGGCTCGCGCCTCATCACGGGGCAGGTGATCGACTCCCCCGCCCCGCTCGCCGAGATGCTGCGCGAGCTGGAGGCGATGCCACTGCCGATGCCGCTGCCGATGCCGCCGGGCACGCGCGAGCGCGACCTGCGGATGCTGCCCGGCGGCGTCTCCCAGACCACCCGCGGGGAGTCGGTGCGCCGGGGCGTCGGCTACGGCGTGGGGATCAAGAACATCTGCTTCTCGGAGGGGTTCGACGACTTCTCGACCGCGCGGGTGCGGGCGGAGCTGGTCAACGGCGAGCCGCACGTCACCGTGCACACGGCGGCGGCCGAGGTGGGGCAGGGGCTGGTGACGGTGCAGGCCCAGATCGCCCGGACCGAGCTGGGCGTGGCGAACGTCACCGTGGCCCCCGCCGACACCTCGGTCGGCTCGGCGGGCTCCTCGTCGGCCTCGCGGCAGTCCTATGTCACCGGGGGCGCGGTCAAGGCCGCCTGCGAGGCCGTGCGCGCACGGTTCAAGGGCCTGCCGCCCAGGGAGGCGCTGGAGCGGTTCGGGCCGATCGAGGAGACGCGCGAGTACCGGCACCGGCCGACGTACCCGCTGGATCCGCGCACCGGGCAGGGCGACTCGCACACGCAGCTCGCGCTGTGCGTGCACCGGGCCGTGGTGGACGTGGACGTGGAGCTGGGGCTGGTGAAGGTGGTCGAGCTGGCGGCCGTGCAGGACGTCGGGCGGATGCTGAACCCGCAGGCGCTGGAGGGCCAGATCCACGGCGGCTCGGCGCAGGGGCTGGGCCTGGCGCTGATGGAGGAGATCCAGGTACGCGAGGGCCGGGTGCGGAACCCGTCGTTCACCGACTACCTGATCCCCACCATCCTCGACATGCCACCCATGAAAACAAAAATCCTGGAAAATCCAGACCCAGCCGCCCCGTACGGCTTGCGCGGCGCCGGCGAGCCTCCCACGCTCTCCTCCACCCCCGCCATCGCCGCCGCGGTCAGAGCGGCCACCGGGCTTCGGTTGACGCGCGTTCCGATCAGGCCGGAAGATATCGCGTTGTTCGATGAAAGCTGAGCAAGGGGGGCACCCGATGGCAACCGCGCGTGAGGCGGCCGAGGCGGAGTTCAGGCGCTTCGACACCGACGGCGACGGCCTGCTGACCGCTGACGAGATCAGGAAGGCCAACGACGCGCTGGGTGGGCAGGGCGCATCCGAGAGCGAGATCGAGGCGTTCATCACCGCGGCCGACAGCGACGGCGACGGCTCGATCAAGCTGGAGGAGTTCGTCGCGCTGGTGGGCCACGGCCGCCACGAGAAGGCGTGATCTCACCTCCGGCTGGGTAGGCACCCGGCATTCCCCCTGATCATCAAGGGGGGAATGCCGGTGCTCGACAGATTCTTCGAGCTGACCGGGCGGGGCAGCACCGTCGGCCGCGAGGTGCGTGGCGGGCTGACCACGTTCATGGCGATGGCCTACATCATCCTGCTCAACCCGATCATCCTGGCCGGCGCCAAAGACGTGACGGGGGCGCGGCTGTCGATCGGCGAGCTGACCACCTCCACCGCGCTGGCCGCGGCGATCTCCACGCTGCTCATGGCCTTCATCGGCAACGCCCCGTTCGGCCTGGCCGCCGGGCTCGGCCTGAACGCGGTGGTCGCCTACCAGGCCGCCCCGTACATGACGTGGGCGCAGGCCATGGGCCTGGTGGTGCTGGAAGGCTTCGTGATCATCGTGCTGGCCGTGACCGGCCTGCGCACGCTGATCATGAACGCGATCCCGCTGGCGCTCAAACACGCGATCAGCGTGGGCATCGGGCTGTTCATCGCGCTGATCGGGCTGGTCGACGCGGGCTTCGTCGCCTCGGGCTCCGGAACCCCCGTGCAGCTCGGCGCGACCGGGCACCTGTCGGGCTGGCCGGTCGCGGTCTTCTGCTTCGGCCTGCTCCTGATGATCCTGCTGTACGTCCGCAGGGTCCCCGCCGCCATCCTCATCAGCATCGCCGTCACCGCGGCCCTGGCCATCCTGGTGAACTCGCTGGCCACCGTCGAGCCGGGCGCCTGGGGCGTGGTGACGCCGCGCATGCCCGAGTCGCTCGTGTCCGCGCCGGACTTCGGGCTGGTCGGCCATGTCGACCTGTTCGGCGGGTTCGCCACGGCGGGGGCGCTGACGGCGACCGTGGTGCTGTTCACGCTGGTGCTGTCGGGCTTCTTCGACGCCATGGGGACGATCATCGGCGTCAGCGACGAGGCCGGGCTCGTGGACCGGCAGGGACGGGTGCCGCGGCTGGGCCGCATCCTGACCGTGGACGGCGTGGCCGGCATGGTGGGCGGCACGGCGAGCGCCTCGGCCAACACCGTCTTCGTGGAGTCGGCCGCCGGTGTCGGCGAGGGGGCGCGCACCGGGCTGGCCAGCGTGGTGACCGGCGCGCTGCTGGGGCTGACGCTGCTGTTCACGCCGCTGGCCGCGGTGGTGCCGGCCGCCGCGGCGGCGCCCGCGCTGGTGCTGGTCGGGGCGCTGATGATGATGCAGAGCAGGAACGTGCCGTGGGACGACCTCGACCTGGCCGTGCCGGCGTTCCTGACGATCGCGCTGATGCCGTTCACGTACTCGATCACGAACGGCGTGGGGGCCGGGGTGATCACGTACACGCTGATCAAGGCGGTCAGGGGGCGCTTCTCGGAGATCCCCTGGCTGCTCTGGGCCGTCTCCCTGGTCTTCTTCGCCTACTTCGCCATCGACGGGCTGCAGGAGCTGTTCGGCTAGCCCCGTTTTCCGCACGTGAGTGATCTTCAGCGGAGGTCTCGTGGGTCGATGTTGAGGAGATCCAGGAGATGGAGTTGGAGGTCGGTGGGTT